>CAVXPV010000011.1:0-446846 GCA_963763715.1 uncultured Solirubrobacterales bacterium
GTCCCGCCCGGCTCCGCCGGGCATCGTCACCGACGGCCACTACCGGCTCCGCCGGCCGTGATCGCTGAGCGCGCGCCCGGCCGCGCAGGTGGCCGGCGGCTCCCAGACCCGCTTCAGTTCGTGAAGCATTGCGCTAGAATCGCAGGTCTGATGGCTGATCGAGATACGTGTCCGGTGTGCCGTACCGCAGAGATCGTCTGCGGTAAGTGGACGCTGCTGGTGATCCGCGATCTCGCCGACGGGCGCTCGCGCTTCTGCGAGCTCGAGCGTTCACTGGCCGGGATCAGCCCGCGCACGCTCTCCCTGCGCCTGCGAGCTCTCGAAGAGGAGGGGGTCGTGCGGCGCCAGACGTTCCCCGAGGTTCCGCCGCGGGTCGAGTACGTTCTCACCAGCAAGGGCCGCGCGCTCGTGCCGATCATCGAGGACATGCGCGCCTACGGTCGCGAATGGCTCGGCGGCGACTGCGGGTCCGAGGACGCCGCAGACACGCCGGCTGACGCGCGCGAGCCCGTCGCCGCCGTCGCCTGAGCCTTTCGCTGAGCGTCGCCTGAGCGACCCGGCGCCGCTGCAAGCCGGCGTCCGCAGGCAGGATCGTCGCCGCGCGCAGAGAAACCGCGCCCCGTGCGCAACGGACAGCTCCATCGTCGCCTGGAGAACTTCACGGTTGACTCCAGCCACCGACTCTCACTGCCGGCCGCCGGCGGCGCGGAGATGCCCTTCGAGGTCGTCGAGCAGCGCGGAGGCACCGCCTCGCTGTACTGCTACCGGCCGCTGACGGCGCAGTTCATCCGGGGCCGGCTCGGTGAGCTCTCGAGCCTGGCGAGCTTCGAGGACGCGGCCACGCTGCTGGCCGGCCTCGAGTCAGCCGACGGCTATCTGCGCGAGCATGGAGCTGAGCGCATCCCGGATGACCCACGTGCCCGCGCCGAGGCCGTTCTGGCGACCTTCCTGACCCAGGTGTTCGCCGATCGCAGCGAGTTCGGGTTCGAGCCGTCCCATTTCGAAGCGGCCTACTCGGCTCTCGAGCACGCCCTCTACGAAGGCTCGTGCACCGCGACCATCATCGTTCCGCTGCTCGGCGTCGCGCTCGACCCGGACACGACCGAGCTCTCCTTGGGGGACGGGCTGTCGGTGATCCGGGGTGACGACCTGTTCGACGCTCCCGCCGACGCGGTCTGGGGTGACCGCGATGAGCCCAACGTGCTGCTCGTCCTCGAGCGCCGCCAGGATCGCTCCACGCGGGTGCCCATCGCGCTGGCCCGGACGCGGTTTCGCCGTGTGCTCACCGCCCTGCGCCTGTTCGCGCGTGGTGGCTATGCGATCGGGGCGGTCGGCTGGGCACGGACCGACGCCGGCACATGGCGTCCGGTGGCGATCGGGACGGGCGGTCGCCCGCGGCTGCTGACCCTGGTCCCGGCCGCGCGCGAGGATGAGCTGCGGGCGTTCTGTGACCTTGTCACCCGTCGCCTGCCCGGAGCCGGCGAGCTCTCCTGGGCGTTGGCGCGCTTTGAGATGGGCTGTGAGCGGGTGGCGCCGTCCGAGGCGCTGACGGACTACCTGCTGGCGCTCCGGGCCCTGCTGGAGCCCGAGGGGCCGGCCAGCGGGCGTCTCGCTCAGCGGCTGGCCGTGATCTGCGGACGTGCGGAGGATCACGCCGGACTCTGGCCGGGCGGATGGCCCGCGCGATCGCGCTCGAGCACTCGATCATCTCGGGCCTGGCCACACCCGACCGCGGCCTCGACCGGGCGGTCGGTGAGCTCTCAGAGCATCTGCGCGCGATCCTGCGCGACGCGCTGTGCGGACACCTCGCCGCCGATCTCGTCGGCCTGGCCGACGGGCTGCTCGCCGAGGCCGCCGCCGTCCCGGCCGTCGGCTGAGCTGAGCGTCTCGATCGTCCCCCTCGGGGCCGGCCGGGGCGAGGCTGCGATACCCTGAAGGCCTGGCCGCTCCCTACTCGGTCTCCACGTGAGACCGGGAGTGTTTTGCCCGCCAGGCCTAACACGTAAGTCCTGGGGCTCGTATGAAGTCAAGGGGAGCGCGACCAGTAGAACGAGCGGGCCGTAGAGGCTCGCTCGTTCTGCTTTGCGGCCCGGTGATCGTTGTGTGAACAGTGTCCGCACGCGGACCGGTCCGGCGCCCGTGCGCGTCGGAGCGGTGTACCTGCTGCACACACCTTCCAACTCTGGAGCTGACCATGTCGATCATCGCCTATCTGATCATTCTGTTCATCACCGGCCTGCTCGTCGGGGCACTGTCGCGGCTCGCGTTGCCCGGCCGCGATCCGATGACGATCCCTCAGACCGCCGCGATCGGGATCACCGGCTCGTTCCTGGCCGGCTTGATCTCGCTGGCCATCTTCCACGGACGCAGCGGTGGCGGCATCCTCCTCTCGGTCGTGTGCGGGACCGTGCTCGTCTGGCTTGTCCGCCGCGCTCGCGAGCGCTCCGGCGCCTCGGTCGGTCGCGGAGGCACGAGAGGACGCCGGTAGTCACAGCGGGGGCGAGCGCGCGCGTCGTGGCGGCGGGGTGGGATCCTGTCGCCGGTGTTCCACCTCGAGCTGCGCCAGTTTCCACATGTCGCGCGCGTGTTCAACCTCCCACGGGAGGAGCTGGACACGCGCTTCGTCCGACTCTGGGCGGGCGGCACGACGATCCGCTACGAGGATCAGTCCTACCTGCCCGACAAGGGGCAGATCCGGGTCTTCGAGGGCCCCGAGATCCGCCGCGAGGAGATGGGCATGGGGCGGGGTTGGGCGAACGTCGGGCGCACCTGCCAGGAGGTGACCGAGACCGTGCTCGCCGAGGCCGAGCGCGGGACCGAGACCCGATCGGCGGTCGAGACCTTCAAGGCCATGCTGCGAGGGGCGGCTCGCACGCCGATGACCTTCGCCGAGGTGATGGCGCTTGCGTCCGGCGAGCATCCGGGGCGGCGGGCCAGCGAATGTCTGGCCATGGCCGAGCAGGCGGTGTGGGAGCTGCTGCATCAGGGCCGGCTGACCCTCGCCACGTCCGCGGGGCTCGTCGCGCCGGAGGCCTGGGAGGCGATCGTCCTCAGCTGGTCGACGTGGATCGAGGCCGGAGACGATCCCCCGGTGCTGCAGGCTGCCGAACTCGCGCGCTAGCTGACCGCCTCGGCGATCAGCGCCTCCCGTTCGGCGTCGGAGGCAAACAGGAAGCGGTGGACGCGCAGCAGGCCCTCGATGTCGTGCACGTCGTCGTCGAGGTGGGGGACGAGCAACTGAGGGCGATCGCCGAGCTCGCGTGCCAGCCGCTCGATGCCGAGCGCGTCACGGCGAGCGAGCACGTGGTAGTCGGCGAGGTTCTCGGCGACCCGTCCGGCCAGGTCGTCACCGAGCGTGCCGGCCAGCTCGCCTCGCACCCCGTCCAGGTCTCCGTCGGCTGACCAGGTCGTGATGGACGCGGTTGACGATCACGCCTGCGAACGGCAGGCCCCCCTCGGCGAGCGAGCGCCGGAACCAGACCGCCTCGTCGATCGCCGCGGACTGCGCGGAGGTGACGAGCACGAACGCGGTCGTCGGGGCGCGCAGCAGCTTCTCGACCTGGGCAGCGCGCGTGGAGAAGTCCTCGGTCATGTCGCCGAGCAGCCCGAAGAAGGTGGTCAGGTCACTGAGCAGATCGACTCCGGTGACCCGGCGCAGCGCGGACAGAAACGGGGCCGCGCCGCGGCTGAGGACCTTCATGCCGAGTCCGGTCGGTCGGATGAACGCCTTCAGGGCGCGTCCCTCGAGAAACGAGGTCAGGCGCCCGGGGGCATCGAGGAAGTCCAGCGCGTTGCGTGACGGGGGCGTATCGAGGACCAGCAGATCGAAGTCACCGTCGCGGTCGAGCTCGAACAACTTGGCCACCGCCGTGAACTCCTGCGAGCCCGACACCGCCGTCGACAGCTCGCGGTAGATCCGGTTGAGCTTGATCTCCTCGGCGCGGGCGGGATCATCGGCGATCCGCTCGATCAGCTCGTCGAAGGTTCGCTTGGGGTCGAGCATCATCGCCCACAGCTCGCCGCGCATATCGAGCTTCGGCTCCCAGCCGTTCGGGGTCCACACGACGCGGAACGTTCTCGAGCTCGTCCAGGCCGAGCGCGTTGGCCAGCCGGCGGGCGGGATCGATCGTCACCACGGCGACCTTGAGTCCGCGGGCCGCCATCCCGAGCGCGATCGCGGCCGAGGTCGTCGTCTTGCCCACCCCGCCCGAGCCGCCGCAGACGCAGACGCGCTTGTCCTGCAGCAGTCGGCGACGCTCTGACGAGTCTGGCCGGCCATGTCCACGCGGTCCGGGGCGGCGATCGCTCGTCTCGAGAGCGTCCGCGAGCCGGTCGAGCTCGGCGGGCCCGATCGTCTCCGCGAACAGATACGGCAGCTCGAGCAACGGCAGCCCGAGACCGTCGTGCAGCCGTTGCAGCTGCTCCTGCTGGCCCAGCGGCCCGGGCGTGCTCGGAGAGGGCGGCCCGCACGGCGGCGCTCGCGGAGACGCCCAGCGACCCGGCGCGCGCCTTCTCAAGGCGCGTGCGCTCGCGGGCGGTGAACCGGCTCGGGTAGCGCGCGTTGACGATCACCGCGTCGAGCGGGAGCGACTCCTCGGCGAGCGCGTCGCGCAGCCACAGCGTCTCGTTGACCGGCATCTCCTCGGCGGTCGCCACCGCGACCACGGCGGTGAAGTCGGGGTCGGCGATCGTGGCGCGCGATCGTGCGGCCCTGATGGGCGATCGGCCCGACCCGGGCGATATCGGCGAAGGTCCGCGGGGTGCGCAGGATCCCCACCCCGTGGCCGGCGGCGGGGGAATCGACGATCACCAGGTCGTAGGTCTCAGCCCCCGCGGTGCGGCGCTCGGGCTGGGCGAGCTCCCAGACCTTGCCGATGCTCAGCAGCTCCCGCATGCCCGGGGTGGCCATCGCGAAGGCCTGGAAGAGACGGCTGGCGCCCGAGCGCCTGGCCGACCGTGCCGGTCTTGACCCGCAGGTACTCCTCCATCGCGAGCTGCGGGTCGATCGAGATCGTGAACAGCCGCTCGGAGAGCTGCACCTCCTCGAAGGTGTCGCCCTCGTGCGCGAACGTGTCACGGATCCGCGCCTGGCTGGCCAGCTCGGCGACGATCGTGCGCAGGCCGTGGCGCGCGGCCAGGACACCGAGCGCAGTGGCGACGGTGGACTTGCCCACCCCGCCCTTGCCGGTCACGAAGATGAGCCGGCGATCAAGCAGTCCGGGCACGACCGCGGAACATACTGCGCCGCCGCTGGTGACCCGAATGCGGAGGAATTCCCGTCCCGCCTGCGAATACACCCCGCGTATGAGTTCCCAAGCGCATCGGAGCCCCCGCTGATGTCCACCGCCAAGGTGATCACGCTCGCCAACCAGAAGGGTGGCGTCGCCAAGACCACGACCACTCTGAACCTCGCGGTGGCGTTCGCCGAGGAAGGACACCGCGTGCTCTGCTGTGACATGGACCCCCAGGGCAACCTGACCATGTCGCAGGGGATCGACCCGGACACGCTCGAGAAGTCGATGTACGACGTGCTCGTGCACCACATCTCGATCCGCGAGGTGATCCGCAAGCGCGAGATCGACATCGCCTGCGCCTCGATCGACCTCGCCGGCGCCGAGATCGCGATGTCCACCCAGATCGGCCGCGAGCGCTCGCTGCAGAAGGCGTTCCGGGAGATCATGGACGACTACGACTTCATCTTCATCGACACCCCGCCGAGCCTCGGTCTGCTCACGATCAACGCGCTGACCGCCTCCGACAAGGTGATCGTCCCCGTGCAATGCGAGTATCTGTCAATGCGCGGGCTCATCCAGCTGCAGAACACGCTGGCCATGATCCGCGAGAACCTGAACCCCGACGTCGAGATCGAAGGCATCCTGCCCACCATGGTCGACCTCCGCACGCTGCACGCCAAGGAGGCCATCGAGCTTCTCGAGGAGAACTTCGGTGACCAGGTGTTCGCCTCGCGCATCCGCAAGACGGTGCGGTTCGCCGAGGCACCGGTGAAGGGCATGTCCGTGCTCAAGTACGATTCCGACGGTCTGGCCGCCCATGCCTATCGGCAGCTCGCCAAGGAGGTCCTCGCTAATGCCCACCGGTAAGCGCGCGAGTATGCGTGAAGGTCCGCTGGCCGACCTCTTCCGCAAGACCGCCGAGGACACCACGCCGGCCAAGGCACCGGAGCCCGCTCCGGCTCCCGAGGCCGCCCCGCCCGCGCAGGAGGCGCTGATCCCGCGAGGCCCCGGCGCCGAGGAGCCCGCGCCCGCACAGCCCGTCGCGCCGCCGGTGCCCGCCGAGCCCGTGGCCACCGAGGAGCCCCGCCGTCGCTCGTCGCATCCGTCGTTTGAGTCCGCCTCCCCGTACGAGGAGCCCGCGGCCCGGACGGTCCCGTCGCCGCAGGAGCGCCTGCGCGCCGCCTTCTGCGGCGGACATCCCCGAGAACGTGCTCGAGCCCCCGGCGCCGCGATCGGCCTCCGAGCCGCGCGGCCCGCGCAGCGCCCCGCCGCGGCCCGCCCCGCCCGCCCGGCGGAGCCCGAGCCCGACGTCTACGCCCGCCCGCACGCGTCCGATCCGTTCCCGGTGGCTCCCCAGCACGGCCATCCCGTGCTGCGCGTGGTCGGCGTCGGCGGGGCCGGGGTCAACGCCGTCAACCGGATGGTCGAGGCCGAGGTCGAGGGCATCGAGTTCCTGGCCATCAACACCGACCTGCAGTCCCTGCAGCTGTCGGCCGCCCACGAGACCCTCCACATCGGAGACGGGCTCACCCGCGGCCTGGGCTCGGGCTCTGACCCCGATCTCGGACGCCGCGCCGCGCGCGAGGAGTACGACCGGATCAAGGCCATGCTCCGCGGCGCCGACATGGTGTTCATCGCCGCCGGCGCAGGCGGCGGTACCGGCACCGGCGCCGCGCCGATCGTGGCCCAGATCGCCCGCGAGCTCGGCGCGCTGACCGTCGGCATCGTCACCCGCCCGTTCCAGTTCGAGGGCTCGCGCCGGCGTGACCAGGCCGAGGCCGGGATCGCGGCGCTGGCCGAAGAGGTCGACACCCTGATCGTCGTCCCGAACAACCGGCTGCTGTCGGTGCTCGACCGCGGCGTCTCGATGGTCGAGGCCTTCCGCGTCGCCGATGACGTGCTGCGCCAGGGCGTCCAGGGCATCTCCGATCTCGTCACGCTGCCCGGGCTGATCAACCTCGACTTCGCCGACGTGCGGACGATCATGTCCGACGCCGGCAATGCGCTGCTCGGGATCGGGATGGGCACGGGCGAGCGCCGCGCGATCGACGCCGCCGAGCAGGCCGTCGCCTCTCCGCTGCTGGAGACCAGCATGGACGGCGCCCAGTCGATCCTGCTGTCGATCACCGGCGGCAACGACATCTCGCTCTGGGAGGTCAACGAGGCCGCCAAGGCGGTCGCCGAGGCCGCCCATCCCGACGCCAACATCATCTTCGGCGCCATGGTCGACGAGAAGCTCGACGATCAGGTGTGGGTGACGGTCGTGGCCACCGGCTTCGGCGAGCCCCGCCGCCGGCGCCGCGAGGAGGAGCCGTTCGGGCGCTCGCGGCCCGAGCCGGTCTCGCCGGCCCGGTTCGCCGAGCCGGCCGGGGAGCCCCGGGTCAGCCGGGTGCGGGACCGCGCGGCCTCGCGCGAGCTCGACGTCCCCGAGTTCATGCCGCGCCGCTGACCTCCGGGTCGGGCGCGTGAGCTCGGGTGACGAGCTCGGGGTGGTCGCCGCCGGGCATCCGCTCAGCGCGCGGGCCGGGGCCGATGTCCTGCGCGACGGGGGCAACGCGGTCGACGGTGCGCTGGCCGCGATGCTCGCGTCGTTCGTCTGCGAGCCGCTGCTGACCGGGTTGGGCGCGGGCGGCTACATGCTCGTCGTGATGCCCGGGCGGGCGCCGGTGCTGCTGGATTTCTTCGTCGCCGCGCCCGGACACGCGCCCGCCTCCGGCCCGCGCGCCGAGCTGCTCCCGGTCCGGATCTCGTTCGGGGATGCCGTGCAGGTCTTCAACATCGGCGTCGCGTCCGTCGGGTGCTACGGGATGCCCGCCGGGATCTGCGAGGCGTCGCGGCGCTTCGGGCGCCTGCCGCTGGAGCAGCTCGTCACGCGGCCGGTCGCCCTGGCCCGCGACGGCGTGCAACTGACCGCCGGCCAGGCCTACATCATCGAGCTGCTGGGCGGGATCGTCACCTCGACCCCGGAGTGCGCGGCGCTGTTCGCCCCCGAGGGGAGGCTGCTGCGGGCCGGAGACCGGATGGTCCAGCCGGAGCTCGCCGAGGCCCTGCTGCGGCTCGGCCACGAGGGGTCACGCCCGTTCTATGAGGGCGACATCGGCGCGGCGATCGCCGCCTGGCTGCAGGAGCGCGGGGGTCTGGTCAGCCGCGAGGACCTGGCGGCCTACGAGGTGATCGACCGCGAGCCGATCCGGGTCACCTACCGCGGCCGCGAGGTGCTGACCAATCCGCCGCCGTCGCCGGGCGGCCTGCTGATCGCGCGGGCGCTGGCGATGCTGACGCAGACCGGCGGACCGCCCGCGGTCACCGACATCGCCGCCGTCATGGAGCAGACCCAGCGCGCCCGCACGCCCGCGTTCCTGGACGGGCTCGATGATCCCGGCTTCGCCGCGCGGTTTCTGTCCGGAGAGCTCGGCGCCGATCCCGGTGACGCCGGGGGGGCGAGCCGGCTGGGCTCCACCACGCACATCTCCGTGCTCGACGCCGAGGGGGCCGCCTGCTCGGTGACCTGCTCCAACGGCTCGGCCTCGGGCGTGGTGGTGCCGGGGACCGGCGTGCACCTCAACAACATGCTCGGTGAGCAGGACCTCAACCCGGGCGGCTTTCACCGCCACCCGCCGGGCCGCCGGATGCCGAGCATGATGTCCCCGACGGTGGTGCTCGACCGCGGCACCCCGGTGCTGGCGGTCGGCAGCGCGGGCTCGAACCGGATCCGTTCCGCCATCCTGCAGACCGTGGTGCGATCGATCGACGAGGGACTGAGCGCGAGCGAGGCGGTCGAACGCCCCGCGCCTGCACTGGGAGGATGGTGTCGTCTACACCGAGCCGGGGATCGACGGCGATGCGCTGGCCGCCGCCGGCTACGAGCTGGCCCCGTTTCGGGAGCCGCAATCTGTTCTTCGGCGGGGTGCAGGCCGCGGCGCGGGACGCGGCCGGGAGCTTCTCGGGGGGCGGGGATCCGCGACGCGGTGGGGCCGCGATCGTCGTGACCGCGGTGCGTGACGCTGCCGGCGCGGAGGGCGCTCGGGCTGGCGCTGGGCGTCGCCGCGCCTGGGCCTGGGGGCGTGCGGCTTCGACGTGCGCTCGGCCGACGTGCTGCTGCTCACCCGGACCGGTCAGGGCACCACGCTGACGCTGCTGATCAACGACGGCGGCACGATCTCCTGTGACGGCCGCCCGGCCAAGCCGCTCGACGACTCGCTGCTGATCCGCGCCCGGGATCTCGCCGTCAACCTGTCAGGCGACGCGACCGAGAACCTGCGTCTCCCGGCCGGGCCCGGGACGATCTTCACCTACCGGATCAGGCTGCAGGCGGGGACGGTGGTGTTCTCCGACCACGACACCGCCCGGCACCCGATCCTCGCGCAGGCCGAGGTGTTCGCCGCCCAGACCGCCCAGCAGGCGTGCAACCTGAACTGACCGCGGATGAGGTTTCTCTCATCGCGATACGCGCCAACCTAACCGCAGGCTTAGACGGCGCCAGCTAGCCTGCCCGCTTCGTGATCACGCTCGCCGCCCAAAATCTGATCAGCACCTTCCAGGCCATCGTGCTCGGCGTCCTGCAGGGCGCCACCGAGCTGTTTCCGGTCTCCAGCCTCGGTCACACGGTCCTGTTCCCGACCCTGTTTCGCTGGCACAACGTCGTCGCCTGGCAGTCGCAGTCCGAGTCGCCGTGGCTGGCCTTCGTGGTCATGCTCCACGTCGGCAGCGCGATCGGCCTGCTGATCTACTTCTGGCGCGACTGGGTGAAGATCATCCGCGCCTTCTTCGCCACGCTGGGCAAGCGCAGGATCGAGACCCCGGATGAGCGCCTGGCCTGGCTGATCATCTGCGCGACGATCCCGGTCGGCATCCTCGGCATCGCGCTCGAGCACCCGATCCGGGCCGCGCTGGCCAAGCCGCTGTCGGCGGCCATCTTCCTGATCGTCAACGGCTGCATCCTGCTCGCCGCCGAGCGCTTTCGCCGCCGCGCCGAGGTCCGCGCGCTGGCCGAGCGCGAGGGCCTCAACGCCGAGGGCTCGCGCCGCCTGGAGACGCTCGAGTTCCGCGAGGCCGGGGTGATCGGGGTCGCCCAGTCGACCGCGCTGATCGCCGGGATCAGCCGCGACGGCGTCGTCATGACCGCCGGTCTGGCCCGCGGGCTGGACAACAGCGACGCCGCCCGCTACGGCTTCCTGCTCGCCACGCCGCCGATCCTCGCCGCCGGGCTCTACAAGTTCTCTGACCTGACCGGCCCGCTCGGCAACGGCGGGGTGCGCGGCGCCGCGGTCGTCGCCGCCGTGTTCGCGGCCATCACCGCGATCGTCACGGTCCACTTCCTGACCCGGTACTTCAAGAACCGCAACCTCATCCCGTTCGGCATCTACTGCATCCTGTTCGGGATCTTCATGGCGATCTTCACCGTCGTGGCCGGCGCGCCGTAGGCGCGGTGGGCGTGGTGGGCGCGGTGGGGCCGTGGGCGCCGCGGGGCGGGCACATGCGTGGTGCCCCTGACGCGTGACGGGGTGACGACCGCACACTTCTTCCCAGCACCGGAGACCCTCGGCTGACTTGCTGGATTGGCGCTGCCAGGGGGTGTCTTCTCAGCAACCTTGCCGGAGGGGTGGCGAGCGGTGGAAGAAATGGCCGCGGGAGCTGATCGCGCGCGGTCGCGCCAAGGGCCGTGCCCGAGCTACCCGAAGCGGACCTTGCCGTTTGACCGCGCCCGCGCCTGGGCCCGGTCCACGAAGTCAAGCCGCTTGCTGGCGGCGCGGAACAGCCGCGTGACGAGCTTGAGCCGGGCGTTCTCGGAGCGCAGGTCGAGCAGGCCCTGCTTGGCGTCGACGCCGAAGTCGACCGTCGCCGCCATGTCGTAGCTGTTCATCTCGGCCAGCTCCTCGGCGGTCGGGTCACGATCGGTGGCCCGGCGCACGAGGTCGGCGTAGGCCGCGCGCGCCCCCTCGGTCAGCTCCGAGGTCAGGCTCCTCGTCGCGGTCCTCGACGAACTCGACGATCCCGGCCGGGTAGGGGAGGTGACCCTGGCGCTCGATCACCCGGAAGGGGCGGGTGCCGCGGGTGAGGATGTTCAGGCGCCCGTCCTCGAGCTCCTCGAGCACCTGTTCGATCGTCATCGCGCAGCCGATCTCGTGCAGCCCGTCGTCGGCCATCCAGACGATCCCGAACTCATCACCGGACTCCTGGCAGTGGGCGATCATCGCCTTGTAGCGCTCCTCGAAGATATGCAGCGGGATCAGCTCGCCGGGCAGGGCGACGAGACCGAGCGGGAAGAGGGGGAATTCCGGCGCGGGCACCGGGGAAAGTCTACGGAGGGCAGCGGGCCGGCCCGCCGGCACTCAGACCTTGCGGGCGCTGAGCAGCAGGTTGTAGAAGATGGCCGGCGGCAGCAGCGGCTCGAGCACGCCGCCGTCCACCCGCTGCAGGGCCAGGTAGCCGTGAAACGCGTACTGGCGCCACCACAGCGGAACGTCCTCGGGGTTGGCCATCGCCTCCAGCGTGCGGTTGAACCAGCCGAACCAGTTGGCGGCCAGCTCCTCGCCGCGGACGTTGATGTCGGTGAAGCCGCCCCGCTGCGCGTGGCGGGTCAAGTCACCGGGGGTGAAGGCATGGATGTCGACGCAGCGCTCGAGCTCGTGGTCCTCGTGATCGACCGTGCCGAGCTCAGCCGGCGGCGGCGCAGGGGCGGCGCGCAGCAGCCGGCGCCAGAGGGGAGCCAGCCGGACCGCGCCGCGCTTGGGGTAGGCGGCGATCCGGTCCCCGACGCGCGAGGGCTCGCCGGCGAACACGATCCGCCCGCCGGGCCGCAGCACGCGATGAAACTCGCTGAAGGCGCGGCGCAGGTTGGGCAGATGGTGCAGGACGGCGTGGCCGAGCACGAGATCGAAGCTCTGGTCGGCGAACGGCAGCGACTCCGCGTCAGCCCGTGCGGCACGGACCGACAAGCCGAGCCGCTCCGCGTTGGCGCTCAGGGTGGAGACCATGCCGGGCGAGATATCGGTGCAGGTGGCCTCGCCGACGACCCCGGCCTGGAGCAGGTTGAGGCTGAAGTAGCCGGTTCCGGCGCCGATCTCCAGCGAACGGTCATAGCCGTCATCGAGCTCGGCACCGAGCACCTTGCGCAGCTTGCCGAGCACCTGCTGCTGGCCGGTGGCCCCGAAGTCGATGCCCCATTTGGAGTCGTAGCTGTCGGCCGCCACATCGTGGTAGCGGGTGTTGACCTCGCGGATCTCGTCCGCACTGCGTAATGCCTCCATGACGTGCGGCAGATTACCCTGTCGCCGGTGACCACAGACCTCTACCTCCAGCGCGATCAGCCTCCGGGCGTGCCGCCACTGGCCCTCACGGGCGAGCGGACGCTGCCCGATGTGCCCGAGGAGAACTACTGGTACCGGCGTCATCTCGCCGTCTACGAGTGGATCGGGGCGCGCGTGATCGGACGACGCGTGCTGGATATGGCCTGCGGCGAGGGCTATGGCTCTGAGGTGCTCTCCCGGGGCGCGACCAGCGTCGTCGGGGTCGACGCCAACCCCGAGGCCCACGAGCACGCCAAGCTGCGCTACACGCGCCAGAACCTGAGCTTCGAACGGGGGATGGTCGAGACCTTCGGAACGCCGGACAGCTTCGATGCCGTCGTGTTCCTGCAGACGATCGAGCACGTCTACGACCCGCCCGCTGTGCTCGCGCACTTCCAGTCATTGCTGGCCGAGGGGGGCTTCGCGGTCATCTCGACCCCGAACCTGCTCACGCTCGCCCCGGCCGGGGCCGAGAAGTCTGACAACCCATGGCATCTGAAGGAGTACCGGGCCGCTGAGTTCGAGGCCCTCTGCCGCGGCACCTTCGCAAGCGTCGAGATGCTCGGGCTGTTCCATGCTCGCAAGCTGCGCGTGCACGAGCTCGCCCTGCGGTGCGGCTGGGACCGCGTCCACAAGGCGCTGCGGATCACGAAGCCGTTCTATGACCGCTTCACGCCGGCGATCGCCGCCAGCGACTTCGTGCTGCGTCCCGGGCCGGATCTGGATCGGGCGCTGGACTTCATCGCCGTCTGCCGGTGAGCCTGGGAGTCAGAGACACCGGGACGGAGGGCATGTGGTGTTGTCCGTCATCTCACCGCGGCACTGGTCGGCGGCCGGCCTCGGCCGTCGCCTGCCCACAGGCGCGGATGCCGAGGAGGGGGACGTTGACATTGGCTAGGCAGTAGCCGCCGGGCTGAGTCGAGATGATTCGCAGCTTGACGGTGGGTGGAATCCGGTAGTAGATCCGGATCCCCAGCACGACGTAATCGAACTGAAACCGTCCACCGAAGATCAGGTCGAACGCCCCCGTGGCGGGATCGATCAGCGGCGCGGGCATGACCGCAACCGCGCCCGCATGGCGCCGAAGCTGCCGGCGGATGGATGCGGTGCGAACGGCGACCGTGTGCGCTCGCAGGTGCTCGGCGGCGATCACGGGAGCCGCGGTGATCGTGAAGCCGAGGATCCCGACCCCGACGGCGACAATCGCGGCGAGGGAGGTGGCGATCGATGAGCGCCGGCTGGCTGCTGTCGTCGCGGCGAGCGCGTAGGACACGATGGCGGTGCCGACCGCCATCGACGCCGTGGCGACGAACATCGAGCGCGACGACGCGAGCGAAGCGCCCGAGTACCGAGTCGCGACCGCGACGATCATGAACGGCACGACGAACAGGAACGCAGCCCATACGAGCATCCATCGAATCGTGCGTCGATCGACCGGCATGCGGATGAGTTCCCACAGGACGAGCCCGGCACCGGCCGCCGGCAGCAGCCGCCACCCGACCGTGTAGTGGACCCAGACCAGGTTGTTGCTCACGGCCTGGATGAGTGACCCGATGTCGAGCCCCGCATGCGAGTGAAGCGCCCGGGCCTGGCTTCCCGGACCGAGGAAGATGACGGCGACTCCCACCGCGCCGCCGGCCGCGATCGCGGGAAGATTGCCCAGGAGCGACCGCCTCCGGGGTCCCCGCGGTGCCGTAGCGGCGTGGAGGGTCGCGAGCAGGGCGGCCAGGACGATCTCGATGCCGATCAGTTCGGTGAAGCCCGCGGCGACAGCTCCGATCAGGAACGAGACGAGCATCTGGCGTCGGCGAGCGGGCACCGAACTGGTAGTCAGCCTCACCGCACGGGCCGCCACACCGATCCCGGCCACCACGCCGGCGAGGTAGATCGCGACTGCGGTGTACCAGCCGAGCGTGTCGAACACGCTCGGGGCGGTGACGATCAGCGCAGCGGACCCGATAACTCCGACTGCGGCTGAAACGGCCGGTCCGTGCCGTGCGACGCCGCAATCGCTCGCCATTCGCGCGAAGAACCAGCACATCAGGGCCAGCAGCAGGATGGGTGTGAACTTGAGCGCGGCCGAGCCGAATGCACCGATCGTGGCCAGCATCAGGACGGCGTCCGAATAGCGGTCGGTGAGCGTGGCCCAATAGCCGTGGAGAAACGACAAGGGATCCGAGCCCGGGATCCCGGAGAGGAAGGCGTAGTCGTCAGCGATCGGTGTGGTGCTCATCGACACCCTCGCGGCAACGGCAACCACGATCAGGCTCAGCCCCGCCGTCGTCAACGTCACCGCCCCGCTGGGAGCCAGATCCGAGCAGCGACGCAGCGCGCGAAGACGGATCCACGGGCCAGGTCGCGACCGCCGGAGACGCTTGCTCGCGTAGCTCGTCATCGCTCCGGCCTGGTATCGACGCGGGTTCCCACGGACTTGAGCATCCCCGCGGGCGGCGACGTCCGTCTCCCCGCATCCGGGAGAATCGGGCCATGCCGACCTCCAGCCGGGGCGAGCTCGCGCTTGTCCTGCACACCCACATGCCCTACATCGAGGGCTTCGGGACCTGGCCGTTCGGTGAGGAATGGCTGTGGGAGGCGATCGCCACCAGCTACCTGCCGCTGCTCGACGTGCTCGACGCGCACCCGGGTGCGGTCACCCTGTCGGTCACCCCGGTGCTTGCCGACCAGCTCGAGTCCGGGGCGGCCATGTCCCGCTGCCTGGAGTTCCTGCGCACCGTCCGGCCCGAGACCCATGCCCGGGATGCCGCCGAGCTGCGCGCCCGCGGCGAGCGAGTCGCCGCCACCGAGCTTGACCGCTCCGGCGCCGCCTACGCGGCCGCCGCGGATCGACTCGCCGCGCTGGAGGCTCAGCCGGGCGGCCTGCTCGCCGCGCTCGGAGCCCACGCCGAGTGGACCTCCGCGGCGACCCACGCGGTGCTGCCCCTGCTGGCCACCGATGAGGGCATTGACCGTCAGGTGCAGACCGGGATCGCCTCGCACCGGCGGCGCTTCGGCGGCTGGAACGGCGGCTTCTGGCTGCCGGAGTGCGCCCATGCGGGCTGGTGCGACGATCGCCTGGAGGCGGCCGGAGTCCGAGCGGTCTGCGTCGAGCTCACCGATCGGCTCGGACTCGGTCACCCCGACCAGCTGCGGCCACTGGCCACCGAGGCCGGGCCGATCCTGTGGCCGATCGACCGCGCGATGACCGGGCTCGTGTGGAGCCAGCACGGATATCCGTCACGGGCGCCGTACCGCGACTACCACCGTCACACGACCTTCCGCCACCACGCCTGGCGCACCGACGGCGCCCCGTATCGCCATCAGGCCGCGCTCCAGCAGGCCGCAGACGACGCAGCCGAGTTCGTGGCCGCCGTTGTGGGGCGGGTGCGCGACGGGGGTGTGTGCGTAGTCGCGCTCGACACAGAGCTCCTCGGTCACTGGTGGTATGAGGGGGTGACGTGGCTGCGGGCGGTGCTCACCGAAGCGGGCCGTCAAGGGTTGGCCCTGACCACACTCGACGCGGCCCGCGGCCGGCATCACCCGGTGGCGGCGCCCGCCGATCTCGGTGCCACGAGCTGGGGTGAGGGCGGGGACCTGCGGACCTGGAGTGGCCCGCGGGTGGCCGAGCTGGCCTTCGCGTTGCGGACCGCCGAGCTGCAGCTCGCCGCTGCCGGGCCGGGCGCCGGGGTCAGGGCCCGCCGCGAGCTGCTCGCCCTGCAGGCTTCGGACTGGGCGTTTCTCGCTGACCGCGGGACGGCGGGTGACTATCCCCGCGAGCGCGCGCTCGGTCACCGTATGCGGCTCGAGCGGGCCCTGGCCGGCGATCCGTCACTCGAGCCGGAGCTGCGGGGACTCGCGCCGGATCTGGTCTGACGGTCAGGTGATGGTCCGGTCTGACCGGGGCGTGCCACGGGGATGCAGCGGCGGCGACGCGGCACCCGGTGCGCGCGCACACTTCTTCCCACGTGTGAGTACCCGAATCCGATCGTGCTGGATTGACGCTCCCCAGGCCACACAACCCAGCACGTCGCCCAGCAGACCGCAGAGCGGTGGAAGAAGTCAGCGCCTCGCGGTCCCGGCCCGGAAGGCTTGGCCACGCGGAGTGACGCCGGCCGGCCGAGGAGTGACCGCGGCCGGCCCGGAAGTGACGCGGCCCGCCGGGATCGAAGCCCTGCCCGGGGTCAGCCCCAGCGGAAGCTGCGGGGCGTCTCGCGCATCCGGATCAGCTTGGCCGGGATCCCGCCGATCACGGCGTTGCTGGGCACGTCGGTGGTGACCACCGAGCTGGTCCCGATGACGGCGTTGTCGCCGACCTGGACGCCACGCAGGATGCAGGCGCCGTAGCCGATCCAGCAGTTGTGCCCGATGTCGACGTCGCGCTTGTAGATGCCCTGGTCCCGGATCGGCCGTTCGACCTCGACCATGCCGTGATCGAAGTCGATGATCATCACGCGGTCCGCGACGATGCACTCGCGGCCGATCGCGACGTGCTGGAAGGCGGAGATCGTGCACTCCTGGCCGAACACGGTCTTGGCTCCGATCTCGAGCTCGCCCTCGTGCACACGGATCTTGCATCCGTGGCCGATCCATGACCAGCGGCCGAGCCGAACGACCGCGCCGCGGCCGATCTCGAAGGTCACGCCGGGGCCGATGAAGCACAGCCCGTCGGTCTGGAGCCGGCCGCGCCAGCGCAGCTTGAGCCACAGCCAGCGCAGGATCAGGACGAGGTAGTTGCGGCTCATCATGTGGTTGGCTCGGGCAAAGCGCCAGAAGGTCAGCAGCCCCCCGCGCAGGGGCGCAGGGCCGCGACGAGCTGGTGGCGGGGTGGCGGGGGTACCGTTCCGACGCTGGGGCTTCTCCTGGGTGCCGGCCGAGTGCACGACCAGATCGTAAGCCTCCACGCTCCGCCACGCGGGCCGGGGAGTCTTCTCAGCCGTCCCTCCGCCGTCTCTCAGCCGTCGTCGAGCAGGCCCGTCAAGGGCCCGAGCAGGCGCGCCGAGCGTCGTGACACTCCGGGCAGCTCGAGCAGCCGGTGGGTGGGCGGCTCCCCGGCGCGCTGGCGGCGCAGCTGCTCGCCGGCGACCGGTCGCCAGAGCTCGTCCACGAGTGACAGGGCGGAGCGCTGGGCGACCTCGGCGCTGGACAGCTCGAGATGCTCGGCCCACAACCGCACCCGGGTGTCACGGGCCAGCGCCGCGTCGTCGGTGACCACGCACATCTCGGTGTCATTGAAGAACGAGTGGGCGTTGAGGTTGGCCGAGCCGACGATCAGCCAGCGATCGTCAACGACAGCGACCTTGGCGTGCACGTACAGGGGGTCGGCGCGGCCGCCCTCGGCCGCCATCGAGCGGATCGTTGCCCCCAGCACGCGCCCGTGCCCGTCGTCGGCCTCGATCAGCACGCCGAGCTGGCCGCGGGTGTCCTCGGCGCCGTTGTTGGCCTTGGCCGGCAGCAGGATCACGACCCGGAAGTCCGGCGTGGGCGGGTTGCGCAGCTTGTCGGCGAGCACATCGACGAGCTCGGGCGACCACAGGAACTGGTTTTCCAGGTAGATCAGCTCGCGCGCGCCGCGCAGCAGCCGCAGATAGCTCTCGAAGATCCGGAACGAGCCGCGGGGAAAGGCGTTGTACATGTCCTCGGCAATCGTCCGCACGACCTGCACGGTGCTGGTGCCGGCCGGCGGCGGCGGTGGCGTGACCCGCAGCCGCTCGCCGGTCAGTTCGTGCCAACGGACCCGGAAGTGTTCGGCGACGTCGGCCACGGCCGGCCCGCGCAGCCGGGTGGCGACATCGTGCCAGCCGAGCTCGCGGCGGGCGAGGTGCTGTTGGGTGTCGAAGCGGTCGCCCGCGTCATTGGTCATGTCGATGCCGCCGACGAAGGCCAGCTCGCCATCGATCACCACCGTCTTCTCGTGATGGCAGTGGAAGGGATGCTCACGCGGATCGCCGTGGGCCTGGATCCGGGTGCCGCGGCGCAGGTTCTCAAGCGTCGCCGTGACCTCCTTGCGCGTGGGGTGAAAGGCGGGCACCGGCGCGCCGGACCAGACCAGCACCCGTACGTCGACGCGCTTGGCCAGTTCGGCGAGCAGGACCCCGATCTGCCCGTGGGGATGGTCACGGACGAGCGCAAAAGCGGGGGCGACGTGCCACCCGGTGATGTGGACGAAGGAGGTCGCACGCTCCAGCGCGGCGGCGATCATGGGCATCGCGTTGGCCCCGTCGATCAGCACCTCGAGCTCGCAGCCCTCCCGCGGGGGTGGATCGCCGGTGGCGAACACCCCGGGCGAGCGAGGGTCATAGACCGCTCCCCAGCCCAGCCGCGACAGCCGCCGGCGGTGCTTGTAGCGGACGGCCGCTTCGACCCCGTCCCCGACGAGGGCATCGGCGCGTCCCAGCAGCGGGATCGTCATTGCTGACACCTTCCCACAAACCCCCCGTCTCTACACCGGGGACGTGCATGCCAATATTGCCCGTCGCAGATGAGCGACTCCGAACCCACCCTCGCCCAGCGCCTGCTCGACGGCGACAAGCGCGCCCTGGCACGGGCCATCACGCTGGTCGAGAACGATGACCCGGTCGGGTGGGAGCTCGTGCGCGAGGTCTATCCCCACACCGGTCAGGCGCAGGTGCTCGGCTTCACCGGGCCGCCAGGGGTGGGCAAGTCGACCCTGCTGGCCGCGCTGACCAAGCTGATGCGCGCCCGTGACGAGACGGTGGCGGTGCTCTCGGTCGATCCCTCGTCGCCGTTCACCAAGGGTGCGCTGCTGGGCGACCGGATCCGCCTGACCGAACATTTCCTTGACCCGGGCGTGTTCATACGGTCGATGGCCAATCGCGGGGCACTGGGCGGGCTCAGCGAGGCGGCGCTCCAGGCCGCCCTGCTGATGGACGCCTCCGGCCGCGACATCGTGCTCGTGGAGACCGTCGGGGTCGGCCAGGCCGAGGTCGACATCATCGATCACGCCGACACGGTCGTGCTCGTGCTGATGCCCGGCTCCGGGGACTCGATCCAGGCGCTGAAGGCCGGGGTCATGGAGATCCCGGACATCATCGTCGTCAACAAGGCCGATCACCCCCTGACCGACACGATGGTCCGGGAGATCAAGGGCGTGCTCGCGCTCGGCCCGCGGCCCGACTGGCCGGTTCCGATCATCCGCACCGAGGCGGCCAAGGGCGAGGGCGTCTCCGAGCTCGCCGACGCGCTGGCGGCGCACCGTGCCCACATCGAGTCCGAGGGCACGCTGACCGAGCGCCGGCGGCGCAACCTGATGAACGAGGTTCTCTCGATCGCCACCTTCCGGATGCGCCGCGAGCTCGAGGCCTCGATCCACGAGGACACCGAGGTCCGGACGCTGCTGGACCGCGTCGTGGCCCGGGAGCTTGACCCCGCGAGCGCCGCCACCACGATCCTGGCACGCGAGACGTCCTGATGGACAGCGCACTGGGCGTCCCGCTGCTGGTGGCCGCTTTCGTGCTCTGTGTGGCCGGCGCGGCCAAGCTCCGCGCTCCTGACCCGGCCGCGCGTGCGGTTGGCGCCGACCGGCGGCTGGTGCGGCTGTTCGCAGCCGGTGAGCTCGGCCTCGGCGCGCTCGTGATCGTGGCGGGCGGCCCGGCTCCGGCGGCCGTCATGGCTGCGCTCTACACCGCCTTTGCCGCGCTCACCCTGCGCCTGGCCCGGGCGGGGGAGAGCTGTGGCTGTTTTGGCGCCGAGCAGAACGCCGCGTCGCCACTGCAGTCGGCGCTGAGCGCCACACTGGCGGCGGTCTGCCTGCTGGCCGCGATCGGCGGTGCCCGGTCGCTGGGCTGGATCCTCGCGCGTCCGCCCGGGATCGTGACCGTGTTGGGATTGGGCACCGCGGGGGCGGTGTACGGGATCGTGCTCGCCTATTCCGAGCTGCCGCAGCTGTGGCGCTCGTGGACTCCGGCGTGAATCTCAGCACGCGGCTCGCCGAGTCCGTCGGCTCTCTGCTCGAGCGCCGCACCTCGCGCCGCGGCGATGCTCGCGCGGGCGGCACTGGCCGGCTCGGCGTTCGCGATCGCCCCGGTGCGCTATCTGGTGCGTCCCGACCCGGCGATGGCGGTGATCGTGCCCGGTGACTGCCGGCCGGGCCAGAAATGCAATGACGGCTACACCGCGTTCTGCTGTGAGATCGAGGCGGGCCGCAACACCTGCCCGGAGAGCACCTACGTCGCCGGGTGGTGGAAGTGCACCGACTACCAGGGTTCGGGGCTGTGCGCCGGCCAGGGCTATCGCTACTACATGGACTGCAACCGGATCCCGGGCCACACGTTCCCCGGCGGCTGCCAGTGCGCGCGGGGTGACTGCCAGCGGCGGCGGATCGACTGCAACCACTTCCGCTACGGGCAATGCAACACCCAGGTTCCCGGCACCACCGAGGTCGTCTGCCGGCTGGTCGTCTGCCAGCATCCGGCGTCGATCCCCGGAATCAACTGCAACGGGACCGAGATGGTGGACAACAACACGTGCGTTCACGAGGCCGGTTGTCTGGAGGGCCTGGCGGTGCCGGTGCCGGGGGGAGGGGGCGCATGACCACCGCGATCATCTCCGTGGAGACGACCCTGCTGCTGATCCTGCTGGTGCTCGTGGCGGGACTGCTGCGCAGCCACGCCGAGATCCTGCGGCGGCTGGCCGACCCGGACGCGCCCGTGCCGTCCACCCGCGGCCCGGCCACCGACCCGCGGCTGGCGCGCGCCGTCGCTCGCGAGCGCCACCCGGGGACCCCGGCCCCGGCGATCGCCGGCCCCACCCCGGACGGTGACGCGATCTCACTCGAGCTGGGCGAGAGCGGAGGCGATGCGACCCTGCTGGCCTTCTTGACCACCGGGTGCAGCACCTGCGCGGGCTTCTGGGAGACACTCGGCGAGCCCCGGCTGCCCGCCGGCGTGCGCACCGTGGTCGTCGCCCACGGAGAGGAGCGCGAGCGCGCGGCCGCCCTGCGCCGCCTGGCTCCCGACGGCATTCCGGTGGTCATGTCCTCCCAGGCGTGGCGTGATTACGCGGTGCCGGGGGCGCCGTATTTCGTGCTCGTCAACGCGACGATCCGCGGCGAGGGCGCGGCCACGAGCTGGTCAGCGCTGGGCTCGCTCGTCTCCGACGCGATCGAGGACGCCCGCGCGTCGGAGGCGGCGGGGTCGCGGGCCGAGAGGCCGCGGGCCTCCAGCGGCACCGAGCGCGCCGAGACCGTCGACCGCACGCTGGCCGGCGCCGGGATCGGCCCGGACCACCCGAGCTTGTACCCCGGTACCAGGAGCGATCCCCCCGGCCCACGGGCCGAGAACCCGTGAGCGAGCTGGCCTGGCTGGGCGTCGCGGCCGGCGCGGTCGCCGCGGTCCGCGCGGCATGGTCGCCCTGAGGTGAGTCGATGCTGGCCAGCATCACTCCGCTCGGTGAGCGGGGCCGTCATCGCAGCTACGCCGTCACGATGGTCGCCTTCCTGCTCGGAGCGGTCGGGTCCGGCGCCGCGCTCGGTGCGGCCCTTGGGGGGCTCGGCGCGCTCGCGCTCGGCGATCTCGCCTCCGGCGTACGGCTGGCGGTGCTGGCGATCGGTCTCGTGCTCGCGGTCGTCGTCGACCTGCGTCCGGGATCGGCGCCGGGGCCCCGGCGGCAGGTGGACGAGCGCTGGCTCGATGAGTTCCGCGGATGGGTCTACGGCCTCGGCTACGGAGCCCAGCTCGGGCTCGGAGTCAGCACCGTGGTCAGCAGCGCCGCGACCTACGCCGCTCTGCTCGCGGCGCTGCTGTGCGCCGACCCCGGGGCCGGGGCGGTGATCCTCGGGCTGTACGGCGCGATCCGGGGGCTGACCCCGCTGCTGGCCGCCCGGGTGCGCTCGCCCGACCAGCTGCTTCGCCTGCACGTTCGCTTCCTCGGGCTGCAAGCGCGGGCGGCGGCCGCGGGCCGGCTGGCTCTCGTGGTGGCGACCGGAGTGGCCGTGATCGGGGTGCTGGGATGAGGCTCGAGGCCCACAAGATCGCGATCGAGCTGCCCCGCGGCTGGAGTGGACGGATCTTCCGCCGCGACGGCGGCAACGCCACCCTGCACGCCGCCAGCTTCCCGCTCGCTCTGCACGACGGGGAGTTCGGGGACGCCAGTACCGCGCGGATGGCGCCAGGAGCGTCGTTTCTCTCGCTCGCCGAGTACGTGCCCGGCGCCGGCCTGGAGGCCGGGCGGGGACTGTTCGCACCGGGGCGGATCGAGCTGCCGCTGGACCCGACCCGCTTCTCGATCCGGGGTCTGGCCCACCCCGGCCCGGACAGCTCGGCCACCAGCAGTTCTTCACCGCGGCGGGCCGGCCGTTCTGCGTGTACGTCGTCGTCGCCGGTGACGGCTCGCCATCGTCGCCGTCAGCTGCCGCTGCTCGACGGGATCCTGCGCGGGTTGCGAATCGACTGACCCGCCGGGCTCGGCTAACTCGCCGGGGCGGCGCCGGCGTGCCCACGTACCGGGCCGAGTCATAGCTCGGCGCGCTGAAGCAGGGGGTGTGGCCGATCCGCCCCTGGTTGCGGTATGTGGCGGTGAAGCCGGTGGCGATGCACGCTGCCGTCGGGCTGCGGTGCGGCGGTCGTGATCCGCAGGCTGATCGTGTAGGGCACGACGCTGCCCAGCGGGTACAGGCGGCCGTGGCAGCGCAGCGGCGCGGCGAAGATGCCGGCGCCGGTGTAGGTCCCGCGGGCGATCTCGTGCAGGAACAGCGGATCGGTGCCGCCCGAGCGCTGGCGGTGCAGGCCGAGCAGCGGGCAGGCGCCGGTGTCGCACGGGGAGATGAAGTTCCAGGTCCGCTGGACGTGCTCGCCGCGGTGCTCCCCGGCGATCCCGACGGCCTGGGTGACGACGCCCGTGACGGAGTAATCGCCCTGCAGGCGGGCGGCCGCGATCTCGGGCGAGACGGCCGCGGCGGTGACCGCGGGCGAGACGGCAGCGGCGGTCACGCCGGCGCCGGCCCCGAGCAATCCGCCCACGGCGAGGAGCAGCCCGCGGACCGCCCGCGCACCGCCCCGGCTCACCCCCCGAACTCCAGCGCGAGGTCGCACAGCAGGCGCACCCCCAGCCGGTCCCGCCCTTATCCAGGTACGGCGCATGGCCCTTGTAGGCGACGGCCAGCATGTCGAGGTGCGCCCACGGGTGATCGCCGGCGAAGTGGTGCAGGAACTCGGCGGCGGCGCTGGCCAGCCCGACCCGGGGCTCGGGGCGGTTGGTGAGGACGGCGTCGCGCCCGGCGGTCTGCTCGGCGTAGATCGGGTGCAGCGGAAGGCGCCAGACGAGCTCGCCGGTGCGCTCGCCCGGCGCCGTCACCCGCTCAGCGAGGGCGTCGTCGTTGCTCATCAGCCCGGCGTAGGCCGCAGCCGAGCGCGGACTGCGACCGCGCCGGTCAGCGTCGCCACGTCGACGATCGCGTCACAGCCCTCGCGGCGGGCGTGGGTGATGCAGTCGGCGAGCACCATCCGCCCCTCGGCGTCGGGGTTGTCGACCTGGATCGTGGTGCCGTCGAGCGCGGTGACGATGTCGCCGGGCGGACCGCGCGCGGGCCGGGCAAGTTCTCGACCGCGCCGACGATCCCCAGGATGCGCACCGGCGCGCCCAGCTCGGCCAGGGCCGCGATCGCCTCGATCACCGCGGCGCCGCCGCACATGTCGAACTTCATCTCCATCATCTGCGCCGCGGGCTTGAGCGACAGGCCGCCGGTGTCGAACGTGACCGCCTTGCCGATCAGGGCCAGCCGCGGTGCGGCGTCGTCCACGCGCCGGTCGTAGCGCAGCTCGATCAGCCGGGCGTCCTGCGTCGTGCCCTGGGCCACGGCGGCGAACGCGCCCATGCCGCGCTGCTCGGATCGCCGCTCGGTCGAGCACGGTCAGCGACAGACGCCGTCGTGACGCGGCGGCCAGCTCGCCGGCGTACTCGGCCAGCGCGGCCGGGGTCAGGACGTTGGCGGGGGTGTTGGCGAGGTCCCGGGCCCGGTTCTGCGCCGCGGCGAGATCGCGGCCCGGCGCCCGTCGCGGCGACGTCGTGGTGGGCGCTGACGATCAGCGCGCTGCACGCGGCGTCTCGCCCGCGGGCGCAGGCTTGAAGCGGGTGAAGCGGTAGCCGGCCAGCACGCGTGCCGGTCGACCAGGCCGGCGATCACCTCCTCGCCGACCCGGTGGGGCAGCTCCCAGCAGAGCGTGACGGCCCCCAGCTCGCGGGCGCGCGCGTGCGCGGCCGCGGCGGCCAGGCGGGCGCGCTCGCCGTCGAACTCGTCGCGCGGCGCCGAGCCCGGCGAGCAGCCGCGGCGGCCGTCGTGATGGGTGACGGTGACCCGCCTGAGCCGGGCGCTCGCCTCGCCGGCGGTCCAGCAGCGCGGCCGAGCTCGCCGCCGGGGAGATCGTGGGAAACCTCGGCGGGTCCTCGCCCGGTCGAACACGCCGATCGCGATCGTGTCGGCGTCGGTGGCGAGCGGGCCGTCGGTGCTCGCCGTGACCTCCACGGCGGGCACGTTACCAGCGGGGATCGGGCTCGCAGGCCGATCTCTAGGATGGCCGTCCCGACCACCGACGCCGGAGAAGCCGTGATGCCCAAGACCGTGATCCTCTCCGCCGCCCGCACGCCGATCGGCAAGCTCGGCGGCGGCTTGGCCTCGCGTTGACGCCACCGAGCTGGGCGCGACCGCGATCCGGCCGCGCTGGAGCGCGCCGACGTCGATCCGGGCGCCGTCCAGCACGTGATCATGGGCCAGGTGATCCAGGCCGGCCAGGGCCAGATCCCCTCGCGCCAGGCGCAGATCAAGGCCGGGATCCCCAAGGAGGTCTCCTCGGAGACGATCAACAAGGTCTGCGCCTCGGGCATCCGCGCCGCCGTCATGCTCGACCCCGCGATCCGCGCCGGCGACCTGGAGGTCGGCGTCGGCGGCGGGATGGAGTCGATGTCCAACGCCCCGTACCTGCTCAAGGGGGCGCGCTTCGGCTTCCGGATGGGCGACGGCAAGGCGATCGACGCGATGATCAACGACGGGCTGACCAACCCGTTCTCGGGCAAGCACATGGCCCAGGAGGCGAGCGAGGTGGCCGAGGAGCTCGAGATGACCCGCGCCGACATGGACCGCTGGGCGCTGCGCTCCCACGAGCTGGCGATCAAGGCCACCGACGAGGGCCGGCTGCCGGAGGAGATCGTCCCGGTCACGATCAAGGGCCGCAAGGGCGACACCGTCGTCGAGGTCGACGAGGCGCCGCGGCGCGACACGACGCTCGAGTCGCTGTCCAAGCTCCCCCGATCTTCCTCAAGGAGGGCACGCCACACGGCCGGCAACTCGCCGGGCGTCAACGACGGCGGCGGCGCGCTCGTGCTGGCCAGCGACGAGTGGGCCAAGGCCAACGGCAAGACCGCGCTGGCCACGATCATCGCCCAGGCGCAGGTCGCCGACGACTTCCCCTACCTGGCCCGCACCCCGGCCAAGGCGGCCAAGAAGGCGCTGGAGAAGGCCGGGCCTGAAGGCCGCCGACATCGACCTGTGGGAGATCAACGAGGCGTTCGCGTCGGTCACGCTGAACTCGATGCGGATGCTCGGGATCGACGAGGACAAGGTCAACGTCAACGGCGGCGCCGTCGCGCTCGGTCACCCGATCGGCGCCTCGGGCGCCCGCATCCTCGGCACGCTCGTGCTACGAGCTGCGCCGCCGCGGCGGTGGCCTCGGCTGCGCGGCGATCTGCTCGGGCGGCGGCCAGGGCGACGCGGTGATCATCGAGGTCAATGGCGGCTGAGCTGACCGCGCCGCGGGCCGGGCGACCGGCCCGGCCCGACGTCCCGAGCGCCGGCGCGGCGGCCGCCTTCTTCGATCTCGACAAGACCCTGATCCAGGGCTCGTCGGCCTTCCAGTTCGGCCGCGCGGCGTACCGGCGCGGGCTGCTGGCCGCCGCCAGCTGCTCGCCGACGCGGTGGCCAACGTGCGCTTCCGGCTGCGCGGGGCCACCGACGAGGAACGCTGGCCCTGCGCGACCGCATCTCGGCCTCGCTGGCGGGGACGCGGGTCCGTCGACCTGGAGCGGCTCGGGGCGGATGTGCTGGCCGGGATCCTGCCGCGCGTCTACCCGCAGATGCTGGCCGTCGCCCACGAGCACCAGGACGCCGGCCGGCGGGCCTACATCGTCACCGCCGCCTCGCAGGAGCTGGCCGAGATGCTGGCCCACGGTGCTGGCCTTCGACGGCGCGATCGGCTCCCACATCTCCGAGGTCGTCGACGGCGTCTACACCGGGCCGGCCGGTCGGCGCTTCATCTACCGCGGCGGCAAGGCCAGGCGATCCGGAGCTGGCCGCGCAGGAGGGCATCGACCTCGCGGAGTCCTACGCGTACTCGGATTCGGAGTCGGATCTGCCGATGCTCCGCGTGGTCGGCCAGCCGGTGGCCGTCAATCCCGACGGCGCTGGCGCGGATCGCCCGCGAGCGGGCTGGGAGGTGCTCCGCTTCGACCGGCTGGGCGCCGGCTGAAGACCGGGCGCCGTGCTGGCCGCGGTGGCGGGCGGCGGCCGGGGGGCGCTGCGGTGGCCTCGCGGGTGCGCGAGCGCGGCTCGCGGGTGAGCCTCGTCGCCGGCGGTGGCTCCGCTCGCGCCGCTGATGGCGTCCGAGACTCCGCGCCATGATCACTTCCCTGCGCCGCCGCCCCGTGCGAGCCCTGCTCCTCGTCATCGCCCTTCTGGCCGCCTTCGGGACCGCCACCGCTCTCGCCGCCTCCTCGACGGTCAAGGTCGAGGACAGCTTCTTCTCCGCCAAGAAGCTGTCGGTCTCGCGGGGTGCGTCGGTCATCCGCACGACGTGGACTCGGGCGATGCCGCAATTGCTTCGGGGGAAGCGGCCGCTTCACGGGTTCATGCTCGCTAAGCATACTCGTCGTTGTCCTGGCCGGTTCTCGGTGGCCGCTCTGGCCGCCTCCAGCAAGACGAGAACCGTGAGGGTGAATGGCGATACCTATTTCAGCGCCAAGCGGCTCATGTAGATCCTGATCACGTTGTTCCGGTCGGTGAGGTAAGTCATCCGGTGCTCCTTGGAGGCTGAGAGGTGCTCAAGCCAGTCAGTCCCAAGGAGGACACCGGATGAAGATGCACGCTAACGCTAGGCTCAGTCTGAAGGGCCGCGAGCTGCTGGTCGATCGTGTCGGAGGACGCGGGGTGGTCGTTGCAGCGCGGCCGCCGAGGCGGCCGGGATCAGTGACCGCACCGCGCGCAAGTGGCTCGGCCCGCTACCGGCGCCGAGGGGCGCGATGGGCTGCTGCGATCGCTAGCTCGGCGCCGGCGGTCGTCGCCAACCGCACCGACGAGCGGCGGGTTGAGGTGATCGCGCGCTGCAGCCGGTTGCGGATGACCGGCGCGGAGATCGCCGAGACGCTGGGGATGGCGCTCTCGACCGTCTCGGGGATCCTGACCGCGGATCGGGCTGGGCAGGCTCGGTCGGCTCGGCCTGGAGCCCGCGCATCGCTACGAGCGAGCTCGGCCCGGCGAGCTGATCCACATCGACGTCAAGAAGCTCGGACGGATCCAGGGCGGCGCCGGGCACTCGCGTCGCTGCGGCACCCGCAGCACTCAACGCGCTAGGCGACCGACCGGCGCGTCAACCGCAACCGTCGGCTGGGAACACGTGCACTCGCGATCGACGACGCCACCCGCCTGGCCTACGTCGAAGTCTCACCGACGAGTGGGCGATCACCGCGATCGGGTTCCTGCGCCGCGCCGTCACGCACTACGCCCGCTACGGCATCAAGGTCGAGCGGCTGATCACCGACAACGGCTCCGCCTACCGCTCCGCCGTCCACGCGATCGCCTGCCGCGCCCTGGGCATCCGCCACCTCCGCACCCGCCCCTACCGGCCCCAGACCAACGGTAAAGCGGAACGCGTTCATCCGCACCCTGCTCGGCGGCTGGGCCTACGGCGCGATCTACCGCAACAGCGCACGAACGAGACCGCGCGCTCGCCGGCTGGCTCGACTTACAATCACCGCCGACCAAGGCGCCCTCAGCACAAGACCACGCTCACCCGTCGATGGTCGACCGATAGATCGCGCCACGCCGGGCCGCGGGCCCGCTCGAACCAGCCGCAGATGGCCACCACCGCGCAAAAAGATCCGCGTCGTCGTCGCCAAGCCCGGCTTGGACGGGCATGACCGCGGGGCCAAGATCATCGCCCGCGCGCTGCGCGACGCGGGCATGGAGGTGATCTACACGGGCCTGCACCAGACGCCCGAGCAGATCGTCGAGACGGTGATCCAGGAGGACGCCGACGCCGTCGGGCTCTCGATCCTGTCCGGGGCGCACATGACCCTCGTGCCGCGGATCATGGAGCTGATGTCCGCGCAGGGCATCGACGACGTGGTGGTGACCGTGGGAGGGACGATCCCCGCCGACGACATCGAGGAGCTCAAGGAGCTCGGCGTCGCCGAGGTCTTCACGCCGGGCGCCTCCGCCCAGCAGGCGATCGACTTCATTCGCGGCGCCGTCCGCGCCTGAGCGTGGACGCGACGTCGCGGCGCGCATCGATGCGCGCGCGCGCGGCCGTGGGCGGATGCACGGCACGCGCCGGTACGTCCACGTTTCCTTCCTCCCAACGGGCCGATTGACTCGTCAGTCAACCCGGTAGTATTGGCGATCCCGACACGAGGCAACCGCCTGGGGGCGGGCGCAGGGCGCCCGTCGCAGGACATTCGATAGGAGGCCACACTTGAAGATTTGCGTCCTGGTCAAAGAGGTTCCGGACGCCGCCGTCGAGAAGCGCATCAACCCCTCGACGGGGCGCATGGACCGATCCGGGGAGAGAAACCTCAACCCGTATGACACCCACGCGATCGAGGCCGCGATGCAGATCCGTGAGGGCGGAGCTGCCGAGGTCGACGAGATCGTTGCGGTGACGATGGGCCCTGACACCGCGGTGCGCGCACTGCACAAGGCCGTGTCGCTGGGTGCCGATCGCTCGGTGCATCTGTCCGACGACGCCCTCGCGGGCTCGGACGTCGCCGCGACCGGCTACGCGCTGTCCAAGGCGCTGGAGAAGGAGTCGCCGGACCTGGTGCTGCTCGGCCAGCAGTCCGACGACGGCGAGTGCTACACGATCGGTGCCGTCGTGGCCGATCACCTCAAGATGCCGTCGCTGACCCAGGTGATCAAGATGGACCTGGCCGGCCAGGCGCTGACCTGCGAGCGCCAGGCCGAGTACGGCTACGACACCGTCGAGGTGACGCTGCCCGCCGTGATCTCCGTCGGTGACGCGATCAACGAGCCCCGGTACCCGTCGCTGAAGGCGATCATGGGCGCCAAGAAGAAGCCGCTGGAGACCGTCGGCGTCCGGTGACGTCGGGATCGACGGCTCGCTCGTCGGCGAGTCCGGCTCGCGCGTGCAGTGCGGCGACTTCCATGACCCGGCCGCCAAGTCCGCCGGCCAGATCATCGAGGACGAGGACACCGACGAGACGGTCGAGAAGATCGTCGCCTGGCTGGACGAAAGGAAGCTGATCTAGATGGCCGACATCCTCACCTACGTCCTCCACTACGAGGGCGCGCTCAACAAGAACTCGCTCGGTGCCGTGTCCGAGGGCGCCGCGCGCGCCGCGGAGATCGGCGGCGAGTGCCATGCCGTCGTCGTCGGCGGAGATGACCTGACCGACGAGCTGTGCGGCACGCTGGGCAAGTACGGCGCCACCAAGGTGTTCCGCGCCAAGGGCCAGCCCGAGGGTCTGGCGCAGCCGATCGTCGACGTGATGGCCAAGGTCATCGACGACGGCAGCTACGGCTACGCGCTGTTCGGCGGCGGCCTGCTCGGCTTCGAGATCGGCGCCGGCCTGGCCGCTCGCAAGCAGGCCGGGGTGACGATGGAGGTCACCGAGATCAAGGCCAAGGACGGCAAGCTCGTCGCCCACCGCCCGATCCTCGGGGACTCGAAGATCTCGGTCTCCAGCTACCAGGGTGACCTCGGGATCATCATCGGGCGCATCAACGCGTTCGAGATCCAGCGAGTCCGGTCGGCGGCACGCGCCGAGATCGTCGACGTGGACGTCGAGCTGTCGCCGTTCTCCAACCAGGCCAAGATGGTCAACCGCGGTGAGCAGCGTGGTGCCGACGTCGACATCGAGGGCGCCGACATCCTCGTCGCCGGTGGCCGTGGCCTCGGCAAGGCCGAGGGCTTCGAGCTCGCCGAGGCGCTGGCCGGCGCGTTCGGCGGCAACGCCGCCGTGGCCGCCACCCGCGCGGTGGTCGACGCCGGCTGGTACCCCTACGCGGCCCAGATCGGGCAGACCGGCAAGACCGTGTCCCCGAAGCTGTACCTGGCCGCGGGCATCTCCGGCGCGATCCAGCACAAGGTCGGCATGCAGTCCTCGGAGAACATCGTCGCGATCAACAAGGACGCCAACGCGCCGATCTTCGAGTTCTCCGACCTCGGGATCGTGGGCGATCTCAACAAGATCATGCCCAAGCTGACCGACGCCATCAAGGCGAAGAAGGGGTCCTAGAGCCATGGCCAGCAGCAACGGCAGGCGCCCGTACGCGCCGAGCGAGTTCCCGCCCCCGGTCAAGCCGGTGGAGGAGTTCATCAAGCGCGGCCTCGACGACGAGGACGAGCTGATCGAGGTCGGCGTCGCGATCGTCGGCGGCGGCACCGCGGGCCTGGCCTGCGCCAACCGCCTGCTGCAGCTGCTGGCCGAGGACGAGGCGATGCTCGAGCGGCTCGGCGAGGTGCCGGTCGCGATCATCGAGAAGGCCAAGACCTGCGGCGGCCACAACCTGTCGGGCGCGGTCATGCGCCCGGGGCCGCTGCAGGAGCTGTTCCCCGAGATGTCGCGCGAGGACTGGCGCAAGGAGAAGTTCGCCTTCGGCGAGGTGACCAAGGAATCGGTCTACATGCTGCCCAGCGCCAAGACCAAGGTCTCGGTCCCGATCCCGTTCGTGCCGAACTTCAAGAACCACGGCAACGAGGTCGTGTCGGTCGCCGCGCTGGCCCGCTACCAGGCCCGGATGGCCGAGGAGGCCGGCGCCTACATCCTCACCGAGACCTCGGCGACCCAGCTGATCGTCGAGGACGGCAAGGTGGTCGGGGTGCGCTCCGGCGACAAGGGCCGCGGCAAGGACGGTGAGCCGCAGGGCAACTTCGAGCCCGGCACCGACATCAAGGCCAAGGCGACCGTGCTCGCCGAGGGCTGCTGGGGCCATCTCACCGGCGTGGCGATCAAGGAGTTCGAGCTCGCCGACGGCCGCGAGCCCCAGGTCTGGGAGCTCGGGGTCAAGGAGGTCTGGAAGGTTCCCAAGCCGCTGGATCGCGTGATCCACACCTTCACCCAGCCCTGGCCGATGAAGGTCTCGCCCAAGTACGGGCACCTCGGCGGCACGTGGCTGTACCCGATGAAGGACGAGAAGACCGGCGATGACCTGGTCTCGATCGGCCTCGTCGTGGACCTCAACTACAAGGACGCGACCACCTCGGCCCATGACCTGCTGCAGCAGTTCAAGCTGCACCCGCTGGTCAAGGGGATCCTCGAGGGCGGCGAGCGCGTCGCCTGGGGCGCCAAGGCGCTGCCCGGCGGCGGCTACTGGTCGATGCCCAAGCTGTCGATGCCGGGCGCGGTGCTGGTCGGCGACTCGGCCGGGATGGTCGACACGGCCGCGCTCAAGGGCGTGCACCACTGCATCAAGTCGGGCATGCTCGCCGCCGAGGCGATCTACCGGTCGCTGAAGAACGGCGAGTCGCTGCAGAGCTATGAGAAGGCGGTCGAGGAGTCCTCGATCGGCCAGGAGCTCTACCAGGTCCGCAACACCCGGCAGGCGTTCCAGAAGGGCTTCATCAAGGGCAGCCTGCTGGCCGGCCCGTCGATCATGTCCAAGGGCAAGCTCCCGCCCGGTCGCCAGGCCTGGCACCGCGACGACCAGGAGCCGATGTTCGTCGGTGACACGCGCGACGGCTATCCCAAGCCCGACAACAAGTACACCTTCGACAAGCTGTCCTCGGTCTACATCAGCGGCAACGCGACCCGTGACGACGCGCCCAACCACATCCGGGTGGAGAAGCACGTGCCGCGCGAGATCGCCGAGACGTGGCGCTACATGTGCCCGGCCGGCGTGTACGAGATCCCCGATGACGCTCCGGAGACCGGTCCGGTCGACGTGACCGTCAACTACACCAACTGCGTGCAGTGCGGCGCGATCACCGCCAAGGGCGGGCGCCTGACGCCCCCCGAGGGCGGCGACGGGCCGCTCTACCAGATCACCTGACGCCGGCGGCTCGCCGTGCGCCGCGGATTGCCGCGGCGGGCGGCGGGTATCAGCCTCCTGTCGCGCCACCGTCGACGGCAGGAGGAGATCACCGTGCGCAGCATCCGAGTCCTGGGGCTCGCCTTCGCGGGCAGCCTGATCCTCTGCGCGGCGGCGCGCCGCCGCCACCCCCGAGCTGTCGGTCTCCAACCGGCTGCAGGATCGGCGCGAGGTCGCGGCCGGCCAGCGCTCCTACGTGCAGGGCTACGAGGACGGCCGCTTCTACGCCAACGGCTTTCACATCTCCGGTGAGATGGGCGGCATCTGGGCGCCGCCGCTCAAGCTCGCCGACGGCGTCTGGTTCGGGATCGACGGCAACTGGGTCGGCCCGGCGACGCGCTTCTTCTCCGGCTATGGCTACACGCGCTTTCAGTTCCCCGACGTCGGCGGCCTGCAGGTGCAGCGCACCGATTTCGCGCCCGACGGGTACCGCGCGGTCCTGTTCGGGCTCACGCTGACCAACCCCGGCGCGGCGCGCACGGTAACGCGTCACCGTCGACGCGCACTCCGAGCTGATCAACGCGTACCCGTGGGGGACGACGACGCCGTACTCGGCGGCCAACGAACCGGCCGATCAGGGGTCCTTCTCCGGCCACGAGCTCGTGTTCACCAACGACGGCGCGCCGGGCGCCGGCGCGCCCGTGCACCACTACGCGGCGCGTCGTCGGCGCTGACCGGGCGCCGAGCTCCGGGGTCGCCGCGGCCACGCCGGCGGCGGCTACCGAGGCCCGCAGCCGGGGACGGCGTGCGCGGCCAGTGACTCGACATCACCGCCGCACGCCTGCGATGACGGTCCCTACGGGCGCGGGACCGGCGGCGAGATGCACTACGCGATCCCGGTGCCCGCACACGGCTCGACGACCCTCTGGGTGGCCGTGGCCGGCACTGACCAGGGCCTCAGCGACGCCCGTGCCCAGCTCGCGGGGGCGATCGTCAACCCGGCCGGCCGAGCTGGCGCGCAAGATCGCCGACCGGGTCGCGCATCGCCAAGCCGACCCAGGTCTCGCTGCCCGGTGACCGCCTGCTCCAGAACGCGATCAGCTGGGGCAAGCAGAACCTCGCCGATCTCACCCAGACGGCGTCGAACCTGCAGATCCGCTGGACCGACCAGGGCACCCAGTACCCCGCCCCGCTCGGCACGGTGGCCCACGCGCGATGGTTCGCGGCCGGGTACCCGGACTACCCGTGGATCTTCGCCACCGACGGCGAGTACACCGCGTACCCGGCGGTCGCGCTCGGCCAGTTTCAGACCATCGAGGACCACATGCGCGCGCTGCGCGACGTGTCTCAGATCCTCAACCCGGGTCGGGGATCGTCGCCCACGAGACCGTCTCGGACGGCTCGGTCTACTTCGGGCACGACAGCCAGTCCACGAGCACGACCGGCGCGACGCACCAACAACTTCAACACCGACGAGACGGTCAAGCTGCCCGAGCACCGTCGCGCTGATCTGGCGCTGGACCGGCGACACCGCCTTCATGCGCTCAAGATGTACGACTTCGTGCGCCTGGGCATGCACACGATCGACGAGCCATTACGACGTCGACCGTGACGGTTGGCCGGAGGGCTCCGGCAACGTCGAGCGGCCCGGGATGGGCCCGGAGAAGCTCGACAATGGCGTCTATTACATGCGCGGCCTGTACGACCTCGCCGACATGGCGCGCTACCTGCACGATGCCGGCACCGCGCGCTGGGCCACGCAGCTGGCCGACCGGATCCGGCACCAGTTCGAGGCCACGTGGTGGGACCCCGCCGTCGGCCAGTACGCCGACTCACTGATCGACCCCGGCAACCAGCAGTCCTTCCAGAAGCACTGGATCGGCGTGGTCCCGATGGAGGCCGAGCTGACCACCGGTGACACCGTCAGCCCCGGGGTCGCCTCCCGTGCCCACGCGCTCGCCGCGCTGGCCGCCCGCGAAGGCGCTTGCTTCAGCGGCTCACGGTCCGGGCAGCCTCGGCCTGTTCCACACCGGGTGCGGCGGCGGCGCGGACGGCAAGGGCGACTTCGAGATCTTCTCGCTGACGACCTCGATCATGGCGGTCGGGCTGGGCAACTACGGCCTGCTCGGGGCCGGGCAGCAGCAGCGCTACACCGACGCCAACGCCGAGACGATGTTCTCCGAGCCCGCCACCGGCGGCACCCCCGACGAGCAGCCCGGGGCGATGCCGGAGATCTTCCCGTCGGCGCCCAACGGCGATCCGGCCGCGGGAATCCCGGCCAACATCGACCGCTGCTGGACGTGCCGCTCGCAGGTCATGCAGGCGTGGGGCAACTACGGAACGGTCTGGCCGGTGGTCCACCAGCAGCTCGGCGTGCGCCCGTTCCTGCCCGACGGCGAGCTCGACGTGGTGCCGCAGGTGCCGCCCGGCCAGCCGAGCGTGGCCGGCTCGGACATCCGGCTCGGAGCCGGATCCGCGGACGTGCTCGCGGCCCGCGCCGGGCGTCGCTACACGACGACGGTCGCGCTGCATCACCTGTCCCTGCGCCGTCTGGTGCTCGGGGTCACGCTGCCGCTCGGCTCGCGACGCGCGGACGGTCACGCTCGACGGCCGGCGCGTCCGCGCACGGGTCTTTGCAGGTCGACCAACCGGGGCATCGAGCTGACCGTTGACGTGCGCGCGGGGCGGCCGCGACGGCGGTCCCCACACGCTGGTGGTCACGGTCGACTAGCGCCGTGGCGACCGGGTGTGATCCGCCGCCCGGGCAACTTTCGCCGCCCGCGGCTGTTAAGCGCTGTGATGAGACCGATGCGAGCACTCCTGACCGTCGTCTGGGCGGCCGCCGTGCTGGCGGCGCTGCTGCTCGCCGGCCCGGCCGGGGCGCGCGCCGCCGAGCTGCCCCGGGCGCAGCTGAGCGGCTACTCCTGCCGGCTGGCGATCGATCCCGGTGCGCGCGCGATCGCGGCGACGGCGGTCATGCGGCCGGTCACCGGCACGCGTCACATGGCGATCCGCTTTGACCTGCTCAGTCGCGCGCCCGGCGGCGCGGTGACCGAGGTCCACGGCGGAGATCTCGGCCAGTTCACGGCGCCGGCCAATCCGACGCTCGGTCAGCTGCCGGCTGACGTCTGGCGCGTGCACAAGCTCGTGGTGCCGCTCGCGGCACCCGCCGTCTACCACCTGCGCGCCGAGTTTCGCTGGACCGGAGCGGGGGGCGTGTGCTCTCCACGGTGACCCGGCTCAGCCCGGCCTGCCGTCAGCGTGAGCTGCGTCCCGACCTCGTCGTGCGCTCGATCACCGTCACCGCCGCTCCCCAATCGTCCCCACCGGGATCTCTACACCGCGCTGATCGCCAACACCGGCAACTCGGCGGCCGGACCGTTCTCGGTGCTGTTCGCCCCGGCCGACGGCTCGCCGGCGACCACGCGACAGATCAGCCTGCTGCCGGCCCACGGCCACCGGCAGATCAGCTTTCTCGGGCCGCTGTGCACGGCGGCCACCGCGCCGACGATCACCGCCGACTCGGCCCTGCAGGTGCCCGACCTCAACCGCAGCGACAACGCGCTGGTGGCGACCTGCCCGGTCACCCCGGCGGGGTGAGCCGGCCCGGCGGGCGGTGGACGGCGCAGTCCGGCGGCCGCGGGCCGGTGGATCCGGCGGACCGGTCGCTACACTCAGTGGCCTGATGAACACCGAAATTCACCCCACCTACGTCGAATCCCACGTGCGCTGCACGTGCGGCAACGAGTTCACCACGCGCTCGACGAAGTCATAGATTCACGTCGAGGTCTGCTCCGCGTGCCACCCCTTCTACACGGGTCGCCAGAAGTTGATCGACACCGGTGGCCGGGTGGAGCGCTTCCAGCGGCGCGTGGCCAAGGGCCGGCGCAGCAGCGCCGCACGCCCCACCGCCGGCTGATCGCCGGCGGGACGCCATGAGCACGGGCGGCGATGAACACCTGGTCGCCGCCCGTGACGCGTCGGGCTCGGCCGCGCCCCGGCGTCGGGCTGCGCGAGCCGCCGGTCGTGACCGACGCGCCCGCGCCCGAGGGTCAGCTGACCGCGGCCCGGGACGCTCCCGTCGGCGGCCAGGCCGTGCTCGAGGGCGTGATGATGCGCGGTGTCGCGCCACTGGGCGGTCGCCGTCCGCGCCCCGGCGCCCGAGGATTCCCCGCCCGACACGCTGGGCGAGATCCAGGTCCGGACTTCCCGCTCGTCTCGTGGTCGCGCAAGCGTCGCGCCTACCGGCTGCCGGTGATCCGGGGCGTGGTCGCGCTGGCCGAATCACTGGGCATCGGCCTGCGCGCGCTCGGCATCTCGGCCAACGCCCAGCTGCCGCCCGGCGAGGGCGGGGAGGCCGGCGATCAGGAGATCTCCGGTGCCGCGTGGACCGGGACCGTGCTCGTGTCGGTCGTGTTCGCGATCGGCCTGTTCTTCGTCGTGCCGGTCGGGCTGACCAGCCTGATCAAGGGCCAGCTCGGCTCCTCGGTGCTGTTCTGGGTCGTCGAGGGGGTGCTGCGGACGAGCATCTTCCTCGGCTACCTCGTGCTGCTCTCAAAGATCCGGGACCTGCGCCGGGTGTTCGAGTACCACGGCGCCGAGCACAAGGTCATCTCCTGCTACGAGGCCGGGGAGGAGCTGACCCCGGCCCGGGCGCAGCGCTACTCGCGGCTGCACCCCCGGTGCGGGACGAGCTTTCTGCTGATCGTGATGATCATGGCCATCTTCGTGTTCGCGCCCGTCGGACTGCCGGCGTGGTGGATCCTCGTCCTGACGCGGATCCTCGGCGTGCCGCTGATCGCCGGGCTGTCGTTCGAGGTGATCAAGTGGGCCGGGCGCAACCGGGCCCGCCGCTGGGTCCAGGTGGTCATGTACCCCGGCCTGCAGCTGCAGCGCCTGACCACGCGCGAGCCCGATCTCGACCAGCTCGCGGTCTCGATCGCGGCGCTCGAGGCGGTGCTGGCGCTCGAGACGCCCGGCGCCAGCGCGGCGGACCTGATCGGCCTCGAAGTCGTCGCCTGAGCGGCTCGGCCGGTTTCGCGCCGCGGCAATCGGGTAGCCTCCTACAGCTGCACCGACCAAGGAGAACGATATGTCTGATGGAAAGCTCGACGACGCCAAGGGCCGCGTCAAGGAAGCCGCCGGCGATCTCAGCGGCGACCAGAGCCTGAAGAACGAGGGCAAGGTCGATAAGGCCAGCGGCAAGGTCAAGGACGCGGTGGGCGACACCGCCGACAAGGTCAAGGACGCGGTCAACCCCAACCACTGAGCATCGCGCGGGGCGGGCTGCGGCCGTCCCGCCGACCGCCGTCGCGCTCGCCGGGGCCTGACCCCGGCGGGCTCATAGACTCGCTGGCATGATCGACGATCTCGTCCGCCAGATCGAGGAACGCTTCTCCGCGCTGGAGGGCGAGCTCGGCGATCCCATCGTGATCGGTGACCGCGAGCGCTTCACAGCGCCAGCCGCGCCTACAGCGAGCTCGAGCCGGCCGCCAAGCTGGCCGGCGAATATCGCCGGGCCGCCGACGACGCCGAGGGCGCTCGCGAGCTGCTCGCCGAGGGCGAGGATCCCGAGCTGCGCGCGCTGCTGGACAGCTCGCGCGAGCGCCTGGGCACGCTCGAGGAGGAGATCCGCCTGGCCATGGTCGAGCGCGATCCCAACGACGACAAGAACGTGATCGTCGAGATCCGGCCCGGCGCCGGCGGCGACGAGGCCGCGCTGTGGGCCGGCGGACCTGTACCGGATGCTCACCCGCTACGCCGAGCACCGGGGCTTCAAGGTCGAGGCGCTGTCGACCGGCGACGGAGACTTCACCTTCGGGATCAAGGGCGACGGCGCGTACTCGGTGTTCAAGTTCGAGGGCGGCACCCACCGCGTCCAGCGGGTCCCCGAGACCGAATCCCAGGGGCGCGTCCACACCTCGACGGCGACCGTGGCGGTGCTGCCCGAGGCCGAGGACGTCGAGGTCCAGGTCGACGACAACGATCTGCAGATCGACGTCTACCGCAGCTCGGGCCCGGGCGGTCAGTCGGTCAACACGACCGACTCGGCGGTCCGCATCACCCACAAGCCGACCGGGATCGTCGTCTCGATGCAGGACGAGAAGTCCCAGCTGCAGAACCGCGAGCGGGCGATGCGGGTCCTGCGCGCGCGGTTGTACGAACGGGCGCTGGCCGAGCAGCAGGCCGAGCTGGGCGCGAGCCGGCTGGCCCAGGTCGGCACCGGGGACCGGGCCGAGAAGATCCGCACCTACAACTACGGCGAGAAGCGCGTCAAGGACCACCGCATCAATCTGCTCGTCCACAACCTCGACGCGATCCTGATGGGTGAGCTCGACGAGCTGACCCACGCGCTGCAGGACGACGAGAAGCGCCGCCGGCTCGAGGAGAAGGCGGGCGTCTGACGCGCCGCCGTCGCGGTCTGTGATGCCCCGGCACGATGGAGGGAGCGGAGCGCGTCACGGTCGGCGCCGCGGTCGCGGCCGCGGCCGACCGCCTGCGGCGTGGCGGGCTGCGACAGCCCCGCGCCTGGACGCCGAGCTGCTGCTCGGCGCCGTGCTCGGGCGTCGACCGGGCCCGGCTGGTGATGGACCGCCGGCGAGCCGCTGACCGGGCCGGCGGCGACCGGTTTCGCGGCGCTGCTGGCGCGGCGAGAGGCGCGCGAGCCGGTCGCCTACATCCTCGGCCGGCGCGACTTTCGCCGTCTCACGCTGCACGTCGACCGCCGGGTGCTGATCCCGCGTCCGGAGACCGAGCTGCTCGTCGAGGCTGGCGCTCGGGCTGGCCTCCGGCGCGCGCGGTGGCCGATGTCGGCACCGGCAGCGGGGCGATCGCGCTCGCGCTCGCCGACGAGCGCCCCGACCTGACCGTGACCGGCCTGGACGTCGATCCGGGCGCGCTCGAGGTCGCCCGCGCCAACGGCGCCAGGCTCGGCCTGGCCGCCGGCTTCCGGTGCGCCGATCTGCTCGACGACGGCCGCTACGACGCCGTGCTGGCCAACCTGCCCTACGTCCCCGACGGGACCGTCCTGGCACCCGAGATCGCCGAGTACGAGCCCGCCGGGGCGCTGTTCTCCGGGCCGACGGCCTGGATGCGGTGCGCCGGCTCGTCGCGCTGATCGCCGACCCGCGGCCAGCGGCCCGCGCTGCTCGGGCTCGAGATCTCCCCCGAGCAGGCGCCGCCACCGAGGCGCTGGTGCGCGGCGCCGGCTATGCGACGGTGCGCACCGAGCGCCGATCTCGCCGGCCATGCCCGCGTGGTGGTGGGCAGCGCGTGAGCCTGCCCGCGCCCGAGTCGCTCCCGACGCGGCAGGCCTTCGAGCGCTGCATGTCGGTCGGCGGGGTGGCGGTGTTCCCGTCCGACACCGTCTACGGCCTGGCCTGCGACGCGCAGAGCCGGGTCGCGGTCGAGCGCCTGTACCGGCTCAAGCGCCGCCGGCTCGACAAGCCCTCGGCGGTGATGTTCTTCTCGCTCGAGCTCGCGCTGGCCGCGATCCCCGAGATCGGCGAGCGCACCCGCGAGGGGCTGGCGCGGCTGATGCCGGGCCCGGTGTCGGTGCTGCTGCCCAACCCCGGGCTGCGCTTTCCCCTCGCCTGCGGTGCGGACCCGCTGACCCTGGGTCTGCGGGTGCCCGACCTGCCCGAGTTCGCGAGCGTCGCGCTGGCCGGTGCTGCAGTCCAGCGCCAACCTGGCCGGCGGCCCGGAGGCCCGCGCGAGCTCGCCGACGTGCCGATGGCGATCCGGCGCGCGGCTGACATGGTGATCGACGGCGGACGGCTGCCGGGCACCGCCTCCACGGTCATCGATCTGCGCGCGCTACGAGACCGACGGCAGCTGGGAGATCGTGCGCCACGGCATGCTCAGCGAGGGGGACACGCGGGCCGCGCTGGCTGCGACCGACGGCTGAAGCGCCGGCTCGGATCGACGTCTGACATCCGCCTGCTCAACCACTAGCATCACGCGACGTGAGCGCCGACCTGCCGCCGGACTTCTTCAACCGCCCGCTCGCCGAGGTCGACCCCGAGATCGCCGAGGTCATCGGGCTCGAGCTCGAGCGCCAGCAGCAGACGCTGGAGATGATCGCCTCGGAGAACTTCGCCCCCGCCGCGGTGCTCGAGTGCCAGGGGTCGGTGCTGTCCAACAAGTACGCCGAGGGATACCCGGGCAAGCGCTACTACGGTGGCTGCGAGTACGTGGACATCGCCGAGCAGCTGGCCATCGACCGCGCCAAGGCGCTGTTCGGGGCCGAGCACGCCAACGTCCAGCCGCACGCCGGCGCGCAGGCCAACAACGCCGTCTACCACGCGCTGCTGCACCCCGGGGACACGCTGATGGGGCTCGAGCTCGCCCACGGCGGCCACCTCTCCCACGGCATGAAGCTCAACGTCTCGGGCCGGCTGTACGAGATCGCCGCCTACCAGGTGGAGCGCGAGACGAGCCTGATCGACATGGACGAGGTCCAGCGGCTCGCGCAGGAGCACCGCCCGAAGATGATCGTCGCCGGCTGGTCGGCCTACCCGCGCCAGCTCGACTTCGCCCGCTTCCGGGAGATCGCCGACTCGGTCGGCGCCTACCTGATGGTCGACATGGCCCACTTCGCCGGGCTGGTCGCCGCCGGTCTGCACCCCTCGCCGGTTCCGTACGCCGATGTCGTCACCACGACGATCCACAAGACGATCGGGGGCGGCCGCGGCGGCATGATCCTGTGCCGCGAGGAGCACGCCAAGAAGATCAACTCCGCGGTGTTCCCCGGGCAGCAGGGCGGCCCGCTCGAGCACATCATCGCCGGCAAGGCCGTGGCGCTGCGCATCGCCGGCTCCGAGGCCTTCCGCGAGCGCCAGCAGCGCACGCTGGACGGCGCCCGCGCGGTTGCCGATGCCCTGCTCGGCGCCGGCGGCGGCGTGTCGGTGCTGACCGGTGGCACCGACGTGCATCTCGTGCTCTGCGATCTGCGCGAGTCAGAGCTCGACGGGCAGCAGGCCGAGGATCGCCTGCACGAGATCGGCATCACGGTCAACCGCAACGCGGTCCCGTTCGATCCTCGACCTCCGGCGGTCTCCTCGGGGCTGCGGATCGGAACGCCGGCGCTGGCCACCCGGGGTCTGCAGCACGACGATTTCGCCGAGGTCGGCACGATCATCGCGGCGACGCTGAACCCCGGCGGCGACTTCGCCGAGGTCCGCGACGGGCTCGCCGAGCGCGTGCGCGCCATCGCCGAGCGCTATCCGCTGTACGCGGATCTGGGCGCCCCGGCCGCGGTCTGACCACCCGCTGGACGCGCGCGGCGGTTCGGCGCGCTCGGTCACAGCCTCGCGGCGTCACGCGGCCGCTATAGGAGTGCCCGCTCGCACCGTAACGGTGACAGACGTCGCGAGGATGGGAGCGGGCCGCCGGTGCCCGATGATCGCGGCGATGAGCCTCGGCGAACATGCACTCCGCGCCAATCAGGGCTATCCGATTCGTATCTGGCGCATTGTGGGGGTCAGGGGTGCAGCAAGCGCCGAGGTTCCGACCGGGCGTCGCGCACCGGGGCTGGAGGTCGACTTCGTCTGGCGCCCGGAACGGCCGATCGTGGAGGTGGATGGATACCGCTATCACCCGGACGGCAACGGTGGGAGCAGGACCACCTCCGCGATCAGCGCCTGCTCGCGGCGGCTCTGGGGCGTTTCCGCGCCCGGTGATGGACTGCAGTCGGCTCCGGCTGGCATGCTGTCTCGCACATGCCCTATTGGGACGCCGTGCTCTCCTTCATGGTCGCGCTGGTCGTCTCGGCGGCGTTGACGCCGCTGGCCGCGCGCCTGGCGCGCCGGATCGACGCCGTCGACATCCCGCGCGAGCGCGGACTGGCCTTCCGGGAGACGCCGCTGCTGGGCGGGCTGGCGATCCTCGCTGGGGTGCTCGTCGCGGCCGCGATCTGGATGCCGGCGATCATCCGGCTCCCGCACACGGCCCGCGGTCCGGCCGGGCCGGGCGGGATCGTCCACACCTGGTACGTGCTGCTTGGCGCAGGTCTGATCGCGTTGGTCGGCGCGATCGACGATGCCCGCGAGCTCAAGCCGCTGGTCAAGCTCGTGGGCCAGATCGCGGCGGCGGTGATCGCGGTCGAGGCCGGGGCGGTGGTCACCGACGTGACGCTCCCGTTCGTCGGCGCGCTGCAGTTTCCCAACACGGGCGGGGTGCTGACCGTGATCTGGCTGGTGGTGCTGATGAACGTGGTCAACTTCTCAGACGGAGTCGACGGGCTGGCGGCCGGCGTCTGCACGATCGACGGCATCGCCTTCGCGATCATCGCGTTTGACCTTGACGTGAGCGGCGCGGCGATCCTGGCCGCGCTGACCGCCGGCGCCGCGCTGGGCTTCCTGTTTCACAACTTCCATCCCGCACGGGTCTTCATGGGTGATGCCGGGGCCAACCTGCTCGGCTATCTGCTCGGTGTGGCCGCCGTGGTGGGGTCGCTGAAGACCAACGCCCTGGTCGCCCTGGTGGTGCCGCTGGTGGTGCTCGCGATCCCGTTCTTGGACACCAGCTTCGTGATCGCCAAGCGGCTGAAGTACCGGCGCAAGCCATGGTCGGCGGACGCCAACCACTTCCACCACCGGATGGCGCGGATCGGGTTCTCGCAGCGCAAGACCGTGGCCTACCTGTACACGTGGACGCTGCTGATGGCCGGCCTGGCGGTGTCGCTGCGGCTGATCGGCCACCACCATCGTGGCCAGCTCGGCTGGATGATCGTGCTCGCGCTGCTCGCGCTGGTCTGCCTGGCCGCGAGCGTGTACCTGATCTACGTACTGGAGATCTTCAAGTTCAAGGCCGTCCGCACGATTGAACTGCGCCGTAAGGACCCCGCCACCAGCGAGGCGGAGATCGAGGATCAGGTGACCGAGGACCTCGAGACGGGCGAGTTCGAAAGGGTGCAATAGTCAGCCGATGGAGAAGGCCAACCTCGCCGGGCTGACGGCATTCATCACCGTCGACGGCTCCGCGATCCGCGAGCTGGCCGGACCCGCATGGTCGCCGGTGCGCCACCAGAGCCTGGCCGAGGCGACGCTCGGGCCGGGTGGCGAGACCGTCGAGCACTACCACCCGCGCGCGGAGGAGATCTACTACTTCGTCGCCGGCTGCGGGCGCATGCGGCTGGGCACCGAGGAGGACGAGATCGCCGTGGGGGACTGCGTCGTGATCCCGCCGGGGACGCCCCACAAACTGTGGAACGCCGGCCCGGGACCGCTCGTCCTACTGTGCTGCTGTGCGCCGGCCTATTCCGATGACGACACCGTCATGACCGGTGGCTAGGTCCTGTTCAGCGGGCTGACACGCGCCGAGCGCTACGGCCTGATCGGCGTCGGTGCGCTCACCATCCTGGCCGGCCTGGCGCGCTACGCGGGTGGTGTCTCCTCGGTCGTGGCGTTCGTCATCGCCGGTCTCGCCCTGGCCGGCGGGGCATGGATCGTGTCGTTCGCCACCGAGCAGGTGGGCCACCGCTTCGGCCCGGCCGTCACCGGTCTGCTGCAGGCCACGCTGGGCAACCTGCCCGAGTTCTTCGTGGTCCTGTTCGCGCTCATCGCCGGCGAGCGGATCGTGGCCGAGACCGCGATCCTCGGCTCGATCCTCGTCAACGCGCTGCTCGTGCTCGGACTGGTGATCATCGTGGGCGCCCGGGCCGACCCGAGCGGGACGATGCGCTTCGACGCCAAGTTGCCCAAGGACACCGCGACGCTGCTGCTGATCACGAGCTTCATCATCGTGCTCGTCCGACTCGCCGACTCGGCCAACGATTCGGCCAGCCACCACCTGAAGACGATCTCGATCGTCGGCGCGGTCGCGATCCTTGCCGTGTACGGCTTCTGGGTGCGTGAGTACCTCTCCCGCGAGCCGCCGGGGCAGCCGACCGACGGACCGGTCCGGCTGGGCACCGGGGCCAGTCTCGTGCTGCTGATCGTCGCCGGTCTGGCCGCGGGGTTCGTGTCGGACTGGTTCGTGCATGCGCTCGAGCCGTCGATCCATACGCTCGGGATCTCGCGCTCATTCGCCGGATTGGTGATCGTGGCCACGGCGGGCAACGCCGTCGAGCACGCGGTCGGGGTGGTGCTCGCGGCCAAGGGGCAGGCCGAACTGGCCATCTCAGTGGTCAAAAACTCGGTCGCCCAGGTCGCCACCTTCCTGTTCCCGCTGCTCGTGCTGGTGTCCCTGCTCACGGCCACGACGCTGACCTTTGACCTCGCTCCCGTGTATGTCGGCGCGCTCGTCGCCACCTCGCTGCTGATCTGGCAGATCACCGGTGACGGCGAGGCGACGCCGTTTGAGGGCGCGGCGCTGATCGCGGCGTTCGTGATCCTCGCCACCGTGGCGGCGTACGAGGCCTGATCGTGGCCAGCCGGCCCCGGCGCGGTGCTATTCTGACGTTGACGTAAGAATCAGCTTCCGCGACTGTCACGAGGTCTTCTCCGTGTCCACCACTCAAGCTCCGCCGGCTCAGACCCAGCGGACCCGCCGGATCGGGGTCTCCGCTGGGCACGATCACTACAAGTGGTGGGCCCTGTCCTGCACGTCGCTGGGCATGCTGCTGGCGACGATCAACTCCGGCACCCTGATCATCGCCCTCCCGGACCTCGAGCGCAGCCTGCACACCAGCCTGCTCGAGCTCGTCTGGGTGATCCTCGTGTACATGATCGCCTCGACCGTGCTCGTGCTCAGCGCCGGGCGGCTGTCAGATCAGTTCGGCCGGAAGAAGGCCTACGTCGGCGGGTTCCTGCTGTTCGCCGCCGCGTCGCTCGGCGCCGGCTTCGCGAGCAGCGGCACCGAACTGATCCTGTGGCGGATTCTGCAGGGGGTCGGCGGCGCGTTCCTGTTCGCCAACTCGGCCGCGATCGTCACCGACGCGTTCCCCAAAGAGCAGCTCGGTCTGGCCATGGGCACCAACACAATGGTCGCGGCCGTCGGCCTGGTCATCGGCCCGGTTCTCGGCGGCGCGCTGGTCGCCATCAGCTGGCACTGGGTGTTCTGGTTCAACGTCCCGTTCGGCATCGCCGGCAGCCTGTGGGGCGCGTTCATCCTGCATGAGGTGACCGGCCGCTCGGAGGACCGCTCGTTCGACTTCCTGGGCACGGTGACCTTCCTGATCGGGCTGACCGGCCTGGTCTACGGCATCTCCAAGGGCGGGCTCGAGGGCTGGGGCTCGACCACGGTGATCGGCGCGCTCGTGCTGGCTGCCGTGTTCCTGCCCGCCTTCGTGCTCGTCGAGCGCCGCCACAAGGCGCCGATGCTCGACCTGTCGATCTTCCGCAGCCGCCTGTTCGCGACCGCGGCGGGGGCCGCGTTCGCCAACGGCCTGGCCCGCTTCGCGCTGATGTTCGTGTTCGTGTTCTACTTCCAGGGCGTGCAGGGCGACTCGCCGATTCTCGCCGGGGTCAAGCTCGCCCCGCTCGCCGTCGGCATGCTGATCGCCTCGCCGCTGGCCGGTGTCTGGGCGGACCGGCGCGGCTCGCGGACGCTCGCCGTGTCTCGGGATGCTCGTCACCGGGCTCGGCCTGGCGCTGATGACGACGCTCGGCCGCGAGACCAGCTATGTGTGGCCGTGCCTCTATATGTTCATCGTCGGGATCGGCTCGGGCATGTTCAACTCGCCCAACACGGCGGCGATGATGGGCAGCGTCGCTCCGCACCGTCGTGGCATCGCCGCCGGTGCACGGGTTCTCGTCCAGAACACGGGTGCGGTGATGTCGATCGCCTTCGTGCTCGCCGTGGTCACCTCGGCGGTGCCCAAGAAGGTCGTGCTCGCCGTGTTCTCCGGCTTGGCCAACCACATCTCGACCGCCCAGCTGTCGCCGTTCATCGCCAACATGCACACCGCTCTGTGGTGTCTGGCCGGGGTGTCGCTCGATCGGTGCGGCGATCTCCGCGGCGCGGCCGAAGGACGTCAAGGTCGTCGCGCAAGTGCGTGAGCCCCACGCGGTGGCGTCATGAGCGCCACCGCCCCGCAGGCCGAGCGGACGGTCCGGATCGGCGAGCTCGCCGAGTTGACCGGTACGACCCCGCGGACGATCCGCTACTACGAGGAGATCGGCCTGCTGGGCTCCGCGCAGGACCGCACCCAGGGCAAGCACCGCGTCTACACCGAGACCGACGTGCAGCGGCTGCGCGAAATCGTCCGGTTGCGCGACCTGCTCGGCCTCTCGCTCGAGCAGCTCTCGCAGCTGCTGGAGGCCGAGAGCGCGCGTGCTCACCTGCGTCGGGAGTACCGGCAGACCGAGGCGCCCGCCGAACGACGGCGGATCCTCACCGAGCTGCAGAAGCACATCGGCACCCAGCTCGAGCTCGTCACCGGACGGTTGACCGAGCTCGGGGAGCTGCGCGACGAGCTTCAAGCCAAGCAGACCCTGGTCGAGCAGCGCCTTCGCGAGAACGCCGAGAAATGAGCGTGACCGCCGGGCGGCGGCCGGGGGTCGACCGGCGGGCGATGGCCACGCTGTCGGCCGGCCACCTCTTCACGGACGTCGCCCAGGGCGCGATTCCTGCCCTGCTGCCGTTTCTGATCGTCCGCGATCACCTCAGCTACGCCAGCGCGTCGGCGCTGATCCTCGCCGCGACCCTCTCCAGCTCGGTCATCCAGCCGCTGTTCGGGCACCTCTCAGACCGTCGCTCGCTGCCGTGGCTGATGCCGATCGGCCCGGCGATCGGCGGGATCGGCGTGGGACTGGTGGGGATCGCGCCCAGCTATGGGCTCACCTTCGCCGCCGTCGTGCTCTCCGGGCTGGGCGTGGCCGCTTTTCATCCCGAGGCCTCGCGCTTTGCCAACTACGTCTCCGGCGAACGCCGCTCGAGCGGGATGAGCCTGTTCAGCGTCGGTGGCAACGTCGGATTCGCGGTCGGCCCGATCCTGGTCACGCCACTAGTGCTCATCTTCGGCCTCGGCGGGACGCTGTTCCTGATCATCCCGACGGTCCTGATGGGCGCCGTGATCGCCCGTGAGCTGCCGCGCCTGGTCGCCTTCCGGCTCGCCCCAGCCGACGATCCTCGCGGCCCCGAGCGCGGCACCCGACGCCTGGCGGCCGTTCGCGCTACTGGCGGTCGTGATCTCCCTGCGCTCGTTCGTCTACTTCGGCTTCGTGACCTTCGTGCCCCTGTACTTCATCCACGTGTTGCACACCTCAAAGACGATCGGCAGCGCGGCGTTGACGGCGATGCTGATCGGCGGCGCGGTCGGAACCATGGTCGGCGGCCGGGCCGCGGACCGCTTCGGCCGCCGCACGGTGCTGCGGACCTCGATGCTCATCCTGCCGGGACTGATCGTCGCCTTCCTGCTCAGCGGCCCGGCGCTGGCGATGGTGTTCGCCGCCTTGACCGGAGGGGTCACAATCGCCACCTTCGCCGTCACGATCGTGATGGGCCAGGAGTATCTGCCCGGCCGGATCGGGGTCGCCTCCGGCGTCACGATCGGGCTGTCGATCGGGCTCGGCGGGGTGGGGGCACCGCTGCTGGGCCTGCTCGCCGATGCCCACGGCCTGCGGGCCGTGTTCGAGGTCGTCGCGGTGTTCCCGCTGCTGTGCCTGCTGGTCGCCCAGCGCCTCCCGCTTCCCGCCCCGGTCGCCCCGCCGGCCGGTGCGGATTCAGCGGCGCCTGCGGACGCCTGCGCCGCCGTGCCGAGCGCCGCCGGTCCGGGGCCCCGGGCGCCCGCGCGCGCGCTCGCCAACTCGGGCTGAACATTCGCCGAGTCGGGCCGTTGGGGGCTCATCGGCAGCAGGAGAACGGCCGATGAGAACGTAACCAGCAGGCGTCGGCGCGGTACTGTCACGGACGCCGGTCCGCGGTGGCGCCCCGATGCGATTGTCACTCCCACGCCGCGAGGAACCCGGTCGTTCTTCTCCCCTTGAGCCTTCTGCACCGCCATACCCTGCGCCTGACCCCGCGCGTCGCCGCCTTCGTCGCGGCGCTGATCGGCGTGGTCAACGTCGCCTCGGCGCTGACCCCCGGGATCCGCTGGCGCGGTCACCTGCTGCTCGATTTCGAGCCGGTGGAGGCCGTCCGTCTGTTTCACGCCTTCGCTTTGCCGACCGGGCTGGCGCTGCTGCTCGTCGCCCCCTACCTGGCCAAACGTCGCCTCCGGGCGTGGCGGGTGGCGGTCGTCCTGATGCTCATGCTCGGCGTCCTGGACCTGCTCAAGGGCCTGGACTTCGAGGAGACGCTCATCACCTGGCTGGTGGCGGCCGTGCTGATCCGCTCCAGGAGCGCGTTCACCGTGGACCATGACGAGCTGACGCTGCGCTCGGCGGTCTGGCGGGTTCCGCTGCTGGGCGCGATTGCGCTGGGCGTCACCGCGCTGGGCGCTTGGGCGTCTGAGGGGCATCCGTCCGTCAGCTCGGTGATGCGCGAGACGGGCGACCTGCTGATGTGGCGCAGCGGCCCGATCCACTTCCACCACCAGGCGTTCCTGTTCCATCACCGGTTCGTGTGGCTGCCGCTCAGCGTCCACCTGATCGAGCTCGGCACGCTGTTGGCGATCGCCTACGTCGTGTTCCGTCCGCTGGCCGCGCCCAAGGCGCTGCCCGGCCCGAGCTCGCGGCGCGCTGCCGCCGAGATCGTGCGCGCCCACGGCACCGACACGCTGTCGTTCTTCAAGCTGCGCGAGGACAAGCAGTACTTCTTCGGCCGCGACGGCCGTGCCTTCGTCGGCTACCGAATCGAAAACGGTGTGTTGCTGCTCTCCGGCGATCCCGTCGGGCCCGAGCCCGCGTTTGCGCCCCTGCTCGCCGAACTGCACGCGTTCGCTGCCGCCCGCGGCCTCAAGCTCGGCGCGGTCGGCGCGTCGAGCAGCATGCGTCCGCTCTACGAAGCGCTCGGCTGCAAGTCGATCTACCTCGGCGACGAGGCCCTGCTCGACCTGAACACCTTCTCGCTGCAGGGTCGCCCGATCCGCAAGGTCCGCCAGTCGGTCAGCCGCTTGCAGAAGGCCGGCTACTGCGCCGAGCTGCATCGCGTCTCCGCGCTGGATGCCGAGACGACGGCCGCGGTGGAGGACGTGCTCGAGCGGGGCCGGGAGGGCGCACCCGAGCGCGGCTTCTCGATGGCGATGGATTCGATCGACGGGGCGCACCGCGACCAGACGATGATCCTGCTCGCCCGCGACGGCGACGGCGATGTGCGGGGCGTGCTGCATTTCGTGCCCTGTTACGGGCGTCCCGCGATGTCGCTGTCGTTCATGCGCCGCGATCCCGACACCCCCAACGGGCTGACCGAGTACCTCGTGGTCAAGGCGGCCGAGCTGCTCAAGGAGCGTGGGGTGGAGGAGATGTCCCTGAACTTCGCCACCTTCGCGAAATGGATGCACAGCCCGGAGAAGCGCGTCGAGCGGGCCCTGGGCAAGCTCGTCACGCTCGGCAACCCGTTCTTTCAGATCGAGAGCCTGTACCGCTTCAACGCCAAGTTCTTCCCGCGCTGGGAGCCGCGCTACCTGATCTATGAGGGCACGTTTGGGCTGCCACGGACGAGCCTGGCGGCGATGCGGGCCGAGGGCCAGCTGCCCAAGCCGACCCTGCCGCACCGGCACGGGGGCACGCACCGCGCATCCCGACGGGCTGGCACGCTAACCTCCGTTTAACGTCGCCGGCTTCGCCGGGTCCCATGGACCCGGCGCCGTGTCAGCGGCGCAGTTTCTTTCTCGCGACGCAGGCGTCGTCGCGCCGATAGCCTTCACGGCCTCCGGCCGCGATCCCGGTTTCATGACCAGTTTCCACCGACACTCTCACACCGTGCCGTTCGCAGGCCACCGGCGAACGATGCTGACGACCACCGGGGTTCTGCGGTGTCGTTGAGCGCCGCGCCCGCACCCCAGCCGACGATGCCGATCCTCCGCTTTTTCGATGTGGTCCTCGTGGTCGTCGCGGCGCCGATCATGCTGCTGATCGGCGTTCCGGCGGCCGGCTACCTGATCGGTGCGGGCGCCTGGATCGGGTTGCGTGTGATCGGCGTCGGCGCCGATCGCGCCGCCGAGTCGACGCGTGACGCTGGCCGCCAGATCACGATCCGCATGAGCTTCATGCTCAGCCGCCTGTTCGTACTCGCGCTCGCGGTCATCCTGGCGCGCCGGATCAGCCAGGACGACGGCCTGACCGCGCTGGTGGTCATCGGCTTCGCCTTCACGATGTCCATGGCCACGCTGGCCGCGAACCGACCGAGGCCACGATGAGCAACACCCGCAAGCTGCTGCTGTCGATCGCCGGTTTCTACGTGTTCGGGATCGTCGCCCTGGTGGTCATCTTCGGGTTCGGCTCCAAGAACACCAGCTTCCAGATCCAGAACGAGTTCAAACTCGTCAATTGGGTCCACCTGGGCGTGTTCAGCATCAACCGAGCCGTCGTGTACCTGATCATCGCGGCGCTGCTGACGATCCTCACGATGGTGTGGATCTCGCGTCGCATGCACGCGCGCCCCAATCGGATCCAGACCGCGGTCGAGGTCCTGTACTCGTTGATGCGCGACAACATCACCAAGGGCAACATGGACGCCTCGATGGCGGCCAAGTGGTTTCCGTTCATCGGTGCGCTGTTCCTGTTCATCTGGTTCAGCAACCTGATCGGCTACCTGCCGTTGCCGACCAACTCCGAGGAGACGTTCAACGTCTTCGGCGCCCACATCCCGTCGTTCGCGCTGTACGCGGCAACGGCGAACATCTCGGTGCCGCTCGTTCTGGCGCTGGTCACCTTCGTCTTCTTCAACTACGAGGGGATTCGCGCGCAGGGCCCGGTGGGCTACATCAAGAGCCTGATCCCGTCCGGGGTCAGCGGTCCGATCCTGTTCCTCATCTTCCCCCTGGAGATCATCTCCACGGTCATGCGGATCCTCTCGCTGACGATCCGGCTGTTCGCCAACATCCTCGCCGGCCACATGATCATCCTGTTCATGGCCGGAGGCCTCGCCGTGATCCTCGGCCTCAGCTTCCTGGGCTGGTTCACGCTGCCGGCTGCCTTCATCCTGTACCTGTTCGAGCTCGGCCTCGTGGCCACGCTCCAGGCCTTCATCTTCGCCACCCTCGCCGCGATCTATCTCGGCGGCGCGGTCTCTCATCACTAAACACAGAAGGAGCTGACCTCAGTGCTTACTCACATCCTCACCCTCGCCGCCGTCGGCAAGGGGCTCGGCATCGGAATCGGCGGTGGCCTCGGCGCCGTCGGTGCTGGCGTCGGTATCGGGATCATCTTCGGCAAGGTGATCGAGGCCGTCACCCGCCAGCCCGAGATGCGCGACGAGATCACGCAGATCCAGTGGCTGGGCTTCGCGTTGACCGAGGCGTGCTTCTTCTACGGCCTGGTCGCCGGGCTGCTCTCCTACGTTCTGAACTAGCGCGATGGCCTCCGTTCCTGTCGCCGCCTCGAGCGGCTCGTTCCTGGTCTCGCCCAACGTCGGCCTGATGGTCTGGACGTTGCTGCTGTTCGGGATTTCGGTGTTCGCGCTGAAGAAGTACGCCTTTCCGCGCATCACCGACGCCCTGGACAAGCGTCAACACGCGATCGAGGACTCAATCGACGCTGCCGACCGCACGCGCACCGAGGCCGACGCCCTGCTGGCCGAATATCGCGAGCGCCTCAAGGAGGCGCGCGCCCAGGCCGACGAGATCGTCGACCGGGCACGCAAGGCCGCCGACATGCACGAGCATGACGCCCAGCAGGACGCCAAGGCTCGGCGCGAGCAGATGATGGAGCAGACTCGCCGCGACATCGAGACCGAGACGCGCCGGGCGATCCAGGAGATCCGCCGTGAGGTCGCCGACCTCACGGTGCTGGCGACCGAGAAGGTGACCCGCAAGACGCTCACCGAGGACGATCAGCGCCGTCTGGTCGAGGACGCCCTGTCCGAGCTGGACTTCAGCGCGCTCGAGGGTCACCACTAGGCCATGGAGGAGATCGCCCAGGTCTACGCGCGGGCTCTGTTCGAGGTCGCGACCGAGCAGGACGCGCTCGACGCGGTCCACGACAACCTCTCCGCGTTCGCGGAGGCGATGCATGACAACCGCGACTTGGCGGTCTTCTTCTTCTCGCCCTACTTCTCGGTCACCGAGAAGAAGTCAGGGCTGGAACGGGCGGTGACCGGCGCTCACCCCGCGCTGCAGAACTTCCTGGAGGCGCTGATCGAGCGCCATCGGATGCCGGCCATCTTCCGGATCGCCACCGAGTTTCAGGCGCTGTGGTCCGAGGCCCGCCGCCTGCTGCCCGTCCACGTGACGACCGCGATCGAGCTCGACCCGAGCGTCGTCGAGGAGCTGGGTCAACGGATCGGCACCCAGGTCGACCGCCAGGTCGAGCTGTCCAGCGAAGTCGATCCCGAGATCCTCGGCGGCGTCGTGCTGCGGGTCGGCAACGTCATCCTCGACGCGTCGATCAAGAACCAACTCGAAAACCTGAGAAAGCAAGTCGCGCAGGCGTAAGCCGCCGCGCCGCAAGGGAGCCGAAACCAGATGCAGATCAAGCCCGACGAGATCACCTCCATCCTCAAGAGCAGGATCGAGGGATTTGACACCTCCAGCGCCGAGCTGACCGAGGTCGGCACCGTGCTGTCGGTGGCGGACGGCATCTGCCGCATCCACGGCCTCGAGGACTGCATGTCCTTTGAGATGCTCGAACTGCCCCATGACGTGACCGGCCTGGCGCTGAACCTCGAGTCCGACAACGTCGGCGCGGTGCTGTTCGGCGAGTGGCAGAAGATCTCCGAGGGGGACACGGTCAAGCGGACCGGCCGTCTGCTCGAGATCCCCGTCGGCGACGCGCTGCTGGGCCGGATCGTCGATCCGCTCGGCAACCCGCTGGACGGCAAGGGCGAGATCAAGACCGACCAGACCCGTCCCGCCGAGCACAAGGCTCCCGGCGTCGTCCAGCGCCAGCCGGTGACCGAGCCGATGCTCACCGGTATCAAGGCGATCGACTCGATGATCCCGATCGGCCGCGGCCAGCGCGAGCTGATCATCGGTGACCGCCAGACCGGTAAGACGTCAATCGCGATCGACGCGATCATCAACAACAAGGACAAGGACCTGATCTGCGTCTACGTCGCGATCGGGCAGCGCAAGGCGACCGTCGTCCAGCTCGCCAGCGTGCTCGAGGAGGCCGGCGCGCTGGAGAACACGATCATCGTCATGGCCGCCGCGGACGAGTCCGCCCCGATCAAGTTCCTCGCTCCCTACGCCGGGTGCGCGATGGCCGAGTACTTCCTCTACAACGGCAAGGCCGCGCTGGCCGTCTACGACGACCTGACCAAGCACGCCTACGCCTACCGCCAGATGTCGCTGCTGCTGCGCCGCCCGCCCGGCCGCGAGGCCTACCCCGGAGACGTCTTCTACCTGCACTCGCGGCTGCTCGAACGCGCCGTCAAGCTCAATGACGATCTCGGCGCCGGGTCGCTCACCGCTCTGCCGGTGATCGAGACCCAGGCCGGGAGACGTGTCGGCCTACATCCCGACCAACGTGATCTCGATCACCGACGGCCAGATCTTCCTGGAGCCCAAGCTGTTCTACTCGGGCGTGCGGCCGGCCATCAACGTCGGCATCTCGGTGTCGCGCGTCGGCGGCAACGCCCAGATCGGCCCGATGCGCAAGGTCGCGGGCCGCCTCAAGCTCGACCTCTCCCAGTACCGCGACCTCGAGGCGTTCTCGCAGTTCGGCTCCGACCTGGATGCCGACACGCGCAAGGCGCTGGCCCGCGGTGAGCGGCTGGTCGAGACGCTCAACCAGAACGAGCGCCACCCGATGGCGGTCGAGGACCAGGTGATCCAGATCTGGGCCGCGACCAACGGCCACGTGGACCGGATCGAGGTCGAGAAGGTGCCCAAGTTCCTCGGCGGTCTGGTCGAATCGGTGCGCGGCAACGAGCCCGAGCTGATCAAGTCGATCGCCGGCGGTGACTGGAGCGATGACACCCAGGGCAAGCTCGAGAAGTCGGTGAGCACGTACGCCGAGGACTTCGGCTACGACCTCGACGAGGAGGGCCTGCCGCTCGACGACGAGGCCCGGGCGGCCTAGGGATCACGAGATGGCCTCGCAGCGAGACGTTCGCAACCGCATCGCGTCGGTCAAGAACATCCAGAAGATCACCCGCGCCATGGAGATGGTCGCGGCCGCGCGGCTGCGCCGCGCCGAGCAGCGCATCGAGGCCGTGCGTCCGTACGCCGACGCGATCCGCAAGATGACCCGCCAGGCCGCCGAGGCGGCCGGTGACGTGCCGCGACTGCCGATCCTCGCCGAGCACGAGTCCGAGCACAAGGTCGGACTGCTCGTCGTCGCCGGTGACCGCGGACTGGCCGGAGCCTTCAACTCCAACGCCGTCCGGGCCGGGGTCGCGGCCGCGCGTGAGCACGCGGGGGAGGGGCGCGAGGCGACCCTGTTCGCCTCCGGGCGCCGCGCGGCGTCCTCGCTGACCTTCCGCGGCTTTGAGCCGGCCGGCAGCTTCACCGGCTTCAGCGAGCGGCCCGCCTACGCCGACGCGCGCTCGATCGCCGAGCGGCTGATGGCGGCCTACATCGACAACGAGGTCGACCGGGTCGAGATCTTCTACAACGGCTACATCTCGCCGCTCACGCAGGAGATGCGGCGCGAGACGCTGCTGCCCCTGCAGCAGGCCACCGTGCTCGGCGATGATGAAGCGGCCGATTCCGACGATTCCGAGCACGACAGCTCCCAGCCCAAGGCGCTCGTCGAGTACGAGCCCGAGCCCGAGGAGATCCTCGGCCGGCTCGTCCCCGACTACGTCGAGATCTCGATCTACCGCGCGCTGCTGGAGTCCAGCGCCTCCGAGCTCGGAGCCCGGATGACCGCGATGCGCAACGCGTCGGAGAACGCCAGCAACCTGATTGAGGATTACACGCTCCAGATGAACCGCGCGCGCCAGGCGGAGATCACCCAGGAGATCATGGAAGTCGTCGCCGGCGCGGAAGGGCTCAGCTAGGCCCTCACCGCCACCACCCCAGGAGAAACCAGATATGTCTGCCACCACTGAAGAAACCACCACGCCCGACACCGGCGACCGCAACACGGGCACGATCGTGGAGATCCAGGGCGTCGTGATCGAGGCCGTGTTCCCCGACAAGATGCCCGAGATCTACAACGCGATCCTCGTCAAGCGGCCCGAGGCCGCGCGCGCCGAGGAGGACGAGGATCATCGCCGCGCTCGGGCTCGGAATACCTCGTCTGCGAGGTCCAGCAGCACCTCGGCGATGACCGCGTGCGCGCGGTCGCCATGGACACCACCGACGGGCTCGCCCGCGGCGCCGAGGTGATCGACACCGGCGCGCCGATCACGGTTCCGGTCGGCCCGGCCACGCTGGGGCGGATCTTCAACCTGCTCGGCGAGCCGATCGATCTCGGTGAGCCGATCGCCGAGGACAACGAGCGCTGGCCGATCCATCGCCCGGCCCCGTCGGTCGAGTCCCTGGCCCCGACCACGGAGCTGTTCGAGACCGGCATCAAGGTCATCGATCTGCTCGCGCCCTACGCCCGCGGCGGCAAGGTCGGCCTGTTCGGCGGCGCCGGCGTCGGCAAGACGGTGATCATCCAGGAGCTGATCCACAACCTCGCCCAGGAGCACGGCGGCCTGTCGGCCTTCTGCGGGGTCGGCGAGCGCTCGCGCGAGGGCAACGACCTGTGGCTGGAGATGAAGGAGTCCGGCGTCCTGGACAAGACGATGCTCGTCTTCGGCCAGATGAACGAGCCCCCCGGAGCCCGCATGCGCGTGGCCCTGTCGGGGCTGACCATGGCCGAGTACTTCCGCGATGAAGAGGGCCAGGACGTGCTGCTGTTCATCGACAACATCTTCCGCTTCGTGCAGGCGGGCTCCGAGGTCTCGGCGCTGCTGGGCCGGATGCCCTCCCAGGTCGGCTATCAGCCCACGCTGGAGTCCGAGATGGGCCAGCTGCAGGAGCGGATCAGCTCGACCCGCAAGGGCTCGGTGACCTCGATCCAGGCCATCTACGTCCCCGCCGACGACCTCACCGACCCGGCGCCGGCGTCGGCCTTCGCCCACCTCAACTCGACCACCTCGCTGTCGCGGGCGATCTCCGAGAAGGGCATCTACCCGGCCGTCGATCCGCTGGACTCGACCTCGACGATCCTCAAGCCCGAGATCGTCGGCGAGGAGCACTTCTCGGTCGCCAACCGGGTCAAGGAGGTGCTGCAGCGCTACAAGGAGCTGCAGGACATCATCGCCATCCTCGGCATCGACGAGCTCTCCGACGAGGACAAGGTGACGGTCAACCGCGCCCGCAAGCTCGAGCGCTTCCTGTCCCAGCCGTTCTTCGTCGCCACCCAGTTCACCGGCATCGAGGGCGAGTACGTGCCCGTAGCCGAGTCGATCCGCGGCTTCTCGGAAATCCTCGAGGGCAAGCACGATGACGTGCCCGAGCGCGCCTTCTTCATGAAGGGCTCGATCGACCAGGTGGTCGCCGAGGCGAGCGGCGCCAAGGGCAAGGACAAGGGCACGGACGAGGCCAAGGACGAGGACTCCGACGACAGCGCGCAGGACGCACGAGCGCCGAGAGCGGCGACGACACCAGCTCGGAGGGTGGCCGCGGCCCCGGGGACCTGTCCGAGGCCGGCTCGAGCTCCGAGAAGGAGTAGCCGGTGGCGCACACCCCATTCCCGGTCGCGATCCTCACCCCCGACGGCGAGGTCTTCTCCGAGGAGGTCGAGATGGTCTCGACCAAGACGGTGGTCGGCTCGATCGGCGTGCTGGCCCACCATGCGCCGCTGCTGGCGATGCTCGACCCCGCCGAGCTGCGCCTGTACCGCTCGGAGTCCGACGTGGTGACGCTTCGCCCAGGCCGAGGGGTACCTGCAGGTGGCCCACGACGGCAGCGTGCTGCTGCTCGTCGAGGAGGCTCACGAAGTCGATTCGCTCAACGCCTCGGACCTGCAGGAGCGTCTGCAGCAGGCCGAGCATGAGCTCGAGGAGGCCGGTGAGGACACCGAGCGCCGTCGCGTCGCCGAGCGTGATCGGCGCCGCTCTGAGACCTTCCTGAAGCTCGCCCAGGGGGGCTAGACGTCCTGCTGGACGAGTGCACCCTGGCCCAGCGGCTGATCCGCTACGACACCTCGCGGCCCGACGAACTCGTCGCCGCCGCAGGATTCGTCCGGGGGTGGATCGAATCCCGGGAGATCGAGGTGCGCGACGTGGCACACAACGGGCTTCCGGTGCTGATCGCCGAGGCGGGTTCGCGCCGGCCCGATGCCCCCTGCGTGGTCTTCCACGGCCACCTCGACGTCGTCCCCGGCCGCCCTGAGCAGTTCGAGCCCGCGATCGAGGGCGACCGCCTGATCGGGCGTGGCGCCTACGACATGAAGGGCGGGCTGGCGGCGATGATGTGCGCGCTCAAGGACGCCGATGACCAGGATGCGATCCGGGTCCGGCTGATCTGCGTGCCCGACGAGGAGTCAGAGGATCTTGACGAGCGCTCCACCGACGCGATGGTCAGCGCCCACGGCCTCGGCGGGCGACTTCGCGATCACCGGCGAGCCGACCAACCTCCACATCGGAGTCCAGGCCAAGGGCGTGCTCGTGCTGCGGATCGTCGTCCACGGGCGGGCGGCCCACAGCTCGACGCCCTGGTTGGGCGACAACGCCGTGCTCAAGGCGATCGACGTGTTCCGGGCGATCGAGAGCCTGCCCTTCTCGCGCGAGTCCTCGGAGATGTTCGACCGGCCGTCGATCAACCTGGGCCGGATCGAAGGGGGCGACGCCCTCAACAAGGTTCCGGACCGATGCGAAATGGCGATCGATGTCCGCTACCTTCCGGGTCAGGATCCTGGGGAGATCCTCGCCCAGGTCCGTGCCATCGCCGGCATCGACGTCACCCGCACCTTCATCCATCCGCCCGTGACCGTGTCACCGTCCGATCCCTACGTCCGTGCCCTGCGCGATGCCGTGTCGCGCTCGCGCCCGGAGGGCGAGGCGCTCAGCGTCGGCCGTGACGGCGCCTCGGACGCGGCGGCGTTCATCGAGGCGGGGATCCCGGCGGTCGAGTTCGGGCCGTCGGGCGCCGGCCATCATGGCCCCGAGGAGTGGGTCTCGATCAGCTCGCTGAGCCGGTACCGCCAGGCGCTCGGCGACTTCGTGCGCACGCCTCCCGGCCTCACTGGGCAGAGCGGCGGCGGTCTGACGGCGATCGACGGAGGCCGCGCATGAGGCTGCTGCCCCACAACCGGCGCGGGAGCCTGTGGCGCTTCTTCCTCGCCGCCGTGTTGATCATCTGCTCGACGGCGGCGGCGACCGCGGTGGCCGGCCTGCTGCAGTTCAAGCAGCTCGCCGCGGACATCGCGGTGACGCCGTCGATCAACAGCAATCAGGTCAACGTCCCGCCGCCGGGGCAGCCGCAGACGATCCTGGTGATCGGCTCTGACCACCGGGCCGGCGACGCGTTCACCAACGCGCGCACCGACACGATGCTGCTGATCCGGCTCAACGGCGACTCGCAGACGATCAACGTCATGTCGATCCCGCGCGATCTGCAGGTGACGATCCCCGGGGTCGGAGTGTCCAAGCTCAACGCCGCCTACTCGGCCGGCGGTCCCAACCTGCTGATCAAGACGATCCGGGCCAACGTGTTCCCGGACCTGCACGTCAACCACATCATTGACGTCAACTTCGGCGGCTTCCAGGCCCTGGTCAACGCGATCGGGTGCGTGTACGCCGACGTCGATCATCGCTACTACAACAACACGCTCTACACGGGCTACTCGAGCATCGACATCCAGCCCGGCTACCAGAAGCTGTGCGGCACCGACGCGCTCGCCTTCGTGCGCTTCCGCCACACCGACTCCGACCTCGTGCGCAACGCCCGACAGCAGGACTTCATCCGCTGGGCCAAGGACCAGTACGGCGTGGCCAACATCGTCACCAACCGGGACAAGCTTCTGCGGATCTTCGGCGCCCACACCCAGACCGACCATGACCTGCACACCGGCAACGGGATCGAGAACCTGTTCAACCTGGTCGCGTTCTCGGCCGGACACCGGATCCGGCAGGTCAAGTTCCCGGCTCAGCTGCAGCCCTGCACGCCGACCTCGTGCTACGTGACCGGCGACGCCGCCGCCGAGGCGGCCGTATTCCACACCTTCATGAGCGCCAGCCACAGCGCCCCGGTCAAGGCGGCAGCCAAGACGGCCGGCGCCGCGAAGGCAAGAGGAACGGCGCGGCCAAGCTGTCGACCGTGGGGCTGATCGCCGACACGCAGGACGGCAGGGCTCAGGAGGCGGCGCTCGGCCGCGGTCGGGATGCCGGTCTACTACCCGAAGCTGATCGTGGGCGGCTCGAACTACTGCTCGAGCCTGACCACCTACTGCCCGCTGGAGACCGCCAGCCCCGGCTCCTACCCGCGGGCCTACCGCCTGCGCGACCGCCACGGGCATCCCTACCCGGCCTATCGGATGACGATCGTGCTCAACGCGCTGCTCGGCCAGTACTACGGCGTGCAGGGCACGACCTGGACGAACCCGCCGCTGCTCTCCAGTCCTCTGGAGACGAAGGTCGTCAACGGCCGGGCGCTCGACATCTACGAGCAGGGCGGCAGCATCACCAACGTGGCCTGGCACACCCACGGGGCCGTGTACTGGATCTCCAACACGCTGACCACGGACATCCCCAACCGCGAGATGATCACGCTCGCGGCCTCACTGACGCACTGACCTCGATCCGCTAGCCTCCGCCGACTTATGAGCTCCGAGCGCGAACCGATCGCCGTGATCGGTACCGGCTACGTCGGCCTGGTCACCGCCGCCGGGTTTGCCGAGCTGGGCAGCGAGGTCTGGTGTGTGGACATCGACGCCGAGAAGATCGCCGGTCTGCAGCGGGGCGAGATCCCGATCTACGAGCCCGGGTTGGCCGAGAGCGTGGCGCGCAACCGCGAGCGGATGCACTTCTCGACCGAGCTGTCCGACGCCTTGACGGCCGCGCGGTTGCTGTTCGTGGCCGTCGGTACACCCCCGACGTATTCCGGTGACGCGGATCTGTCAGCGGTCAACGCCGTCGTCTCCGATATGCCCGCGTCGGACCGCCATGCGCTGGTCATGAAGTCAACCGTGCCGGTCGGCACCGGGGCGGCGATCCAGCGCGGCTTCCGGGAGCAGGGCAAGTCCGGCTTTGCCTACGTGTCCTGTCCGGAGTTCCTCAAGGAGGGCTCGGCGCTCGAGGACTTCATGGCCCCCGACCGCGTGGTCATCGGTGACGACGGCAACTGGGCCGGTGATGCCGTCGCGGCGCTGTACGCGCCGCTGAACAGCACGCTCGTGCGCACCGACGTGGCCAGCGCGGAGATGGTCAAGCTCGCCGCCAACGCCTTCCTGGCCACCAAGATCTCCTTCATCAACGAGATCGCCAACGTCTGCGAGGAGACCGGGGCCGACGTGCTCGAGGTCGCGCGCGGCATGGGCCTGGACCAGCGGATCGGCATCCACTTCCTGCGGCCGGGGATCGGCTTCGGTGGCTCGTGCTTTCCCAAGGACGTCTCGGCGCTCAAGCAGCTGGCCGGCAACTCCGGCTATCACTTCCAGCTGCTGACCGCGGTGATCGAGGTCAACGAACTGCAGAAGCGCCGTGTGGTCGGCAAGCTCCAGAAGCATCTCGGCTCGCTGGTCGGCAAGCGGGTCGCGCTGCTCGGGCTCGCCTTCAAGGCCAACACCGATGACATGCGCGAGGCCTCGTCGCTCGTGCTCTCCGCGCGGCTGCAGGCCGACGGCGCCCAGGTCGTGGCCTATGACCCGATCGCCGAGGCCGAGGCCCGCAAGCTGATGCGCAACGTCACCTTCGCGCCCTCGGCGCTGGACGGCCCTGGACGGCGCGGACGCGTGCGTCGTGGTCACCGAATGGCCTGAGTTCGCGCAGCTCGACTGGTCCGGCGATCCGGGAGCGGATGGCCGGCAATCTCGTCGTCGACGGGCGCAACTTCCTGGACTCAGACGCGCTGCGCGCGGCGGGCTTCGTCTACGAGGGCATCGGGCGCTAATGGGCCCTGCCGCCGGAGAGTCGCCGATGCAGGCCCTGATCCTCGCCGGCGGCGAGGGTACGCGGCTGCGGCCGCTCACCTCGCGCGATCCCCAAGCCGGTCGTCCCGCTCGTGGACCGCCCGTTCATCGTCTACATGCTCGAGTGGCTCAAGGGCCACGGGGTCGACGACGCGATACTCTCCTGCGGATTCATGGCCGACGGGGTCTCGTCGGTGCTCGGCGATGGCTCGCAGCTCGGTGTGCGGCTGCGCTACGTGGAGGAGCCCGAGCCGCTGGGGACCGGGGGAGCGCTGAAGTTCGCCGAGGCGATGCTCGACGAGCGGTTTCTGATGCTCAACGGCGACGTGCTGACCGACATCGACCTCACCGCGCAGCTGCGCCAGCACGAGGAGACCGGGGCCACGATCACGCTCGGGCTGTACCCGGTCGAGGACCCCACCGCCTACGGGCTGGTCACCCGGCACGACGACCGCTCGGTCAGGGCGTTCGTCGAGAAGCCGCGGCCGGAGGAGATCGAGACCAACCTGATCAGCGCGGGCGCCTACGTGATCGAGCGCGAGGTGCTGGATCGGATGGCCCCCGCGGGAACGCGCAGCTCGATCGAGCGCGACCTGTTCCCCCAGCTGGTCGGCCACGGCCTCTACGGCTATGAGGCGAGCGGCTACTGGATGGACATCGGCACCCCCCAGCGCTACCTGCAGGCCACCTACGACATCCTCGACGGCGAGGTCGCGACCGAGGCGGGGCGCAGCGTCGCCGCCAGTGGCGGTATCCGCGACGACGGCGCCACGCTGGAGGGCCGGGTGCACGCCCCGGCGCTGCTCGGCGCGGGCTGCGTGGTCGAGCGCGACGCGACGGTCAGCGGCCGCACCGTGCTCGGGCGCGACGTGCGGCTGGCCACCGGTGCGCACGTCGAGTCCTCGGTGCTGCTCGATGGCTGCCGGGTCGGCGCGGGAACGCGCATCGTGGACACGATCGTCGCCTCGGGCGTCGACGATCGGCGAGCACTGCCGGATCGACCACGGCGTGGTCATCGGCCAGGACGTGACGATCGGCTCCGACAACGTGCTCACGGCGGGGATGCGTGTCTTTCCCGGCGTCGAGCTGCCCGACGGCGCGGTGGCGTTTTGAGCGGCGATCCGCTGGACCGTGAGGCGATCGGCGCGGTGGATCCCACCGGCCAGCTCGCCGACATCCTGGACCTGCCCGAACATCTGCGCGACGCCCTGTGGCGCGTGGAGTCGGCCAACGTCGCGCCCCAGGACTCGCCGGGCGGCTTCGTGGTCGCCGGAATGGGCGGCTCGGCGATCGGCGCCGACCTCGCCTTCGCCGTCCTCGGTGATCGCGCCTCGCGCCCGGTCGCGACCGCGCGCGGCTACGCGCTGCCGTCGTGGACGACCCCGGACGCGACCGTGCTGTGCTCCAGCTACTCGGGCCAGACCGAGGAGACGCTGGCGGCCTTCGAGGCCGCGGGTGCGGTCGGCGCGCGGCGGATCGTCTGCACCACCGGCGGCGCGCTCGCCGCGCAGGCCCGCGACGAGGGCGTGCCGGTGATTCCGCTGCCCGAGCGCCTACCAGCCTCGGGCGGCCGTCGGCTACGCGCTCGTGGTCGCGCTCGAGGTTGCGGCGCTGGCCGGCGTGGCCGAGGGCCTGCACACCGAGATCGACGTCGCGGCCGTCCACGCCGAACGGCTGATGGCCGAGTGGGGTCCCGACGGCGCGCCGGACTCGGCGGCCAAGGCGCTCGCCCAGCAGCTGCACGGCACGATCCCCCAGATCGCCGGGGCCGGGCTGACCGCGCCGGTCGCCTACCGGTGGAAGACCCAGATCAACGAGAACGCCAAGTTGCCGTGCTTCGCCGCCGAACTGCCCGAACTCGATCACAACGAGATCGTCGGCTGGGAGGGCGCCGCCGAACTCGGGCGGTTCTCGGCCGTCTTCCTGGATGACTCCGACCTGCATCCCCGCATCAAGACCCGGATCGAGCTCAGCCGCGAGCTGATCGAGCCCCACGCCGCAGTCGCGGTGACGGTGGCCTCGGAGGGGGAGACGCGGATCGAGCGGCTCGTCTCGCTTGTCATCCTCGGGGACCTCGTTTCGCTGTACCTGGCCGTGCTGCGCGGGGTCGACCCCGCGCAGATCGCCACGCTGGAGAAGCTCAAGGCCACGCTGGCCACGCGGTAACCGGCGCGCTGGGCGGCCGGCGCACGGTCCCAAACCTTGACACGAGCGTGGTAGGGTTAGGACCGCGATGGAGGCTCTCACGATCAACGAGGCGGCCGGCACGACCGGCTGGTCGCCGCGGATGCTGCGCTACGTCGACTCCGCGGGTCTGGTCAGGCCGGGCCGATCGGATGCGGGCTACCGGCTCTACGGGCCCGCGCAACTGCAGCGCCTGCGCACGCTCAAGGAGCTGCTGGGCCACTTCGGCATCGGTTTGTCCGACGTCGCCTTCGCGGCGCGGATGACCGCGGACCCCGAGCTGCAGGCCGCGGTGCGCCGCTGGCTGGAGTCCGAGGCCAGCCGGCCCGAAGACGTCGACGCCGCCGACTGGCTGCGTTTCGAACAGGACAAGCACGAGCGGCTGCTGGCCGCCGCGCTGGCCTGAGACGCCGCCCTCCCGCCGAGCCATCGCCTTCACCCACCAATCTGCCACTGCTGACACCACGCGAACCGAAAGAGAACATGACCACCACTGTCCCCGCCACCGATTACAAGGTCGCCGACCTCAGTCTGGCCGCCTACGGGCGCAAGGAGATCCAGCTCGCCGAGCACGAGATGCCCGGGCTGATGTCGACCCGTCGCGAGTACGCCGACGCGCAGCCGCTCAAGGGCGCGCGGATCACCGGTTCGCTGCACATGACGATCCAGACCGCGGTTCTGATCGAGACCCTCGCCGCGCTCGGCGCCGAGGTCCGGTGGGCGAGCTGCAACATCTTCTCCACCCAGGATCACGCCGCGGCCGCGATCGTCGTCGGTCCCGAGGGCACGCCCGAGGACCCGCAGGGCATCCCGGTCTTCGCCTGGAAGGGCGAGACGCTCGAGGAGTACTGGTGGTGCACGGACCAGGCGCTGACCTGGCCGGGCCAGGACGGCCCCAACATGATCCTCGACGACGGCGGCGACGCCACCCTGCTCGTCCACAACGGCGTCACCTACGAGGCCGACGGCGCGGTGCCGGACGTCAGCACCGCGGAGAACGACGAGCACGCCGTGATCCTCGGCCTGCTCACCCGCTCGCTGCAGGAGGATCCGCAGCGCTTCACCCGCATGGCGGCCGACATCAAGGGCGTCACCGAGGAGACCACGACGGGCGTGCACCGGCTCTATCAGTTCGCCGAGCAGGGCCGGCTGCTGTTCCCGGCCATCAACGTCAACGACTCGGTCACCAAGTCCAAGTTCGACAACAAGTACGGCTGCCGTCACTCGCTGATCGACGGGATCAACCGCGCCACCGACGTGCTGATCGGCGGCAAGGTCGCGGTCGTCTGCGGCTACGGGGACGTCGGCAAGGGCTCCGCGGAGTCGCTGCGCGGCCAGGGCGCCCGCGTGATCGTCACCGAGATCGACCCGATCTGTGCGCTGCAGGCGGCGATGGACGGCTACCAGGTGGCGACGCTCGAGGACGTTCTCGGCACCGCGGACATCTTCATCACCACGACGGGCAACAAGGACGTCATCACCGCCGAGCACATGGCCCAGATGAAGCACCAGGCGATCGTCGGCAACATCGGCCACTTCGACAACGAGATCGACATGGCCGGGCTGGCCGCGATCGACGGGATCGAGAAGATCAACATCAAGCCGCAGGTCGACGAGTGGGTGTTCCCCGGCGGGCGCACGATCATCGTGCTCTCCGAGGGCCGGCTGCTGAACCTCGGCAACGCCACCGGCCATCCGAGCTTCGTGATGTCCAACTCGTTCACCAACCAGGTGATCGCCCAGATCGAGCTGTTCACCAAGCCCGACGAGTACGGCACGCAGGTGTTCGTGCTGCCCAAGCACCTGGACGAGAAGGTCGCGCGCCTGCATCTCGACGCGCTCGGCGTCCGGTTGACCGAGCTCACCACGAGCCAGGCCGACTACCTCGGCGTGCCGGTGCAGGGCCCCTACAAGTCCGACCACTACCGCTACTAGGGCGAACGCGCTCCGGGCGGCGAGGCGAGCGCGATGGCGCCGGCGGCGGGCGTTGCCCATGACGTCGCCGATCTCGCCCTCGCCCCCGGAGGCGAGGCGCGGATCGGCTGGGCGGCGAGCCAGATGCCGGTCCTGGCCCGCATCCGCGAGCGGTTCGCGGCCCAGCGCCCGCTGGCGGGAATCCGGATCGCGGCCTGCCTGCACGTCACCGCCGAGACCGCCAACCTGATCCGCACCCTCGGGGCGGGAGGGGCGCAGGTCTCCCTGTGCTCGGCCAACCCGCTCTCGACTCAGGACGACGTCGCCGCGGCGCTCGTGGTCGCCGACGGCGTCGAGGTGCGGGCGGTCCGCGGCGAGGACCTCGACACCTACGTCGCCCACGTGATCGCGCTGCTCAAGGGGGAGCCGCAGATCACGATCGATGACGGCGCCGATCTGCTCGTCACCGCGCATGCGCGCGGCGGCGCGCTCGTGGAGGGACTGATCGGCGGGACCGAGGAGACGACCACCGGCCTCGTGCGCCTGCGCCGCCTCGAGGACGAGGGCCGGCTGCGCTGCCCGGTGCTCGCGGTCAACGAGGCCCGGACCGAGCGGGCGCTCAATGATCGCCACGGGACCGGCCAGTCGGCCCTGGACGGCATCCTGCGCGCGTCCGGGCGTGCTGCTGGCCGGCAACACGGTGGTCGTGGTCGGCTACGGCTGGGCCGGTCAGGGGATCGCCGAGCGGGCCCGCGGCGCCGGGGCGGCGGTGATCGTCTGCGAGGTCGATCCGCTGCGCGCGCTCGAGGCGCGGATGGCGGGCTACGAGGTGATGCCGGCGCTGGAGGCGGCCCAGCGCGGGGACGTGTTCGTGACCGTCACCGGCTCGCGGCGGGTGCTGCGCGGAGAGCACTTCGAGCGCATGAAGGACGGTGCGATCCTCGCCAACGCCGGCCACTTCGACGTCGAGCTCGACCTCGAGGAGCTCGCCGCGCTCGCCCCCGACGGGGGCCAGGAGGTCCAGCGCCTCGTCCAGCAGTACACGCTCGCCGACGGGCGGCGGCTGAACCTGCTCGCTCACGGACGGGTGGTGAACCTGGCCGCGGCCGAGGGCCATCCCGCCGCGGTGATGGACGTGTCCTTCGCTCTGCAGGCGCTGAGCGTCGAGGAGCTGATCCGCCGCCGGGACGAGCTCGGTCCCGGCGTGCACGCCGTCAGCGGCGCGATCGACCAGGAGGTCGGCCGGCTCAAGCTCGAGGCGCTCGGGGTGCGCATCGACGCGCCGACCGCCGAGCAGGAGAGCTACCGCGAGTCCTGGGGCTGACCGTCCTGCGCCCTCCGGCTCGGCGCGGGCGCAGCGCACCAGCCCCGCTTGGGATAGCGTTGAGGCCGAGATGGAGGGATCGGCGAACGGCACACTGCGCGGCGGCATCGACCTCGGAGGGACGAAGATCGAGGCGATCGTCGTCGACTCCGATCAGAACGTGCTCGGCCAGGCGCGCCAGCCGACCCCGACCGAGGGCGGTCCGGCCGACGTCGCCGCCCAGATGGCCGAAGCCCTGATCGGCGCCGCCAAGGCGGCCGGGGTCAAGACGAGCGAGCTGGCCGGCGTCGGCGTCGGCTCACCCGGCGATGTCGACGAGACCTCCGGCGAGGTGGCCAACGCGGGCAACCTGCCCGGTTGGAGCGGATCCTTCCCGCTCGGGCCGACCCTGGCCGAGAAGCTCGGCACGCGCGGTCAAGATCGGCAACGACGTCCAGGTCGCCACCGACGCCGAGTTCGCCTTCGGGGCCGGCAAGCCCTATCAGTCGGTGCTCGGCGTGTTCTGGGGCACGGGGGTGGGCGGCGGACTGATCCTCGGCGGCAAGGCGTGGCTGGGCCGTGGCGGTGCCGGCGAGATCGGCCACATGGTCGTGCGCCGCAACGGCGCGCACTGCCCGTGCGGACGCCGCGGCTGCATGGAGGCCTACGCGGGCCGCTCGGCGATGGAGACCCGGGCGCGGCGCGAGGTCGAGAAGGGCGTCACCACGGACCTCTTCAAGCTGATGAAGCACCGCGGGCGCACCCGCCTGACCAGCTCGGTGTGGGCGCACGCGCTCGACGAGCACGACCCGCTGGCCACCGAGCTGATCGAACGCGCCGTCAAGGCGCTCGGCGCCGGGATCGCCTCGGCGGTCAACCTGCTCGACGTCGAGGCGGTGATCATCGGCGGGGGACTGGGCGTGCGCTTCGGCCAGCCGATGGCCGAGCGGATCGCCACCCAGATGCATCCCCACCTGTTCAACGATGACCGGCCGCCGGCGGTTCGCGTGGCCGGGCTCGGGGATCTCAGCGGCGGAATCGGCGCCGCGATGCTCGTCACCTGACGGACGCGGGCAGCCTCGACCTCGGCGATCTCGAAGCGCTCGCGGCGCTGGGCGTCCTGCTCTGACTCGTTGAGCATGCGGACGAACAGCCAGACGAGCGCCACGCCCATCACGATCGACTGCTCGAGGGCCATCAGCAGGCCGGCCAGCGACTGATCCTCGGACGGCGACAGGCCCCAGTAGTGGGGATGGTGCTCGTAGTAGGGGTAGAAGGAGGCGGGCGCGAAGGCGAGCACGATGCCGAGCACCCCGACGAGCAGCTTGGTGGCGACCATGTAGCCGATCGGGCCCATGCCACCGAGCCGCATCCGGCTGCGGATCGGCGAGATCAGATGCCACCAGTACAGGCTGCCGGCGGCGGAGAAGCAGAGGTGCTCGAAGGCGTGGACCGTGGTGCTGGCCAGGGCCGCGTCGTACATCGACGGGATATGCCAGACCCACATGATCGCCGCGTAGAAGAAGACCGCGAAGGCGGGGTGGGCGAGATAGCCGGCCCGGCGCTCGATCAGGTGCAGGCGGCGGGTCACCGGGCGCAGCAGCACCTTGTTGGTGCCGAGGATGAGCAGGATCGGCACCGCGTCGAGCAGCAGCACGTGCTGGATCATGTGCATCAGCAGCAGCTGGTCGGCGAGGCCGTCCACCGGGGAGACGAGCGCGATGAGAATCACGAGCAGCCCCGAGCCGAACAGGGCCAGACGTCCCCAGCCGGGGCGATGAGCCGAGGCGGTGGCGCGGGCGCGGCGCCAGGCCAGCCCGTAGAGGATCGCGAGGATCCCCACGCCCACGAGCACGCTCGGTTCGAAGGTCCACTGGATGCTGGGCGAGACGGACGGGGCCACGGCCGCGCCTATTCTGCCGCCTCGACAAAGCCCGCGTGCGGGAATAACCTCCGGCGGTCAGAGCACCGTCCCCCAGGAGGTCGATTCATGCGGATCGAGGTCAAGGGTCGAAACGTCGTCGTCTCGGATGCCATCCGGGAGCACGTCGAGAAGCGCTTCGCGAAAGGTGGCCAAGCAGGTGTCCGAGCTGGCCGAGCTCGAGGTCGAGCTCTACGAGGAGCGCAACCCGGCGATCGCCGACTGCCAGGTGGCCGAGGTCACCCTGTACCTCAAGGGGGTGACCCTGCGCGCGCACGATGCGTCGCGCGAGATGATGCACTCGATCAATCTGTGCGCCGACGAGATCGCGGTCCAGGTCAAGCGCCACCGCGACAAGCGGCGCAAACGGCGCGAGTCCCGGGCCGCCGCGGCCGCCGTCGCCGCCGCCGCGCCGTCGCCGCCGGCGATGCCCGGAGACGTGTCACCCGCCGCGTGAGACGCGGGCGCGCCGCGCGTACCGCGGCGCGGGTCGCCGCGGTGCTCATACATCGCCACCGGCTCGGTTACCTCGGCTGGGGTGGGACGCGACCAGCCCGGGAGGCTGGGACTGCAGCTCCGGACCGGCGCTGATCACCGCCGACGACGGGTCACCGACGCCCTACGGGGTCGGGCTGCGCGACCACCTGCGGGGCTCGGCGCAGCCCCGCTCGCGCTACCCTAGATCCATGTCCTTCCTGGACCGAGCGCTTCGCCTCGGCGAGGCAAAGAAGTTCAAAAGCTACGAGCAGCGGGTGTCCCGGATCGGGGCCTTCGAGGCCGAACTCGAGCACGCCACCGACGCGGAAGTGCGCGAGGCGGCTGACGCGCTGCGCGAACGTGCGCGCGACGGAGAGACGCTGGATGATCTGCTCTACGAGTGCTTCGCGCTCGTCCGCGAGGCCGGCAAGCGGACGATGGGCATGCGCCATTTCGATGTCCAGCTGATCGGCGGAATGGTCCTGCACGATGGTTGCATCGCCGAGATGAAGACCGGCGAGGGCAAGACGCTGACCGCGACACTGGCCGTGGTGCTCAACTCGCTGGCCGGCCGGGGCGTCCACGTCGTGACCGTCAACGACTATCTCGCCCGCCGTGACGCGCTGTGGATGAAGCCGATCTACGACATGCTCGGCGTCTCGCTCGGGATTTTGCAGAACATGCAGCCCTACGAGGACAAGCGCGCTGCCTACGCCGCCGACGTCACCTACGGCACCAATTCCGAGTTCGGCTTCGACTATCTCCGCGACAACATGGCGCAGACCCTGGACGAAAAGGTCCAGCACGGTGGGCGGCCCAAGCCCGAGGAGGGCCAGTCCCCGTACCACACGTTCGCCGTCGTGGACGAGGTCGACAACATCCTCATTGACGAGGCGCGCACGCCGCTGATCATCTCCGGGGCGCCCGAGCAGGCGGGGGACATGTACGGCAAGTTCGCTCGTCTGGCGCCCAAAATGCAGGCCGGCAAGACGCCCGAGGGGATGGACCCGCGGATGAAGAAGGAGTTCGTCGCCGAGTTCGACTACGAGTTCGACGAGAAGCACAAGACCGTCTCGGTCACCGAGCGTGGTGTGGCCAAGGCGGAGCGCTTTCTCGGCATCGACCATCTCTACCGCGCCGAGAACGGCCCCCTGGTCAACCACCTGATCCAGTCCCTCAAGGCTGAGTCGCTGTACAAGCGCGACGACGACTACGCCGTGGTCGACGGTGAGGTCAAGATCATTGACGAGTTCACCGGCCGGATCCTCGAGGGACGGCGCTGGTCCGAGGGTCTGCACCAGGCCGTGGAGGCCAAGGAGGGTGTCCGGGTTCAGGAAGAGAACCAGACGATGGCCACGATCACACTGCAGAACTACTTCCGGATGTACGACAAGCTCAGCGGCATGACCGGCACGGCGCTGACCGAGGCGACCGAGTTCATGAAGATCTACGAGCTGCCCGTCGTGCAGATCCCGCCCAACCGTCCGATGATTCGCGACGACCGCAACGATCAGGTCTACAAGACCAAGGAGGGCAAATGGGCGGCGGTCGCCAAGGAGATCGAGGCCCGCCATGCCGCCGGCCAGCCAGTGCTCGTGGGCACGATCTCGGTCGAGGTATCCGAGGTGCTCTCCCGGCAGCTGACGGCGCGCGGCATCACGCACTCGGTGCTCAATGCCAAGCCCGAGTTCGCTGAGCGCGAGGGCGAGACGATCGCCGAGGCCGGCGCGCCCGGCGCGGTCACGATCGCGACCAACATGGCCGGCCGGGGGGTCGACATCAAGCTCGGCGGCAACGCCGAGCACCTCTCCTCGCTCGAGGTGCGCAAGCTCGGCCTGGAGCCGGGCATGCCCGACTACGACGAGCACATGGCCAAGGTGCTGCCCTCGATCGAGGAGCGCGTCGAGCAGCTGCGCGAACAGGTGCTGGTGGCCGGGGGGATGTGCATCATCGGCACCGAGCGCCACGAGTCGCGCCGGATCGACAACCAGCTCCGCGGGCGCGCCGGGCGCCAGGGCGACCCTGGCGAATCGCGCTTCTTCCTCTCCGCGCAGGACGACCTGGTGCGCCTGTTCGCGGGCGAGCGGATCTACAAGATCCTCGACCGCCTCGGGTCCACCGACGAGGAGGGCAACGAGGAGCCGATCGAGGCCGGAATGCTCTCCAAGCAGATCGAGAAGGCGCAGAAGAAGGTCGAGGAGCAGCACTTCCTGATGCGCAAGCACACGCTCGAGTACGACGACGTGCTCAACCAGCAGCGCGAGGTGGTCTACCGCTACCGCGACGAGGTGCTCGAGGGCCGGGACATGTCCGAGGCGGCTCGCCAAGAGATCGTCAGCCTGATCGAGCGGATCGTCGACGAGTACACCGGCGGCGACTTCGTCGAGGACTGGGATGTCGAGGGGCTGATGCGGCGCATCGAGGAGATCTTCACGCCGTCCGACGAGCTGGCGGCGATCGATCCTCGGCAGATCGATCAGGAGGACCTCGTCGCCCGCCTGCAGGAGGAGGCGCTGGCCAGCTATGACCGGCGCGAAGAGGAGCTCGGCGAGGAGCTGCTGCGCAACGTCGAGCGCTTCCTGCTGCTGCAGATCATCGATCAGCGCTGGCAGGAGCACCTGTACGACATGGACTATCTGCAGCAGGGCATCCACCTGCGCGGCTTTGCCCAGATCGAGCCGCTTGTCGCCTACAAGAACGAGGCCTACGAGCTGTTCAAGGACCTGATGAACAGCGTCTGGGGGGACTTCGCTCGGCTCATCTTCCACGTCGAGATCACCGTTCAGGATGAGAATGGCAACGCCCCGCCGCCGCCCCCACAGCGGACGAGCCCGGCCCGCACCTCGGCCACCGGGGGTGGACGGGTCAGCTACTCGGGTGGTTCGTCGACGCAGCCCAGCGCAGTCGCCATGGCCGCCGCGAACGCCGGCGAGCCGTATGAGTCCGAGGAGCCGGCGCTGCCCGCGGTCGAGCAGCGTCGGGTCGATGAGGCCGAGCAGACCGGCCGCAACGACCCCTGCTGGTGCGGCTCGGGCAAGAAATTCAAGAAGTGCCACGGCGCCTGACGGCGCCGTGGCGATCTTCCCGAGGCGTCAGCCCTGCTTCTGGTGGCGGACCGTGTCCGGTGTGATCTCGAACTTCAGACGCACCTCGCCGGGACCGCGGAACGGATATTCGTCCTGACCGATGTAGCGCTTGGCCAGGCGATTGATGTGATCGTCGGCGTCGTCGCGCGAGGCGCTCGTCCTGCCTCGAATCTCGACGTACTCGTAGGGATCGGCAGCGGGAAACACGCACACCGTGACGTGCGGGTCCCGTTCGACGTTGTTGGACCATTTGCGCCCCTGGGCGCCGTTGACGGCGAACACGCCGTCCTCGAGACTCATCCAGACCACGGTGCTGTGGATCGAGCCGTCAGGGTTGTGAGTGGAGAGGGTCGCGAAGTTGGCCGGCTCGAGCAGGCCGCGAACTTCGGGATCATTGAGAGATGCCATAGCGGGTCAGCTACCCGTTTGACCGCGCGGCGCAACGGGGAATCTGGACCGAGATGACAGCGACAGGAGAGGCGACATGGCGGCGATGAACCTGGAACTGCGCGGCGAGAGCGCGCGGGCGTTCGATGACGTGCTCACGCCCGATGCGCTGGAGTTCGTGGCCGCACTGCAGTCCGAGTTCGGCTCCCGACGCTCCGAGCTCCTGAACCGCCGCGCCCAGCGGCGCGCCGCCCTGCGCGAGGGCGCCACCCTGAACTTCCTCAGCGAGACCGCCGACGTGCGCGGCGGCGACTGGCAGGTTGCGCCGGCACCGGCGGATCTCGCCCAGCGCTGGGTCGAGATCACCGGGCCGACCGAGCGCAAGATGGTCATCAACGCACTCAACTCGGGTGCCGACGGCTTCATGGCCGACTTCGAGGACGCCAGCGCGCCGAGCTGGCGCAGCATGATCGAAGGCCACATCAACCTCCGGGATGCGATCGAGGGCACGATCACCTACGACGGATCCGACGGGCGTCATTACGAACTGGGCGAGAGTCCGGCGACCCTGCTCGTGCGGCCCCGCGGCTGGCACCTGCCCGAGCGCCACCTGCTAGCCGGCGGCGAGCCCGTATCGGGGTCCCTGTTCGACTTCGGCATGTACTTCTTTCACTGCGCCCCCCGGCTGCTGGCCCGCGGCAGCGGACCCTATTACTACCTCCCCAAGATGGAGTCCCACCTCGAGGCGCGACTGTGGAACGACGTGTTCAGCTACGCCGAGGAGCGCCTGCGGATCGCCCCGGGTACGACCAAGGCGACCGTCTTGATCGAGACCCTGCCCGCCGCGTTTGAGATGGAGGAGATCCTCTACGAGCTGCGCGAGCACTCAGGCGGTCTGAACGCCGGCCGCTGGGACTACATCTTCTCGGCCATCAAATGCTTCCCCGAACGTCCCGAGATGGTCCTGCCCGACCGACAGGACGTGACCATGACGGTCCCGTTCATGCGTGCCTACGCCGAGCTGCTGGCGGCCACATGCCACCGCCACGGTGCCCACGCGATGGGGGGGATGGCCGCGCTGATCCCGTCTCGGCGCGACGAGGAGGCCAACGCCACGGCCCTGGAGGGCGTCCGGGCCGACAAGCAGCGCGAGGTCGACCTCGGCTATGACGGCACCTGGGTCGCGCACCCCGATCTCGTGCCCATCGCCCGCCAGGTGTTCGAGACGGGGCTCGGCGGGCAGCCGAACCAGCTCTCGCAGCGGCCCGAGGTATCGGTCGGCGCCGAGCAGCTGCTCGACCTCGCCGCTACCCCCGGCTCGATCACCGAAGCCGGGCTGCGCACCGACGTCAACGTCGGCTTTCAGTACATCTCATTCTGGCTGGGCGGCCGCGGCGCGGCGGCGATCAACTCGCTGATGGAGGACGCGGCCACGGCGGAGATCAGCCGCTCGCAGATTTGGCAGTGGATCCATCATGGCGCCACGCTCGAGGACGGCCGGACCGTCACCGCTGGGCTCGTCCGTCAGGTGCTCGACGAGGAGATGGACAAAATCCACGCCGAGGTCGGCGACGAGGTCTGGGCGCAGGGTCAGCCCGAGCGCACCCGCGAGGTGTTCGAACGCGTCGCCTTGTCCGAGGAGCTCGAAGAGTTCCTCACCCTGATCGCGTACGAGTACCTGGACTGATTGCGCGTCGGCCGGCGCCCGGGTTGCGTGCCGCGCCCCACGGGGCGCGATGATTTCTCCCACCGTCCCGGGCCTCGGCGCGCGTCGTGCTGGGTTTGGGGTCCGGGACGACCACGATCGCCCACGGTCGTCATGACCGCGTCGATCGCGGGAAGAAATCGTTGCTGGGCCCGGGTGGTCGTGGCCCCGGGGTCGACGGGGTGTGCGGGGTCGGCGGGGTCGGCGGGATCGGGGGGAGTGCGGGGTCGGCGGACCGCTCGTGTCCCGTACGCTGGAGGGCATGACCTATGCCGTCATCGATCCCGGGACACTGACGTGGATCACGCGCCCCCACGCCGAGGGAGAGCCGGCCCGTCATGTCGCCGAGCTCTCGGAGCCGGCCGGGCTGGCTCACTCCCGCGCCAACCTGTGGCGCTATGAGCCCGGCGCCTACGGGCGCCGGCATCGCCATCCCCGTCAGGAGGAGACGTTCGTACCGGTGGGGGGGACGCTGACCATGTATCTGGGCGAGCCGCCCGAGCGTCACGACGTGCCGGTCGGCGGGGTCATCCACGTGGCGCCCGGCACGGTCCTGCAGAGCGCCAACCACGGCGACGGTGACCTGCTCGTCTATGTGCACGGTTACCCGCCGGAGGACGCGACCGCAGAGCTGCTGGACTCCGCGGTGTAGTGAGCCCAACCGGAACATCTCACCGGTTATGGCGGCCCCGGATGGCCGCCAGGCTGTGTCCTCCGAGCCTGGTGCAGCGCTGCTGCACGTTGGCTCCTGCGTCCTTGCCTGACGACCCCCGGACCTCGCCCTTCCCGGCGAAACATTCCGGTTGGACCCACTCGCGTCCCGCAGGCTCCCCGACGGGCGGGACCGCGGCACGCCCGGAATCCGTGGGCGCCGCCGACGCGTCAGGGCACCATCCAGGACAGCACGGACGTCGACTGCAGGTACACGAACACGGCGAGGATCAGCACGAGCGCGACGCTCCAGCCGACCACGCGCCGGAAGATGTCGCCCTCGCGGCCGCCCAGGCCGACTGCCGCCGCGCCGATGGCGAGGTTCTGCGGAGAGACCATCTTGGCCAGGACCCCGCCGGAACTGTTGGCACCGGCCAGTAGCGTGGGCGACAGGCCCGCGTGCTTGGCCGCCGCGACCTGTAGGGCGCCAAACAACGAGTTGGTCGACGTGTCCGATCCGGTGACCGCGGTGCCGAACCAGCCGATGATCGGCGACAGGAAGGCAAAGAATCCGCCGGCACCCGCTGCCCAGGTGCCGAGCGTGACCGTCTGGCCGGAGAAGTTCATCACGTAGGCCAGGGCCAGCACCGAGCAGACCGTCAGCAGCGCCCACTTGATCTGGTTGAGCGTCCGGAAGTACGTTCGGAACGCCAGGGCCGGGCGGATGCGCAGCACAAGGACCGTGATCAGCCCGGCGATCAGCAGCCCCGTTCCCGCGGCCGTGAACCAGTCCAGCTTGAACATCTCGCTCTTGGGCGGCTTGCCGGTCGCGCCGAGGATGTGCAACCCGGGCCACGCGAACAGGGTGGTCGCCTTGGTCAGCTGCTTGACGACGGCGTTGAGGCTGATCACGCCGAGCACGATCGTGATGATCACGTAGGGCAGGAACGCTTCGATCATCTCGCGACGGGCGAGCGGCTGCCCCTCGTCGGCCCGGACCCGCCGCTCCAGCTCGGGTTGCGAGGTCGAGCCGCCGGCGATCGCGGGCCGCGGCCCGGTCTCCGCAACGAGATCGTGGCCGCTGATCTCGCCGCCGGCCGGCGTCCACACCTGGACGAGCGCGACGACCGAGCCAGCGGAGACGAGGGCGGCGAAGATATCGGTGAGCTGGTAGTTGACGTAGTTGGAGACGGCGAACTGCACGATCCCGAAGCTCACCCCCGCGAGCAGCGCGGCCGGCCACGCCTGGCGCAGTCCGCGGCGCCCGTCAGTCACGTAGACGAGTACGAAGGGCACGATCACGGCCAGGAACGGGGTCTGGCGACCGACCATCTGCGCCAGGTTGTGCACGGGCAGGCTCGTGACCTCGCCGAGCGTGGTGATCGGGATGGCGATCGCCCCGAAGGCGACCGGCGCGGTGTCGGCGATCAGGCACACCGCGGCGGCCTGCAGGGGAGGCAGTCCGAGACCGACGAGCATGATCCCGCAGATCGCGGCCGGGGTGCCGAACCCGGCCAACGCCTCGAGCAGCGCGCCGAAGCAGAAGGCGATCACGACGACCTGCACCCGGGCGTCCTGGGACACCGCCCCGAAGGCGCGGCGCAGTACCGCGAAGTGGCCCGTGGCGTCGGTCAGGTTGAAGATCCACAGGGCGTTGATGACGATCCACATGATCGGCCAGAAGCCGAATACGGCCCCCTCGAGCGCGGAGTCCGCGGCCTGGCCCACCGGCATGCTGTACACGATCACGGCGACGAGGATCGCCACCAGCAACGAGAGCAGCGCCGCCGTGTGCGCCTTGAACCTGAGCACTCCGAGCAGAACGAACAACGCCACCAGCGGCAGCACCGCGAAGATGGACGTGAGGCCCAGCGAGTGCGAGACCGGGTCGAGCACCTGCTTGTACATGTCTTCTCCTCCCTCAAGGCATTGACCCAACGGCGTTTACCCAGCCCGCCGATTCGCCAAGCAAGGGATCTGACGGCTGCTACGGTTCACCGCCTGATGGCCACCGCCCCCTCCGAACCGCTTCCCCAGCGTCTTGCGGCAATCCGCGAGCAGCTCACGCTGCTGGCGGATTATCTTTGACCCCTCTGAACTGCAGCAGCGCGCCACCGCGCTCGAAAACGAGATGGGGGCGGCCGGTTTCTGGGACAACCAGGAGCACGCCGCGCAGGTAAGCGCCGAGCACGCACGAGCCAGCCGCAAGCTGGTGGTGTTCCGCGAGCTGGAGCGCGACGTGGACGACCTCGAGCCCCTGGCCGAACTGGCTGAGGAGGACCCCGAGATGGCGGCCGAGCTCGAAGACCAGGTGTCCGGGATTCAGGAGCGGCTCGCCGCCCTCGAGGAGGAGCGCCTGTTCTCCGGCCCCTACGATGCCGGTGACGCGCTGGTCACCGTCAACGCCGGCGCCGGGGGCACCGACGCGCAGGACTGGGCCGAAATGGTGCTGCGCATGGAGATGCGCTGGGCTGAGAAGCGCGGCTTCGGCGTCGAGCTCCTGGAGGCCTCACCCGGCGAGGAGGCCGGCATCAAGTCGGCCACGTTCCGCGTCAAGGGCGAGAACGCCTATGGGCTGTACGGCTCGGAGAAGGGGGTGCACCGGCTCGTGCGCCTGTCCCCGTTCGATTCGGCCAACCGGCGCCAGACGAGTTTTGCCGGCGTCGAGGTCTCGCCGGTCGTGGAGGCGACGGCCGAGGTCGAGATCGATGACGATGACCTGCAGATCGACACCTACCGCGCCAGTGGCGCCGGTGGCCAGCACGTCAACAAGACCGACTCGGCGGTACGGATCACGCACAAGCCGAGCGGAGTCGTGGTCCAATGCCAGAACGAACGCTCACAATCCTCCAACAAGGCCACGGCAATGGCGATGCTGCGCTCCAAGCTGGTCGAGCTCGAGGAGCGCAAGCGCCGCGAGGAGATCGCCCGCGAGCGGGGCGAGGCGCAGGATGTCAACTTCGGATCCCAGATCCGGTCCTACGTGCTTCACCCCTACACGATGGTCAAGGACCATCGCACCGACCACGAGATGGGAGACGCGAACAGAGTGCTCGACGGTGACCTGGACGGCTTCGTCCGTGCCTACCTGCTCAAGGCGGCCAAATGACCATCTCCGATGACCCGCAGGTGAACCGGGTGCGCTCCCCGGCGAGCGGCTCGCCGGCCGAGCAACTCCCGGGGGGCCCGACGCCGCGCTCGCTGCCCACCGCCCCCTATCTGGAGGCGATCGTCTCCTACGGCTTCCGAGGCTCGGTCCGCTTCCACGTCCCCGGCCACAAGGGCGGCCCCGGCGCCGACCCGGGTCTGCGCAGTGCGATGGGCGAGCGGGCGCTGGCTCTGGACATCTGCCAGGACATCGAGGGGATCGACACGGGCCCGAGTCCGACGCCCTACGAGCGTGCCGAGCAACTCGCCGCGGCCGCCTACGGCGCGCGGCAGACCTGGTTTCTCACCAACGGCGCCACCCAGGGCAACCATGCGCTGTGTCTCGCCCTGGCCACACCGGGCCGTCACGTGCTCGTCCAGCGCAATTCGCACGCCAGCGTCGTCGATGGGCTGGTGCTCAGCGGTGGCGTGGCGAGCTTCGTCAACCCCGAGTTCGACGAGGAGCTCGGAATGGCCAATGGGGTCACCCCCGAGGCGCTCGAGGCAGCCCTCGCCCGTTCGCCCGACATCTCGGCCGCGTTCATCGTCTCGCCGACCTACTACGGAATGGCGGCCGACGTCCGCGGCTGTGCCGAGGTGGCTCACGCGGCCGGGGTGGCGCTTGTCGTCGACTGCGCCTGGGGCTCGCACTTCGGCTTTCATCCCATGCTGCCCGAGTCGCCGGTGGCCGCTGGCGCCGATGCGGTCCTCACCTCGACGCACAAGATCGTCGGCAGTCTCACCCAGTCGGCGATGCTCCACGTCGGGCGGGCCGGGGTGGAGACCAGGATCGATCCCGACCAGGTCTCGCGCTGCGTGCGCCTGGTGCGCTCCACGAGCCCCAACTCGCTGCTGCTCGCCTCGCTGGACAGCGCGCGACGGCAGCTCGCGATTCACGGCGAGGCGCTGCTGGATCGCACCCTGGCGGCCTCGGCTCGGGCCCGTGTCGAGCTCGATGCCATCCCGGGCTGCTCGGTGGTCGGCCAGGACATGGTCGGGCGCCCCGGGGTCGCCGGATGGGATCCGCTGCGGATCGTGATCGACGTGCGCGGCACCGGCTGTACCGGCTACGAGCTCGCCGCCGAGCTGCGAGCCAACTACGACATCTACGTCGAGCTGGCCACCCACGCCACGCTCGTCCTCGTCCTCGGGATGGGCCAGCCGGTCGAACCGCTGGAGCGTTTCACGCATGACTTCGCCGAGACGGTGAGACGCAGCGCCCGGTCGGGTCAGGGCCCGGCGATCGTGCGGCTGCCGGCCCAGCACGAGCACCAGACCGTCGTCCCGATCCGAGATGCGTTTCTCGGTGAGGGGGAGACGGTGCCCGTCGATGACGCGGTCGGGCGGATCTCGTGTGAGTCGATCGCCGGGTATCCGCCTGGCGTCCCGTCGCTGCTGCCGGGGGAGCGTGTCACCGCCGAGGTGGTCTCCTACCTGCGAACCCTGACCGGGGTCGGAGCACGCCTCCACGGGGCCGCAGACCCGAGCTTTCAGACTCTCCGGGTGCTCGTCGAGCCCTCCTGAGGTCCGTCTGCGGGGCCGGGCTCGCCGGCCCGGCCCCGCATCGGGGTGGTCACCGCGCGCCCGCGAGCGCCCGGTGCCGGATCACTTGACGACGATCGTCCCCGTCATGAACGGGTGGACCAGACAGACGTAGTGATAGGTGCCCGGCGCGTTGAACTGGATCTTCCCGGAGCTGGGAATCGTCGCGGTGCTGGGGTCATTGTCCATCACTCCGGTGTTGGCAAAGCCGTCACCGTGACTGGTCAGGGTCTCGAGGATCGGCTGGGTCGGGTCACTCGGGAAAGCGGCCTGCGCCGGAAGCTGCGGGCCACCGGCGAACTGCTTGGCCAGCGTCTTGAGCACCGTCGGCGTCCCGAACGTCGCGGTGTGGGTCTCAAAGCTATGGCTCGACATCTTGAACGTCACGACGGTTCCGGTGCTGACGGTGAGCGTGGCCGGGAACATCGAGAACAGTTCGACGCCGCCGGGCCCGGACTTGCCGACCGAGACGGTGTCAGCCGGCACCTTCGCCTTGGCCGCCTTGACCGCGCCCTTGATGTCGGCCGTCAGCTGGGCGAGCTGCGCCGCGGCGTTCTGCTTGGCCGTCGGAAGTGTCGCCGACTTCGGCTTGACCGTCACGAAGCCGATCATCCCCGGGTGCACATCACAGTAGTACTTGTACGTCCCGGCCTTGGTGAAGGTGACCACGAACGGCTTGCGGAGGCCCGAGCGGCAGACCGCTGTCGACGCGCGCGCCACCGCTGTAGACCTTGCCTCCGGACGCCTTGACCAGCGACGGATTGAAGCCGATGTTCGGCACCTTGCCGTTGAACCAGAACGGATTGCCGGCCGCGTCCTTGACGCCGCTGACGAGACCGCCGCTGGGAACGATCAGCGGAACGTCCCCGCCACCCTTCTTGGGCAGATCAATGGTGTGAAAACCGCGGAGCACGAAGGACACCTTGTCGCCGACGCGGACCGTGGCGTGCTGGTTGACAAACGCGTTGATGTCGGGTTGATCGGCCCCGATCGCACTTGCGCCGAGCTTGGCGACGAGTTTCTTGATGCCAGGTGGCACACCCGCGTAGACGGTGGTCGTGGCAGCGGCCGCCGTTGCCGGCAAGGCCAGCACGGCCGCCCCGAGCGCAGCGATGATGCCCGTTCGAGCTCTGTGATTGCATCCGGTTCCCCCTCGTGATGTGACGAAAGCCGCGGCAGCATATCCGGCTCGGCGCCCGCGTAGGGGAAAAATGTGAAGCCGTGCTCAACTCACGCGGCCGGACGGTCGACGCGGCTGCCTATGCTCGCGGTATGGATACGGACAGCATCGACGCGGTCGTACGACGGGCCTTGGCCGAGGATGTCGGCACGGGGGATGTGACCACCGCGGCGACGGTCTCCCCGGAGGCGATGGCGCAGGCGCTGATCACCCAGAAGGCGCCAGGGGTGGTGTTCGGGTTGGCCGTCGCCGAGCGAGCGTTCGCCACGCTGGACCCCGAGCTCCGGTTCGAGCGTCTCACCGATGAGGGCGTCTGGCGCGAAGACGGTGAGGTGATGCGGGTCCGGGGTCACGCCGCCGCCCTGCTCACCGCCGAGCGCACCGCCCTGAACTTCCTGCAACGCCTGTCGGGCGTGGCGACGCTCGCGGCACGCTGCGTCGCCGCCGTGGCCGAGTTCACGCCCCAGCCGCCCCGGATCCTGGACACACGAAAGACCACCCCGGGCCTACGGGAGCTCGAGAAAGCCGCCGTCGCCGCGGGCGGTGCGACCAACCATCGCACCGGCTTGTACGACGCGATCCTGATCAAGGAGAACCACGCCACGATCGCCGGCGGGGTCGGAGCCGCTGTGCGGCGCGCCCGCGAGCGGGCCCCGGAGCTCCTGCTCGAGGTCGAGTGTCGCAATCGGGCCGAGGTCGATGAGGCGATTGCCGCCGGCGCGCCACGCCTGCTGCTGGACAACATGACCCCGAACCAGCTGCGCGATACGGTGCGCCACGTGGCCGGGCGGGCCGAGCTCGAGGCCAGCGGCGGGGTGACCCTGGAGACGCTCAGGGACGTCGCGGGCACGGGCGTAGACTTCATATCGGTCGGCGCGATCACCCACAGCGCCCCCGCTCTGGACCTGTCCCTGATCCTCACCCTGGTGCCATGAACCTTCCGATGCTCGATACCCCGCCCGCGCCGCTGATGCTCGAGAGCATCCCGGCCCTCCAGGCCGAGGTCCGCGACCTCGCCCGTCAACGCGGCGCCGCGATCCTGGCGCACAACTACCAGCTGCCCGAGATCCAGGACGTCGCGGACTACGTCGGGGACTCGCTCGGGCTCTCGCAGCAGGCCGCCGCCTCCGACGCGGACACGATCGTGTTCTGTGGAGTCCACTTCATGGCCGAGACCGCCTCGGTGCTGTGTCCGGACAAGCGGGTCCTGATCCCCGATCCCGACGCCGGCTGTTCGCTGGCGGACTCGATCACCGCGGACCAGCTGCGCGCCTGGAAGGCGGAGCATCCCGGCGCGGTGGTGGTCATGTACGTCAACACCACGGCCGAGGTCAAGGCCGAAACCGACTACTGCTGCACATCGGCCAACGCAGTCGACGTCGTGCGCCACATCTACGCCACGCACGGCGAGGGCACCGAGATCCTGTTCGGACCCGACATGTTTCTCGGCGCCTACGTCGAGAAGATGATCGGTCGTCCGATGCGCGTGTGGGACGGCGAGTGCCACGTGCACGCGGGGATCAAGCCCGAGGACATCGCCGCCGTGCGCGGTACGCACGCCGGCGCGGACTTTCTCATCCACCCCGAATGCGGTTGCTCGACCAGTGTCATGGAGTATGTGGCCGCCGGGGATGTCGACGCGGAGGGTGTGAAGATGCTCTCCACCGGCGGGATGCTCGCCTACGCGCGCGCCGCCGAGGAGCAGGCCGGACCCGGTGTCCGGCGGACGGCGATCGTCGCCACCGAGACCGGAATGCTGCACCCCCTGCGCCGGGCCGCGCCCGATGTCGACTTTGTGGCCGCCAATGAGGCCGCGCACTGTCGTTTCATGAAGATGATCACGCTGCCCAAGCTGCGCGACGCGCTGCGCGACGACGTGCACGAGGTCCGGGTACCCGCCGCGATCGCCGAACGGGCGCGCATTCCGATCCAGCGGATGGTCTCGATTGGTTAGCGGGCGCGCGCTTCTCAGCCCGCGTGGGCTGACCGTCAGCTGAGCTCGTCCTCCCGGGACAGGCCAGGCGCGGTGTCCTCGAACAGCAGCATGCCGTGCGCGATCACGCGCTGGACGGCCGGCATCGACGCCCGCTTGCGCCCGAACTCGGCGGGGGTGTAGCAATGCACGTCCGCGGCACCGCCCATCTCCATCGCGTCCCACAGCGAGCCGGCCTGATAGACCCGCTCGAGCCAGGGCATCCCGTCGAACGCCGGGGCGACGAGGATCAGGACGAACTCCTGTCCCCGCTCACGCTGGGCAGGAGCGCCCCGCAGGTCATCGATTCGGGCGCCACCGAGCCACGCGGCCTGCAGCGCCCAGCGATCGCCGATCCGGTTCAGGTAGCGCTGCAGCTCGTCACGGTTGAGCAGGGTCGCCGTGGTCATCACCACAGATTGTCAGGGGTGGCGGCGACCGTCGTCAATATCGTGCAATCGCGCCGATCATCCGGCTCTCGAGCGGGATCGCGGCCGCGTTGGAGGGGCCGTCCACCATCAGGGCGAAGGCGACGTCACGGCCGGCCCGGGTCCGGCAGTAGCCGGCCAGGTTGGTGACGCCGTCCAGGGTCCCGGTCTTGGCGATGCATCGTCCCCGAGCCGCGGTCCTGATCCCGATGTACTGCACCGTGCCCTCGACGCCGACCGTCGGCAGCGAGCCGGCCAGCCCGCGGCCGACCGGCGTGCGCCACACGTCGCGCAGCAGATCGACGATCTCGGCGGGTGAGGAGCGGTCATCACGTGAGAGTCCGGAGCCGTCCAGGATCACGGGGTGCAGGCCGAAGGCGGCTGCGATGGTGCCACGGATGACCTGGGCGCCACCCGAGATGGTGCCTCCGGAGCCGAACAGAGCGCCGAGCTGCTTGGCGAACAGTTCGGCGAAGAGGTCATCAGAGGGCACGTCCATCAGCCGCGTCATCGCCGACAGCGGGGGAGAGGAGACACTGGCCAGGAGGGCGGCGCCCGGCGGGGTGACCGCGAGCCGGCCAGCGGGGCTGGCGCTGACGCCGGCCGCGTGAAGGTCGAGCACGAACTGCTTGACGGCGAAGCGTGCCGGCCCGAGCCGGCGCAGGGCCGAGCCGTGATTGAAGTCCAGCGCGCTGAGCTGGCCGCCGAAGTCGGGCGTATCCATCGCGTAGTGGGTGAGCAGCCCGCCCCGGCGAGCGTCGAACAGCGATTCGTCGCCATAGACGCGGCCGGTCACGCGGCGGATGCCGCGGCCGGTGATCTGGGCGATCAGGGTCTGAACCGTCGCGCCCTGCCCGCGGTCCCACACGCGATCAAAGCCGGCATCCCCGAAGGTTGGATCGCCACCCCCGCGGAGATACAGGTCACCGTGCCAGACCGCGCCGCTCTGGTGGCCGCGGCCGAGGACGGCGGTGTGCAGCCGAGCGGACGGTCCGAGCACGCGCAGCGCCGCGACGGTCGTGTAGAGCTTCTCGACCGACGCCGGCGGCCGCATCACGCCGGGCCGGCGCGCGAACAGGGTCTGCTGGGTGCCGAGGTCATAGACGAGCGCGCCGCTCTGAGGCCCGCCGAGCGCGAGCGCCTGTGCCATGACCGCCGCCAGCCGTGGGTCAGCCGTGGCGCCGCCCGGCCCGGAGGCCAGGTGCGAGCTGCGCAATGGCGCCGATCCCGTGTGCGGGTGACCGCCCCGCCGGCGCGCGCCCTGAGGATGGCCACGCCCGGCGCCGGCGCGCGGCCTCCCGGCCTGGCGGTTGCTCGTGGCGGTCAGCGATCCGAGACCGGCGAGCAGGATCACAACGACGGCGACCGCGGCGGCCAACCCCAGCAACCCCCGACGTCTCAGGCCGCCTCCAGCTCCTCCACGGTGTGCGGGCCGACGCACGCGATCGCGAGCTCGTCAGCGATCCCCGCCGCGACCGCGCGGACCTCGTCGTAGGTGACATCGTCGAGCAGCGTGATCGTGTGGTGGGGATCGATCTCGTCGCTGTGGTGGACGATCGTCTGCTGGGCGGCGAAACGCGCCACGGCACCGCTGTTCTCAAACGCGATCGCGCGGGCGCCCGCGGCGAAGGCGCGTGCCCGATCGACCTCGGCCTCGGTCGGGCCGTCGTTGCGCAGTTCGGACACGATGTCGCGCATCCGCCGATAGGCCTCGGTGCACTTGGAGGAGTCCAGACCGGCCGACAGCTGCAGAACGGGAACGTCCGCGTAGGCATGCGGGGCGGCACTGACCGAATAGGCCAGGCCGCGCTGCTCGCGGATCTCGTCAAACAGGCGGGAGCCCATCGAGCCGCCGAGCAGCGTGGCGTAGATGGCCAGGGCGGCGCGCTCGCGCTGCTGGGTGACGTCGATCGACGGGCGGTAGGACATGCGCAGGTGCGACTGATTGGAGTCGCGCTCTTGGACGAGCAGCCGGGGGGCAAAGGCCGGCGCCGCCTCGTAGACGGGTGGCTGGGCTCCGGAGTCAAAGCGCTCAAAGGCCGCTTCGAGCTCGCCGGCGGCGCCGAGCGAGTCCAGATTGCCGACCACAAAGGCGGCGCCCGAGGCGGCCGTCCAGCGACGCGTGCGGAAGGCCACGATCGCGTCGCGCGTGAATGTGTCGCGGATGTGCTCGGCCGGCCCGAGTACCGGGCGACCGAGCGGATGATCGCCGAACACGGCCTGATCGATGAGGTTCTCGGCCATCACGGCGGGCTGGTCATCAGACCGTGCGATCTCCTGTACGACGACGCCGCGTTCACGGTTCATCTCGTCGCCGTCAATCCGCGGCTGGGCAACGAAATCGGTCAGCAGATCGACCGCTTCGAGACCGCGCTCGGCGCGCGCGGTGATGTGAAAAGCGACCAGGTCGTGGCTGGTGTAGGCGTTGAGCACGGCACCGATCCCCTCGGCGGCCTCGTTGACGGCGCGGTAGTCGGGGTACTTCTGTCCGCCCTTGAACACGAGATGCTCCAGGAAATGGGCCATCCCGTTCTCCTCGCTGCGCTCGGTCCGGGCGCCGGCGTCGAAGGCGATCAGGATGGTCAGCGCGCGGGTGCCCTCGGCGGCGACCTTGTGCAGTCGCAACCCGTTCTCGAGCGTGGACACGGAGATCGAGGGCATTGCTGAGGACACGGTAGCGGGCGCCGGAGCGAGCGGGGCACCATCCCGGCCGCGCCGACCACGGTCAGGGTCGGGCCGTGACGATCGCCCTGCAAATCCCCTTGCACCTGGGCCGTCGAGCGGGCGAACCGGGAGGGTGCCCGCTACCCTCCGGGCACCTCATGGCATCTCAGAACTCCACATCCGCACGCGCTCGCCGTCGCGTCACCGCGGCCGAGAGCCGGACTCCTGCTTCCGCCGCGCCGTCCCGCGCCCCCAGCACTCAGGTCGTCGACTTCCGCGCGGTCTCCAAGCTCTACGCCGGTGACGTCGGCCTCGATCAGGCCAGCTTCTCGGTCGACCGCGAGGAGTTCCTGTTCCTGGTCGGCTCGACCGGGTCGGGCAAGTCCACGGTCATGCGCCTGCTGATCAAGGAGCTCGAGCCGACCAGTGGGGCCATCCGCGTGGCCGGTCACGACCTCTCGCAGATCTCGCGCAAGCGGGTGCCCTACTACCGCCGCAACATCGGGGTGGTCTTTCAGGACTTCAAGCTGCTGCCCAACCGCACCGTGTACGACAACGTCGCCTACGCGTTGCAGGTCACCGGTGGCTCCCGCAAGGACATCCGCGCCAAGGTGCCCGACATCCTGCGCCTGACCGGTCTTTCGACCAAGCTGCACAACTACCCCGATCAGCTGTCGGGCGGCGAGCAGCAGCGTGTCTCGATCGCCCGCGCGTTCGTCAATCATCCTCCGCTCCTGCTGGCCGACGAGCCGACCGGCAACCTCGATCCCGAGACCAGCATCGACATCATGCGGCTTCTCTACCGGATCAACCGCACCGGGACGACTGTGCTGGTGGCCACCCACGACCAGGCCATGGTCGACAAGATGCGCCGCCGGGTGCTCGAGCTCTCCCGCGGTCGGATTGTCCGCGACGAGGCCGCTGGCCTCTACGCCCGGGACGAGAGCACCCGCGAGTTCGCGCATCGTCTGCGCGGGCCGTCCGAGCGCCCCCCCAGCGTCTGATGCGGATCGGATTCTTCCTGCGCGAGGCGGTGCGGGCCGTGCGCCGCAGCGCCGCCCCGAGCTTCGCCGCGCTGGCCACGGTATTGGTCACGATGCTCGTCCTCGGCGTGTTCATCCCGATCGTCCAGGCCACCAACGGAGCCGCCGCGAGCGTCCGCAACCGAGTGCTCGTTGACGTGTACATGAAGAGCAGCGCGACCTCCGGTCAGGAAGCGCGCGTCCGGCGGGAGCTGCTCAACGTGCCTCACGTGCGCAGCGTGCAGTTCGTCTCCAAGCAGCAGGCCTACGCCCAGCAGTCCAAGATCGATCCGCAGGCCTACCAGCTGCTGGGCGCAAATCCGCTCCCGGACACCTTCCATGTCATCCCTGACAACCCGGGCAACGTTCTCGCGGTTCGCAGCGCGCTGACGCCGCCGTCACCGGGCGGCACGCCGGGAGTGCTGGACCCCGCCATCCAGAGCGTGTCCAACAAGAAGAACGACACGCGCAAGATCCTCGCCGTGACCAATCTGGTCACGATCACGGCCGCCGGCCTCACGATCCTGCTGACGATCGCCTCGGTGCTGCTGATCGCCAACACGATCCGGCTCTCGCTCTACTCGCGGCGCCGCGAGATCGAGGTGATGAAGCTGGTCGGCGCGACCGACTGGTTCATCCGCTGGCCGTTCGTGGTCGAGGGCATCGTGGTCGGGGCGGCCGGCGCCCTGCTGGCGATCGCCATCCTCGGGCTGGCCAAGGTGGCCCTGCTGGACCCGCTGGCCCACAATTGGACCCTGCTCGCCTCGCCGCAGACGATTCCCTTCAGCGCGCTCGTGGCGGTGCTGATGGGGGCGGGCGTGCTCGTCTCCGCGCTCGGCTCGGGCCTCTCGCTGCGCCGTTTCCTGCGCGTCTGAGCGGACCGCCGGTGCTGGAGTGCAAGTGGGTGATGGTCCCGATGGTTGCCACGCCCCTGCGCGCCAGAATCAACCATCTACGCTGAGACGACGACCATGCACAGTCAGCGCCCTCGGACCGGACCGCGAACGGCCGCGATCATCGCGGGCGTGGTGGTCGCCCTGCTCGTCGGCGTCTGGCTCGGGGGGCACCCGAACTGGCTGCCCGGGCCCGTGCGCAGCGCATTCGTCAGCCAGAGCAGCGAGGAGCAGCTGATCAACAGCGTCTTCGGGCTGCTGCAGCATGACTACTACCGGCCGGTCACCCGCTCAGCCCTGGTCAACAAGGGCCTGGCGGCCGCCGTGGCAGGTCTGGGGGATCCCTATTCGCATTATTTCGACCCCGCCGACTACCACGCCTTTCAGAACCAGTCCAATCCCCACCTGAGCGGGATCGGCATCGACGCGGTCATCGATCCGCTGGGGCTGCGCGTGCTCGACGTGTTCCCTGGCTCGCCGGCTGCGCGCGCGGGTCTGGCCCACGGCGACGTGATCATCTCGGTCGGCTCGACATCCCTGGCCAATCGCCCCGAGACCTTCTCAGCGTCGCTGATCAAGGGCCGTCCAGGCTCGTCAGTGACGCTGACCGTCCGCGCGGGCCGGCACAGGCGCGTGATCACGGTGATGCGTGCCGACATCACGGTCCCGGTGGCCAGCGGGAACGTGAGCACCTACCACGGGACCAAGGTCGGAATCGTGCGCTTGACGAGCTTCACCGCCGGTTCCGGCGACGAGCTGCGCACTCAGGTCGACAAGGTGCTGCATCACGGGGCGCGCGCGCTCGTGCTCGATCTGCGCGAGAACGGCGGCGGCCTGCTCGAGGAGGGCGTCAACGTCGCCAGTATCTTCATCGCCGACGGGACGATCGTCTCCACTGCCGGCCGCAGCCAGCCCCGGCAGGTGTACCTGGCCAGGCGGGGAGCCATCTCCGCCTCGATCCCTCTCGTCGTGCTCGTTGACCACGGGACGGCATCGGCCGCCGAGATCGTCACCGGCGCGCTGCAGGACCGCCACCGGGCCACCGTCGTCGGTACCCACACCTACGGCAAGGGGGTCTTTCAGGAGATCCAGCCGCTGGCCAACGGCGGTGCGCTGGACTTCACCGTCGGCGAGTACTTCACGCCCAGCGGACGCAACCTCGGCGGCGGCGGAGTCAAGCGCGGCGCCGGGATCACGCCCGACGTGTACGCCAACACCAACCTGCGCGCGAAGACCGACACCGCCCTGCAGGTGGCCGAGCGCACGGTCGCGGCCAAGCTGAGATGACCGGCGCCGGCCGTGATCCGCGGCCGGCCTCGAGGGTTGCCGTCCTGCAGCGCAAGGGCAAGTTCCTCGTCGCCGAGCCCTTCTTCAGTCCTGGGCCTCAGATGGTGGTCAGCCGCGACCGGAAGGCCGACGTCGGGGATCTGGTCACCGTCGCCCCGGGTCGCAGCGCCAACCGGCGAGGGACCTCGCGGATGGTCATCGGCCGCCGGCTCGGGCGTCCGGACGTGGCGCGCGACGTGATCGCCGCGCTGATGCTCGACCGCGGATTGCAGCGGGGCTTTGACCCCGCCGTCGACCACGCGGCGCGGGAGGCGGCCGCACCGCCGCCCGACTTCGGAGGCAGGCGCGACCTGCGGGAGCTGCCCACCTTCACGATCGACCCGGCGACGGCGCGGGACTTCGATGACGCGATCTCCGCTCAGGCCGGCGAGGACGGCTCGATCCGGGTCTGGGTGCATATCGCCGATGTCGCCGCCTACGTCCCCACGCGTGGCGCGATCGATCGCGAGGCCTATCGGCGCGGCACGAGCGTGTACGTGCCCGGGGCCGTCGAGCCGATGCTGCCGGGCCGTCTCTCCAACGACGTCTGCTCGCTGGTCCAGGGCGAAGACCGCCTGACGGTCACCGTGGAGATGACGATCGCCGCGGGACGCGGTTCCCCACCCACCGAGGTCGCGCGCGGCGCCGCGATGTATCGCTCGGTGATCCGCTCGGTGGCACGCCTTGACTACGACCACGTCGACCGGATCTTCGCGGGCACCGAGCGCGCACTCGATCCCTGGGCCCAACCGCTGGCCGACGCCCGGGCGGCGGCGGCCGCGCTGCAGGCCGGACGCGAGGGCCAGTCCGCGGTCGTACTGCAATCCGCCGAGCCGGAGTTCCACTTCGACCGCGAGGGTCACGTCACCGGCGCCGATCTCGTGCCCCAGACCGAGTCACATCGCCTGATCGAGCGGTTGATGATCGCGGCCAACGAGGCCGTCGCGGGTTTTCTGGAGGAGCGGCGGGTCCCGACCCTGTTCCGGGTCCATGAGCGACCCGATGCGAGCTCGGTCGAGCGGTTGATCACGCAGCTCGCCTCGCTCGGCGTGCCAACCCCGCCGGCGCCCGGCGGCCACATGACCTCCCAGCAGGCCGCCGACCTGGCCGCCGAGATCTCGGCCATGGTCGCCGACTGGGTGGCACGAACCGGGCGCGGCGGCCGGGCCCTGAACCGCCTCGTGCTGCGCTCGCTCAACAGGCCTACTACGACCCGCGCAATCTGGGTCACGCCGGCTTGGCTTCTCCGCGCTACTGCCACTTCACCTCGCCGATCCGGCGCTACCCGGATCTGATCTGTCATCGGGGTCTGCTGTCGGCGATCGCCGGAGAGCCGGCGCCGGACGGCTCCTTCGTGGCTGCGGCCGGGCCGTGGACCTCCACGCGGGAGCGCGACGCGATGGTGATCGAGCGTGATGCCGATGACATTGTGCGCTGCTTTCTACTCGAGCGGACGCTCTACGAGGGCGGTGATCGGCGGGCGGTCTTCTCCGGCGAGGTGGTCGGCCTGATCGGCGCCGGAGCGTTCCTGGTCTTCGGCGAGGAACGCCAGTTCGAGGGCATGCTGCCGGTGCGCCGGCTCAGCGGCGATTGGTATGAGCTCAACGAGGAGGGGACGGTGCTCGTCGGAACCCGCAACGGGGGGGCGATCCGGCTCGGGGACGAGCTCGAGGTGCGGGTGGGACGGATCGACGCCCCGCGGGGTAGGGTGGATCTCGCGCTCGCTGTCGCGGGCGATGATCATGACGCCGGTGGGAGGTGAGCTGCTGATGGCCAAGGGACGCAAGCGCAAGGTCGCCGCCGGCGATGTCGCCACCAACCGGCAGGCCTCCTACCGCTACAACCTGCTCGATCGCTTCGAGTGCGGGATGGTGCTCACCGGCCCGGAGGTCAAGTCCCTGCGCGATGGCAAGGCGCAGATCAAGGATGCCTACGCGATGGTGCGCGACGGCGAGGTGTGGTTGATGGGCGTCTACATACCGCCCTACGGACCGGCCTCACGCGAGAACCATGACCCGGAGCGACCGCGGAAGCTGCTCCTGCACCGCCGCGAGATCGAGGAGATCGCCGCCCGCACCAGCGAACGGGGGCTGACTCTGGTCCCGACCCGCATGTACTTCTCGGGGTCTCGATCGCGGGCCAAGATCGAGATCGCGCTGGCCAAGGGCAAGGACCTGTACGACAAGCGTCAGAGCATCCGGACGCGTGACATGGCCCGCGATGTGCAGCGCGAGCTGCGTGAGGTCGGCCGTTAGTCCAGCGCCGCTGCACGTGCGCGCCCGCGTGCGTGGCGCGCGCCCGGAGCGGGTAGGTTCGCGCCATGTCAATCGGATCATCCATTCTGCTGATCGCCGTCGGCGCGATTCTCAAGTTCGCCGTGACCGCGCACATCAGCGGCTTCAACGTCCAGACCGCCGGCACCGTTCTCTTGGTGGTGGGGATCGTCGGGCTCGTCCTCGCGCTCGCCTACACGTTCTGGTGGGCCGACCGCTCACAGCGTCAGGTCGTCGTCCGGGAGGATCGCCGCGATCCGCGCTACTGATCCCGACGCGATGAGGCGCGGCCGCGCCGCTCAGCCGAGCGTGCGCTGCAGGTGGGTGACGTCCATGCCGACCACCAGCAGGGCGATCAGACCGAGGTACACCGCGGCGACCAGCCAGCGGTCGCGCGGCCTGACCCGGTAGTAGGCGGCCTGCTCGAGGCTGCGGGTGCTGCGCAGCTTCCAGCGGCGGTAGGTCTCAAAGCCGGCGAAGAGAACGATGATGAAGATCACCGGGTTGGGGAAGACGAGCGCCAGCACGACCATCGCAGCGAAGCCGACGCCCCACATCCAAGGCGCCATCGCCGCCATTGCCCGGCCGCCGTCGAGCGGCACCACCGGGAGCAGGTTGAACAGGTTCAGAAACAGGCCGGTGAACGCCAGCGCGCGCCAGTAGTCATCACCGGTGATCTGCCAGATGACGACGCAGAGGCCCGCCCCGGCGCTGCCGAGGATCGGCCCGGCCAAGCCGACCCGGGCCTCGGCGGTGGCATTCTCGCCCAGCGAGCGCGCGCTGATGACCGCGCCGAGGAAGGGAATGAACATCGGCAGGCTCGCGCGGATCCCCTCGCGGCGCAGGGCGATGACGTGACCGATCTCGTGCACGAACAGCAGCACGACGAACCCGACGGCGAACCAGACACCCCAGATCGTCGTGTACGCGGCGACCGAGACGAGCATCGAGCCCGCGCTGGCCAGCAGCTTGACCTTGGGCAGCAGCAGCAACAGCGCCTTGAGCTTTGAGAGCAGCGCGATGATCGCGGCGCCGATCGGGACGATGCGGCGCTTGAACCAGGACTGGGGACGGTCCGGCTCGCTGGGATCGCCTGACCGGCCGTGGTGGTCTCGGCCCGCGGCCAGCGGTCCGTAGGGCGCGTGGGCCACCCCGTCAGGGCCGGCCCATGGGCTTGGCGCGTAGGGTGCCTCGTCGGCTCGCGGCTGCTCGCCGGAGCGGGGGGCGGGAAGGGGGGTGAGCGGTTCCATCGGGTTGCTCCTGATGATTGTGGCAGGCGCCGGTCCCGGTGACGGGCGGTTCTTACGCCACGCTTCATGTGGCCCAGCGGCGCACGCGCTCCTATACTCGTAGGAGTAGGAACCCCCGGGGACGACAGGCTTCGACGTGGTCGGTTCGTGGGGGTGGTTGCGAGTCGAGGTCCCGGGCGGCCTCGTAAAACTCCCGGGAAAAAAATAAGTGCGGACTCTCATGAGTTCGCGCTCGCCGCTTAGTCACTAAGCCGTGAGCGCTCCTGGCCTCTTAGCTCGCCTGCGGCGGAGTAGCCGGGATCAATCAGCAGGCTCGCTCGGGGAGGCTCGCTTCGGCCAAACCGGGGACATCTTTTCGAAGCTGGTCCTCCGCAACCCCGCCGGCGTGGCGAGCGGAAGATGAGATCAGAGCGCCGGATACGCTCGTAGACGCCACCTTTCATGCGACTGCGGACGCGGGTTCAATTCCCGCCGTCTCCACTGGTTGCAGCGGGCGCGAAAGTCCTCAACTTTCGCCCCGCTGCAGGCTCTTGCAGCGCGAAGGTTCGCAGCGTTCGCACGAAGGATTGTCGCAATTTGCGGGCGGCCGGGGAGTGGTTTGGCCGCAAGTCGGCCGAGGTATGGCCGGCGTGGGCCACGAATCGACGGACGAGCGACCTCGGGCGGTCAGGGGTGCCTCCAAGCTGTGCGCAGTTTGCCGAGCTGTGGCGCGTCGCCCTGGGTGATCGCGCGTCTGCGCCGGGTCAGCGTGCCCCGGCGGGGCGCCAGCCATTCAGCCAGCTTACGTGGCATGCGGCGGGGACGTTGGCGTCGCTGGTGAACACCGGAGCCATGACGCTGCCGGGCCGAGAGCTGTGCGGGTGCCCGAGGAGATGGCCCATCTCGTGGATGACCGTGAGACAGAACATGCCCCAGTCGTGTTCCATGTCGGCCCAGGTCGCCCACTGCCAGTGGGCGAGCGTGATCGTGCAAGCGGTGTAGGTGCTGGCGGGCGCCGAGAGGTTGTCGGCCCCGAGCGACGACCCGAACGTGACCCAGCCGTCGGTGCTCGGATCAAGACCGGGCGCGAGCGGGCTGTCCGCGACGATCGTGATCTGCCCAGCGCAGGGAACGGCACCCCAGTAGCGCTCGGCCATCGCGGCGGCGGTGGTGACGGGGTTCCGACTGGTGACCGACGCGGTGGTGGCGGTGCGGGTGGTCCGATAAGCGTGACGGGACTGATAGCCGATCGAGGCCGTGGGCGACGACGGCGTGCCGAGCGCTGACGCCGACCCGACCAGCGTGACGGCGAGGAGCACGACGATCAAGGTGACGCGGGTCATGTCCACAGCGTGAGGCCAGGCGCCCGACTATTCGTCCCCCCAGCGGGGGCATCTTCCGGCGCTCGCGGGGTACGCGAAGGGTGAGTGCGGGCTCACCCTTCGGTCCCGTAGTGCCGATGCGTGAGGTGCGCGTCCATGCGACGCCGAGCCCTATGCACGCCTTCGCGCCCACAACCGTGGCAGTCGCCCGCTTCGAGGATCTCCTCGCGCGCGGGCTGCGAAACGTCATCGAAGGTGATCGGAGCCTGGAGATCGTCGCCGACGACGTCGAACAGCACCGCATCGACGTGGTCCTGCGCGCCCACCGGCCGCGGGTCGCGATCCTTGACCTGGACGCTCTGCCTGCCCTTGCCGTCGTCGCTGAGCTCAGTCGTCGCCATCCTGACACCAGGTTGGTGCTGCTCGCAGCCCACCCGACCACGGCTGAATGTGCCCAGTTGCTTGCCTTCGGCGCCAGTGCCTGTGTCGGTCGGAGCGCTCAGGCGCGTGATGTCCTGACCGCGATCCACGTCGCCTCGCGCGGCTTGCAACTGGTCCCCCGGGTTGGCCCGGAACCGCGGGGCCGGCGGGTCCCAGGTGTGGAGCTGCTGACTCGGCGCGAGGCCGAGGTGCTTCCGATGCTTCAGCTGGGCAGCACGAACGCCGAGATCGCCGCCGCCCTGCACATCGCCGTCGAGACGGTCCGCGCGCACGCGCGCAGCATCTACCGCAAGCTGGGTGTGTCATCGCGCCGCGAGCTGGCGCCGGCATCGCAGCGTCCGCGACCCCCGGACGCCGAGGCTCCCGCTCCGAAGTCCTCGGGCCATTCGGCGTCAGCTGCCCGCGAGCGCCAGCGCCGCCCTCGCGCATTTCGACGGTAACGATTCACACGATTCGCAGGTTTGAGGATGTAGGAGACGCCAGCCGTCCAGGTTGAGGCCAGGTCGGTAAAGCACGGCCGCCGGCCGGTCGACATAACGTTCTGGTCGCAGGAGACGAGGACCAATCCTCAATCCGACAGATACATCGCAGCTCGGTGTCTTCAGGCCGCAATCAGGGAGACTCCCATGAGCAGTTCCCGTTCTCGCGTCGCCGGGCGCGAAGCGAAGCACGCCGCGAACCCTCGCCGCCTCACGCGGCTGAGCCGGAAGCGGGCGGGTGCCGGGCTGGTCTCGATCCTGTCGCTGACAGCGCTGGCGCTGCCCGGCAGCTCCCTGGCCGCTCAGGCGCCGGTCGGACTGGGCACCGCCGACAGTTTCGCAGTGCTCGCCGGCTCGACGGCGACGAACACCGGCCCGTCGGTCCTCAACGGTGACCTCGGCGTCAGTCCCGGAACATCCCTGACGGGCTTTACCGGGGCGCCGAACGGAATAGTCAACGGGGCAACCCACGCCGCGGACGCTGTCGCCGCCAGCGCGGAGTCGGCGCTGACCAACGCGATCGGCGACGCCGCCGGCCGCGGCCCTGCGGCGGCTGTGACCGCGGACCTCGGGAGCCAGACCTTGACCCCCGGCGTCTACAACGGGCCGACGCTCGGGCTCACCGGCGCGCTCACGCTCGACGCTCAGGGCGATCCGAATGCCGTGTTCATCTTCCAAGCCGGCTCGACGCTGACGACCGCGGTCGGCAGCAGTGTCAACCTCGTCAACGGGGCGCAGGCATGCAACGTGTTCTGGGAGATCGGCAGCTCTGCGACGCTCGGCTCCGCCTCCCTGTTCACCGGCAACATCCTGGCCTCGGCCTCGATCTCGATGGACAACGCGGTGACCGTCCTCGGGCGGGCGCTGGCGAGCACCGGCGCTGTCACTCTGATCAACGACACGATCACCGCCGCGCATTGCGCCACCCCCGTGGTCACGCCGCCCACGTCCGGCGGTACGCCACCTACCCCAACCTCGGGCGGCACGCCTGGTACGCCGACTCGGCGGCACGCCCGGTACGCCGACCTCGGGCGGCACGCCCGGCACCCCCATCGGATCGAAGAGCACGACAACGGCCCGCCAGCGGGCCGAGGCGAGGGCGGACGCTCGTGATAAGGCTCGCGCCCGTGCCAAGGCTCGCGGCCGTGCCAAGGCTCGCGCCCGTGCGAGGGCTCGCGCTCGGGCGCTGGCCCTCCATCCAGCGCACCGCTCGCCGACCCGGCCGCCCGTGCATACGGGTGGGTTCACCGGCTGATCGCCCAGGGGTCCACACGACAATGACTCTGAACCGCAGCTCCGAGCCCGGCGCAGCGCGTTGGGTTCGGAGCGCGGGTCGGCCAAGCTGGGGGCTGGTGGCGAGCGTACTCACCTTGGCGTGCCTGGGGAGCGGCCTCGCCACCCTCACGCCCGCTATCGCGAGCGCGTCACCTCGGATCCGGTCCACGCAGCAGCTGGTCGTCCTGCTCTATCAGCACGATGCGTACCGGTCGCCCCGTGCGGGTGCGCCGGTCGTTGCCACCGTGCCTGCGCGCCGGCCCATCACCGGCGAGCAGACCACGCTTCCCGTGGTAAGACAGACGAGCACCCGCCGCGGGGTTCGCTGGCTGAAGGTGATGCTTCCCGGGCGACCGAACAGCTCGACGGGCTGGATCCATCAGGGAGGAACTCGCGAGTTCGTCACCAGCTGGCGCATCGTCGTGAGCACTGCCGCCCGGCGGGTGTTGGTCTACTTTCAGGGACGTCGGGCCAGAGACTTCCCCGCCGTGGTGGGCAAGCCGTCCACACCAACCCCCACCGGAACGTTCTTCGTCGAGGAGACGGTGACCCTGTCGCCCAGCATGCCCGGAGGACCGTACGTGCTCGCGCTCAGCGCCCGCTCAAACGTGTTCCAGGAGTTCGACGGAGGACCGGGCCAGATCGGAATTCACGGCCGCGACGGTCTCGGCGGTGACCTCGGCCAAGCCGAATCTCACGGTTGCATGCGCCTCGACACGGCGGCCATCAGCTGGCTCGCGGCACGCATCGGTCCTGGAGTGCCCGTGGACATCCGCTGACTCCCGGCGACGCGTGGTCAGCGATCTGTCCGGTGCCGGGGTCGCCCGGTGGCGGGATCGTGATGCCAGCGGCGGGGTTCTGAACCGTGATCGTGCGGACGGTCTCGTCGGTGGCGCCGGCCACGCGCAGCGCGGACAGGGAAGGTCTCGCTCAGCGGGTGGAGCAGCGACCGTCGCCCGGTGACCTGCCGGGCGTCCTGGGAGAGCAGGCCCTGGCCGTCGTAGCCATTGTCGATCGACACGTAGCACCCCAGCGGGCGACCGTCAGGCAGGTCTTCGGCGCGAGCGAACGCGTCTCAGACCCGATCCATTAGCGCACAGGACGGTGCTTACCCGGTCGCTGTACCTGATGAGGTCAGTGTGTCGCATCAGACCCGTCCGTTGTCGATTCGCACGTGGCGCCGCTAATCGGACGGTCATGCCGGCCGGTGTACGCTGTTCGGCGTCGCCAGCGCCGCCGGCTGGCGGGTTCTTCCTGGCCGAGGGGCTCCCTGATGAGCTTTGGCGTTCGGCGGCCTGTTCGGGAGTCCGCGCAGGCGCCTCCGGTGTCGAGGGCCGCGACGTATCTACGGGCACGGGTTGCGACGGGTCGGGCACGTGGAGCGGCGGATAGGGCACGGCCATGGCGGTCCCGTCAGCGACCGCAGGCGCCTCGGCGCGACTGTCAGGGGGCTCGGCGGGAACGGGAGGCTCGTCTGCCACGACGCGTTCGCCGGCGATGAGCTGGGGTGCGGTCAGGCCGACACGGGCGGCCCCGTCCTAGAGCCTGCGCGCGGAGCTGGGGTCGGTCACGGATCGGACTTGCGCGTACTGGCTGCCGGCGATCGAGCTCGTCCAGCTCTCTAGGGCCGCCCGTTCACGTCGTGGCTTGGGTAGTCCGTGCTCAATGACGACCGCGACCGGCAGCCCGGTGACGGATGGTGGTCAGAACACCCGGGTCGGTGGGGCGTACAGGTCAACAACGAGCGCGGCGGCAAAGCCGCCGGGTGCCGTATGTCTTCCACTCTCCGCGGGGCAAGCGACAGAGCAAGGGCAACCTCAACTACCTGTGGCGCCCGGTCGCCTCAGCCTGGCGCGCCCAGGGAGGCCGCGACATAGACCTGTATGAGCTGCGGCACGCTTGCGCGACCATGCTCCTGGAGCGTGGCCTGAGGCCTGCCGATGTCCCCGTCCAGCTGGGTCATATCGACGGGGGAAGGCTTGTCCAAATCCTCTACGGACACCCCGACGAGGAGCGCGCGCTCGACCGGCTTCTGATGGCATTCTCAGCGGACGGCCACAAGCCGACGGTCGAGGTGAGGCGACTCGGCCACCATCCGGCGGCAGGCGATTGACTGATCGCCCGCGAATGCTGAGTTCTTCGCGATAGTCGGACCCGCCGTCTCCACTGGTCCAGCCCTCAGCCCGTCAAACGGCTGGGGGTGGTTCGTTCCGTGTGTCGGGGATGGTTGAATCGCACGCCATGGCCGCCAGCCCACGTCGACGATCGCGGTCGCTGCCCGGCCACCTGCCGGAAGCCGCCCCGGGCGAGGTCCTGGTGTGGACCGACGGCGCATGCCAGCGAAATCCGGGGCCTGGCGGGTGGGCCGCCGTGGTCTGCTGGGAGGACGGGTTCGTCGAGGAGCACAGCGGCGGTCTGGCCCGCACGACGAACAACGTCATGGAGATGACCGCGGCCCTGGAGGGGCTGCGCGCGCTGCCGTCTGGCTCGCGGGCCTGTGTCGTGACCGACGCGCGCTACCTGCACGACGGCATGACCTCCTGGATGGCCGGGTGGAAGCGCAGGGGTTGGAAGACGGCTGCCGGCGCTCCCGTCAAGAACATGGAGGTCTGGCTCGCGCTCGAAGCGGCCGCGTCGGATCACGAGCAGGTCCGCTGGCATTGGGTCAAGGGGCACATCGGCCACGCGCTCAATGAACGGGCTGACCTGCTCGCGGTCGCCGCCGCGCAGAACGCCGCTCGGTCCGCCCGCTGATGTTCCGCCCCGGCGGTGTCTGGGACAATCGTTCCCTCGTGAAGCGGTGCACCCATGACGAAGGCTGAGGCCAGCGCCGCGATCGCCGAGGTGATGCGCGAGCGCGGGCTGACATTCGCCGAACTCGCCCAGCGCCTGGACCGCCCTCCGCTGTGGACCGCGGCGGCCGTGCTCGGGCAGCATCCGTTCCCGATCGAGACGGCCGAGCGACCCCACGATCTGCCGGCTCTACGAGGTCCTTCAGGTCTACGGGCCGGCGCTCAAGGCCCTGATCCACGAGGAGTTCGGGGACGGGATCATGAGCGCGATCAACTTCCGCGCCGGGGTCGAGCGGGTGCCGGATCCCGCCGGCGGTCGCGTCCGGATCACCCTGGACGGGAAGTTCCTGCCGTATCAATGGGACTGAGTCACGACTGAAGCTCGGCTCCGAATCGAGCAGGGGGGTGGTGGCGGCTGCGGGGTGGATCCTGCCGTTCATTCGCTTCGGGTCGTGCGAGCCGTGAGCGTCTACGTCGACCACGCGTTCGCCGTGGGCGACTGGGGCGTCTGGACCGGCGGCGGCCACCTCCAGGCCGACACCGTGGCGGAACTCCATGCCTTCGCGGGCCGGCTCGGCCTGCGGCGCGAGTGGTTTCAAATATCGCCGGGGCGTCCTGAGAAGGACCATTACGACTTGACCCGGGCCCGGCGGGCGCTGGCAATCCGCTACGGGGCAATCCAGGAGGACCGCCGTGCCGGAACTCGGCGCCGTCAGGCCATCCGGCAGGCGCATCGGTCTGCGCACCCCTGAGCACGCCGGGCCGTGCCTGCGCGCCGCTGAGCAGACCGGCCGTGCGACCATGAGCCGATGGCTCATATCAGCGTGTCGCAGCTCGCCTACGCACATCCGGGCGGAGATCTTCTCTTCTCTGACGTCGCCTTCCGGATCGCGCCGGGACACCACGTCGGCCTGATCGGCGCCAACGGCGTCGGCAAGAGCACGCTGCTGAAGATCCTTGCCGGTGAGCTCGCCGCGGATGAGGGCGACGCGGCCACCGGGGGGCGTGTCGCCTATATGGCCCAGGACATCGGGGTGTCGGGTGAATCGCGCACGGTCCGCCAGCTTCTGCTCGCGCTCGCGCCACGGGCCCTGCGCGAGGCGGGCGGGCGCGTCGCGGTCCATGAGGCCGAACTCACCGCCGGAGACCACGCGGCGGGAATGGAGTTGGGGACCGCGATCGCTGATTGGGCGTCACTGGGCGGCTACGAGCTCGAGGGCCGGTGGGACGCGGCCTGCCGCCGGATCGTGCGGGCTCCGCTCAGCGAGCTCGTGGACCGGCCGGCGGTCAGTCTCTCCGGCGGCGAGCGCAAGCGGCTCGTGCTCGACGTGCTGTTCGCCTCCGACGCCGATGTCCTGCTTCTGGACGAGCCGGACAACTTTCTCGACGTGCCGGCCAAGCTCGCGCTCGAGCGTCAGATCCGATCCGCCAAGCAGACCGTGCTGATGATCTCCCACGACCGGGAGGTCCTGGCCGGCGCGGTCGACGTGATCATCACCCTGGAGGGGAGCGGGGCCTGGCGTCACGGCGGCAGCTATCTGACCTACCCAGAGGCTCGAGAGGAGCGACAGCGCCGACTCGGCGATGCGGTGAAGCGCTGGCATGAGGAGGAGCGCCGGCTGTACGGGCTGATGAAGACCTTCAAGGAGCGGGCGCGCTACTCCAGTGACTGGGCCAAGAAGGCCGATGCGGCGGAGACCCGCTGGCATCGCTTTCGCGATCCGGGGCCGCCGCCGTCGCCCGTGACCGATACCGCGATCACGGTGCGTATCCGCGGCGGGGATTCGGCTCGTCGGGTGCTGGATCTGCGCGCGATCGCGATCAGCGGGCTGCTGCGGCCGTTCAGCGACGAGGTGCACTTCGGCGAGCGGGTTGGCGTGATCGGTCCCAACGGCTCGGGCAAGAGCGCGCTGATGAACGTGCTCGCGGGAACCCGCGTGCCGGACGCCGGTGAGCTCATCGTGGGCCCCCGGGTGTCGACCGGCTTCTTCACCCAGCTCCAGGCCCGCGCCGATTTCGGCGGCCGGACCGTGCTGGACATCCCGCTCGAGCACACCGGCAACCGGCAGGCGGCGATGGCGGCCCTGGCCCGCTACGGCCTGGCCGACGCGGCGCAACGCCCGCATGACGTGCTCAGCGGCGGGGAAAAGGCGCGGCTCGAGATCCTGGTGCTCGAGCTCGAGGGCCACAACCTGCTGTTGCTCGACGAGCCCACCGACAACCTGGACATCGATTCATCCGAGGCGCTGGAGTCCGCGCTGGACCGCTTCGCGGGCACCGTGCTCGCTGTCTCCCACGACCGCGCCTTCCTGCGTCGTATGGATCGCTACCTCATGGTCCAGCACGACGGGTCCGTGCTAGCCCTGCCCGACTACGACGTCGCGCTCGAGGCGCTGCTCGATCCCGGACGAGCGGCATCGGTGCGGCTGGCAAAGGTGCTCTGAGGATCCGCGGCGGCGGGAGGCGTGCCGCCGGATCGCGCACGCTCACGTCGGCAGTGCCGGCGGCGGCTCCCACAGGTTGGACGGGTAGTAGTCATAGACGACCTCGGACAGCATCCCGAACCGGACACCGGCGCGCACCATCCGCTCGAGCCGGAAGTAGTCGCCGGCCGACGGTATGTCCGCGGCGACATGCTCGCGAGCAAAGAAGCGCAGACCTGCGTGGACAAGAGCGGCCGCCGCGGCCGTTCCGTCCCACGGCTCGTACTCTCGCCCGTGCTCACGCCAGTGGGGATCGGCCGACGCGGGAGGGAAGCGACCAAGGTGGGTCGTCTCCCCGCCACGTTCATGCTGCTCCATGATTCCGTAGGCCACCTCGAGGCGGCGATTCCGCGCGAGCGACAGAAGGTCTGCGATGGCGTCGGGGCGCAGCGCGTCGTCGTCATCGAGTTCCGAGATCCAGCGCCCACGAGCGGCGCCGTAGCCCTCGTTACGGGGAATCGTCGAACCGTTCAGCCAGTGACGATGAGGGGCGGGATGGACATAACGCTGAGTGAGGTCCAGGCAGCGGACGCGAGAATCGCCGAGCGCGTCGATGCTTCGACGGAGATCCTCGCCCGCGGCGTCCCCGACGACCAGCACCTCAATGTTGGCGTGGGTCTGCGCCAGCGCCGACGGCAGCGCGCGATTCAACAGCAACTCGACGCGCCGCCCCATCGACGCGATCACAATCGTCACGAGCGGGTCGCGCTCGGTGTAGGCGAGCTCGTAGTCGGCGGACGCGCGCACGGCGAACAGTCGCCGGCGGTGACCGGGGTCGTCGCGCACGAGGGCGACGAGAAGTGGCCGAAGCTCGCTTTCGAGTTGGGCGCTCAGCGCCCGTTCGGCTCGCTCGCGTGCGGTTTGGGATTGCTCCAGGCGTTCTGCGAGCTCGGAGATCCGACGTTCAAGGAGTTCGAGTCTCGCCTCGACGCGTCCCCATTCCTGGTTGGCCTCCGAGGGCACGCGAGCGAAGCGCACGCCGCCAGCCTACCGGCTGCGCGGGCTCGGTCCGGGCCGTGGCTCGGCTCAGCCGGGGATCGGTCCCGGTCGCGCGATGTGAAAGCCCTGCGCCCAGCCGACGCCGTACTCGCGCAGCAGGGCCAGCGCTCCGGCGTCCTCGACCCCCTCGGCGACCGTCTGCATCCCGGCCTCGGAGGCGATCCGGGTGATCGAACGCACGATCCGCTGGTCGTCGGCGGAGGTGGACAGGCCACCGACGAACTCGCGGTCGATCTTGAGCGCGCCGACGGGCAGGTGCTTGAGCAGCACGAAGGTGCCAAAGCCGGTCCCGAAGTCGTCCAGAGCGGTGTGGCAGCCGAGCTCGTGCAGCGCCATTGTGAACGCCCGCGCGTCCTCCACACTGGAGACGGCAGCGGTCTCGGTGAATTCGAAGGTCACGAAGTCAGGCCGGGCGCCGCAGCCGGCGATGATCGAGGCGATATGGTCGGGCAGGGTCGGATCGGCCAGCGATCTCGCCGACAGGTTGATGCTGACCTGGATGCCCTGGGCGGCGAACGGGATGCCGTGCTCGAGCACCCAGCGATCGATGTCGCGGATCAGGCCGAACTGCTCGGCGGTCGGCAAAAAGGAGCCGGGCGGGATCAGCTCGCCGTCAGGCCCGAGCATGCGGACCAGCAGTTCGAAGTAGGGTCCCGCGTCGCGGGTGAGGCTGATCACCGGCTGACCGTGCAGAACGAGCCGCTCGCCGGCGATCGCGTGCCGGATCTGCTCCAGCCAGGTGAGGCTCTCGCCGGCCTGCCCGGCGTAGAGCTCGACCCGGTCGCGGCCGCGCTGCTTGGCCTGGTAGAGGGCGATGTCCGCGGCGACGATCGCGTCCGAGGTGGTGATCTCGGCGCCGGGGGCGAAGACGGCCGCCCCCGCGCTGGCGGTAACCGACACGCCGGTCACGCCGGTGCGGATCGCGGCCAGCAGATGCCCGGCCACCTCGCTGACCCGGGCCGCGCCGACGCCGGTCAACAGGACCGCGAACTCATCCCCGCCGAGCCGGGCCAAGACGTCCTCGTCGCGCAGGCGCAAACGCATGGTTGTCGAGACCTCGCGCAGGAGATCGTCACCGGGACCGTGGCCGAGCGAGTCATTGACGAATTTGAAGTGATCTACGTCCACGATCACCACGGCGGTGTGCTCGTGGCCGAGAGCCTCGCCCAGCCGCTGCTCGAAGTAGCGGCGGTTGTGCAGGCCGGTGAGATCGTCGTGCTCGGCCATGCTGCGCAGCTGGTGCTCGAACTCGACCCGGTGAGTGACGTCGTGGGTGTAGACGAGCACGAGATCGGGCGGGACGAACGCCCATGTGACGGTCAGATGCTTTCTCTCGTTGGTTGAGCGCATCCGGTAGGGCAGCTCCGAGGTGACCGGTGCGCGGGTCGACCAGCAGCGTTCAAAGCCGAGCATTATCTCCGGCGCGTCGGTGTAGGTCTCGGTGACCGTGGCGCCGGCCATCGCGGTGATGCCACCGCGGGTGAAGTCCTCGGCGGCGGCGTTCCAGTCCACCAGGACGAAGTCATCATCCTGGCGCCGCCACACGTAGGACGGGAGCGGGAGGCTGCGGAACTGCGTCTCGTAGCGCTCGCGACTCGAGATCAGGCTGGCCGTCGCCCGTTGCTCCTCGGTGATGTCGCGCTGAACGGTGGCCAGCGCCCACGGTTGGTTGGTGTCCGGGTGGCGAACGAGATAGGAGCTGATCCGGACCGGGATTTCGACGCCGGTCGTGACGTGGCGCAGCGAGCCCTCGCCCTCCCAACGCCCGGTGGCCTGGACCGCCGGCTGCTCGACCTCCTGCGATGCGCGCAGGCCCTCCTCGGTGAGGAGATCCGCGATGGTCAGGGCGCGGGCCTGCTCGATCGAGGCCAGGCCCACGAGCGCGCGGCCAGCTTCGTTGATGTACAGCACCCGCTGATCCAGCCCGGCGATAGCCACGAAATCGGTGGACAGCGAGACCAGGGACGCAAACTGCTGGAGTTCCTCCAAGGTCCGTTGGCGGTCGGTCACATCGTGGAAGGACACCAGCACGCCACTGGGGTCGCCATCTTCGTCGGACACCAGCGGCTCGTAGTTGACCGAGAGCTCGCGTGCCGCCCCGTCGCCACCACGCCGGATGTGCATCGGCACGCCGTGAAAGGACCTGCGCGTCGTGATCGCGCGGGTGCCAGGGCTGGTCACGACCGCGAAGGGGTCACCATCCTCGTAGCGGACACCCAGACTCCACCACCAGTCGGGGCGGTCCAGCTCGGAACGGTCAAGCCCGAGGATCCCGAGCGCGGCCGGATTGACATCTAGGACGGTGCCGTCGGCCTGCAGCACGAGGATGCCCTCGGCGAGCACGTTGAAGACGGAGGAGTGAAGCGCCTGGGCGGAGACGAGCCGCTGCTCGGCCTCGACCCGCTCGGTGACATCGGTCAGCAGCCCCAGGTAGTAGAGGGGCCGACCGTCAGGACCGGGGATCGGGGCGAGCCGAACCTCGTTCCAGAATGTGGCGCCACCCTTGCGATGGTTGAGGACGGTGATCGTCTCCGAGACGCCGGCGGCGACGGCTGCCGCCATTGACCGAATCGCGTCGGGATCGGTGGCCTCGCCCTGCAGCAGGCGGCAGTTATGGCCGCTGACCTCGTCAGCGGTATACCCGGTGATGGCCTCAAACGCCGGGTTGGCATAGCGGATCGGCTGGTCCTCGACGGTCACGTCGACGACGATCACACCAACCGAGACGGTGGTGAGGAGCGGTTCGAGGAGGGGCACGGCCTCGGTGAGAAGAGCCCGTGCGCGCGTGCTCGCGTCCACGGCGCGAGGTTAACGCACCCGGGCGGGACGACTGCAGGACAGCTGGCGATCAGCGCCCGGTGCGCTGTGACATCCCAGGGGTCGCGGAGGGCCGCCAGCCCGGCCCGCGGAACAGGATGCCGACCCGATCTCGCCACCGGTGAGCTTGGCGCAGGTCATGCCAGATCGCCGCGTACTCGTGGAAGTTGACCCGCACCGGGTTGAAGGTGCGGATGTTCGTGGTCAGCCCGTAGCGGACGCGCTCGCGCTCGGGCTCGAAGGAGCCGAAGATCCGGTCCCAGACGATCAGCTCGCCACCGTAGTTGCGATCCAGGTACTGCTGGTTGGCGCCGTGGTGGACACGGTGATGGCTGGGCGTGTTGAACACCGCCTCATACCAGCGGGGCAGTCGTACGATCCGCTCGGTGTGGATCCAAAACTGGTAGATCAGGTTCCAGCTCTGGGCCAGCAGCACGGTCCAGACCGGAAACCCGACCAGCGGCATCCACATCCAGAACGGGAAGGTGCTGATCGAGATCCAGGGCTGACGCAACGCGGTCGACAGGTTGTAATGCTCGGAGGAGTGGTGCACCACGTGCGTCGCCCAGAACACGCGGCACACGTGGTGGATCCGGTGATACCAGTAGTAGGAGAAGTCGTCGGCGATGAACAGCAACGGCCAGAACCACCAGTCGCCGGTATGCAGGCGCAGCGGGCTGAGCTCGTACAGCCCGGCGTAGCCGGCGACGATCGCCACCTTCAGGGCCAGATCCACGATCACACGACCGAGGCCCATGGTCAGGCTGGTTCGTGTGTCACGCGCCTCATAACCGATGAGCCCGCCGATCTGTTCCTCGCCGGCGTGCGCAAAGGACACGTACTCGACGATCAGCAGCCCGACAAAGAAGGGGATCGCGTAGATGAGGATCGGCAGCATGATCTGACTCGATTTCGGGCTGTCCCGGCACCCAAGTGGTTGGACCAGTCCCGAGACGACTGGTTATACCAGTTATGATGACCAGCGTGGGCCTGCGCTCGATCTCCGCCTGACCGATGTCGAGCGGCCGCGTATCCGACGGCGTTCACGTCCATCTGCGTGACGCGATTCTGTCTGGCGAGCTCGCGCCCGGGGAGGCGATCCCGTCCGAGCGCGAGTTGAGCGAGCGGTTGGCCGTCAACCGGCACGCCGTCCGAGAGGCGATCAAGCGTTTGCAGCAGGCGCGCCTCGTCGCGGTCAGCCACGGCGGCCCGACCCGGGTGCTGGACTGGCGGGCGACCGGTGGTCTGGATCTGATCGTCGACCTGGTCCGGGATCACAGTGAGCGGATCGACGCCGGCCTGATGTTGGCGATCACCGAGATGCGGGCCTGCATCGGGGTCGACGCGGCCCGTCGCTGTGCCGAGCGTGCACCCGTGCCGATCCGAGAGGACGCGGCGCGGCGGGCAGAGACGGCGGCGGCCGCCCCCGGCCTGGGCGCGCGCACGCGGGCGAACACCGAGCTCTGGACCGCAGTCGTGGCCGGGGCGGGCAATCTCGCCTACCGGTTGGCCCTCAACACGCTGGTGGAGGGTGTGGCCACGTATCCCGAACTCGATTCCCGGCTCAATGCTCCGCGCGATGACGCGGCCGATTACGCGGCGCTGGCGAGTGGTCTGCGGCGCGGGGACGGTGCCGCCACGGCCGCGGCCGCCCAACATCTGCTCGATCCGGCGCTCTGACGAGATCGGGCCGTGCCGGTGACCACCGAGGATCCGGGGTAGGCGCGCCTGATCGTCGAGCATCCTGCGGTGCGGGCGGTTTAGCCTTCGGGTCATGGCCTCCCCGATGACCCCCGAGCAGGTCCGCGCCTTTCTGAGCGCCGGCACGCGAACCGGCAAGCTCGCCACGACGATGCGCGACGGCACTCCGCACGTGATGCCGATCTGGTTCGTGCTCGACGGCGACGACGTCGTCTTCATGACCGGAGCCCGAACGGTCAAGGGCCGCGACCTGAGACGCGATCCGCGGGCCAGCATGGTGGTCGACGAGGAGGTCGCGCCCTACGCGTTTGTGCACCTGCGGGGCCGGGTCACGATCAGCGAGGACCCCGGCGAGCTGCTGCGCTTCGGCACGCTGCTCGGCGGGCGCTACATGGGGCCCGGGCGCGCCGAGGAGTTCGGACGGCGCAACGCCGTGGCGGGAGAGCTGCTCGTGCGGCTCGTGCCCGAGCGCGTGATCGCCCAGAACGCGGTCGCGGACTAACCGGTGGCCCGCATCCATCCGTCCGCTGGAGGCCGCCGGCTGAGTCTGCTAGAGCTATCGCCATGACCAAGATCGCCGTCACCGGTGGCAGCGGCAAGGCCGGCCGCATCGTCGTCCATGACCTCGCCGAGCGGGGGCACGAGGTGCTCAACATCGATCTCGTCCCTTCCGAGGAGTCTTATTCGCCCGAGGCGCCGATCCCGTTTCTGCGCGCGGACGTGACCGACTTCGGGCAGGCGCTGGAGGCGCTGAGCGGTGGTGACACGCTTCCGGGCATCGAGACGGTCGTGCATCTGGCGGCGATCCCGTCGCCCGCGCATGCGACCGCCAATCAGATCTTCGCCACCAACGCCAACAGCACCCACGCCGTGTTCGCGGCCGCGCAGCGTCTCGGCCTGGAGCGGATCGTGTGGGCCTCGAGCGAGACGACGCTCGGCCTGCCCTTCGCTACCGCGCCGGAGTACGCCCCGGTCGACGAGCCGCACCTGCGCCCGGAGACCAGCTACGCGCTGTCCAAGGTGGTGGGCGAGGAGTTGGCGCGGACGTTCAGCCGCTGGAGCGGCATCCCGATCGTCGGACTGCGCTTCTCCAATGTGATGGTCCGCGCCGACTACGAGCGCTTCGCCGCCTTTCAGGACGATCCCCAGCTGCGCAAGTGGAATCTGTGGGGCTACGTAGACGAAAGCCATGTCGCCGAGAGCGTGCGCTGTGCGCTGGAGGCCGACATCGCGGGCGCGGATAACTTCGTGATCGCGGCGGCCGACACCGTGATGAGGCGGCCCAGCCGCGAACTGATGGCGGAGGTCTACCCGGACGTGCCGCTGGCCGATTCCGTGCAGGGCAACGACACGCTGCTCGACATCGCCAAAGCCCGCCGGGTGCTCGGCTACGACCCGCGGTTCAGCTGGCGCGACCTCTAGCCCGGCCGCCGCGATGCCCAGCCTCGAGACCGAGCGCCGCCTCGCCGCCCTGCCCACGGCTCCGATCGCCGCGGGCGGGCTGATCGCCGGTTTCGGGGTGGCGGTCGCGACGGGATCGCGCCCGCTCGGCGGGGTGGTGCTGGCCGCCTGCGGTCTGACCTGCCTGGCCGTGTGGCGCCGGCGGGATTCGGCCCGGACGGCCGCCGGGCTGACCGTCACCGGACTGGCCGCGTTCGCGCTCTCGCACGTGCTCGGGAACCGTCATCGGGGCGTGGCCGGCGGTGTTCATCGTCTCCGCGCTGACCGCCGCGGCGTGCTGGCGCTGGTCTGACTCCCGGCGCGATTCGGTTCGGGTCAGCCCGGCAACATCAGCTGGCTCACGGTGAACACGGACCCCTGAGGGTCGGCCAGGACGACGCGCCGGAGGCGAGCCTTCTCGCCCGACACCGGCTGGCGCCGCCAGCGGCCTCGCAGGTGTACGCGCTCACCGAGCGCGGCTTCGAACTCGAGTCCGTGCTCGTTGCCCTAGTGCAATTCCTGACCCGTTTCGTGGGTCCGGCGACGGCGGAGGCCGCGGCGGAATAAGCTCACCGGCGGATCATGTACACGAATATCGAGGGGCGACAGAAGGTGCTGGCCGATCTGGGCATCGCCGTGGAGCAGATCGCGGTGTCCATGAGCGCACTGGAATCCGCCTACGAGCAGCTCGACGACGACCACGCCGACGTGCTCGAGGAGCGGATCTTCCGCCCCGCGCAGCTTGCCTACGGACGCGCCCAGCGCACGCACCGCGAGTTCGCTGCCCGCTCGGGTCTGCCCGGCCGCAGCTTTGAGTCCACGTCGCCCGGCCCCAGTCGCAGTCGGTTCAGACGCTGATCGACCGCGCCGCCTACGCCGCCGCCCAGGCCGACATCACGATCTCCAGCCTGCAGGACTCGATGCTTCCGGTCGAGGTCGGTGACCCGGTGCTGCGGGCCGGCCTCTCGCAGACGCGTGAGGCGCTTGCCGCGATCCCGCTCGGGGCGCGCGACCTGGTGCGCACCGTTGGCCGCTAGCCGTCACCGGCGCCGGGCGCGATCGCCGACGGCGTTGATCGCGGCGCTGCTCGCACTCGCCGCCGCCCGCGGTCGCCGGCGCGAGGATGACCGCGCACGGCAGCGCCGCGCAGGCCTATGCGACCGGACTGGCCGGCGGCCGCACCGCGACGCTCGTCAACCCCGGGTGGGTCCGTCGTCCAGCAGTCGTCGCGCCGACGCGCAGGGCGGCGTCCTCTTTCGCAACGTCACGCCCGGGCCGCTACCGGATCCGCCAGGGCCGGCTGCGGTCGGCCGCGCTGACGGTGTTCAGCACCGCGTCGCGGCCGCCGAGCACGCGGACCTACGGCCAGCGGATCCCGACCAGCGGATACGGCTACATGACGATGCGCGACGGGACCCGGCTGGCCATCGACGTCCATCTTCCGGGCGGCAGCGGCCCGTATCCGACCCTGATCGAATACTGCCGGCTACGGCTACGCCGACCCCAAGGGCCCCGATCAGCGGGATCGCCGCCGTGGCCAACCTGCTCGGCTTCGCGGTCGTCGACGTCAACATGCGGGGCACCGGGTGCTCGGGCGGGGCCTATGACTACTTCGAGCCGCTGCAGTCGCTGGACGGATACGACATCGTCGAGACGGTCGCCCGCCAGCCGTGGGTCCTGCATCACCGGCCCGGGATGATGGGCATCTCCTTCGGCGGCATCAGCCAGATGTTCGTGGGCGCCACCGACCCGCCGCATCTGGCGGCGATCGCCCGCTGTCGGTGATCGACAACACGGCCACCACCCTGTACGCGGGCGGCATCCTCAACACCGGCTTTGCGCTCAACTGGAGTGAGGAGCGGGTCCACGACGCGCTGCCCGCCTCTCGGACCGGCGGTCAGCCGTGGGCGCTGGCCCAGATCAAGGCCGGGGACTCGGTGTGCAAGGCCAACCAGGCTCTGCACGGCGAGGCGGTGAACCTGATCGCCAAGCTGCGCGCCAACGCGCACTACGTGCCCGCCATCGCCGACCCGCTGGCCCCGGTCACCTTCGTGCACAAGATCCACGTGCCGTGCCTTCGTCGCCTGCCAGTGGACCGACGAGCAGACCGGCGGGCACTGCGCCGATCTCGCCCAGCACTTCACCGGCACCCGTCGCGCGTGGTTCACGTTCGCCAACGGCACCCACAGCGACTCGCTCGATCCCGAGACCTTCAACCACTGGTTCGACTTCCTCGAGCTGTACGTCGCCCAGCCGCGCCCCGGTGCTCCCGCCCGCGGTGCGCGCTGAGGCGCCGCTGCTCTACAGCACGAGCATGGGCGTTCCCGGCGTCAGCATCCCGCCGGACCCGATCCAGTCCGCGGGGAGCTATTCGGCGGCGTTGGCCGCCTTCCAGCGGCTGGCCCCGATCCAGATCCGCTTTGACAACGGCGCCGGCGGGACCGCTGCCCGGCCAGCCCTACGTCGACCTTCACGCGGTCGTTTGCCCGCTTCCCGATTCCCGGCACCCAGGCCCGCTCGTGGTACCTGGGCTCGGGCGGCGTCGCTCTCGGGGCGTCCCGCGAAGCGCCGGAGCGGAGCGCTTCACCTGGAACCCACGGGCTCGCGCCGAAGACCGACTTCAGCGGCCCGGGCGACGGCAGCCCGGGCGGGATCTGGACCGCGCACGCCGCCCTACGCATGGACGCCGCCTCCGGCCGGCAGCGCCGCGTCGTACGTGAGCGCCCCGCTGACCACCACGACCACGGTGATCGGCGGCGGTGCCGTCCATCTCTGGGTCAAGGCCTCGCGGCCGAGCGTCGATCTCCAGGTCACCGTGTCCGAGGTGCGCCCCGATGGCAAGGAGACGTTCGTGCAGAACGGCTGGCTGCGGGCCGACGAGCGCAAGCTCGACCCCGCCAAGAGCACGCTGCTCGAGCCGGTCCCGAGCCTGCGCGCCGCCGACGTCGCGCCGCTGCCGGCCGGGCGCTTCACCGAGGTCGTGGTCCCGCTCTACTACGAGGGTCACGTGTACCGCGCCGGCTCGCGAATCCGGATCACGGTGACGGCCCCCAACGGCGACCAGCCGGTGTGGTCGTTCTCGGAGACCCGCCCGGCGGCGGGTACGGCCACCGTCACGCTGGCCCACTCGGCGCGCTATCCGGCTCGGGTCATCCTGCCCGTCGTGCCCGGGGTGTCCACGTCGACGCCGCTGCCGCCCTGCCCGGGATTGCGCGGCGAGCCCTGCCGGAGCTACGTGCCCTACACCGACCAAACGGCGTCGCTGGGCGGCTGACCGGCCGCCGCGGCGGCGCGCCGGGCGGCAAGCGGACCGCACGGTCCGCCGGCCTTTGCGCGATCTTCAGGTTCGCGTCACCTCGAGGCGTTACCATCCCGCGCTCCGCATGGCCCTCGACGCCCCCTCAGTTCAGGCGCCCCCGGGCTCGGCGAACGACGAAACCCTTCCGGTCAGTGCCCGGCGCGGATCCGTCCGCGACCGATCCGGCAGGCGCTGTCCGACCCGTAGCGATGCCGCTGGTTGACCGGCTGGCCAGTGCCGTGGTCACCGGCGCGCCGCCGCTGCTCGTGCTGCTCGGCATGTGGCTGGGCTGGAACAGCGGGCTGCTCGTCTGGCAGGACCTGTTCATCCTCGGGGTCTTCTACGTGGTCATCGGCGCCGGGGTCACGGTCGGCTTTCACCGCCTGCTCACGCATCGGAGCTTCAAGTGCCACCGGATCACCAGGGCGGCGTTCGCCGCGCTCGGCTCGGCGGCCGCGGAGGGACCGGTGATCGACTGGGTCGCCACCCACCGCAAGCACCATCAGTTCTCCGACACGGCGGGCGACCCGCACAGCCCCCACCTCGACGAGCGCCACGGCTGGCGCGGAGAGCTGTGGGGCTTCGTGCACGCCCACATCGGATGGGTGTTCTCGGACATGGAGGTGGCCGACGAGCGCCGCTACGCCAAGGACCTGCTCGCCGACCCGTGGATCCGCTTCGTGGACCGCACGTTCGTGCTGTGGGTCGTGCTCGGCCTCGCCGCCGCGTTCGGGCTCGGGGTGGCCATGACGGGCACCGTGAGCGGCGGTCTCACCGCGCTGCTGTGGGGCGGCGCGGCGCGCATCTTCTTCGTGCATCACGCCACCTTCAGCATCAACTCGGTCTGCCACTACTTCGGCCGCCGCGACTTCGAGACCGACGATGAGTCGCGCAACGTCTTCTGGCTGGCGATCCCGACCTGGGGCGAGGCCTGGCACAACAACCACCACGCCTTTCCGACCTCCTACCGCCACGGCATGCGCCGCTGGCAGATCGACCCGTCGGCGGGGATCATCCGCCTGCTGGAGATGACGCGGGTTGGCCTGGGACGTGGTCCGGATCGATCCCGAGCGCCGCGAGCGCAAGCGCGAGTCACTGGCCGCGGCCGCCAAGGTCTGAACCCCCGCTAAGCTCGCCGGGCTTTGCCGTTTGCCCGCACCGCACCGCTGCGCCGTGAGCTCGCCCTCGCGCTGCCCCGAGCGCCCGTTCGCGATCCGCTTCTGGGACGGCACCTCGGTCCCCGCGACGGTCGCGTGACGGCCCGACCTTCGAGATCCACTCTCCGCAGGCGCTCGCGCACGCGCTGCGCGCGCCCGGCGAGCTCGGACTCGGCCGCGCCTACGTGCTGGGCCTGATCGACGTCGATGACATCGAGAAGGCGCTGCGGATCGTGGACACGTTCGAGGCGCCCAAGCTCTCGCCGGGCCAGATCGCCAAGCTCGGTCTCGCGCTCGTGCAGGCGGTCGGGCTGACGCGGCTGCCGGCGCCGCCGGCGTCTGAGCTGCGCCTGCAGGGCGAGCGCCACACGATCGGCCGCGACCGCAGTGCCGTCCGCTACCACTACAACGCCGGCAACGACTTCTTCGCGCTGTTCCTGGACCCCTCGATGACCTACAGCTGCGCCTACTTCCAGGGCGGAGCGCAGACGCTCGAGGAGGCTCAGGAGGCCAAGCTGGCGCTCGTCTGCCGCAAGCTCGCGCTGCAGGAGGGCGAGCGGGTGCTCGACGTGGGCTGCGGCTGGGGCAGCTTCGCGATCCACGCCGCCAAGCACCACGGCGTCCGCGTGCTCGGCGTGACCCTGTCCGAGCGCCAGGTCGAGCTCGGCCGCGAGCGCGTCGCCGCCGCCGGCCTCTCCGAGCTCGTCGAGCTGCGGGTCGCCGACTATCGCGAGCTGGGCGGGGAGCAGTTTGACGCGATCTCGAGCATCGGCATGGTCGAGCACGTGGGGGAGGAGCGGATCGACCTCTACATGTCGACCCTGCACGGGCTGCTGCGTCCCGGCGGGCGCCTGCTCAACCACGGGATCGCCAAGCTGATGGACTTCGACACCAAGGACGAGGGTGCGTTCTCCGAGCGCTTCGTCTTCCCCGACGGCGTCCCGCTGCCGCTGTCACGGATCGAGCAGGCGCTCGAGCGGACCGGCCTCGTCACCCGTCACGTCGAGGGGCTGCCCAAGGACTACGCGCGGACCCTCGGCTACTGGATCGAGAGCTACGAGGCGCGCTACGACGAGGCGGTCGCGCTCGCCGGCGCCGAGCGCGCGCGGGTCTGGCGGCTGTACCTGCGTGCCGCCCGGCAGGGCTTTGACACCGGATGGGCGTCGGTGTATCAGGTGCTCGCCGACAAGGCGTGAGCCGATCGGGCGCCCCGGCCCAGAGTTGCGACCAAGACCCACGACATGTGTCGTGACTAGGGTTGATGGGTACGTTTGGGGCTCGCGCCGCGCCCAGCGGCGTTGCTCTATCCAGTGGGCGGACCAGGAGGTCATCGCGAATGAGAAGGTCGAGCGGGGGTACTGTGCGGCGACGTGCAGGGCTCGGAGTATCGGGGGCGACGCTGATCGTCGCGCTCTGTCTGGCCGCCACTGGAGTGGCGCGCACAACCACTACGCACCGCACCTTCGCGGGCCGGATCGCGCGCGCGCACCAGGTTGCGCGTCGTCTGCGCGGCGCCGCGGCCCGCCAGGCCTTTCACAACCAGGTCGTCCAGGCACCGGGGTTGTCACCGACCCCGACCCACACCCCCGACGACGGCGATCTCGCCGATCAGCAGGCGGCCTACAACAACGAGCGGCTCGCCCCCGGCACGACTGTGTCCGGTGAGGCGCTCCTGGCCGGACAGCAGCAGGCCAATGGGCTTGGCCGCTTCGGTGGGCCCTGGCAGGAGGTCACCAGCCAGCCCTACAACGCCAACCCGCCCGACTACACGGACCCGACCTGGTCCAATATCGGCTCAGGCTTCTCGATTGTCGGTGGGCGCACCACTGCACTGACGGCTGCATCTAACGGCACCTGGTATGCCGGCACCGCCGACGGCGGCGTCTGGAGCTCGCATGACAAGGGCGGCACGTGGTCGCCGCTGACTGACGGCCTGCCCAGCCTCTCGATCGGCGCTCTCGCCGTTGACCCCGCCGACGGATCGGTCTGGGTCGGTACCGGCGAGGCGAACACCAACCAGGACAGCTACGCCGGGATCGGCGTGTACCGGATCGACGGCTCGGGCGCGATCGGCCGCGTCGGCGACGCCGGTGGGAGCAACCCGCTGTCGGGCCGCACGGTCTACCAGATCAGCTTCGACCCGCAGGGCAACGCCTACGCGGCGACCAACAACGGTCTGTTCCGCTACGCGACGAGCTCGGGTCAGTGGGCGGAGGTGCTCGCACCCGACGGGCCCAACCAGCCCGGTTCGGCCAGCTACTCGCCGTACAACGACCACATCACCTCGGTCGCCGTCGTGCCCGGCTCTCAGGGCCAGGACGTGATCGCCGTGGAGGGGTGGCGCGGTCCGGTCAGCGGGCAGAAGAACGGCTTCTATGAGTCCAAGGACGGCGGCAACACGTTCGCGCCGGTCACTCCGACCGGGCGCGACGAGCAATGACACACCGGGTGGAACCGGCGGCGCCGACATCGGGCGCACGACGTTTGCCTACTCGGCCGACGGCTCCAAGCTGTACGCGGTCGTCGAGTCCCCCGCGGCACTGACCGCGGGTGCCGAGTCCGTGCTCTAGAGGCGTGTATGTGGCCAACGGCTCGGGCAGCGGCGCGAGCGCCAAGCCGGCCAGTGTCGCCGGCCCGTGGACGAAGATCGCCGATGAGGCCAAACTGCGCCGATAGCGGGCTCGGCACTGGCCGTCGGATCGGGCTACGGGGTGGGTGTGCAGGCCTGGTACAACCAGACCCTCACGATCGACCCGGCCAACGCCAACCATGTCTACCTCGGGCTCGAGGAGGTCTTCCAGACCACCAACGCCGGCACGAGCATGGAACACGGCGGCGCCGTACTGGAACTACGGGCTGGCCTGCAACCCGAACTGCCCCAACACGACCCACCCCGATCAGCACGCGCTGATGATCGCGGGCGGCCAGGTCGTGTCGGGCAACGACGGCGGCGTCTACACGCGCGCGCTGTCGAACACCCAGCAGTACGGAGGCTGGACCGACACCAACAACACGCTGCACGACCTGCAGTACTACGACGCCCGCGCCGGCTTCCAGCCGCGGGTGGGGACGCTCGTCTACGGCGGCCTGCAGGACAACGGGTCCTCGGTCCTGACCCTGGGCGCGGCGCAGAACAAGTCACCGGCGGGCGGCGACGGAACGACCGTCATCGTCGACCCCGATCACGCCAACAAGTGGGTCGGCTCCTACGTCGACGGTGCGATGTACTCGAGCACCGACGGCGGCCACTCGTTCTATGACTACGTCAGCCCGGGCTGCGTCGGGCAGGCGACGGTCGGCATGACGCCGCGGGCCGATTGCGATCCGAACATCCGGTTCGTGACCCCGATGACGCAGGATCCAGCGCAACGCCAACGACTGGCTCGTCGGCGGGCAGTACGTGTGGGTGTCCAAGGCGGGCTGGAAGCACGAGCTGCACGGACACGGCCTGCTCATGGCAGAACGTGTTCGACACCGGCTCGGGCAACGCCGTCACGGCGCTCAGCTCGGCGCGGAACGCCAGGACGATCTATGCGGCCTGGGTCGGCGGCGGGGGCAACCCCGGTCCGACGTTCAGCCGCGGGATCGCCACCAATTACGGCGGCACCTGGCATCAGCTCAACATGGCCGGGCTGCCCGAACCGCTACATCGCCGGAGTGACGGTCGATCCCGAGAATCCAGCGCACGCGTACGCCGTGTTCAACGGCTACTCGCGGCGCTGGATCCCCGCGGGCGGCGTCGGTCACGTGTACGAGACGTTCAACGGCGGTCAGTCCTGGAACGACATCTCGGGCAACCTGCCCGACGTGCCGGGCGACGCGCTGCTGATCAAGCACGGGCAGCTCGCGCTGGCCACCGACCTGGGCATGTACACCGCCCGGACGGGCCAGGGCGCTCAGACCAACTGGTACCGGCTCGGCCTCGGCCTGCCGAACGCCAGCGTCAACGACGTGACCCCGGGTCCCGACGGCTACATCTACGCCGGCACCCACGGTCGCGGGATCTGGCGCATCCCGTTCGGCCACGGGCACGGGGAGCACTAACCGGTCGGTCTCGGTTCCGGGTCGCCGCCCGTGGTGGCGGCCCGGAGCTGACCGGCGCGGTCATCGGGGCGCATCGCGGTCGCCGCGCCGATCAGTCGCCACTGAAGATCGCCACTGCCTTCGTGCCTTCAGAGTGGGTTTGGGGGTTGTGGTCGCTGGGCGACCAGAACCCAGCACGGTTGCTTGCGGCCGCCCGGGCGAGGGAAGAAGTCCCCGCGGACGGAACCACGGCCGCGGCCCGAACAGTGGCCGCGGACGGAACAATGGCCGCGGACCGAACAATGGCCGCGGAGAGAACGGCGGCTAGGCTGCGGCGGACTCGGGCCGGTCGGCCGTTGCGTCGGGCTGCTCGGCCGGCGCCTCTGGCGCGGGGGCGGCCTCGTTGACCGCGTGCGCGCCGGCGGCGCCGATGATCCCGAGCGCGAGCGCGATCGCGGCCCATTTCGGTCCGTAGGCCTTGCTGCCGGAGGCCGCGTCGACCGAGGGTGAGCCCGGGCCGGTCTCGGCGAGCGCCAGGACGGCGGCGATCAGCACGACGTTGTACTCGTAGCCGCCGTCGGTGGCCCAGGGGCCCTTGGCGAGGTGGACCTTCTGGATCGCGGTGATCATCGTGGCGGTGATCAGCGAGGCGGCGATCGGCGTGGCGGCACCGAGCACCAGCAGCGCGCCGCCGCCGGCCTCCGCGGCGCCGGCGGCGAGCGCGTGGCGCTTGCCCGGCCGCAGGCCGAGGCCCTGCTCGAACATCTGCGCCGGTGGCCTCGAGGCCGTTGCCGCCGAACCATCCGAAGAGTTTTTGGGTCCCGTGGCCGACGAAGAATCCGCCGACGGAGACGCGGAGAAGGAGTCGTCCAAGTTTCATGTTGCATAACGTAGCAGAGACAGTTGCGCGTCAACTGTCTGCGGTCTGACCGGTCGTTTGCCTAGGCACTGATGGCTACAAGGCCGTCGGATCGGCATGACGAGTCCGCGCTGACGCGCCGAGCCTCGCCGCGGAAGGCGGCCGATCACGCCGTCCGCCGGCCTGCGAGGCGTGGAGTAGTGTGCGCTTTCAGGGCTCCAGGCGACGAGGAGAGCTCAGGCGAAAGAGGAGAGAGAGCAATGAGCAGCACCGTCAACGTGCGCCTCAACGTCAACGGCGTCGAGCACGACCTCGAGGTCGAGCCCCGTCTGTTGCTCGTCCACGCACTGCGCGACCGGCTCGGGCTGACCGGCACCCACGTCGGGTGCGACACCTCCAACTGCGGGGCCTGCACCGTCCACATGAACGGGGAGGCGGTCAAGTCCTGCACGGTCCTCGCCGTCCAGGCCGACGGCGCCGAGGTGACCACGATCGAGGGGCTGGGCACCGAGGACGACCTGCACCCGATGCAGGAGGCGTTCTGGAACAACCACGGCCTGCAGTGCGGCTACTGCACGCCGGGCATGATCATGGCCTCGGCGGCGCTGCTGAGCGAGAACCCGAATCCCACCGAGGACGAGGTCCGCCACGCGCTGGAGGGCAACCTCTGCCGCTGCACCGGCTATCACAACATCATCAAGGCCGTGCTCGACGCGGCGAGCAAGAGCGGCTCGGAGGTATCGGCATGAGCATCGTCGGCGATCCGCCCACCGGACACGTCGGCCGGGTCATGCGGCGCAAGGAGGATCCGCGCCTGATCACCGGTCGCGCCCGCTACGTCGATGACATCTCGCTGCCCGGCACGCTGTGGGCGGCGATCGTCCGCTCGCCCGAGGCCCACGCCAAGATCGTCTCGATCGACACGTCGGCCGCCGCCGACTATCCGGGCGTCCACGCCGTGTTCACCGGCGAGGACATGTCCGATCTGGGCGGCCCGCTGCCCTGCGCCTGGGTCCCGCCCGGCGTCGAGGTCCAGAACCCCGAGCACTGGCCGCTGGCGCGCGGCACCGTCAACCACGTCGGCGATCCGGTCGCCGTCGTGCTCGGTGACGACCGCTACGCCGTGGTCGACGCCGCCGAGGAGGTGCTCGTCGAGTACGAGTCGCTGCCCGTGATCGTCGATCCCGAGAAGGCGCTGCAGGGCGCACCGTTCGTCCACGACTCGATCGGCACCAACAAGGTCCACGAGTGGTCGCTGCCCGGCGGCGACGTCGAGGCCGGCTTCGCCGAGGCCGACACGATCGTCGAGCGGCGGGTGGTCAACCATCGCATCGCCGGCGCGCCGATCGAGCCGCGCGGCGTGCTCGCCGACTACCGGGCGGGCTCGCTGACGCTGTGGACCTCGACCCAGGTCCCGCACTTCGTGCGCCTGTTCATGGCCCTGCTGCTCGGGCTCTCCGAGGATCACGTGCGCGTGATCGCGCCGGAGGTCGGCGGCGGCTTCGGCTCCAAGCTGCAGGTCTACGGGGAGGAGCTGCTGGCCTGCTGGTGCTCGCGCAAGCTCGGGCGCCCGGTGAAGTGGATCGAGACCCGCAGCGAGAACATGTCCGTCTCCCACCACGGCCGCGACCAGATCGCCTACACGAAGATGGGGGCCAAGTCAGACGGCACGATCACCGCCTTCCACGTGAAGATCGTGGCCGACTTCGGGGCCTACAACATGCTGCTCACGCCGCTGATCCCGTCGCTGGGGGCGTTCGTGATGGGCGGCTGTTACAAGATCCCCAACGTCCAGACCGACATCATCGGGGTGTTCACCAACAAGTGCCCGACCGATGCGATCCGCGGCGCGGGCCGGCCCGAGGCGACCCACATGCTCGAGCTCACGCTCGACGCGATGGCCCACGAGCTCGGGATCGACCGGCTGGAGATCCGGCGCAAGAACTTCATCCCCAAGGAGGACTTCCCGGCCGAGGTGGCCACCGGCGTCATCTACGACTCCGGTGACTACGTCAAGACGCTGGACACGCTGCTCGAGCACGTTGACGTGGCCGCCTTCGCCAAGGAGCAGGCGGAGCTGCGGGCCCAGGGCATCCACCGCGGGATCGGCTTCTGCACCTACACCGAGATCTGCGGTCTGGCTCCCTCGCGGGTGACCGGTCCGGCCGGCGTCGGCGTGCAGGCCGGCCTGTGGGAGTCGGCGATGATCCGCGTGCACAACACGGGCGCGGTCACCGTCTACACCGGGACCTCGCCTCACGGTCAGGGACTGGACACGGCGATGGCGCAGATCGTGGCCGACAAGCTCGGCGTCGATCCGCAGGTCGTCGAGGTGATCCACGGCGACACCGCCACCGGCCCCGAGGGGCGCGGGACCTACGGCTCGCGCTCGCTGGCCACCGGCGGGGAGGCCGTCGCCCGCGCGACCGACAAGGTGGTCGCCAAGGCCAAGGCGATCGTCGCCGCCGAACTCGAGGCCGCTCCGGAGGACATCGAGGTCGCTGACGGCAAGTTCTCGGTCAAGGGCTCGCCCGACAAGGGAATGGCGATGGCCGACATCGCCGGGATCGCCTACATCGGGGCTGTCCCGGAGGGGATGGAGCCCGGTCTGGAGGAGACGACGTTCTATGACCCGGAGAACTTCGTCTTCCCGTTCGGCGCCCACGCCTGCATCGTCGACGTGGACCCCGACACCGGCAAGGTCAAGGTCGTCCGCTACGTCGCCGTCGACGATTGCGGTCGCGCCATCAACCCGATGCTGATCGACGGTCAGATCCACGGGGGCGTCGCCTACGGGATCGGGCAGGCGCTGTACGAGCGAATCCACTACGACGACGAGGGCCAGCTGGTGACCGGCACGTTCGTCGACTACGCGCTGCCCACCGCGGCCGAGCTGCCGAGCTTCGAGCTCGACCGCACCGAGACACCGTCGCCGGTCAACTCGCTCGGCGTCAAGGGCGTCGGCGAGGCGGGCACGATCGCCGCCTCCGCGGCGGTCACCAACGCCGTGCTCGACGCGCTGCGCCCGCTCGGCGTCGAGTTCATCAACATGCCGCTCAGCCCCATGCGGGTCTGGGAGGCAATCTCCGAGGCCAAGGGAGGTGCGGCATGATTCCCGCCGCGTTCGAGTACCGCGCGCCCGAGTCGCTGGAGGAGGTGATCCGGGAGCTGCAGGAGAACGGCGAGGACGCCAAGCTGCTGGCCGGCGGCCATTCGCTGATCCCGCTGATGAAGCTCCGCCTGGCGGCACCGTCGCTGCTCGTCGACCTGCGCAAGGTTCCCGGGCTGCACAGCGTCCAGCGCCAGAACGGTGACTGGCGGATCGGGGCGATGACCCCCCACGCCGTCCTCGAGCACTCGCCGGAGCTGGGGGTGGTCTCCACGGTGGCGGCGACGATCGCCGATCCCCAGGTGCGCAATCGCGGCACGATCGGGGGATCGCTGGCCCACGGCGATTCCGCGTCGGACCTGCCTGCGGCGATGCTCATCACCGGGGCCGAGGTGACGCTGCAGGGCCCCGACGGCCAGCGCACGGTGGCCGCCGCGGATCTGTTCCAGGACTATCTGACCACCGCGGTCGGCCCGGAGGAGGTGCTGACCGAGATCCGCGTGCCGGTGCTCGAGGGATACGGACACGGTTATGAGAAGTTCAACCGCCGCAGCGAGGACTGGGCGATGGTCGCCGTCTGCGCGGTGGTCAAGCGGTCTGGACAGACCTGCGAGGACGTGCGCGTCGGGCTGACCAACGTGGCCTCGGTTCCGCTGCGGGCGACCGCGGTCGAGGACGCGTTGCGAGGCCAGGAGCTCACGCCCGAGAACATCGCCAGGGCGGCCGAGCTGGCGGCAGACGGGACCAACCCGCCCGCCGACCTCAACGCGAGCGCGGACTACAAGCGCCACCTGGCCCGCGTCCTGTGCCGTCGCGCGTTGGAGCAGGCCGCCGGGTAGTGGACGGTCCGCTCGTGCGCGTGTGATGTCATGCCGGACATGACGCCGTCGGACGACGTGGCGACGCCGGCGCCCACGGAGATCGACTCGGTCGAATCCGCGGGCGCCGCTCTCGCCGCCCAGGGGTATCTGGCCGACCGGCCGCTGGCGCTGGCCGTCAACCTCGCCGTCGTGCTGCAGTCACCGCTGCTGCTCGAGGGCGAGGCGGGGGTCGGCAAGACCGAGGTGGCTCGCGCCCTGTCGGCGGCGCTCGGCGCCCGGCTGATCCGCCTGCAGTGCCACGAGGGCATCGATGTCCACCACGCCGTGTATGACTGGGACTACGCCCGGCAGCTGCTCGCGCTGCGCGCCGCCGAGGGCGGGGTCGACGAGGGCCAGCTGTTCGATCGCCGCTTCCTGCTGCGCCGGCCGCTGCTCGAGGCGCTGGAGGCCGACCCATCCGAGCCGGTGGTGCTGCTGATCGACGAGATCGACCGCGCCGATGACGAGTTCGAGGCCTTCCTGCTCGAGTTCCTGTCGGACTTCGCGGTGACCGTTCCGGAACTGGGCACGATCATCGCCCGGCGGCGGCCGGTCGTGATCCTCACCTCCAACCGGACGCGGGAACTGCATGACGCGCTCAAGCGGCGCTGTCTCTACCACTGGATCGACTATCCGACCGCCGAGCGCGAGCGGGCGATCGTGCATTCCCGGCTGCCCGGAGTCCCCGAGCGGATCGCCACCCGAGTCGTCGAAGCGGTCGGCAAGCTGCGTGAACAGGGCGACCTGTACAAGCTGCCCGGGGTGGGGGAGACGATCGTCTGGGCGCAGGCGCTGCTCGCACTCGGCGACGGTGCGAGTCTCGAGGACACGCTGGGGGTGGCGCTCAAGGTGCACGAGGACCTCCTGCGCGTCCGCGAGCGAGGGGTGCTCGAAGGTGTCTGAGGGTGAGCTCGCGACCGCGGCAGCCGCGCTCACGACGCGGCTCGGTGACCTGACCGGCGCCCTGCGCGCGCAGGGCTCGCGGGTCGGCGTGGGCGAGCTGATCCAGGCCCATCGCGCGCTGTCGGCGATCGAGCCGCGTCCCGGGAGGACGCACGGCTGGCCCTGCGTGCCGTCCTCTGCGCCAGACCGCGGCGATCTCGCGCGCTTCGCGATCGCCTTCGTGGCCGTGTTCGGAGACGGCCGCGCTCCTGGGGACGACCCGCTCTGCGGAGCTGGGCGCGATCGAGCGCGCGGCGCTGCCCAGCATGGGCATGCCCGATGCCGCCGGTGCGCCCGCCGCGCCGGACGCCGAGCCAGTGCCGGCGGCGTGGAGCACCGTCGAGCTGTTGCGTGAGAAGGACTTCGCCCGCTACACGCCGGCCGAGACGGTCGCCGCACGCGAGCTGATCGCCCGGCTCGCGCGACGCCACCCACGGCGCGCTCTCCCGGCGCACGCGCCCCTCACGGCGGCGCGAGCACACCCCGGACCTGCGCGGCACGGTGCGCGCCTCGCTGCGGACCGGGGGGGACCCGATCAACCGCCGCTGGCGCGCCCCGAGCACGCGCCCGCGACAGGTCGTGCTCGTCTGCGATGTGTCGGGATCGATGGCCCCCTACGCGCGGATGCTGCTGCAGTACATGCAGGCGTCGGTTGCGGCGCGCCGCCGGGTCGAGGCGTTCGCGTTCGGGACGCGCCTGACGCGGATCACCTTCGAGCTCACCGGTCGTGACCACGACCGTGCCCTAGAGCGGGCCACCGCGGCGGTGACGGACTTCTCCGGAGGGACCCGGATCGGTGATGCGCTGGCACAGCTCAACCGTGTCCATGGCCGCCGTGTCGGTCGCGGGGCGGTGGTGGTGATCCTGTCCGACGGCTGGGACCGTGGCGACCCAGAGCAGCTGGACGCCGAGATGGCCCGGCTACGCCGTGCCGCGCATCGGCTCGTGTGGCTCAACCCGCTCGCCGCCCACCCCGACTACGAGCCGCTCACCCGCGGCATGCGCGCCGCGGTGCCCTACACCGACCAGCTGCTGGCCGGCAATTCGATCGCCTCGCTGGAGCAGCTGGCCGCGGTGCTGGAGGCGATGTGAGCGAATCGGCAGCCGATCTCGATTGGGTGACGGGCACCGAGCTGCGAGGACCGAGCTTCGCGGAGCCCCCGGAACCGGCGCCGCGCCTGATCGCGGTCGGCGCGGTGCCGCTGGCGGTGGCGCTCAGCCGGCTCGCTCGGGCCGCCGGCTGGCGTCCGTTCGTGATCGATCCCCGGCCCCGTTTCGCGACCTCGCAGGGGTTCCCCGCTGCCGAGGCGGTGATCGTCGCCTGGCCCCGGGAGGGGTTTGCCCGGGCCGGAGGGATCGAGGCGAGCTCCGCGATCGTCGTGCTCGCCCACGACCCGGTCCTCGATGACCCCGCCCTGGAGATCGCGCTCCGTTCCTCCGCGGTCTACATCGGGGCGATGGGCTCGCGACGAACTCAGACCGCCCGGCGCGAGCGGCTCAGCGCGGCCGGCCTCAGCGACAGCGAGCTCGATCGTCTCGCCGGTCCCGCCGGGCTCGAGCTGGGGGCCAGGACCGCCGACGAGACCGCGCTGTCGATCCTGGCCGAGATCGTCGCCGTCGGGCATGCCCGGGGCGGCGGCCGCCTCTCCGCATCCTCGGGGCCGATCCACACCGAGGCGGGGTGAGATGAGCGCTGCCCATTGGGACGGTGTCGAGCGGCGGTCGGCCACGGCGCCCGTCACCGCCGGGTTGGTACTCGCCGCCGGAGCCGGCACCCGGTTCGGTCCCGAGGGCAAGCTGCTGCCCAAGCTCGACGGCCGGCCGGTGCTCGAGTGGTCGGTGGCGGCCTCGTGCGCAGTCCGAGAGCTGGCCAAGGTCATCGTCGTGTTGGGCTCTCGCGCGCAAGACATCCTGGGAGGGGTCGACTTCGGGCGCGCCGAGACGGTCCTGTGTGACGGCTGGGCCGACGGGCAGTCGGCGTCGCTGCGGTGCGGACTGACGGCGCTGGGGGGCTTTGAGCGGGTGATCGTCACGCTCGGCGATCAGCCGCGGATCACGCCACGGGTGATCGCGCTGTTCCTGGACCAGCCCGCCGGCACACGCGCGGTGTACTCGGGGCGGCCGGGTCACCCTGTTGTGCTCGGCCCCGACGAGGTGACGGCGGCGATGTCCGTGGACGGTGACGTGGGCGCCCGTGACCTTCTGCGCGGCGGCCCGGTCATCGAGGTCGGTCACCTATGCTCGGGCCGCGACGTCGACACCCTCGAGGATCTGGAGGCACTGCGCCATGAAGCTAGAGCAATCATTTGAGGTCGTGGCCCCGCTCGAGCGGGTGTGGGCGGCGCTGATCGACGTCGAGCACGTCGCACCCTGTCTTCCCGGCGCGGCCGTCACGGGGCGCAACGACGACGGAAGCTACAACGGCACCTTCAAGGTCAAGATCGGGCCGACCTCCGCCGCCTACAGCGGCAAGCTGTTCATGGAGAACATCGACGAGGAAGCGCATACCGCGACGATGAACGCCTCGGGCACCGACAAGCGCGGCCAGGGCGGCGCCAAGGCGACGATCATCTCCACGGTGACCGAGGGCCCATCCGGCGCCACCACGGTCGAGGTCGTGACCGACTATCACATCACCGGTCGCCTGGCACGCTTTGGCCGTGGCGGGATGATCGAGGAGATCTCCAATCGACTGCTGGGCCAGTTCGCGACCGCGCTGCAAGCCTCGCTGGCCGGCGGTGGCCCCGACGTGCCGGCGACCGCGCCCGCGCGCCACCTCGCCGACGTCAGGGTCGCCCGGCATCGCGCGGCCCGGCTGCCGGTCCCCCACCGGCAGCCCCGTCGCCCCCGATCGCTGTGCCGCCGCCCGCCGCTGCCCCGCCGCCGGTGGAGAGCGAGCCCGTCGAGGGCCTCTCGCTGATGGCCTCGGTGTTCCTCAACCAGGCCAAGCGCAACCCGGCCCCGATCGCCGCCCTGGTGATCGGCTTCCTGGTTGCGCTCCGGGTCCTGCGCCGGCGCTAGCCGGGGAGCTCGCGCCCAGGGGGCGCGGCCCGCGCCGCGAAGGTCGTCTCGAGCGTCCGCAGGATGTCGGCAGACTCGTTGGTGACGATTACGGTTTGGGATCGAGCTCATTGTTTCGAGGCCAGCCGGCGTCCTCGTGGCTCCGAATTTCGGCGCTGCGCCCGAGCACCATCGTCGGGTCGGCCAGGGTAAGGGGTGCATCGCTCGGAGCTAAGGGCCTGCGGGCCTCAATCGTGCGCAGAAGACCGATGTGCGCAGGGGCGGCGCAGCGGAGACTGAAAGGACGAAAGACCAACGACACCGAAAAGGGGTGTCGAGATGAGAACCAGAGTCAACGTCAGTCAGCTCGCCCGCCACGTGCGCAACGGTGTGTCGGACATGAGCTACGCGCAGCGGCGGGTGTTCGAGAACCGGACCGGCATCGCCACGAGCGGCCCTGATCGCCGTCAGGGCTCCTCTGGCCACGGTCGTGGACCGGCGATCGCGGCCAGTACCCACGAGCTCGAGGCGCTCCACGCCCAGGACGTCAAGACCAGCGGGCGCCGAGCCGGGCCGGCGGCGTCAGGTGAGCATGCGGATCCCGGCGGCACGAGTTAGGGTCAGCGCGGTGAACGGCGAGCCGCAGACCGCCCGCGCGCACGCGTTCCTCGGGCTGCATCGGCCCGGGGAGCCGCTCGTCATGCCCAACCCCTGGGATGCGGGCTCGGCGCGGCTGCTCGCGTCACTCGGATTCGCCGCCGTGGCCACGACGAGCAGCGGGTTTGCCGCGACGCTGGGACGCCACGACGGATCGGTCACCCGCGATGAGGCGCTTGCGCACGCCGCCGCGGTCGTGAGTGCGGTCAGCGTCCCCGTCTCCGCGGATCTCGAGAACGGCTTCGGCGCCGATCCGGCCGCGGTCGCCGACACCGCGCGGGGTGCTCGGGCCGCCGGTCTGGCCGGCTTCTCGATCGAGGACTCGACGAGTGACCCAGACGTGCCGGTCTACGACCTGCTCCACGCGTCCGAGCGAGTGGCCGCCGCGGCCCAGTGCGCGCATCCGCGCGCCGGGGCGCAGCTCGTGCTGACCGCCCGGGCCGAGAATCATCTCCACGGCCGCCATGACCTCGCCAACACGATCGCCCGCCTACAGGCCTACGAGGCCGCCGGGGCCGACGTCCTGTTCGCGCCCGGGCTGATCAAGGCGGACGACATCGCCGCCGTGATCGGAGCGGTGAGCGCTCCGGTCAGCGTCCTGATGCTCCCCGGAGGTCTGACTGTCGGTCAGCTCGCCGAGCTCGGAGTGGCCCGGATCTCCACCGGTGGGGCGCTGGCCTTCGCGGCGCTCGGCGCCGTTGTGGAGGCGGCCCGGGAGCTGCGCGACCACGGCACCAATGGTTTCTCGACCCTGTCGGCGGCAGGGAGCAAGGCGGCCCGGACGGCATTCGGTCGGCCCGCGTAGCCCCGGCCCTCGACCCGCGATCGACGTTCAGCCCGGGAAGATCCGGGCGAGCAGCCGCTCCAGGGCCGGCGAGGTCGTGTCGTTGCCCGGGCAGCAGGTGGGTCCGTTGACCGCGCTGATCCCGATCTCGAGGTGCGGGCCCGACGACAGCCCGACGATCCCGCAGCCGACCTCGGCGATCGGCTGACCCGCCTGAACGACTGACCCGATCGGGACGAGCGCGGGGCGGGCGTGGCCGTAATAGATGTAGCGGCCGTTGAGTGGACCCCCGGTCACCTTCTCGACCGGTGCCGAGGGACCAAAGCCCGAGATCCCCTCCTCGACGATGATCCCGTTGGTGACCGCCACGAGCACGGCGGCCGCCCCGCACGCGGCGCCCCGGGTGCTGATATCCACGCCCTGATCGGGGGACCAGGTGCTTGGCGGGGCAACGACGGTGCTGGGCTCGATCGGGAAGACGAACCCCTGGCCGGAGCCGAGCGAATTGAGCTCCTCGACGATCTTCAGCTCGCGCCTGACCTGGGCCAGGGGGACGGCGTGGGCGTTCGGGTCCCCGATGGGAACGCCGGCCGCGGCGATGGCTGCCTGCTCGCCGGCGGTCGGGTTGAGCGCCTGGGGATGGGCACGCGGAACGGTCGAGGCCCCCGCCGTGCCCGGGGCTGCGGCGGCGGACCCCGGCACCGCCCCTGAAGTGCTCATGCTCGATCCGCACCCGGCGAGTGCGATGGTCCCGAGCAGCGCCGCGAGAATCCCCGTGACCCGCATCATCACGCCAGTTCAGCAGGTTCTCAGGCCGCGGCGCGCAACGTGACCAGCGGTGGTCGCTCGACCACGTCCTCGGGGGCCGGCCCGAGCTCGGGCTCGCCGGGGACGAGGAATCCGGTCGGCAGCGGACCCTGCAGGCGGCCCTCCCGCTCGAGGCGGGAGGCCAAGGCACGCAGGACCGAGAACGCCATCGGACCGAGATCGCGCAGCGACTGGTGCGCGTTCTGGCGCTCGGCGAGGTCGACCTGAGCAATCGCGTCCAGACCGGCGACCCGGTAGGTGTCGATCAGCAGCGCGATGTCGACGCCGTATCCGGTCACGAACGGCAGGCGCTCGAGCAGATCCCTCCGTGCGGCGATCTCGCCCGCCAGCGGCTGGGCGACGGCGGCGAGTTCGGGATAGAAGAGGTTCAGCAACGGTCGTGCCGTGAGCTCGGTGACCCGGCCGCCACCCTCGGGGAGCGTCACCCCGCCGAGCCGGAACGGCCGCCGGTAGAAGCCCTTGACGAACGCGATCTCGTCCGGTCCGCACAGCAACGGTCCGAGCAGCCCGCATACGAAATGCGCACCGAACTGCGCGGTGTCGGCGTCCACGAAACACACGACGTCGCCGGTGAGCGTCGGCAGCGAGCGCCACATCGCGTCACCCTTGCCGAGCACCGGTCCGCGCTCGGGCATCAGCTTGTCCTGGTCAAACACCTCGGCGCCGAGGTCCTGCGCGATCTCAGCGGTCCCGTCAGTCGAATCATCGACGACTACGACCTGGTCGATCACCCCGGCGGCCCGGAGCTCGACCAGAGACGCGAGGATGGAGCCGATCGTCGTCGCTTCGTTGCGGGCCGGCACGCAGACCGAGACCGACCGGGTGCGCCCGGCGGCGAGCCGCGCGGCGGGGAAGTCGTCGTGCGCGTAGGTGTGGCTGGCGAGCCAGGAGCGGGTGCGAACCGACATACCCGGAGAATGACAGCCCGGCCCACCATGGCGCCGAGGGGTGCGGCCGCCGGCGCCTGGATGACCGGTAGGATCTGCGCTGTGACGGGGCCGGTCACCGGGTTTCACACCCACGGGCCAAGGGAAGGCTGACCGCGCAAATGTCACATTCGCAACACGTGCAGTCCCGGTGGCACCGGGCCGGGGCGGCGGGCGGCCGGTGAGGCACGCCCTGCGGGACAAGTCGTTTCGGCGTCTGCTTGCCGCCTACGGACTCAATGAGCTCACCTGGTCGTTCGGCACGATCACGCTGGCCGTACTCGTCTACCGGCGCACGGGCAGCGCGCTGGGCTCGACAGCGTTTTTTCTCAGCTCTCAGTTCGCCCCCGCGCTCGCCTCGCCGTTGTTCGTCGCCCGGCTCACGGGGGTCAACTACCGCCGGGTGCTCCCCGTCCTGTACGGGCTCGAAGCGGGGCTGTTCGGACTGCTCGCGTGGATGGCCACGGACTTCTCGCTGCTGCCGATCCTGGTGGTGACGCTGATCGACGGAATCGTCGCGTTGAGCGCCCGCGCCGTGGCCCGCACCGCAACGGTGGACGTCCTGCGCCCCGGCAAGCTGCTCCGCGAGGGCAACGCCGTCATCAACCTGGTCTTCTCGGTCTGTTTCATGGCCGGGCCGGCGATCGGTGGCGTCGTGGTCGCCGCGGGGGGCACGGTCGCGTCCCTGCTGGTCAACTGCGGGCTGTTCGCGATCATCTCACTGATGCTCGCTGCGACCGCGTTGCCTGCCGCCCACATCGACGACGAGGACCGTGGCCGGTCCGGGCGTGAGCGGCTGCGCGCGGCGATCGCCCACGCGCGTGATGACCCCGCGGTGCGCTGGCTGCTGATCCTCCAGTCGGCCGGGATGGCCGCGTTCACGATCTCGATCCCGGTTGAGGTCGTCTTCGCGCAGCACTCGGTTCATGCCGGGGCCCGCGGTTACGGGGCGATGCTGTCCGGCTGGGGCGCGGGAGCGGTGGCGGGAAGCGCTGCCTACGCCCGGTTTCGCGGGGTTCCGGGTCGGCGGCTGCTGGCGGGCAGCGGTGTCGCCCTCGCGGTCGGTTTCGCCGTCATCGCGGCCGCGCCGACGATTGTCGTCGCGGTGATCGGCTCAGCGCTGGGCGGTGCCGGGAACGGGTCCGGCGGGATCGCGGGGCGCACGATGCTCCAGGAGTACACGCCACGGCGGTGGATGAACGTGATGATGAGCCTCAACGAATCGATCGCGCAGGCGGTGCCCGGGATCGGCTTCGTGCTCGGCGGCCTGCTCGCAACGCTCACCGACCCGCGGGTAGCGCTCGCCGTCGCCGCGGCCGGCTCGCTCGCCTACGCGGTCGCGGTATGGCTCGTGCTGCGCCCGAGCGTGATCGGGGAGCCGCCCGCCACGGCGGATGCGCGGCCATCGGCACGCTCGTCGTTGACCCCCATCCAGGAGGAACGCGAGACGGTCGTGTAGCGGTGCCGTCCGCACCGACCGGCCCGCTGGAATGTTCCCGCGGGGCCGACTACGCTGCCGCCGAGCCCCTCCGACCCAAGCCGCCGTGCGCATCGGCTGCATCGACATCGGATCTAACACCACTCGCCTGCTCGTCGCCGATTGCGACGGCCGCAGGCTGGACGCGGTGCATCAGGAACGGGCCTTCACCCGGATCGGCAACGAGCTGCTCGAGCACGGGGCGCTAGGTGAGGCGAAGATCGCCGACGTCGTTGCGGTCGTTGCGGCGCAGGTCGCGAGTGCGCACCGCCACGGGGTGAGCGAGATCCGCGCGGTGGCCACCGACGCGATTCGTCGGGCCGCCAATGGCGCCGAACTCGTGTGTGCGATCTCCGCGGCCACCGGCCTGACGATTGACGTGCTGAGCGGGGAGGAGGAGGCGCGACTGGCGTTCATCGGCGCTGCGGCGACGCTCGAGCGTCCGGTGGACGGTGAGCTCGGCGTGGTCGACGTGGGCGGCGGGTCCTCCGAGCTCGTGGTCGGCCGGCCTCCCTCGGAGGTGAACTGGTGGGCGTCCGTCGGCCTGGGTTCGGCGGTGCTCACGCACACGCACTTGCGACACGACCCGCCGGGGCCTGTCGAGCTCGCAGCGGCACGGGCGGAGATCGCCAGTGCGCTCGCGCCGCTGATCGTCCCCCAACCCGCCGTGGCCCTCGCCGTCGGGGGCAGCGCCACGTGCCTAGCGCTGCTGGCGGGCGCCGTGCTGGGTCCCGATGAGCTGCATGACGCGCTGCACCGGCTCGCCTCCGGGCCCTCGGCGCAGGTCGCGGCCCGCTACGGGATCGATCCCCGCCGCGCGCGCCTGCTGCCCGCCGGGCTGCTCGTGCTCGCCGCGGCGGCTGAGGTGTTCGGGACCGCGCTGCAGGTGGGGCGGGGTGGCATTCGTGAGGGTGTCCTGCTAGAAGCGTCAGCACGATGAGCCTGGAGCCAGCCGATCCGCCGGTGGCGCCGCCCGAGCCGCCGATCCCGCCGCGCGAGGCGCTGGCCGGAGTGCGTGTTCGCGCTCCGACCCGGGGTAACCGGCGGCTCGAGCGACTGCTGGAGGCGGTCAACGCCGACGAGCAGCTCAAGGCGTGGTGGCACGTGTCAGCGGTCAACGCGACGCGACGGCTGGGTATGTCAGACCACAGCTGGGTCCACATCCAGATCGTCACCAACATCGGGCTGCGACTTGCGCGTCTGCTGTTCCGGCGCGATGTCGTCCCGAGCGTGGTCGCCGACTTCGGGATGACCGAGCACGATGCCGAGGTGGTCGTCGCGGCGGCCTGCCTCATGCATTGCGTCGGCATGTCGATCCATCGCGAGGACCACGAGCGCTACAGCCTGTTTCTGACCGCGGACAAGATCGGGGCGTTGCTCGAGTCCGTCTACGAGGAACCGGAGCGATCGATCATCGCCGCCGAGGCGTTGCATGCGATCATCGGCCACCGGCGCCAGGGGCACCCGTTCACGATCGAGGCGGGCATCGTGCGGGTCGCCGATGCGCTGGACATGGCGCGGGGACGGTCGCGCATCCCGTTCGAGGCTGGTCATCAGAACATCCATTCCCTGTCGGCCTACGCGATCGAGGAGGTCAAGATCTCACCTGGTCGTGATCGCGCCGTTCGCGTCGAGATCGCGATGTCCAACAGCGCCGGCATCTTCCAGGTTGACGAGTTGCTGGCCGAGAAGCTGCGCGGTTCGGGACTGGAGCAGCACGTCGAGGTGATCGCCCGGATCGACGCCGAGCACGAGCAGCGGCTGCTGCCGGTGTTCCGAATCTGAGACCGTGGGGCCGAGCGCAGACACCGATACCTCTGCGGACGACCGTGCCCCGGCGGTCGTCGGGGACGCGAGCGTGGAACCGTCCGGGTCCTCCGATGCCTCCGGATCCGAGGCGGTCCCCGGCCGGATGCGCCGGAGCCTTGGTGTCGCCGCTGTGCTGATGCTCGCGCTGGTGCTGTGGGGCGGTTACTCGCACCGCTGGCCGTGGACGGGGATCAACGGCCACACGGCGACCCTGTGGGACTGGCTCAAGCTCCTGCTGTTGCCGGTGGCGGTTGCGGTGCTCCCGATCTGGGCCAGCCGGGACGCGCGGCTGGACAGCCGTGCCAGGGCTCTCACGTTGGCCGCGCTCGGGCTGTTCGGACTCGTCGTTCTCGCCGGCTACCTCGTCCCCTGGGCGTGGACTGGCTTTGTCGGCAACAACCTCTGGGACTGGCTGAATCTGGTGGCACTGCCGGTGGCGGTGGCGCTGATTCCCGTGGCCCGTGACCTGCGGCAGGAATGGAGCGCGCGGCACACCGCGATCACCGCAGCCGGTCTGGCGCTGGCCGCTGCACTCGTCCTCGGCGGATATCTGGCGAGCTGGGGCTGGACCGGCTTTACGGGGAACACGCTGTGGGCGTGGCTTCACCTGCTGTTGCTGCCGTTGCTGCTTCCGACCGTGATCGTTCCCAGCCTGACGCCGAGAGCGCGAGCGCGGATGGTGCCGCGCGTGCCGGCCGCTGGGGCACGGTCAGCTGGCCGCGCGTCGGCACCCGACGGCACGGACGTCAAGTCCGCATGACAGAGCGCCGCTCCGCGCCTAGCTGGCCATGGTTCAGGGTCCGCGCGCCGAACCCCTGGCCACGTGGCCAGGGGGGCTTGGCCGGGCGGGGAGCAGACTCGATCGTCCCCCGTCGAACTGCCCAGGCGAGCGCATGGCGACCGAAACAAGCTGACCGATCAGAAGATCGCCAGCATGATGGAGATTGCCCACGCGAGCAAAGGCACAGGAGAGTCGACCTACGGATCGACCCCCGCGGCCGGCTCTACCAGTGAACGCCGCGCATCAGGTGCGCGAGCGCCACCTGCTCGGTCGAGGCCCGCTCCTCGGGGTCCTGCTGGCCGCGGGCGGCCGCCGAGTCGGGGAACACCTTGTAGGCGGTGGAGAGGATCTGGTCGACCGCCTTGGGGAACAGCGCGTAGGCGACCTCGCCGAATGTCCCCAGTCGGGTGTTGATCTGCTTGGGCTTGGACCGGATCGCCTCGCAGATGAGTTCGGCCGCCTCCTCGGGAGAGATGGTCGGGAAGCTGTCGTACATCTTGGTCGGCGCGATCATCGGTGTGCGGACGAGCGGCATGTGAATGGTCGTGAAGTGGACGTTGTCGCCGATCGACTCTGACCCGACCACGCGCGTCCAGGCGTCGAGTGCCGCCTTGGAGGCGACGTAGGCCGAGAACCGCGGCGGATTGGTCTGCACCCCGATCGAGGACACGTTGACGATCAGGCCCGCCTTGCGCTCGCGCATCGAGGGCAGCAGGCCCATGATCAGCTTGATCGTGCCGAGGTAGTTGAGCTGGATCGTGCGCTCGTAATCGTGGAAGCGGTCGTAGGAGAGCGCCACCGAGCGCCGGATCGAGCGCCCCGCGTTGTTGATCAGGATGTCGACGGCGGGATGGTCGGCCAGCACGCGCTCCACGAGCGCGTCGATCGACGCCATGTCGGCGATGTCGGCCGAGTAGGCGTAGGCGGTGCCGCCGTTGTCCTGGATCTCCTGGCGGGTCTCCTCGAGCTTGTCGGCCGAGCGCGCGACCAGCAGCGGGATCCCGCCGGCACGGGCGATCTTCAGCGCGGCCGCCCGCCCGATCCCGCTCGAAGCGCCGGTGATCAGCACCGTCTTGCCGTTGACCGCGCCCTCAAAGCTGCGGTCCTTGAACAGGTCCGGATCGAGGTTGCGCTCCCAGTAGTCCCACAGCTTCGCCGCGTAGCTGTCCAGCGGCGGGACGGCGATGCCCGATCCGGCCAGGGCCCGCTCGGTATCGCGCGTGTCGAACTGGGCGGTCAGGGCGATGTAGCCGAGGACCTCGTCGGGAATCCCGAAGTCGGCCAGGAGGGCCTTGCGCACGCCCTTGGCCGCGGGCAGCTGCATGAGCATCCCGATCGTGCCCTTGGGTAGCGCCTTGAGCAGCTTGGAGTCGATGCGCAGCGAGAGCTGTGGGGCGTGGGCGGCCTTGGCGATCGTGTTCATGACGTCGCCCGAGCGCTGTGACTTTGGCGCGGTGAGGTGAAAAGCCTGGCCGTCGAGGCCGTCCTGATGGGCGATGTGGTCAAGCGCGGCGGCGACGAAGTCGACCGGCACGATGTTCGTGTAGCCGAGCTCGGGGCCGACGAGTGGGAACCAGCCCGGCAGGTAGTGCCGAGCCATCTTGATCGCCGTGAAGAAGTAGTAGGGCCCGTCGATCTTGTCCATCTGACCGGTCTGCGAGCTGCCCACGACGATCGCCGGCCGGTAGACCCGCCACGGCATGTTGGTCAGCGTCCGAGCGAGCTTTTCGGACTCGAACTTCGAGCGGTGGTAGGGGTGATCGAGCTTCTGGCCCTCGTCGAACATGTCCTCGCGGAACAGACCCTTGAACATGCCGGCGGCGGCGATCGAGGAGACATGTTGAAAGCGCCGGGCGTCGATCGCGTTGGCCAGTCCGACCGCGTTCCGGGTCCCCTCGACGTTGGCGATCCGGTTGCGCTCCTCATCGGCGGTCATGTCGTAGATCGCGGCGAGATGGAAGAAGTGGTCGATCCCGGCGGCCTTCAGCGTGTCCCGGGTCGCGTCATCGATGCCGAGGCGAGCCGCGCCGAGGTCCCCGGTCACGGGCTTGACGCGCGCTTGCGCCTCCGGGCCCCAGCTCTCGACCAGGGCGGCGAGGCGCTCAGCCGAGCTCTCGCGTACGAGCACGTAGATGTCGCCATCCCGCTCGAGCAGGCGCTCGATCAGATGCCGGCCGATGAAGCCGGTCGCCCCGGTGACGAAGTAGTTCATCCCCGGCCCCGGGTGGCGATCAGATCACCAGCCGCCGCGCCAGTCAGCGTTCACTGACCGGGCCTTGGCTGCGTCCATCCGGGCATGCTTGCGTTTGTCCAAGCGCCATTGGATGAGCGAGAAGGTGAGAATGAGCACCGGGAAGAAGGCGATCGTGATGAACATCACATCGGTGATCGACTTATCGGTCGTCTCGCCGTAGAAACCCTGTCCACCGTCGGCCCGCGCGAATGCCGACGGAGCGGCCTCGAGCATGGTGACCGCAAACACGGTGAGGGCGAGCATGATCCGGGCACGGCGCATTGAGTGAAAATCCTATCCGATCGGCTGGCGGGACGGCCGGGATTGCGCGTGGACGGGCCGGTGGCCGAATCAGGCCGGGACGGCGTCCACGGCCCGTACGGCGGCTACGGCGTCCAGCAGTGCGGGGTTGTACTCGGCGGCCCGGGAGGTGACCTCCAGGTGGTCGATCGGCACCTCGAAGACCTCGGCCCCGATCGCCGTCGCCAGGGCGCGCTGATTGGCCGGGGCGACGCTGCGGTCGCGCGTGGTGATGACCGCGGCGGCCGGGACGCTGACGCTGGCCAGCCACGGTCGCGAGTCAAAGCGGCCGAGCTCGCGGCCGGCCTCGGCGATGTCACGCGCCGAGTGACGGGTCAGCTCGGAAAGCCACCACGCGGTCTGGGCGGAGCTGGGGATCTTGGCGCGGCGAAACCCGGCCCGCCACAGGCCGCGGGGGGAGACCGACAGGCCGATCTTCAGCGCGCCCATCAGGCGCCAGACCTTGACCGTCTCGGGGTCCTGGAAATGCTGAGAGGTGCCACTGAGCACGATTCCGGCCACGACATCGCGATGGTCACGGGCGATCAGCTGGGCGATCGTGCCGCCCATCGAATAGCCGACGAAGATCGCCGGCCCGCAGCCGAGCTCGCGGACCACCGCGGCGGCATCGCCGGCGCAGTCGGTGAGGCGGAAGGGGACCATCGCGCGCAGTCCCCGGCCGTGTCCCCGGTGGTCGATGGCCAGCACCCGGTAGCCGGCGTCGATCAGTGCGTCGTAGGCACCGTGCCAGTTGAGGTCGGCGCTGACCGTCCAACCGTGCAGGAGCATGACCGCCGGGCGGCCAGGATCGGTCTCGCCGCTGTCGCGCAGGAAGAACTCGCCGCGATCGGCGATGTTGATCGTGCGCGCGGGCGGCATCGCGTGCGGCGGGACGGGCGGGTACGCGGGCGTACTCATCGTCGGCATGCTACCCGGCCCTACCATCAGCCCCATGGCTGTGGTGATTGCATCAGACCTCGGAAAGGACATGGCGGGCGAGCCGCTCCTGCGCGGGGTGTCGTTCACGTTGCAGCGCCGTGACCGCATGACCCTGTCGGGCCGCAACGGCGCCGGCAAGACGACGCTGCTGCGGATGCTCTCCGGTGAGGCGACGGTCGACTCCGGCGAGCTCGTGTTCGCCAAGGGCGTCAAGGTGGCTCTCCACGATCAACGCCCGCCACGCGACCGCGGGCTGTCGTTGCGCGAGTACGTGCTGCAGGGCGCTGCCGAGCTGGTCGCGATCGAGGCCGAGCTGTCGGCGCTCGAGCAGCGCATGGCCGACGGCGCCCACGACGAGGCGACGCTCGATCGCTACGCGGGCGCCCAGGGCCGACTTGAGCACGCCGGCGGCTACGGCTGGCGCGAGCGCGCGCTGGCCACCCTGAATGGCCTTGGCTTCCGTGACGGGTCCGAGCTCGACCGCCAGCTGGACACCTTCTCGGGCGGGGAGCTGACCCGCGCCTCGCTCGGACGCGCGCTGGCCGGCAACCCCGATCTGCTGTTGCTCGACGAGCCGACCAACCATCTGGACATCGAGTCGCTCGAGTGGCTGGAGGCCCATCTCATCGGCCTTGACGCCGCCGTCGTGCTCGTCGCCCATGACCGCTGGTTCCTGGAGGCTGTCGGGACATCGGTGCTCGAGCTCGAGGCGGGCCGCGGGAAGTTCTTCGCCGGTACCTGGCACGCGTGGCGTCGCGAGAAGGCGGCGCGTGAGCTGGCCCTCGGTCGGGCGATCGAGCGCCAGCAGGCCGAGATCGAGCGTCTCGAGCGCTTCGTGACCCGGTTCCGGGCCGGCACCCGCGCCCGGCAGGCCCAGTCGCGCGCCAAACGCCTGGACAAGATTGACCGGGTCAGCCGCGACCCCACCGACGGCGCCGGTCTGGAATTCGCCTTCAAACCGCCCGCGCGCAGCGGCCGCGTGATCTTCGAACTTGCCGACGCCCGCGTGACCGCGGGAGCGAAGACGCTGCTCGACAGCGCCGAGATGTGGCTCGAGCGCGGCGAGCACGTCTCTCTGGTCGGCGGCAACGGGGCCGGCAAGACCACCCTGATCGAGACCCTGGCCGGCCAGCGCGAGCTCGCCGGCGGCAAGCTGCTCACCGGCCACAACGTCAAGATCGGCTTTCTCTCCCAGCACGCGGAGGAGCTCTCCGGGGGGACCGCCCGGACCGTCGTCGAGGCGACCCAGCACGCGACCGGCCTGCCTCCCGGCAAGGCGCGGGCGCTCCTCGGGGGCTTCCTGTTCTCCGGCGAGGACGCCGAGAAGCCGCTGGACGGGCTGTCCGGCGGGGAGCGCCGCCGCCTGTCACTGGCCGTGCTCGTGCACTCCGGAGCCAACGTGCTGATCCTCGATGAGCCCACCAACCATCTGGACCTCGAAAGCCGAGAGGCGCTCGAGGCGGCGCTGTCGCAGTTCCCCGGCTCACTGCTGCTCGTCTCCCACGACCGGGCGCTGCTCGACGCGGTCGGGACACGCACGATCGCCTTGGAGGACCGTGCGCTGCACAGCTACGTCGGGGGCTGGCCGGAGTACCTGCGGGTGCGCGAGGAGCGGTCCAAGGGCGCGGGCGGCGGGGCGGGGTCTGGCTCCGGCGCGGCCAAGGACCGCGGGTCGGGCAAGAACGGCGCCCCGTCCGGTGGGCGCGGCGGGAAGTCCGGGAACGGCGGGAAGGGCGGGAGCCGCGGCAACGGCGGGAAGCCCAAGCCCGGCGGGCGCAGCGGCCCGGCCAAGGGCGAGAAGCAGCTCGAGGCCCAGATCGAAGCCGCCGAGGCCGCGTTGCGGATCGTCGAGGACGAGCTCGCCGATCCCGCCGCGTGGGCGACCCCCGAGGCGACGGCCCGGTCCTCGGAGCGCCACGCCGAAGCCCAGCAGGCGGTCAGCGAGCTCTATGTCCGCTGGGAGGCCGTCAGCGGCTGAACCGTCCCGGGTCAGGGCGTGAGCGCCGGCGGAATCGGAGGGTGGTCAACAAAACCTCTGAGGGTGAGATGTTTTCCGACATACGTCCAGACCGCCGATAGACTCGAAATTGATGCCCGGCATCCGCGTCGCCTTCATCGATGACGACAGCGGGTTGATCACTGTGCTCGACCGGCGCTTCACGGCGCTGCGGTGGGAGCGCGAGATCCTCGCCTACGCCGCTGTGCCCGAGCAGCTTGCGTCGATGCGGTTACACGCGCTCGTCGTCAACCCTGCGCTGACCGGTCTGGAGTACATCGAGTGGACCGCGAGAGCCCTCCCCGGACTGGCCCTGATCGTGGTCAGCGGGCCGGCGCCGGTGGCCGACCGCGTCCGCGGGCTGCGGGCCGGCGCCGATGACTGGATCACCAAGCCGTGCCATCCCGAGGAGCTCGTGGCCCGGATCGAGGCTGTGCTGCGCCGCCGTCGGGCCGGTCTGGCACCGGCCGAGAACCAGACGATCGAGTGCGGCGAGCTATCGATCCGGCCCGATCGGTTCGACGCCTACGCGTCGGGTCACCCGGCCTCACTGTCGTGCAAGGAGTACGAGCTTCTGTTCGAGCTGGCGGCCGCGGGCGGGCGGGTGCTCGAGCGCGAGGACATCTACCAACGGGTGTGGGGCTACACGATGGTCCGTGGCGACCGATCGGTCGACGTGTTCGTTCGCAAGTTGCGCCAGAAGCTCGAACGCGTCTCACCGGACTGGCGCTATGTCCACACCCACTTCGGGGTCGGATACCGCTTTGCGGCCGAGGCCGGCGAGGGCGTGGAGGCCCCGGCGGGAGCCGTCCCGGTGATCGATGCTGCCCAGACCGCCGGGATGGCGCGTGACGTCATCGCCCGCGCGCACTGAGCCTGGCGTACCCTTCGCGCATGCGCTTCAGTTTCAACCGCTTCAGTTTCAACCCCGTCGTCGCGCGCAACGTTGCGATCATCGCGGCGCTCGCGGCCGTGGTCGCCTTCCTGCCTGGCGGGGGGACGGGTGCGCGGGTCGTCGTCACGGCGATCTCCCTGGCCTTTCTGGCTTCGATCGGCTGGGTGGCGACGATCATGTACCGCCAGCACCGCACCTCCCTGTACGCGCTTGGGGACACCCGGCGCGGCGCCGTGTATGCGGCCGCGGGCGTGCTCGCCATCACCCTGACGGCGACCAGCCGGATGTGGGCGTCGAGCGCCGGGTCAGTCGCCTGGCTGCTACTCGTCGGCGCCGCCGTCTATGTCGTCGTCGCTGTGTTCGTCGCCGCCCGGCGCTACTGACGCGTGTCGGCGACCCACCGGCTGCGCGCCGATCTGCCCGGTCCGGACTCAGGCGGGAGCGAGCGAAACGGGGATGCCGTTCAGCACCGCGTTCCCTGACAGGGCGTCGAACAGCTGGTCATCGGCGAGCACGTTGCTGTTGGTCCCGGGGTGCTCGGTGGCCACGCTCATTCGGGTGTTGGCGACCGCGTGGCCCCAGCCGTGGGGGAGGCTGACGACCCCCGGCATCACCTCGTCGGTGACCTCGACCTCGGCTTCAACGGTTCCGGTCCGGGAGCGCAGCTGAGCAGCGGCGCCGTCGGCCAGCCCGTACCGAGCCGCGTCGTCGGGGTGCACGTGCAGGGTGCAGCGGGGCTTGCCCTTGACCAGCACGGGAAGGTTGTGCATCCACGAATTGTTCGATCGCAGGTGGCGACGGCCGATCAGCACCGGCCCGTCGGCGGCGCGATCCAGCGCAGCATGAAGCCGCGGGACATCGGATACGAGCAACTCGGGGGCGAGCTCGATCGTGCCCGAAGCGGTCCGCAGGGCGTCGGGCAGACGGGGCGCCAGCGGGCCGAGGTCGACCCCGTGCGGCGCGGCCTCCAACGTGCCCAGCGTGAGCTGCGGACCCTCGGTCCGGGCGCCGAAACCGTCGCCGTAGGGACCGGTGCGGAGCATGAGATCGAGCAGCCGCTCGGGCCCGACGCGGGGTTCCAGGGCGGCCATGATCTCGTCCGCGGTCCGGCCGCCCACCGGGGAGCCCGGGGTCTCGAGCTCGCGCTGGACGAGGGTGCGCGCGACCCCGTCGTCGATCGCGGCCAGATCGGCGTCCGGGCCCATACCGAAGGCGATCGCCGACAGGCGCAGCAGGGTCAGCCACTCATCGGGGAGTTCGGGCTCTGGATCGAGCACGGGCGGTGAGTAGTTGGCCACGTTGCGGACCGCGAACTGGTAGAGCGCGAGGTCATAGTGGCCGCGGCGCAGGGGTGAGGGGGCGGGGAGGATGACGTCGGCGTGGCGGGTGGTCTCGTTGACGTACACGTCGAGGGAGACCATGAAGTCGATCTCGCGGAGGGCCGCGTCGAGCCGGTCGCTGTTGGGGGTCGACAGGACCGGGTTGCCCGAGACGGTGATGAGGGCGCGGATGCGTCCCTCGCCGGGCGTGTCGATCTCCTCGGCCAGACAGACGACCGGCAGCTCCCCGAACAGCTCGCCGAGACCGCGAACGCGGCTCGCGAAGCGCCCGAAGCGCGTGCCCCGGCCCCGGCCGGGCTCGCCGGTGGCGTTGGCGGCGCCTGCGGCGGCGAGGGGGAACATGGCGCCGCCGCGGGAATCAAGGTTGCCGGTGAGCACGTTCAGGACGTCGACGAGCCAACTGGCCAGCGTCCCGAACTCCTGCGTGCAGGTGCCGATCCGGCCGTAGACCGCAGCCGTCGGGGCGGCCGCGAGTTCACGGGCCATAGCGGCGGATCTGATCGGCGGAGATTCCACAGGCGGCGGCCACCGCCTCGGGCGTGAACGGCTCGGCGAGGGCGCGAACCTCGTCGAGCCCGGTGCAGAGCCCGGCGATCCGCTCGCCCGGATCCGCCAGGTTCTCCTCGAACAGCGTGGCGATGAGCGCGAACAGGAACAGCGCGTCGGTGCCCGGACGGATGAAGTGATGCTCGTCGGCTTCCTGGGCCGTGCGGGTGCGCCGGGGGTCGATCACGACGATCTTGCCGCCGCGGGCGCGGATCGCACGCAGCCGCCCGCGCATATCCGGCGCGGTCATCAGGCTGCCGTTGGAGGCCAGCGGGTTGGCGCCGAGGATGAGCAGGTGGTCGGTGCGGTCGACGTCGGGCACCGCGACCGACGTGCCGGTGCCGAACATCAGCGCGCTCGCCATCTGCTTGGGGAACTGATCGACCGTGCTCGCCGAGTAGATGTTGCGAGTCGACAGCGCGCGGTTGAGCACCCGGGTGTAGAGCAGGTTGGAGAGGTTGTGGGCGTTGGGGTTGCCGAGGTACACCCCGACCCCGTTGCGGTTCTCGGCGAGGATCGGACCCAGCCGCGCGGCGATCAGCGCGAACGCCTCATCCCAGCTCGCCTCGCGAAAGTCGTCGCCGTCGCGGATCAGCGGTGTGGTCAGCCGATCGGGGTCCTCGTGCAGCGCACGCAGGGCCGAGCCCTTGGGGCAGATGAACCCGTGGCTGAACACGTCGTCGGCGTCTCCGCGGATGCCGGTCAGCCGCTCGCCCGCGAAGCTCAGCTCAAGGCCACAGGTCGCCTCGCAGAGGGGACAGGTCCGGTACGCGGTGCGAGCATCGGCGACGGCCACGGGCTCAACCATACGGTCTCGGGGTGTCCGCCGCGATCACGCCCACTAGACTGCCGCCGCCGTGAGCAAGGGCATCCGTGAAGTGATCGCCGACTGGCTGATGCTGATCGGCGCGCCGCTGCTCGGAGGATCGCTGTTTCTGACCTGGAGCCACCAGTTCTCGCATGGTTTCCTGGCGCGCTACGCCGCCACGCCGGCGCTCGCCGGGATCCCGCGTGACGCGACGGCCTGGCAGGTCTACTCGGTCGTCGACGTGCTGTTCGCGGTTCTGGCGGTCGGGTTGCTCGCCGCGGCACTGCGGGGTGCCCGTCCCGCCCGCATCGCGGCGCTCCTCGGGCTGATCATCGCGCTCGCGTTCACGGTACATGCGCTCGGGTCGCCCCCCACCCAGGGCGCTGACCTGTTCGACCCGGCGATCGGGGCCACCACGCCGAACCATCCGACCTCGGGGCCCGGCGAGCTGGTTGCGCTGGCCGGGATCGGTCTTGGCCTGGCCGGGGTGCTGGTGTCGTTCAGCGCTGACTGAGCGACCCGGGGGGCTCCCTATCCTCGAAGCGTGTCCATCGTCGCCGCCGATCGTCGCCGCGAGCTCCCGGACGAGCCCGGGGTCTACCTGTTCCGCAACGACAAGGGCAAGGTCATCTACGTCGGCAAGGCCAAGTCAATTCGCAAGCGGGTTGCCTCGCACTTCAGCAATCCGAGCACCCGGGCGGGCCGCGAGATCCTGGACATGATCGAGCAGATCGAGGCGCTCGTCGTGCACACCGAGTCCGAGGCCCTGCTCGTCGAGCAGAACTTCATCAAGCAGTACCAGCCGCGCTTCAACATCCGGCTGCGCGACGACAAGTCCTATCCGTACATCGCGATCTCGCTCGACGAGGACTTCCCCCGCGTCTACTTCACCCGCGAGCGTCATCGCCGCGACCGCGCCTACTTCGGGCCCTACTCCAACGCCAAGCGGGTGCGGTCAACGCTCGAGGTGCTCGGCAAGGTGTTCATGTTCCGCTCCTGTGATGGCCCCGAGCCGGGGCGGCGCAGCGGCTCGCCGTGCCTGGACTACTTCATCAAGCGCTGTGAGGCGCCCTGCGTCGGCTACGTCTCCAAGGAGGACTATCGGGCCGCGATCGACGGCGTGATCGCCTTTCTGTCGGGTCGCTACAAGGAGATCGAGCGCAAGCTCGAGTTCGAGATGCGGATGGCCGCCGCCGAGCAGCGCTTCGAGGACGCAGCCCGCGAGCGCAACCGGCTGCGGGCGATCCGTTCGCTGCTCGAGCGCCAGCGCGTCGCCCACGAGGGCGCGGGCTCGTTCGATGCGATCGCGGTCGCCTCCAACGAAGGTGAGACCAACGCCCAGGTCTTCCAGGTCCGCGACGGTGTCCTGTCCGATCGCCAGAGCTTCTATCTCGACAACGCGGCCGACGCCGGCATCGCCGAGATCGCCGAGGCGTTCATCCTCCAGTACTACGCGAGCGCGATGACCGTGCCGCCGCTGCTGATCGTCCAACGGGAGCTCGGAGCCCCGCCGTCGGCCGCACCCGCGCTGGCCGAGGCGCTGAGTGCCCGGCGCGGAGGCACGGTCGAGATCCGGGCGTCTGAGCGCGGTGACAAGCACCGCATGCTCGAGCTCGCCGAGCGCAACGCCCGGCTGGCCATCGATCAGGAGAAGCTGCGCTCCGAGCGCCGCCGCCAGCAGCGCGTCGAGGCGTTGGACGGCCTGCAGAACGCTCTGGGACTTGACGCGATCCCGCTGCGGATCGAGTGCTTCGACATCAGCACCCTGATGGGCACGAACACCGTCGCGTCAATGGTCGTGTTCGAAGGCGGGGCACCGAAGAAGTCCGACTACCGCCGGTTCAAGGTTCTCTCGGTCGGGGACGGCGCGGCCGCCAACGGGGGGAGCTACGGCCCGGACGACTTCGCCTCGATGGAGGAGATCCTCGGCCGCCGGATGGCGCGCTGGGAGCAGCAGCGCGACGTGTCCCCACACGACAAGGATTACGACCCGAGCTTCGCGTCGCTGCCCAACGTTGTCGTGATCGACGGCGGCAAGGGCCAGCTCGCCGCCGGCCTGCGAGCGCTGCAGGGCTTCCGGGAGCGCGGCGTGACGGTCATCTCCCTGGCCAAGCGGATCGAGGAGGTGTTCATCCCCGGGCGAGACGCTCCGCTCGTGCTCGCCCACGACACCCCCGAGCTGCAGCTGCTCCAGCGGGTTCGCGACGAGGCTCACCGGTTTGCCATCACCCACCACCGGATCCGTCGCGACCGGGCGATGACCGCTTCGGTGCTCGACGATCTGCCCGGGGTGGGTCCGGCGCGCAAACGTGCGCTGCTGGCGCACTTCGGATCGCCCGACGCGATCCTGTCCGCGTCACGTGAGGAGCTCGAGTCGGTGCCGGGGCTGCCCGGCAAGCTCGCTCGCGAGATGTACCGCGAGATGCACAAGTCCGGGGTCTGACCCGGCCGGCGCTCAGCGCCGCGCGCTGTGGCGCACGAGCGCCGTCCCGCCGGCGCCCCCGGGGATCGTGAGCAGTGCCGCGCTTGCCGCGGGTAGCGGCACCGTGTAGCTGTTGGTGACGGGCGTGACGGGGGTGGTGGCCGATGGCCCGGGGAGCGTGCCGGTGCTCGTCTCGCTGCCGAAGCTCTGGCCGCCCAGGGTGACCCCGTCGGTTGAGCTGAGGCTCGGCGCGGTCAGCGTCTCGAGCGTGCCGGCGGTCGTCGAATTGGCGATCTGGACCTGCACGTCGTGCTCGGCGGCGGGGTCCTGGTTGATCAGGGTGACCCGCAGGGTGCCGTCACCCGCCTGCGTCGCCCATACCTTCGTCGGCCCGCCGGGTGCGGTCACGTTGACCAGCCGAGCGCCGACCGGGAACGCCTGGGCGAACAGTTCCAGCCCGTAGTAGACCGGGTGGACCGCGGCCTGCCAGGCGCCATTCGGCGTCTGGGAGGGGGAGAAGAGCTCGTAGTGGGAGCCGGGGAGCATGTGGAAGTTGACCCCGTCAACGCCGCGCCGGGCGAGGTTGAACATCGTGTCCAGGCTCCAGAGGGCGGAGGCGAAGCTGTCACTGACCCCGGGCTGGCCCTGGCAGGAGGCCGTGTTGATCTCGGTGAGACGGAACGGCAGACGATGGCGGTGCGCGACGGCCACGAACGGGGCCAGGGCGTCGGCGAGGCCGGCCGAGGAGCTGTCGGCGAGCAGGTGGCTGATGGTCGGGAAGCTGGGCTGCGACGCGTCCGTGGTACAGGCGCGCAGCGGGTAACGGTGGTAGGTGACCATGCCCAGGCGGGGCTCGTGCCCGATGAAGCCGGCGAGCTTGCGCATCCAGCCCGGCCCCGAGACGGCGGGGCCGGCGAGCGGGATGTGGGGCAGCACCTGGGTGAGGTGGTCGAGCTCACTCGTGTAGTCGGCGAGGCTGTAGTGGCTCCCGCGCGAACGGTGCAGATGGCCCCGGCGGTCCCGGTACCAGGGAAAGACGCCATACAGGTCAGGTTCGTTGCCGATCTCCAGGGCCTGGATGTACCGGCGCCCGATGCCCGACACGAACGCACGCGCCTCGGCGGCGGCGATCGCCGGGTGCCCGGCCTCGAGATTGATTCCGAGAATCATTCTCGTCTTGAGGTCGGCGGCGAGGGCCTGAGCGGTGCGCAGCCAGCCGGGCGTCAATCGGTAGTAGATCCCACCGGGCGGAATCACACCCGGGATCGGCCACCAGGTTCCGTCGGTGCTGTCGCCCCCCACGCGCAGCGCTGGGGCCGAGCCGGGCGCCAGCCCGTCGAGCAGCGCCACCAGCACGGGATCGATGGCCCGGGGATCCCGGCCGGTGTACTGATGCAGCGCGCGGAACTCGAACGAAACGCCGAGAAAGCCATCGGGCATGGCCTGCCCGACCGGCGTGCTCGACACGCTGGCGGCGATCGTGTCGGCGCGGGCGGCCGGAGCGACCGTCCCGCCCGCGGAGGCCAGCAGCACGAGTCCGAGCGCCACCGTGGTCAGGCGGCGTGCAAGCACGCGCGGCATGGTGGCACACCTCGGACCGGCCGCGGGCCGTCGCGGGCTGGTTACGCGCTCGTCCGCGTCGGCCATCACACTTCAGGGCCGAAGTGGAAGCCTCGGCTCTCATCGATCTCGTCGTCATCACGGGCTTTTCGGGGGCCGGGAAGTCCACGGCGATGGCCGCGTTCGAGGACGAGGGCTACTTCTGCGTGGACAACCTCCCCTCGGAGATGATCCGGTCGCTGGTCGAGTTGTTCATGCACGAGGGCTCGAAGGTCACCCACGCCGCCGTCGTTTCCGATGTTCGCGGCGGCGAGTATTTCGAGGGGCTGGCGGCGATGTTGGACGATCTCCGGGCCACCGGGGTGCGCCACCGGGTGCTGTTCCTCGAGGCCGACGAGCAGACGCTGCTGACGCGCTACAAGGAGACTCGCCGCCGTCACCCGCTCTCGCCGGCGGGGAGCGTGGCCGAGGGGATCGACCGGGAGCGCGAGCAGCTGGCACCGATCCGTGAGCGCGCCGACGTGGTGATCGACACCCGGGGCCTGACCGCGGCGATGCTGCGGCGCCGGCTGGCCGATGAGCTGCTGCCGACGCGGACCCCCGGCCGCCTGGCGGTCACCTTCCAGAGCTTCGGTTTCAAGTACGGCCAGAGCCGGGACGCCGATCTGATGCTCGACGTACGTTTCCTGCCGAACCCGCACTATGAGCCCGAGCTGCGTCCGCTGACCGGCCACGCGGAGCGCGTGGTGGCCTTCATCAATGCCGGTGGCGAGCTGGATCGGTTCTATGAGCACCTCCATCCGCTGTTGGACTACCTGCTGCCGCAGTACCTCGCCGAGGGCAAGGCCCACCTCGTGCTCGCCATCGGCTGCACGGGCGGTCGCCACCGCTCGGTCGCGATCGCCGAGCACCTCGGCGTCCGGTACGGGGACCGCCGCGAGTTCCTGGCCGAGGTGCTGCACCGTGACGTGACGAGGCCGGCGTGATCGACCACCTTGGCTTCGAGGTGTCGGACCTGGAACAGTCCGGCCGCTTCTACGACGCCGTGTTCTATGCGCTCGGCGCGCGGCGCATGGTCGAGTCAGAGCACGCCGTCGCCTACGGGGTCAACTCCCCCGTGATCTGGTTCGTGGTCCGGGGCCGCGCGCCCGCGGCCGGCTACGGCCACGTCGCACTGCAGGCGAGCGGCAAGGCGGCGGTCGACGCCGCCCACCGGTCCGGCCTGGCCAACGGGGGTCACGATGACGGCGCACCGGGCCAGCGACCCTCCTACGGACGGCGTTACTACGCCGGCTACCTGCTCGACCCCGACGGGCTGCGGGTGGAGATCGTCTCGCGCCGGTAGGGCCGCATCCGGCGCCGTCGGGCGAGCGGAGAGTCGGGCGGCGGAACCTCGTCCGGGAGCCCTCAGGTAGCCTGTCGCACGCCGCCGGCGCGTTGTCCGTGCCGGCATTCCCTGTCCACGGTAGGCGGATCTCTGGAGGTTGCACGCATGGCTGTACGTGTCGGTATCAACGGCTTCGGAAGGATCGGCCGGAACGTGTTCCGGGCCGCCTACGAGCGCGGGGCCGACATCGAGTGGCTGGCGCTCAACGACCTTGTCGATCCCAAGACGATCGCCCACCTGCTCAAGTACGACTCGACCTACGGCCCCTTCCCGGGCGAGGTGGAGGCCACCGCCAGCGGTCTGAAGGTCGACGGCCGTGAGATCCGCGTCCTCGCCGAGCGCGATCCCGGCTCCCTGCCGTGGGGGGACCTCGGCGCCGACGTCGTGATCGAATCAACGGGTCTGTTCACCGACCGCGAGAACGCCTCCAAGCACCTGGACGCCGGCGCCAAGAAGGTCGTGATCTCCGCTCCGGCGACCAATCCCGACACGACCGTCGTGCTCGGCGTCAACTTCGCCGAGGCCTACGACAAGGACAAGCACGAGGTCATCTCCAACGCCTCGTGCACTACCAACTGTCTGGCTCCGGTGGCCAAGGTCCTGCACGAGACCGTCGGCATCAAGCACGGTCTGATGACCACGATCCACGCCTACACGGCCGACCAGCGGCTGCAGGACATGCCCCACAAGGACCTGCGCCGGGCCCGCGCGGCGGCGGTCAACCTGATCCCGGCCTCGACGGGCGCGGCCAAGGCGATCGGTGCGGTCATCCCCGAGCTCAACGGCAAGCTGCACGGATTTGCCATCCGAGCCCCCGTTCCGACCGGCAGCGTCGTCGACCTGACGATCGAGGCCAACCGCGAGACGAGTATCGAAGAGGTCAACGCGGCGCTGAAGGCAGCCGCCGAAAGCGGTCCGCTGCAGGGGCTGATGATGTACACCGAGGATCCGATCGTCTCGTCGGACATCGTCAAGAACCCCGCGTCGTCGATTGTCGACTCCCAGCTGACCGCGGTGATGGATGGGACGATGGTCAAGGTCGTCGCCTGGTATGACAACGAGTGGGGCTACTCGAACCGCGTTTCGGATCTGGTACAGCAGCTCCTGTGAGAACGCTTGCCGAGCTCGGTGCCCTCGAGGGCCGGCGAGCCCTCGTCCGGGTCGACTTCAATGTCCCAATCGCCGACGGCGCGGTCGCCGACGACACACGTATCCGGGCGGCGCTGCCGACCCTGCGGTGGCTACGCGAGCACGGGGCCGCACTGGTGCTCGTGTCCCATCTCGGGCGCCCGAAGGGGATCGACGAGTCGCTCTCCCTGCGGCCGGTGGCGACGCGGCTCGCGGAGCTGCTGGAGACCGAGGTGACACTCGCGCCGCCCGGCGTCGGTGAGGACGTCGCGAGGCTCGCTTCGGCCCTCGCGCCAGGGCAGATCCTGCTGCTGGAGAACATCCGCTTCGAGGCGGGCGAGACGGCCAACGACGGCGCGCTGGCCGACGCGCTCGCCGGCCTCGCCGACGTCTATGTCAACGATGCCTTTGGGGCCGCGCACCGTGCCCACGCCTCAACCGAGGGCGTCGCGCGGCGGATCCCCGACCACGCGGCGGGTCTGCTGCTCGAGCGTGAGGTGAGCGTGCTCACGGAGTTGCTGCGGAGCCCGTCACGGCCGATGGTGGCCGTGCTCGGCGGTGCCAAGGTGAGCGACAAGCTCGGCGTGATCGAATCCTTCCTCCGCGCCGCCGACACGATCCTGATCGGCGGGGCGATGTGCTTCCCGTTTCTGTCCGCGTCGGGCCACGCGATCGGTGACTCGCTGTGCGTCGAGGAGGATGTCACGCTCGCGCGGGCCCTGATCGCCTCCTCGCATGATGCGCGCGCCTCGCTGGCCTTACCGTCCGACCTCGTCCTCGCCGACCATTTCGGTGCCGACGCGGAGCCGGTCGCCCTCGATGGGGTCGAGGTCCCGGACGGGATGATGGGCCTGGACATCGGTCCGCGTACCGCCTCGGCCTATGGGGAGATCGTGCTCACCGCCGGGACGGTGTTCTGGAACGGCCCGATGGGCGCGTTTGAGTTCGAGCCGTTCAGCGCGGGCACGCTGCACGTGGCTCGCGCGGTCGCGGGCGCTCCGGGCGTGACCGTCGTCGGAGGCGGCGATTCGGCCGCGGCCCTACAGCAGTTCGGTCTCGGCGATGAGGTCACCCACCTCTCGACCGGCGGCGGGGCGGCGCTGGAGCTGATCGAGGGCAAACCGCTTCCCGGGGTCGAGGTCCTGCGATGATGTCAATGGGGGTAACGACCGGACGATGAGCGCCGAACGCATCCCGCTGATCGCGGGCAACTGGAAGATGCACAAGACGGTGGAGGCGGCCGAGGATTTCATCCAGACGCTGTTGCCCCGCGTCTCGGCGGTCGAGCGCGCCGAGGTCGCCATCTGCCCGACGTTCACGGCGCTGCAGGCGATGGTCGACTCGACCCGTGGCTCCCGGGTCGCGGTCTACGCCCAGACCATGCACCAGGCCGACGAGGGCGCATTCACCGGCGAGGTCTCCCCGGCGATGCTCTCCGAGGTTGGGGTGCAGGGCGTCATCCTCGGTCATTCCGAGCGCCGCCAGCTGTTCGGCGAGACCGATAAGGCTCTGGCCCAGAAGGTGCCCGCGGCGCTGGCCTCGGGCCTCCTGCCCGTGCTGTGCGTCGGCGAGACCGAGGAGGAGCGCGAGCGAGGCGACACCGAGCGCAAGCTTCGCCACCAGGTGCAGGAGGCGGTGGCCAAGCTATCGCCCGATCAGCTCGGCGAGATCGTCATCGCCTACGAACCGATCTGGGCGATCGGGACCGGCCAGGTGGCTACGCCCGAGCAGGCCCAGGAGGCGATCGCGTTCGTCCGCGCGCTCGTCGCCGATCGCTCGCCGCAGGCGGCCCAGCGGACCCGGATTCTCTACGGCGGCAGCGTCAAGCCCGAGAACGCCGCCGAGCTGATGGCGCTGCCCGACGTCGATGGCGCGCTCGTGGGCGGGGCGAGCCTCGACGCCGAGTCCCTGGCCGCGATCGTCGCCGCCGCGGGGTAGTGCCAAAATGCCGGACTCGGGTTCGCAGCCACGGCCGGGCCCCGCTGTGCGGGGGCTGCCGGCAAAACGGGCAGTGCTGATTGTGCTCGACGGCTGGGGACTGGCCGAGCCCGGACCGGGCAATGCGGTCACCCAGGCCGACACCCCGGTCTTCGACGAGCTTTGGGGGCATTTTCCGACCACCACGCTGACCGCCTGCGGGCTCGCCGTCGGCCTCCCGGAGGGTCAGATGGGCAACTCGGAGGTCGGGCACCTCAACCTCGGCGCCGGGAGCGTGGTGATGCAGGACCTGACGCGGATCGACGCAGCAGCCGCTGATGGCTCGCTGGCCACCAACCGGGTGCTGAGTGACGCGCTGACCGCCGCCGAGCGGGTTCACATCGTCGGCCTGGTCTCCGACGGCGGCGTGCATTCAAGCCTCGAGCACCTCGAGGCGCTGATCGACCTGGCGGCGACGCTCGACGTCCCAGACCTCGTTCTCCATGCCTTCACGGATGGCCGCGATACGCTGCCCACGTCCGGGGCGGGCCACCTAAAGCGCGTCCAGACGCGGATGGACAGCGCCGGCGTGGGACGGATCGGCAGCGTGATCGGGCGCTACTTTGCGATGGACCGTGACCGGCGCTGGGACCGCGTGCAGAAGGCCTATGACCTGCTCGTCCACGGCACGGCCGATCACGCCGCGGACTCGGGTGCCGATGCGTGCCGGGCCGCCTACGAGCGCGACGAGACCGACGAGTTCATCGCTGCGACCCGCGTAGGGGCGCAGGAAGCCTGCATCCGTCCCGGGGACTCGGTCCTGTGCCTCAACTTCCGGCCCGATCGGATGCGCGAGATCGTCCGCGCGCTCGCCGACCCGTCGTTTGATGAGATCGAACGGGGCGGGACCGAGCCGATCGATCAGCTGGCCTGTATGACCGAGTATGAGGAGGGGTGGCCCTACCCGGTCGCCTTCCCGCCACGGCGGCCCGAGACGACTCTGGCTGCCGTGATCGCCGCCGGTGGCGGCCGTCAACTGCACGTCGCCGAGACCGAGAAGTACCCGCACGTCACCTACTTCTTCAACGGTGGCGAGGAGACTCCGTATGAAGGCGAGCGGCGCGAGCTGGTCGATTCACCCCGGGATGTGCCGACCTACGACCACAAGCCGGCGATGAGCGCTCCGGAGGCCGCACAGGCGTTCGTCAGAGCATGGGAGGGCGACGGAGCCGAGGGCTCAGCCAGTGGCTATCAATTCGGGATCATCAACTTCGCCAACGCCGACATGGTCGGTCATACCGGGGTGATCCCCGCCGCGGTCGAGGCGGTCGAGACCGTGGACCGCTGCCTGGGGGAGGTGGTCGCGGCGGTGACCGCGTCGGGCGGGGCCTGTCTGATCACCGCCGATCATGGCAATGCGGACCACATGCTCGAACCCGACGGCTCGCCCAACACCGCACATTCGCTCAACCCGGTCCCGGTGATCGTGACCGTGGACGGAATCTCACTGCGCTCCGGAGGCGTGCTGGCCGATGTCGCCCCGACGATCCTCGCGCTGCTGGGGATCGATCAGCCGGTGCAGATGACCGGCAGCTCGCTGATCGCCCGCTGACGCGGGCGGCGGGTTCTCGTGGCGGTCCCCAGCGTGCCGCAGGGGTGCCGGCGGGTCGGCGAGATCCGGTTGGCAGACGAAACCGCCCCTGAGACTCCCTTTTGCCTGCCAACCGGATCCGTGGCCGCGGTCGCACGGGCTCCGCAGCGCTCGGGGCCGAGCGGCCCGCCCGAGGCGCAAGCGGTGTCCGCAGAGCGCACGCCGGTTTGGGCACAGATAAAATTTGACAGTGATAGACTTAGATTTCATACTGCGAACACGAGCAGTATCAACCTCCAAGGAGAACTTCATGGCCCTCATTCGCTGGGAACCTGTTCCCGTCAACCGCTTCTTCAACTCCTTTTTCGACACCGCGACGGTCGCGCCGGCCCAGGGCCTGCGCCGCTGGACTCCGGCCGTGGATGTGATCGAGAACGACACCGAGTACACGCTCCGCGCCGACCTGCCGGGGCTGAGCGATGAGGACATCGCGATCGAGCTCGAGGACGACGTCCTGACGGTCTCCGGTGAGCGCCGCGCCGAGCACGAGCAGCGCGCCGGCGGGTATCACCGGATCGAACGCAGCTCGGGCTCGTTCCGCCGTTCGCTGCGGCTGCCCGAGGCGATCGACCCCGAGTCGATCACGGCTCGGTTCGAGAACGGAGTGCTCGAGGTGACCGTCCCCAAGCCCGCGCCGCGCACGCCGCACAAGGTGGCGATCACGGTCGGCGCCGGGGCGCAGGAGCCAGTTGCGGGGGAGCAGCTCGCCGGCGAGTAGCCGCACGAAGAACTCAGGCTGAGTTCGGGTCGCGGACGCGGCCCGAGCCGGCTTGGCCTCAGCGCAGGATGCCCGTGTGGCCCAGCGAGTAGCTGCCGGGCTGGGGCCAGACGCAGAGGCCGTGCGGACCCTGGCCGACCGGGATCTCGGCGCGCAGCTTGCCGGTGGCGGTGTTGATCGCGTAGACGACCGCGTTGTAGCGGCCGCTCAACCACAGAGTGCTGCCGTCCGCCGAGACCCCGCCCATATCCGGACTGGCCGGCGGGGGCAGAGTCCAGATATGGATCACCCGCCGGGTGCGGAAGCTCACCACCGAGATCGTTCCCGCAGCCCGGTTGGACACATACATGTAATGGTCCAGCCGGCTCGGGTACAGCCCGTGCGCGCCGGCCCCGGTGCGCAGGAAGCCCGTGACCTTGAACGTCGAGGGGTTGATCTCCCAGAGCCCGCCGGCGATCTGATCAGCCGTGTAGAGGGTCTTGCCGTCCGGCGAGATCTTGACGTCCTGGGGACTCGCATGCCCGCCGTTGAGGGTCAGCGTGCGCAGTACCCGCTGGGTCTTGAGGTCGACCTCGACCATACGGCCGTTGAACTCGCAGCTGGCGAACATGTAGCGGCCTCCCGGTGAGAAGTCCGCGTGGTCGACGCCGTCGCACTGCGGGACCGCCAGCGAGTGGACCAGCTTCATCGTGTGCGGATCGCGGAAGTCCAGTCGCAGCAGCCGCTCGGCGACGACGATGGCGAAGCGCCCGTCGGGGGTGAAGTACAGGTTGTACGGGTCCTCGACCGGGATCGGCCGGCCCGGTCGTCCGGTCTGGGGGTTGATCGGGGTGAGGCTGTTGCCGACATCGTTATCGACGTACAGCGTCTTCAGATCCCAGGACGGAGTGACGTGCTGGGGCAGACCGCCGGTGGGGAATGTGGCGATCACCTTCAGCGTCCGCTGGCTGATCACCGACACCGTGTTGGAGAGACCGTTGGGGACGTAGACGAGCTGGCGATCGCCGCGCACGACCGAGCTGAGATCACCAGGCGCCGTACCGGCGTACACGTTCGTGCGCCGCGCGATCGCGATGGCCCGCTCGTTGGGGGTGGTCAAGCTGTGCCCGGCAGACGCCTGGCTGTGGCGGGCCGACCCGCCACAGCCGGCTACGGCGAGCGCGCCCAGTACAACGGCCCCGAGAAGCGCGAGCAGCGCCGGGCGGCGTGGACCCACAGCGCCGGGGCGCGGGCCTGCGGACAGGGGAATTCTCGGGGCGATGGCGGTCACGGGGACGGGGCGGGCGGTGGCTTGGCTAGGCTGCGGGCAGTCGCTCGTGACCGAGACCGGCCCGCGGCGAGATCCGCCCTCCCTTTCTCCAGCATGACAAAGATTCCCCGCCCTCTGCGTTACGCCGCCGTTGTTCTCGGCCTGCTGGTCGCGGGCTGCGGCGGCTCGAGCGCGACGACGAGCGGCTCGCACGCGCACCACGGCTCCAAACGGACGACTGCGGCTGTCTCGGCGCCGGCCACCTACGTCTTCCGTCACCTCTACTCGCTTCCGGCGCCGTTGCGCGATCCGGCGTTCGCGGGGCTGCCCGGATCGCGCTTCCTGCTCGCCGGCGGCCTGAGCGCCGCGGACACCTCGACCGCTGAGGTCGACATCGCCAACCTGCACCACATCGTGCGCTCCGGGACGCTGCCCGGCGCTCAGCACGACGCCCAGGCCGCCGCTCTCGCGCAGGGCGCGTACGTGTTCGGGGGCGGCAACGCCAGCGAATACGACCACATCCTCAAGGTCGATCCGGCGACCGCGTCGGTCAGTGGCGCCGGCCGCCTGCCATCCGCAGCATCCGACGTCTCGGTCACGCGGGTGGGAGCGACCGCCTACATCGTCGGCGGCTACGACGGAACCAACTTCCTCAACACGGTGGTCGCGTGGACGCCGGGCCGCGGCGCACGGGTGGTCGGGCATCTGCCGCTGGGCTTGCGCTACGCCGCGGTGACGCCCGGTCCGATCGGCCAGATCCTGGTCATCGGCGGCACCACGCCGACCGGCACCAGCCGCGCGGTCTACATCTTCAACCCGGCCACCGGTCACAGCCGCAAGCTCGCGCAGCTCCGCCATCCGATCACTCACGGCGGTGCCGTGACGATCGGCTCCTATGCCTATCTGGTCGGCGGCCGCGGCGCCTCCACCACCGGACAGACCGCCGCGATCTGGTCGATCAACACGGCCACCGGCAGGATCCGGGCGGCCGGCCACCTGCCTGCCCCGACCTCGGATGCCGCCGTGTTCGCGATCGGCAAAGCGATCATCATCGCGGGTGGGTTCACCCCGGCAGGCGTCACGCTCGCCGAGGTTGGCGAGCTTGTCCCCGCCCCCTAGTCGCACCGCGAGTCGTCAGCGGTTACCGCGCTGGACGGCGGCGATGTAGTCGACGATCGAGCCCAGCTGAGCCTCGGTGAGCCGGTGGCGGACCGGCATCTCCCGCGCGAACTGCAGGGCGACCGGCCGGCGCAGGCGGACTCCGAGCAGATCCCCGCCTTGGTGGGTGGGGGTGTCGTGGCCCGTGAGCGAATGGCAGCCGCCGCACGAGCCGGTGAACAGCGTCCGGGCCGCGGCTGTGGCGCCCGGGGTTGGTCGGGGGGCGCTCGCCGAGCCGCAGCCGGCGGCGACGATGGCGAACGCCAGGGCGGCCAGGGCGGCCAGGGCGGTCGCGCAGCGCATCACGGCAAGGCTAGTGACTCACGTCGGCCCAATTCGGCGCCGTCGGGGAAGCCACCGACGGCGGCGACGAGCGAGCCGGGCGGCGACCCGGACGGCTACGCACTGACCACGGAGTGCATCCGGGCCCTGGACCGTCTGCGAACGCGCCGATAGCTAGGGTCCGCGAGGCCGTGTTCACGATCGAGGCCCGCGATACCGATAGCCGCGCTCGCCGCGGCACCCTGCACCTCGCCCACGGCGAGGTGGCGACGCCCGCGTTCGTGCCGCTGGCGACGCGCGGCGCCGTCAAGACGCTCGAACCACGCGATGTCGAGGCGCTCGGATACGAGATGGTGCTCGGCAACACCTTCCACCTGTTCCTGTCCCCAGGCCCCGAGTTGATGACCGAGCTCGGCGGTCTGAATCGGTTCATGCGCTGGGAGCGGCCGATCATCACCGACTCCGGAGGCTTCCAGGTCTTCTCGATGGGCCACGGCGGCGTCGCCGACGAGATCAAGGGTCGCCGGGGAGCGACCCCTGGGTCGGCGGGGTCGATCCTCGCGATCGAGGAGCGCGGTGTGCGCTTTCGCTCCTACCTTGACGGCGGTGAGCGTTTCTTGGGCCCCGAGACCTCGATGGAGGTCCAGGCCGCGCTCGGCTCGGACATCGCGCTCGTGTTCGACGAGTGCACGCCCTTTCACGTCACCCGCGACTACACGGCGCGCTCGATGGAACGGACGCATCGCTGGCTGGAGCGCTGCCTGAGCTGGCACGCCGAGCGGGGGCCGCGAGCACAGGCGGTCTACGGGATCATCCAGGGCGGCGTCGAGCTCGATCTGCGCAGGGTCTCGGTACAGACGGTCGCGGCCAGCGCCTGTGACGGGATCGCGATCGGCGGCTCGCTGGGCCAGGACAAGGACCAGATGCATCGGGTGGTGGATTTCACAACGGCCGAGCTTGCCCGGGTCGCCCCGAATCGGCCCCGGCACCTGTTGGGCATCGGCGAGATCGACGACCTCATCCTCGGTGTGCAGGCGGGGATCGACACGTTTGACTGCGCGATGCCGACGCGCCTGGGACGCCATGGAACCGCGATCGTCCCGGATCCAGAGCGGCGCTGGCGGCTTGACCTCGTCAAGTCCCGCTGGCGCGCCGCCGATGAGCCGATCCTTGACGGCTGCCCGTGCCCGGCCTGCAGCGCCGGTTTCTCGCGCGGGTACCTCCACTACGCGCTACGCGCCCACGAGAGCACCGGAGCGCGTCTCGTGACCCTGCACAACCTGAGCTACATCGCGCGGCTGATGGCCGATCTGCGGGCGGCGATCTCCGCCGGGCGCCTGTCTCAGGTCGCGGCCGCGTTACTCGCGGGAGCGACCCCCGGCGGGGTCATCTGAGTTCGGGCCGCCCGTGGACGGCGCCCGTGGCCGACCGGCTACTTCGTGTACTGGCTGATCAGGTTCTGGATCTGCGAGATCGCTGAGTTGTAATCTCGCGCGATCACCTTCTGGTAGTGCACGACGGTGCTCGAGGTGCTGTTGGTGATCACCACCGCGGCGATCACCACCAGCGCGAAAACGGCGATCAGGGCCAGCAGGACCATCAGGCGGCGAAACCCGCGGTGCTCCCGGGTCGCGGGAAGGGGGGCCGGCTCACGGACCGGGCGGCCGGGCTCGACCCGTCGCGGGGCGCGTCGCGGGTCGACCTGCCGCGGCGCGGCACGCGTCTGAGCGGTACGGGGCGCCGGCCGCGGCGTGACGCGGGTGGCCGAGGTCTCGTCGGCGGGGTCGCCGATGAACCGGGTGGCGGCGCTGGTCGCGAACTGGGCTGAATCCGAGCCCTCTGGCGCGACACCGCGGGACGCGTCGCGCAGCGTCTCGGCGAAGGCGAGCGCATCCTCGGGACGGGCGCGCTGGTCGATGGCGAGCGCCATGTTGACGGCCAGCGCGAGCTCGCGGGACACCTGCGGGTTGAGCTCGTCGAGCCGGGTGGGCGCCTCGCGCTGCTGTTTGAGGGCCAGCTCGGAGAGCGAGTTGGCCTCGTAGGGCAGACGGCCCGACATCAGCTGGTAGGTGACGACGCCGAGTGAGTAGATGTCCGCCCGGGGTCCGGCCTCATCGCCGCGCGCCTGCTCAGGGGCCAGGTAGGCGGCGGTTCCGAGCACTGACCCGACCTGGGTGATGCTCGACTGGTCCGCGGCGCGGGCGATTCCGAAGTCCGCGAGCTTGACGACGTCAGAGTCGGAGACGAGCAGATTGCCCGGCTTGACGTCACGGTGCACGACGCCGTTGCGGTGCGCATACTCAAGCCCCCGGCAGGCCTGCGTGACGATATTCAGGGCCTGTTCGACGTCCAGATGGCCACGGTCGCGCAGCAACTCGGCGCAGGATCGGCCGGCGACATGCTCCATGACGATGAAGTGCTGGTGATGAGAGGCGTCAAAGCCGAAGTCGAACACCTGGACGATGTTGGGGTGAACGAGCCGAGCGGCGGCCAGGGCCTCGCGGCGAAAACGTGAGACGAACGTCGGGTCATCGGCGAGATGTGCGGCGAGCAGCTTGATCGCGACATTGCGCTCGAGCCGGTTGTCGAACGCGAGGTGGACGGTTGACATCCCGCCGACGCCAATCCGACCCTCGATCCGATACCGCCCTGCGATCGTCGTGACGCCCGTCATTGTCCGTTCTGGTTGCCGCCGACGGTGGTGGTTCCGCCGATGCCGGCGCCCCCGTTGGATGTCGTAGAGGTACCCCCACCGGCGGGATTGGTTGCGGTCCCGGTGTCCGTGGAGCTGGTCGCGCTGGTCGAGTTGGTCACCGTGGTTGTGCTGATCGAGCTGCTCGCCGGTTTGGTGGTCGTGCTCGATGACGTGCTGTGACTCGATGTCGCGCTCGCGCTCGCGCTCGAGCAGTTGCGGTTGGCCAGCGCGCTCAGCGTGCTCGCGCCCTGGCCAAGGTTGCGGGCCAGGGTCGAGTTGACGGTCGACGGGAGCGCCGCGACCAGGCTCTGGAACGACTGGGCGGCGGTGCGTGCACTCCCGCACTGGCCGGCGCTCACGGCCGAGGAGACGGCGTTGAGCCGGGCGTTGAGGCTGCCGGCCTGCTGGCTTGAGAGCAGACCGGTGCCGCTGCCGCAGGCGACGACGAACGCGACGGCGAAGCCGAGGCTGCCGGCGAGGAATGCACGAGGTTTCAGACCCATCGGCGCCTGACTTTAGATGTTGTCCCGATTACCGGCACGTTAGGGACCGATCCGGTCTAAAAGGCGCCGATTTGCTCGGCGATCAGCCATTCTCACTGTCCGTATTCGAGGCGTTCGGCGAGCGAATCGGGCAGTCGTGCGGCTCGGATGGCGGCCCCCGCGCCGGCGATGTCGTACTCGACCCGATGGTAGGTGGCCCGCCGGCCATCGAGGTCGAGCTCCAGCCAGGCCGCGCGCGGATCACCGTCACGCGGCTGACCGACGCTGCCGGGGTTGATCAGCCACTCGCCCTCGCTGAGATCGAGTTCGGCGCCGTCGGGGCGTGTCTCACCCGTGGCCGGCGCGCCCGGGAAGCGCGCGAACGAGAGGGCCACGTGGGAGTGGCCGATCAGGGCGATTCTCTGGGCCTGGGTATCGAGGCACAGCTCGGCCTGGAGCGGGGAGAGCACGTACTCCCAGACGGGATCCCGGGGGCTGGCGTGGTAGAGGCCGACCGCCTCGCCGAGGTTCGACGGCTCAAGGCGCTCGAGATAGGTGCGCGTCGCGGCGGTGATCGTGCGCTGGGTCCACGTGGCGGCCAGCGCCGCGCCGCGCGAGAACTGCTCCAGCGGGATCACCCCGGTGACTCCGAGGTCGTGGTTGCCGGCCAGCGACACGGCGGCATGCTCGCGAGCCAGCGCGACGCAGGCGTCCGGGTCGGCGCCGTAGCCGACCAGGTCACCGAGGCACCACAGCTCGCGGCATTCCGAATCCGTGATCGCTTCGAGCACCGCCTCGAAGGCATGCCGGTTGCCGTGAATGTCTGAGACCACCGCGATGCGCATCTCTACAGTTTCTCCGGTGACGCGGTCCGATGGCTACCGGGTGGGTGCGACGCTTGTCCTGGCGCTTGCCGCGGCTGAGGGCGCCCGGCGGCTGCTGACCCCCCGCGAGCATCCGATCACGCCCGCACCGGTGGCCCTCGGCGACTACTTCAGCCCCGAGGAGATCGATCGCGGCCGTCGCTACGCGCGGCCTCAGCGCGCGCTCGGGCTGGCCGCCACGGGGATCGACGTAGCGGCGATCTCCGCCCTTGCGGTCCGCCCGCCGGCGTGGCTGATCCGAGCCGGCGAGTGGCCGGTTGCGGGCGCCGCCGCCGCCGCCGCGGTGCTCAGCGCGACTCTCAGCCTGCCGACGCTCCCGCTCGCCGTGGTCACCCGTCGCCGCGCGATCGCCGCCGGCCTGGATACGCAGGACTGGGCGGGCTGGGGACGCGACCGGGTGGTCGCGGGTGCCCTGCAGTCCAGCTTCGCCGCTGGGGCCGGGGCCGGGGTGATCGCAGCCACACGGCGGTGGCCTCGGACCTGGTGGCTGGCCGCCGCGGGCGGGTCGGTTGGCCTCGGTGCGGTGCTCGCCGCCGTGGCTCCGGTGGTCCTGGCCCCGATCTTCAATGATTTTACGCCGTTGCCCGAGGGTGAGACCCGGGCCGACGTGCTGGAGCTCGCGGAGGGCGCGGGGGTGACAGTGGGGGAGGTCTACTCGGTTGACGCCAGTCGCCGGACGACCGCCGCCAACGCGTACGTCACCGGTCTGGGCCCGACCAAGCGGGTCGTCCTCTACGACACGCTGCTGGACCGCTACAGCCGTGACGAGATTCGCATGGTTGTCGCCCACGAGCTCGGGCATGTTCGTTTCCACGACGTTCCTCGCAACGTGGCCTTCGCCGCCATGATCGCCCCGGCAGCCGGGCTGGCTGTCCAGCAGCTCAGTGAGGCCCTGAGCGCGGAGCGTGGCACCGCGGTGACGCTGCCCGGCCTGGCCCTCGCAGCCGGCGCGGTCAGCATCCCGCTCGGGATGGTCGGCAACCGTCTCTCACGCGCCCTCGAGCGGCGAGCGGACCAGTACTCGCTCGAACTCGGAGGCGCGAGCGACGCCTTTGTCTCCTTCGAACGCGCGATCGCGCTGCAGAACGTGGCCGAGCTCGCCCCGCCGCGGTGGGTGACGGCGCTGATGGCGTCTCATCCGCCGACCGACGAGCGCATCGGAACCGCGTTGGCGTTCGCTCAGTGGCAACGGGACCGTGCCGGCTGACGGACTGCCCGGAGTCAGTCCTCGCCCTCGGGCCGGCCGCCGGCCGGTTCGCCGCCGCCGCCCCACTCGGGAAGGTTCTTGATGCCCTCGCGGGTCTGCCACTTGGAGTAGTTGTCCTGCATCGCCTCGATCAGCTCGCGCATGAAGCGCGGAGAGAGATTCACCCGGGAAACGACCACGCCGGGGATCTCCTCCTCCTCGACCTCGTGGTCGACACGGGCGAAGGTGATCGTGAACTCGTAATCGGAGTGGCTGACGTTGGCGAAGTTGGAGTAGATGCCGGCCATGACCTCCGGCGTGAAATGGATGTTGATGTGCCGCTCAGGCGGGTTCTGATCGTCCATAGGCGCGTAGTATCCCACCGTGCGGATCGTCGTCGTCGCCGTGGGTCGCCTGCGTCCGCCCTTCGCGGACGATGTGCGTCACTATCAGAAGCTGCTCGCGGGGCATACGCGGCTGGAGCTGATCGAGGTTCGCGAGGACGAGAAGGTTCTCCGCCGACTGCCGGAGCGCGCCTTCGTCTCCTTGCTGCACCGTGACGGCCAGACGCCCGATTCACTTGCGTTCGCGGCGTTTCTCGAGGAGCGGCGGCGCAGCGGTCGCGACCTCTGCTTCGTGATCGGCGGCCCGTTCGGCCTCGACCTCGAGCGGGTCGATCATCGCCTCTCGCTGGGGGCGATCACGCTGCCGCATCAGCTCGCGCGGGTTGTGCTGCTCGAGCAGCTCTATCGTGGCCACAAGATTCTCGCGCGGGAGCCCTACCACTACTGATGACGCTGTGGGATCCGTCCTCGCACGGGCCGGGGGCCCATCAGCAGCGCACCCGATCGCGGCGCGAGCTGCGGATGTTCACGCGCCGCCTGTCGCTGCTGTTCGGGGCGCTGATCGGGCTGATCATCGTGGGGACGGCGTCGTTTGCCATCACCGAAGGCGCCTCGGTCGCCTATTCGTTCGCATGGACCCTGGACACCGTCACGACGCTGGGGTCGATCCAGGATCCGCATGACGCCCCCGGGCGGGTCGTGGTCGTGCTGTTGGAGCTGTTCGGCATCGGTACCCTCTTTTACGGCCTGGCCACGGTCGCGGAGTTCTTCGTGTCTGGCCAGCTGAGCGGCCTGCTCACGGAACGGCGCACCCAGCGCATGATCGACGCCTACACCGATCACTACATCGTCTGCGGATTTGGCCGGGTCGGTCGCCAGGTGGCACGGGATCTACGCGCGGCGGGCGTGCCGCACGTCGCCATTGACCAGGAACCGAGCCATCGTGACGAGGCCGAGGCGATGGGAGTCCGGTATATCGAGAGCTACGCCGCCGAGGATGAGGTGCTGATCGGGGCGGGGATCGAGCGCGCGCAGGCCGTGATCGCGTGCGTCGACTCCGACGCGGAGAACATCTTCATCACCCTGACCGCCCGCGAGCTGCGCTCCGACATCATGATCATCGCGCGCGCGTCGGCCGAGGACTCCGAGAAGAAGCTGTTGCGGGCCGGCGCCGACCGGGTGATCTCGCCGTACAAGACCTCGGGCTCGGAGATGGCACGGGTCGCGTTGCACCCCCAGGTCGGGGGCGCCGTCCAGGTCGCCGACTACCGGATGGAGGAGATCGAGGTTCCTGCATCCTGCCGCGGCGTGGGCAAGTCGATCGCGGCTGTGCGAGGCGAGGCGGTGATCGTCGCCGTGCGGCGCACCGACGGCCGGCTCGAACCCCAGCCGGCGCCCGACGCCGAGGTCACGGCCGGCGACATGTTGGTGGCGATTGGCGCCCCGGAGGCGATCGAACGCCTCGAAGGCTGGTTTCAGCCCGTCCCGGGCCGCTGATAGGAGCGCAGCGCTTCGTGGGAACGCTGTCGGGCCCAAGAGGGACAGATCCAACCCGCACTTGACTTCAAGCGCACTTGAGCTTTTAGCCTGTGGGCTCGAGCCCCGCAAACCAGAGGATCGGCTGATGACTGAGATCCCGCAGTCCCCCCATGATGCGATCACCGCCGAGGTCACGAGCTGGCCCGGGGTGACGGCCGGTGTCGGCCCCCGCGGCGAGTGGGCGTTCAAGCTGGGGGGCCGCGAGCTCGGCCACATGCACGGCGACCACGTTGCCCACCTCTTCTTTCCCGAGGATGCGTGGGAGCGTCTGCACGCCGAGGGACGAATCGGCTTTCACCCCGTCTTCCCGGAGCGACGCGGGCCGGCGGCGCGGCGGATCGACGGACCGCGGGACGTCGTGGACGTGGTCGCGATGCTGCGGTTCAACTACGAGCGAATCCTGGCCCGGCGGAAGGCACGGGCGGCCTGAGGCCGACTCGGGGAGCTACATTGGCGCCATGGCTGCGTCCCTGCACGAGCTGCGAACCGCCGTGCAGGCAGTGGCCGCGGCGATCAAGGGCGGGGACGGTGAGCCACCCGCCCAGACCAAGGTGGAGCGCTCCAAGCGCGAAGGCCAGGGTGACTACTCGACCAACGTCGCCATGCTGCTCGCGCCGGCGCTCGGCGTGCCGCCGCGGGAGATCGCCGAGCGGGTCGGGGCTACGCTGGCCGAGGCCCTGACCGACGAACTGAGTGGTTGGGAGATCGCCGGACCGGGCTTTCTCAACATGACCCTGTCCGACGGCTGGTACCGGGCAGCCACGCGCTCGGTACTTGAGGCCGGTGATCGCTACGGAGGCGCCGGGGCAGCGACGTCCGAGCGAGTGCTGCTCGAGTTCCTCTCGGCCAATCCGACCGGTCCGCTGGTCGCCGCCAACGGGCAGTCTGCCGCTTACGGCGACGCCCTGGCCCGCATCCTGACCCATCACGGCCACTCGGTCGCGACCGAGTACTACTTCAACGACGCCGGAGGACAGATCCGCCGGCTCGGCGAATCGGTCCTGGCCCGCGCCCACGGCACTGCCGTCCCCGAGGGCGGCTACCAGGGCGAGTACGTACACGATCTCGCCGCGGACATCCCCGGAGTGCGGTCGCTCTCCGCAGACGAGGCCGCCGCGGCGGCCGTCGAGATCCTGCTCACGCAGGTCAAGTCCACGCTTCTGCGCTACGGGGTGCACTACGACGGGTTCTTCAGCGAGCGGACCTTGCACCAGGGCTCGCCGAGCTTCATCGAGCGCTCGCTCTCGCTGGCCGAGCAGGCGGGCCACACCTACCGATCCGAAGGCGCGCTGTGGTTGCGCACCACGAGCTTCGGTGACGACAAGGACCGGGTCCTCGAACGCTCCGACGGGGCGCCGACCTACCTCGCCGCTGATCTCGGATACCTGCTCGAGAAGCTCGAGCGTGGCGTCGAGCGCCAGATCATTCCGGTCGGGGCCGACCATCACGGCTACGTACCGCGGATGAAGGCGGCGTTTGCCACGCTCGGTGGCGACCCGGACCGGCTCGAGATGCCGATCCTGCAGTTCGTGCATCTGATCGAGGGGACCGAGAGGGCGGCGATGTCCAAGCGGCGCGGCGATTTCGTGACCCTCGACGAGCTGCTGGACGAGATCGGTGTCGACGCGACCCGTTACTTCATGTTGCAGCGCTCCCATGACCGCACGCTCGATCTCGATCTCGGGCTCGCCAAGCGGCAGGACCGCGAGAACCCGGTCTACTACATCCAGTACGCCCACGCCCGGATCGTCACCATGCTCGGCAAGCTCGACCCAGGCCGCGTCGACGCTGCGCTCGCCGTCGGGGCCGACTGGGGCGACGGCCCGCTGGACAGCGCCGAGCGGGCCCTGCTCAAGTCACTGGCGCAGTTTCCGGACGAGATCGCCGAGGCGGCTGATCGTCGCGGCCCGCATCGGATCGCCGCGTACGCGCTCGAGCTCGCCCAGGAGTTCACTGCGTTCTATCGCGACTGCAAGGTCGTCGGGGCGCAGCCGGAGAGCACCGAGTCGTTTCGGATCGCCTTGGCGCAAAGCGCGCGGCAGACGATCGCGCTGGCTCTCGGGTTGCTCGGGGTCAGCGCCCCGGACTCGATGTAGGCGCCGCCGGCGGCTCCGCGTGGGTCTCGGCCGCCGGGGGAGGGGCACGAGCGCTCAGGCGTGGTGGGAGAGGTCCTCGTCGAGCCGGCGGGCATCGTCGGCACTGAGTGTCTGAGGGCCGCCTGAACGTTGGCCGCTGCCGGCGTTTGCAGCCCGCGTGCGACGGCGCCAGCGGGGCAGCGCGATCGCGAGGCTGATCGCACCGATCACGACGATCGCCGGGGGGAGGATGTAGATCGTCAGGTTGAAGCCATTGGCCGGGGGGGAGGAGAGCACGGCGGGACCGTAGGCGGCGACAAACTGGGTCTTGATCTGGCCGGCACTGAGGCCCTGGGCGATCAGCTGGCGCAGGTAAGCGCGCTCGGAGAAGGACTCCTGGGATTGGGCGACGTTCAGCGCCTCGTGGCAGGCCACGCACATGAACTGCTGCTCCATCTGGGTGAACGAGACGGTGGAACGGGCGATGGCCGCACCGGCCGCTCCGCCAAGGGTCAGCGCGCTGCAGAGCAGCAGGACGATCAGGCCGCGCGGCGCGCGGGTCACGAACGGGCGGAGAGGATCGGCGGCAGGACGCTCTTCAACCACGTGCCGTCGAGCTGAAAGCGCCGCAGGGCCTGGACCCGGCCCTGCCGGTTGATGACGAACGTCTCGGGTACTCCGGTGGTGCCGAACGAGCGCACCAGGTTGCCCTCCACGTCACGCACGACCGGGTAGGTGATGTGCTCCTGGCGCACGAACTGCTCAGACGCCGTCGGATTGTCGAGGTAGGTGACCCCGAGGATCGTCGCGCCGCGGGCGCGCAGGGAGCGCTCGGCGTCGGCGAGGATCGGTGCCTCGGCCTTGCAGGGGCCACACCACGAGGCGAACACGTTGAGCACCACAACCTTGCCCCGGTAGGCGGCCAGGCTCGTGGTGGCCCGCGACCCGAGCACCGGCAGCGACATGTGCAGGCTCGGCGCGACGGGGTAATCACCGCGCGTCACCTGTGCGTCGAGGCTGGAGCCCGCGTTCTGGCCGCCCACCCCGAAGGCGAGCAGCACGAGCAGGGCGACGGCCGCGACAGCGACCAGACCGGGAAGGATGTAGCGCCGCATCGGCCTGTCAAAGGTTAGTGGCCGGCCGTGATGGGCGAGCGTCGGTCGTGACGTGGCGAAGGCAGCAGGGTCCGGCGCGGCGGCCTAGAATCCCGGATTGCGCGGTGGTAGCTCAGTTGGTAGAGCGTCGGCTTCCCAAGCCGAAGGTCGCGGGTTCGACCCCCGTCCGCCGCTTCCGCTTTATCCCTGCTAAATCGCGGGTTTAGTTTGTAGCGAAGTGTTACGAACTTCGCGGGCGACTTTCGCGGGCAACGGTCCGACAGTCTTTTGCGCGCGATGTGCAGATATTAAGCCGAAGGTTGCGGTCCACGAACCGGGCTCAGAACGGGGGAGAGTCGCCCGCTCGAGCAGCGATCGCGAAAGATCCAGCGTCGCCCGATCCGGCGGGCCGGTAGTTCGCCACGGCGGGCGAGGTCATACAGCGGCCAGAGCGCGTGATGGGACGCACGGCAGTAACCGCTCCGCTCCCGCCAGGATCTCGATGGCGCTCGATAGGGATCACGCGGCGCCCGCGATGTCGCCGGCGACGGGCAAGACGGGGCATGGTCAGCGCCGGGCTGGCGGTCGATTCGGGACGCGATGGACGGCTGATCCCGCTACATCGAGTGCTATATCGGCTGCTAAATCAAGCGGTGATGTGGCTGCGACCAGCTCCGCCCCGCCACAACAGGGGATTCGATGTCCCAGTGTGCTCGACTACCCGCCCCCCACGTTGTTGGTGAGAAGGGGGAGGTCGGGTAGTCGAGCTCACTGGGGTGGGTCGTTCAAAGCGTGGCGGCGGGGCGGAGACCTCGGGTGGGAAGTGACGGTTGATGAGCTGTCGGCATGTGGGAGAGGGCCGGCCGTGAGAACGTGTCGAACGGCGAATGCAGTCGAGCGCTGGCTGGGAGATCATCTCGCGGGTGACGACGTGGGCTGTGCTGTTGACCGGGGCGCACGGGGGCCGGGAAGTCGTCGGTGCTGGAGGCGCTGGCGACGCTGCTTGAGATCGAGGGGGTGGAGTTCGGCGCCCTTGAGTCAGAACAGCTCGGTTGGGGGTCGCCATGGCTTTCGCCGTAAGCGGGGGCCAGGGAGAGGTGTGGAAGCCGGCGGTCTGCATATGCAAACTTAATCCGGCCTCGACTCGGAACGAACAGCACTGGGCCGTGAGCCGTCCCCGGTCGGCTTTGCTCTCCGCGGCGGAGCGGCAGCCGGATCGAGAGCGCCTTCGTGGGAGCCCAGAGAGATGTCGATAGTCGACGGTGGACGCGGTCAGGGCGTCGACAGCAACTAGTTCGGAACAGCTACGTCGGGGTGCTTTGATTGGGCGTTCTCGTAGGGGGGGCCTAGGACGAGGCCATTGGTGGCGGCTACGCGGACGCAGTTTCGCCCCGATGCTTTTGCTGCGTAGAGGGCCTGATCAGCGATTTGAAGACGTGGTCGTAATCGAAGGAGCTTGGGCTGGCTGGCGCTGACGCCGAACGAAGCGGTGATCGATAGTCCTCCGGAGGGTTCGGCAGAGATCGTCTGCGCAGCTCCTCAGCGATGATCGCTGTCTGTGCGGCGTCGGAGCCGGGGAGCAGGATCAGGAACTCCTCACCGCCGAGCCGGTAGGCGAGATCGAACGCCCGCAGACGCTTGCGGAGGTTGTAGGCGACGTCACGCAGCACAGCGTCACCGGTGGCGTGCCCGTGGGTGTCGTTGATCGTCTTGAAGTGATCGAGATCAACGACGATCAGTCCGATCGGTTGTTGCACGACCCGAGCTTGATGGCGGAGTTCCTCGACGCGGACGCGGAGAGCATTGCGGTTGAGCATGCTCGTCAGCGGGTCGATCACCGATGCGCTGCGGTGCTGTAGATCGGATCGCATCAGAGCAAGCGAGAGAAAGGCGACGGCCCCGAGCAGCGCCAGCGGGAACACGACCTGCTGTGGGTGGCTCAGCGCGCCGGCAGGGTCCACGACCAACGAGCTTGCCAGGATCAGAGCGCCGGCGAGGCTGGAGCCGGCGATCACACCACGGACATTGAAGCGTGCCGCGAGTGTGACCACGGGAAGTACGAGCCAAGCGACCGCTGGACTGCGCCACCCGCCGGTCAGCGCAACGCTCGCCGCGATCGCCAGCTCAGAGCTCAGCCAGGCCATCGCGAGGCGGAACTCAGGATACGAGGACGTTTGAAGCCCGCGCTCGGTCAGCACAAAGGCAACGCCCGCGACTCCCAACGGAATCAAGGTCCACCATCCCAACCATGGCCCACAGATCACCAACGCGACCGCCAGGACGGCGAACGACCGGGTGCGCAGCGGCTTCAGGCGCGGCTCCATGTCGAGCAGGCGCTCGCGATCGGCCTGAGTCTCACACAGCCACGAGAGCCGCCGTTTCTTAGCCGGGATCTCCATACGCACGCATCGGCTCGCTCAGCCACGAGCTTGAGCATGGCGGCTCTGACGGAGACTGCGCTCCGTCGCTTGTTCACCCGACTAAAACCGCCCCCGCCCGCGTAGCGTGGACGGAGCCGACAGGCTCCGTCACGCTACGCGGTGGATCAGGCTTTGGCGGTTTCGCGCTCGGCAGCGTTCAGGACGCCGGCGCGGTTCTTGTGGGTGCGCTCATAGCGAGCCACATCCTTCGCGCGCTGTTCATCGCCTTCACCGAGAACGGCCTGGATCTCGCTGGCGGTGAGCTCGTCATAGCCAGGCCACGGCTCGCTGCCACGCAACGAGGCGACACGGCTCAGGACTGTGCTGCGATTCTGGTTCTTGCGCTCATAGGAGTCGATCTTGGCCAGGTCGATCTGCGAGAGGCCGGAGAGCTTCTCGTTGATCTCGTCGGCCGTCAGAGCGTCAAATCGCGCGATCGCGAGATCCTGCTCAGAAGCGACGGCACCCTTCACTTGCCCCTCGACCTGGGCGACACCGGGAACCTTGCGAGCTTGGCGTGCGGTCCGCTTGCCCTGCGCCTTGGTCTTGCGCGCAGCCTGCTTGACCTCACCTGCGGCCTCGCGCGCGGCGTCGGCCGCGCCGGTCTTGGTGACGTCATAGGAGCCATCGCCTTCGACGTCGGCGCCGACAACGGCATCGGTCAGCTTGGGAATCTCACGCATGACCCGATCGAGCATCCGCTCCTCATCACCTCGGATGGATGCGGCGAGCCGGGCGGTCTGCTGATCCCCGACGCGCTCTGCCAGCCGCTCAAGGGCCGTGTAGGTCGCGATCTCCAGCGCCTCAGTGCCAGCGGCGTCCTTGGCGTTCTTGAGGATCTTCTCCTCGCCACCGGACCCACGCAGCAGGTCAAACGGCGTCTTGCTCAACGCCAGCGCCTGACTGATCAGCCCCTCGGTGAACCCGAGCAGCACCTGAAGAGGGTTGTCCGCCCTGACCCAACTCCGCTAGGCGCTGCTGGACCCGGTCGGCGTGCCCGCGCGTCTCATCGAGATGGCGCTCCAGTCCGTCGCGGTAGGAGCCACGCGGCGTCATCGCGATCTGAGACTGCAGCACGCTGACCAAGCCGACCTCGCTCGCGTGCGCTTCATTTAGATACTGCACGACTTTCTGTTCTGACTTATTCATGGAGAGACCTCCGTCTATTTGGTGTTGATGCGGCGGTCTGCCGCCTCGATCACGCCTGAGCGATCCTTGTGGCCGCGCTCATAGCTGCGGACCCGCTTGGCGTCTTCTACATTGCCGTCGCTGACCGCCTGCGCAACGGCGTCGACGCCGAGCTCGTCATAGCCTGACCACGGCTCATCGCCGGTCAGCTTGCTGATCCTGTCGGTGATCGTCGTCCGATTCTCGTGCTTGCGCTCATAGGCGTCGATCATGCGCAACTCGCGCTGCGAGAACCCCGACAGCTTGCCGGCGATGTCCTCCGCGCTCTGCTTGCCGTAATCCTTGATCGGCAGGTCCTGCTCAGTGGCCAACGCGCCCGTGATCGCGCCTTCGGCCGCTGCCACTCCAGGAACCTTGCGTACTGCGTCAGCCATTCCGCTCATGTCGTTTCTCCATTTCGAGTTCATGCACCGCTTCTCGGCACTGCTGCGCAGCGCGAAGCTGTTCGCAGTCCAGACCACTACCTATCCAAATCCCGTGACGGGCAAACATATGTTCGCTCTCACGGATTCGGGGGGATTCCGCCGCTATTTGCCGGTAGGACAGGCGGCTTGGCCGTGCTTCGGGCCGTTGGGTTAGCTGATCTGTCGCGCCACCTGCACGCACGCTTCGCGCGCCGCCTGAATCGCCGCGTGGGCGACCTTGTTCTGCTTGCCCGACCCAACCGCCCGGCAAGCGTTGTCGGCTGCCCTTTTTGCGCCCTCGTCCTTGATATTGGCGCTGGCGGAAAGACAGACGGCTTGGGCGTCCTGTTCCGCTGCCGAATTGACCGCCGCCGAGCCGCACCCGCCGCGCGCAACCGCCGAGGCAGCGAGTGCGATCAGCCCCGCCCGGCGAGCGACCGAAGCTCGAGCTTTCGTTTGATATTGCTCACTAATGCGCACGTCGTGCCCTCCGTCCTGGGCTGATGACGTTGGCGACGAGATCCCGCATGAGCCTGGCCAAACGGAGAGCCCGCACGGAATTGCGGAGATCTTGTCGCTCGTCGGGCGTCAAGCTGGCAGGGCGACCACCGGACCTTCTCAGCAGCTCCTGGACACGCGTACGGTCCTCACGTGAGGTCTGCTGTCAAGACCGGTTGAAAAGTGTCCCGGTTGCGCCGGTTGAAAAGTGTCCCACCCTTGGGGGCTTTGGATCGGGTGTCGGGGCGTCGCGTGAACTTCACCGAGCGCAGCGAGGTCGGTAGTGAGAGCCGGCCGTTAGGCCGGCGGTCTCTCTCGCGCGGAGCGGCGGAGCGGCGGGGCTTGTTGTGCTCTTCCCCAGCTGGTGTTTGCTGGAGGAGAGATCTGCGGCTGGCAGTCGCTTGTGCGGCAGAAGCGTCAGCCGACAGGCCGGGTGGGTCGGGCGTCGAGGTCTTTGCCGCGTAGCCGGTAGCTGTCGCCTTTGAGCGACAGGATGTCGGCGTGGTGGATGAGGCGGTCGATCATGGCGGTGGCGGCCATGTCGTCGCCGAAGATCTCGCCCCAGGCTGAGAACGGCTTGTTGGATGGTGACGATCATTGAGGCGCGTTCGTAGCGGTTTGAGACGAGGCTGAACATGAGGTTGGCGGCTTCGGGATCGAACGGGATGTAGCCGATTTCGTCGACGATGATCAGCGGGATGAAGGAGAGGCGTTTGAGTTCGGCCTCGAGCTGGCCTTGGCGTTTGGCTTCGGCGAGCCGCGCGACCCATTGGGTGGCGGTGGCGAACTGGACGCGCTGGCCGGCGAGGCAGGCGCGGATCCCGAGCGCGGTCGCGATGTGCGTTTTGCCGGTGCCGGGTGGTCCGAGCAGGATCACGTTCTGTTTGCCGTGCAGGAAGTCCAGCTGTCCGAGGTGCTCGATCACCGTCTTCTTGACCGAGCGTTGGAAGGTGAAGTCGAACTCCTCGAGGGTTTTGCGGGCGGGGAACCGGGCGGTTTTGATGCGGCCTTCCCCGCCGTGGGAGTCGCGGGCGGAGACCTCGGTTGAGAGCAGCGCCTCGGCGAAGCGTTCATAGCTCCAGGACTCTTCCCGGGCCCGGTCAGCCAGCGTCGGCAGCGCCCGGCCGGCAGCGGGTGCTTTGAGCGCGCGGAATAGGTGCGCGAGCTCGGCGTGCTTGGTCATGCCGGGATCAGCGCGTCATAGCGTGACAACGGTCGGATCTCGACCTCGACCTGGTGACGTTGGCGGCGTGTCTGGCGCTGGCGCTCAAGCCGGGTCTGATGCGCCGGGTCGGTCAAGCGTCAACCCGCCGGCGAACACGCGCCGATGCCGGCAGGCGAGCTCGCCGGTGTCGAGGACCACCGCGGTGATCTCGCGTCTGGGAGACGCGAACCTCGACGCGGCGACCGGCGAACGCTGGGTCGATCGAATAGTCGTTGCGGTCAACGCGGACAAACGGCTGCGCCGCGACGCGCAGCACCTCGCGGCGGTCAACGTCGGGCATGCTGCGCCGGCAGCGGCCGCATCCGCTTCTTCTCCTGGACCAGCCGCTCGGCCGGGACCGCCCGGATCGTCCGATGGACGCGACCGTTGGCCTTCTCAGTCCATGCGTCGAGGCGGTCTTGGAAGTCGAGGTGATTGGCGAACACGCGGCCGGGTTCGAAGTTGGTGCGCATGAACCGGTGCGAGCGCTCAAGCGCGCCTTTGGCCTGCGGGTCGCGCGCCTCAAGGATCACCCAGCCGACCTCCAGCTGCCCGCAGAACGCCGCGAACTCCGCGGTCGGGCGCCCGCCGGCAGCGATCGCTGACTCGCGGTCCCAGACCAGCTTCTCCGGCAGCGCGCCAAGCCGCGCCAGATTGCGGCCCAGCCCCAGAGGATGTCCGGGGCCTGCTTGCTGAAGATCAACGTGCCGGCGATCGCGCGAGACCAACACACCTCGCTAGGTCACCACCCAGCCGCGCCGGCGCTGCCCATGACCGACCGAATGTGCTCGGCCGGTTCCCAGAGATCGCATTGGACAAGCTCGCCCGGTCGATAGATCGTCCGCTGAAACGTCCGCGGCGCCAAGAACCGCGGGCGGACCTCCCGGACGAAGTCGTCAAAGATCGACTTCCCGCCCGCATAGCCCAACTCGGTCGGCCATCTCCCGCAGCCGCTGCGACTGGATCCTCGGATCCCCAGCAGCTGCTCACAGATCCAGTCTTTGAACGGATCGAGCTTCGACCCGCCCGCCGGCCGCTGAATACCTCGGCGGCTCCGGCGCCGCCAACGCCCGTGCGAACCGTCTTGCGATGCAACCCCGTCCGCCGGCTGATCTCCCGGATCGAGAGCTGCTCGACCCGGTGCATCCGCCTGATCTCCGCCCACTGCTCCACGCCGACCACCCTTCCTCCTCGCCGATCACACCGATCAAACGAGGGTCCGGACCCGGCCGGACAAACCCCGACCCCGCGCCAGGTGGGTCACTTTAAACCGGCGCAGGTGGGTCACTATTCAGTCGGCGCCCACAGTCTGCCGCCAATGCCGGCGAATCGCCAGGCCAGCTCTGAGAAGCATCACTTGCCACGCCCCGCGACCGAGTCGTCTGAATAAGAAGCGCATTAGTAGGAGTACCGGCGCCGACGGCGACGCAGAAGGTGCACGACCAGACCGATCACTAACAGCCATAACAAGAAGCTAAGGCCACCGTGGCTGAAGAACAGATGCAACAAATAGGCAAACGCCAGAGCGTGCACCACACGGCGCACGACGCCGCTCGAGCCGCGCCGGCCCAAACCCCCAAATCCAACCCGACGGCGGCCGAAGCCCGCGCCTCCGCCCAAGTGAAGGTGAAAGCCGCGGAAGGCGACCAATTCGCGAGCGCTCGGCACCGACGTGGCCCGACCTGAGGACGAGCTACCAAGCGCAACCGCCGGGGTGACGACGACCATGACCAGCGCAGCGAGTACCGCGAAGCGTCTCATGGCTCAGAACCTCCGGCTGCGACGTCGATGTCCAAACAACCCGCCAAGCGGCAGCAGAAAGAACAACGGCAGGAAGAGCACGTGGCCGCCTGAAATCAGGAAGACCAGCCCGGCGATCACAAGTCCATAGAAGGCAAATCTCATTGCGAAGTCATCCTTTCGGCGCTGGCTCGCCTGCCGCACGTTGTGCCGCAGGCGATGCGCCATCGAGTGGTGGTGGGTCCGACCGACCGAACGCGGCGCAGTCGCCTCCACCGGGACCTGTCCTACGCGATAAAGCGCGCGGCGCTCAGTCAGCGCGCTCTCACCGATGTCTACCACCGAACGCACGTTCCCCAAACGCCAGATGTCCGCGTGCAGACGAACCCGGACGAACCAGCAATCGGACGATCCATGGGTTCCGCCAGCTGTTCCGCGAGCGGCAGATCGGGACCGGCGGATCGACCTGCTCACCGGGCTCGCGCCGGCCACGGCCACTCCCCCCGTGATCTGCGTCCGTTCAGGCGTTAGCCGGGCTAGACCGAACCTATCGTCGACTGCGGTCGCGGAGCTTTTCTTTCTTACCGCGGAGTGGGGTATGGCGAGGTCCGCGACGCTGCGGCATTACTGTCGGCGGCCGGCGCGCTGGCAGCCGCTGCGAGAGGGGCCAGGTGTTCGCCTCCGCTTTCGATGATGTTGAGAAAGATTGCGACGATCCGCGGGTCGAATTGGTGTCCGGCGTTGGCGAGGAGTTCGGCGAGGGCTACTTCGTGCGTGAGTGCTTTTCGGTAGGAGCGGTCTGTGCGCATAGCATTCCAGGAGTCGCAGCAGGAGATGATGCGTGCTTCGAGCGGGATCGCTTCTCCTGCGAGGCCGTCGGGATAGCCGCGGCCGTCCCAGCGCTCGTGATGGGAACGGACGATGAGGCCGACGTTGCGCATGAAGCCGCCGACTCGGTCGAGCATCTTTTGACCTTCGAGGGTGTGGGTGGCGATAATTTCCCATTCGTGGGGGTCAAGCTTGCCGGGCTTGTTGATGATCTCTTTGGGAATCGCGATCTTCCCCACGTCGTGCAGCAGGGCGCCGAACTCGAGGTTGCGCCGCTGGTTCGCGTCGAGCTTCAGAGCGTCGCCAACCGAGAGCGCTAGCCGGACGACGCCTTTGCAGTGCTCTCCGGTGTAGCCGTCGTCGGCTTCGACTACGTCCCCGAGTACGAGAGCTGTTCCCCGGTACGCGGTATTAAGTTCGAGAAGGCTGTCGATACGGCGGCGCCGTTCACGCGCGAAAGTCGCCAACAGCGCCAGTAGCGGTAACGGAGCGAGCGCCGCCACAGGGGTGGCGTGGATGGACTCGCCAACAAGCAGCGCCATACCTGAGAGGGCTGCATCAATGCCATAGACCCATGCGTCGTGGAGCTGGGTTGTGAAGCTCGCGTGTCGGTCAAGCCAAAACCGCAGCGTCGATACACCAAAGTCAACGCCAAACTGGGCCGTGAGCGCGACTATCAGCAGGAGGGGGCCGGCATCGCGGGGTTCAGTGCTCGCCAGGGCGAACACTGCGGTCGGGCCAAGCGCGAACCATGCGTTGTTGACCGCGAGCAGCAGCCGGCTGGGGCGCGCGGTTCCGGCGAGCACCTCGGGCAGTCCGGCAATGGCTAGGGCCACCGCGACGGCGGGGGGAACGATCGCGACCGGCATCGCGAACAACACCGGCACGAACGCGAGCTGGGTCGCGACGGTGAAGCCAAACGGTGTGTCGAACTTGACGCGCGTGGCGAGCACCAGCATCATCAGGCAGAGCAGCGCAGGGACGACGGCGAAGCTTTCCGGTCGGTCGATGCGCCAGATGCCAGCGACGGCGGCCGCGAACGTGAGTCCCAGGGCGATTTCGGCGACTCGTTCGCGCGCAGGCATCCGAGCCTCCGCGCGACGAAGCTTGTCAGCGAGCAGCTCCTGCTCCTCCAAACCTGGATCCATAGCCATACCCCTGGCTAGATCGGCGGGTTGGCCGCTCACCATTAGAACCGTCTTGACCGGGTCACGGCCTTGGCGATCTCAGGTCCTCGGCGGTGTCCGTTCGACTTGCGATGTTCGGTCCGGTCCATCATTCGTCCACAGGGCGGCGCGAGTGACTAAAGCCCGGCCATCTCAGGCCGACAAGACGATCATCAATCAATACTGAAAAGGGCAAACCCGGTGCGAGCCGGGGACGCAAAGCTAGAGGTCTCACATAGGGTGAGATAGCTCGGTTGCCAGTGCACACCACGGAAGGTGCGTACAGATGACGCAGGACCTTTTCAGCCGCCGCACGCTGGGCATGAGCGGGGCACTCGCAGTGCTTCTCTGTGGCCTGACGGCAGGACCCGCCCTGGCCAAGGGCACGGTGACCGCGGTCGACACGTCGGCATGCAGCGATCCGTTGCTGTCTCAACCGTTCCTGTCAGCCAATGACAGCAACTTGTACACCCTGGCCCCCGGAGAAGCGGTGGACAGCTTCGACGGGACGGGCTGGACGCTGAGTGGAGGAGCGCAGATCATCAGTACTCGGCTTGCAGACGGGCAGACCGGAAACGTCCTTGACCTCCCGGCCGGCTCACAAGCGGTCAGCCCGACCATGTGCGTGTCTGCCGCTTACCCGACCGCCCGTACGATGGTCCAAGGTGACCAAGGGAGCCAGGTCACGTTCTCGGTCTCCTACGCCGGCACCAAAACCTGGGACAAAGCCAAGAAGACCGGCCAGATCCAGACCACCGACAACGGCTGGTCACTCTCAGACTCGTTCAACGTGCAGCCCGGCAACCTTCCCGGCTGGCAGCTCGTCCGCTTCACGTTCTCTGGCGACAAAGAGAATCACGCTCAGCTCTACAACTTCTACGTCGACCCCCGGATGAAGGGCTGACCTCCAATTGCCCAGATTCAAATGGTCCGATGCGAAGGCCAAGGCACCCCCGGCGTAGCGCACGACGAACTCGGCTGCTGAAGCCCTCAGACGCTCGACTCGTCTGAGGGCTTCAGTCAGTTCAGGACCGCGGATTCTGCGAGCCGCACCACCGCCGCTGGAATCGAAAGCTGAGCCATCACGATCCGGATCCCACTCCGGCTCGTCGCCAATTCCGCGACTGGGTTTGCGCACTTGGCCTAAGCACGAGCATGAACTCTCAGCTTGTCCTCGGGGCCCCACTTCCGGCGAGGTGCAGGCAGTCGTCGTTCCGCCTGCGCACTTACGTGTCCGCGACACAAATCGTGGGCTCTGACGCATGGTGTCTCCTCGGGGTCGACAACCTTCAGGACGGCAAAGCGGATGGATCCGGGGCTGGCCGCAATAAATCCTGCCTCGCCGACCCCGGCAACCACAGAACGAGGTTTTCGGACCCGCCTGGGCGACCCGGTGCCGCTGAGCGTCAGCTTCAGGCTTTACGAGCACCTCGGGACTGTTGACCAGACCGGAGCGAGTGTGTTATGAATGCCACATCGGTTCCTGAAATCGATTTCACTAGATTCAGGAGGACGGGTGCTTCGCTCTACGATCCATGATGTTGCTGCAGCCGCGGGTGTGTCGGCCGCGACCGTGTCGCGCCATCTCGGTGGTCAGTCGGTGCGCAGCGCGGAACGGATTCGTGCAGCGATCGACGAACTCGACTTCCGACCCCGCCCGGCGGCGCAGTCACTGAAGTCAGGGGCGACGGGCTCGGTAGCGGTGATCGTGCCCGACATCACCGACCCCTACTTCGCCGCGGTGGTCAAGGGCGTTGAGCTGATCTCTCGCCAGGACGATTACCACATCTTTCTCTATAACACCGAGGAGGATGGCGAGCGCGAGGCGGCGATCCTGGCTGACCTGCGGGGCCGGGTCGACGGGGTGATCTTGACGCCGGCTGACGAGTCTCCCGAGGCTCAGGCGCGGCTGCTTTCGACCGCGATCCCGATCGTGCTGCTCGACCGCGAAGTCGGCGCGGGCGGAGAGTTCGACAGCGTCCTGATCGACAACGAAGGCGGCGCCGGCCAAGCCGCTGACTACCTGCTGAGACTCGGCCACACCATGATCGGCCTGATCAGCGGCCCACCGGCCACGACCCCGGGCCACACGCGCTATCGAGGCTTCATGTCACGGATGGACGCCCACGATGTCGAGCTGCCGGCGTCTCACATCCAAATCAGCGACTTTCGCGAGGACGGCGGCTATCAGTCGACGCTTCGGTTGCTCGCGCTCGAAACGCCGCCGACGGCGATTTTCGTCACCAACAACCTCATGTGCGTCGGCGTGCTGCGCGCGCTGCACGACATGCGCGTCAGAGTGCCCGACGAGATCTCCGTGGTGGGTTTTGATGACCTACCGCTCGCAGAGCTGCTCAGCACGCCGCTGACGGTCATCGGTCGGCCGATGGAGGAGCAGGGGACGCTGGCCATCCGCCTGCTGCTCAACCGGCTTGCCGGTCGATCGATCAAGCCGCGCACGATTGTCCTTGACACCCGGCTGATCATCCGCGAGTCCTGCACCGCGCCGAACACAAGCCAGCCGAGCCGATCCCAATCGAAAGCGGGTGTCCGACATGCCTGACCTCCTCGTGGGCCAGCCAGTGCTGGTCTCGATCGACCACCAGCTGGCCGGCTACAACCTCAACTACGCCGTCGCCCAGATGCCCGGCTATGAAGACCGGGTTCCCCGGGCGGTCGCACTGGTCACGGCCGCCCGCGTCGCGCAGATACCCGTCATCTACGTCCAGGAGCGCCACGCCCGGACGCACGCCGATTTCGGCCGCGAGCTCGATGGCGACGAAGACGTCCATTGCGTGGAGGGCGACCCTGAGACGGCTCTGGTGCCGGAACTGACGCCGGCGCCTGATGAGTATTTCGTGCCCAAGCGCCGCTATTCGGCCTTCTTCGGCACCGATCTTGAGATCTTGCTCAAGGGCCTGCATGCCGAGACGCTGGTGCTGTGCGGTGCCTTGACCGACGTCTGCGTGCACTACACGTTCGTCGATGCCCATCAGCACGACTACCACGTCCGGGTGGCCCGCGATGTAGTCGGCGGCTCCAGCCAGGCCGCCCACGATGCTGCGCTGACCGCGATGGAGTACCTGCAGACCGGGGCGTTGCGCGACTCCACGGAGATCATCGAAGCCTTCGCGTCCTGCCAGGGTTCCCGTCGTCCACCGGTCGTCGGGCCGTTGGCCACCAAGGCATGAGGACAGCGCCCCCTTTGCTGCCGCCAATGCCCACCGGCGAGACCAATACCAGCCTTCGGGCCGGAGATCAGCCGATCGCGGACATCAGCGACCTGATCGTCACCTTCACGCGGCGTGAGGCGCCGGTGCGGGCCCTGCGCGGCGTGAACCTGCGGATCGCCCCGGGGGAGATCGTCGGCCTGGTCGGAGAATCGGGGTCGGGAAAGAGCGTCCTGGGCCTTAGCCTGCTCGGCCTGCTCCCGGACGGCGTCCAGGTCAGCGGGCGGGCACACGTAGCCGGCGTGGACATGGTCAGCGCCGGAGAGAAGCAGATCCGTGCCGCACGCCACAGCGTGCTCGGCGCCGTGTTCCAGGATCCGATGAGCTCGCTGAACCCCACCATGCGGGTGGGTCGCCAGGTACTCGAGGTGGCGGGCAGCAACGAGGCGGCGCAGAGGCTGCTGGAGTCCTGCGGCATCCCCGACCCCACGCGGCGGATGCGCCAGTACCCGCATGAGCTCTCTGGCGGCCTGCGTCAGCGCGTGATGCTGGCCATCGCGCTGGCCGGTGACCCAAAGCTGGTCATCGCCGACGAGCCGACCACCGCGCTGGATGTGACCGTCCAGGCCCAGGTCCTCCAGCAGTTCCGGCGCGTGCGCGACGAGTTCGGCTGCGCCATGATCCTCATCACGCACGACTTGGCGGTTGCAGCCAGCATCGCCGATCGGATCTGCGTCATGTACGCGGGGCGGGTGGTCGAGCTCGGGCAGGCGGCCAGCGCGCTGTCCAGCCCCGCGCACCCATATACCGGCGCCCTGCTCGACGCCCGCATCGCGCTCGATGCCGACCGGTCGCTTCAGCTGCCGATGCTGAGCGGCGAGCCGGCCGACGCGAGCACGGATCCGTCCGGATGTTCGTTCGCGCCCCGCTGTCCGCGGGCCGAGGACATCTGCGTCCAGGAGCGTCCCCGCCTGCTGGAAACGGTGCGTCACGCTGGCCTGTCGGCATGCCACTTCCGGGATCACGTCGAAGTCAGGCATCCGCTGCAGCGTCTCCCGTGGCCGCAGGCCAACGCGTCGACCGGCGCCGCCGTGGTCGTCAAGGACCTCCGGGTGGCGTTCCCGGGGCGCGGCCGGTTCGGTCGTTCAGGCTCCGTCGAGGTGCTCAAGGGTGTGAACCTGCGGATCGGCGCCGGCGAGTCGGTGTCGCTGGTCGGGGAGAGCGGGAGCGGCAAGACGACCGTGCTTCGTGTGCTCGCCGGGCTGCAGAAGCCGACATCGGGTCAGCTGGAGCTCCCCGGAAAGCGACCGCAGATGGTGTTCCAGGACGCGGGGGCCTCCCTGACGCCCTGGCTGAAGGTCGGTGAGTTGCTGGAAGATCGCATTCGCCGCCAGCCGCGCGAGCAGCGAGCCGCGCTCATCGTCGACGTGCTGGGCCGTCTTGGGCTGCCTCCCGAGGTGGCTGAGTTCACCCCGCGTCAGCTTTCTGGCGGTCAGCGCCAGCGGGTCGCGCTCGCGCGGGCGGTGATCGACCCGCCGCAGCTGCTGCTGTGCGACGAGCCGATCTCGGCGCTGGATGCCTCCCTGGCTGCGACTGTGCTCAATCTGCTCGGATCGCTGCGGCGCGAACTGGGTTTCTCGATGGTGTTCGTGACCCACGATCTTGCCGCCGCCCGGCTGGTCGCCGATCGCATCGTTGTCATGACCGATGGTCAGTTGATCGAGGACGGCCCTGCCGAGGAGCTCATCGCCAGGCCTCGCGAGCAGTACACGCGGGCGCTGCTCGACGCCATCCCGGTGGCGGGAGCTCGAGCATGAGCGTCATCGAGGCCAGAGTCGCCCCCCGTCGTCGGCTGCCGGGCACGCCATCGCTCAGGCGCGTGTCGCCGGCAGAGCGATTCGGGATCGTCCTGTTCATCGTTCTCGTGGTCGTCGCGCTGTTGGCTCCGGTGCTGGCCTCCGATCCCACGGTGGCCGTCGGGCAGCCCTTCGCCAGCCCGTCGTGGAGCCACCTGCTGGGCACCGACGACATCGGACAGGACGTCTTTGCGCGCATCCTGTTCGGCACCCGGACGAGCCTGATCGCGGCCGCTATCGTCGTCGTTTCAGGTGCGGTGATTGGCAGTCTCGTCGGGCTCGTCGCCGGAACCCTGGGTGGCTGGGTTGACGGGCTGCTGATGCGCCTGACCGATGTCTTCCTGGCCTTGCCGGGCCCGATCCTGGCCATCGCCATCGTGGCCGCACTTGGGCCGAGCCTGACCCACACCGTGCTCGCCGTGGCCGTCGTCTGGTGGCCCTGGTATGCGCGCCTGGTCAGAGGCGAAGTGCGGGCGCTGGTGGTGCGGCCGCATATCGATGCTGCCCGTCTCGGCGGAGCGAGCACAGCGCGCCTCATGCTCCGCCATGTCCTCCCGGGAGCCCTACCCCCAGTGGTGGTGGCGGCGAGCCTTGACGTGCAGATCCTGGTGCTGACGCTCTCGGGTCTGTCCTTTCTGGGCCTCGGCTCCCCGCCGCCCGCGCCGGAACTGGGGGCGATGGCGGCCCGCGGAGCGGACTACCTCGTCGGTCATCCCCTGATCCCGCTCGCCCCGGGGCTTGCCGTGTTTCTTATCGCGTTCGCGGCGAATCTCGCCGGGGACGGTGTTCGTGACCTCATTCAACGTCGTCCATAACAGTCGGGAGCAAGGAAATGACACTGCATCGGACATTCATCGCAACGGTCGCCGTTGCCGCGATCGTGGCCCTCGGCGGTTGCGGAGGTGCGACGACGGGCGCAACGCCCGTGGCGTCCGGTTCCCAGCACGTCCTGCACCTCGCCTTCTACGCCGACATGGCGACCGTTGACCCCGACGTCTTCTACGACATCGAGGGCGGGGCGGTCACGCAATCGGTGTATGACGGGCTGCTGAGCTACGCGCCCGGCACCACGACGCTGCAGGGTGCGCTAGCCCGCAGCTGGTCGGCATCGCACGACGGCTTGACCTACACCTTCCAGCTTCGCGCCGCCAGCTTCAGCGACGGGACGCCGGTCACTAGCGCCGCCGTGGAGACGAGCTTCAAGCGGCGGGTCGCGGTCAACCAGGGCCCCGCCTACATGCTGGCCGATGTGCGCGGCTACTCGACCCCCAGCCGCAGCGTCTTTGTCGTGCACCTCAAGCGCCCGGTATCGGACTTCCTGAACCTGATGGCGTCGCTTTGGGGCCCGAAGGTCATCAACCCCGCGGTGCTGGCCGCGCACAAGGCCGACGGCGCCAAACAGTTCCTCAAGACCAACGCCGCGGGCACCGGTCCGTTCGTGCTGACCAAGTTCCAGCAGGGCACCGGCTACGTGCTGACCCGCAATCCGCACTACTGGGGGAGCAAGCCCTACTTCGACGAGGTGCGCATCTCGATCCAGCCTGACGTCTCGACGCAGCTGCTCGAGCTCCAGCGGGGTGGCCTGGACGCCATCCTGCACGGGGTCCCGGTCTCCAGCTTGGGCACGCTGACGGGTGCCAACGGCATCGCGGTGCACAAGTTCGCCTCGCTTGACACCGTGACGCTGGCCATCAATCAGGCCGCACCTGGGCTGGGAAGCTCTGCTGTCCGCAGGGCCGTGGTCGACGCGCTCAACGTTCCGACGCTGGTCAGCAATGTGTTCAACAACACGGCAAGCGTCATGACAACTCCGTTCCCGCAGCCGCTGCTCCCGGCCGGCATGGGCGCGGTGGCCCATCCCTACAACCTGGCGCAGATCAAGGCGGCGCTGCCCAAGGGTCTCAAGCTGACCGTCGTCTTCACTCCGGACTCAAGCGGCGTCGAGCGGCGATTTGCCGACTTCATGCGCCAGAGCCTGGCTCAGGTCGGGGTCACGGTCGTCGAGCAGCAGGTCCAGCTGGCCACCGTCTACGGCTATCGCAACAATCCCAAGCAGGCCGCCAGCATCTACATCTCCACGCCGACGCCGGATGCGGCTGCGCCCGATGCGTGGGCCCGGATCGTGTGGCACAGCTCCGGTGGCCTGAACTTCTTCAACTACGCCAATCATCAGGTCGATTCGCTCATCGATGCCGGACTTCGGAGCCCGAGCGCCAGCCAGTCAGCCAAGAGCTATGCCGAGGCGGGGGTGGTGGGCACCACGGACGCCGGCGAGGTGCCGGTGGCCCAGGTCCAGGATGTAATGGTCACCCGCAGCGACCTCACGGGCATCGAGCACGTGCCTGCCTACCCCTGGACGCTCAACCTCGGGGCGTTGGGTCGCGGCTAGCATGGCCCGCTTCCTCGTCACCCGGGCCGCCGGTGCGGTGGCAGTGCTGGTCGTGCTCGTCACGATCGTCTTTCTGCTGCAGTCGGTGGTTCCGGGCGATCCGGTTCGAGCGCGGGTGGGTGCCAACGCGTCGCCGGCTGTGGTCGCCCAGCAGCGACATGCCCTCGGCCTGGATCGTCCGCTGGTTGATCAGTACTTCACCTATCTGGGCGACGCCGTCGGCGGCAACCTGGGGCAGTCGATTCGTACCAGCCAGCCGGTGATGACCGACATCGGCCAGTACCTACCGGCAACGATCGAGCTGGCCGTCCTGACCATGTTCCTGGCCGTGCTGGGCGGGGGGCTGCTGGGCATCGCGGCGGCGACGACGGCCCGGGGCGCGGGTCTGCTCCGGACGTTGTTCGTCTCCGGCGCGTCAGCACCGACCTTCCTGCTCGGGTTCGGCCTGATCTACATCTTCTACCTCAAGCTGGGCTGGCTGCCCGCGTCCGGCCAGACGGGAGCTCTTAACGCTCCCTCGGGGCCAACCGGGTTCCTGCTCATCGACGGACTGCTGGCCGGCACGCCGGGGGTCAGCATCGACAGTCTGCAGTATCTGGTGTTGCCCGCCACCTCCCTCGCCCTGCTTCCCGCCGTTGCGATCGGGCGCGTGCTGCGCTCCTCATTGCTCGAGGTCTATGACGCGGACTACATCAGGACGGCTCGCGCCAAGGGCCTGGCTCCGTCCGTGGTCCTCAGGCGCCACGCGCTGCGCAACTCGATGTCAGCGCCGCTGACCATGACCGGTCTGCAGTTCGGACTGCTGCTCGGCGGCGTGGTCATCGTGGAGACCATCTTCGCGTGGCCGGGCATCGGTCTGTACCTGGATCAGTCGATCGGCGCCGGCGATCTGCCGGCCATCACCGGGGTGACCTTGGTGTTGGGCGCGATGTACGTGATCGTGAACATTTTCGTGGACATCGGCCAGGCGGTCGTTGATCCCCGCGTCACACTCTGACGCGCGTGAAATAAGGAGAGATGATGAGTACTCAACGCGGCGGGCGGATCCTGCTCGCAGGTGAATCGTGGATGACCCTCGGTGTCCATCAGAAGGGCTTCAGCTCCTACACCACCGGCACCTATGAGGAAGGGCACGCGGAGTGGGCGCGCGCCCTCACGGGCCGCGGTTGGACGGTGCGGCACATTCCCAACCATCGAGCCACCGATGACTTTCCGTGGAACGCCGACGCGCTCGAGGAGTTTGACGTCGTCGTACTGAGCGACATCAGCGCCGACACGTTGCAGCTTCATCCCGACACCCTGATCCGGGGACAACGGCGACCCGATCGGCTGGCCGAGATCGCGCGTTATGTCGCCGGGGGCGGTGGCTTTCTGATGGTGGGCGGGTATATGTCCTTCTCAGGCTTTGAGGGCAAGGCGCGCTTTCACGGCACCGAGATTGAGCGCATCCTGCCCGTCCGAATGCTCGGGTACGACGATCGCTGCGAGGCACCCCAGGGAGTGACCCCGACGGTTGGCGGTGCGTCTCACCCAGCGCTCGGAGAACGAGCCGACTGGCCGCATTTTCTTGGCTACAACCGCCTCACCGCCGACGGTGGCGAGGTGCTGCTGCGCATCGGCGACGATCCTCTGCTGGTGGTCGGGAACGAAGGGCGCGGCCGCACCGCGGCCTTCGCGTCGGATTGCTCTCCGCACTGGGGCAGCCCCGAGTTCATGGCCTGGGACGGCTACGGGCCCTTTTGGCACGCGCTCTTGAGCTGGCTCGGCGGCGATGAAGGGGCCCAGGGCGGCGAATGATCCCAGTTGGCAGCCCAGCCAGGATCGTCGTAGTCGGCTCGATCATGGTCGACTTGGTCACGTGCGCCGACCCACTGCCCGATGCCGGGCAGACGTTACGGGGATCGAGTTTTCAGATGGGCTTTGGCGGCAAGGGCGCTAACCAGGCCGTGCTCGCCCATCGGCTCGGATCCGACGTGACCCTCGTGGCCCGCGTCGGCGACGACGTATTCGGCGACCTGAGCATCGATAGTCTGCGAGCGAACGGCATCGACACTTCGATGGTCAGGCGGATCGAGGGTGCCACGACCGGTGTCGCGCCCATCTGGGTGCAGAAAGACGGCTCGAACCGGATCATCGTCGTTCCGGGAGCTAACGACGACTTCACCGCGAACGCTGTCGCGCTCGAGCTTGCCCAGATCAGGAACGCCGACTGCGTCGTCTGTCAGTGCGAGATCCCTGAGGAGTCCACTGCCGCGGCGCTGACGATCGGCAGCGAAATGGGTGCCATCACGATTCTCAATCCCGCGCCCGCGCTCCCCACCCGGTCAGTCACGCGATTGTTCGAGAGCACCGACTGGGTGGTGCCCAACGAACATGAGTTCGAGCTCATGTGGGGAGCCAAGCCCAGCGACCACGAGCTCGTCGCCGCCGGCGAGTCCTGGGGCTGCGGCGTGATCGTGACCCTCGGGGCCGAGGGCGCGGCCGCAGTCGTCGACGGAGAGGTCATCCGCCGCCGCCCACCTTCGGTGCAGGTCAAGGACACAACCGGAGCCGGCGATGCCTTCGTGGGCGGGTTGGCCCACGCGCTGAGCTGCCGGACGGACGTCGTGGCGGCGATGGAGATCGGCAACATCTGCGGAGCTCTGAGCACGAAGTCCTCGGGCACCCAGAGCTCCTTCCCCACGCGCGCCGAGGTCGAGAGCTTGGCCACCCGGCGGGTCGCCCCCGCGCGGTCGGAGCTTGACTCGGCGTGAGACCGCTTCGCGCGTCAGCCCTACCCCGGCCGGATTCCGCGGCTATCGCCGGCGCAACCGGCGGCACCGCTGCGCCCCACCGCCAGACCGTGCACGTAGACCGAGTCGGAGCGCAGGAACGCGCCCGCGTCCTGGGGAGCCGCTCGATCAAGGCGCAGGCGAAGGCGCAGGGCATCGGTCTGTTGATCTCGATGGTCGACCTGACCACGCTGGAGGGCGCCGATACAGCGGGCAAGGTGCGGCAGCTGTGCGCTAAGGCGGCTGCGCCGGACCCGCGGAACCCCTCGTTACCGGCCTGCGCGGCGGTGTGTGTCTACCCGGCGCTGGTGGCCACGGCGGTGCGGGCCCTCGACGGTACCGGGGTGGCCGTCGCCTCGGTGGCCACCGGCTTTCCCTCCGGGCAGATTCCCTTGGCGGCCAAGCTGGCCGAGGCCAGAGTCGCCGTGGCCGCCGGGGCGACCGAGATCGACATGGTGATTTCACGCGAGGCGTATCTGGCCGGGGATGATCGTCGCGTCGTGGCTGAGGTGCTCGCGGTGAAGGAGGCTTGCAGCCCCGCGCACCTCAAGGTGATCCTGGAGACGGCGGAGCTCGGTGCTCTGGATCATGTGCGCCACGCCTCCCTGCTGGCCATCGCCGGCGGCGCCGACATGATCAAGACCTCCACCGGCAAGGCCGCGGGCGGCGCCACGCCGATCGACGTCCTGGTGATGCTCGAGACGGTCAGAGATCATTACCGGGCGACGGGGCGAGCCGTCGGAGTCAAGGCCGCCGGTGGGATCTCCACCACCAAGCAGGCGCTTCACCTGCTGGTCATGGTGAAAGAGGTCCTCGGGGAGGAGTGGCTGACCCCCGATCGGTTTCGCGTCGGGGCGTCATCGCTCCTCAACGATCTACTGCGTCAACACGCAAAGCTCGAGCACGGTCACTACGGCCGTGACGAGGACTTCTCTCGAGAGTGAGCACACCCTTGACTGCCTCCACACCAGCGTCGGATCAGATCAATACCCGCTCACGGGGGCCTGTCCGGTGGGACTACGCGCCGGCGCCCGAGTCGCGCGACAGCGCGCGCCTGGCCGGTAGCTACGACCTGTTCATCGACGGTGCGTGGCGGGCTCCGCAGGACGGAACGCGGCAGGCGACCGTCAACCCGGCCACCGAGGAGGCACTGGCTGACGTTGCGTGGGCGGGGCCGCGCGACATCGAGCGCGCGATCGCGGCCGCCCGAGCGGCGGCACCGGGGTGGGCGGCGATGCATGGGCTCGAGCGCGGCAAGGTGCTGTTTCGGATCGCGCGGCTGATCCAGGAGCGCTCCCGCGAGCTGGCCGTCGTTGAGACCCTGGACGGTGGCAAGCCGATCCGAGAATCCCGAGACGTGGACATTCCGCTGGCCGCCGCTCACTTCTTCTACTACGCCGGCTGGGCCGACAAGCTCGGGCACGCAGTTCACGGTCGGAGCTGGGCGCCGCGCGGCGTCGTTGCACAGATTGTGCCCTGGAATTTCCCGCTGCTGATGGCGGCCTGGAAGCTGGCGCCGGCGCTGGCCTGCGGGAACGTCGCGATTCTCAAGCCCGCGGAGACGACACCCCTCACGGCGCTGCTGCTCGCCGAGATCCTGCAGGAAGCCGACGTCCCGCCGGGCGTCGTCTCGGTTCTTCCCGGGGACGGCGTTACCGGCGCGGCGCTCGTCCGCGCCGAGGGCATCGACAAGGTCGCGTTCACCGGGTCAACGAGCGTCGGCAAGGACATCCAGCGCGCTCTCGCCGGAACCGAGGTCGGCCTGACCCTGGAGCTGGGAGGCAAGTCCGCCAACCTCGTGTTCGAGGATGCCGCGCTTGACCAGGCGGTGGAAGGGATTGTGAACGGGATCTTCTTCAATCAGGGCCATGTGTGCTGCGCCGGCTCGCGGTTGCTCGTTCAGGAGAGTGTGGCCGGCGAGGTGACCGATCGGCTCTGGGACCGGATGCAGCGCCTGCGGGTCGGTGACCCGATGGACAAGAACACGGACGTCGGCGCGATCAACTCAGCCGCGCAACTGCGCCGCATCACAGGTCTCGTCGAAGCCGGCGAGCGCGAAGGCGCCACCCGCCGTTCGCTGAGCTGTGCGCTGCCCGAGCGCGGCTACTGGTTCGCGCCCACCGTATTCACTGACGTTGCCCCCGCGCACCGCGTGGCCACCGAGGAGATCTTTGGTCCCGTCCTGTCCGTACTGACCTTCCGCACCGAGGCCGAGGCCGTGGAGAAGGCCAACAACTCTGCATACGGCCTGGCGGCCGGCGTGTGGACCGACAAGGGCGCGCGCGCTTTTGCCGTGGTAGCGGACCTGCGGGCCGGCGTGGTCTGGCAGAACACGTACAACCGCTTTGACCCGACGGCCGCGTTCGGCGGCTTTAAGGAGAGCGGATTCGGCCGCGAAGGCGGGATGGCCGGCCTCACCCCGTACCTCCGCCTCGGATGAGCAGTCGTCGCCTGGTCGCCAAGACCTACAAGCTGTACCTCGACGGCGCGCTGAGGCGCTCGGAATCAGGTCGGCACCTTGCCGCCGTCGATTACATGGGCGCACTCGTGGCCAATGTCCCCCGGGCGTCGCGAAAGGATGTCCGCGACGCCGTCTCCGCCGCCCGAGCGGCGTCCGTCGCGTGGAACGCCCGCACTGCCTATAACCGTGGCCAGATCCTCTACCGCCTCGCCGAGGCGCTCGAGTCTCGAGCGCCGGAATTCGCCCGGGCGGCTGTCGCCCAGCAGAGTGTGCGCAAAGACAAGGCCGACACCGAGCTGGGCGCCGCGGTCGACGTCCTGGTCCACTACGCCGGGTGGACAGACAAGCTCGGGGCGCTCTTGGGCTCGGTCAATCAGGTCGCTGCCCCGTATCACTCTGTGACGACGGTCGAGCCGACCGGGGTAGTGGTGATTCTCGCCCCCGACGATCCTGATCTGCTCGGACTGGTCTGGGAGATCGGCGCTGTGCTAGCGGCTGGCAACGTGGCGGTGGCGCTCGTGTCCGAGCGCTGGCCCTTGCGCTCTCTGGACTTCGGTGAGGTCGTGGAAATATCCGATGTCCCACGGGGCGTCGTCAACCTGCTTAGCGGAAACCGCGCCGAGCTGCTGGAGCATCTCTGCGGCCACCGCGATGTCAACGCCATCGTCGACGCGACAGGCCTTGTCGAGCCACGCGCGCAGATCGATCTTCTGGCCGCCGACACCGTCAAGCGCGTGGTTCGGATCGCAGGCCATGACGGCGACATTGCCAAGGGCGCCCTGGTCCGCCTGGAGGCCCTGACCGAGCGTCGCACTGCCTGGCATCCGGTGGGTGTATGACGACCCTACGGGCCATGCAGCCATGAGTAGAACGCAGGTTCTCGCGAGGCCCTCGTGGCGGTGATCGACCAGAGGTTCGTGATCCTCGGCGCCCTGATCGGCTTCGGCACAGTGATCGTGTATGTGCGCGACACGCTGCGCGGACGAACCCAGCCCAACCGGGTCACGTGGTTGTTGTGGGGACTGGCGCCGATGCTCGCCTTTGCCGCCGAGCTCAACGACCATGTTGGGCTCGGCTCACTGATGACCTTCAGCGTCGGCTTTAACCCGCTGCTGGTGCTGGCCGCTTCATTCGTCAACCCGCACGGGTCGTGGCACATCGGGACGTTTGACTACCTGTGCGGAGGACTGTCGCTCCTGGGCACCATCGCCTGGATCGCTACCAGCAACAGCGACGTAGCGCTTACGGCGGCCATCGTTGCAGACGGCCTGGCCGCGCTGCCCACAGTCCGCAAGGCACTCATCAACCCCGCCAGTGAATCCGGAGCGATCTTCGCTGGCGGGATCGTGAACGGCTCCATCACGCTGCTAGCAGCACGCCGCTTTGACGCGGCGCACATCGCCTTCCCGCTCTACATCGTCCTGGTAAACCTCGCCCTGACGGTGATCTTAATCCGAGGCGCTCGCCCGACTCGTTCCGGCCGGCGTGAGACCTGCGCTGACCTCTAGGGCACACCGGGCGCCGGACTCGGCCACCCGTTGCTTCCACGCGACGAGCACCTCGTTCTGCTGGTCCCGGCTCGGATGGCACGGAAGGGAGGAGGCTCCGGCGTAGCTGCCGGCGGGTACCGCTCGGTTTTGCATAAGTAGTGGTGAGCCATCAGCGATCGCGCATCGCCCGGGAAGCGCGACCGCCATCGCGTGAACGCGATCATCCGACGTTGTCGTGCCGCGTGAGGCCGGCGTCGCCGACCGATCGTCGGGCCTAGTAATTCGGACCGCCAAAGCGATCGTCAGCGACGAGCATGCTTCCCACGCGGGGTCGGCGAGGGGCGCACGATCTCATCGGTGAAGAACGGGTTGCCCTGAGTTAGCTGCACGGTCGTGCGATGGCGGTTGGCGCGGGGCATACTTGGCGCTGTGAGTGAAGCTGGCGATCAGGCGTTCTTTCGGGCGCTCGAGACGCACCGGATGCGCATGTTCGTCCGGTTGATGCGCCGGCTCCCGGCCGACCCTCGATGTGCCATCTGCCGGGCGCCCTACGGTGGCTTCGGTGGCCGCATCATGGGGCACGTGGGCTTTGCTCCGTCGCGCAAGAATCCGCGAATTTGCAGCGAGTGCTTTGAGAAGGCACCGATGGGCGGGCGGGAGATGGAGGTTGGCATCCTGTTCGCCGACGTCCGTGGTTTCACTTCGCTCGCCGAGCGCCATACGCCGGACGCTGTCGCCACGTTGCTGAACCGCTTTTACGCCACCGCCGTCGACGTCCTATGTGAACACGCGATCATCGACAAACTAGTTGGCGATCAGGTGATGGCTCTTTACCTCCCGGGCGTCTTCCCCGGCGAGCCGACACAGCACATGGCCGCCGACGCACAGGCTCTGCTGGCCGCTGCAGGCTACGCCGAAGGACGACCGTGGGTGGAGCTCGGCATCGGTCTTGACTTCGGCACTGCATACGTGGGCAACGTCGGCTCGGGCGAGGTCAAGGACTTCACTGCAATCGGTGACGTCGTCAACACTGCGGCGCGTCTTCAGGCCGCCGCGGCGAGCGGCGAGATCGTCATGTCCACGCGTGTTCACGACCGAGCCGGAGAGCACGCAGCCGGCGCGGAACCGCGGAATCTCGCCATGAAGGGCAAGCAAGAGTCCGAGATCGCGATGGTTCGTCGAATCAAATCCCCTCGCCCTCATCGCGGCGCGCGACCGCCCTCATAGAGGCACCAAACCATGAACCGAAACGCCGCACCCCCCGCCCGTCGGCGGACATGATCTGAGCGGGCGTACCACAACTACGGCGAGGCACGTCCTAGGTGGGAACTGAATGACCTCGATTCGCCAGATGCGAGGCGATCTTCCATCGCTCTGGACAAGGCGGGGTCATATGCAGAGCATCGCCGACCGCCAGCTTGACCTCGACACTCTGAGTGATCGCGATGCGCGAAAAGCGATCGCCTGCGCGAGCGTCGTCGCTCGCGATCGTCTGGTCGCCGTCCCGATCGCCGCCGATCAGGGACTCGGGCGATCAGCTCGGCCTCGCCCCGCAGAACCCGGCCTGACGCTGCACAGGTAGACAGCCCATTCCGCTCGCGTCAGGGCGGGGCCCTGGTTTCGGCGTGTCCGAGGCCAACGCGCTACCCATTTCTGCCGGGAGCGCAGTCAAACAGGCCGTCGTGCGCCGGCCGGAGACTGTCGAGTCTTCGCGGTTGCGGAAGCGTTCAGCACCTGACCCTGTGTTGTGCTCTTGCGAGAGACGCACTCGCACGGCCCCTGCCCGCAACGCGTGTGCGTTCGCTCGCGCTAGGACGGGGGCAGCTCTTCGCCAGGCCACGGGTATTCGTCATGCTGCGGAAGATCGTCCTGAATGTCGTACCAGGCGGCCTTCGAGCCGACGAACATATGAGCCATCGGCCTGAGGGTCGGCGCGTCGACCAGAGTTCCGTACGGCACACGAAGCTTGCTCTGGTAGCCCATCCAACACAGAAGCGAGAAGCACTTGCCGCAGCGCGTCGCATGGTGACCATTCCGATCTCCATCGATCAGCAACAAGTCCTCGCCCCTCACAAATCTCAGCTTCTCAGGCTCGATCTCGCCCCATGGCAAGAAGGCTGAACCCGTCTCTGCCCGGCAGTTCGAGCAGTGACAGTTGTAGGCGACGACGAACTCGTCCGCGATCTCAAAAGTGACGGCCTTGCAGCCGCAGCGACCTCTCAGCATGATCGACTCTTAGCAGCTTGCTAGACGTTCACGCGCGGTCGGCGCCTGGCGGTGCGTGCCCATTCGTTGAGCGCCGAGAAGCGAGAGTTCGCCACGAGCCTCCGTCCGTACCGCGCAGGACCCGCGCTGACTTGCTTCTCGTTCGTCGCCGTACGGGCCAACGCGGGGTCGCTTCTGGTCTAGCCGCCGGCCGACGCAGAGGAGAAGCCCTGACATCGGGGTTGGCCCCCCGCGCGTGAAAGCGCACTCGGAGGAGCGACTGTCCGCGCCAGCTATGGCGTCGGATCACGCCGGGCGGCACAATGACCTGGTGGCGTCCGTCTTGATCATGCTGCCGGGCGGCGAAGGCGTCATTCGTCAAGCGGATGGGGAGATCGAACTGACGCACGACGGGGGCGAGGATCGGGGTCAGCCGCCGCAGCGGTGGGACCGGTATCAGCCGATTGGTCTCGGGCTGGGTGCCGATCGGATGCTGTTCGGTGGTCTGCTTCCGCCGGGAGCAGTCAACGTCGAGGCCGTCGAGGCAACAGGCGTTCGCAAGGCGGCCGCGGTCGGTGGCGGCGCGTACGCGGTGATCTTCGAGGACGGTGAGCACGGCGAGCCGGCCCTCGGCTATCGCAACGCGGATGGCGCGTTCGTTCCCCGGCCGATGCCCGGCAATTAGGCGCATGAACCGATCACCGATGCCGCGGATCCGTGCCCGGTATGCGGCGAGATCGAGTACGAGCAGTATTTCGTGAGCGAGGAGTGGCGGGCCGGGCGCGGCATGAAGGGAACCGACTCGTTTGAGCCCAGCCCCCTCATCGTCTGCCGGGTGTGCGGGCATCAAGAGCACATCGGAGGGGTCATGCGGTTCGAAGGCTCTGAGAACGAGAACGAGGACGAGGATGAGGCCACCCGGACGGCAAGGCTGGCGCGCGTTCGCGCAGAGCAGGCGGTGCAGCGGTGGTACTCCGACAAGATGACGTTGATGGGCGTCACGTTCCCGATCTACGCGGCCGAGGGCTGGCCGGCGCAGATCAACGGAAGCGGCTCACACGGCGACGATCTCACGTTCCTGGTTATCGCTCACGCCGACACGCTGTCCGACTCGACGCCTGCTGCGCGACCTTCGATCAAGGTGACGAGCTCGATCGACCCTCATCAGCCGGACGAACTTTCCATCGCCCTCGAGACGTGGGCGCACCACATCGCCGCCAGCGACCAGGAGCTCCCCGACGGCCTTTCGGATGCCGCGGTCACGCTCTGGTTTCGGGCCGCACGCCGTCGGCGCGTCGCCGGCTCTCACGAAGCCCCAGCCAGCCAAATCAGGCTCACGATCGATGGTGTCGGCGAGCCGTTGGTGACCGTTGGGGTCCAGGACTCTTGCTGGGTTGCGGTGCGTCGACACCACGACGTCACGATCACGATCGTGGCGCGTGACATCGACCTGGCATCGCTCATCATCGAGCCGATGCGATCCAACTGCCCGCCTTCTCGGTCCCAAGCCCGACGAGCCGTGAGCCACTTCCGGCCTAACAGCGAAATCGACGAGCTTCGCTGCTCGTTCTGCGGCAAACCGAGGACAGCCGTCGAGGATGTCGTATGCGGTCCAACGCCCACGGTCACGATCCGCAACGAGTGCATAGAGCTCTGCGCGGACATCATGGCCGAGCAGCGGATGGGCCAAAACAGCCCGCCATAACGCGCCAACGCAACTCACTTCTCCTTCGTCGCCCAGCCAGCCACGACCGCTCGGCTTCTGTTTCGCGTACCGCGGGGCCCAGAGCAGAAGCGTTGAAGTCGGCCGAGCGGTGTCGGCGTGTGATCGGCCTTTTGTTGAGCGGCCCCGGCACTCGCACTCAGAGCAGTGCAACCTTCCGAGCAGGCACCAACCGAGGGCGAGTCTGGCCGTTTCGATGTACCTGTTTACGCTGTGCCCCGTGACGAGGACCGACTTGCCGCGGGAGATTCGCCAACAGCCGCTGGACTACGACCAGCTTGTCTCGACGCTTGACCTGATCGACGGGGAGACCGTGATCGTGAGGCTCGCTTCGCGCGAAGCCGATAACGAAAACACAGCGGGCATGGCCAGCATCGTCGGCGAACTTAGGCGTCAGACGTCGGCACGATTCGAAGGTCGCGAATTCTCGATCGGTACCCCCTATCCGGACCGTTGCCCCGAGCATCTGGCCGGTGGGGTCCTCTTCATCAGAGAGGAAACCTTCGAGGACGCGACACTCTCAACCTTTGATGGCAACGACTACTTCCTAATTGCTATCAGGACGCGTCGGGTAGAGATCATCGTTCAGGACGGTGGCTCGACCTACCCGTAGACAATGTGGTTCTGACGATCGGGAGCATCCACGCCACCCTGGCTGGACGTGACCGCTGCTCCTCCGTCGCCCGAGCGGCCACGATGTCTCGGCTTCGGCTTAGGGTGGCGGCTGACCCAAAGCGGTGGCCAGTCCACTCGCGCCGACGTGTCCCGGCGTGGGTGCCACTGTCGCACAGCCGTAGCACCAGTTGCTACGCTTGGGTCGTGTCTCGTGAGGTCTCAGTCCGCGATCTGCGCAATCACACCGGCGATGTGGTGGCGGCCGTGCGGGCCGGCGAGCGCGTATCGCTGACGGTTAACCGTCTGCCGGTGGCCGACATCGTTCCCCATGCGGCATCGCCGAGCCCGTGGGTGCCGGCTCATTCGCTGCTGGCCATATTGGATGAGGCTGGCGCCGACCCCGGATTAATGGCTGACCTGCGCGCCGTGCGCGAGGACCTCGTCGACGACACGTGAGTCGCGCGATTGCCGACACGTCGGTCTTCATCGCGCGAGAGGCCGACCGACCGCTGGGCGAGCTGCCGGACGAAATCGCCGTGTCGGTGATCACCGCCGCCGAACTCGAGCTCGGAGTACTACGAGCCCGCAACCCAGACACTCGGGCGACCCGCACCGCCACGCTTGCGCGCGTCCGCGCTACGTATCCGCTGCTACCGATCGACGAAGCCGTCGCCTCCTGCTACGCGCGCTTGGCTGAACAACAACTGCGCGCCGGACGAAAGCCGCGACGCCACGACACGTGGATCGCAGCGACCGCGATGCGTCACAACGCGGCGGTCCTGACCCAAGATCAGGACTTCGCGACGTTCGACGCGATCGAAGTCATTTACGTCTGAGCACATCAGCCGTATGAACCCGCTTCCGCCACGTCGCCCTTAGAGCCACGGCATCGGCGCTACTGCTTTTCTAATCGCCGGACAGGAGCCGAAGCCAGCGGACCGTTGCATCCATGTCCGCGGCCCGCGTACAGGCCGCGGCCTCATGGATCGCGTCGCGTCTACCGGCTTCGCTGTTGCGCTAGCCGCCGGCTAGTCGTCGTCGGTTAGATCCACGGCAATGATCAGTTCGTTGCCATCGGCGTCGGCGATGTGCGTGTGCCATTCCGGATCCGGGGAACCGCTTGCGACGTCCTGTTCCCAGACCCAGCGAGTCAACAAGTTCGTGTGCCTCCCGCTTCGTCAGCGTCACCTAAGCGTTCTTCAGTGAGCGGCCAGGGCCGGAATCAGCGGATCCGTCGTCTATTTGCGGGACTCGTGAATTCTCCCACGCTCGTCCGCCTTCAGTGTCCGTGTCGCAATGACCGATCCGCAGTACCAGGCGGCGTGCCGGACAGACTGCTCCTTGGTTGCCCGAGCGACCACGACGCTCTTGCTTCCGCTTCGGGTGCAGACCGGGCCAGAGCAGTGGGGAGCGGCACGCACTACTTGCCGGGCATGATGGCTGGGTGTGTGGGGCAGCGCGTGGCCTGGTACCGCGTGACCGGCCTGATGCGGACGCGCAGCAGGCGCGATAGGCAATCGAAATGAAGGGCGTCGATCGTTACCACGCTGGCGGTAAACTGAGATTTGATGAACGGGACTCCGCTTACGCCCCAGGAGCGCCGTGGTGTTGAGCGCGCCGCGCCCCGCGGAGTGTTGACGACCGGACGGTTCTGGTCGGGAAGAAGCGCCCGGCGACGCCGGCGGAACTGCGGGCGTTCGTTGACCGCGAGCAAGCTCGGATCCGCACCGAGCGCGGGCTTCCGGCTGCAGCGTGAGCTTGTCAGCGGCGTGTGCGAGCCGCTGAAGTCGATTGAGGCGCTCAACCAATCCGGCGTCGACTACGTGGTGGTCGGCGGCTGGGGAACCCTTCCATCTTGGCTTTCCCTGTGATCGGCCACCAGCATTGAGTCTCACTCGCGATCGCGGCCGGCACGGACCGCCGTCACGATCTCAGCCGTCCCAGCGCCGCTTGCGCGTGATGTGGCGCGCTGTAGCGCGTGGCTAACCGGCCGGCGTTCTGCAACTCGCTGCAGCTCGGCGAGGGCTTAGTCCGACAGCGAGACGCCGGCGCCGGCCGCACGCGCCCGCAACGTTGGGTGAACGCTGTCCGGGACATTGCGAAATCTGAATCGTTTTCACGCCCGTCACGGTACCGGTGTGGGTGTCTTGCAACCCAACCTGGGTGCAGCACGAACTCTTCATTGGTCGCTCAAACCGGAGGCGCGCAGGCTTCGCTTCGGGTGGAGCGAACGGCCTTCCGCCTTGGGTAACACCGGGCATACTCGGCGTATTGCGAAGGTGATGATCTCCCTGCCCGATGACCTGCTCGCGCGTGTCGACGCATACGCCAGCGAGCACTGCAACACTCGCAGTGCCACGATCTGCGAGCTGGCCGAGGTCGGCCTCGGTGAGCGCCAGCGTCGGCTGGCCCAACGAATGGCAGAGCTGGAAGGTCAGGCGAAAGGACACGGCGGTGACGTCGCCCAACAGATCAGGGCGAGCCGACTCGCGTGATCTTCTCGGACGCGAGCGCCGGACTGGCCGAGCTCTCAACCACGCTCATGACTGGCTGACCCGAGCTATGCGGCCGCTTCTCCTTCAGCTCAGACCAGCGGCTACGGCACAAGCTGAGGGGCGCTGGCGCGGTCAACGTCAACACCGCCGAGCGCCTTCGTGAACCGATCGGCCAGCTCGGTCGCCGGCCGGGCGTGCAGGTAGCGCTCAGGTGTGCGGGCGCATCCCGTAGTTGAAGACGGCGTGGATCAGCTGGCGTGCCTTGTTGACCGTGCGCGGCGAGACGCCGGTGGCGGCGATCTTGCGCAGCAACAGGTTGATCTCCCGCGTCGTGACCTCGCGTGCCGGGCGGTCGCCGAGGGCGACCATGATCCAGCCTGGGGTGTGCCCGCCACCGCGGCGGTGGGTAATAGCCGGGTCGGTCAGCTCTGACCGGAACGCGCGCAGCGTCGAGGGCTTGGCTCCCCGCACGTCGGCCAACCAGCCGAGATAGTCGAGCGCGACCTCCCGGAAGGTGACGCCGCGGCGATCCCGCGCCGAGGCGTCTTGCTCGTGCAGCGTCTGATCGGCGTGGTGCGCGCGGACCAGGGCGAGCATTCGCTCGTGCGCCTGTCCCGAGAAGGCGTACGATTGGGAGCTTGAACGGGGAGCTGCGGCCTGCCTCCGGGCACGTCTTCCGGGTCGATCGCTAGCGCGGTCCGGTCTGGTATGCGAAGTACCGGCTGCCCGACGGCCGCGAGGTCCGGCGCAAGCTCGGGCCGGCGTGGACCGGCCGGGGCCGGCCCGCGGCCGGCACGTTCACCAAGCGCGTGGCCGAGGACTGGCTGCGCGACACGCTCGATCGTTGCTTGGCCGTCCGCCGGACTTCCCTGTCAGCGGCTCGGTTCTTGCCGGAAGTGGGTCTCGGCCTGAGACGCGCGCAATCACGCAGGTGCATATGCAAAGTCGGCCGATCCAGCCAGTGTCACGGGAAATCGCGACGCCACGGCCCGCTTGCAGCGGTTGCGTGGATCGAAAAGACTGGGATCATCGGGGCGGCTGCGGCGCCTCCGGGTCGCTTCTCGGACCACGCAGGCGATGGTGCGGAGCTGACGCGGATGAATGACTGCGGAATATGCGCTTGCACCGAGCGTGGCAGCGCGGTGCCGGCCACGGGCATTGCCCGTGAGCCCATCCGAACGGGGAGGGGTTCGGCTCCTGGTTCTTGTTGATAGCGGGTTCTGCACCGCGCCTCCTGCTGTTGACAGTCATCGGCCCCTCAGACCGCGCCTTGCCCCCGGGAAAGGCTTCAGCGTCCGCGCCTCTTCTTCGGGTAGTGGCACTGGAGACCGCCCGCCACACCCACGGCATCAGTGCCGGCCTGGTTGAACATTGGATAGAAGCCCCCGCCCATGAGGCTGCCCTGATCGGAGAAATTGATCTCGCCCCCACTGGGGATGTCGTGGGGCGGGACGAAGTCACTGGCATATTCGTCGGCGCCGTTTGGAGCGCTGAGGTCCAAGAAGGTGCCGTTGAAGCGACCCCGCACCAGTGCGTAGCGGTGAAAGCCGGTGAACGGACGGATTCCGACGAGGAGCCGCCACCCGTTGAGATGGGCGACAGCTTGGAAGCCGTTCTTCTTCCCGACGGAGCAATTCGCCGAATGAAAGGTCAGGAAATTCGGGTTATCGCCGGTGAATACTCTCAGTCCGAACGCAGACCCGCTGGCGGCGCTGGTCTCGGCCACAGGCAAGGCGAGCGCCGCGAGCGCGGCGGCCACGAGAATCAGATGCCGCATTGCGGCTATTCGGCTGAGCGCCCCTGTAGTCATTGTGCTCCTTTGTCTGCTGTAGAGGAGGTTCGGGGTCACGCCATCGAGCCCGGCGGCAGTGGCCTTCCTCCGCTTCGGTGGACAGTCTGATCTGCCCAGAAGCTTTAACGACCTGCTCCGGAGCCGCAACTCATCCGGGCCGTTAGGCGCAGACCGGGATGATGAGGCAAGTTCTCAGAACCGCCGGACGGTACTTCCGTCTGTAATGGCAGGTGGATCAACGTCGTGGTGACGTTCTCCTTAACCCACTCTGCAGCACGCCGAGACCACTCAGCCGTGCCGGCCTTGTCCTGGCAGACAGTCACGGTTCACCGTCGCCGCCGCTACGAATGGCCGCATAGCTGACGAACCCAGGCACCCCCTGACGAGGGCCTTCACGCCCTCCTCCCGCTGGCTCATGACGTCGAACAGCGCCGAGGCGCCCTGCTTCGAGTAGCTCCCAACCACCACGTACATAGTGTTCCCCTCCTATCGCGGCTTGCGACCTCGACTGTCGCGGGGAGCACCGTATCCGACGAAAGAAGCCTCGGCTACCCCGAATCATTCGCGCTCGCGTTCCAAGCTAGCTACGCAGCACCACGTCGGATGAACGTCGCCAGTCGTGGCGATCGCGGTCCGCGGCGATACAACGCCAAGATCTGAGCAGTGTCGGCCACTCGCGCGCTGAGTCTCGCGTTCCCTTCAAAGCGAAACTGTCGAGACTCACATGCCAGGCGGGCGGAGACGTCCTCCTCCTCGCCAATTGCGCGACTGGCGCGACGAAGTTTGCCTTCGGCACAAGGACGGTCGCGGAGCTTGCCGTCAGGGCCCTGCATCCGGCGAACTTCGGGCTCTTCGGACGTCGGCGCGGCCGCCGACCGGGAGTGCCCCTCGTCGGCCGGGTGGGCGTCCGACTCTAACTCGAGGTGCTCGGCCATGCGGCCGGGTGACGGCGATCTCGCCGCATCCGCGTGACGTCGAGCAACAAGGCAATGGAGGTCCGGTGCCCCGCTCACCGAGCCGACCTGCGCTGGCACGGGTGAACGGTCGGTGGGCGGGGTCGGGTGTTTGGCAGCTAGGCCTGGTCGCCGAGCGCGACGATGTGCTCGGGTAGCCGCTCGTGGTCGCCGTACATGAAGTGGTTGTGCATGTTCTCGGAGAATCGACTGGCCTCGGTGGACTTCCCGACTGCCTCAGCGGTCTCGCGGACCAGCATGGGCGAGGCACCGCAGCAGACGCCGATGTAGTTGATGCCGAGCTCGTGGACCGCCTTGGCGAACGCGCCGATCTCATACCGGTTGGAGTACAACGGGTCCAACGCGGTCGGGAACGTGCGGCCGTGCGGCGAGGGCACCCTTGCACGGTCGTCGCTGAGGTTAAAGAACGTCGGTTCCTCGGCGGTGGTCCGGTAAGGGATCGGCAGTGCGCCGACGTGGCACGACACGGCCGCGCGGATCTGCTTTAGCCAGGGCAGCATCGTCTCGGGCCCGCGGAAACAGTTCATGCCCACCACGTCCGCACCGGCCTGCTCCAACCGCTGGCAGGTCTCGACGATGCCAACCCCGTCGGCCATCTCCTCCAGCGCCATCGGCGCGATCGTGAGCACGACCGGCAGGCCGGTGGCCTTCGCGACCTCCAGCGCCGCCAGCGCCTCGCCGGCGTAGTAGAACGTCTCGCCGATGATCATGTCGGCGCCGCCCTCGACGGCCCAGCCCACCATCTCCTCGAACATGGCGCGCACTTCGGCCTGACGGGCGGTATCCACGGGGTCCCAGATGTTGGTGTTCGAGATGTTGCCCGCCATCAGGTCGCCGGGTCGCTGGTCGGCGACCTCCCGGGCGATCTGGAGCGCGGCGCGGTTCAGCGGCTCGAGCAGGTCCTCCTTGCCAATGACCCGCATCTTCTCCCGGTGACCGTTGTAAGTGAACGCCTCGACGATGTCAGAACCGGCGCGCTGAAAGTCGACGTGCAGGGTCCGCAAGGCGTCCGGATACTCCAAGGCGACCTCGGGAACGAACTCACCGGCGCTCAGGTATCCGCGGCGCTCCAACTCGAACAGGAAGCCCTCGGCACAGATCACCGGCCCGGCGTCCAGACGCGTGGTCAGGTCCCCACTGGGAACCTCAGAGGTGGACTCAGTCATGTATTGCTCCTCAGTGGTAAAGGGACAGGGTCGCCGCACGACAGAGCCTATGCAGATCGGCGCTTGTGCCCGATCTCCGGGCGCCCCGGTTCGGCGAGGCCGACGACCGAGCCGACGAGCGCGTTGTCGCCATTGGGACTCGTGCGCCCGGTCCGCCTTCGGAGACGAATGCAATCGTCCCGCCGTCGGCGGCCGCTGGAGACACGTTGTGACGATGCGGCTGGAGGCCGACGCACAGCGACGAGCACGTTCAGGCCTCGGAGGCGACGCGCCGTGGTCGCCGGAGACCCAACATATACGGGATGCCGCGTCCGGCGACATCGACCGTCCTCGCGAGCCGGGCGAGCCGGCTGGGCTGCGGCATCGGGGTTAGCGAGCCAGCGATGTCCGCGAAGTACGTGCGGACCCGGCCGATCCCCTCGAGGTCCTGCTCGACCTGCTGCACCGGATCAAACGCGCCGCCCCCATTCCGGTAGAGCTCGTGGGAGAACAGGACGTACTCGGTTGCTGGGACGGAGTTCTTCAGCAACCGGTGGACCAGGATGACATCGATCCCGACGAGCTTGCGGCGATCCCGGATCGTCTGGGTCGCGACCTCGCCGACGTGCGCAACGAACTTCAGCTTCAGATTGTTCGCCTGCTCGCAAGCGTCGCACGGACACAGGTTAGACGCGACGTATTGGCGCTCGCGGTGAAACGCGCAGTGCATTCCGGCGACGACCCGCTTCATGGCAGCGGCCATCGCATCGGCGTCGAGGTCGTCGGCCTGACGGGAGAGGAAGGCCGCGTCGCCTTCGATCTCGATGAGCTCAAAGTCGTCGGCGGCGTCGATCACTGCCTCAAGCAGCCTTGCAGTGTTCACCTCCGCATGAGCGAGGCTCATCCGGTGGGTCCGCATGTACTCGGTGTAACCGCCAATGTCGGCGATCAGGAGAAGCGCACGCTCAGATCCCATGGCGAGGATCCTAAACGGGTGGTCCGGCCAGGGGCTCACGAACAGTGCGGCGCCCGTCGTAGGTGCCCCACCGAAAGCCGGTGGCGTGGGGTTCGGGCGTCAGTGGAGCGCGTGGCCGGCCGACGACCGTTGCCTGGAGGTTGTACTCGGCAGGGGCGATGTCGTTGGGCGTTTCAGGGTGAAACAAAGAGGCCAGGTATTGGAGTTGCCCGCGGCCCGGGCCCTGTTCGAACATCCCGCCGCCGTAGATGCCGATGCCGTGCTCCTCACAGTAGTCGTACGTGTCAAAGAGGGCTCGCAGGCTGCCAAATCGGGCGGGCTTCACGTTGAGCATGCGGGGTTGCCACGGCAGCGCCTGAATGTCTGTGACCGAGTGGATCGGCTCGTCCCAAGTGATCCGGTTGCGATGGCGCTCGAGCAACTGCAGGTTGCCGGGGTGGAGCGCCGGATCCTCAATCCAAGCGTCGGGCAGCCCTTCGATGACGCGCCGGTACAGGCCCGCCTCCGGCTCCATCGCCACGGTGAGGTTGCGGTAGGAGCCCTTCAGGTCGATGACGTCGACGCACCCTAGGCGGGCGAGCTCGGCCACAACACCGTCGTCCCAGCTGGGGGTTGGGTCCAGCTTGAAGCGCAGCGCGGGATCTTCACGAAGCCAAGCGTGGAGCGTCGCGAGGCTCGGTGGGTCGCCGATCCGGACCGATGCCACGAAGTTGACGGGCCGCCCCTGACGACCGACCGCTTCTTGGAGCGAGACGCCGTTCTGGCGTAGGGCGAGATCGAGCGCCGCGCTCTCGAACGCCCACCGTCGATAGAAGCGAGCGCTTTCGCGGACAGGCGAGACCGGAAAGAGGTTAGCCAGGCCGAGTAGCTGTGAGAACTCGTTCAATGTGCGCGTCCCGTGCAGCCAGCTCAGTTCACCGTCGGCCCGCAGGAGCTCGATCTGGTCGATCTGATCCCACGTGATGTCTTCGCCTTCGCCGACATGGTCCGCGCCGCTGAGGCGCACGACAATCGAGACCTTGGTGAACCCGCTGGATGTATCGCGCACGATGGGCTTCAGCTCGCAGCGGTCGATGACCAGCGGGAACTTAGCGACGTGCGCGTAGGTCTCGGTTCGAGTCACGTTCAACAGGCCCTTTTGCATCCGGCGGCGGCCGGGGAACTCTATCGACGCGTCATGGCGGCGCCACTCCTAAGCCAAGCGGCGCCGCACGGACGTCGGTGACGACGAGAACTGGCGTGCCGCGCTCGAGGTCGCCTTAGAGTCGGCGTTTATTCTCGATCGTCGAGGTCACGAACACATGCCGCCTGCACAGCCGGAGCAGGACGGGCGCGCGAGGCGAACGAAAGCGACGTCCGGCCTCCGGCGCGTGATTCATTAGCGGTGCTGGGCTGTGATTAAAGGCGGCAGCCCTTTCCACCCATCGGACACCTCTCCGCCGGAGACAGCCGCCCATTCGCAGCACGGCATGCTCTTCACCAGAGGGCAACCTCGCCCTTCCGGAAACGCAGGTGGTCCCTCCACCGTCATCGACCCTGAACGATCGTCTCGACGGCAATCAAGCGACTGGTCGGCTCACCTACGCCGTGGCCTTCGCTCGAGAGCACGCGACGGTCGCGACGGTCGGACGATTGCATTCGCCTTCAAAGGCGGACTAAGCGCACGAGTCCTACGGCGACGACTCGCTCGTGCCGATCCCAGACGCCGCGCGGGCGCTTCGCCGCGAAGGAGATCGTCAGCCCGGTCGCCAGCGGACGACTGCTCCGGCGACGCTGCGCAGGCGAGCACGCGCTGGTTGGGCGGGCGCCGGGCCGTCCTCGACCGCCTGCTCAGTGTCGCCGGCGGCGGCAAGACCGTGCTGGCCAGTCGGCAGCGGTGGTCGACATTTGGGAGACACAGGCCCCCCGGCTCTAGATGGAGGATAATTCGCGCCCATGAGCGTCAGAGACAAGATCGGCGTCGCCGTTGTCGGCCTGCACCGGAGGATCTATCGCCTCTCCGGTGGTCGCATCATGGGCGCCGTCGGGGGGATGCCGGTGATCGAGCTGACCACGACGGGCGCGAAGTCAGGCAAGCAGCGCACGACGATGCTCACCGTGCCACTCCGCTACCAGGGGAACCGCGTGATCGTCGCGTCCAAGGGCGGCACCCCCGAGAACCCGGCCTGGTATCACAACCTCGTCGCCAACCCGCAGGTGACGGTGACCGAGAAGGGCCAGAGCACTGAGCTGCGCGCGCGCGTACTCACGCCTGAGGAGCGCGAGGAGGTCTGGCCCAAGATCGTCGTGGCCTATAAGGGCTACGGCGGCTATCAGGAGAAGACCTCTCGCACGATCCCGGTCGTGGTGCTGGAGTCGGCATAGCGCGCCAGGCGCCGAGGCTAGGCACAGCGATCACGCTGACGATCGCTTTCGCCTCTGAAGCAGCCTCAGAGTCCACGATTGCATCGGCGATGAGGCGCTCGCTCGGGCTGACGGGATCGGCTCATGCCCTGGCGCTCGCCTTCACGGCCGCGGCGCAGGTCTGCGCATCCGTCGCGTCAACCTCATCTCAGTGAAAGAGTTGGCCGGGTTGGATGGTGTCGTCCGGTCTGAGCGGTAGATGCCCCAGTCGACGGCGGGCTGGCTCTTCAACCTCATGTCGGCTGTGGCCTGACTTTCGCTCGTTGTGCCGCCCGCCGCCGTCTGAGGATCTTCAGCGTGACTTGATAGGAGCGTGGCACCGCCCCGACTGAGATGTGTCCGCTGGTGGATCCGTTTCGTCAGCTACCCCAACGAAGGGATGGTCAGATGATCGTGATCGGAGCGGACACGCACAAGGTCACGCACACGGTGGCCGCAGTTCGGGAGGCGACCGGTCGCGTGGCTGGTGATGTCACGGCGCGGGCTAAGCGACGCTCGTTCGAGGACTTGTTGGTGTGGGCGCGCAGCCTGGATGAGCCGGATCGTGTCTGGGCGATCGAGGACTGTCGGCATGTCTCCGGCGCCCTGGAGCGCTTTTTGATCGGTCGAGGTGAGCGAATCGTGCGCATACCGCCAAAGCTGATGGCCGGCGCGCGCAAGGGGTCGCGAGAGCGCGGCAAGTCCGACAGCATCGACGCGGTCGCAATCGCTCGCGCTGCGATCAAGGAGGGCATCGAGACGCTTCCGGTCGCGCAGTTGGCTGGGCGTGAAGTCAAGTCCCGGGTCGTGGTGTAGGAGTTCGGGTGCTCGTTTCGTCGGTGATGTTGTTGGCGGCTCAGGCCGCGATGAGCTCGGCGACCTCCTCTTGATCATGAGTGTCAGCCAGCCCGTCTGGCACCGTGGTCGCGTCGAGGAGCGCCATTGATTTCTGGCTGATGTAGGAGCGGCCGACCAGCCACTCGTCATTGGCCTCGATCGCCAGCATCGAGACCAGCCGGATGACGCTGGGGTCGTCGGGGAAGATGCCGACAACGTCGGTGCGTCGGCCGATCTCGCGGTTGAACCGTTCCAGAGGGTTGGTAGAGCGGATTTTGGGCCAGTGCTCCTCGGGGCAGGCGTAGAACGCCAGGACGTCGTCCTCGGCGTCATCGAGCAACGCGGCGATCTTCGGCAGCCGGCGCTCGAGCTGGCTGACGGCGTCGGCGAGACGACGGCGGGCTTCTTTCCCGTCGGGGGCGGTGAAGATCGAGCGGATCACCGCCCCAAGCGCGTCGTGCTGATCTTTGTGGACATGCCCTCTGAGGTCTCTGAGGAAGTGCACGGTGCAGCGCTGCCACGCCACCCCGAGAACCTTGGCCAGCGCGTTCTTCAGTCCCTCGTGGGCGTCTGAGATCGCGAGCTTGACCCCGACCAGCCCGCGCGCGACCAGGCTCCGCAGGAACTCGGTCCAGAACGCTTCGGTCTCCGCGGCGCCGATGTCCAGGCCGATGATCTCCCGCCGGCCCGACTCATGCACCGCATGAGCGACCACCACGCACTTGCGGGCCACGCGGCCGCCATCGCGGACCTTCTCGACCTTGGCGTCGACAAACAGATACGGGTAGCGGCCTTCCAGCGGCCGGGTCCCAAACGCCTGGACCTGCTCGTCCAACCCGGCGCACACCCGGCTGACCTCGCTCTTTGAGATCCGCAGCCCCAGGCTCTCGACCAGCTGATCAACGCGGCGGGTCGACACGCCGCACACATACGCCTGCTGGACCACCGCGACCAGCGCCTGCTCCGAGCGCTTCCTGGGCGTCAGGAAGCTTGGGAAGTAACTGCCCTGGCGCAGCTTGGGGATCTGCAACTCGATCTCACCCGCCCGCGTGTCCCACCGCCGAGCCCGATACCCGTTGCGGTGCGTCGCACGGTCCTCAGGACGACGCTCACCCAGCTCAGCACCAACCAGCTCGCTGACCTCGGCCTCCATCATCTGCTCAGCCACGAACCGCACGCTCTCGCGGATCACATCCGCGTGATCCTCAACCAGCACCTTCCGGACGACCTGCTCGATTGTCATCCTGTCCGCTCCGGCCATCGCCGGCCTCCTTCGCTGTCGAACCTTTAGAAGTCCGACGATGATGAGCGCCGCGGTGGCCGGAACTACGTTCCGACCGACCCCGTCCTACACCACGCTACGGGACGTGGCCCAGGAGTCTGCAGACCGCGGCGACTTTCCCGACGCGGTTGGCTGGCTTCAAGCCGTCGAAGCGACCGGGGATCAACTGTCACCCGCCCATCAGACCAAACACCGAGCGTGGCAGGCTGCCCTGGCTCGCACTCGCCATCGCCCAAACTCGCGCGTCGCTGGCAATGAGGCGTAGGGGCCGAGGGGTCGGATGCTTGCGGAGCCCACCGGAGCACTGAGCTTCGCGATGAGCCCAGCAGTCCGGCTCACGGTCCCGGCCCTCTGACCTCTCCCGCAAACTTCCTGATTAGAAACGAGATCCGACCGCCGGCAATCATTAGGTCACGCGCGGATCGTCGTCGCCGCGCTCGGGAGCCGACTCGCTGTGGTTGGGCGTGGGGCGGGGACTGGCGTGTCACCGGTGGGATCCGGCCCGCGAGATGCCAACACCGGCCAGCCCTCCGCCGCAGGCCACGAGCAGGCCGGCGAGCCACATCCAGTGTGAATTGGTCCCTGAGAAGTCGATGGGAACGGTGCTCACGCCTGTGAAGCGGCACCAGCAGATGAGGAGCCCTGTCATTGCCGCCCAGGTCGTCAGCGACGTTCGGATTCGTCCGGTTCCAACGGCCCACACGAGGCCGCCGGCGGCGATGACGGCGGGTACCGCAAGGCCCCAGAGCTCAATTGTCGAGCCCCAGGCGCCAGGGGCCCATCGACTGCCTGCCGGGCATCCGTCCTCGCAGTTGAACGTGGCGACGATGAGCGCCGCGGCCAGGAACGCCATTGCTGTCCCTGCGCTTGCCACCAGGGTCACAAGGGCGGCCAAGGTCCGCCAACCCGACGCGCCAGAGCCCTGTCTGGTTGACTCGTGCGTTGATTCGCTCTGCCGGGTTGGACCGTTCTTGTTGACTCATGGTCAGGAACACCATAGCGGTTTTGTTGACTACCGGTCAACAAGGGATCTCCAAGCGGACTCCTTTCGCGACAGGACCAAGACCACAAGCCAGGGCGCTTGCACGGATACGCGAGCGAGAAGAGTCCCTTCTCGGTAGAGCAAGGAGTTCGTTTCAAAACTCGACGGCGACGTGTACAAGGGGCGCCTGGATGCCTGAGCCCAGGGGAATAAGCACCATCACTCGCTCTGCTCGGGCGTTGCGAGCCCGCCGGAACCACGAATTTTCAGCAGTCTCCGCGGAGCCGGGCGATGCGTATCTCTGCATACGTAGCCGGCAACGGGGAGGAGGTTGCCGACAGCGTCGGCGCCCCGATCATCGGCGCCGGTCCAGAAGATGTCCCGGGCCATGTCCCGACCTCAGCAATTCGGATCTGCGCTAACTCCTCTCATCTCCCGCAACTGCTCATAAAATGCAGATTCGCAGGGCTTTTCAGAGCTCTCGATCCGAAAGGTCAGGGAACCGCCGGAGTACCAAATCCACGTGGGCGGGGTGGTGTCCCGGCCGGGGTCGGCAGCACGCCAGACGCCGCTCCGGCATTAGGGCCCGCTTGCCAGGGTGAGCGTCCAGGTGGAGGAGTATGTCCCGGTCTTGGTGTTGGCTGGGAGGTGAAGCGCGGCTGTCAGCGCGATGTTGACGGGCCCGGCGCCGCTCGCCGCCGTCGCGGCGTAGATTTTGGCGGCGGTGGGTGGTGAAGCTGCGGCGGGCACGGTGACCGGGTAGCCGATCGTGTTGGTCGCCAGCGTGCAGTTACCGGCGGCGGCGGTTGCCGTCGCGGCGGTGATTTGGGTGGCGGTGGCGGGAAGGGAGTTGGTGCCCGCGGCGAAGGTGGTTGAGGTGGCGGCCAGGTTCCAGCCGGCCCCGGATCCGGTCTGGTCGTTGGGCGTGAGGGTCAGCGTCGTGTTGACGGTTTGGTCGAGTCCGGTGAGGCGGGTGCTGGGCCAGGAGAGGGTGCTGGGTGGGGTGAAGTTCAGGCCGCTGGTGTTGCAGCCGGTGTAGCCGCGAATCGTTCCCGACGCGCCGAGGGCTTTGCCGAATGCCTTGTTGGTGAACGCGACGGCGTTGAGCTGATTGGTCGTGCCTGAGCTCTGGGTTGCCCAGGTGGTGCCGTTGGTGCTCGCCACGACCGTGCCGGCGGCGCCGGCCGCCCAGCAGTCGGTGGCGTCGGGGCATGAGACGCTGGTCAGGTTCTGATTGATGCCGTCGGTCTGAAGCGTCCAGGTCGAGCCAGCGTTGGTGGTGGCGATGATCTCGCCGTTGCTGGAAACGGCGTTGCCGACGGCGATGCATTGGCTGGCGCTCGCGCACGAGATCGCGTTGAGCGCCACAGTGGCGCCTGACGGCGGGGTCTGCGCGGTCCAGCTCGTACCGGAATTGGTGGTCGTGACGATCGTAGCGGCGGCCGGCGTGCCCCCCGTGGCGATGCACTGGCTCGCGCTGGCGCAGGAGATGCCGTTGAGTTGGTTGGAGGTCGCCGCGGGTGCTGTCTCCGCGCCCCAGGTGGTGCCGCCGTTGGTGGTCGCGATGATCTCGGGGTGGCTTGACACGATCCCGCCGACGGCAAAGCAGGCGCTGGTACTCACGCAGGAGATCGCCTGGAGTGCCGCGGTTGCTGATGCCGGTGGGGCCTGCGCGGTCCAGCTCGTGCCGCCGTTGGTGGTGGCAGCGATCAGCGGCTTACCGCTGACGAGGTTGCCGACTGCCCAGCAGTCACTGGCGTTAACGCACGAGACGGCGTTGTACTGGGCGGTGGCGCCCGAGGGAACGGTCTGCGCCGACCAGCTCGGGGTTGCCGAGGAGCTGGTTGAGGTGTGGATGATGTTCGCGGCGCTGGCGGTGCCGCCGACGCCCCAGCAGTTGTTGACATCGCCGCAGGAGACTCCGAGCAGCGCGTTGGTCGTCGGTGAGCTCTGACCCGCCCACGTGCCGGCCTCGGCCGCCGGCGCGCTGATCATGGCCAGCAGTAGCGCGCAGGCTCCGACCGCGGCGGTTTGGGCACACCACCGGGCGGGGCGAGCATGGGGCATGGCCAGGCGCGCCGGCTAGGCGCTGCGACGGACTCGGCCTCGGCCCCGTGTGATGATCGTTCCGGCCGCGATCCCGCCGACGCCGACCAGCACGATCGCCCACCAGCCGACACCGCCGCTGCCGGCGGGCGGCTGGGCAACACCGGCGGACTGCACGCCGGTTCTCGCCAACTTGCGGCCAAGCCGGGCGGTGGCGCTCGCGGTCACGCCCGGCCCGCATCCGGTGGCCCGAACGACCGCGCGGTAGCTGCCGGAGGCGAGCGCTCGTGGCCAGGCGAACGGGTAGGCGATCGCGTCCCCAGGGAGGATCGTGTCCAACTGACGGACCACCCGCTGCGCTCCACCGGGGCCGCTGAGAGCGACCGCGAGTCGCGGCTTGCACAGGCGACGGCCGACGGCCGAAAGGGAGACGACGACTGCGGGGTCGCTGGTGCCGGGCAGCGGCGCGATCGACACATGACGCACCGCGATCCGGGGCTGCGCAGGCCCGGGCACCTTCACCTCGATGCCAACGACGGTCCGCACGATCTCAGTGACTGAGAACCCACCTCCCGACTTACGAGGGTGTGCGTTCTGCAGCGCTAGGCCGGCGAGGTGATCGCCGGGTGTGGCCGACCCCGGCACGCGCAGCCTAAACGGGACCGAGACATGCCCGTGAGCACGCACCGAGATTCTCGCCACCGCGGGCGTGACCCATCGCCCCGCGCCGCGCAGCGCAGTCTCGCGGTTGCCGTACACGGCCCCCGAGGTCACGCCTGTGAGTCCGTCGACGGCGTACACCAACAGCTGCACCGGCGCCGAGGCAGTGTTGACGACGACCACCTGATCCCTGAAGCCTGAGCCGCCGGGGACGCGGCGGATGAAATACGCGCGGGTCGCCGGTACGGCGGAGTTGAAGTGAGCCGGACGGGCGCTGAAGCCACCGATCGATGGGACAGCCGCCGAAGCCGCGGCGGGAAACGCGACACCCGCAACCATGACCAGCGCAGCCAACCGCGAAATTACTCGAGCACCCATGACGGTCTACGGGCCGCTGACCAGCGACTGCGTCCACGTGGATGTGTACGCCCCCGCCTGTGCGCTGGACGGAATGCTCAACGTCCAGGTCGGAGTCAAGGTCTGATTGCCCATCCCCGTTCCGGCCGGAGCGCTGTACATCTTCGTCGCCGTCGGAGCCGTCGCCCCTGCGGGCAACGAGTACGGATAGGTGACCGCCGTCGGAGAGCCAACGGTGCACGTCGAACCTGTGTCGCAGACTGGCGCCGCCGGCGCCGTCGCGATCGTCGTCGCAGTCGTCGGCAGGGTCAAAGCTCCCGCGGTGAACGTGGTCGAAGTGGCAGTGATGTTCCAGCCCGCTGCCGCGCCCGTCGCATCGGAGACGTCAAACGCTTGGGCCGCCGTCACCGTCCTATTGAGACCATTCAACGCCGTCGAGGGAAACGTCACATTTGCTGGCGGAGTCACAAAACCCAACGTCCCAGCCGTCAACGTCACCGACGCGGTGCTCGCGCCCGCCGGCCCAGCGGCCGCCAGCAAGCCAGCCACCACCAAGGCCACGAGCGTTAATGACATCCGAAGTCTCAGCATTGAACAGTCCCTTTTTGAGTTCCGCTACTCACTCATCCATCAGCGACGTTCGCCGCTGATCCGATCGAGCAATTCCAGCTCTCACCCGCTATCGGACCTCCGGCCCGTTTCCTTTAGCGATAGGCACCGCCGACCAGCTCCGTAGTGAGGTTCATGTAGGGATCGACAGGGATAAACGGCTGGCATCAATGCTCACGCACGCAATGCCTACTTGCGACCCAGTGGCCACCTGGGCCGGGTGCCTGCCGTGGCGACCCGGCCAGGTGCTTGCCCTGAGGCGCCCGTTCAGCGAGCGAACGGCTCCCTGGATGCGGATTGGCGGCTGAACGTGGGCGCGCCGTTTCAAATGCTGTGGAACGTGCTCGACGATCGCCTGCCTACTCAGGGGATCCTCGTCGACGACCCGTTCGATTTTGACGCGGAGGATGTCTCTGCCGAGGCTCGCTCTAGCATCAGCTGTGGCTGCAAGCCCCCAGCGCTTCCCGGATGTTGGTGATCGCACGGGAGCTCAGGATGTGACCGGCCCGGTCAACGGCCACGCACCGCTGCCCGGTGTGTTGTTGTCAGCACTGTGCTTCGGTGTGGAGGTCGTGCCTGAAGCGTCGCAGGACACCGTGCGCCTCGGCTGCCGCTGATGAGATGGCCACGTGGCGTGGGTAACGTGGCGGGGGTGAGCTACGTCGAGCATCTGGTCGGCTCGCCGCTGGTCGCGTGCACGTGGGAGCAGGCCCCCGCGGCGAGGCAAGAGCAGCGGGTTGTGCCGGACGCGTGCGTGGATCTGATCTGGTCGGGGGCGGGGCTGAGGGTCGCCGGTCCGATACCCGGGCGCAGGTGGTGGAGCTCCCGGCCGACCAGGCGCACATGACCGCCGAGGTCACACAACTGGCCGGCGTCCCGCCCGTCCGATTTCTCAAAGACCGCACGCCCACATCCGCGTAGCGTGCGGCACATGGACGTTCAATTCATTGCCACCCTTGCGGTGGTCGCTCCCGATCCACAGAAGAGCCGCGAGTTGTTCGTTGATGCGCCGGGGCTCCCACTTGAGGCCGCCCCCAGCAGCGATTACTTTCACAGCGAGCAGGTCGAGGGCAGCAAGCACTTCGCGATCTGGCCGCTCTCCGAGGCCGCCCGGGCCTGTTTCGGCACTCCCGACTGGCCCGCGGACCGCACCGTCCGCAGATGAGCCTCGAGTTCGAGGTGCGCGACGCAGCCGCTGTCCAATCCGCTGCCGAGGAAGTGCGCCAGCGAGGATTTACGCTGCTGCACGACGGACGCGAGGAACCGTGGGGCCAAACCGTGGCCCGGCTGCAATCCCAAGAAGGCTCAATCATCGGGATCTCGTTCGCGCCATCGCTACACGACTAACCCGATCGATCCACCAACGTCAAGCTTGAGAGCCTCGGACTCCGGTAGAGCGTCGAGGAGGCGGATAGGTTCCACAGGAGCTGGGAAACCGCGGTGTGAACGGATGCCGGGCCGCCGAGTAGGTGCTTCGGGACGGACGGGCCGAGACCCGGTTTCGCGCTCGCACGGGCAAGGAGCCGTCACGGCTTCGTGACCTTGTCCCTCGGGGTGTGGAACCGCTCGCAGGGCTGTGCTCGTGGTCGCCGTGCTACCGCGGGGGCGGGGACCAGACGAAGGTGGCGGTTGCCCCGTTCGGGATGGTGTAGGAGAAGCTGCGGCCGTTCTCGTTGACCGAGAGCGTGTGGGGGTGGCCGTCATTGGTGGTTGCGACGAGAACTTGGCTGCCGTCGGGGTTGCGGAACGTGACGTCCTCAAGGCCGCACGCGGGCAGCGGGATCCTGCCGTCGTGACATTGGCTTGGTGTGGTGGAGGCGATCCGCTGGGCGCCGAGCTTGATGAAGCGGCTGAACTGGCCGAGCGCCCAAAAGTCGGAGGTGAGCGTGTAGCGATGGGTCTTGGTGTTCACGATCACTGGGGCGATGCACTGCTGCCCGGCGTGAGGACCCAAGATGCCGGCGCATCCCGAGCCCACCTTGGGGCCGAGCTTCTGATCGAGTGCGGCGTTCCACAGCAACACTCCTTGTGCCCAGTTGCGCAGCACGCGGATCGACATCTGTGCTGGAGTGATGTCGCTCAGGTAGCTCGAGCATTCAGTCTCGAACTGCGCAAGCCGCGGATGCTGGCGGTGCAGCGCGCCGCCGGCGCTCGCGTCGGAGATGTAGCAGTGAAACGCGAGCCCTTCGACATCGCGTCCGGCGTTGTGCAGCACTGTCCGGATATACGCCGCGCCGCTGGGTGACAACCTCGAGAGGGGATTGTTGGCCCCGGGATAGATGTAGTCCCAGCCAAGCAGCCGCGGATGCAGTCCGGCGCGCCGGAGTGCTGGGGCGACGTATTTGCGGATGAGCAGCGCCTCGTCGGAAGCGGACAGGTACATCTGCGGGAAGCTGTGGGTCAGAAACGTATTCAGCGGCTCATTTGCCACGCCGAGCTGCTGGACCGGGACGCCGGCGGCGGCGTAGCCCTGCAGGAACTTGACCAGATACCGAGCTAAGGGCGCGAACGCGGCAGGGCGTAGGGTGCTCGTGATTCCAGGACCGGTCGGGATCAGCGAGTCATCGGCCTTCATCCACGCAGGCGGACTCCACGGATTCGCCATCACGGTCATTCGTGGATTGAGCTTCAGCGCCTGCCGTATGGCGGGAAGGACGTAAGTGCGGTCATGACGCAGCGAGAAGTGGGCCAGCGTCGGGTCGGTCTGTCCGGCCGGCATGTCGTCGTAGGTGTAGGGCTGCTTGACGATGTAGTCCGACCCGCCAATTGGGACTCGGAGATAGGCCAGACCGATCCCTTGGCGAGGTGAGAACAGCCGGGCCATGACGTGGTTGCGCAGACGCGCCGGAAGCTGCGTCTGGAGTTCGTAGGCGGCGGTGTCGGTCATCGCGACCCCGAACCCCGCGGTCAGCTTTTGATACCTGACAGCCGGATTGACGCTCACCGCGTTCGGTACGCGTTTGGTCCCGGTGCGGAACGTCAGGTCTGACTGCCGGGCGAGTCGGCTCTTCAGGTCGCCGGTGGTGAGGTACACAGCGACTCTCTGCGCGCGCGGGCGTGACGCTGCTGAGGATGCCGGGGCCGTGAACGAGGTCGCACCTACGCCTGCCAGGAGAGCGACCGTGACCGCCCCCGCGGTGATCCTGATACCGCGGCGGCGTTCGGCGATCAATCCGACCATGGTCTCTCTCCTCTTCCTAGCTGGCGGTGGATGAGCAGCAGATCCTCGCGTGTGCGGAGGGCACGCTGTCGCAAAAGCCGGTCGAGCATCGGACGGCCTGAGCGGGCGACGGCGGCGTCCCGATACGGCCTAAGCACGTCTCACCTGCCAACGCAACGTTCAAAGGAGATCAGCACCCGGGTCAATGCGGCCCTTTGTTGCCGGCTGGTGCATTCACGATCTGCGCCTGTGCGGCGTGCTTGAACCCGATGGGTTCGCGAAAGTGAGGGACCTATCTCCTGTTCGAGGTGAGCTGGAGATGGAGCGCTGAAGCCGGCGAGGGTGGCGGTCGGTGTCGCCGCGGCGGTGGTCTTCAGGCATCGAAGCTGCGTCTCAGCCGTCCGGCGCGCGAGGAGATCTCGGAGTGTTCCTGCGCGTCGATCCGGTCGAGGTTGCGCAGCATCATCCGCATGCGATGGTTGCCCTGCAGCCGCGTTCGGTTCCGCGCCAGGAAGTCCCAATAGAGCGTGGTGAATGGGCATGCGTCCTCGCCTGTCCGGGCTTTCGGCTCATAGATGCAATGCGCGCAGTGATCAGACATCCGGTCGACGTAGCGCCCGCTGGCGGCGTACGGCTTGGTCATCATCCGCCCGCCGTCGGCCCAGGTGGCCATCCCGAGCACGTTGGGGGCCATGACCCAGTCATAGCCGTCGATGAACGCCCGGTGAAACCAGTCGCGCGCCGCCGCCGGCTCGGTGCCGGTGAGGAGGACCAGGTTGCCGAACAGCATCAGCCGTTCGATGTGATGCGCGTAGCCGGTCCGGCGCAGCCCGTCAACCGCCTGCGACAGGCAGCGCATCCGGGTCACTCCGGTCTCAAGCACGTCAGGTAGCGGCGCGTGCGCATCAAGCGCGTTCATCTGCGCCCAGTCGGCCTGCAGGTGCCAGTACATGCACCAGATGAACTCCCGCCACCCGATGATCTGGCGGATGAATCCCTCAGCGCTCGCCAGCGGCGCGTGGCCCGCCTGGTAGGCGCCCTGCGCCGCTTCGGCGCATTCCAACGGCGTCAGCAGCCCGAGGTTCAGCGACGATGACAGCAGCGAATGCCACATCGTGCGCTCTCCGCCGAGCATCGCGTCCTGGAAGGGCCCGAACTCAGGCAGCGCAACGTCTATGAACCGTCGCAGTGCTCGCTTTGCCTGCGCTCGGGAAGCGGGCCATTGCCGCGGCCCATCCTCGCCCCAAGTCTCGATCTCGGCCGCGTCCAGCTCGTCGCGGACCGCGTCATCGTACTCGTCCTCGCGCGGGCGGTACGGCCGCGGCGGGCATGCCCCCGCGGGCGGCTGTCGGCGGTTCTCGGCGTCGAAGTTCCAGCGTCCGCCGACCGGTTGGTCCCCGTCCATCAACACTGCCAGCCGGCGGCGCTGGACGCGGTAGAAGTCCTCCATCACCAGCCGGCCGCGGGGTGCTGCCCACCGGCTGAACTCCTCCGAGTCGGTGAGGAACATGGTGTCGGGCAGCAGTTGCACCCGCGGAAGGTTGGCCAGGGTGGCCCGCCCAGCGGCGCTCTTCGGCGCCATCAACAGCACTCGCTCCGGTCGGTGGCAGCGCACGTGCCGGCGCAACCCACGCGCCAGGCTCTCCGCTCGGACGTAGTCGACAGCGAGGCCGCGGCGCTCCAGCTCGCGGGCGAAGTGCCGCATCGCGACCAGGACCAGATGCAGCTTTTGGCGATGAAACCGCTTGGCCCGCAGCGCACCGGAGCTCTGCACGATCAGCACCCGGTCAGCCCGGTCAAGAGCCGGATTGGAGGTCGTCAGCTGGTCAGCGAGGACCCACGCCGTCGTGCCTGGCATACCCCCATTCTGCCCCACCCGAGCGCCGGCAACCGCGGACACCCGGCTCACGGGTAAGGGCGGCCGGTGACAGGCTTGCTCGAGCGCTCCAGCCGCAGTGCGAGAGGTGACCGGGACCGCAGTGGTTCACACCACCGCCCCCGTCGTGGCGGTAGCACTGACGGATTGACATCGAAGGCGGGGCTGGCGAGGCTTACGGACGGCCTTCGATCTGACCCCGCGGGGTTAGCAAGCCGTGGCGATGCCCGCCCGCCGACGCTCAGCGAGCCCAGCATCGCCAGGGCATCGAGCCAGGGGTTTGCGAAACTTCGTCAAGACACCAACCTCCTTGGCCCCAACTGGTTGAGCGGAGGCGTCAAATGGGTTTCAAAGAAAGAGGACGTGTGAACCGGAGCGCGCTGTTAGACGTGCGCCGCTGGCTGGTGTGTGGCCTGGTGCTGGTGTCCGTGGGGTGTCTCTGCGCGGTGGCGAGCGCGTCACGCTGGTCAGCGGTCGTGCTGCCGAAGCTCGGCAAGCAGGAGCTACCAAGCTCTCTGTACAGCGTCTCGTGCACCTCGTCGCGGTCCTGTCTGGCAGTCGGCGATCAGATTGCTGAGCGCTGGGACGGATCGCGCTGGCGGCTGATAGCACCGGCGACCCGGCGAACCGGGGCTGTCGTGACGAGCGTGTCGTGCTCCTCGATACGAGCGTGCACCGCGGTCGGGGCGATGCAGAGGGGCCACAGCATCCCGCTCGTCAAGCGATGGAACGGTTCTCGGTGGCAGACGCAGCCATCTCCCGATCCAGCCTCTCACAACCTTCCCGGCCTGACCCACGACAGCCGGCTCACCGCAGTGGACTGCACCTCCCGTCACGCTTGCGTTGCGGTTGGCCAGTATGGCTTCAGCAGCGCGGTCGGCCGGACGCTGATCGAGCGCTGGAACGGACAGCGGTGGTCATCGGTGAAGGCGCCACAACCCGCCGGGGCGCTCAGCAGCGCACTGGAGTCGGTCTCTTGCCGCTCAGCTCGGGCCTGCATCACAGTCGGCGATTACCTGGCGGCCTCACCGAACGGCGTCAACAACCTCGACGTGCCCCTGATCGAGCGCTGGAACGGGTCTCGCTGGTCAATCCAGCCGCCCGCCACGTTAACGCGCGCCGCCCCCGCAGATCTGACTGGAGTCTCATGTCCGCGTGATCACTTCTGCGCCGCGGTCGGGAGCGTCGCACCCAACACCCTCAGCGAACAGCCGCTTGCTGAAAACTGGGCCGGTCTCAGGTGGTCGCGGGCCTCCGCCCCGTTGCCCGTGGGCGCTGACCAAGGCGCGCTGCTGCAGGTGTCCTGCAGCTCGGCGACCGCGTGCGCGGCAGTGGGTGGCTATCACAACAACGCAACCGGCCTTCTCGGTGTGCTGCTCGCCCACCAAGACGCAGGCGCATGGACGCTCGCACCGCTACCGCTTCAACGTGGCCTGATGTTCAAAAGCCTGCTCAGCGTGTCCTGCCCCGCGAGCAGCTGGTGCATGGCCGTCGGCAACGACCTTGCCGAGCGCTACCACTAGCCACCCTGCCTCAGGAGGGCAACCGGCACAACAGATCAGCTAACACGCGTTCGGCGTCCGTGAGTCCTCCGGCGTAGGCGAGCACGTCCATCCGCGCCGCCCGGGCGGCTTCGACTCCGTGGCGGCTGTCCTCAACTACGACGCATCGCGAGGGCGGTACACCCATCCTGTCTGCCGCATGCAGGAACAGGTCGGGCGCCGGCTTGCCGTTCTTGACGTCCGTGGCGCTGAACACGCGCCCGGCAAAGCGCTCATGCAAGCCCGTGAGCTGCAGCTTGCGACGCAAGCTGTCCGGATCGCTGCTCGACGCCACACATGATCTGGTGGTGATCTGATCGAGCGCCTCAATGATGCCGTCGACCACGGTCAATTCGGATTCAAAGGCGTCGTGATAAAGATGGTCGTAGGCCTCCAGGCCGTGTTCAAAGACGATGGCCGATGTGCGCTTCGATCACCTCGAGCATGACGTGGGGTGACCGGCCCACGAACCGTTTGATCACGTCACTCTGTGTGAGCGTGAGTCCGAACTGCGCGAGGACGATCAGATCAACTCGCACCGCGATCGGCTCACTATCGACCAGCACCCCGTCGCAGAGGCGGCCGGGCTTCGTGAGGATCGCGTCAGGGGTCGCGACCTTGCCAGACGTCGTGTGGCTCACGGGCTTGATAGGCGGCGGTGACCTGCTCGGCCGATAGCCCGAGTCGTTGCGCGGTGAGCTCTGCCAGCCGGGGCTCTGCGATGCGGTGCTCTTCGAGCGTCTTACCTGGTTCGGAGACCGCGTGCACCGATGGATCCGGCATCGGCCGGCTGGCGAAGGCTCGTTTGTTGTGCTTGTAGGTGTACATGCGCTGATCTGCGATGCGCAGCGCGTCAGAGGGATTGTGTGCCTCGCCGGGAAGGTCGATCCTCCCGTATGAGCAGCCGATCACGAACCCGTTGCCGGTTTCGGACAACGCCTGGGAGGCCTGCCTGGCCAGCCGATGGCGCTCTTGTCCGGTCCCGGTGATGAGCGCGCAGAATTCATCCCCGCCCATCCGAAACGCCTCGCCACACTCGCCAAGGCGAGCCGTCAGTTTGCCGGCCAGTCGCGTGAGCAACTCGTCCCCAGCAGGGTGCCCGAAGGTGTCGTTGTAGTGCTTGAAACCATCGAGATCGAATATGACGAGCGTGAACGTCGTCCCCGTCACGGGTCCGGCGAGTCGCTCCTCGAGCCCGGACGTCAGGGCACGGCGGTTCGCCAGACCGGTCAGCGGGTCGGTGAGCGCTTCGCCACGCGAGCGACGCAAAGTGGCAATGTTCTCCCGGAAAGCCAGGACCAGGCGCGCCATCACGCCGATCAGCGACGCTGCGGCCAGCGCGACCGCCAGCCCGTTGAGCCGCTGGACACAGCCGTAGACCAAAATGCCCAGGCCCAGGGCACCGAAGAGCAGCGGGGTCACGCCAGCTCGCACGGTCGCTTCGGGTCGTCGGGCCAGCGATCGCGACGGACGGATCCACGCCGCGGCGGCGATGAGGTAGAGGCCGCCCCACCAGCCGGTGTCAAACCAGCTGCCTTCCTGATACGTGCCCGTAGCCGCTGCCACGGTGTACAGCGAGTCGGCGAGCAAGAACATCAGAATTCCGCCGCCGAGCAGCAACCACATGCGGTCCGCCCGCCAGCCCATCCGCGCCAGCGCACCGAACACCGCTGCAAGGAGGATCATGTCCCCGAGCGGATAGGCAAGGGCGGTGGCGACCGACACCGGCGTCCCCGACTCGTGGCTGAGGGCCTGCTCAAACACGAGCGCGGCGCTCAGCGCGCCGACCGACAACGCGGTCGTCAGCCCGTCGATCCACAGCACCCACGGCAGGGCACCCGCCCGTCCACGCAGCAGGACGATCAGCCCGGCTAGGCACAGCGGAGAAAACAGCAGATAGCCGCCGTCGGCCGGAGAGGGAATGGGTGGATTGGACTGCGACCACAACACCGCGCTGTAGTACAGCTCGCCGAATCCCCACGCCAAAATCCCGGAGCCGATCAGGGCCCACGCGAGCCGCTGATCACGCCTGACAAAGGTGCGAACCAGGCACAGAACGGCCGAGAGCAGCAACACGATGACATGGCCTGGACGTCCTCCCAGCGCCTGTCCACCGAACGCAACGATCCAGATCTCGTTCAGAGCCAGCCACGCGCCACACACCACGAAGGGGATTCCAATCGCGACTCGTGATCCTCGCCATATGCTGCCCATGACTGCACCATCGGCCCCCCACGTCTCGCGCTTGACGTCAGGACCTATCTCTTGGACACGGAACGACAACCCATGCGCGTGCCGTGCCGACGAAGTTCCGATGCGACCGGCCGGCCTGCGCGGGCATATCGCCGGGCGCGAGACACCTCGGGGCTAAGCTCGACGACTCCGATTCACGGGGTCGCATGCCGGGGGGTTCGCCTATGGGGCCGTCGGGCGCGCTGAGAGTCTCCGGCCTGGCGCTTACTGGTCGTTTGACGCGAGGCCCCGCGAGCGCGATCCTTGTGGGAGTGCGCGATCCAAGCGATCGGCGGCAGCGGTTTCGGTCCTACCCATCGGGTGAGGGCGGCTGACGCCGGCATGCTCGCTCTGGGGCTTGTCCTGGTGGTGATCGCGCTCGTGCTGTTGTTGGCCGAGGCCCACGCGTCGACTGGCGGATTGATTGCCGCCGGGGCCGCGATCTCACTCGTGTTCGGCATCGCGTTACTGCTGATCAGCGCCGCCGTCGGGTTGTTCGCTGTGCTTGCGGTGTCGGTGGGGGTTGGGCTCGCGTCCATCTCGGGCGTCACGCTGTTCGCCCGCGGCATGAAGTCGGTTCGGCGGCTGCGCCCGCGGACGGGGACCGAGGCGATGGTCGGTCATCTCGGCGTCATGCGCGTCAACGACGACGGCCCGAGGGTGTTCGTCGATGGCGGCCTGTGGCGGGCTCGGCCGAGCCCGCTGGAGGACGACGCGTTGTACGACGGCGAGCGGGTGGTCGTCGAGCGCATCAGTGGCTTGACCGTGTGCGTGCGCAGGGCCGAAGAACTGGAGCTGAACCCGTGGTCCTGACCGTTCTCCTGATCGTCCTCGCCGTAATGCTGGTGATGGGATTGGCTCTGGGTTCGGCTTCGGTACGGGTGCTGCGGGAGTACGAGCGCGGCGTGGTCTTTCGTCTTGGTCGCCTGATCGAGCTCAAGGGGCCCGGGGTGGTGCTCTTGATCCCGTTTCTGGACCGGCTCGTCCGCGTGAGCCTGCGCACGGTTACGCTTCAGGTCCCGCCCCAGGAGGTCATTACGCGCGACAACGTGCCGGCACGCGTCACGGCGGTGGCCTATTTCCGGGTGGTTGACCCGAACAAGTCGATCGTCGAGATCCAGGACGTCCTCTCGGCCACCTCGCAGATCGCCCAGACGACCCTGCGTTCGGTGCTTGGCAAGGCCGAGCTCGACACGCTGCTCTCCGAACGCGAGCAGCTCAATGAGAACCTGCAGCACATCATCGATGACCAAACGGAGCCCTGGGGCGTCAAGGTGACGACCGTCGAGATCAAGGACGTGGAGATCCCTGAGCAGATGCAGCATGCGATGGCCCGCCAGGCCGAGGCCGAACGCGAGCGCCGCGCCAAGATCATCGACGCCGAGGGCGAGTTCCAAGCCGCCGCGAAGCTGCTGGAGGCGGCGGACCTGATCAGCCGCAACCCGGTCACGATCCAGCTGCGCTACCTGCAGACCCTGCGGGAGATCGGCGGCAACGAGAACTCCACGATCGTGTTCCCGTTCCCGCTCGATCTTCTCCAGCAGCTGCGAAACGTCGTCAACAGCGACGACCTGGCCGGCGCCATGCCGGCCCGCGGCGCCGACTCGCAGATTCCGACGATCGCGTCCAACGGGCCCTCAGCGTCGTTGAGTCCGACCACTGAACCGGGCTCACTCAAGCACGACTCGGGCGGCGGTCACGAGCTCCTGCAGGGCGGCGGGGACGAGCACGCAGGCGCGGAGGATCTCGCAGCACCTGGGGACGAGGTCGGGCGGCTGCATCGTGTCGACGACGGCGACCGGGGCACTCCACGGCCCTCCCCCGGGGCCGAGTAGTCATCGCCGCCCGCGAGGATCGTCAGCAGTCGCTGTCGCCGGGGGAACGCCAACTGCCGGGACCCAGCCGTCGGGAAACGCACCGGGTGGAATATCTCCCGCATAGTCCGGGAACCACCGCCTCGCGATGCGCTCGCCGGCGCCTCCCTCGATGAGCGGCCTCAGATCTCCGCTGACGAGCAGGACGCGCAAGGTCGCCCCAATCTGCAAGTCCGCCGCGTTCAGTCTCTCGCCGCCGATGACACCCTGCTCGGCGAGTGACTCAACGTGGCGTAGCTTGGCGGGAAGCCCCGCAAGGTCCTCGTGCAACCGCGCCGCCGTGATTTTGTGGTACTTCCAACTCGCACGGACATACGCAATTGCGAAGTCGGTTCCAGGACCATCCAAGGGCTCCGCCCCGCCAAAGGTTCCCATCGCCTCGGGACGAAAATGCAGCGCTCCCCACGGCAGTCGACGTCCCAGATCCTGCAGCTCCACATCGCCCCAGTGCTCGGCTTCGCGAACAGCGTCCGAGATCGGGTCGGGGTACAGCGGCGGGTCGGGTGCAAGCTCCTCCAGACGAGCGAGAATGGCTCGCGAGCCATGCACCGGTTCACGATCGATCATCAGGCCCGGCACGGTGGATCGACCCTCGCCATAGATCTTCTGCATCTCGTCCACATGAGCCCCCGGCGTCAGAGCAACGCGCTCATATTCGAGCGTCTTATGGCGTAACGCCGCCTCGACAGTCATGCACGGATGCGACGGCGGGAGGACGTGCAGCACCAGCTGGGGTGGCGTCATGACGCCCGACACTACCGGTCTAGACGGCCGTAGCGCCGCGGGCCCTTCCCTTGGACTGGCGGCGCAGGCGTCGCGCCAAGCAAGGCTCACCGGATAGCCGGGAGTCGGTGTTGCTCGCGCCCGGATTGCGTCGGCAGCGGAGCCCGGCTGACTGCGAGTCAGAGACGTTTTGTTGAAGAGCGGCCCGTGTTGACCGGCTCAGGTGAGGACCGCGTGACAAGCGGCGGCTTAGTCCCATCCCGGGCGCGATGAACCGCTAAACCCTGGCTGTATCTCGACGATACGCCCAAGCCGCCCCGGCTGCGAGAATCGCCGTCCACGCCGCGACTGTGATCCAGCCGCGGACGCCCCAGGCATGGCCGTCCAGCGCGACGTTGCGCGCCTGGACGAGCCACCACGAGGGGAGGAACTGTCCGAACGCATGTAGGAAACCGCTCGTAATCGGAAACCAGGTGCCGCTGAGAAAGGCGAGGATCGACACCAGGCCGCCCATCAGCGGACCGACCGAGTCGGTGTTCACGAGATGGCCGACGAGGACGCCGAGCGCGGCGAACGGCAGTAGCCCGACCATGATCAGGCCGGTCATTGCCAGCCAGCGTCCGGCGGGCAGGCTGACGCCGAGCAGCGAGCCTGAGATGTAAAGCACGAAGAGGCTCGACAGCGCCATTCCGTATCCGGTCAGCACTTTGGCGCGGAAGTAGGCGCGCACCGACAGCGGGCTGATCCGCAACTGCCTGGTCCACCCGGCCTGACGCTCGCCGGCGATGCGGGCTCCCGTCGAGATCATCGACATCATCGTCCCGAATGACGCCAGGGAGACCATGTAATAGGTGGCGTAAGTGAGCCCTGTGCCGCTGATGATCTTGTTGTGCTGCGGCGCCGCGATCAGCCAGAAGAAGACCAGCGGAAAGCCGAGCGAGAACAGCAAGAAGCGGCGGTTGCGGAACGTACGCAGCAGCTCAAACCGGGTGTAGGCGATGCCGTTCATCGCGCCCTTGGCTCCGGCTCGTCGGCGTCGGGCTCGCTCGTCAGCTCTAGGAACGCATCCTCAAGGCTTCCTCCGGCGATCTCGATGTCTTTCGCCGTGGGATATTGCTCGAGCAGTGCCCGGATGCTCTGGTCGGAATCGATGCAGCTCAGGATCACCGCGTCGCCGTGGCGCTCGGCCGAGGCGACTCCGGGAAGGCCGGCTAGGCGCGACGGCTCGACACCGGGCAGCGTCGTGCGAAGCGTCCGCCTCCCCACGCGCGCCTTGATCTCGGTCGTCGGGCCGTCGGCGACGATCCGCCCGTGGGCCATCAGGATCGCGCGGTCGGCGTTGGCGTCGGCCTCCTCGAGGTAGTGGGTGGCGAACAGCACGGTCTTCCCGCGGGCGGCGAACTCGCGCATGATGCTCCAGAACTCGCGGCGGCCCTCCACGTCCAGCGCGACGGTCGGCTCGTCGAGGACGAGCAGGTCAGGGTTGCAGACGATCGCGAGCGCGAAGCGGACGCGCTGGGTCTGACCGCCCGAGAGCTTGTGTGTTCGCTGGCCGGCGGTCGCCTGTAGCCCGGTGACCTCGAGCGTATGCTCGACGTCCATCGGATCCGGATAGAGCGAGGCCATCATCGCGACGAGCTCACGCACCGAGAGGTCGCGGATCAGCCCGCCGGTCTGCAGCATCGCGCCGATGAGGCCGGCATCGACGGCCTCGCGCGGCGGGCGGCCGAACACGGATACGGTGCCGCCGTCGGGCGTGGAGAGGCCGAGCAGCATGTCGATCGTCGTCGACTTGCCGGCGCCGTTGGGGCCCAGCAGCGCCACCGTATCGCCCGCCGCAACCGAGACGTCGATACCGCGCACTGCGCGGATCGGACCCTGCGGACCCCGGTAGGACTTGATCAGCCCGTCGAGGCGGACGCCGTCGTGCGACTGGGCGGCGACGTCGACCCGCGCGGTGGCGTTTTGGATCATTCGTGGTTCAAACGTGGGGTCTGATAGCAGTCGTACGCCAGCCTGACCCGGCGGGCGCAAGGTGGTCTAGTCGACCACAGTCACAAGCTGCCGTCAAACGCGGTCCACGACGGCGTGATAGGTGGCGATCGCCGGTCGACCATCAACGGAAAGACTGCTGGCCGCGGCTCCGGAACGAGCGAGCCTCCCCATTTGCCGGTGGCCCTCGCTGCGTGTTCGTCCCGTTCGGGCAGCCTCAGCAATACTGCTGCTTGCGGCCGAAACCTCGCCAAGGCGGCTGCCGCGGGTCTTACCCTCATGGCCACAGCACTCCGTAGGTGTGGAGGTGTGCCGGGCCGGTTAGGGCGAGAGTGCGGTCGCCACGTCCACGAGTGCGCCCGCGAGTGACTCCGCGCCCAGCCGATCGGCCAATGCCGGAGAGGCGCCTGCGCCGGCGAGTCCGACTCGGGCTCGCGCCGCGAGCGCGACCAGATCGTCGGCGCTGTCGAGGAACCGCTGCGGGGCGACCGCGGCGAGCACGACGATGGCGGGGGCGACTTCGTCCAGCGCCGCGGTGATGTCAGCCAGCGGTGTGTCAGCGCCCAGGTAGGTGATCCGCCACCCTTGCTCGCGGAGGGCCAGGCCGAAGGACAGCAGTCCGAGCTCGTGCAGCTCGCCGGGTGGGCAGGCCAGGATTGCGCGCGGTCCGACGCCTTGTCCCCAGCCCCGAGCGAGGGCGCGCAGGCGCCCGCCGATGATGTTGCTCGCGAAATGTTCCTGGGCGACGCTCGTCTCGGCGGTGGCCCAGCGCATACCGAGGCGGTGCAGGAACGGCAGGATCACCTCCGCGAGGGCTTGACGGAGTCCAAAGGCAATCAGGAGACGATCGAGCGCCGCCTGGGCTGCTGGCTCATCGAGCGCGTCGAAGCTGCGCTCGAGTTCAGCTTCGATGTCGGCAGGGGTCCCGGATGGTGCGTCAGACGCTTGGTCGTCGGCAAGCTTCGCCAGGCGCGCCGCCTCCGAGGCGGAGAGGCCGGCGGCGATGTGGTGTCGCATCGTCCGGACGCGCCGTTCGTCATCCTCGGAATAGAGGCGAAGTCCGCCCGGGGTTCGCTCTGGTTCCACGAGCCCATAGCGGGTTTCCCACGCGCGGAGGAGTTCGGGACTCTCCCCGGTCCGTCTACTGAGCTCCCCGATCCGCAGTCGTCCAGCCTCGGCCATGACCAAATCCTAGCGACCTAGGCAAAAGCTTGACAGTATCTCGACAGAAACTGTACAGTGGGCGCACATGAACCGAGCGAAGCTCACCAACCTCGAGGACAACGACCTCGTGCTCCGGGCCGCTGATGGCGACGTCCAGGCCTTCGAAGCGATCTATAACCGCTACAGCTCTCAAGCCTTCGGAGTCGCGATTCGGGTTACCGGCTGCCGGAGAGCTGCCGAGGAAGCCACCCAGGACGCGTTTGTCGGTGTCTGGCGAGCCGCACGCACCTATGACACGAGCCGGGGGACCCTGAAATCCTGGATCTTGTCGATGGCGCGAAATCGAAGCATCGACTGCCTGCGCCGCGCGGCCCGACACGACCGCGACGTCGAACTCGATGACGCGCGCGTCGGACGGCTCGAAGCCGCCGAGCGCACCGAGGACCAGGTGGCCAGCCGCGAGGAATCACGCCACACCCGTCAACTGCTGCTCTGCCTTCCGAAAAACCAACGCCAGGTGATCGAGTTGGCGTATTTCGACGGTTTAACCCAAACCGAGATCGCCGAACACGTCGGCGCTCCGCTCGGGACGGTCAAGGGCAGACAACGCCTCGCACTGACGAAGATGCACCAAATGCTCACCGGCCGTCCCGAGGTAGCGCTCACCGGATGACCGACGATTTTCTCAGGGGACGGCATGCGAGAGTGCCTGTCGCCGATGGGGAGATCGCATACCGCGATCGTCCGGGACCCGGCCAGCTCGGGTTACGACGACATGTCGATGAGCACGGAATCGTTCTCGTCCTGCTGGGTGAGCTCGATCTGGGATCAGCGCCAGAGCTTGAGCAGAAGCTGCGCGAGATCGAGGCCACGAACCCTCGCCGCATACTCATCGACCTTCGGTCTCTCGCCTTTATGGACTGCACCGGCATCGCACTGATTACTCAGGCTCAACAGTCCGCCCACACCAACGGCCACCGGCTCGCGCTCAGAAGCGAGCCGGGTCAGGTGCATCGTCTCTTTCAGCTGACCGGGCTCGTTGAGCGCTTCACGTTCCTGGACTAGTCGCCGCGCGTGAGACTCACGGGTGCGCTCTTCGAAGCAGATGAGCCCCGTGAACTCCAGCGTCGATGACGGAACTCGAAATGCCGGGCGGAGGACCTCACCGCGCCCAGGTCGCGGCTAGGTCGTGCGAAGGCCGAGGGGGTGGAGGAACTCCGCACGGACTGGCGGCCGGCGCGGCGAGCTGTGGCACGGGGGGATCATCGATCTCTACCGTGCCGGCGTCGTCACCGGCGCCCGCACGACGCTTCATCCGGGCAAGGTGGTCTGCACCTTCGGGGTCGGGACCAAGCCGTAGTACGAAGCGGCCGTTCGCAACCCCGGACTTCCTCCGCCTCGCCGTCGACCTGATCAACCTGCGTGGAATTGCTTCGCCAGAGGTCTGCTGCGGCTAGGTTTTCTCGGCTGTGGGCTCGGGCTGGTAGCGCCGGTCGGTGACGGCGACTTCGACCCGGTTGCGGCCGTTGGTCTTGGCGACGTAGAGTGCCCGGTCGGCGCAGCGGACGAGCTGATCGCCGTCCCCGGCGTGGTCAGGGATTGTTGCGACCCCGAGGCTGGCTGTGATGTCTCGCTCGACTCCGGGCACGGTGATCGTGGCGACGGCTCCGAGGATCTTCTCAGCGGCCAACGCGGCGTGATCGGTGTCCGTGTTGGGGAGCAGGATGATGAACTCCTCGCCTCCGCTGCGCCCCACAAAGTCGCTGGTCCTGACGATGTCCGAGAGCACCGCGCCGACGGTCGCCAAAACGTCATCTCCGCGTCCGTGGCCGTAGCTGTCGTTGATCTGCTTGAAGTGATCAAGATCAAGCGCGATCACGCTCAGGGGCGAGACCGTCCGCGAGGCTTGGGCTGCCATGCGCTTGATCGTGTCCTGAATGGCGCGCTTGTTGGGCAGGCCAGTGAGCCCGTCAGTGGACGCGCGAAACTCGGCCAGCGCGAGGTTGCGCAGGTTCGCCAGCACCGGGGCGGCTTGGGCCACGGACTCTCTGAGGGCGGTCAGCTCTTGCTCACCCAGCGGTTCGGGGTGCTCGACGAGAACGGAGCCGATCACCTCTCCGCCGACGAGCAGCGGCTCGCACGTCGCCCGGGCCGCGGTCTTCCCGCACACCTCGCAGTGAGTCAACGGCTCGTGCTCTGGCTCCTCGCGGTGGGGGCGAGCGAAGAGGACCGCCATACAGGAGCGCGGCTTGGCGTCGATGAGCGTGTCCTTGAGCGACGAGTCCTCGCGCAGTTTGGTGGTCGCCTCCAGCCGGTTCTCGCTGTTGTTACGGTTCAACACGACGACGCTGCTGGCCGGAATTGAACGCTCGACCTGGCGCCGGAGCAGATCGTGAGCGATCTGCTCGCGGTCGGTCACCTGTAGGGCATCGACGAACTCGCTCTGAATCTCCTGGTGCTTAGCGCCGAGCGAACGCCGCTCGACCATCTCGTTCAGCGCGTGCGCAAGCATAGTCAGCTCGTCTGACCCCCGCGCGGTCAGGCGACCGCTGAGATCGCCGGCAGCCACCGCCGACGCGAACCCGGAATAGCGCCGGATCCGCGGCACTACGTTACGGGTCAGCAACAGCATGCTGCCGACCCCAAGGACGAGCGCACCGCTCGCGATCGCCAATATGAGCAGCCGGCTCGTGTCATAGGTGCGGACGGCCGTCGCGTGAGCGTCTCCGGCCTGCGTTGCCTCAAGGGCCGCCTCGGCCTGCGTGATCGCGCTCAGGGGATCGAAAATGGCGCTGATCTGGCGCGAGAGCAGGTCAGCGCCAGCGATCACGTTCTGGGTCCTGCGCTGCGCACCCAGGACTCCGGTGCCCCTGAGGGCAACGAACTGAGACCAGCCGTGCGCGAGTCGCGCAACGCGGGCACGCTCCGCCAGCCCATCGCGGGCATGAAGAGCCTCGAGCTGCGCCAGCTCAGCATCGGTTGCGGGGATAACATTCATGTCCAACAACGCATTAAGCCGGCGTCGCTCGCTCGCGTTGGTGTCAACGGCAAGTCGAAGCGCGAGCGCGTCAGCGCGCGCCAGGTCGGCACCCAAGTTCGTAGAGACCTGACTGGCTCGCACATTGTCGGTGAACACGCGATCGACCTGAACCTTCACCGAAGCCAATCCGATCACCCCGACAAGCGCGACCACGATTGTCAACAACGCCAGCACCGCCAGCACCGCGAAGAACTTCCGTGCAATTGTCAAACGAATGCGCACAGGGAAACTTCGCTTCCTATCGGCACAATCCACGGTCTGCATAAGACGAGCACCCCAGTCCCAGTCAATGAGGACGCGTCAGCGAACCGATGACACGTTCGAAGCCTGAGCCCCGTTGAGGGAATGCTGCTTGGTCGCGCTGCGCCGTAATCGGGCGTCCGGCTGTTGGCTGAATCAATCGCCCTCGAGGCAAGTCAAGCCTCGGCGCCCCACTCCTCAGCCCAGTGGGTGAGCGGCTCGAGCGCGACCAGACTGGGCCGCGCTCAAGGCCGGGCTCGCAGACGTCAAAGTCTGACCCGCCGGATCATCCAGCGCGGGGACGCACGCGAACAGTCTGCAGCGAGTGGAATGGTCCCACGCCAGCGTCTGGTCGGCTCGCACCAGGCTGCCTGCGACTGACGAGCGCGCGCGACGAGCCTTGAGCCCGCTGCCCGGGGCAGCGACCTTGGCTCAGTTGACCAACCAGATTGCGCCGTCGCGGACCTCGACCGGGAATGTCTTCAGGGGTCGAGCGCCCGTGGTCGCCTTCACAGCGCCCGCCAACGGCTTGAACGCGCCCTGGGGTCCTCGCACCATCGCGCCGGAACTGACGTTGTACCGCGCGGCGTGCCACGGGCACTCCAGGCATCCGTCGTCCGTCACGCGCCCCTTCCCGAGCGAGGCGAACAGGTGCCGGCAGCGGTTGGACACCGCGAATGGCTTGCCAGCACTGATGCCAACGGCCAGAGCGCCGTGAGCCGGCGTCTCTACGACAGTGACGTGTGACACGCCGAGCTCTTCGACAGCTACGAGCCGCCTGCCGGCCTGCTCAGAGGTGGTCATGCGCTCACTATCTCACACGAACCCTCGGGGCACATCTCGTCGAACTCGACGGGATGCACCGGATTGATGCCGCCGTCCTTCGCGGCCTGCTCGTGCCGCCAGACGAACCGTGTGCGCCGGGGCGGCTCAGCACCAGCGGGTGGAAACTCGATCATGACCACGGCGCAGGCGTTGAGCTGACCGAGCGGGAAAGCGGGTGCACCCGCGGACGTCGTGCTCGCGTTGGCCGAGCTACTTGCCGCTGAACGTGGGCTGGCGCTTTTCCGCGAAGGCGGCGGCCGCCTCCCGGTGGTCCTCGGTGAGCGCGGTGCGTAGGTGGTGAGTGGCCTCGAGGTCCATGCATTGGCCGAGCTCGTCGCCGTTCTCGGCGCGGTTGAGGTTCTCCTTCATGTAGCCGAGCGCGATGCGCGGGCCGGCGGCGAGCCGTGCCGCGAGCGCGAGCGCCTCCTCCTCGAGGCGCTCGTCGTCGACGACGCGGTTGATGATGCCGAGCCGCTCGGCCTCGTCGGCCGAGAGCCGCTCGGAGAGGAAGTAGAGCTCGCGGGCACGCGCGGTGCCGACGAGCCGCGTGAGAAACCAGGTGCCGCCGTAGTCGCCAGCCAGGCCGACGCGCGCGAACGCGGTAGTGAGCACGGCGCCGCGCGCGGCGATGCGCAGGTCGCACGCGAGGGCGAGCGCGAGGCCCGCGCCGGCTGCGGCGCCGGGCAGCGCGGCGATCGTCGGCTTGGGCATCGCGTGCAGGCGGCCAGAGGTCGCGCGCTGGCTGCGGCGCTGAACGGCCACGAGCGCGTCGTAGTCCATCTTCGCGCCGTTGCTCGCGGCCATCGCCTTGACGTCGCCGCCCGCGCAGAAGGCGCCGCCCGCGCCGGTGAGCACGACACACGCGACGGCGTCGTTCTCCTCGGCTTGCTCGAGCGCCGTGCCGAGCGCCTCGAGCATCGCCGGCGATAGCGCGTTGCGCCGCTCGGGGCGATTCATCGTGAGCACGGCCACCCCGTCCTCGACACGGACCAGAAGGTCCTGGGTGCCAGTCTCGATCGCCGCCATCGACGTAGGGTATGGATGTGTCCGGGTCACAGTCAATCGGTGTTCGCCTCCGCCAGGCGGTGCTTGTCGCCCGCGACCTTGATTCCGCCTACGAGCGCCTGCGCGACGCGCTGGGGCTGAGCGAGCCGTTTCGGGACCCGGGCGTCGGCCTGTTCGGGCTCCACAACGTCGTGTGCGCGCTGGGCGAGGACTTCGTCGAGATCGTCTCTCCCACCCGGGATGGGACGGCCGCCGGCCGTCACCTCGAGCGCCGCGGCGAGGGCGGCTACATGCTCATCTTCCAGCTCGATGATCTCGCGGCCGCCCGCGAGCGCGCGCACGCGCTCGGGGTCCGAACCGTCTGGAGCATCGACATCGACGACATCTCCGCTAGCCACCTGCACCCCGGTGACCTCGGTGGGACGATCGTTTCGATCGACCGGCCGCTGCCGCCGGAGAGCTGGCGGTGGGGCGGCCCCGACTGGATCGGCCACGCCGGCGAGGGCGCGCCAGGCCGGCTTGCCGGGGTGACCGTGCGCGTACCCGATCCCGAGTCGATCGCGGCGCGCTGGGCCGAGGTACTCGGGCTCGAGCTCGACGGGACGACGCTGCGTCTTGACCGCGACCAGCACGTCGCCTTCGATCACGGTTACGGGGGCCTCGCCGAAATCGCGGTCGAGCTGCCCGGCGGAGAAGCCGAGCCGGTCGTGTTCGGCGCCGCGCGGATCATGCGGACCTAGGTGTCGTGGCTAGGGAGGTTGTGAACGCGGCTGATGGGTGGCCGGTCTCCGAGGCTGCTGTGTGGCCGCCTTCGGTTGTAGTAGCGGACGAATGATCTGCAGGGCCCGTGTGCGTTGTTGGGAGTTGTTCCAGGTGTGTGCGTAGGCCCATTCGTCTTGGAGGGTGCGGATCACTCTCTCGGCCTTGCCGTTCCAGCGGGGTGTGTAGGGCGGGATGGTGATGTGTTTGGCGCCGATCTGCTGCAGGATCTGCGTAAAGCGGGCTGATCGGGTGTAGACCAGCGCGTTGTCGGTCATCACTGCCTCGCGGGGTTTTGAGACCGAGCTCGGTGAAGTGTGCGATCGCGCGGGTGAGCGTGTCGGCGTTGGTGTCGGCGTCCTCGTGGTCGTGCTGTTCGACGTAGAGGTAGCGGCTGTGATCATCGATCACGACGTGCAGATAGACCCAGCCCGCCCCGCGGGTCTTGTGCTTCTCTGCGCGGCCTGTGGCCCAGTGCCCGGGCCGGTCAAAGCGTGCGAGGCGTTTGACGTCCATGTGCAACAGCGCCCCGGCCTCTGACCACTCAAACCGTTTGAACGTCTGACGTTCACCCCGCGGCCGGCGTGAGATCCCGTGACGCGCAAGGACGGCATGCACGGTCGACCGCGGGCAGCCAACGATCCCGGCCAGACGCCCAGGTCCCAGGTTCGTGCGCTGCCGCGCATGACAGATCCGCGCCTCTTGCTCGGGTGAGGTCTGGCTAGGAGACCGGTGCGGGCGAGAGCTGCGGTCCCACGCCCACCGGCCCGAACGCGCTCATCCTCGGTGGCGTGCTGCCAGCGCACCCACCACCGGTGCGCGGTCCCCGGCGCGACATTCATCACGGCCGCGGCCGTTCTGAACGTCGCGCCGGCATTGATAACTGAGACCAACTGAGCACGACCAGCCGGTCCGAGCTTCGCCCTATGGTGCTGACCTATCCGGGCCCTCCTGTTCTGGCGTCTTGGCGGACACCAGAAACCATCAGGAGAGGCCCGGACGTATTCCCTCAACCGTTCACAAGGACCCTGGACTGCTCCGCCGAAATCGCGGTCGAGCTGCCCGGCGGAGAAGCCGAGCCGGTCGTGTTCGGCGCCGCGCGGATCATGCGGACCTAGGGCGCGACTCCCGAGACCTTCTCCGCCGAGATCGCACAGCGGATGATCTCCAGCGAAACCGTGCGCGGCAGTGGCCAAGCCGAGTGCCCACCCGGCGGCCAACCATGGCGTCTCACTGGGCCACGCTGCCTGCGCCAGGCCACGCGGCCGTCAACGTAGTGCCGCTGGACGGCCGCTGAAGCTGTCAGGGCATCGAGTTGACTGGGTGTGCGCCGCGATTTGACTTTTCATCCACTCCGAGGGTTTTCTTGCCGGTCATGCTCATCCCGCCGGTCACTGCGGGCCCGTGAACCATGCTCATTCCCGTCTGGCCAGGAAGTGTCAGCCCCGGCACCGAAGCAGGGACGAACGCGACTGCGAGTCCGAGCACCGCCAGCAGGATCGCGATGGCGCGGTTCGCCGGCCGCTTCCACGGCAGGAGCTTCTCGGCTGCGACCAGGGCAGCGATGAGAGTCATCCACGCGATGCTCATCACGCCGAGCGCGAACAGCGCTGCCATCAGCGCCCAACAGCAGCCGACACACCAGGCGCCGTGCTCGAGCCCGAGTCGGAGTGCTCCGCTCACGCCATCGCGCCAGCGCTCGGTGAGGAAGTCAAGCGGGCCGCGGCAGCGGCTGAGGCACGCGTCTTTGAGCGGGGTGAGCTGGTAGATGGCCGAGGCGAGGATCACCCCTCCCGCGAGGTAGGACCCGCCACGATCCCAGGAGAACGGGACAAGGTTGAGCGCTCCGGCGAGCTTGAAGGTGGCGTATGCGACGAGCCCGAAGACGATCCAAGTGAGTAGGTACCCAGCAATGAAGGCGACGATGGCCGCGGTCGGCTCGCCGAGCCCTCGGCGTGCGTAGCGGCTGCGCTGAACGAGCGCGTAGGTGCGCACCATCGGCGCGATCGACGGGAACATCATCGCCGCCATCATCACCACCCACGCAGCGACGTAGAAGGAAAGCGAGCCGAGGTCGCTGCCAGGCCCAGTGTCCATTCCCTCCATCATCCCCTTGGCGATCACCCACGCCAGCGCAGTCAGCGAGATCAGGCTGGCGATCAGCGCGAACTGAACCGCGTCGAACCGGTGCGATGGCCGACGTCGAATCTGCGCGGAGATCGGCATTGTGTCGCAACCCTATTGCGGTTAGCCTCCCCTCATCAACATCAGATCGGGGGATCTGCCATGACCGATACCTGGTCGCTCGAGGGCGCGTGGTTTAAGAATTGCAACTGCGATCCTGGGTGCCCGTGCGACTTCAACCAGGCGCCGACCACCGGCCAGTGCGAGGGCATCATTGGCATGCGCATCGACCAGGGGCATTTCGGCGATGTCGCGCTGGACGGGTTGAAGTTCGCCGCCGCCGTCTGGTGGCCCGGGCGCCTTGACGAGGGCGACGGGCATGTGCTGCCGATCGTCGATCAGTCAGCCAACGAGGATCAGCGCAACGCCATCCTGACGATCATGAGCGGACAGGCTGGCGGGACGATCTTCGAGATCTTCTCCGCGATCTGCCCGCACGTGCACGAGCCCGTCTTCGCGCCCATCGAGTTTGAGTTCGATATCGAACACCGTGCCGGACGCCTCAAGGCCGGCGAAGTCATCGACACCGAAATCGAAACCCTACGAGCGATTGGTTCGTCGGATCCCTATCGAGTCCTCGTCAAGATCCCCGGCGGCTTTGAGTACACCGGCGAGAACGACGATGCCGAAACGGCACTGTCTAAGTCACTCAAGGTACGCGGAGGTGGTGTGCTCGACTTCGAGCACGCCGACAGCCACAGCTCGATGGCCTTCGTGAAGCACGAAGGCCGAGTGCCGACGACGGTCTAAAGCGTCGCCGGAGCAGGTTCCTCCGGACCGGCTGGTTGATGTCAACCAGTTGCTGGCGGGACCGCCGAAGCATCGAGACGCGCTGCTCGCCAGCAGACCTCAGCACGGTCCATCTGCTGCTTGAGTCACGTCATTTTCGTGACTCACCAACCCGAGCCCGAAGGGGAGGCTTATGCGGTACCTGATGATGATCTACGGGAATGAGAAGATCTGGAACAGCCTGGCGCCGGCCGATCTCGCCGAGCTGATCCGCGACGTCGACGCGTTCAACGCGAGGCTCAGAGAGACGGGGGAGCTTGTCGGCGCCGAGGGCTTGGTGCCGGAAGCCACGTCGATTCGGGTGCTCGACGGTGTCCCGGTCGTGACCGACGGGCCGTACATTGAGGCCAAGGAGTTCGTGGGCTCTTACTTTGTGGTCGATGTTCACAGCAAGCAGCGAGCTTTGGAGATCGCGCAGTCCTATCCGGGTTTGAGCTTCGGGCCTGGGGCGGCTGGGGGCCTGGAGATGTGGCCGCTGATGAACCATGGCGGGGTCGATCTCTGAGCGTTACGCCGATAGAGGAGCTTCTGCGGACGCTCACGCCTCAGGTCCTGGCGACCGTCATTCGACGCTACGGCGATTTCACGCGATCTGAGGATGCGGTTCAGGAGGCGCTGATCGAGGCTGTCGCCTCGTGGACTCGGGCCGGAGTCCCAGAAGAACCGCTCGGCTGGCTGATCACGGTCGCTTCGCGACGCTTCGTTGACCAGGTGCGGGCCGACAGCTCCCGCGAGCGCAGAGAGCAGGCGGTGCTCGAAGCGACCCCACGCGACGCCCTCGTCGCGGCGCCGGCTGACGCCGAGCCGTGGCGCGATGACACGCTGGAATTGCTCTTCCTGTGCTGTCACTCGGCCCTGGCTCCGCCATCACAGATGGCGCTCACCCTGCGCGCGGTGTGCGGCCTGACGACCGCGGAGATCGCCAGCGCGTTCCTGGTCCCGGACTCGACCGTGGGCCAGCGCATCTCACGGGCTAAGCGTCGGCTGCGCCAGGTGGGGGCACGCTTTGAGCTGCCCCCCGGATCCGAGCAAGGACCAAGGCTGGCAACGGTCCAGCATGTGCTCTACCTGATGTTCAACGAGGGCTACATCGCGACCGCGGGCCTGAGCTGCAGCGCCCTGCGCTCACCGGGCAGGCCCTGCGCCTAGTGCGTCGCCTTTACGAGCGCTTCCCTGACTCTGGTGAGACCGCCGGGCTCCTGGCCCTCATGCTTCTCACGGACTCACGTCGGGCCGCACGTACTGGGCCCAATGGTGAGCTGATCCCCCTGACCGAGCAGGACCGCTCCCGCTGGAATGTGGACGCCATCGCGGAAGGCACGGCAATCATCAGTGCGGCGCTCGTCACCAGCTCGCTCGGGCCCTACCAATTGCAGGCCGCGATCGCCGCGGTGCACGCTGAATCAGCCTCGGTCCAGGACACTGACTGGCCGCAGGTCCTAGCGCTCTACACGCTGCTGGAGCGGCTGGCACCCAACCCTGTCACCGCCCTCAACCGTGCCGTCGCTCTGGGCATGGTCAGGGGCCCCGGTGCCGGGCTCGCCGTCGTGCGCGAGCTCGAGACCGGGGTCCTGGCCGACAGTCATCGTCTGCTGGCCGCGCGCGCTCACCTGCTCGAGCGAGCAGGGCAGAAGTCCGCGGCGGCGGCTGCCTACCAGGAGGCCGCCCGCCGCGCTGGGAGCCTCCCTGAGCAGCGGTTCCTGCTCGGACGCGCCGCCGACTGCTCCGAGTGACCTGACTTCAGGGCCGGCGTGTCGAAAACTGCCGGCCAGCTTCGATCTGTCTGCGAGCGGCTCTGATCTGGATGCCGCCGAACGCGACAGAAGGAGCAGGACATGAGCTTGGTGACCGCACAGATGTCGATCTCCCTGGACGGCTTCTACGCCGGCGAAAGATTCGATGGTGATGGCGACTGGATGCAGTCGGCCGAGGCGCTGGGGTTCTTTCGTGTGACCCGCTGGGTCATCGACGCGATGGCTTGGCGCGATCGGCTGGGCTTTGCCGGAGGCGAGCACAACACGAACTCGGACATCATCAGCGCGACGTTTGACGCGGCCGGTGCGTATGTGATGGGCCGGAGGATGGCGGACGGAGGAGAGGTGCCGTGGGGGGAAGAGCCGCCATTCCGTGCGCCTGTGTTCATCGTTACGCACCGGTCCCGCGAGACGCTGCTGCGCCAGGGCGGTACCAGCTTCACCTATGTCACGGACGGCATCGAGAGCGCGATCGAGCAAGCGCGGGCTGCCGCGAACGGCAAGAACGTAGCCCTCGCGGGCGGCGGCACACTCGTTCGCCAAGCACTCGGAGTGAGGCTGATCGACGAGTTGGAAATGCACATCGTCCCCACCGTGCTGGGGACCGGCATGCGGCTGCTTGACGCCGATCTCGACCTGGGAGACAAGGAAGCGATCGAGCTCACGCCGACGCGGGTTGTGCACACGCCTGAGGTCACGCACATCCGCTATGACGTCAACGGAAGAGAAGGACTGCTCCTCGACAACCGAGGCCGGGACGGAGAATCTGAGGCGGCGCTCGGTGGTCCGAAACATGACGCGGCGCGTAGCCGCTCGTCTGCCGACACACCACGGTCGATTGGCTAGCCAGTGATCGCGATTTGCTGATGGTGACCGACCCCGGAAAGGCCATCCGCACGGTCAGGGAGCGGTGTCCGAAAGGTCAATTGCTGGGCCGGTAGGGGCTTCCCGATGTGGTAGCCCTGCGCGAGGTCGCAGCCGAGTTCGCCGAGCAGCTTCAGCGTTGCTGCGTCTTCGACCCCTTCGGCGATGACGCGTAGTCCGAGGGCGTGACCCAGGGAGATCGTCGCGTGCACAAGCTCGACCTCACGGGCCCGGCCGGGCTTCGAGAGCGGTGTGATGAAGCTGCGGTCGAGCTTGAGCTCGTCGACGGCGAGTGCGCTGAGGTAGGTCAAGGAGGTGAATCCGGCGCCGAAATCATCGATCGATACTTCGACGCCGAGGTTGTGCAAACGCCTGAGGACCTGCTGGGAGCGTTCGAAGTCCTCGACGAGTTTGGTCTCGGTGATCTCGAGCACCAGCGCTTGGGGTGGAAGATCGTTGTTGGCCAGTTGGTCGGCGACGAGGTCGAGTAGGTCCGGACCAAGGAGGTCACCGGCGGCGATGTTGACCGACACGCGCACTTGCTGGCCTGCCGCGCGCCAGGTCTGACACTGCTGAAGCGCTCGGCTGACGATCCAGCGCGTGATGCTTCCCATCAGTCCGGCCTCCTCAGCGAGGGGAAGAAACGTCAACGGCGCGATCAGGCCCAGGGTGGGGTGCCGCCATCGCACGAGCGCTTCGACTGTGGTGATCTCACTGTTGCGAAGGTTCAGTTGGGGCTGGTAGTGCAGGGTGAGCTGGTCTGAACCGATCGCCGTTCGCAGCTGCTCGGCGAGTTCCAGCCGGCTGTCTCCGCTGTCGAGGTCCTCGTTGTAGAGAGCGAATGGCACGGCAGCAAGCTTGGCTCGGTACATCGCCACATCAGCGCACCACATCAGCCGCGCGCTCTCGGAAGCGTGATCGGGCGCCAACGCGACCCCGATACTCGCTCCGATCCGGACGCTGACTGCATCGATGGTGAATTGCTCTTGCAGTGCGTCGGTGAGGCGACGTGCGGTCGCTTCGGCCTTCGCGGCGTCGGCGTCACGCAGCACGACGGCGAACTCGTCGCCGCCGATGCGGGTGAGCAGATCTGAGTCGCTCAGGGCGGCGGCGAGCCTGGCGCCGATGTTGCCGAGCACCTCATCTCCGGCAGGATGGCCGAATGAGTCGTTGATCCGCTTAAAGCCGTCGAGATCGATGAACAAGAACGCCAGCCGGCGAGGCTCCGCACTTTCGGCGAAGAAGGCCTCCAGGCCGTCAAAGAGGTGGCGTCGGTTCCCCAGGCCTGTCAGGTGGTCGGTCACTGAGAGACGCTGACGTTCGAGCGTCAGCGCTCGCAAGCCGCGCACCGAGAGCCCAGTCCGGAGAACCACAAGCAGCAGCGTGGCGGCCGCAAGGCTTGTGGCCACCTGATTGACGGGACGGATCGTGCTGGCGTACAGGAGCGTGACTCCCGCGACGGCCGCGAGCCCAGGTAACAGCAATCCGGCGGGCTGGTCGAGCAAGCGCGAGGCCGGACGACCCCGCGGAAGCCACATCGCGAACGAGATCAACAGGATCGAGGTCGGCCAGGCTATCTGGTCAACTACGGTGCCGAGCTGCCGACTCCCCATCGCCCCGAGCAGATCGGACGTGTGCAGGAGATTCGACGTGTCGCCGAGAACGTTGACGAAGATCCCGGCGCCGACGAGCAACCATGGAAGCCGTTGGCGTCCCGACAGCAGTGCGCTCCCACCGGCGACGAGTAGCAGCAGCATGACGTCGCCAGCGGGGTAGGCGAGGTTCACCGCAAGCGCGAGTCCGTGCTCACCCGTCGAATGTTCAAGCGCTCCGAACACAAACGCGGCGCACAGCGCCGCAGCACCGAGCCCAGCCACCGCGCCGTCGAGCCAGTTAGCCGCCGTCAGCCGCCGTGTTTCTCCACGGACAAACAGCACCAGCGCGACGTACGCGAACGGGAAGAAGCCGACGTAGAACGCGTCGGCGATCGACGGGGTGCCGGGCGTTGCCCCGCCGAGTGACTCGATTGTCAGCGCGACGTCGCCCAGTGCCCAGGAGGCCAGGGCCGTCCCGAGGAGCACAGGCACTGCGCGACCGCTGCGTCGACGCAGTCCACTCGCGATGCACAACCCGGAGGCGACGAGCTCAAACGAGTCAACGCCCCAACCGTCCACCAGTGTCGAGCTGTCGCCCGCGGGGCGCATGAGGATCAGGAACAGGTAGGCGACCAGCAACGAGCAAAGCGCGGCGTACACCGCGCGGATGCCAATGCCAACGTTGATGGGCGGTGCTGCCTCATCGGACCGACGCCGATTGGCGGTCGATCCGCTGCCGTGCATCGCCATCTGACCGTATCGGCGCCCGGCCGGCGCACCTTAACCAGACGCATGCCAAGCGGACAAGCGTGCGCCGCGATGGCAACCGGGCCGCGGTCGGTTTGATCTCGACGGCGAGGGGCGGCTCTCAGCGAGGGCAATCACGCGCGCGCGGCGAGAGTTGCGGGCTACGTCGCCCCGGGTTGTGGCCGGGTAGCGGATCGGCTCGGTGCCGCGTCAGATGCTCGCTGACGCCGGAAGTGTTCCAGGATGAACACACTCACGAGCGCGACGTACACGCACCAGACGGACGTGAGCTCGTCCACCCTCACGAGCGCGGCGGCGATCACGCCGACCAGACTCACCATCCCGAACCAGCGCAGATACCGCCGGCTCGACAGCAGCGCGGGGCCGCAGGTCACGACAACGTAGAGCCCGCCGATGACAAGGCCGTTCGGCGTATGGGTGGTGTAGTCGATACACCGGGCCTGCAGCTGGGCCCCGACCGGGTAGGCAGTGACCTGCCAGAGCAGATACATGCCCAGGAGAACGCCGAGCCCAACGAGCGGCCACATCCATCGAGCGCGCCTGCGCTCGGGCTCCAGCACCGTGAAGCCCAAGGGCACCAGGGCGGGAAGGATCGCATGCGCGAAAACGATGTACGTCTCCTTGGCGATGTCACCCAATCTCGGCGAGATCTCGCGGCGAAGGCCAAGCCAGACGAACCCCTCCACGAGCTGATGTATCCCGAGCAGGAGCGGCAGTGCGCCAACGATCAATTCGCGTCGCACCCGGACCCGGCGCAGCGTCTGGACGCCGACCAGCCCGGCGACCGCCGCGCCCGCTGTGAAATCAGCCTGCGGCGAGAAGCACATCGACCGCTGACCCTAACGTGACCTACTCGTCGCGCGCGAGCCTTCGGTAACGGGTCTTCGCGGTTTAAGGTGTGGAGGGCGCAGTACCAGCGTGATATCCGGGAACTTCGTGCTGCGTTTGGCCGTTGTCGAGCACGATTTCAGTGCCGACGGCGATTGGCGAGAGAAGCGATCGCGATCAGCATTCGGCGAGGTTCAAAGCCGAGAACGGCACGGACGGGCGCCACCCGTGGACACTCGAAGCCACACGACTGCTTTGACTACTGCTCACTGCGCGTGGACACGACCGGGCGCTTGGGACCGCCAGCGCGCCGCGCCACGTGTGACGACAGCGCTCCACTCCGCGTGTCGCCGTGGTCATCGAAACTGGCTATCGGACGAGGGCTGACGTCATGCTGGTGGCTTGAGCGGCGTGGCCCAGCAGCGGCGCGAGGCCGAGCAGCTCCTCGGTGGTGCGCAGCAGCGAGTACGGCGTCATTGACTGGGTCACGCGTTCGCCGTGAGCGATCGAGCGGCTCGCGGCGATCAGGGCGACACGGCAGCTGGGGTCGGTGCTGTGCACGCAGTCCTCGCCGAAGGTATTCCCGTAGCCCTCGTCGAAGGTGATGAACACAGCCGTGCTGCCGTCCCGGTACGCGCGCGTTGAGGTGATCATCGGCAGCCAGGTGGCCAGCCAGCGGTCGCCCGCGTTGATACCGCAGCTGTGAGTGTCCTGGCACAGGTTCGGGACGATGTAGGTGAAGCTTGCCAGCCGGTTGGCCTTCAGGTCGTCGGCCAGCGGGCCATGGCGTGTGGACCCGAGCGGCACATCGTGCTGGGCGCACGATGCCCGGAGATCGAGGAAGTACACCGCCGGGTTGTGGCGAGGTGCGTAGCCGGCGTGATCGTTCAACCAGCAGTTGCCCGGCATGTCCGCGGCGTAGGCCTTCCAGGTCTTGCCGGAGTCGTTGAGGAGGGTGAAGATGCTCGGTCCGCTCTGCGGGCAGTTCTTCGGGACGCAGTCGAAGGTGGGTCCCTGACGGCCGCCGGCGGTCGCCGACAGGTAGTTCGGCAGCGACGGGTGAGTGATCGCGTGGTAGTCCGTGGCCTGCCCGCACGCGGCGGCGACCTTATTGAAGTACGGGGCCTGCGCTGCGTTACCGATGATCTGGTCGTAGTTGCGGTTCTCAAACCAGATCCACACCACATGCCGGTAGTGCGTCGGCGTCGCGGTGGCGACGCCACAGTGCGGCGCCGGGGGCGTGGCAGCGGACTGCACGGTCGCCGCGGATCCTGTGGCGCAGCCCGCGAGGAGTAGCGCCGCTCCGGCCAGCCACGTCCACTGGCGAAGCCGCGGCAGACGCCGATTCGCTGACTGCCACGCTGACATAACAAGGTCCTTTCGACGCCGTCCCGGCAGCCCGTAGCTGGAGAGGGTAGCGACCGTGCTGGCTCGGCCGGCTGGGCCGCTGGCACGCTTGAAGGGTTTCCCCCGCTGGGTCATCGGGAGTGAATCCGATCAGGGCCGGCGGAGCGGTGGGATTGACGGCCACGGTGATGCGCCCCACGAGACGCCTGCGAAGACGATCACCATGAGGGTGGTGTTCAGTGTGACGATCATCGGTTAGCTCCTTTGTGGTCATGATCCGGTGGCGGTCAGATCACCGGGACCCCTTCCCACAGATCGGATCCGTCACGGTGTCGGTCGGCGTCTGCGACCTGACGCCGATGACCGACCTTGACGAGCTCGATCGCCGCGCCGACCAAGCTCTTTACCGGGCCAAGGCAAAAGGACGCAACCGCACCCAGCGGCACCTCCCGGACGGACCGATCGCAGAACCCTCCGCGGATACCCGGTTCGCGCCCGTGGACGCCGTTGCCCACGGGTTGTCTCCTCGCTGAACGCGTCGATCTGCCCACGACGCACGGGTTTGCGACACGTCAACGGGCTTCCCAACCGAGCGTCGCGGCGTCCCGTCCGTCGCTTCTCAAGCGGGGTCGGTTGGTGGCGACCAGCGCTCGCTCGCCGCTGAATCAGGCCGTCAGGGCGGCGAGGACCTGTGCGGCTCGCTCGCAGTCCTGCGCCGAGACGTCGAGATGCGTTGCGGCACGGAGGGTGCGGGGTCCGAACGGGAGGATGAGCACTCCCTCCTCGCGCGCGGCCGCGACCACGGTTGCGGCGTCGGGACGCTCACCATCCAGATCGAAGACGATGATGTTCGTGCCTCCAGGTCGCACGGATACGCCGGGCACGGTCGCGAGTCGCTCGGCGATCGTGGCCGCGTTGCGGTGGTCATCGGCAAGCCGCTCGACGTGGTGAGCGAGCCCGTAACTGCCCGCGGCGGCGAACAGTCCCGCCTGGCGCATCGCGCCGCCGAGCATGCGTCGATGACGCACCAAGGTGGCAATGTCGGCGGCGCGCCCGGCCATCACCGAGCCGCCCGGGCCCCCGAGGCCCTTGGAGAGCGCGATCCAGACGAGGTCGAACGGCGCGGCGAGGTCGCGCGGCGACTCACCCGTGGCCACCGTGGCGTTGAACAGCCGGGCGCCGTCGAGCATGCTCGCGACACCGAGTTCGCGAGCCGTCGCCGCGACTGACTCGAGCTCGGAGCGGGCCCAGACCGAGCCGCCCATCCGGTTATGGGTGTCCTCGACGGCCACGAGCGTCGTCGGTGGGTAGAGCATGTGGTCGCGCGGCTTGACGAGGGCGCGCAAGTCCGCGGCCCCGAACCGTCCGTCGCGGCCGGCGACGGTGAACTGCACCCCGGAATTTGCGGCGCCGCCGCCCGTCTCGTGCCACACCATGTGACTCTCGGCGCCGACGATCACATCGTCGCCGGGGCGGCAGAACAGCCGCAACGCGAGCTGGTTGGCCATCGTGCCGGTGGGCACGAACAGCGCCGCCTCCTTGCCGAGCAGCGCTGCCACCTCATCCTGAAGGCGATTGACGCTCGGGTCCTCTCCGAACTGGTCATCGCCGACCTCCGCCTCGGCGATCACACGCCGCATCTCGGGCGTCGGCCGGGTAACGGTGTCGGAGCGGAGATCGATCATGTCCGCGATCCTGCCACGAAGCGGACCGGGTCCGAGGCTTGCTGATCGGCGGTCACGTCCCTGACGGTCTGACTGACGTCGCTGACTCCCTGACCGACGAGGGCTCCAGCGTCAGCGGGGCCGGCCCGCGGCGCGGAACTCCTCGATCGCCTCCGTCTCCCGCAGGGCCTCCCGGTTGATCGAAGAGCAAAAGCAGAGCAGCTCGCCGCGCGCCCGGGTACTGCGGCCCAGGCCTTGGGCCATGAGCAGGTAGTCGAGGTCCCGCAGCCCACGCAGGCCGCCATAGCGTTGCGCGAACACCCGCTCGGCGAGGCGGCCGATCTCGCCGCGCCACGTCCTCGACGAAGAACGAGTTGATCGCGGCCAGCCGGCGGGGCCTGGGCAATGTGGTCGACGAGTAGCCCGTCGAGGACGTTGGCCGCGATGTCGGCGATGCTCGGGCCGTGCGCCGACGACGGCCGCCCGCCGGCGGTCCGGAACCCGGGCTACCGCTCATTTGTCGAGGAGATCCCGGCGTGGGACATGCTCGTGGAGGATGGCCTGCCGCGGTATCCGCGCCGGCCGCCTCGCGACGTCGCGTGAGGGGCGCTCGGCAGCCGTACGGAGCCGCCGCTGCGACGTGGCCGTCAGGGCCCCGCCGGCCCACTCTCGCAGGGCGATCTCGTCGACTACGAGGTCAGCAGACCGCCATCGACCGGCAGCACGGAGCCGGTGATGTAGGACGAGGCGTCGCTGGCCAGGAAGACGGCGGCGGCCACGAGCTCGCGCGCCTCGCCCTTACGCCCCGCGGGGACGCGGAACATCATCTGCTCGAGGTAGCCGTCCGGGTACTGATCGGTCATCTCGGAGGTGAAGAAGCCGGGCGCCAGCGCGTTGACGCGAATGCCCTTGCGGCCGGTCCACTGCTGAGCGAGATCGCGCGTCAGACCGATGATCGCCGCCTTGGATGAGGCGTAGGCAGCCTGGGGGAGGAACGCCGAGGTCGAACCGAGCACGCTGCCGATGTTGACGATGCTTCCACCACCGTCAGACATCGCCCGGGCGCAGGCTTGCGCCATGAAGAACGAGCCGTTGAGGTTGATGTCAATGACCCGGCGAAAGTCGTCGGGCGCTTCACGGGTGGCGGGCACCGCGGTGCCGATGCCGGCGTTGTTGATCAGCACGTCGACGCGGCCGAGCTGCTGCACGGTCTCCTGGACGACGTGGTCGCACTGCTCCGGGCTCGCGACGTCTGCCCGGACGGCGACGCAGCGCCGCCCGAGCGCCTGGACCTGCGCCCTGGTCTCCTCGAGCTTCTCGACCCGCCGCGCACAGATCGCGATATCCGCGCCCGCCTCGGCCAGCCCGGTCGCGAACGCGACCCCCAGGCCGGACGACGCGCCGGTGATGATCGCGACCTTTCCCGCGAGAGAGAAGGAGTCCAGGAGGTTGCCCATCGTCGGCGCCGACTATAACTGCGCCTGGGACGGGCAGCCGACGATGAGGGAGCGATGAGCACGGACGGAGTCACCACGGTCGACCTCGAGCGGTCGAAATCGGTTGGCGAGCTGATCACGGACGCGGTGCGCTGCTATCGGCTCTACCCCGTGCTGTTCGCTGAGATCACGCTGGCCGTGGTCGTCCCCTACGCGTTGATCGTCCTGCTCATCGACGGGCGCGGCCTGCTCTCGTCAGGGACGGGAGGCGCCTCGGCGGCCCTGCTCGTGCTCGTCCTCGACGTGCTGCTGGTCGGCCCGCTGATCTCGGCGCTGCACGTCAATGCGGTGGTCGAGATCGGCGGACACCGCCGGCCCCAGGTCAGGGCGGTGCTGCTGCGAGGAGCCCGGGTACTGCCGGTCGTCGCGGCCGCGCAGATCGTCGCCGCCTTCGGGACCGGAGTCGGCTTCGTCCTGCTGATCATTCCGGGCCTGCTGCTGATGGCCCGGTGGGCGGTCGTCGCCCAGACGGCCGCGCTCGAGGACGTCAACTGGATCTCGGCTTTGCGCCGCAGCGCCGAGCTCACCACTGGCTCCTACCTGCACGTTCTGGGACTGCTGTTCTCAGTCGGCGTGATCAACGTCGCGATCGCGCGGATCGGCACCGCCCTGTCGGGTTCAGGGGTCTCCGTCGGCGCGGTCATCGCCGGCATCGTTTTCGAGATGATCACCCTCTCGTTCTCCGCCCTGTGCAGCGCGATGCTGTACTTCGACCTGCGCGCCCGCAGGCGTGCGCCGTAGGTCGGCGACAGCGTGATCTGAGCACCGCGGCCCGGCCGTTGGCCCAATCTGTGCCGGCGAGTGTGACCTCGCGCCCACTGCCGGACATAGGCCGGGTATGAACGACTCCGACCGGCGCCGCAGACTCGAGGCGCTGTTTTGCGCTCACGCGGCAGCGGTGGGGGCCTATGCCGCCCGCCGCACCGAGCCGGGTGCGGCCGACGACATCACCAGTGACGTCTTCGTGATCGCCTGGCGACGCCTGGATGACGTTCCCGAGGACGCGTTGCCATGGCTGCTGGCCTGCGCACGGCGGGTGGTCGCCAACCGGCGGCGAGCGAGCCGGCGCCAGGCCGCGCTGCGCGAGCGGATGAGCCGGGAGCGTCCACCCGCGCAAGCACCGGTGATGGGTGACTCGGCGCTGAGCGAGGCGTTGCGGGGTCTCCGGCCGGACGACCGCGAGGTGCTGATGCTGATCGCGTGGGAGGGCCTCGACACCGAGCAGGCAGCGACCGTGCTCGGCTGTTCGCGGCGCGCCCTGACGATGCGGCTGCACCGTGCCCGGCGGCGTCTGGCCGCGGCGCTGGCGAGCGCTGACCCGGCTTGGACCGACCCGATGGAGGCGATGTGATGACCGACCTGATGACACGGCTGCAGGACGCCAACCCTGTGTCGGAGAACGAGCGCCCCCCGATCGGTGACGTGTGGCGCAAGCTGGCCGCCTCCACGGAGCCCGCGCCGGTGCCATCGGCCCGGGCGTCTTGGCAGCGGACCGGACGGGTGATGGTCGCGACGGTGCTCGTGGCCGTTCCGGTGATCCTGGTGGCGGCGATCGCGCTGACCGTGTTCGGCGCCGGCCGCCGCGCCTCCCAGCCGGCCGCTTCGACGACCGGCCAGACGGCGACCCACTCCACGCTCGATGCCCGTGCCCAGCACGTCGCCTCAACTCAGCTGGCCGGCCGGGTGGGCACGGTCGTCGCGCTCGATCCGCGCACAGGAGCGATCCGGGCGCTGATCACCGCCGGCCTCGGCGGCACCCGGATATCTGGGCAGCGGGGATCGATCTTCCAGTACCGGCTTGGCTCGGCCTTCGAGATCGTGACCGCCGCGGCGGCACTGGATTCCGGCCGCTACACGGCGGCGGCCCAGCTCTCCGCTCCGGCGGCGCGGCGGGTGTCGGGGGTCACGGTGCGCAACGCATCGGGGACCGGCTATGGCCGCGTGACCCTCTCGGCGGCGTTGCGCTTCTCGGCCAACACCGCTTTCGCCCAGCTCGGCGCTGACCTCGGCCCCCGGACGATGACGGCCTACATGCGACGTCTCGGCTTCTTTGCGCCGGTCCGGATCGCCGGCGGGCGGCCGGTGGTGCCCGCGAGCGGCGTCGCTCTCAGCGGCCGTCTCGTGACGCCGCTCGATCCTCATGTGGCGATCGGCCCGCTCGCGGTGGGGGGTGCCGGACTGATCGCGACTCCGCTGCAGATGGCGATGGTCGCGTCGGCCGTGGCGCGCGACGGCACGCTGATGGCCCCTCACCTCGATGGCCGTTCACCCACGGGTCAGAGCCGGGTCATGAGCGTGGCCACAGCCCGTGCCCTCACCGGCATGCTCCGCAGAGTCGTGACCGCGGGCACGGGCACACCGGCGGACCTCCGGGGTGCGCAGGTCGCCGGGATGACCGGGACGCTGCCGCTCACGAATCGTCCGGACGGACCCACCGACGTGTGGTTCGTCGGCTTCGCCCCGGCCGCCCACCCGACCGTCGCGATCGCCGTCGCCGTCGAGCTCGACCACAGTGGCTTCGGAGGAACAATCGCGGGACCGATCGCGGCTCGCGTGATCGCGTCGCTGCTGCGCCCCGGTAGCCCGGGGTGCATACGGGGTAGGGGACGATGGCCGTGATCGTTCCGCGGGGCTGACCGGATCAGGGTCCGAGCGCCCAGCGCCCGCCGATCATCGTCGCCCGGGCGCTGAGGTCCGAGCGAAGCACGGCAAGATCGGCGTCCAGGCCGGCGACGATCGACCCCTTGCGGCCGTTGAGTCCGAGCAACCTGGCCGGGTTGGCCGCGGCCATGGTGACCGCCTCGGGCAACTCGACGCCCAGTTCATGCACAGCGACCCGGACGGCGACATCCATGGTCAGCGTGCTGCCGGCCAGCGCGTTGCCGACCACGGCGCGTGCGCAGCCGTGATGGCGGCGCACCTCCGTCGCCCCCAGCCGGTAGTCACCGTCGGGCATGCCGGCGGCGGAGATCGCGTCAGTGACGAGCCGGAGCCCCGCGGTCCCCTTGGCGCGGTGGGCGAGCCGCAGCGCCGGCCCGCTGACGTGCACGCCGTCGGCGATCAGCTCACAGCTCAGCTCCGGGCGATCGAGCGCGGCCCCGAGGAGGCTCGGCTCGCGGTGGTGCAGCGAGCCCATCGCGTTGTACGTGTGGGTCACCGCGCGGGCCCCGGCATCGATCGCCGCCGCGGTCTCGGCCGCGGTTGCCTCGCTGTGGCCAAGCGAGGCGATGACCCCGCGACCGGTGAGCTCGCGCACGAGTCCGATCGCGCCGGGCAACTCGGGAGCCAGCGTCATCATCGCCACGAGACCAGGCCCAGCCGAGAGCAGCCGTGTGAGCAGGACCGCATCGGGGGCGAGGAAGCTTGCTGCATCCATCGCCCCGGGACGGAATCGGCTGAGGAACGGCCCCTCGAGGTGGACGCCGAGGATGGTGGCGCCAACGGCGGAGTCCCCAGCGTGACCTGGCTGGCCGGAGTGTCCGGCGCGGGCCCGGGCGATCGCATCCAGGGCAGCGGCCAGCTCGCTGACCGGCGCCGAGGCCGTTGTCGCCAGCAGCGCGGTGGTCCCGTGCCGGGCATGAAAGGCGGCCACCGCGATCACCTCGTCAGGATCGTTGGTGTTGAACTGCGCGCCTCCGCCCCCGTGCACATGACCATCGATGAAGCCGGGCACGATCCAGTCGGTGCCGAGATCAATCGCCTGCGCACCGTGCGCCGTCGCACCGGCCTCGCTGCGCCGGCCCACGGAGGCGATCCGTCCCGCTCGGATCGCGATCTCCCCGTCGATCACCGCGCCAGGGCTGACGATCCGGCGGCTGCGCAGCCGCACGGCGCCTTCGTCGGGTCCCCGCATCAACGGCGGTCATGAGGACGGCGAGGTGGGATCGTGGCGGGCAACCGAGGTCATCAGCCGGCGGCCCATGGCGGCCGGCGCGATCAGCCGGGCCGGCGACGGGTCGGCGGCGGCTCGCGCGGCGATGGTGCGCAACTCGAACCCGCCCCGGTCTCCGGCCACCAACGTGTTGCCGACCCGGCCCCCAAGCGCCCACACGCGAGGGTAGGCGTCGCGCAGCGCGGCGGCGACCGCGGTGATCTCCTCACCGCGGCGGTCGTCGACGACGTTGACCACCGTCAGCGCCGCTACGGCGGCGGCGTCGGTCATCGCCTCGGCGGTGGTCAGGCCCGCGGGGACACGAGCGCCAACGAACGCGTCCACGGCGACCGCATCGAAGCCCGCGCCCGATCGGGCGCGCAGCGCGGCACGACCCTCCGCATGGCGGACTCGCAGGCCCGGTGCGCGGCGCAGGCCGAGATGGCGGCGGGCGATCGCCAGCACGTCAGCGTCGACCTCGCACACCTCCTGGCGGCCCTGGGAATCCTCCGCGGCCAGCGCCCGCGCGAGGGCACAGGCGCCGCCGCCGATGTGCAGGACACGACGGGCCCCGGCACCCCGGAGCACGATCCGAAACCAGCGCAAGTAGTCGAACTCAAGGTGACGCGGGTCGGAGAGATCGATGTAGGAGGCATCCATGTCCCCCTGGCGCAGCAGGCGTCCGGAGCTGCGGCCGGGATCGCGTTCAACCACAAGCTCGCCCTCGACGGCGATCGGCTGCGGCGCTGGGTGGCTCCGGGTCACCGATCAGGCCCCATACAGCGCGATCGGCTCGCTGCGACCCCGCAACACCACCCCGTCGCGGCGCCGCAGGTCATCGGGCGGTGCGCTGAGGCGTTCGTGGGTCTCCTCGGTGAGCAACAACGCGTCACCTGTCTCTCGGGTGTGGGCCTGCACGCGGGCGGCCACGTTGACCGGATCGCCGATCACTCCGTACTCGAGCCGGCCACCGCCGCCGAGATTGGCGGCCACGACCTGGCCCGAGTTCAGGCCGATCCCGACCTCGAGCGAGCCGGTATCCGCGTTCGGGGTGGCGGTTGCGCTGACGATCTCGATCGCCGCGGCCAGGCCGGCGTCGGCGTGGTTCTCCAGTCGCCGCGGGGTACCGAACACGGCGAGCAGGCCGTCGCCGACGAACTTGTCCACCCGGCCTCCGTGACGGTGGATGATCGGGATCGCCCGCTCGAACAGGCCGTTGAGCGCGGCCACCACCTCGCGGGCCTCGGTGCGCTCGGCGAACGCGGTGAAGCCGCGGACGTCCAGGAACATGATCGTCACGTCGACCTCCTCGCCGTCGAGCTCGACATCGTCCTCGAGGATGCGCTCGGCGACGTCAGTGTCCACGTAGCTCCCGAACGTGGCCCGGATCCGCTCGCGCTCGGCGAGGCCGGCCGCCATCCGGTTGAAGCCGAGCTGCAGCCGTCCCACCTGCGTGCCGTCGTAGATCGGGACGCGGACGTCGAAGCTGCCGCCCTGGACCTCCTCCATGGCTCGCCGGACTGCGTCCACCGGGTCGGCGGTCGCCCGGGCAGCGAGCATCACGGCGAGCAGGCCGACGAGCACCGCGATCATTCCGAGCGCGATCATCACTCGCTCGAGCTGAGCCTCCGTGGCCGGCGAGCCGGCTAGCGTCGTGAGACCGACCATGACCACGCCGAGCATGGGCACCCCGGAGCCGAACGCCCACGCGAGCACCGCCCGGGTCGCGACCCCGGGAACGCGCAGACGGCCGGGATCCTCTTCGGCCAGCGCGCGGGAAGCCGGCTTGCGCAGGATCCGCTCGGCGACCAGATATGCGCACGCACCGGTAGTCACCCCGGTCAGTGCGACGGTGGCGGCCACCACCAGCCCGAGTCGCAGCGAATGCAAGGAGTTCAACCCGCCGAAGATGACCGCTGCGGTCAGCCACAACCCGACCTGGAGGCGAAACAGGAACAGCGGTGCACGGACGACGAGTCGCTGGACGGCGCTGTCGGCGGCCCGGTCACCGCGCAGCCACCGCTGGAGCGGACCGAGCAGGGTGCGGCCCCCGACCGCGCCGGCGACGACTGCCACCACGATGTAGACGGCGGCGATGATCGCGTTGAGCTCGCGTACGCCGGCGGCGTCCCGGGTCGGGGGGAGGGGAAGGATCAAGATAGATGACCGACGAGCACCACCGCGGCGCCGATCAGGTTGGTGACCACCATCGCGGTGGTGAGCACCGCCGAGACCGCGCGGGACAGCTCGGCGCCGGTCTGCTCGTCGGCGTTCGCATCCAGGAACCGCACCAGCAGCGGCCGCAGACCGCCGGACAGCGACTGGTCGGGACTCACGGTCGTGACAGCTGGCGAGCCGGCTGCGCCCGGGAAGGCGTTCGGCAAGGCGCGCCGGCGATCGCTGCCCGGGCCGGCAACGTGGCGATCGAGAGCAGCCCCACGGCGGCGATCCTACCGGGGATCTATGGTCCCGGAGATGGACGGTCTGCACAGCTGGGCGGCCTGGCGCCATCACGAGGCCCGGCAGGGCTTCGAGGTCGTGTTCGTAGACGGCGCCGACACGGGCCCGCGCTTCCAGGGGACGACCACAGCGGTCCAGGACGGAGAGGCCTGGGCGGTCGAGTACGCGATCATCCTCGACTCCGAATGGTCGACGGTGTCGGCGATCGTACGAGCCCGGTCGCGCGGAGCCATGCGTGCGATGACGCTGACGAGTACCGGGGATGGGTCCTGGCAGGTCAACGGGGAACCGGCTTCGCACCTCGACGGTTGCCGCGATGTCGATCTCGAGGCGTCCGTGTTGACCAACGCGTTCCCCGTCCGCCGGCTCGGCCTCGCGCCCGGGCAGAGCGCGGCGGCCCCCGCCGCCTACGTACGGGCCGTGTCACTGGAGGTGCAACGGCTCGAGCAGCGGTATGCGCGGCGGGCATCCGACGGGCCTGAGGAGCGCTATGACTATGCCGCGCCAGCATTCGATTTCGCGTGTGAGCTCGTATACGCGAGCGACGGCCTGGTCCGGGATTACCCGGGAATCGCGGTTCGTGTGGCGTGAGCCGACGCCGGCCGTCGGCTCGGTGGCGAGGCCGACCTCGTATCCGGACGCGGCCGCAGTCTCTCCCTCTGCGCCCGAAGCGGATGGGCGGCGGCGATAGAGTCGACCGCCGTGGACGACGAGCAGATCCTCGTACAGGTCACCGATCAGGTGATGGAGATCACCCTGAACCGGCCCGACCGGCTCAACGCCTGGACCCCGCGGATGGGGGAGGAGCTGATCGACGCGTTCGACGCGGCTGACGGGGACGACGCCGTACGGGCGGTGATCGTCACCGGCGCCGGCCGCGGGTTCTGCGCTGGGGCCGACCTCGCCGGCGGTGGCGACACGTTTGACTGGAGTCGTCGGCCCGGCGGTGGCGCGCAGGGCGATGGCGTGCCCCGCGATGGCGGTGGGCAGCTGACGCTGCGGATCTTCGAGTGCACCAAGCCGGTGATCGCCGCGATCAACGGACCGGCGGTCGGCGTCGGCGCGACGATGACGCTGCCGATGGATATCCGCCTCGCCGCCCCCGAAGCTCGATTCGGCTTTGTGTTCGCCCGCCGGGGGATCGTCCCCGAGGCGGCGTCGAGCTGGTTTCTCCCGCGTGTCGTCGGCATCAGCCGGGCCATGGAATGGGTGGCAACCGGCCGCGTGTTCGGCGCCGACGAGGCCCTCGATGCGGGGCTCGTACGCAGCCTGCATGCCGATCGTGAGCTGCTGGACACCGCCCGGGCGCTTGCACGGGAGATCGCCGAGCACACGGCGCCGGTGTCGGTCGCGATCGCGCGCCGCCTGATGTGGCAGATGCTCGGCGCCGAGCATCCGATGCTCGCCCACCGCGCTGATTCGCGGGCGATGTTCTCACGTGGCCGATCAGCGGACGCCCGTGAGGGCGTAACCGCGTTTCTGGAGAAGCGTCCCGCAGCGTTCCCGGACCGGATCACCGATGGCCTGCCCGAGCTGCGGCCCGGCTGGCTCCCGCCCGAGTTCACGTGAGCGCTCGCGCCCGAGCGACGACCTTGCCATCCCCCGACGACATGGAGAAACATGCCTCTGACCGGTGAATACGCCCCCAACAGCCAGGCGTGGGTCCGCGACCAAGTGGCCGAATACGAGGGGTCGGGAGGGACTGAGGGCACCACGCTGCGCGGCGTACCGGTGATCGTCGTCACCTCGATGGGCGCCCGTAGCGGCAAACTGCGCAAGGCGCCGGTGATGCGCGTCGAACACGCGGGCGCCTACGCGGCGGTCGCCTCCAAGGGCGGGGCACCCGAGCATCCCGCCTGGTATCGCAACATGATCGAGCAGCCGCTCGTCGAGGTCCAGGACGGGACGGCCAAGGGTGATTTTCGGGCCCGCGAGGTCACCGGTGCCGAGCGCGAGCAGTGGTGGGATCGCGCCGTCGCGGTATGGCCCGACTACGCCGAGTACCAGACCAAGACCAACCGGCAGATCCCGGTTCTCGTGCTCGAGCCGGTGAGGTCCGCGTAGGGGTCGTCAGCCGCGAGCCGTCGGCGTATACGGACAATTCCTGAAATCGGGTGGACCGCTCGGCATCATGCGCAAATGGACAGCGCTCGTATCTCGGTTCGCGTCCATCCGCGGGCGCGTCGCAATCAGCTCACGGGGATCCGCGACGGCCTGGTCGGCGCCGGCGTCACCGCGCCGGACACCGGCGAAGCGGCCAATGACATCCTGATCAGCCTGCTGGCCCAGAGACTGCGCGTCGGCGCCGAGCGCATCGCGATCGTGTCCGGCGATCAGTCGCGCGTCAAGCAGGTGCGGATCGAGACCCTCGCCCAGGCCGAGATCAATGCGCGGCTGCGCGGCCTGGGCGCCGACGCGCGCCGTCGCCAGCGGCGGTGGCGGGCCCGGGCAGCGGGGCTCGTGGCGGTGGGACTGGTGGCGGCGGCGATCGGGATCGCGAATGGGGCCCGCGGCTCGACGAGCGGGCCTGGGACCCCGCGACGACCGCCGGCGAGCGTCACGGCGGGCCGCGGCACGCACCACGTCCCGCCGGGTGCGGCAGCCGCTCGCTTTGCCCGCGCGCGGCGCCGGCACCGCCCCGGCACGCCCGCGGGCGTGCGACGCATGGTCGCGACCGTGCACAGATCGCGTCCGGATCCAGGGCGCCTGCCCCAGACCGGGCAGCGACCATCGACGCAAACCCACGGCTTCGCCGTCAGGATGCGCGGCCTCTGGGCGGCGATCGCCGGGGGGCCGGTCGGCACCGCGCGGGCCGCGTTCTTCCCCGAGACCGCCTACGTCCAGCTCAAGTCAGTCGCAGATCCGGCGGGCGACTTCGAGTACCGCCTGTTCGACGACTATCGGCTGGACATCGCCGCCGCGCGCACGCTGCTGGGGGCAGGCGCACCGGGCTCGCGCCTGCTCCGGACCACGGCGGTGGCCGGCTACGCGCACTGGGTTTCGCCCGGGGTCTGCGACAACCGGGTGGGTTACTACGAGGAGCCCAACGCCCGCCTCGTGTACCGCGAGGACGGCGAGGTGAGCTCGATCGGCATCGCGTCATTGATCTCGTGGCGCGGGGTCTGGTACGTCGTGCACCTCGGTGCGATCCTGCGCGGGTCAGGTGGTGGGATGGTCGATGCTCCCAGCGTGGGACCGGGCGTGTCGGCGGACGCCGGCAGCTGCTGAGCCGCGCACCCGTGGGCGACGCTGGGGTATAAAGCGCGCAGCGGAGCATCCTGCTCCCCGGCCCGAGGAGAGGACCATGTCCGACGCCACACACACGACCGTGGTTCGCCGCCTGCGCGATGGCGACCGCGACGGCTGGCTGGTCCTGTGGGCGGGATATCTCGACTTCTATCGCGCTGAGATCCCGGACGCGACCACCGAGCTGACCTTCGCCCGGCTGCGTGACGACGAGGGCGGGATGCTGGGGCTTGTCGCCGTGGACGACGCCGACCGCCTGATCGGTCTTGCACACCTGGTCTTCCACGGGGCAACCTGGAGCGCGACCAGTTCCTGCTACCTCGAGGATCTCTACGTCGATCAGGCCCGACGGGGCAGCGGCGCGGCGCGGGCGCTGATCGAAGCTGCGTACGCGACAGCCCGCGACCGGGCATGTGACCGGGTGTACTGGCACACGCAGCAGTTCAACGCCCCGGCTCGATCCCTGTACGACACGATCGCCACGCCGACCTCGTTCGTCGTGTACGAGCACGAGCTCGAACGGGCCGGCAGCCGATGATTCTCGCGTCTGCGGCCGATCTGCACGGTACGTCCGTCACTCACAGGAGGCAGCAGTGAGCACCAACATCAGCGGTATCTCTCACATCAACCTGGCGATGGTCCCCTCACCGGACCAGGACCGGTCGATCGCGTTCTACGTGGACAAGCTCGGCTTCAAGAAGCGGACCGACATCCCGTTCGGTGGTCGCTACCGGTGGGTCGAGGTGTACCCGCCCAACGGCACGACCGGAATTGCGCTGGCCCCGCCGCGCGAGCACGACCCGGTGGGGATCCAGACCGGAATCAGCCTCGCCACCGCCGACATCGAGGCGACGCACGCGGCGCTGAGCGCAGCGGGCGTGGACGCCGACGACGTCTCGCGGATGGGCGATCCGGTTCCGCCGATGTTCTTCTTCCGCGATCCCGACGGTAACACGCTGCTCGTCGTCGAGGAGGCGACGGGGGACTGAGAGCGCGGGCGCGGCCAGGCTCAGGCGGGAGTCTGCTCGCGCACCCAGCGCAGGATCGCCCGTGAGTGGGTGAGGACCCGGCCGTCGGCGAGCTTGAGCGCGGGGAGCTTGGCGTCACCCGTCGCCGCCCGGAGATCGTCACGGGACTCCTTGCGGCGGAATGGGAACGGGCTCCCGTCGGCCGCGATCACCTTCTCGTATTCGATTCCGGCCGCGCGCAGGCTCTCCTGAACGCGCCGACAGGGATGGATCCCCGGGCCTCCATCATCTCCGCGACAGACGTACAGAATCGGGCGGTCGTTCATTGTCGTCCCCCTGGTCGCCGTGACAACTCGAGCCAAGCTTGCCATGGAACGGACCGGCCCGCGGTGGAGCTGCGCTCAAGGCTGGTACGGGGGCGCCTCGCCCAGCCCCAGCGCGGCACCGGAGCATGTGGGACGACCGCGGCGCCGGGTTGGGAGTTCGCCATGGCCAGGCGTGTGCCCCATTCAAGATAGGCGACCAACGCTGAGCGGAACTCGGGGTCCGCCGGCAGTCCGGCGTCGTCGGCGGCGAGGCTCATCAGGGAGGCGAAGCGCAGGCGCTGCTCGGCGGTGATCCCGAGGTCTCGGTGCTTGGCCAGCATGTGCTCATAGCCGCCGATCTGCTCGGTGTATCGGTCCGGGCCTCCGAAGACCTCTGACCACCAGGCGATCACGTGGTCGCGATGCTCCGCGCTCACCCCGCCGGGGAAGAATGGAGCGAGGAGATCGTCGGACTCCACCCGGTCATAGAAGGCGTTGATCAGGCGCCCGAGGGCCTCGACCCCACCCGCCCACTCGTACAGCGTGGTCATCGTGGCGAGTTTAGTGTCGGGTCGGGGGCGCTCGCGGGCGCGACGCTAGATGGCGGGGATGAGCTCGGCGGTCTGGAGCGGCACATCGAGCTGCGGCCCATGGCCGACGCCGTCGATCACGACCCAGTCAGCGTTGGGCACCCATTCCCGCCGGTAGCGGGTGGCCGCCAGTGGCCACGGCAGCAGGCGGTCCTCGCTGCCCCAGACGATCCGCACCGGGCAGGTGATCCGCTCGGCGTCCAGCTGCCAGCCCGCCTGACGGGCAAAGCCGACAAGCTCGAGCAGGCCGTCGCAGCCGGCCGCGCCGCGGATCATGTGTGCGACCAGGTCGGCCGGGATGTGCTCGTAATTGACCGTGATGTAGGCGGTCGACCGGCGCCGCCCCTCCAGCGTGGAGGCGATCTGGTCAGCGTGCGCCGCGGCCGCACGAACGAGCTCGTTCATCGTCGTGAAGTACTCCATCACCTGCTCCTGCACGGCATCGGCGACCGGCCAACCTCCCGCGGGGGCCAGGGCGACGACCGAGCGCGCCCGACCGCGCTCGGCGAGCTGCAGCGCGACGAAGCCGCCCAGCGAGTTGCCGGCGATGTGCGCGAGCTCAAAGCCGGCCGCGTCCATCGCCGCCTCCACTCCGTCGGCGAGCGTCGCATCAGACAGCGCGCCGGGAAGGTGCGGACCACCGGCGTGCCCGGCCAGCGTCACCGCGAGCACGTCATGGCGGCGCTCGAGCTCGGGAAGGACGAGCTCCCAGGTGCGCCAGGTGTCGCTGATCCCATGCACGAGGACCAGTGGGGAGCCGCTGCCGCCGCGGTGCGACGGAGTGAACGAGCCCGTCATCAGCCCGTGACCCTATTGGACTGGACACCGCGCACGGGCACTACCCTCGACGCCGTGGGCGCACCCGAGAGCACCGATCTCGCCGTCCTGCTCGAGCTGCTCGATCCGGACGGTCGCGACATCGTCGACGTCGGCTGTGGCGGTGGGGCGCTGGTGCGCGCCCTGGCCGAGCGGGGAGCGCGCGCGGTCGGCATCGAGACCTCCAACGCCCAGCTCGAGCAGGCACGCGCGCAGACGGCCGGACCCGGCGTCAGCTACGCCGTGGGCCGCGCGGAGGAGCTGCCGATCGCCGCCGACAGCGTCGACGCGGTCGTGTTCATGCGGTCGTTGCACCATGTGCCGCCGCGGGGGCACGGCGCGGCACTGAGCGAGGCGGCTCGGGTGCTCCGTCCGGGCGGCGTCCTGTACGTCGCCGAGCCGTTGCCCGAGGGTGACTACTTCGCGCTCACCCGGATGATCGAGGACGAGCTCGAGGTCAGGGCCGCCGCGCAGCGGACGCTGGCCGGGGCGGGCGCCGCGGGCTTCGACGCGGTGGCCAGCCGCCGCTACGACGTGGTCACCCTGCTCTCCGGACCGGAGGCGTTCCGGCGGCGCACGGCGAGTGTCGATCCGAGCCGGGCGGCGATCTTCGCTCAGCGGGCCGGTGAGATCGCCGGTGTATTCGCCGGCCTTGGCGAGCCAGCGCCCGAGGGCGGGCGTCGGCTGCGTCAGCCGATGAAGGCTGACCTGCTTCGCGCGCGCGGCTGAGCGGGCTGTCGAGCTCGAGTTCGGGGCCCTGTGGTACACGTCGGCGCCGTCGGGGACGGTGATCGACAACTCCTGAGCCGTCTGCCAACCGGTTGGCAGACGAATCGGCCTCATGGCCTCCCACTCGCCTGCCAACCGGTTTCCGTCCGGGCCGGCCCCGACAGCTCGCGGGTGAACCGCTCCGGCCATGGGGCCCTCGGCCGGGCTCGTGTAGCGTGAGGCCGGTGAGCGATGCCCTTCGTCCGTCCAACCGCGTGCTGGTCCTCTTCGGCGCGCGGGGCGACCTCGCCGCCCGCAAGCTGTTCCCCGGCCTGTTTCGTCTGCATCGCGAGGGGATGATGCCCGAGGACTTCCGGATCATCGGCTCGGGCCGGCACTCGCCGGGCAGCGACGACGAGTTTCGCGGGCAGGTTCGTGAGGCGCTCGAGAAGCACAGCGATTGCGAGCTGGATGGCACCTGGCAGGAGTTCTCCGAGCGGCTGAGCTTCGTCGTGTCCAGCGCCGAGGACGGCACCGATCTCGCGGACGCGGTCACTCGTGCCGAGCAGGAGATCGGCGCCGAGGGCGAGCGGCTCGTCTATCTATCGGTGCCACCGTCGGCGACGCAGGACATGGTGCGGATGCTCGGCGCGACGGGTCTGGCCGAGAACTGCGCGCTGGTCGTCGAGAAGCCCTTCGGCCACGATCTGGCCAGCGCTCGTGAGCTCAACGCCGCGTTGCACGAGGTCCTGGCCGAGGAATCGATCTACCGGATCGATCATTTCCTGGGCAAGGAGGCGGCCCAGAACATCCTCGCGCTGCGCTTCGCCAACGGGATGTTCGAGCCGATCTGGAATCGCGACCACATCGCCTATGTGCAGATCGACGTCCCCGAGGCGATCGACATCCAGGGCCGGGCCGGCTTCTACGAGCAGACCGGGGCGTTCCGCGACATGGTGGTCACCCACTTGCTGCAGATCCTCGGCATCGTCGCGCTGGAGCCGCCCTCGCGAGTGGACGCCGAGGCGCTGCATCTCGAGCGCACCAAGCTGTTCGACTCGGTGCGTCCGCTCGATCCCGCGACGGTCGTGTTCGGGCAGTACGAGGGGTATCGCGACAGCGACGACGTCGATGACGACTCAACCGTGGAGACGTTCGTCGCCGTCGAAGTGCGCGTCGATGCGTGGCGCTGGAGCGGAGTCCCGTTCTACCTGCGTACCGGGAAGTCCCTCGCCGAGGGGCGCCGGACGGTGACCATCGGTTTCACCGAGGCCCCGATGGGGATCTTCCCCAACCAGCCCGAAGACCGCACCGTGCGTCCGTCGGAGCTCGTGTTCGAGCTCTCGGAGGACCCCCAGGTCCGGATCGAGGTCGAGGCCAAGATCCCCGGGCCGGTCATCAACCTCGGTCGGGCGGCGTTCACGCTGGACATCGACGCCGCGTTCGACGGCCACGACGGCCTCGAGGCGTACGAGCGCCTGCTGCATGATGTGATGCTCCGCGAGCGGCTGCTGTTCACCCGCAGCGAGCAGATCGAACGGCTGTGGGAGGTGTGCGCGCCGGTGCTTGAGAACCCGCCCGAGACGCTTCCCTACGCCGTCGGCACGTGGGGTCCCGATGCCGCGCTCGAGTTGCCCGGTGTACTCGGCTGGCGCTTGCCCGACGGAGAGTGAGACGCCCAATGGACGCCGTGTATCAGCTCGTTGCGGCGAGCACCGCAATCGCCCAGACGCCCGACGGCTGGGTGGCCGAGACCCTCCGCGATGGCGCAGTGACGCTGGTCATCGACGACGGTGGCCTGGACGCGATCAACGCCGCCGCCCGGGCGCTGGAGCAGGTGGCCGTCTCGGTGCTGCGGCGCGAGTCCAGTCCCGAAGCTCAGGAGGAGGCGGTGATCGCGTTTGCGAACGCGATGCCGCTCGTCTGGGTGGGTGCGGCATTCAGTGAGCGAGTGCGGGCCTGGGCGCACGAGCGCGGTCCGATGACGCTGCTCGTCCCCGCATCCGGCGCGCTGCCCGCGGACGAGCTCGCGCGGATCGCGCGCTTCGTGACGCTGCTCTCGCGCCAGACCGACTGACTGACGACCGGCTCACCGCCACAGCGCCCGGACGTCAGACCGGCCGTCAGGCGGCGAGCAGGGACTCGAGCTCGGCGCGATCTGCGTCCGAGGGGGTCCAGCCGCCGGCGGCCGCGTTGGCGTGCACCTGCTCGGTCCGGGTGGCGCCGGCGATCACCGAGGCGACCGCCGGGTGGGCGAGCAGGGCTCCGATCGCGACCTCGAGCAGAGGGATCTGACGCACGCCGGCAAATCCCTGCTAGCGCCTCGAGCTGATCGAACTGGCGGTCGGTGGCGATCTGGTCACGGCCCGACAGCCGCGCGCCCTCGGGGCCGGACTGGCCGCGTCGGTATTTGCCGGTCAGCAACCCGGAGGCGAGCGGGAAGAACGGCACGAAGGCGATCCCGAGCTGCTCACAGGCGGGCAGGACCTCGGCCTCGGCCTCGCGCACGAGCAGGCTGTACTCGTTCTGGACCGCGGTGAAGCGGGTCAGCCCGTCATCGCGGGCGGCCGCGTCGGCCTCGTGAAGCTGCGCGGCACTGAAGTTAGAGGCGCCGATCGCGCGCACCTTGCCGGCCGTGATCAGCTCATGCAACGCGCCGAGGGTCTCGGCGATCGGGGTGACGCCGTCGGGCTGGTGATACCAGTAGAAGTCGATCACATCGGTGCGCAGGCGCCGCAGGGAGGCCTCGGCTGCGTGCGCGATGTAGCCGCGCGAGCCACGCGGACCGCGCGAATCGCCCATGTCCATCCCGAACTTGGTGGCCAGCACGAAAGCGGTCCCGACGACCTTCGAGCACTTCGCCGAGGAGGGTTTCACTGGCCCCGGCGCCACCGTAGATGTCGGCGGTGTCCAGAAAGGTGACACCGGCGTCCAGCGCCGCATCGATCACGCGCCGGGTGCCGGCGAGGTCGACGCGGCGGCCGAAGTTGTTGGCGCCCAGACCGACGACCGAGACGTCGAGGCCGCTGTCACCGAGGGGGCGGGTGGGGAGAGGGGGCATGGCCCTCGATATAGCAGCCACCCTGCCGGGAGTCCGTAGGATCCCGCCATGTCAATCGCCAGCGAGATCCTCGGCCGCCGCATGCGATTAATCGCAGCCGAGACCCACGCGGTCACCCACCAGCCCGACCTTGCCGTGGCCGCCGATGACGGTGTGACGCTGTTGACCGACCGCTGGGTGGCCACCGCCGGTCTCGAGCGTCCGCAGCCGACCGTGGTCGTGCGATCGCCGTACGGGCGGACGGGATTCGTCGGTCTCATGTTTGGGCGGATGCTCGCCGAGCGGGGTCTGCAGGTGGTCGTCCAGAGCGTGCGGGGGACGTTCGGATCGGGTGGTGAATTCACGCCCTTTGACGAGCGCGCCGATGGGCTGGCCACTCTGCGCTGGCTGCGCCGCAGTCCTGGCACCGCGACCGGATCGGGACCTTCGGCCCGAGCTATCTCGGGCTCGTGCAGTGGGCGATGGCCGCCGACGCCGACGAGGACCTCGTGGCGATGGCGATCCAGGTCAGCGCCTCGCAGTTCTTTGATCAGACCTACGCCGGCGGTGGTATGTCCCTGGAGACCGCCGCGTCGTGGATGGCGCTGATGACCGCGCAGGAGGGTCGCTTGGCCCCGCTGGCCATCAACCGCGCCGTTCGGGGCCTCGCGGGCCCGATGTCCGAACTGCCGCTGGGCGATCTCGACGAGCGGGCCACCGGCGCGGTGGTTCCGTGGTACCGGGAGGCGTTCAGCCATCCCGCGCGTGATGACCCGTACTGGGTGGCGCGCGACTTCTCGGGGCGGCGCTCGGAGATCACCGCTCCGGTGTCGTTCGTCGGCGGGTGGTACGACATCTTCCTGCCCTGGATGCTCGCTGACCACGCCGCGCTCGCTGCGGCGGGTACCGAGACCCGGCTGACCATCGGTCCGTGGGCGCACACCTCCCCGGGCCTCGCCGCGGCCGGCCACCGTGACGGGATCGGGTGGCTGCGCGCGCATCTGCTCGACGACCGGCGGCTGCTCTCACACAGCTCGGCGCGCATCCACGTGACCGGCGAGCGATCGGGCGGCGGCTGGCGAGACCTGCCCGCCTGGCCGCCCCCGGGGACTGGCGAGCGCCCGCTGTGGCTTGGCGATGCCGGTCGTTTGCAGGACAACGAGCCTGCCGCCGCCAGCGCCGGGTTCGACGGATACCGCTATGACCCGGCGGATCCGACGCCGGCGGTCGGGGGGCCGGTCCTGCTCAGCCGGGACCCGGTGGTCGACAACCGCAAGCTCGAGGCTCGTGTTGACGTGCTCGTCTACACGGGGGAAGTGCTGGCGGAGACCGTCGAGTCGGTCGGGGACGTTCGCGTCGAGCTGTACGCGTCCGCGGACTCGGAGTTCTTCGATGTCTTCGCGCGTGTCTGTGACGTGGACGGTGTGGGCGCGTCGCGCAACGTCTGCGACGCGTTGGCGCGGGTCACCGCGGAGCGCTTCGAGCGCGATGAGGAGGGGGTCTGGCGGGTGAGCTTCGCGCTCTGGCCGATGGGACACCGCTTCGCGGCGGGCCACCGGATCCGGCTGCAGATTTCGTCCGGGGCGCATCCGCGCTATGCGCGCAACCCCGGGACCGGTGAGGATCTCGGCACCAGCACGCGCATGCGGCCGGTGTAGATCCAGATCCACCGCGGCGAGCCGTGGCCCTCCGCGGTGATCCTTCCGTCGGTGGCCTAGCGGCCGTTGGAGCGGGCTCCGGCGCGTGGGCGCGACCGCTGCCCGCGTCCGCTGCGCGGCGGACGGGGGCTGTCGCCGCCGTGGGCCGGGCGCGAGCCGTTTCCTCCCCGACTGGGGCGCGAGCCGTTGCCGCCCTGCGGGCGCGAGCCGTTGCCGCCGTGCGGGCGCGGTGTCCCGCCGCCGAGGCCGTGATCGATGCCGAGCCGGCCGGCGAGCTGGCCGACCTCGTGGCGCTCGTGGCGCTCGGCGAGGGTGATCGCCACTCCGGTGCGCCCGGCGCGGCCGGTGCGTCCGACGCGATGGACGTAGGTCTCGTGGTCCTCGGGCGGATCGAAGTTGATCACATGGGAGATGCCGCTCACGTCGATGCCGCGAGCGGCAACGTCGGTGGCGACCAGCGTGTCGACATGTCCGGACTCGAAGCGGGACAGCGCGCTCTCGCGCTGGCGCTGGGACTTGTTGCCGTGCATCGCCACGGCGTCGAGACCACGAGCGCCGAGCCGCTTGACGAGCCGGTCTGCGCCGCGCTTGGTGCGGACGAAGACGAGGGCGAGGTCGCGCTCCTGACCGAGCTCGGTGATCAGCGCCTCGATCCGCTCTCCCTCAACGGCCACGAAGCGGTGCTCGATCTCCTCGGCGGCACGCCGCGCGGTGCGGGCCGTGCTCGTGCAGGGCGGGGTTGTCGGTGTAGGCACGGGCGACGCGTCCGGCCTCGCCGTCCAGCGTGGCCGAGAAGAACAGGGTCTGGCGCTGGGCCGGGCAGGCGGCGACGATCCGGTCCACCGCGGGGCGGAAGCCCATGTCGAGCATCCGGTCGGCCTCGTCGAGCACGAGCGTGCTGGACGTTGCGCAGATCGAAGGCGCCGCGCGACAGCTGGTCCTCGAGCCGTCCCGGGGTGGCGACGATGATGTGGCTGCGAGCGGCGTCGCGGCCCTGGTTGACCAGGCCGACCCCGCCGTACACGGCGGTGATGCGCAGCGCGCGAGAGTGGGCGATCCCGCGCAGGTCAGCGGCGATCTGGGTAGCCAGCTCGCGGGTGGGGGCGAGGATCAGGGCGGCCGGCCGCGGTCCGTCGGAGGCGATCCGGTCCACCAGCGGGATACCGAAGGCGAGGGTCTTGCCCGAGCCCGTGGGCGAACGGGCGAGCACGTCGCGCCCGGCGAGGATGTCGGGCAGCACGAGGCGTCTGCACGGCGAACGGCTCGGTGACGTTCTGGGTGGCGAGAGCGCGTACGACAGCGCTGGACACGCCCAGATCGGCGAATGACTGCATGAAGTTTTCACTGCTCCTTGCGGTATGAGACCGCGAACGTATTCGGGAGGCGTGGGCTGACCCGAACCGCTCAGTGGCGGGACTCAAAGCAAGCTGCCTCGCGGCCGGCGGCGCCGACCGTCTGTGGCGAACATAGCAGGGAAAGCGTTTGTGGCCTGATCGGCGCGCCCATTGATCTCGCTTGTATGCAGGCGATCTGTGCCGCTGGCGCCGCGCGGCGGTCAGCCGGCGGCGAGCGCCGCCACCGCGTCTCCGACCCCGATTTCGCCGTCGGAGAGGATGTCGGCCCGCAGGCCGCCGCGGTGGACGAGTTCGCGGAGCACCGGGCGTCTGGCATAGCGCTGCACGACGGTGCACGGCTCACACAGCCGCGCCCCGCGACAGCGGACCGCGCCGATCGTGAACTGGTGGCCGACGAGCCGGTTGAGCTCGATGCCGCCGGATGACGAGATTGCGCCGGTGCTCGTCGGGCTGAAGCGGCGGGTCAAACGAGGCACAGACCTCGGCCTCGATCAGGGTCAGCGCGCTGCCGGGAGGACCCGACGGGAAGGTGCCCCGCCCGCTGGCGTGGCGGTCGCCCCGCAGGCCGCGGCCCGCGAGCGGCGTGCGCCGCGCCGACCCCGGTGGCGGGCTCGCCGGCCGAGGGGGCGAGCCAGATGGCCTCCACGCGGCCCGTCGTGTCCGGCGGCTCGGGCAGCCGGGGACGGGCGAGCGCGATATCGGTCGCGGCCACCACGTAGCCCGCCTGCAGGCCGGCGGCGTCAACGCTCGCCGGTGCCGGCCGGGTCCCAGACGACGCCCGAGGGCACCCCGTACATGACCACGAAGCGGGGCGCGGCGCCGGCGTCGGCGACCCGCGCCAGCCAGGGTCCCGGCCAGGTGAAGCCGGTCGGATCGGCGATCGCCACCAGACCCATCCCCAGGCCCCCGAGCCAGCGGCTGAGGGTCCAGCCGGTGGGACCGTCCTCACCGGGTGCGGGCACGGGCAGCGTGTCGGGGTCGAGCTCGAGCACGGTGGCCAGGCAGGCCATGAACGACGCCAGCTCGGTCGGCGCCGCGAGCGCGTGATGACGGACCGGCTTCATCCCGCCACGGTAATCGGTCTGGGCGGCCGCGCGCGGCTATGCTCGGGCACGCCGCGGCGCCCAGGGGCACCCGCGTCCGCCTCGCCGTCGGCCGATGCTCGATCTCCGATGACCGCAGACCCTCCGCAGCCCGAAACCGTCACCCTCGACGGCGCCCTGACCCCGCGCGCGGTCGCCGCGATCGCGCACGGCGCGCGCGTGGAGCTCGACCCGGGCGCGCTGGAACGGGTGGCGCGCAACCGTGCCGTGCTCGAGGAGATCCTCAGCACCGGAACCCCGGTCTACGGCATCAGCACGGGGTTCGGCGCGCTCGTCTCCAACACCGGTCGCCCCGGAGCTTCAGCGCCACCTCCAGGTCAACCTGCTGCGCAGCCATGCGGCCGGCACCGGCGCCGATCTGCCCGCGGAGGCGGTGCGCGCGGCAATGGCGGTTCGCGCCAACGGACTGCTGCTCGGCCACTCGGGCGTGCGTCCGCTGGTGGTGCAGCGCATCGCGGCGATGCTCAACAGCCCGTTCACGCCGTGCGTGCCCCGGACCGGATCGCTCGGGGCCAGCGGCGATCTCGGCGCCCTCGGCGCACGCCTTCCTGCCCGCTGCTCGGCGAGGGGCGGCTGACCGCCTCGGACGGGAGCATCGTGACCGGCGCCGAGGCGCTGGCCGCGCTCGGCCTGGCGCCGCTGGAGCTCGAGAGCAAGGAGGGGCTCGCGCTCATCAACGGGACCCACTTCATGAGCGGGATCGGGGCGCTGCTCGCCGTCCGCGTGGCCGCGCTGCTGGACGCCGTCGATCTCGTCACCGCGGCGACGATCGAGGCGCTGCGGGGGGCGCGGCCGGCCTTCGACGCGCGCGTTCACCGGCTGCGGCCGCTGGCCGGCCAGGCCCGCAGCGCCGCCAATATCGACGCGGCGCTGGAGGGCTCGACCCGGATCGCGGGCCCGGGCTCGGCTCGGTTGCAGGACGCCTATTCGCTGCGCTGCGCCGCCCAGGTTCACGGTGCCGCGCGCGAGGGCTTTCGCTTCTTCTCCGAACTGGTCAGCGCCGATCTCAACGCGGTGACCGACAACCCGCTCGTATTCGATGACCCGCCCGAGGTGATCTCGGCCGGCAACTTCCACGGCCAGGGGCTAAGCGTGGCCTTCGACACGCTGCGCCTCGGACTGGCCGACCTCGGGGCGATCTCCGAGCGGCGGACGTTCCGCCTGCTCTCTCCGAGCCTGAACGGCCGCCTGCCCGCGTTCCTGACCGCCGATGCGGGAACCTCCAGTGGCTACATGGTCGCCCAGTACACGGCCGCTGCGCTCGTGGCCGAACTGCGGGCGCTCGCCCATCCGGTGAGCGTGGACTCGATTCCGACCTCCGACAACCAGGAGGACCACGTCTCGATGGGAATGACCGCCGCGCTGATGGCGATCGACGCCGTGGACCGGCTCGAGCACGTGATCGCGATCGAGCTGCTGTGCGCATGCCAGGCGCTCGACTGCGATCCGGGAGCCCCGAGCGCCACGGTGGCGGCTCTGCATGCGCTGGTGCGCGAGCGGGTCACCCCGCTCACCCAGGACCGCCCGCCGGCTGACGACATCGCCGCGGTCTGGCCCCTGGTCAACGACGGGAGCGTGGCTGCGGCTGCGTCGAGGTGATGACCGCGCCGGCCACTGGCGGGGCGCTGCGATGACCTTCGTGCCGGCTGCCCGCCACCTCACGCGCGCCCGGGATCTCGCCGACGCTCGGTACTTCGAGCCGCTCACCGTCGATGATCTGGCCGCGGCCGCCGGACTCTCCCGCGCGCACTTCAGCCGCGAGTTCCGCCGCGCGTTCGGGGTCGCTCCGCACGCGTACCTGCTGACGCGCCGGCTCGAGCGGGCGGCCGCGCTGCTGCGCGACACGGACCAGTCCGTCGCCGAGATCTGCTTCGCCGTCGGTCTGCAGAGCGTCGGCTCGTTCACGACCAGCTTCACGCCGCGCCTTCGGGCTGTCCCCGACGGTCTACCGCGCTCGCTATCCGCCGGTCGCCGACCGGGCCCGCGTTCCCTCGTGCGTGCTGCGCGTGTACGGCCGTCCCCAACCCCGCACGTTTGGAGAAGACAGACCGCCAGCCCGGGTCTAGCGTCTCTGTCTCGATCAACCCAACTCAAGGGAGCAGACGAGATGAGGATCGCCACCACGCAGCTGTGGGTCCATGACCAGGAGGAGGCGCTGGCCTTCTACACCCAGAAGCTCGGCTTCGAGGTCCGGATGGACGCCACGCTGCCCGAGATGGGCGACTTTCGCTGGCTGACGGTCGGGCCGGCCGGCCAGCCCGAGATCGACATCGTGCTGATGGCGATCCCGGGGCCACCGGTGTTCGAGACCGACACCGTCGCCCAGGTGCAGGCACTGATGGCCAAGGGTCTGGCCGGGACGGTGTTCCTGGCCACCGACGACTGCCGGGCCGACTACGAGACGCTGTCGGGACGTGGCGTCGAGTTCGTCGAGACGCCCGAGGACCGGCCCTACGGCATCGACGCGGGCTTCCGGGACCCGTCAGGCAACCATCTGCGGCTGACGCAGCTCAAGGAGTTCGCCTCCGCGTGACCGGGCGACGACGGGTCGGCGGCGCCCGGACCGCTACGCGGTCGGCTCGCCGTCCCAGTCGTCGCGCCGCGCGTCCTTCCGGCGGACTATGAGCTCGTCCTCGCGGGGCCCGGGGGAAAGCAGACGAGCGCACCGGTGGCGAGCGTCTCCATCCCCGCGGGGAGCGCAGGTCGACCGAGCCGGCCAGCACGAGCAGCCACGGTACGCTGGGTCAATGGAGAGCGTCTGGGACTATCCGCGACCCCCGGCCGTTGAAGCGTGCGAGCCATCGGTCCGGGTGACACTCGCCGGCGAGCCGCTGGCCGGCTCCGTTCACGCCCTTCGCGTGCTGGAGACCAGTCACCCGCCGACGATCTACATCCCACGTAGCGACGTCGCCATGCAGTGGCTCCGCGAGAGCGAGCGACGGCCCACCCTGTGCGAATACAAGGGTCGCGCGCACTACCTCGACGCGGTGATCGGGGATCGGGTTGTGCCCGCGGTCGCATGGACGTACCGCAACCCGTCGTTCGGTTATGAGTTGCTGCGCGACCACGTTGCCTTCTACGCGGACCGCGTCGATGCCGCCTGGCTGGGCGAGGAACAGGTCAACGCCCAGGAGAGCGGCTTCTACGGGGGCTGGGTCACCTCCGAGGTGAGCGGTCCCTTCAAGGGACCGCCGGGCACGCTGGGCTGGTAGCCGGAGCGCGTACCCGGAGCGTCGCTGCCTTAGGTCGTCAGGCGGCCGATCAGGGCCGCCGCGACGTCGGCCACCAGCGTGCGCTCGAAGGTGAGCACGAATTCGAAGCGGCGGTCGCGGTCAGGACCGCCGTCACCGAGGTCTCGGGCGACCAGCGCGCCGGAGTAGTGGGGGCCGAGGACGGCGATGTCCCACTCGCCGACCAGCACGTCGCCCGCATCGAGCGAGATCCCGCGGACCCCGGGGGCGGGCTCGGAACCAAGTCCCGTGCCGAGCGCAGCGGTGAACGCGGCGTGTTGCGCCAGCTCGGTGTAGCGACGGGCGGTGGCGCGGCGTGAAGTGACAGGCGTGCTGGAAGGTGGAGATCACGACGGCGTGGCCTCCGAGCTCGAGCGCCTGCGCCTCGAGCGCACGGGTGACGCTGAGCAGGACGTCCTTGCGGCCGACGGTGAACGGCCGATGTTCGCGCACCAGCTCGACGGGAGAGGAGACCGGCGCCCGGGCCTGGATCGCCAGCGCGCGGGCCTGCCGGGTGACCGGGCGCAGCTCCGCAGCCGGGGCGGGGCGGCCGAAGAACCAGCCCTGGGCCAGGGAGGCGCCGAGCGATCGCGCGGCCATCAGGTGCGACTCGCGCTCGACTCCCTCGGCGAGGATCGTCGCGCCCGTCTGCTCGGCGTAGGCGCAGACACCGTTCATCACCTCGCCCGAGCGACGGGACGGGTGGCCATGGATCAGGGAGATGTCGAGTTTGACGATGTCGGGACGCAGCAGCGGCAGCAGGGCGAGCGAGCGTGGATCGACGCCAACGTCATCGAGGGCGATCATGAAGCCCTCGCGGCGCAGACGGTCGACCGCAGCCAGCAGGTCGGCGGGGCGCGCGGTCAGGGCTCGCTCGGTGATCTCTATGCAGAGCTGCAGTTCGGCGCCGGCTGCGATCGTGCTCTCGCGGATCGGGCCGGTGGCGGGAATCTCCAGCGCCTCGGGCTCGGCGTTGAGAAACAGGGTGGCGGGGCGCCTCAGGCCGGCATCGCGCGCACCGGCGATCGCCGCCGTCCGGCATGCCCGGTCAAGCTCGGGAACGCGCTGGGCGGCGCGGGCGGCCGCGAACAGGGCCAGAGGCGATTCGAGCTCGCTGCCGGCGGGGCCGCGGGTGAGCGCCTCGTAGCCGACGACGCCCCCGTCGGCCAGGGACACGATCGGCTGATAGAGGGCGCGCAGGCCGTCGGTCAGCGCGTCGTCGAGCTGAGTTGCGGCTGTCGTCGGAGCTCCGGCGTGAAGGGTTGCGGATTGCACCTCACGACGGAGTGTCGGCCGAGCCGCCGCCCGAAGCTTGAGGCCGATGTCAGGCGCGCCGACGCATGGCCGCCGGCGCGCAGCGGCCGCCGTCTAGCCGCCGACGATGCGGAAGGTGCCCCGCATGAACGGGTGGATCCGGCAGAAGAACGTGTAGACCCCGGGTTTGAGGCCCGTCGGGGTGCTCCACTTGATCGCGTTCTCGGCCGGAGTGCCGAACCCGAGCTGGCCGGAGTCATAGCCACCGGGCCCGTTGGCCAGGGGATAGGAGATCCCGGTGTTGAGCCCGCAGGGGTTCTGGCAGGCGGTCACGGTGTGGAAGATCGAGTCCGTGTAGGCCTGCGTCGGCGTGAGCGGGTTGAACCCGGTGTTCGTCGGGCTGGCGTCGTAGTTGGTGAAGGTCAGGCTCTGACCCTGGCGAACCGTCGGGATGCAGCGGTTGGCGCCGGTGGCGGTGAAGTCGCCCGGATTGAACTGGAAGCCCGAGATCGTCACCTGGCTGCGGCTGCAGTCCGGGAACTTGGCCGGGTTGTAGGGCAGCGAGAACGCGCCGCCGTGGTTGTTGTCCTCGGCGAGGTGACCGTGGGTGATGTGCCCGGTCTGATCGATCGCGTGCGTGAACGGATCGGTGCCGCCGGTCCCGTTCCACGCCTCCCAGACGACCATGATGCCCATCGACTCATACCAGGACGCTCGGCGCGTGTCATACGTGGCGCTGACGCGCATGATGTCCCCGGCCTTGACCTGGGGTCGCCAGTCGGGCGCGGTGCCGGTCATCGCCATGTCCCAGGAGATCGGCCCTCGCTTGTCCCAGTAGCGGGCGTTGGAGCGGAACAGCCGCACCGAGTTGGGGACCGTGCCGGGGATCGCGCCACCGCTCGGGATCGCCCCGGGACGGATCAGATCAAGGTCGTCGTAGAGGCCACCGGGATGCACGTGGCCGGCGGTGGCGATCAGCGTGCCGGGATGATCGACGGTGAAGGTGTTGAGCGCGGGACCCGAGCCGTAGGGATTCTTGGCCATGTCCGGGAACGTGTACTTGCCGTTGACGCCGCTGTAGCGGTGAACGTCGAACACGGGGTAGATGTGATGCGCCATCACATCCATCCAGATCGGGTGCACGGGGGTGATGCTCGCCGCGGCCGGCGAGGTGGCCGGAACGAAGTCGATCGTGTAGTTGATGAAGACCGACCGAGCCTTCGGCGGTGAGGTTGTGGATCATGTAGTTGAGGACCCAGAGGTCGCGGCCGCCGATCGGATATCCGTAGCCGTGCGGGAACTCGTAGATCGTCTTCTCCTCGCCCGAGGCCATGAACGGGTAGAAGCCATAGCCGTTGCCCTCGCCCTCGCCGGCGGTGCCGTTGGAGAGCCACACCCCGTGGTGCAGGTGGATCACGTCGACGCGCGGGACCGCGCCGCAGCACACCCCGCCGGGCTTGGCGAAGCGCAGGTCCGGGATCATCCGGACCATGTAGCCGTCCTGGGTCGGCTTGGGGACGTGGTTTGTGTCCAGCAGGATCAGGTTGGCGCCCGGCTTGACCAGATACGGACCGGCGTGAAAGTGCAGAACCTGCATCCCCGGGTAGGACGGGAGCGGGGTCCGAGTGGCGGTGATCGCCGAGGCCGAGCCGGCGAAGCAGACCGTGGCCAGGCAGGCCAGCAGGGTTGCGATACCTAGTCTCTTCACGCCCAGCCCCTTCTCCTTGGATGCGCCTGCGCGCAGTCGCGCCGACGACTCCATTGAATCACGGCGGGGGGCCGTCCGGGCAGGGGCGGTCAGCGGCGCCCCCGATCGGGCGCCGTCAGGGGAGCGAGGCCGGTGCCTACCAGGCCTGGCTGTCGCCGCAGTGCGGGCAGTCGACCGAGGTCGACACCTGAGCTTCGAACACGAAGCCGCACGCGCAGCTGTACATGGCCTGGTCCTGGGGAGCGCCGGCCTCGCGCCGCCGTCGGGCGGCGGTGCCACCGCTCACCGGTGCCGGCCGTGCCGGTTGCCCCTCGCGACGTCGCCGTCGCGTCTCACCGTTGAGTTTTGTTCGGGTGATCACTGTCATGGCTAAGAACGACACGGCTGCGAAATGGTTTCGCGGTCCGGCCAAAAAATCCTCGCGACTAATGCGACGCTAATCTGGCCGCGGACCGGCGGCGCGCCCTGCGCGCGACCACCGCACGACCGCACACGTTTGCCGCCGACCCCCGGGCCCCTCGCCGATCGACCCCCGAGGTGGTGCGTATGGGACAATTCGCAGGCCATGGATCCCAGCCGCAAGCGCACCATCCGCCTCACGATCGCGCTGACGGTGGCGCTGCTGCTCGCCTCGGCCCTGGTCTACACGAGCTTCGCCGCCGGGCGCCAGGAGCTGACGGCCTCGCAGCTGCTCGAGCGCGCGCACCCCGGCCAGTCCTACGTGCTGGCCGGCACGGTGCTGAAGGGCTCGGTCCAGCACGAGGGCGCCGTGCTGCTGTTCCGTGTCCGCGATCCCAAGCAGCACGTGTCGGTGCCGGTTCGCTACACGGGCGAGGTGCCCGATCCGTTCGCCGAGGGCCGCGGCGTGCTCGTCACCGTGCACGAGGGGCGCGGAGCGGCCACCGGCGCGAGCGTCACGACCGGGTCGGGCGTGGAGTTCATCGGCGAGACCAACTCGCTGACCACCAAGTGCCCGTCCAAGTACCAGGCCGCCTCGGCGTCCTACTGATGCGGAGCCGCAGCTGATGGCGGTCGTCGGCCGCACCCTGCTGGTCCTTGCCCTGATCAGCTCGTCTCTACGGTCTGGGCGCCTCGCTGTACGGGGCCCGCGCCGGCGGGCAGGCGTGGGTGGATTCAGGGCGCCGGGCGATGTACGTCGTGGCCGCGCTGGCAGTGTTCGCGTTCGTGATCCTCGACGCGGCGTTCGTGCGCTCGGACTTCTCCTACAACATCGTCGCCAGCGGTTCGAGCACGACGACGCCGCTGCTGTACCGGGCGGCCGCGATCTGGTCCACGCAGCAGGGCTCGCTGCTGCTGTGGGTGATGCTGATCTCGTGCTGGTCGAGCCTGGCGCTGTTCCTGACCCGGCGGCGCGTGCGCGAGATCGTCCCCTACGCGCAGGGGGTGCTGTTCACGCTCGGCGGATTCTTCCTCGCCCTCACGGTCCTGTTCGCCAACCCGTTCGCGACCAGCGCCAACCCGCCCGGCGAGGGCTCGGGCCTGGATCCGCTGCTGCGCCACACGACGATGATGGTGCACCCGCCGATGCTCTACTCGGGCTACACGCTGATGACGATCCCGTTCGCGTTCGCGGTCGGGGCCCTGATCAGCGGCCGGGTCAACGCCGAATGGATTCAGGTCACCCGACGCTTCGCGCTCGGCGGCCTGGCTGTGCCTCGGCGTCGGGATCCTGCTCGGCGCCCGCTGGTCCTACACCGAACTGGGCTGGGGTGGCTACTGGGCCTGGGATCCGGTCGAGAACGCCGCCTTGATGCCGTGGCTGTGCGTGACCGCCTTCATCCACTCGATCATGATCCAGGAGAAGCGGGGGATGCTGAAGGTGTGGAACGCGTCGCTCGTGCTCGCCTCGGGCACGCTGGCGATCATCGGCACCTTCCTGGTCCGCTCGGGGATCCTGAGCTCGATCCACGCCTTCGTCTCAGACCCGACGCTGAACTTCTCCTTCGTCGCGCTGATCGGCGTGATGGTGATCGGCTCGGTCGCGCTGGTCACCTGGCGGCGCGAGAGCCTGCGCACCGAGGCGCGGCTCGACTCGCTGCTCTCCCGCGAGGCGGTCTTCCTGTTTCAGAACCTCGTGCTCGTCGCGCTCACCGCGGTCGTGTTCTGGATCACCTTCTTCCCGCTCATCTCCGAGGCGATCACCGGCACGCAGGTGTCGGTCGGCCCGACCGCGTTCCGTCCCTTCGTGGTGCCCGCTGGCGCTGATCATCGTGCTGCTGTCGGGGATCGGCCCGATCATCGCCTGGCGGCGCGTCACGGTGGCCAAGCTGCGGCGCAGCTTCGCCTTCCCGACCGCGGCCATGGCTGTCGTCGGGGTGGTGCTGGCCGCGACGATCGGGGTCGGCGGCCACATCTTCGCCTTCCTGATGTTCTGCGCCGGGACGTTCGTGGTCGCCGCCGTCGTGCACGAGTTCGTCCGCGGCGTGCGCGCCCGGCAGGCGATGAGCAACGAGTCCGCGCCGGTCGCCCTGGGCCGGCTCGTGCGCCGCAACCGCCGCCGGTACGGCGGCTACATCGTTCACGCCGGGGTCGCGATCGCGCTGATCGGGGTGGCCGGCTCCACCTCCTTCCAGCACTCGCGCGAGGCGACGATCGGTCCCGGGCCAGAGCGTCGATGGTGGACGGGTACAAGGTGACCTATCTGCGCCCCACGGCCAGCGCCACCGCCGAGAAGATCTCCTTCGGCGCCTGGCTGGCGGTCTCGCGCAACGGCCACCGGGTGACCACCCTGCACACCAGCTACGGCCTGTACGCCTCCCAGGACACGCTGGCGCCGATCGGCCGCTTCTTCCTAGAACGACGGCGCGTCGACCGAGAGCACGGTCGGGCTGCAGTCGGGCCTGACCAGGGACATCTGGATGGACATCAACCCCAACATCGCGCAGCTCGGACCGCTCGTGACCAAGGGTGACGCCGTGCTCGGCAAGGCGCTCGACGACGCGCTCGCGCAGCCCGCCGGCGGTTCGCCAGCGCGATCTGAACTTCTTCTACCAGGCGCGCGACGTCGCGATCCGGGGCATCGCCGCAGCGGTTCGTCACCCACCCGTGGAAAGTCGACCTTCATGCTGATCGTCTCCCCGATCGTCATCTGGCTGTGGCTGGGCGCGATCATCGCCGCCCTCGGCGGGCTGATCGCGCTGTGGCCGCTGCCGCCGCCGCGCCGCCGGCCGCCTGCGCCGCTGCCCGGCGGTCGTGACGAGGAGGCGCGGGTCGCGCCGGCGCCGCGCAGCCGCGAGCTCGTCGCGCCGATGCTCGCCCCGCCGCCCGAGCCCTCCTGAGCGGGCCGCCGAGCCCGTCCGCGCGCCGTGGCCTACCTCCTGATCCTGATCGTGATCGCGATCGCCGTGTTCGTGATCTCCGCTCCGCTGCGGGCGGCGCGCAGCTCGCGCGAGGCCGACCAGCGGGCCAACCGGCGCGCCGAGCTCGAGGCGGCTCGCGACGCCAAGTACCGGGAGATCCGTGACGCGGAGCTGGACCTGGCGACGGGCAAGCTGTCCGACGAGGATTACGCGGCGATCGATCACGGTCTGCGGCGTGAGGCAGTCGCGATCATGCACGCGCTCGACGAGGCCGATTCCGCGACCGCCGGACCGTCCCGGCGAGCCGTCGGCCCCGACCGTCTCGGGCTAGCCCGCGTCCGACGCGGGCGTGAGCTACCATCGCGCCATGGTCACGATCTTGGAGTTCGTGCAGATCGCCATCTGCGTCGGGCTCGTCTTCCTGATTCTCATGCACTCCGGTAAGGACGCCGGGCTCTCCGGAGCCTTCGGCGTCGGCAGCGGGGCGGGCCCGCTCGGTGGCGGATCGCTCGTGGAGCGCAATCTCAACCGCTGGACGATCGGCTTCGCGATCGTGTTCGTGATCAACACCGTCGTGTTGATCCGCATCTCCTAGCGGCGCCCACCAGAACCAATGAGCCGGGCGGGTCCCGGACTCGGGTCGGCTGTGCGTGCCTCAGCCGCCGTCGCCGGCCAGGCTGTCGACGAGCCGCAGGAGATCGAGCGGGCTGAACGGCTTGGTCAGGAACAGGTCGGCGCCGGCGTCCTCGGCGCTGCGCATGCACCTGCTCGCTGTCGGCGGCGGTGAGCATCACGATCGTCGCCGCTTCGGTGGCGGGATCCGCGCGCAGACGCCGGCAGGCGTCGATCCCATCCATCACCGGCATGTCAACGTCCAGGAAGACGATCGCCGGGCGTTTGGCCCGCGCCACCTCCAGCGCCTGCGCCCCGTCGGCGGCCTCGTGCAGCTCGATCCCGGACACGTCCTCGAGGGTCGTCGTGACGAGCCGGCGGATGAACGGGTCATCGTCGACCACGAGCACGGCGCGGCTCATCCGATCGCACCTTCCGATCCCCGCCAGCGTGGCGTCGGAGATGGTTTCGAACGCCGCGATCACCTGGGGGTCGAAGTGGGTGCCGGCGCCGTCACGGATCTGTTCACGGGCTTCGGCGAGCGGTGAGGCCGACCGGTAGGGCCGATCCGTGGTCAGGGCGTCGAGCACGTCGGCGACCGCGAACACGCGTGCAGCGAGGGGGATCGTCGGCCCCGGCCAGGCCGTCCGGGTAGCCGGTTCCATCCCAGCGCTCGTGGTGGGAGCGGACCACCTTGACGGCATCGGCGAGAAACTCGATGCCGGACACCATCTCGGCTCCGATCAGCGGGTGGCGCGACATCAACGCCCGCTCGTCGGCGTCCAGCGCGCCGGGCTTGTAGAGGATCGCGTCGGGGATCGCCACCTTGCCGATGTCGTGCAGCAGGTAGCCGAACTCGATCTCCGGTGCCGCGGGGCGGGGGAGACCGAACGCGCGGCCGATCTCGATTCCGTACGCGGTGACGCGCTCGGCGTGCTTGCCGGTGTACGGCGTCGCGGGCCTCGACGGCGCCGGCCAGGGCGCGCACGGTGGCGGCATAGGAGCCGGCCAGCTGCTGTGAGCGCGTGCGCTCCTGCTTGAAGGTCTCGCGCAGATCGGCGGCGTAGCGCTCGAGCTGGCGGCGGCTGTCGGCGGCCTCGCGCTCGCGACGCGCCAGTTCGGCGCGCAGGCGCTCGACCTCCTGTCTCAGCTCAGTCTCGTCGGATTGCAGCACTCATGCCCTGCCTGATGTGGTCAGTCTCCCCGCGCAGCGCGCCGAGCAGCGCCTGGGCAGCATCCTGCATCGGCACGACCTCCATCCCGAGGTCCGAGATGCCGGGCGGCGCCGGGGTATCGATCATCCGAGAATAGGATCACCGCGCGCCGCAGCCGGCGGCCGCGCAGGTCCAGGGCCTGCAGCGCCGCGCGGGGATTGCGAATCCCGACGTCGATCAGCGCGACCTCGAAGCGACGCTCGCGCAGACCCGCGCCGCCGCGGCCGCCGTCGTCTCCCACTGGTGCTCGATCCCGAGCTCGTCCAGCGCCGGCTCGAGTCGGACCTGCAGCTGCTCACGCGCGACCACGAGCACGCGCGATCGGCCGGCGCGCACCGCGGCGGCGAGCACGTCACGCAGCTCGTCGGCGTCGATCGGCTTGCCGACCGTCCATTCGCCGGCCAGCTCCCGGCGGCCGGCGAACACGGACACGAACAGGATCGGGATCGCCCGCAGCTCGTGGTCGGCGCGGATCTGGCGCAGGACCTCGAAGCCGTCCATCCCGGGCATCAGGATGTCGAGCGTGATCGCGTCGTAGTGCCCGGAGCGCAGGTGCGCGAGCGCGCTCTCGCCGTCGGTGGCGATCGTCGCCCGGACATCGAGCGGAGCCAGCTGGTCGGCGACGAGCGCCGCGATCTCGGGCTCGTCATCGACGATCAGGATCCGCCGGCCGCGGATCACCTCGAGCGACGGCCCGTCACCGGCCGGGACGACGGCGGCGGGAATCAGGACATGGAACGTCGTCCCCCGCCCGGGCTCGGACTCGAGTTCGATCTCGCCCTCGTGAAGGTCCACGAGCGACTTGACGATCGAGAGGCCCAGCCCGGTGCCGGGAACCGACTCATCGCCGGCGCGCGCGCGGAAGAAGCGCTCGAATGCGCGCTCGCGCTCGGATTCGGTCATGCCGATCCCGGAGTCGGCGATCACGATCCGGACCCGGGCGCGATCGGCCTCGACACCGATGTGGATCCGGCCGCCGGCCTCGGTGTACAGATGCGCGTTGGTCAGCAGGTTGGCGATGATCTGGCGGATCCGGGCCGGGTCCGCGAGCGCGAGCGGCAGCGCGGGCGAGACGTAGACCCCGAGGCGCTGCTGCTTGGCCTCGATCCGGGGCCCCATCAGCTCCGCGACCTCGCGCACCGCCTCGCCGATATCGATCGGCCGGCGGCTGATCTCGACGCTGTCGGCCTCGATCCGGGCCACGTCGAGCAGGTCGGAGACCAGCTCGACGAGCCGGTCGGTCGAGCGCAGGATGATGTCCACGAACTCGCGCTGGCGCGGGGTCATGTGCTCGCCGGAGCGATGCAGCAGCTCGACGAAGCCCTTGATCGAGGTCAGCGGGCTGCGCAGCTCGTGCGATGCGGTGGCCACGAACTCGCTCTTGGCTCGCTCCAGGCGGGTCCGCTCGGCGACATCGCGCACCGTCCACACCACGCCGCCGACCCCCGCGGCGCCGAGCCGGACGGCGGTGACCGCCAGGATCCGCCCGTCGGTCTCGACGACGATCTCCCGCTCGAGCGCCACCTCGAGGGCGGGCAGCGGGCTCCCCTCCCCGTCGGTCCGGCTCCCGGGCGGCAGCTCGGGGACCAGGTCGGCCGCGCGCGGATTGACGGTCCGGATCGTGGATGCCGTCCTCGTCGGTGACGAGCAGACCGTCGCCGAGGCTCTCGATCGTGACCGCCAGGCGACGTCGCTCGGCCTCGATCTGGCTGCGCGCGGCGATCAGGTCGGCGCCCATCGCGTTGAACGCGCGCCCGAGGGCCTTGAGCTCGGTCGGGCCCGGCGGGGCGCACGCGGCGCGCCCGGCCGCCCGCGGCCAGCTCGCGCGTCGCCGCGACCAGCTCGTCCAGCGGGCCGCGCATCGATCGGATCAGCGCGCTGATCAGCACCAGCGCGCTGATCAGCGCCAGCCCGCCCGCGATCACCACGAGGGTCAGGGCGTCGCGCGAATCGCGCTGCGCGCGGGCCTGAGCGGAGCGCTCCAGCGCCTGCTGGCGCGCCTGGATCTGGATCGGCGAGAGTCGCGGCCTGGGCCAGTGGGCGCTCCGGCCGTCGCGTTGCGCAGCCGGCCGGCAGCGGCCAGCTGCCGGATCTGGGACTGCAGCGCGATCTGCGTCGCCGACCAGGCGAGCGCTGGTCGGATCGGCGCGGGCGAATTCGGTCGCCGTCTGCGCGGCCCGCTGGTAGGCGCGCAGGGCCTGGCGGCGGGCCGGCCCGAGGCGCGGCGCGGGCGTGTCGCGCAGGATTGCCGCCTCGGCGATCCCGGCGGTGGACAGGTTCGCGACGGCGGTGGCCAGCTCGGAGGTGCGCACGAGCGTGCGCTCATACCCCTGGCGCGAGCTGTACAGGCTGATGACCGCCGCAGCCGCGACCGCGGCCAGCACCACGGTCAGCGCGGTCAGCGCCAGCCGCAGCGAGCCGGCGATCGACAGACGCATGGGAGAGGGGTCGCGGACATGCCTGAAAAGAAGCCGATCGTATCGGCGCGGGTGCCGCGACCCTGGGAAAGTGTCTGCAATTGTGGAGGATCCGTCGGGGCACCGGCGACCGGGGGATGCGGAGCACTACGATGGATCGATGGCTCGCCGGCGTTTCGCAGCCCTGATCGCGCTGCTCTGCGCCGGGCTGATGACCGGGTGCGGCAGCTCGTCGCAGCGCACCGCCAGCGGGTCCGCGGCGGACGGCTCGGCGGTCTCCGGCTCCGACGGTCGGATCGACGTCTCGGGCTCGGGCGCCGGCGCGTCCGGCCGCGCGGCGGCGTCGATCCCGTCGGGTGATTGGCCGGGGTTCGGTTACGACACGGCCCATTCGGGCGCCGGGCCGGCCTCGGGGATCACCGCCGCCAACGCGCGCTCGCTGGTCCTGCGCCGGGTGACGCTGGACGCCACCGGGGACTCGGCCCCGATCGAGCTGCATGCGGTCACCGTCGCCGGGCGCAGCCGTGACGTGGTCATCGTCACCGGCACCGACGGCAAGACGATCGCGATCGATGCCGGTACCGGCGCGCGGCTGTGGGAGTTTCGCCCCTCCGGCCAGAACTCCACCGTCACCGACGCGACGCCCGGTCGCCGACCCCGGCCGCAGCGCCGTCTACACGGCCAGCCCCAACGGCGTCATCCACAAGCTCTCGCTGTCGACCGGGCGCCAACTGTGGGCCCGCACGATCACCTATGACCCCAGCCACGAGAAGATCGGCTCCGCGCTCACGGTCGCCGGCGCCGAACGTGATCGCGGTCACCGGCGGCTACTACGGTGACGCGCCGCCCTATGACGGCCACGTGGTGGCGATCAGCCGCGCCACCGGCCGCATCGCCCACGTGTGGAACTCCGAGTGCTCGAGCCGCCATCAGCTGATCGTGCCCACGTCGTGCTCGATCACCAGCACGCGGGGCGGCAACGCGATCTGGAGCCGGGCCGGGGCGGTGATCGAGCCGGGCAGCGGATCGCATCCTGGTCACGACCGGCAACGGCCCGTTCGACGGCCGCTCGACGTGGGGCGACAGCGTGCTCGAGCTGACCCCCGACGCGAGCCGCCTGCTGCACAACTGGACACCGGTCAACCAGCACACGCTGTTCACCACCGACACCGACCTCGGCAGCGCCTCGCCCGCCCTGCTGGGGACCTACCACGGGCGCCGGCTCGCGGTCCAGGGAGGCAAGCAGGGCGTGCTCTCGCTGCTCGATCTCGGCCGGCTCGACGGCACGCACCCAGGGTCCGAGCGCGCCGGCTCGGCGGTCAGCTGCAGCAGATCGGCGCGCCCGGCGGTCAGGACGTGTTCACCCAGCCGGCGGTCTGGCACGACGGGACGCGGACACTGGTGTTCGTCGGCCACCAACGCGGGGACCGCGGCCTACGAGCTCCAGCGGCGGGTCCCGGCCCCGGCTGCACCTGCTGTGGCAGAACGGCACGAGTGCGACCAGCCCGGTCGTCTCCGGCGGTCTGCTCTATGCCTATGACCAGTCGGACGGCACGCTGTTCATCCGCCGGCCGCTCAGCGGCGCGACCGTGCGCGCGCTGCCGGCGGCCACCGGGCCACTGGAACAGCCCGATCGTCGTCGGCGGGCGGATCATCGAGACGACCGGGGACTACCACGCCGGCAACGGCCCGAGCACGCTCGAGATCTGGCACCTGCCGGGTCGCTGACGGTAGCTCGGCCGGACTAGGCCCGGCGGACCTCGGCGGCGGCCCGCTCACCCGAGCGCACGGCGCCGTCCATGTAGCCGGTGAACACCTCGGCGGTCTCGGTGCCGGCCCAGTGGATGCGCCCGACGGGTGCGCGCAGCGCGGCGCCGTAGTCGCTCCACACCCCCGGTGGCAGGTAGGCGGCGTAGCAGCCGCGGGTGTACTCCTCCTCAGACCAGTTGTGCTCGATCAGCGTGCGCGGGTGCGCGGCGGCGGGGCCGAACAGGCTGACGAACGAGCCGATCACGGCACGGCGGCGTGCGCCGGCCCCGAGCGCGCCGAGCCGCCGGGCCTGGCTGCCCGCCACGAACCCGAGCAGCACACCGGGGCGCCCGCCGGGGGGTGAGTTGTCAAACGTGAAGCCGACCGGCCCGTCGTCGTTGTAGGCCGAGCCCGACAGGCCGCGGGCGCGCCAGAACGGGGTCGGGTAGACGGCCTCGAACTTGATCACCGAGCCCTGGGGCATGCGCTGCGTGAGCTGATCGCGGGCGGCGGGGAGGATCGGGGTGTAGTCGATGCGCCCGGCCAGGGTGGGGGCGATCGCGACGATCACCCGTCCGGCCCGCCACACGCCGGCGTCGCTGGTCACCGTCACGCCGCCGCGGTCCTGGGCGATCGCGGCGGACCGGCGCCTGGAGCACGACCCGCCGGCCGAGGCGCTCGGCCATCCGGATCGAGACCAGCTGCGAGCCCCCGACGAAGCGTGCGTCCTGGGAGCCGCCGGCGGTGCTGGTGAGGTTGATGATGCCCTGGCCGGCCCGCAGGTAGAAGAGGGCGTGCAGCAGCGAGAGATCGCGCGGCTCGGCGGCGAAGACGGCGCGGACCGCCAGCTCGAACACGAACCGGGCGCCGTCGGTGCTCGTGTTGGCGAGCATGAAGGTCTCCAGCGTCTGGCCGTCGAGAGCGGCAGCGTCGGGGCGGTCCACGGGCGGTCGGTGGGGACGGTCTGCGGTCAGGGTGACGACCTTGGCCAGCAGCGCGTTGAAGTCAGCGGCGTCGGCCGCCGGCAGCGGTGGGATCAGGCCGGTGAACCGGGTCAGCGCGCCGCGGTAGCTGAAACAGCAGATCGCCCGTGACGTAGGTCTTGAAGGTGCGCACGCCGAGCGCGCGGGCGCGGGCGAGGATCCGGTCCTGCCCCGGGCCGACCCACTGGCCGCCGACCTCGACCACGTGGCCGGAGCCGAGCGACTGGTTGAGGGTGCGGCCGCCGACGCGGTCGCGAGCCTCGAGCACGGCGACCGAATGGCCGGCCCGGACGAGATCGGTGGCCGCGGTCAGGCCGGCCAGGCCGGCGCCGACGACGACGACGTCGACACGGTGCGGGGCGCTGCGGGCGCCGCGGGCGCGCGGCCGGCGCCGCGGTGGCCAGGCCGGCTGCGTCGACGCCGGCGGCGCCGATCAGCGCCTCGCGGCGCGACAGGCCGCCCGCGGCGCGGCCGTGTCCGCGTCCGGGCTCGAGGAAGGGCTCGTCCGGTGCGCTCATCGCCCCGCCATCACGCAGCCGGCGCGCGACCCGGTCGATCGGGCAGCGGCAGATCGGCGATCACCGCCGTCTGGACGTAGCCGTCGTCGCGCGTGCCGCCGGCGCCGAGCGCGGCCCCGACGGCGCGCAGGCGCGGCCGGGAACCGTCGGGCGACCGCCCACGGCGCGAGCGCGAGGAACTGCGGCTTGGCACCCGACGTAATCGCGGATAGGCGGCCTGGTCGTCGCCGGCGACGAAACTGCGATTGCCGACGTAGTGGCAGCCGGTGCCCGCGGCGACCGCGCTGCAGGATCGCGCTCTGGCCGTCGAAGGGGATGTCCGCGAGGTTGCCGACCATGAACGGGTTGACAGCGTATGCGAAATGCACGGTGCGATCGGTCACCGCCCGGTAGGCCGACCCCATCCACGAGAGCGGCTGCCAGCGCTCGGAGCGGTCGGTCCCCGTCCAGGCGCCGTCGTTGGCGTCGGCCTGGATGAGCACGTTGGCGCCGAGCCGGTCCAGGCAGCGCATGTAGGTGACCGCCACGTCGTCACAGCGTGCGCGCGGGGAGACGGGGCCGTAGGCGAAGGCCGGGAGGCTGGTGGCGATGCCGAGCCGCACGCCGGTCCCGGGGATCGCGACCGGCCGCAGGTTGCGCCGTGCCGCCATCGCCGTGACGGGGGCCGGGGGCGAACCCGAGCGTCGTCTCAAAGGTGGTCAGCGGGACCTTGCGGACGGTCGCGATCAGGTTGGCCAGCGGTGCCGGCGCGCCCGCGGTGCACGATGCGCGGTCCCCACACGAAGGTCTGGTTGAACGCGAGCGGTCCCGTCGGGGCATACACCGAGCGGATGCCCGGGGGTCCCGGGGTCGGCGAGCGCGGCGACGGCCGCGGGGCTGTGATCGACCCGGAACGGGAGCCTGGGTGTTGGCGGCGATCACGTAGATCCCGTAGCGGCGCGCGACGGCGGCCATGGTGGCCATGAACACGCGGACGAACTCGTCAGTGGCGGCGACGAAGGCCTGCCCGAGTTCGGCATGCAGACCTGGGAAAGCGGTGGCTGAGGTAGCTCAGCGCGCGTCCGTAGCCGGTGTCCAGCGCGCCGACGGTGTGGACCGTCGGACACAGCGACTGGCCCTGGCAGCTCGGCACGCCCGAGCGCAGCAGGGCGCGGGCGCCGGCCCCGCGGGGGCCGATCGCGAGCGCCTGCAGGCCGATGTCCTCGTCGAAGACGACGAGGTTGGGACGGTGGCGCGCGAGATGGGGCACGACCTCGATCCGCACCGCGCAGTTGATCGCCCGGGCATAGTCAGCGGCGGTGCGCATCTGGGCCGGGTGCTGCTCGAACTGGATCGCGAACACGCGCAGCGCCCCGGGGCGGGGATCGGCGGCGACGGCGGGGCGGCCCCAGTGCGCGCAGCCGCCGGAGGCCACGGCGGCGGCGGTCGCGCCCGCCCAGCCGGCGAGCGCGAGCGCGGCCGACGGTGATGATCACGGCGGGGAGGGCGGGTCGTCGCGTGACGCACGGCGCCAGCCTAACCCGCGGGCTGCTCGGCGCGCGCCCGGTAGATTGCCCAGGGCACTCACGCACAAGGGGAAGACGAGAGATGACGCAGTCACACGGGATCACGCGCCGCGAGGCGCTGCGCGCCGCGGCCATCGCCGGAGCCGGGCGCGACCGCGCTGACCGGGGCCGCCAACGAACTGGTGGCGCGCGCGCTCGCGGCCAGCCCCGCCCACGGCAAGCTCTCCGACATCGAGCACGTCGTGATCCTGATCCAGGAGAACCGCTCGTTTGACTCCTACTTCGGCATGTTCCCCGGCGTGCGCGGCTTCGGTGACCGCAAGGGACGCAACGCGTTCTTCCAGAAGGGCCAGGACGGACGCACGGTCCAGCCGTTCCATTTCGCGACGGGATGCATGAGCGACATCACCCACGACTGGGCGCCCCAGCACGTGGCCTACAACGGCGGCAAGATGGACCGCTTCCTGGCCGCCCACCAGGCCGACACGGCCAACGCGGCCGCCGCCGACGAGACGATGGGCTACTACGACCGCGCCGACATCCCGCTCTACTACGCGCTGGCCGACAAGTTCACGATCTGCGACGCGCTACCACTGCTCGGTGATCGGCCCGACCGACCCCAACCGGCTGATGTCGATGTCCGCGTGGATCGATCCCCACGGGACGCACGGGGGACCGCTCGTGCAGACCGAGCTGGCCGACCGCACCGAACGCTTTGACTGGGTCACGATGCCCGAGCGGCTGAGCGCGCACGGGATCAGCTGGAAGGTCTACAACGAGCCCGCGAGCGGCAAGCCTCGACAACGTGCTCACCTACTTCAAGTCCTACTCAGCCGGGCAGCAAGTTGTATGACCGCGGCATCGCTCCCACCTATCCGGCGGACTTCCTGCACGACCTCGGCGCCGGCAAGCTGCCCCAGGTGTCGTGGCTGACGCCCGGGCATCACTCAGTCCGAGCACCCGGGGTTCTCGAGCCCGCAGGCGGGGGAGCAGGCGGTGGCGCAGGTCATGAACGCGCTGCTCGCACATCCCGACGTGTGGCGCAAGACCGCGCTGTTCGTCACCTGGGACGAGAACGGCGGCTTCTTCGATCACGTCGCTCCGCCGACGCCGCCGCCGGGCACCAAGGACGAGTTCCTGACCGTCGCCAACCTGCCGGCCGCGGCCGGGGGGATCCGGGGACCGATCGGCCTGGGCTTCCGGGTGCCGATGCTCGTCGTCTCGCCGTTCTCGCGCGGGGGGCTGGTCTGCAGCGACGTGTTCGACCACACCTCGACGCTGCGCTTCCTCGAGACGCGGTTCGGCGTCCGGGTCCCGAACCTCAGCCGCTGGCGGCGCAAGACCACCGGGGACCTGACCAGCGCGTTCAACTTCGCCGCGCGCCCCAACGCGAACCGGCCGGCGCTGCCGCGACCGGGCGCGGTCACCTGCAGCGGAGAGTCACCGGTCACGCGCCACCGCGCAGCCGTTCCCGCGCCAGCCCAAGGCGACGCGGCGGCGGCCGAGCGGGATCGTCTGAACATTGCCGCGACAGCCACGCGTGGGGCGCGGTGTGGACGCGGGACGGTCCCGACCACCTAGCCCGCAGCATGATCACCCTGTCGGTGCTGACCGCGCTGGGCCGCGAAGCCGAGATCGCGATCCACGTTCGGGGCGCACTGCGCAACGGCCTGAGCGCCGAGCAGATCAGCGAGGTGCTGATCCAGACCGCGGTCTACGCCGGAGTGCCGGCCGCCAACGCTGCGTTCGCGATCGCGCGGCGGGGGATCGACGAGGAGACCGGCCCGGGCGTCGGCAGTCCCTCGCGAAGCTAGGCGGTCGCGGCCGCGCTGACGACCGAACCGGCCGTGGTGGCGACGGCTGCGCGGTGATGGCGACCGGCCTTGACCGCCCACTGCGGCTTGGCCAGCAGCAGCTGGACGTCGCAGATCCGCCGTTCGGCGAAGCCGCCCTCGCAGTAGGCGAGGTAGATCGTCCACATCCGCTGAAACGCCTCGTCGTAACCGAGTGCGGCGAGCTCGTCGGCGTGCGCGGCGAAGTTCTGGCGCCAGCGACGCAGGGTCTCGACGTAGCTGTCGGTGATGTCCTCCAGACCGACCGCCTGCAGGTCGGTGCGCCGGGCGACGTGGCGGCTGATGATCTCCATCGAGGGCAGACAGCCGCCGGGGAAGATGTACTCCTTGATGAACGACTTGGAGGCCTTCTCGACCTCGTAGGCGCGGTCATCGATGGTGATCGCCTGCAGCAGCATCGCCCCGTGCGGGGTGAGCAGCTCCGAGCACTTCTGAAAGAACGTGCCGATGTGCTGCCAGCCGACGGCCTCGATCATCTCGATCGAGACGAGCTTGTCGTACTGGCCGGTCAGGTCACGGTAGTCCTGCATGATCACGGTGACCCGGTCATCGAGGCCGGCGGCGTGGATCCGCGCCACCGCGTCATCGTGCTGCTCGCGCGAGATCGTCGTGGTCGTCACCCGGCATCCGCGGGTGGCGGCGGCATGCATGGCGAAGCCACCCCAGCCGGTGCCGATCTCGAGCACGTGGTCGCCGGGACCGATCTCGAGCCGTTCGCAGACGCGCTCGAGCTTGGCGACCGACGCCTCCTGCAGCGTCATGCCCTCGTGCTCGAACAGCGCGCAGGAGTACATCATGGTCGGGTCGAGCATCCGCTCGAAGAGATCGTTGCCGAGGTCGTAGTGGGCGGCGATGTCGCGCCGGCTGCGCTGCCGGGTCGAGCGGTTCAGCGCGGCCCGAACTCGCTGGCGCGGCGTCCACAGCGGAGCGGTCAGCGACCGCACCCGGTCGATCACGAACGCGTTGCGGGCGGCAAGCCGGATCACCGCGACGAGGTCGGGCGAATCCCAGATCCCGTCCCGATAGGACTCGGCCAGACCGCGGCTGCCGCGCATCAGGGCGCGCCAGAACTCGGGTGAGTGCAGGTGGATGGTCGCGGCGGGGTGCCCCGATCCCCAGACGTGGCGCTCGGAGCCCTCGACCACGGTGAGACTGCCGACCTTGATCTGGTCAAGCAGCGCCGCGGCGGCCTGGCGCCAGAGGGTGATCGTGCGTGGTCTCATGGGGTCACCTCGGGGGTCGGATGGGGGTGGACGCGGGCACCGGCGAGCTTGAGGCCGATCGCGTGTCCGTAGATCAGGGCCGAGCACCCGAGCCGTCGCGGCCGGATAGCGGACGGTCAAGCCGGGCCGCCGAGCGCCGGGTCAGCGCGACGCGCTTCATCGCCAGCGTGGCGTCAAACACCGCGGTCCCGTCGCGCAGGCTCTCGATGTACACCGACAGCGCCCGGTCGGGCTCGGTCGCGCGCGCCTCGTAGGTGTGGTCCATGCCCATGAACGGGGATACGTGCAGCTCCTTGGCGAAACGCCCGCGCAGGACGCCGCCGTCGTCGGCACCGTGCAGCAGATAGGAGTGGCGCTCACCCCAGGGCGTGTTGGTCACCTCAGCGAGCACCGTCTCGACATGGGTGCCGCCGGAGTCCAGGCAGTAGTAGAAGCTCACCGGGTTGAAGCACAGCCCCCAGGAGCGCAGCTGCGTGAGCAGGCGGATCGGACCCTCGGGCCGGGTCCCGGAGAGCTCCTGCACGCGGTCACGGACCGCGTCGGCGAGCGGCGTGTGGGGATCGCCGAGGTAATCGCGGCGCCGGAAGCGCAGCAGACCGGGGCGGGAGCGCACGAGACGGCCGCCGAGCAGCCCCGGCAGCTCGTCGAGGTCCACGTAGGCAAGCGTCAGACGATGGCTGAACTCCGTCTGGGGAGCGCGACGGCGATGGCGGATCGTGCCCTGATACAGACAGCTGGCGGTGCTCACAGGGTGACCCCGAAATGCTCGGCGACGCGACGGGCCGAGACGACGCCGTCCTCGTGAAAGCCCCATCCCCAGTACGCCCCGGCGTAGTGGGTGCGCCGTCGGCCGCTGATCTCGGCCACCCGGGCCTGAGCACGGATCCCGGCCCCGGTGAAGACCGGGTGGGCGTAATCGATGCGGCGGATGATCGCGGCCGGGTCGATGTCCGCGGTGCGGTTGAGCGTGACGCAGAACTCGCGCTCGGCGCGCAGCGACTGCAGGCGGTTCATGTGGTACGTCACCGTGGTGCGGTCCTGCGCCGGCGTGCTGAGGTGATAGTTCCAGCTCGCCCAGGCCCGGCGGCGCTGGGGCAGCATGCCGGTGTCGGTGTGCAGGACGGCCTCGTTGCGCTGGTAGGGGATCGCGCGCAGGATCTCGCGCTCGCGGTCGCTGGGGTCAGCGAGCATCGCCAGGGCCTGGTCTGAATGGGTCGCGATGACGACCTCGTCAAAGGGCTCGGGCTCGCCGTCACCGGGGGTGAGCAGCACACCGTCGTCGGAGCGGGTGATGCCCGTCACCGGGGTGGAGAGACGCAGCCGGCCGCTCAGGGCCGAGACGAGCGCCTCGACGTAGCGAGCCGAACCGCCGCGGATCGTGCGCCACTGCGGCCGGTCGCGTAGGCCCAGCATCCCGTGATTGGCGAAGAACTCGGCCATGAAGCGCGCCGGAAAGGACCACATCTGATGCGGATCGGCCGACCACACGGCCGAGGCCTGGGGCACGATGAGCCGGTCGATGAAGGGCCGTGAGAAATGCTGTGACTCGAGCCAGTGGCCGAGCGAGGGCGTCCCTCGCCGTCGCGTCGTGTCAGCAGGTCGCGGGCCGAACGGTTGAAGCGGACCAGGTCAGCGACCATGCGGTGAAACCACGGCGTCAGCAGGTGCGCGCGCTTGGCGAACAGCCCGTTGGCCGAGCTGCCGTTGTATTCGAAGTCACCGCGGCCGTCGCTGACGCTGAAGCTCATCTCCGACGGCTGGGAGGGCACCCGCAGCCGAGCCAGCAGCCGCTCGAAGCCCGGGTAGTTGCGGTCGTTGAAGACGATGAAGCCGGTATCGACGTGGTGGGTCTCGTTGCGGCGTGTCGACCCGGATGGTGTTGGTGTGGCCACCGGCGTATCCAGCGGCCTCGAACACGGTCACGTCGTGAGTCGAGTCCAGCAGGTGAGCCGTGGTGAGGCCGGAGATCCCGGCACCTACGATCGCGATTTTCATCGTTATGAATTTCTACTAGAGCAGCGAACCCGGCCGGTGGATCACCGGCCGGGCGGGCCGGTCAGGCCGCCTGAGCGGGGGTGTGCTCCGCGCTCGGTGGACTCGGTGTGCTCGCTCATCAGGCTGGGGGCGGGGCCGTCGGTGTTGAGTGACTCCTTGAAGCCGCGCAGGCCGCTGCCCAGGGACTTGCCCATCTCAGGCAGGCGCTTGGCGCCGAACACCATCAGCACGACGATGAGGATGATGGCGAGGTGAAGGGGGTTCTCGAGTCCGATCATGGATGCTCTCCGATTCGTTTTGAGGTCTATGGAGGTGTACGCGAGCATCCCGTGACCGGATCACCGGCGCGGGACCGGAGCGTGGCTCAGGTGAGCCGGGCGCGGATGACCGCGGGCGTCGTTGGCTTCAGGCTGCCGCCGGCCGGCTCTGTGGTGACCATCACGGCACTGACGCCGTGCAGATCACCGGGCACCTCGACGTCGCCGGCGCCGCTGCGGGTGACGCTGAACAGCGCCTTGGTCGGGCTGGGCGCGTGGCCCGCGCGGGCCAGCCAGACCTCGTAGATCTTCCCGGCCGGCGGGGCGCTGAGATGGTTGACGATCAGCTCGGCGTGGCCGCCGGTGATGCGCAGCTTGGCGTCGCCGCTGTGGCCGATGACCTGCGCGGTGACGACCCGGCTGGAGCTGCCCGAGCCGGGGATGACCAGCGCGCCGGCGATCACGACGGCGGCGACGATCGCGGCCAGCGCCATCCCGATCCGCGGCGAGGCGAGCGCGAACTGCGGCAGCCAGGCGCGGCGGGCGCGCGGCGCGGCAGCGTCCGCTTGGGCTCGGCGGCGATCGCAGCCATCACGTGGCGCCGGAGCTTGCGCGGCGCGGTGACGGCGGGAACGCTCATCGGCAGCGCGTCGATCACTGACCGGAACGCGGTCAGCTCGTCGCGGCAGATCGTGCATTGCTCGAGGTGGCGCTCGAAGGCGGCGGCCTCCTCGGGATCGAGGGCATGCAGCGCGTAGGCGGCAACGTCGGCGCCGCAATCGTGATGTTCGGTGGGATTCATGTCATCTTCCCGGTTCACAGTGTCGCTCCGGCGGGATCGCCGAGGGCGATTCGAAGCTTGGACAGGCCGAGTCGCATGCGGCCCTTGACGGTGCCGGCCGGCAGCTTGAGCATGTCGGCGATCTGGCTGTGGCTGAAGCCGCCGAAGTAGGCGAGTTCGATCACCTGACGCTGGTCGGAGGGTAGGTTCCCGAGCGCCGAGCGGACCTGTTGGGCCTCGTCACGGCGCACGACCTCGGCGTCGGTGCGCTCGCCGCCGTCCAGACGCTCGAGGCTGCCGTCATCCGGCACGTCCTTGCCCGCCCGCACCGTCTCGCGGCGAAACGCATCGATCGTGCGGTTGTGCACCACTCCGAGCACCCAGGAGCGGACGCTCCCGCGGCTGCGGTCATATCGCGATCCGCTGCGCCACAGCGACAGGAACGCCTCCTGGACGACGTCCTCGGCCATCGCTCGCCGGCCGCACATGCGGTAGGCGAGCGAGAAGGCCACGCCGCTGTGGCGATCGAAGACCACCTCGAAGGCCCGCGCGTCCCCCTCGTGAACCAGTTGCATGAGGTCCTCATCGGCGAGCGCGAGGAGCTCGGCGTGGGGATTGCGGGGAGAGCGGAACATGCGGGCCATCGATAACGCTACTTCTTGATCAGTGGCCCGGCTTTGGCGAGCACTTGTTTCATGCTCAGCGGCTTGTCAAACGCGCCGTCGGGGGTGATTTTCATGCCGGTCAGGACCGCGATCGAGGCGGCGTGACGCGCTTCGATCTGCACGATCGATCCGGCGGCGGCGAGCAGCTGCTTGTTGGTCAGGGACGGGCCGGCACCGTTGTAGGCGCTGACCCCGGTGTTCTCCAGCAGGTACGCCAGTTTGAGAAAGCTGGTCTGGTTGGTGACCGGGAAACGCGAACGTCGGCTTGGCGACCGGCTTACCGCCGCTGGCGGTGATCGCCTTGATCAGGGCGCTGACATGCTCGGCTTCTTCGTCACCGAAGGACTTCGCCAGGCTCTTGGCCTGCCCCGACAGGCCGACCGTCTTGCCCTTGACCTTATAGAAGTCAGCCTCGAGATACTCCAGCGTCAGCGCGAAGTTGAGAATGTCCACGTCAGACGTTCCCGCCGCAAACGCGGAGGAGACAAACGGGGCGACCGCACCCGCGCCATACACAGCGCCGGCGGCCAGCGCGCCCTTGAGAATGAAGCTCTGGCGCGTCACGCCGTGAACCTCAACGCCCGCCAACTGCGGACTGGTGTGCTGATCAGAAATGCTCATGTGAAAACTCAGTTCCTTTATCGAAAGACCGGCAGGGTTAGGCAATAAACGGTTTGACGGCCGCAAGCACCGTGGCCATGCTCGCCGGCTTGGCAAACGCACCATCCGGCGTCGGGCTCTTCTTGAGCACCAGATTCAACGTCGCGGCATGCCGCGCCTCGATACTGTGAATCGCCAGCGCCGCCGCGAGAATCTCCTTGCTCTGAATATTCCCGGCCTGACCGAGATACGCCGCCGCACCGAGATTCTCCACCACACCCGCCAGCATCGTGACCTGCCCCGCACTATGAATCGGGAACTTCCCCACCGGCTTAGCCGCCGGCGTACCCAAACTCATCGCGACCTTATGCAACGCCGCACATGCTCAGCCTCCTCCGCCCCGAACGTCTTGATCACCGACAAGTTCGCGCCCGAGAACAAGCCACTCTTGATCACCTTGGCGTAAAACTGCGCCTCGAGATACTCCAACGTCAACGCATAATTGACGATCGCCAGATCACCCGAAGCAGCCGCCGCCGACGACGAACCTGACGACGACGTCCCCGCCGCAGCACTGGACGAAGTCGACGCCGCACTCGACGTGCCCGCCGCACTCGACGAACTCGACGAACTCGACCCACACGCCGCAATAAACGCCGCCAACGACGTCGCCGCCGCCCCCGCGCCCATCCGCCGACCCGCCATCCTCAAAAACCGCTTGCGCTCCACATCATCGCGAGCCAACAGCTCAACCGCCCCCGCCGGGCGGGGCGCCTGCTCATCGTTGATCGGGTGCGACATCGGGTCTCCTTGCATTCGGGTTCACTGCTGACTACGAGGCGGCCGTCGCACCGGATCACTGTCGGACGCAGACCGCCAGACCAGCTCAAGCTCGGCGCCGGCACGCCCGATACATGCCTCGGACCGCGTTCATCCGCGGTCTGTCAGCCATGGCGTCGCTTCCCAGCTCACCGATCCCGCGCCTGCGCGGCGCCTTCACGGAGAATCACGCCGCCACCCTGCTGTGGCGCGCCGGCTTCGGCCCTCGTCGCGGAGAAGCGCGGCGGCTGGCGGTGCTCGGGCTCGACGGCGCGGTCGCGTCGCTGACCCGCCCGGCCGGCCCCGCCGAGCTGATCGGCGCCGCGCCGCACGACGATCACGGACGGCCGCTGGACCCCATCGACGTGTGGGGCCATGACCACTGCTGGTGGCTGGACCGGATGGTCCGCTCCACGCATCCGCTCGTCGAGCGGATGACGCTCATCTGGCACAGCTGGTTCGCGACCTCGCTGGATGCCTCGACGACGCGCCTGATGCTCGCCCAGAACCGGATGATGCGCGCGCGGGCGCTGGGCAACTTCCACGATCTGCTGATCGAGGTCACCCGGGATCCGGCGATGCTGTTGTGGCTGTCGGGCACGAGCAACACCAAGGACAGCCCCAACGAGAACTACGCGCGCGAGGTGATGGAGCTGTTCACGCTCGGGGCCGACCGCGGCTACTCCCAGCGTGATGTCCACGAGCAGGCGCGCGCGCTGACGGGCTTCACCAACGACTGGCACGACGGCCCGGGGCCGACCAACTTCCGCTTCGACCCCGCGTTGCACGACACCGGGATCAAGGTCATCTTCGGTCACCGCGGCCGATTTGACTGGCGCGACACCTGCCGTCTGTGCGTCGGGCACCCCGCCCACCCGAGCTTCGTGGTCGACAAGCTCTGGGGCTACTTCATCGGCGAGCCGCCGCCGGCGGCGGCGCGCCGCGCGCTGGAGCGCCGCTACGTCGAGGGCGGCTACGAGATTCGCCCGCTCGTCGAGGCGATCCTGCGTCATCCCCTGCTCTACCACGGGCCCCGCATGGTGATCCCGCCGGTCGTCTACTGCGCGGGTCTGCTGCGTGCGCTGGGGCGCGGCATCACCACCGACGCGTGGGCCTGGATCGCGGACCTGACCGGGCAGCGGCTGTTCCTTCCTCCCAATGTCGCGGGCTGGGACTACAGCCGCTGGTTGGACACGTCGCGCTGGGCGGGGCGCTTCACCGCCGTCAACTATGCGCTGCTGGGAGACCGTCATCTCCGACAAGGCCACACTACCCGGCCCACGAGACGCCGGCCGAGGCGGTCGACACCGCGCTGCACCACTGGGGCGCGACCGTGTCGGCGCCGACCCGGGCCGGGCTGGAGGCCTTCAGCCGCCGCGCCCAGCGGGGAATCCACGCCGACTGGGAGCAGGTCGTCCTACCGGATCCTGCGCCAGAACGCGCTGCGCGGACTGATCCCGACGACCCCGGAATGGCAGACGTGCTGATGGCCGGAGCGCGGTTCTGATGACCCCGCGACGCCAGAAACTGCTGTGACGGATTCACCCGCGCCCAGGCGATGCGCGGTGCGCTCGCCGCCGGCCGGCCGCCGAGCGCGCGCGAATGGGACTCCGCGGATGCCGGTGCCCGCCGGGACCGGGGTCGACCGCCGGCGCTTTCTGGTCGGTGCGGCCGGGGGGCTGCTGTCGGTGTACGGCGCGGGCCGGATCGGCTCGGGGGCCGGGCGCTGCAGGAGGGGATCGCCGAGGCCGCGGCGACGCAGGGGCCGGCCAGCCCGGTGCTCGTGTCGATCTTCCTGGCCGGCGGGATCGACGCCCTCTCGCTGCTGGCGCCGGCCGGGGATCCGCTGTACCGCAAGCTGCGCCCGTCGCTGGCGGTGGCGCCCGGCGCCGGACAGCCGTTCACCGAGGACACACGGCTGAGCTGGCATCCGGCGGCCGCGCCGCTGGCGGCGCTGCACGACGCGGGCAAGATGATCGTCGCCCCGGGGATCGGATATTCGAGCCCCGACATGTCGCATTTCACCTCGCGGCACTACTGGGAGGTGGGCGCGACGAGCACCGGGCTCAACAGCGGCTGGCTGGGGCGCTATCTGGACGTCTACGGCACGGCGTCCAATCCGCTGCAGGGACTCTCGCTCGACGGGCAGATGAACCCGGTGCTCGCCTCGGTGGCCAATCCGGTGGCGGCGATCGATACCCCCGAGGGCTTCTCGCTCGGCCTCGAGGGCGTGTGGGGCGACGTCTTTGACTGGACGCTCGACTCCGCCGCGCAGTTCGGCGACCGCCAGCGTCACTCGCGGGATGCGGCGATCGCGCAGGTGGCCGAGGCGGCGGCCGAGGTCGGGGTCGTGCGCCGGGCCCTGGCCCCGTTCCGGGACCGGAACGGAAACGCGGCCTACACGAGCCCGGTCGGCTACCCGAAGGCCGCCGGTGGAGACTTTCCCCAGCGGCTGGCGGGCCTGGCGGCGATGCTCGCGGGCGGGCTGCCACTGCGGTGCGTCGCCCTGACCACCGACACCCAGTTCGACACCCATTCCGCCCAGGCCGCGACCTTCGACACCGGCCTCGGCCTGGCCGCGCAGGCGATCGCCGCCTTCCAGGCCGACCTCGAGGCGCGCGGTCTCGCTGACCGGGTGCTCGTCCACGTCTGGTCGGAGTTCGGGCGCCGCGCGCAGGAGAACGGCTCGGGCGGGACCGACCACGGTGCCGCCGGGGCGTCGATGTTGATCGGCAGCCGGCGTCAACGGGCGGATGCTCGGCGAGTGGCCGGACCTGGCCCACCTCGACCGCAACGGCAACCAGCGCGAGAACACCGACTTCCGCGGGCTGTACTGCTCGATCCTCGAGCAGTGGCTCGGCGCCGACGCGGCCCGGATCGTCCCCGACGCGGGCCGCTTCCCCCGCTACGGGCTGCTGGCATGAGCCTGAGCAGCTCGGCTCGCCGCGCCTCGCCGTGACGTGCTGGCCGGTCTCGCCGGGCTCGCCGCGATCGCTCCCCCGGGTGCGGTGGCCCGTCGTCGGGCGCCCGCGCCCGCGCGGCTGCTCGTCGACGCCCAGGAGTGGTCACTGTGGCCGTCACGGGCGCGGTCGCCTCCGGGCCGGTCTCCGTGCAGCTCTGGAACCGGGGCCAGGACCCCCACAACCTCCGCATCCAGAGGCTGCGCCACGGCCGGCTCTTGGGTCGCATCCAGGGTGTGGCCACGACCGACCCGGGACAGATCAGCACCGGCAGCTGGCGCCTGGCCCCGGGGACCTACGAGCTGTACTGCTCGCTGGCCGGCCACGCCCACGCCGGCATGCACACCCGGCTCGTGGTGCGCTGACGATCTAGTGCCGCGACACTAGGCTCCGCGGGATGCCCGACTCCACAGCCACCCGCGCTCCCGTCGGGCGAGCAGTACACGATCAGCCACGGCGCCCAGCGGGCCGTGGTGGTGCAGGTGGGCGGGGGTCTGCGCACCTACACGGCCGACGGCCGGGACGTGCTCGACGGGTACGCGCCGGAGCAGATCTGCAGCGGCGGCCGCGGTCAGCTGCTGGCCCCGTGGCCCAACCGGGTGGCCGGGGGCCGCTGGGAGCACGCGGGACGGCCGATGCAGCTCGCGCTGACCGAACCCGAGGCCGGCAACGCGATCCACGGCCTCGTGCGCTGGGCGAGCTGGGCGCTCGCGGAGCGTGCGCCCGACCGGGTGTGTCTCGTGCACCGCCTGCATCCCCAGCCCGGCTGGCCGGCCACGCTCGACCTGCGGGTCGAGTACCGAGCTGAGCGCCGGCGGCCTGTCGGTGGCCACCGAGGCGGTCAACGCGGGTCCCGAGCCATGCCCGTACGGAATCGGCGCTCACCCCTACCTGACGCTCGGCACCGCGTCGATCGACCCGATCCTGCTCGAACTGCCGGCCGCCAGCCGGCTGCGCGACCGACGACCGGGGGATTCCGACGGGGATCGTCGCCGGTGGCCGGCACGCCGGTATGACTTCACCACCGCACGCGCGATCGGGGCCGACCGGCTCGACACCGGCTTCACCGATCTGCGACGCGACGACGACGGCCTGGCCCGGGCGCGGATCGCCGACCTCCGACGGGTCGCGCCACAGCACGCTGTGGGTCGACGGGGCCTTCACGCATCTGATGGTGTTCACCGGTGACACGCTCGCGCCGCAGGCGCGCCGGCGCGGGGTGGCGATCGAGCCGATGAGCTGCCCTCCCAATGCCCTGGCCACCGGGGAGGGTCTGGTCTGGCTGGCCCCGGGGAGCGGCACACCGCGCGCTGGGGCATCGCTCCCGGCTGACCCGGCCCAGGCCGCTAACCGTCGTCCGGCCGATCCGGCCACCGTAGACTCGGCGGCGAGCCATCGGAGGAGGAGCCGGTGCCCGAAAGGTCAGCGAACGCCCCGTCCCACGCCCGGGGGGCGGATCGACCCGGCGCTGCTCGAACAGACGATCGGCGCCAACCTGGACGCGACGATCGCCCGCCACGGCGACCGCGAGGCGCTCGTCTCCTGCCCGCAGGGACTGCGCTTCACCTACACCGAGCTCGGCGCCGCGGTCGATCAGCTGGCCCGCGGCCTGATCGCCGCCGGTCTGAGAGCGGGCGACCGGTTGGGCATCTGGAGCCCGAACCGGGCCGAGTGGACGCTCGTGCAGTACGCGACCGCCAAGCTCGGGGTCATCCTCGTCAACGTCAACCCGGCCTATCGCACCTCCGAGCTGGCAGTACGCGCTGCGTCAGTCGGGCTGCCGGATGCTGATCGCCGCGCCGGCGTTCAAGACCTCGGACTACCGCGCGATGGTCGACGAGGTTCGCGACGACCTGCCCGAGCTGGAGTCGGTGATCTTCTTCGAGTCCCCGGAGTGGGAGCGGCTGCTCGCCTCCGCGGCGATCGGTCACGCCCGAGGAGCTCGCGCGGCGCGGGGCCGGCCTGGCGCCGGAGGACCCGATCAACATCCAGTACACCAGCGGGACGACGGGCTTTCCCAAGGGCGCGACCCTCACCCACCGGAACATCCTCAACAACGGCTACCTGGTGGGGGAGGGGTGCCGCTACACCGAGGCCGACCGCGTCTGCATCCCGGTGCCCTTCTACCACTGCTTCGGCATGGTCATGGGGAACCTCGCCTGCACCTCGCACGGCGCGACGATGGTCATCCCGGCGCCGGCCTTCGACCCCGAGGCGACGCTGCGCGCCGTCGCCGAGGAACGCTGCACGTCGCTGTACGGGGTGCCGACGATGTTCATCGGCGAGCTCGACCATCCCCGCTTCGCCGAGTTCGATCTCAGCTCGCTGCGGACCGGGATCATGGCCGGCTCTCCGTGCCCGGTGGAGGTGATGAAGCGCGTGATCGAGCGCATGCACATGAGCGAGGTCGGGATCTGTTACGGGATGACCGAGACCTCCCCGGTGTCGACGCAGACCGCGTACGACGATCCGGTGGACAAGCGGGTGGGCAGCGTCGGCCGGGTCGGGCCCCACCTCGAGGTCAAGGTCATCGATCCGGTCGCGGGCGACACGCGTCGCGCGCGGCGAGAGCGGCGAGCTGTGCACCCGCGGCTACAGCGTGATGACCGGCTACTGGCAGGACCCCGAGCGAACCGCGGAGGCGATCGACGGCGACGGGTGGATGCACACCGGCGATCTGGCCACGATGGACGATCAGGGCTACGTCAGCATCGTCGGACGCAGCAAGGACATGGTCATCCGCGGCGGGGAGAACCTCTACCCGCGGGAGATCGAGGAGTTCCTCTACGCGCATCCCGACATCGCCGACGTGCAGGTGGTCGGCGTGCCCGACGCGCGCTACGGCGAGGAGCTGGTCGCGTTCGTGATCCCGCGCCGCGGCGCCACGGTGGACCGTGAGCAGGTGATGGCCTTCTGCCGCGGCAAGATCGCCCACCAGAAGATCCCGCGGTACGTCCAGGTCGTGGATGGGTTTCCGATGACGGTGACCGGCAAGGTCCAGAAGTACAAGCTGCGCGACCAGGCGATCGAGGCCCTCGGGCTAGCTGAGCCGCAGCCGGCACGAAGCCTGAGAATCCCCTCACGCGGGCGCACGGATCGGTCGAGACGGCGCGTCGATGCCTACCATGGACGTTCGATGACGACCCTTGCCCGTCCGACCCGGTCGCTTGAGCTGACCCGATGACCGGCTCGGAGATCGGCCTTGCCCTGTCGGTGTTCCTCGCCTGCACGGTCGAGGCCGTCGAGGCGCTCACGATCGTGCTCGCCGTCGGCGTGACCCGCAGCTGGCGCTCGGCGCTGATCGGCGTCGGGGCCGCGCTGCTCGCGCTGGCCGTGGTCACCGCGGCGCTCGGCCCGGCGCTGACCTCGCTGCCGCTCAGCGTGCTGCGCCTCATCGTCGGCGGCCTCCTGCTGGTGTTCGGGCTGCAATGGCTGCGCAAGGCGATACTGCGGGCATCGGGTCTCAAGGCCCTTCACGACGAGGCCGGGATCTTCGCGCAGGAGCGCGAGGCCGCCGGCTGCCGCCGGCGACGGTCGACTCCGGGCTTCGACGGCTACTCCTTCACCCTCTCCTTCAAGGGCGTGTTCCTCGAGGGGCTCGAGGTGATCTTCATCGTCCTGACCTTCGGAGCCAACCAGCACCGGGTCGGGCTGGCCGGCGATCGCCGCCGCGGCGGCGGTGGCGCTGGTGGTCCTGACCGGCGTGGTCGTTCACGCCCCGCTGTCGCGGGTGCCCGAGAACAGCCTGAAGTTCGGCGTCGGCGTGATGCTGACCTCGTTCGGCATGTTCTGGGGCGCCGAGGGCGCCGGCGCCAACTGGCCGGGGAGCGACGCGTCGTTGCTGGCCATCATCCCGGTGACGCTGCTCGTCGCGGTCGCGATGGTGACCGCGCTGCGGCGGCGCGCGACGTCCGCCGCTGCCGGCGACCGAGGCGCGCGATGAGGCGGCGGTGCACGCATGAGCCGCGTCGACGGCCCTGGGCCGCTTCCTGTGGGACTTCGTGGTCGGCGACGACTGGCGGATCGCCGTGGCGGTGGTGATCGCGCTGGGGGTCACCGCGATCGTCGGCCGGCGCCGGCGCCTCGGCCTGGTGGATCCTGCCGGTGGCCACGGTGCTCGTGCTCGGGCTGTCGGTGTGGCGGGTGGCGCGGGTCCCGCCCAGGCCCCGGGCTGAACCCGTAGACCTGCGCCACGCGGGTCCGGCGTGACTGACGCCGTCGCGCTGCCGCTGGCGCTGGCCGCTGCTGGCGGCCACGCTCGTCGTCGCCTGGTCCGCCCGCCGCGCGTGTCCGAGGCCGCCGCGGCGGCCGCCGGTGCGTCATCCTGCTCGTCATCGTGGGGGCGATCAGCGCTGACGGGGGCCGGGCGACGCTCTGCAGGCACTCGGGCCGACCGTCGGCTTCCTGGCCGCTCTGCTGTTGATCGCCGAGGGCTGCCGGCGCGAGGGACTGTTCCGCCCTGGGCAGGCGATGGCCCGCGGTCGCGCGGCGACGGGCGCCGCCTGCTCGCGCTCGTGTTCGCCGCCGCCTCGGCGGTGACGATCGTGCTCGGCCTCGACGCCACGGTGGTCCTGTTGCCGCCGATCATCCTCGCCACCGGACCCGGTGCGGGCGCACGACGCCAAGGGGCCGCTGTACGCGTGCGCGCATCTGGCCAACTCGGCGTCGCTGCTGCTGCCCGTCTCCAACCTCACCAACCTGCTCGCGTTCCGCGCCAGCGGCCTGTCCTTCGGGCGTTTCGCGCTGCTGATGGCGCTTCCCACGGTCGGCGGCCGTCGCGGTCGAGTGGGCGGTGCTCTCCCGCTGGCCGCCCGGCGCGGAGCCGGAGGAGCGAGAGACCGGGCGAGATCATGTCACGAGTGCGGCGAGCTCCCGGGCCGCGACCGACGAGGCCGCTCCATCGCTGCCGCGCTTCGCGGTCGCCGTGCTCGCCTTCACGTTGCTGGGCTTCGCGCTCAGCTCCGCGGTCTACGTCGACGCCCGTGTGGGCGGCGGTCGCGGGCGCGGTGGTGATCAATCTGCCGGCCCTGCGCCCCGGGGCCGTACGCGCCCGCGGTCCTGATCCGAGCTGCCGAGCCGGGCTTTCTCATCTTCGTCTTCGGGCTCGGGGTGATCGTCGCCGCCGCTGGCGGTCCACGGCCTCGGCGCGGCGGTCCGTGACGTGCGTCCCGAGCGGGCGCTCGCTGCCTGACCTGCTCCTGATCGCCGCGATCAGCGGCGGCACGGCCAACGCTCGTCAACAACCTTCCCGCGACACTGATCCTCGTTCCCGTGACCGCGGCGTTTCGGACGCTGGGCCGGTGCTCGCGGTCCTGATCGGGGTCAACGTCGGGCCCAACCTGACCCCGGTCGGCTCGCTGGCCACGCTGCTGTGGCGGCGCGTGCTGGCCGCCGAGGGGGTCCGCTACTCCGGCCGGGAGTTCATGACGCTGGGGTTGCTGACGGTGCCGCCGGCGATCGTCCTGGCCACCGGTCTGCTGTGGTTGGGGCTGCGCGTCTGAGTCATCGCTCGGCCGCGGGGGTCACGGTTCGGTCACCGGTCAGGCGGCGCTTACGGGCTCCACGCGGTCGCGAGGCGTCAATGCGTCCAGACGGGTCGCGGGGTCGCGGGTCGGGGGCTACGATCGCTCGCGCGCAGTCCGATTGACCCCGCCGGACCTCGAGCTGACCCACAGACTCGTGACCGCTACCGCGCAGGGAGTGGGAAGGGTCGGGGGCCCTGAGCGTCTGTGACGGCATGAGCCCCTGGATCTCCGACCTCTACCTGCGCTCGCAGACCGATACGCGTCTGCTGAGCCTCACCCGCGACGGCCACGACCGGGCGTTTGCGGTCCTCGCCGAGCGTTACCGCGCCGAGCTCCTCGGCCAGGCACGTCGCCTGAGCAGCAGCGCCAACGCCGAGGACCTGCTCCAGCAGACGATGCTCAGCGCGTTTGCGGCGCTCGCACCGCGGGGCCGAGGTCGGCCACGTCCGTGGGTGGCTGCACGCGATCCTCCGTAACGCCGCCACCCGCGCGCGAGGCCCGGTCGAGGCGCCGCTCGAGCTCGCCATGCAGACCGGCGAGGCGCCGGACGCGCTGCTGGAGGCGCGCGCCGATGCCCGGCTCGTCCTCTCGGCGCTCGACGAGCTGCCCACCCGCCAGCGCGAGGCTCTGGTCGGCAGCACGGTGCAGGGTCTGAGTCGCGCCGAGCTCGCCACGACGCTCGGGGTCTCCGAGGGGGCGGTCCGCCAGCTCGTGCACCGGGCCCGCACCACGGTGCGCGCGGCGATCACCTCGCTGACCCCGTACCCGGTCATTCGCTGGCTGGCCGGCGCCGGAGGATCGGCCTCGTCCGGGCCGCCCGAGCTCGCGCTCGCCACCGGGGCCGCGGGCGCCGGCGGGGTCGTCGGCCAAGCTCGGGATGGTGGCTGCGGCCGGTGCGATCGCCGCCTCCGGACTCGCCGCCGCCGGTCACGACGCGACGCCGGGGCTGCGCCACGCCGGTCACCGGATCCACGCCACGAGTGGCCGCAGCGCCACCGTCGCCGCGGTGCGGCGGCGCGCGCTGGCCCGGTCGCCCCGGTGTCGGCCGCGAATTCGTGACCCAACCGGCCCGCCCGCACGGGCGCGCCGGCGCGTCCGACGCCGCCGGGCAGCGGCTTCGGTCCGGGGCGTCCCGGGCCGGAGATCGCCGCCGGCAGTCCGGAACTCCACGCGCGGCGGCGGCCAGCGGTGGGTCGTCCCGCGGCGGGCGGCGGGGCTCGGTGCTCGGGTCGCGACGGCGGCTCGCGCAGCGGGAGCGATGGCGCTCGCGCTCGGGCGCCGCGAGCCGGCGAGCCGAACGGCACCGGTGGTCAGGCTCGGGAGGGAGCGGGTCGGGCTCGGGCGGGAGCGGATCGAGACTCGGGAGGACGGGGGTCGGGCTCGGGAGGGGGTGGGTCGGGCTCCGGCAGCGGCGACACGACCACGACGACGCGCCGCGCACCGAGTGTGCCGACGCCGGCCGCGACGACGGCATCAGACGACGGCGGGGGCACCAGCACCAGCGGCAGCGGCAGCGGCTCGAACACCGGTGGAGGATCGGGGACGGCGACTCAGGGTTCCGGGACGGGTGCCGATGGGAGTCAGACGACAGAGACGAGCACAACTTCGACCGGTTCGCGTGACCTTTTGCCGCCGGCCGGCTCTTCTGCTTCCAACTGACCACTGATCAACGCTCGCCCGCCATCGGACGAGCGGAGAGGAGTATCCACCTCCATGCGCAAGAACTGGCTCATCGCCCTCGTGGGCGCCGCGCTGTTGGCCATCGTGCCGGCAACCGCGCTCGCCCAGGGCCACCACGCACGGCACCACGCCAAGCGTCACCACCGGGTTCGCACCCACCTGCGTCACATCACCGCCGCGACCTCGGGCACGGCCGCGAGCACCGACCAGCACCGGCACCACCGGGACCGGAACCGGCTCGTCCGACAACGCCGGCACGGTGACCTCGTTCGACAGCACCACGGGCAAGCTCGTGATCACCCTGACTGACGGCTCGACGGTGAGCGGCGTCGTCAACGGCAACACCGAGCTGAAGTGCGAGTCGGCCTCGACCCAGTCCTCGGGCGACTCGGGCTCGATGCAGTCGGACCTCAGCCGCGACGGCGGTGGCGATCAGAACTCCGGGAGCACGCCAGAGCTCCAGCGGTGACCAGTCCGCGAGCATCGGTGCCAGGATGATCAGGGTGATCAGAACGACCAGACCGATCAGAACGACCAGGGCGATCAGAACGATCAGGGCGAGGCAACGGCCAGGCGAACTGCACGACGGCCAGCCTGACCCCCGGCACGGTCGTCCATGAGGCCGAGCTGTCGGTGTCAAGCGCAGGTTCGGTCTGGCGTCAGGTCGACCTCGTCCTCAGCTAGGAGGAGGCCCGTCCGCGGATCGGCCCCTCCGCGGAATCGCCAGACGCACGAGCGGCGGTCCCTCTCCGGGGGCCGCCGTTCGTCGTGGTGCCATCGCGGTCTGGCGGTCACGAATTGCGGCGGCCGCGACTAGGATGGCGCGATGCGCCGTCCGCTCGTTCTCCTGCTCGCCGCCCTGGCCTCTCGGGGGCGTGCTCGCCGCGGCCGGTCTCGCCTCCGCCACGACCACGCTGCCGGCTGTGTTCGCGCGTCAGATCGCGGCCATCAACCGGTCACCGAGGGCGCCGGCGGTCCTGCTCCCGAACTCGCTCGCGCTCGACGCGCGCCACCTGTTCGCGAGCGGGGGCCCCTCCGGTCGCAGCTATGACCTCGAGCTGGGTGCGGTCCGTGGCTGCGGTGGGGCGGACGCCTGCTTCGTGGCGTCGTTCACCGCCCAGCGGGCGTCGACCACGTTCGGCCGGCCGGTGACCGTCCGCGGAGCGAGCCGGGCCGGCTTTCTGCCGCTGTCCTGCGGCGCGTCGTGCTCGCCGCCGCAGATCGACTTCCTCGTGCACGGGGTCCGCTACACGATCCAGGCGCGCCTGCGCACCTCGCGCGGCGACCGGGCCACCTTCGTCGCCGCCGCCGAGTCGGCGATCGCCGCCGGCCCGCGCGTTCACGCGCCGATCCCGTAGCCCGAGGCCCGCGTGCGATGCGTGAGGCGGTGATGGCTGAGCGCAGCGAGCTGCCGGGCTCCGCGCGGTGCGTGATCGTCGGGGCCGGTGTGGGTGGCGCGAGCATCGCCTACCACCTCGCCCGGCATGGGCTGGCGCGACATCGTCGTGCTCGACCAGCACGATCTCACCGAGGGGACGACCTGGCATTCGGCCGGCTTCGTCGGCCAGCTGCGCTCGACGATCGGGCAGACGCGGATGATCATGTACTCCAGCGAGCTGTACGCCGAACTGCGTGCGCAGACCGGCCGCGATCCCGGCTGGCGCGGCGTCGGGAGCCTGCGCGTCGCCTGCACGCCCGAGCGCGTCCAGGAGCTCGACCGCCTGGCCGGCTCGGCCACGACCTTCGGCCTGGAGATGGAGGTGATCACGCCCGCGCAGGCCCAGCAGCGCCTGCCGCTGCTCAACGTCGAGGACGTGCTCGCCGCCGCCTGGCTGCCCGCCGACGGCTACCTGGATCCGGCCCTGCTCACCGAGGCGCTGGCGGCCGGAGCCCGGGCCAACGGAGTCGTGTTCCATCCCCACACCCGGGTCACCGGCTTCGCGGTCGACGGCGGGCCGGGTCACCGGGGTCCAGACCGATCGCGGCACGATCGCCACCGAGACCGTGGTCAACGCCGCCGGGGCGGCCGCCGGCGTGCTCGCGCGCATGGCCGGCACCTCGGTGCCGATCGTCCCGATGCGCCATCAGTACGTGGTCACCGAGCCGCTGGACCCGCCGGTGGGGGAGGTGCCGACGGTCCGCGATCCCGACCACATCGTCTACTTCCGGCCCGAGGCCGGGGGGCTGCTCGTCGGCGGCTACGTCCGCGATCCGGTCACCTGGGACGTGGCCCTGCCGCTGGCCGAGCCCCGCACCCTGTTCGAGGCCGACCCGGAGCGCTTCGCCGAGTCCTGGGCGGGGGCTCAGAAGCGCGTCCCCGCGCTCCGCGACGCGGTGCTGGCCAAGGTCGTCAACGGGCCCGAGGCGTTCACGCCCGACGGCGAGTTCATCCTCGGGGAGACCGACGTCGGCGGGTTCTGGGTCGCGGCCGGCTTCTGCGTGCACGGGCTGGCCGGCGCCGGCGGGGTGGGCAAGGTGATGGCCGAGTGGATCGTGGACGGCCAGCCCGAATGGGACATCGCCACGATGGACGTGCGCCGCTTCGGTCGCCACCTGCGCAGCCGCCCCTACGCGCGGGTCAAGGCGCTCGACGCCTACTCGCGCTACTACGACATCGTCTATCCGCACGAGGAGCGCGAGGCGGGCCGGCCGTTGCGCGTCTCTCCCGCCTACGGCCGCCTGCGCGAGCTGCAGGCGTCATTCGGGGAGAAGAGCGGCTGGGAACGGGCCAACTGGTTCGAGGTCAACGCGTCCGGCGGGCGACGAGTCCGTGCGCCCGGAGGGCTGGGCGGGCCGCTTCTGGTCCCCGGCGATCGCGGCCGAGAGCCTGGCCGCCCGGGACACCGCCGCGCTGTTTGATCAGAGCTCGTTCGCCAAGCTCGAGGTGCACGGCCCGGGCGCGGCGGCGCTCCTCGGCCGCTTGTGCGCCAACGAGATCGACCGTCCCGCCGGGACGGCCGTCTACACCCAGCTGCTCAATCCCCGGGGCGGGATCGAGGCCGACCTGACCGTCACCCGCCTGGCCCAGGACCGCTTCCGGCTGGTCACCGGCACCGCCTTCGGCACCCGGGATCTGGCCTGGATCCGCAGCCATCTGCCCGAGCGACGGCTCGGTCAGCGCGCAGGACGTGACCGCCGCGCACGCCTGCTTCTGCCTGTGGGGTCCGGCCGCCCGCGAGATCCTCGCGCCGCTCACCGACGACGACCTCTCCAACGAGGCGTTCCCGTTCCTGCGCGCGCGGCCGATCACGATCGGGGCGGTGCCGGTGTTCGCGCAGCGGATCACCTTCGTCGGCGAACTCGGCTGGGAGCTGTACTGCTCACCCGAGTTCGGCCGGACCCTGTGGGACACGGTGTGGGCGGCCGGGCGCGAGCACGGGCTGCGCGCCGGCGGCTACCGGGCGATCGACAGCCTGCGCCTGGAGAAGGGCTATCGCGTGTGGGGTGCCGACATCACCCCGGTGACCACCCCCGACGAGGTCGGGCTGAGCTTCGCGGTGCGGATCGACAAGCCGGGCGGCTTCATCGGGCGCGAGGCGCTGCTGGCCCAGCGCGAGGCGGGCGGTCCGGCCTACCGGTTGCGGTGCCTGGTCCTCGACGATCTGCGGGCGGTCTGCCTCGGCAACGAGCCGGTGCGGGTCGACGGCTCGCCGCGTGGCCGGGTGACCTCCGGCGGCCAGGGCCATCGGGTCGGCGCCAGCATCGCCTACGCCCATCTCCCGGCCGAGGTGGCAGGTCGGGGCCCGGGTCGAGGTGGCGGTGTTCGGCCGGTGGGTCGGCGCGGAGGTCGCGCGCGAGCCGCTCTATGACCCGGATTCCGACCGGGTGCTCGATCGCGCGCGAGGCGACTCGCGGATGCGGACGTCCTCGGGGTCATAGAGCACGTCGGCGAGCGACCTCGGCCGCCACCGGTTCGCCGAGCACCTCGACCGTGACCCGGTCGCCCGGACGTGAGGCTGGGCGGGAGGGCGGCGAGTGCGGCCATGCGGCCGAGCGTGAAGGCGGGCGCCGCGCTGCGCACCTGACCGATCACGACGTCACCGTCGCGGACGGATTCCCCGCCGTACAGGCAGTGGTAGGGCTCGGTGCCGACGAGCAGCGTGCGCACGCGATGGCGCGGCCCGCGTTCGCGGGCCGCGGGCGACGGCGTCGGCGCCGATGAAGCCCGTCCGGCCGCGGGGAGCGCAGAAGCCGACGCCGCCCTCGTCGGGGGTGTCGGCGGCGGTCAGGTCGGTCCCGAAGTAGCGGTAGCCCTTCTCGATCCGCAACGACTCGAGCACGCGATAGCCGCCGGGCGCGATCCCGTGCGGGGCGCCGGCCGCCATCAGCCGGTCCCACACCTGCACGGCCCACTCGGGTGCGACGTAGAGCTCGAAGCCGAGTTCGCCGACGAAGGTGATCCGCTGCGCCAGGACGGCCGCGCCGCCGATCTCGATCTCGCGCGCGGTTCCGAATCCGATCGCCGTCGCCGGAGACGTCATCGCGGGTGACCGCCGCGAGCACGTCACGGGCCCGCGGGCCCCAGATGCCGATCACCGCGTACTCGTCGGAGACGTCGCGGATCTGGACCGGGCCGTCGCCAGCCTCGTGGTGCAGGCGCAGCCAGCCGAGGTCCGAGTCGACCGCGCCGGCGCCGGTGACGAGGCGGAACTCATCGCTGCGCCAGCCGGGTGACGGTCAGGTCGGCGACGATCCCGCCGCGAGCGATCGAGGAACTGGGTGTAGACGACCCGCCCGGCCGGGCGGTCGACGTCGTTGTCACAGACGCGCTGCAGCAGGGGCAGCGCGCCGGGGCCCGAGACGGCGATCTTGCCGAACGAGGTGAGGTCGATGATGCCGGCCCGCTCGCGGAAGGCGGTGTGCTCGGCGGCGAGCTGGGGCAGGTAGGGAGGCGGTGCCCAGCCGAAGGCGCGCTGGTCCTCGCCCGCGCGCCGCCACCGCTGCCCGGGCTGAAAGTAGTCCGCGCGCTCCCAGCCGTTCTTGGTGCCGAACACCGCTCCGAGCTCCTCGAGGCGACCGTGCAGCGGGCTCAGGCGCCGTCCGCGCCCGGCGGTGCTGGTGTCGAGCGGATAGCGCTGGCGGTAGTAGTAGCGGTAGGCCTCGCGCGCGGCCTCGGAGGTGAGCACGGGGTCGCGGTAGGTGCGCCCGAACCGCCACGGCCGGTAGGCGCGTGAGGTCGTACTCGGTCTCGCCGGCGGACATCCACTCGGCCAGGCTCTTGCCGAGTCCTCCGGCGCCGCCGAACCCGTTGAGCGACAGTCCGGCCGCCATCCAGAAGCCCGGCACGCCCGGCATCGGCCCGAGCAGCGGGTTGCCGTCCGGGGTCATCGCGTCGGGATGGCAGAGCAGGCGGATGACGCCGGACTCCTCGAGCGCCGGGAAGCGCCGGATCGCCCCCTCCAGCAGCGGCGCGAAGCGGTCCATGTCGGACTCGACGGGACTGGCGCCGTGCTCCCACGGCACCCCCTCGACCCAGCGCGCCGGCGGATCGGGCTCATAGCCGCCGATCAGCAGGCCGCCGGCCTCCGGCCTTGCCGTAGACGAGGTGGTCAGGATCGCGAAAGCACGGCATGTCCCGCGGGAACGCGTGGCCGGGCACCTGCGCCATCGCCACGTGCTGATGGTCGACGGGCACCGAGGGGGAGAACGCACCGACCATCGCGGCCACCTGGGGCGCCCAGATCCCCGCCGCGTTGACGACGTGCTCGGTCTCGATCCGCTCGCCGTCGCAGACCACGGCACGGACCGCCCGGTGCGCGTCGAGCTCGATCGCGGTCACCCGGGTGTTGGTGGCGATCCTGACCCCGAGCGCCCGGGCGGCGTCGGCGACGGCGTAGGTGGTGATGTGCGGATCGACCCAGCCGTCGCCGGGCATCCACACCCCGCCCTCGATGCCCTCGCCGGGTCGCGCCCGGGCAGACGGGCCACGACCTCGTCGGCGGAGATGAGCTCGGCGGCCAGCCCGTTGGCCCGCGCGCGGCTGACCGCCCGGCGCAGCTCGAGCAGGCTCTCGCGGCTGGAGGCGATGCGGACGCTGCCGACCTCGGAGAAGACCCCGAGCTCGCGGTACAGAGCGACGCTGTAGCGGCGAAAGCGCATCATCGTCGCCGACGGGTTGAACTGGGTCACGAGACCGGCGGCATGGTGGGTGGAGCCACTGGTCAGCTCGCGCTTGTCGAGCAGCAGAACGTCATCCCAGCCGGCCCGGGCGAGGTGGTAGGCAACGCTGCAGCCGGCGATCCCGCCGCCGATGATCACGACCCTGCGCTGCATCCTCACGCTCCGCTCGGGTGACCGACGGTATCTTGCCCGATACCGATGGGGGAGATGGCCTCACTGCAGGATGTACTGGCAACGGTCCCGTGCCTGGCCGGCCACGAGGAGGTGAGCGAGCTCCCCGGCGGCCTGACCAACCTCAACCATCGGGTGCGGACGGCCACCGGCTCCTACGTCGTCCGCCGGTACGCCAACGACACCGGGCTTGCTGGCGATCGACCGCGACAACGAGTACGAGAACGCCCAGCGCGCGGCTGAGGTCGGGGTCGGCCCGCAGGTCGTCGCCTACCTGCCCGAAGCGCAACACGATGGTGTTCGAGTTCATCGAGGGCGAGGCGATGACGGCCGAGAACCTGCGCGAGGACGGTCATATCGAGCGGATCGCGACCGCTTGCCGCTGGCTGCATTCCGCGCCGCGCTTCCGTGACGACTTTGACATGTTCGCCACCCAGCCCCGCTATCTGGAGATCGTCCGAGGCCCGCGGCTTCCGGCTGCCCGACCGCTACGAGGAGTTCGTCCCTCAGGTGGCCGCGATCCGGGAGGCGTTCGCGGTCCGCGACGAGGGGACCGTGCCCTGCAACAACGACCTGCTGGCCGGCAATTTCATCCTCACCCCGGACGGCTTTCGCCTGATCGACTACGAGTACTCCGGCAACAACGACGCCTGCTTCGAGCTCGGCAACGTGTGGAGCGAATCCAACCTCTCGCTGGACCAACTCGAGCAGCTGGTCACCGCGTACTACGGTCGCCGGCTGCGCCACAAGATCGCCCGGGCGCGACTGTGGGGTCTGATGTCGAAGTACGGGTGGACGCTGTGGGCGTCGATCCAGGACGGCGTCTCGGACATCGACTTCGACTTCTGGGCGTGGGGGATGGAGAAGTACGAGCGCGCGGTGGCCGAGTTCGACGACCCCGGCTTCGCGTCCCTGCTCGACGAGGCGCGCCGGCCCGACTGACCCGGTGCCGGGGCCGTCGCTACCGCTGCCCGACCGCGAGCGCGTGCTCGAGTACGCGGCACAGCTCGTGCTCAACGCCTGGCAGAGCTTTGATCACGCCCGTCCCGGCCAGCCGCTTCCGACCGCGCGCCACCATGAGCTGTTGAGTCGCGGACTTCCCCGCGCGCCCTCGGATCCAGCCCAAGCGCTCGGAAACGCGGCGGACGTGCTCGACGTCTCGCTCTCGCAGTCCCGACCGCGCTTCTTCGCCTACATCGGCTCTTCGGGGTTGGAGATCGGTGTCCTGGCCGATGCGTTGATGGCCTCCCATGACGTCAACGTCGCCGTCAGCGCGGGCGCCGCCGATCAACTCGAGGCGCAGACCATCCGCTGGGTCGGCGAGTTCACCGGCTTTGACCCTGGGGCCACGGGCCTGCTCGCGGCCGGAGGCACGATCGCGAACCTGACCGCTCTGACGGCGGCACGTGAGCACGCGATTCCCGGAGTCCGCCAGCGGGGCACGGACGGGCGCCGGATGGCGCTGTACTGCTCGGCCGAGGCGCATCACTCGGTGCGTCGTGCCGCCGAGGTACTCGGGATCGGCGCCGACAACGTCCGCGCCCTGGCGATCGATGGGGACCGCCGGATGGACGCCGCCGGCTGCGCGGACGCGATCGACGCCGACCGCCGCAACGGCGTGGCCCCGATCGCCGTGGTGGCGACCGCGGGGACCACGCTGACCGGCGCCGTCGACGATATCGATGCTCTCGCCGACGTCTGCGGTCCGCGCGACGTGTGGCTGCACGTGGACGGCGCCTACGGCCTGCCGGCGGCACGGGCTCGCGGTGCGCGGGAACGGTTCGCCGGTTTGTCCCGAGCCGACTCGGCCACCGTCGACGCGCACAAGTGGCTCTACGTGCCCAAGTCCTGCAGCGTGCTGCTCGTCCACGACGTGGCGGCGCTGGAACGCGCGTTCTCCCACCAAGAGGACTACATCCCGCATGGCGAGCAGCTGCACGCGGTCGACCGCACGCTTGAGTACTCGCGGCCGCTGAGCGCGCTCAAACTGTGGCTCGCCTTCGTTGTCCACGGCGCCGACGCGATGCGCGCCGCGATCGAGCGCAACCTCGCCCAGGCCCGCCTGCTCGCGGACCTGCTCTCGGGCGACGAGCGCTTTGAGTTGCTCGCTGAGCCGTCCCTGTCAGTGGTCTGCTTTCGCCGCGCCTGGGGTGATCCCGAGGCCGAGGAGGGGCACAACCGGGCGCTGGCCCGGGCGCTCGCGCGAGACGGCCGGGTGCTGATGGCCCCGGCGACGGCCGACGGACGCACATGGCTGCGGGCGTGCCTGGTCAACCATCGCACCACCGAGGACGACGTCCGAGCGATTCCGGTGGTGACCGGCGAGGTCTCAGACGCCCTGCTGGCGGGTTGAGACCCGGCGAGGCTGGCCGGCAGGGCGCGAACACGACCGCGAATGGCTCACTGGACGGTGACGGTCGCCTTCATGAAGGCGTGGAACTGGCAGTAGTAGGTGTAGGTGCCGGGTTTGGTGAAGGTCACGGTCTTGCTGGCCCCGGGCTTGAGCGTGCCGGTATCGAACACGCCGGTCTGGGTGCTCGTCGCGGTGTGCGCGGTCTGGTCGTGGTTGGTGAAGGTGATCTTGGCGTCCTTGGCCACGGTGATCGTGACGGGATGGAATGCGTAGCCGCTGATCGCCACGCTGGTGGCGTGTGGAGCTGCTGAGGCGGCCGCCGGGGCGGAGGTGCTCGAGGAGGCGCTGCTGGTCGCCGACCGGGAGCTGCTGGATGCGCTCGATCCGCAGGCGGCCAGAGACGCGCTGAGGGCGACGGCGAGGAGGGGGAGTCTGAGGCGGCGTGCGGGCATCATGCCTCCTATACGGGCCGACAGGCCGGTCCGGATCAGTCTTGCGCAGCCACGAGAAAAGTGATATCTAATAGATATCACTTATTGTGCGGCCATCAATTCACGTGGAGGGATCATGAGCCAAGCCGCCCAGTCGTACCGCCAGCCCGAGGCAACGCCGGTCGGGCACTCGGGGGCCCGCGTCGATATCCACGAGCGTCCGGCTTGGGCGGTCAGTGGCTGGGCCGGCGTGGTCATCGTTGCGGCCTGCATCGCCGCCGCCGTCCTGCTCGCCGGCTCGACGTGGATCATCGCGCCGATTGTGATCGGATCGCTGGTCGCCAGCTCGCTGGTGATCGTGCAGCCGGGCCATACGAAGGTCGTTCGGTTCTTCGGGAGCTATGTCGGAACCGTGCGCCGAACCGGCCTGTGGTGGATCGTGCCGCTCGCGGATCGGCGGAGTCTCAGCATCCGAGTCCGGAACTTCGAGACCAACCATCTCAAGGTGAACGACGCCGACGGCAACCCGGTGGAAATCGCTGCGATCGTCGTCTGGCAGGTCGCCGATACTTCGCGCGCGGTCTACGCAGTTGACGATTACGACAACTTCGTTCGGGTTCAGGCCGAGTCGGCGTTGCGTCACGTCGCGACCACCCATCCCTATGACGATCCCGCGGACGATGGCACCTCGTTGCGTGGCTCGGTCGACATGGTCGCGGCCGAGCTCGCCCACGAGGTGGCCCAACGGGTGGCCATCGCGGGGTTGGAGATCGTCGAGGTGCGCATCAGTCATTTGGCCTATGCGCCGGAGATCGCCCAGGCGATGCTGCGCCGCCAACAGGCGACCGCCGTTGTCGCGGCGCGCGCTCGGATCGTCGAGGGCTCCGTGGGAATGGTGGAAATGGCCCTCGCCCGGCTCGATGAGCACGGGGTCGTCGAGCTCGACGAGGAGCGCAAGGCGGCGATGGTCAGCAACCTGCTGGTTGTGCTCTGCGCGGACCAGCCGGCCTCACCGATCGTCAACGCCGGCACGCTCTATACGTGAGCCGTGAGCGCAAACAGGTGCTGCTGCGCATCGACCCGACGGTCCATGATGCCCTGGCGCGGTGGTCCTCGGACGAGTTCCGGAGCCTCAACGCCCACATCGAGATGCTGCTCCGCCAGGCCCTCAACGACGCCGGCCGGATGCCCCGACAGGCAGGGCCGATACCCAGGCGCGGGCGCCCCCCAACGCGCCGCGGCTGACGGCGGCCGCGGCGTCGGTGTGTCGGACCCGGCGCCCGCGCCGAGGGCCTGATCGCCGGAGGAGTGGCCGGCTCCGGTTCGGCGTATTCACAGGGCCGTGGGAGGATGGCGCCCACCCTTCTCTCCACTTTCAATTTATACCGGATTCGCGGCCTTCATGAGGACCGGTTTCATGCCGCATAATCGCCCGCCGCGAGCCAGAACCTAGGAATTGGAGGCACGAGATGGGCATGGTCTTCTCGGCGGATTTGATCGGAGGGCGGCGATGAACGGACATGCGGTGGTGATCGCCGGAGGCGGCCCGACGGGAATGATGCTGGCGGCAGAGTTGGCGTTGGCCAAGGTTGACGTCGCGGTCGTCGAACGGCGTCCCGATCACGCGCTGGTCGGCTCACGGGCCGGCGGCTTTCACGCGCGCACTATCGAGGTGCTGGATCAGCGCGGGATCGTCGATCGCTTCCTCGCGGAGGGTCAGGTCGCTCAGGTCGCAACGTTCGGCACGACCGTCCTGGACATGAGCGACTTCCCGACCCGACATCCGCATTCGCTCGGAATCTGGCAGAACGAGATCGAGCGCATTTTGGCCGACTGGATCGCCGAGCTGCCCGTGCGGATCTATTACGGCTGTGAGTTGACCGGCTTCAGCCAGGATGAGATGGGCGTCGACGTCGAGTTGTCCCACGGCCAGTCGCTGCGGGTGCAGTATCTCGTCGGATGCGACGGGGGACGCAGCCTGGTCCGAAAAACGGCGGGCATCGAGTTCCCGGGCTGGGATCCGACCAGGAGCAACCTGATCGCCGAGGTCGAGATGGCCCAGACCCCGGAACTGGGTGTCCGCCGCGACGAGCACGGCATCCACGGCCTGGGCAGGGTGGAGTACGAGATCCGCGACGGCGAGGTGGTCTACGGGGATGCCGGGCCGATCCGGGTGATGGTGACCGAAGCGCACCTCGGAGCCATCACGGAGCCCACCATGCGCGATCTCAGCGCGGCGCTCATCACCGTGTACGGCACTGACTTCGGAATCCACAGCCCCACGTGGATCTCCAGGTTCACTGACATGACACGTCAAGCCGCGGCCTACCGAACTGGACGAGTCCTCCTCGCCGGCGACTCTGCGCACGTGCACTATCCGGCGGGCGGACAGGGGCTCAGCCTCGGTGTGCAGGATGCGGTGAACCTGGGATGGAAGCTGGCTCAGGTGGTCAACGGGATGTCCCCCGAGAGCCTCCTGGATACCTACCAGCACGAGCGCCACCCGGTCGCCGCGCGCGCGCTTCGGCACACGATGGCCCAAACCGCGCTCCAACGCCAAGACGAGCGCAGCAAGGCCCTGGTCGATGTGGTCTCGGAGCTCGCGAGCATGGATGAGCCTCGTAAGCGGATTGCCGGGGTCATCTCCGGGCTGGACATTCGTTATGCCCTCGGTGAGGGCCATCCGCTGCTCGGACGCCGGATGCCTGATCTGGACCTCGTGACCGCCGGCGGCCCGCTGCGCGTCTTCACCCTGCTGCACGACGCCCGGCCGGTGCTGCTCAACCTCGGTGAGCCCGGCAGCCTTGACATCACCCCGTGGGCTGACCGGGTCCCGCTGATCGATGCGAGCTACGCGGGGGAGTGGCAACTCCCGGTCCTCGGCGCGGTCACCGCGCCCGCGGCCGTGCTGATCCGGCCTGACGGATACGTCGCCTGGGTCGGAGAGGGGACGAGCGTCGGGCTCACCGAAGCTCTGACCAGATGGTTTGGACCGCCGACGGCGGCGGAGCGCCGTGGCCGGCACGATGAATCAGCGCCCTGATGTGATCGTTCCCGAGTGCTGATGATGGTCGAATCGCCCCATGTAGATCGGGCTCGCATATGACCCGGATAGTTCGGCCGCGGGACGGTCACGGTCAAACAAAAGCCCCCTCGATTCCCAAGCTGATCGGCGGTGTGGTCATTGTTCGTTCAAGCCGGTAGATGACGGCCTGGAGGGCGCTCGGCTCGACAGCACGCGAGGGAGCCGGAGATCGGCTGCGCGGCTCAGAGCCCCTGGGTCGTTTTGGCGGCAGGGTCAGTTCGCTTCAACGCCGCGCCCAGGCGCGCCGGGGAGCGGGCAGTTCCGATGACCGGGCGAGTTGGAAGCGTGAGGAGGCTCTCCAGCACGATCACCCGCCGAAGGAGACTGAACGGGTACCAGCACAGCATCCAGCCGAGCTTGGTCCATAGGCCGTAGCGGACGCTCAGGGCGACGATCGGGATGAGGCAGGGTAGGGCTCCTAGCAGGTAGAGGAGGCCGACGAAGGCAATCTCGTGACGCAGCGCCGGCACGAAGATCAGCACCTGCACGGCATGGATATAGGCGAGCGGACGGAGCAGGGAGGCGACCCGGATCATTCCCGTTCGCACAAACAAAAACCACGTCTGCGGGCTCGGATCCCCAGCGCTCAGCGGTGAATGGCGGGACATCACCTGGATCCCGGCCCGGTTCCAGCGGACTCGCTGCGCGCAGAAGCCCGACAGAGTGCTCGGCACATCTTCAAAGCTGATGATCGCCGGGTCGACCACGGCTCGGTAGCCGAGACGGCCGAGCTGCATCGTGAGGTCGGCGTCTTCCCCGTTCATTCCGGTGACGAAGCCGCCGAACCGCACGGTTGGCTCCCGGCGAAAGGCAGCGAAGGTGCCCGGAATGCACGACACGGCATCGACTCGGCCGAGCGCCTGGCGGCAGAAACCGAAGCTGAAGAGACATTCGAACGCCCGCATCCGGTGGAAGAACGAGCGGCCGCGGGGGTCCGGCATCATGAACGCCCCGACCGTTCCCACCGTGGGATCGCGGAACCAGCCGGGCACTCCTTTCAGCGCCTGCGGATGGATCATCACGTCGGCGTCGATCCGAATCACGATCTCCGAGGTCGCCGCGGCTAGGGCCGCGTTGAGCGCGTGCGCCTTGCCCTGATGGGGGATGTGAACGATTTGACCGGACGCGGCCGTGAATTGACGCATCGCCGACGCCACGACCGCGGTGGTCTCATCGGTTGAGCCGTCGTCGCCGACCACGACCCGCACCGGTCCTCCGTAGCACGCCGCCCCCCGATCGATCGCAAACAAACTGTCAGCGATGCCCTCAGCCTCGTTGTAGGCGGGCATGATGACGTCGAGGGGCGGGAGCGGCCCGGTCAGGGTTGGCCGCCGGCTCCGTCCCCCGAGGCTCAACAGGATGACGAAAAACGCGCTGAATAGCAGCGGGTAACCGAGAAACAGAGCCAAGCCAACGTTCGGGTGGGTGGCCGCGACCAGGCTCAGCGCAGCCAGCCCCGTGAGAAGCACGGCGATCACGGCGATCAGGGCGCCCCCGAAAACCACGGCTGCCCCCCGCCGAGACGGTCCGCCCGGCATGAGGCGGCTGGGACCCGGAAGCGAGAAGGTGGTGGCCAGGATGCGCAGCATCACCAGTGACGCTGCGGCCAGATTGGCCAGTGTCGCGAGAAAGGCGAAGGAACCGGAAGGGAGGTGAAGTGAGATCGAGACGATCATCAGCAGAGCGTCCACCCCGACGCTGAGGACGAGGTAGCCGGCCGCGTGAAGCCCCAGCACGAGCCGCCGGTCCAGGCCAGCCGGCACCGCCAACATCAGGCAGACGAGATCGATCAGCACCAGGACACGGAGGGCGGCGTCCAGGTGCTCGGAATAGATGGGAACGACGGCCGCGTGGCCGAACGCTTGGAGGACGAGATGAGAGACCACTGCCCGGTAGCTCGGACCTAGTCCGGGCATTGCGAGCAGCAGCGTCGAGGAACCGGCCAGACAGACGTAGTAGAAGACGGTCCGCCGATGGCTGATCGGCCGATTGGCAGGTAGCACGACGTGAGCTAGGCCATCCCCGCGGTCATCCTTCGAGGGTCGCCGAAGTGGCAGAATGAGAAGAATGGCGGCCAGGCTCAGGTCCAGAGTCAGAAGCCCCCAGCCAGGGAAGTTGGACGTGACGGATCCCATGTCCTAAGCCGCGCGAGTCCAGGAAGAGAGCCAGCGGCAGGTATCGTGAATCATGTGAGCGTGCCGCTGTCCACTCGCCTTGCCGATCCCATCGCGATCGCTGCGGTGGTCGCCTGTTTGGCCGGGTGTGGGAGTGCCAGAGCGGCCCATGGCCTCGCCGATGGCGGCGGCCCGGCGGCGTCGGGACATGGAGCCGCCTCGACGTGGCTGTTCGCAGCACGCGCACTCCGTCAGGTTCGTGTTGATGCCGGTGTGCGCGCGCAGCTGGACCGAACGCGGATATTCGAGATTGTCCGCGTGGGCCAGCAGGCTCAGGGCGGGCCTCGCCTGCTCCCGACGATGAAGTTTGCAAGCTACGCGAGCATGAAGAGCAGCATGGCCTCCGGCGGCCTGCCCCGGTGGGTGAAAGCGGTGCTCTACGACAACGAGGCGTGGTTGGCCACGCCCGCAGTCGAGCAGCGCGCACCGGGGCACTACATGGCGCTGGCCGCCCAGCTCGCCCACCAACACCATCTTCTGTTCATAGCCAGTCCGGCCCTGGATCTCACCCGCGTGCTCCAACCCGGAGTGACGCGGCGGTCGACTACGTATCTGGAGTTGCGCCTGGCCACGCAGGCAGCCGCGGCTGCCGATGTCGTGGACATCCAGGCCCAGAGCCTGGAGCGTTCCACGCACGCCTACGTCAACTTCGTCAGGCAGGCTGCCGTCCAGGCGAGAGGAGCCAGGCGAGGCGTCACGGTCCTGGCCGGGATCAGCTCCAATCCGACCGGATCCCCCGTGAGCGCGACCCAGCTGATCCGGGCGATCACGGGCGTCCGACCCTACGTCGATGGCTACTGGGTGAACATTCCGGCCCCCGGGCCCCTCTGCCCCCACTGCAATCAGCCGCGACCAGACCTGGCCGTCGCGGCCATCCGGTCCCTGTCCCGGTGACTTCGGAGCGGATGGCCCGCTCACCGGCCGAGGGTGACGTTGGCGCTCATCCCCGGCAACGCCTGGGGAGACGGGTGCTGCAAGACGAACACAACCTCGTAGGAGACGTCGCCACTGGTTTGCGCCGGATCGGGCACAACACGCAGAAGCCGGGCGCGGAAGCTGGCGCGCAGTGCGGGCACGGTGACGGTGGCGGCGCGGCCGTAGCGCATGCCTCCGACCGCGGACTCGGGCACCTGCGCCTGCATCTCAGTAGGACCCGCCGCCACTTGAATCAGCGGACTGGTGGTGTTCCGGTTGGCGACAACCGTTTGCCGAGACGCTGGAGAGAACAGAGACAGGCTCGGCGCCTGAGTCACCGGTTGCGGTTGGTCGGTGCCATCAATCTGCACGCCATTCGGGCCCACCAATTCGCCCATTGCGCCACTGACGTTCACCACCAGACCGTTCACGGGTGATCTGATCGCGGCCTGATCGAGGATGGCCCGGGGCTGAGCGACACGAGCTTGATCGGCAGCCAACTGGGCCTTGGCCCGGCGCACGCCGGCCAGCCGCACTGCCGGCGGGCCGATGACGGCTTGTTCGGCCACGACCAGGTCCTGCTGATCGGCTGCGACAGCGGCCGTCGCAGCCTGCGCCTCCAAGGCCAGCGCGTGCGCCCCGACCGGGTTCAGACGAGCCAGGATCTCGCCTGCCCGCACCCGGTCTCCGGGATGCGCTCTCAGGCTCGATAGATATCCCAACTCGGAGAAGTTGAGGGAGATCGCCTGTGCCGGCTGGAGCACGCCCGGAAAACCCTCCGGTGACGCCGCGACGAACGCGCGAATGCTCACCACGGCGGCTCCGGCACAGACCAGCGCCAGTACGACGGTCGACGTCACCTGTACTCGTCGGCGACGCGGCCGGCGGGGAGTAGGCGGCCAGGCGGTGTCAGCCGAGGATCCGGTCTCGTCCGGCAGAGCCACACGCATCGGTCGGTCCAGCTGTTCAAGCTCGTTCGACAGCATGCTCAGAGGGTCGGGGCTGCTCGGCGGTTCGCGCACGTCCGGGTGCGCAGCCACGGCGGGTCTGCCGTTGGTCTGCGTCGACTCCTCAAGCTCGGCGCGCGCGGTGGGCTCGATCGGGGAGCCGACCCCGGCGCGCATCCAACGTCGCGCCCCTCGCCAGCCGACCCTCAAATCGGAACGCGAAACCCCGCTCTTGTTGTGCTCCACGATGACGTTTCCCCCGGCTAGAGCCACGCCTGATTGAACCTGCCCAACCAGCTCAATCTGACCCAAAAACGGACTATACTTATACGCTCAAGATACCGACTCGAGGAGCACTCGTTCGGCGCGAAAACAGCGTGCTACGGAGAGGCTCGCTCGCACGGGGCCTACTGTCCTCATGCGCGCAGCCCGCCGAATACCCGCGCGAACGTGGTCGCCTTCGCCGGCTCGCCCGCTTTTTGATGCTTGCCGCCACGACTCCGCCTTGGCCAATCGGATCAACGTCCACACGTCCAATTCGATCTCCACGAACCGAAAGGTCGCCGGGATGAAGTTACTTCTGAGTGTGACGCTAGCGGCAACGGTCATGCTAACCGCGCTCGACTCTGCTTCCGCTTCACCGGTCACCTGCGTCTCGCCGTCGTTCGTGCGAGGGGCGCGGCTTGGCGTGAATACCGCCGTGCTCACCTTAAGCCGGAGCGTCGATGCGAACGACTGCCTGACGTTCGCGAGGCTGGGATCCGAGGGGCCGGCCGGTGCCCATGCCGGCGTAGCGGCGACGGGGCACGCGCGAGCGGGGGTCCAAACAGCCGCGAGTTGCGCCGCCCCAGGGTCTCTGCCGTCCGTGACCACCGATGCGGCGACCGGAGTGACCGTATCCGCCGCCACGCTTCACGCCGCCGTCATGGCAAGCGGATGCCTGACTCAGTACAGCTTCCAATACGGAACAACCGTCGCGTATGGCAGCGCAACGATCGCCCGGAACGTGGGGTCGGCGACGGGCTCGAAGGCAGTCGCGGCGAGGATCGTCGGCCTGGCAGCCAATACGCTCTACCACTTCAGGATCGCAGCCACCAACCTTGCGGGAACCACGAATGGGCCCGACGAGACCTTCCACACGTCCCTGAGCTGCGCACTCGACGGCGCACCGCCGTCGATCACGCACAGCCAGGTGACCGGGGTGACGGAATTCTCGGCGACGCTGCGCGCGACCATCAGCGTGAACGACTGTACGACCGCTTACCAATTCGCCTACGGGGCGTCGACACACTACGACCACAGGACGCCGATCGTCCATGTCACATCCGGTGCCGCTCCGATCTCAGCGTCGGCGGCGATCGCTGACCTCGCGCCAAACACGAAATATCACTTCAGGCTCCTCGCATATAGCGCGAGCAGACAAGCGGCGGGCCCTGACCTCACCTTCAAGACCGAACTTCCAGCAGTGGTTCAGATCGCGCCCGGGTCGGCGTATCTGGACAGACCCTTCGTAGCCGGGATTCGGGCCACCTGCGCCCACGGACCCGGGCAATGTGCCGGCGCCGTGAAGATCTTCTCGGCACACCGGTTGATCGGCAGGCATCGCTTCGCTCTGCGCCACGGAAGGACCTCGGTGATCCTGGTCGGTCTCGACCCGCTCGGCCGAAGGCTGTTTCGCACTCATGTGTCGCTGCATGTCGAAGTCGTCGTGCGCCTCAGCTACTACAAGGCGACACGCTTCCTCACCCTGATCCGCCGATTCACTCTCCCAACGAGGAGCTGAGCTCACCTCGACGCGGTCAAAGCGAGCTCGCGGGGTCTGCTCGCTGCCGGGCACGAGGCTGACCTGCCGTCGCAATTGAGGTCGACTCCCAGCGGCTCGGTCGTCGTGCGGATCTTGTGGCCGGAGCCGCGCGTGCTCCGGCTGGATCCCCCGAGGCTGGTGAGCTGGCGCTAAAGACGATCGACTGCTGGCCCCAGTCCTCGTCCTCGGTGGAGAAGCGCAGGACTCCGCTGCGTCCAGCTCAGCCTAGCCAACGAAAAGCCCTGCGTGAGCGGGGCTTTCCCAGTGCGCCCGAGAAGACTCGAACTTCCACGGACCAATCGGTCCACAAGGCCCTCAACCACGTTCATCTCGTGTGGATCTCTGCGCAGCGTCCAGATCGTGCAAATCATGGGGGTGCGCGGACCGATTGGACGGATTGGATGGGGCGGATGTTGTCACGAGCGTTGTCACGGGGGATGACCACATTGGTGCTATTGTGACCACATGCGCGAGATCGGCGTTCGCGACTTGAAGCGGTCACTGAGCGAGACGCTGCGAGCTGTCGAGCGCGGTGAGCAGGTGCGTGTCACGGTCCGAGGGCGTGCGATAGCGGACATCGTTCCCGCCGGCGCCGCGGCCGTCGATGATCGGGTGCGAGCGCTCGTCGCAGATGGCCGGCTGACCCCTCCGGCGTCCGCGCGGCCGAAGCGCGCCCCGCGCCTGGTGAAGACCGATGGCAGCGCGTCCGCTTTGGTGATCGGCGAGCGGGACGCTGAGCGCTGAATCTGTATCTCGACGCCAGCGCGCTGGTCAAGCGCTACGTGGCCGAGCCGGGAAGCGATCAACTTCGGGAGCTGATGGGGCATGCTGACGGCTGGTTCATGTGCCGTGTCGGCTACCTTGAGACGACTCGCGCCGTCGGTCTGGCGGGAAGCCCGTCAGCTGTTCGGGCCGTGCAGCGGGAATGGGCGGCGCTCAGTGTGATCGAGGTCGACCAGGACCTTGTCGAGCGTGCGACCGAGCTTGCGCTCGCCCACGAGCTGCGAAGTCTCGACGCGCTGCATCTCGCGTCGGCGCTCGTCCTTCCTCGCGAAGATCTCATCGTGGCGGTCTGGGACCGGCGTCTTCACGCTGCTGCGCGGGCCGAGGGCCTCGGAGTCTTTCCCGTGAGCCTTGAGGCGAGCTCGTAAGTCACATCCACAGACGCCGCACATTCGTCTGTGACGGTTCCGGGCAGGCCCGGGCGTGCGGGTGGCGGCTCCGCGCGCTCAGCGCCGACAGCTACCGAGAGGTCCAGACCATCCGCTCCAGTACAGTGGATGCCGGTGAGCCGGGAAGACTGGTCGGCACTCTCCTGCCGCCCTCTTTTCGGGAGCCTTTTGGTGTTCGCCTGGTCTGTGCCCCCCTCGCCTGCCGTGGCTGAACTGCCTCGCGTCGGTTGCGCTGAGTTGACCCCGACCGAAGTTGGCCGGCAGGAGTCGGCGTGCTGAGATCATTGGCGCCGGCGCTTTCCTTGGGGTGGAGCCTCGGCGGCACCTATGAGCTGGGGTTGATCGGTGTGGGAGCGGTGGTGCTGGTTGGTGCGGTGGCAATGTCGCATCAGGGCGAGCGGGCGTTTTCTGCGTCCGTTATCTTGTGGCGTGTGGCGCGCTGGGCGCGGTGGGGCTGTCGGCGCTGGGTGTGCGCCCGTTAAGCCCGGAAGGCGACCACGCGCTGTGCAGCGCTTGACGGAGCTCGCGTTGGTGGTGGCCGTGTTCTCCGCGGGTTTGACGATCGAACGGAGCGTCGGGAGGCGGTCGTGAGTTTCGATCGCGACGCTCCTGGTGGTTGTGATGCCGCTGAGCATCCTGGCCATCGCGGCGTTCGGGGTGTTGGTGATGGGCCTCCCGTTCGCCGCCGCGCTGCTGCTCGGCGCCGTCCTGGCGCCCACCGACCCTGTGCTGGCCGGTGACGTTGGCCTGTCGCCGCCGGGTGGTGAGGTGTACGGCGAGCCGCGATTGTCGTTGCATACCGAAGCGGGCTTCAACGACGGTCTCGCTTCGCCGTTTGTGGTGTTCGCCCTGTTTGTCGCTGAGCGGGGCGGCAGCGGCTGGTTGGGACAGTGGGCGCTTGCGGATCTCCTGTACGGTGCCGGGTTCGCGCTCCTGCTCGGGGCGGTAGCCGGCGTGGCCGCCGCGTTCACGTCCACTCGAGCCCGCAGCCGGGGCTCGTCTCTGGCGATCTTGACGGGTTTGCTGCGATCGGGTTCGCGCTGGTGCTCTATGGCCTGACGCAGTCGCTCGGCGCGTATGGCCTGCTCGCCGTATTTGCCGCGGGTTTCACCTTCCGCCGCTATGAGTACGAGCACGAGGTCCACCACGCCATGCATCGGGGGACCGATGCCGCGGGCAAGATCCTCGAGCTGCTTGTGCTGCTGATGCTCGGCTCGATGCTCACGATCAGCGGCCTGCGCGCTCCGGGGATCGGCGGCTGGCTGCTGGCCCCGGTGCTGCTGCTGGTGATCCGTCCTGCGCTGGTGCTCGCGACGACAAATCCGCGGCTGATGAGCATGCGATCCCGGATCTTCCTCGGGTTTTTCGGAGTCCGCGGCGTCGCGGCGATCTTCTACGCCACCGTCGTCAATTCCCGGGCGCTGCCCGTCGCCGAGCAGCACATCGTGGTGTGGACGACCATCGCCTGTGTAATCACTTCAATCGTCATACACGGTCTGAGCGCCACCCCGCTGACCAACAAGCTGATTGACCCAGAGCCGCACGGCAAAGCGGCGGTCGTGGCTCGTGAAGGGCGTCCGCAATCGCCAGGCTAGACCGTTATGGACTCACATCGCGCGATCAACCAACGGGCTGACCGTCAACGGGTTAGAGGTGGCCGGCGGTGCTGTGAAAGAGACTGGAGATGCTGCCCCCGAGCGCGGTCGCGGCCAGGACTACGACGACCGCGATCACGGCGATCAGAATGCCGTACTCCGCCATAGTCTGGCCACGTTCGCCGGACAGGCGGCTGAGGGCGAGAAGTAAAGAGGTCATTGTTCAGTCCCTTTCGACGGGCAGGCTTGAGCGCATGAGCGACACACTCGTTTCGGTCACCACGCTGACCGATCTGCGCTGCGGGACAGTCGCTACGTTTGTTCGGTTTCCTCGCCGCTTAGCCGGGATGCTCCCTGGACGTAGCCTTTTGCGGTCCCGAGTCAAGTTCTGCGAGTTCGCCGGGGGGTGAGCCTGCCAGCAGCCACCCGTTGTCGATGACGCACACGAGCTTCTGGCGAACGAGCTCAGCCAGGGCGGTGGTGACGCTGGGGCGACGCGCGGCGATGAGCCGGGCCAGGACGGTGTGGGTCAGGGGGAGTGAGACGGCGACCCCGTCAGATCGGACTTGCCCCCATCGCCCGGCAAGGTGCCAGAACAGCATGTGCAGGCGAATGTCGGTCCGCGGCTGGTGGAGGATTGCCATGTTCACTGCCAGGTTGCGCGATCGTTCAAGGGCTCGACCGACAAGACTCCCAATCAGCTCCGGGTACTGGGCTATCCGTTCTGCTGCGCGCTCGTCGAGCAGAGCGATGTGTGTCGGCTTGAGGATCCGCCACGCCGTTTCCGGTGTCAACGTGACGGCATCCTCGCCCTGCCAGGGTCGCAGCAGATCTCCCGCGCCGAGAAGCTCAGCGCCAAATCGGCCGTCTAACCCGACGCTGCGGGTGATCAGCCCTTCGAGCACCAGCAGGCCAATGCCGGCGTGGCCGATATCGATTCGGTCACTGTGCCAGCGTCCGCGGTCCATGCGCGCGGTCAGCGCGATGCACTCTTGGGTAGCTTGACCGCGTCGCGCGAGTGGGATCGCCTCGGCGAGTTGCGGATCTTCGCGCAGTAGCTGACATACCGAGGCCAAGCCGGCGCGGCCTGAACTCACACGCACGCGATCACTCCTTCGCACCGAGGATCGGCTCTCGCGTGTCAGTCGCGGACGGGGTGCTGGGCGCCAGCAGGGTCACCCGCTCCCCGGCGCGCAGAATCCGGTTGGCCGCCTGCGTGGCAAGCCCGTGTCCGTCGCTCACGGCGATGACGAGGCAATCCGGGGGCCAGGCGATCTCGTCGACCCGTCGCCCGACCGCGGCCGAGTTCGGGGCGATGCTGAGCTCGACGATCTCATAACCGGCCAGTGGGGTGCTGGACCGGTGCGCAGCGAGCGAGGGATCATCGGCACCGAAGTCCGCGGCCACGGCACCCCGCTCGATTGAGTGCTCAGAGGACCGCACGGTTCGGGTCAGCGCGTCGAGGATGTTGTGTCGGGTGATCCAGCCCTGGAGGTGCTTGCGGTCATCAGAGAGGACCGGTAGGCCGGCCGGCCCGTAGAGGGTGAGCTGACGGAGAGCCTGTTCAAGGGTCTCATCGCCGAACAGCTCCTGGGGCTGGCGGGTGGTGGGCGCCGTTCCGGCGAGGCGCTCCCATTGGTCGACGGCTACGCCGGCGCGGTCGGACCCCCTATCGGTGGCGCCGCGCAATCGGGCGGCGGCGCCGAACCACGGGACGGGTTGCATAGCGTCGACGACGGTCAGGGTGTGTAACACGTTGGTGGTCGTGGGGCGCTCGATGTCGATGCCGCGGCGCAGCAGCTTGGTCGTGTACACGCTGCCGTAGGAGAGGTACTTCGACACGGCGGCGGCGATTCCGCAGGTGAGCATGATCGGAAGGGTGATGGCGAAGTTGGCGGTCATCTCGACCACACTGGCGATGGCGGTGAGCGGCGCTTGTGCGGCGGCCGCGAACACTCCGCCCATGGCCACGACGGCGTACAACGCCGGCGGACCGACCGCAGTTCCCAAGAGGTGATTGACGAGCGTGCCGAAGGCCATGCCCGCCATCGCGCCGATGAACAGCGAGGGCGCGAACACGCCCCCGGAGCCCCCGATGGACAGGGTGAGGCTGGTGGCCAGCACTTTGCTCACCAAAAACAGGACGATCAGGCCGATGACGACGTGACCACCGATCACGGAGTTCACCACCGGATAGCCGACGCCGTACATCTGCGGCACTGCGAGCAGCAGGACCCCGAGCGCGAGGCCACCGACCGCCGGGCGCGCCCACTCGGGCCGCCCCTCCCACAGCTCGTCGACGAAATCCTCCAGCCAGTAGAGAAACGTCTTGAAGCCGACGCCGAGCAGCCCGGCGGCGACGGCGAGCACGACGACCAGCAGGTAGGTGACGTCATTGCTCATGGACAGGCCGTGCGGTATCAGGGCGAAGAACGGTGCTGAGCCGAACATGGCCCGGCTGATGATGTCTCCGGTGACCGCTGCGAGGCCGGTCGCCACCAGCGCGTCGAGGGAGAATTCCCGCAGGACGATCTCAAAGCCGAAGAACAACCCGGTCAGCGGAGCGTTGAAGGTGGCGGCGATCCCGCCGGCGGCTCCGCAGGCGACGATGATCCGCAGCCGGCTCTCGGACATGCGCACATGCTGGCCGAGGGTCGAGGCCAGCGCGGAGCCGATCTGCACGATCGGGCCCTCACGACCGACCGAGCCGCCCACGCCGATGGTGATCGCCGAGGCCAGGGCCTTGACGATCGTCACCGGTGGACGGATCCGTCCACCGTTCTCGGCCACGGCGAGCATCACCTCGGGAACACCGTGTCCCCTGGCCTCGCGCGCGAAGCGATAGATCATCGGGCCGTAGATCAGGCCGCCGAGGGCTGGGACGACCAGCACGAACCAGATCCCCAGCCCGGGCAGGTGCCCGCTCGGCGCATGACCCTGCTGGCCGAACTCATCATGGCCGGTGACCAGCCAGGTGGAGCCGAACACCAGCCAGCGAAACACCGCGGCGCCGACACCGGCTCCGGCTCCGACCACGAGGGCCATCACCACGAGCCCGAGCCGATTGCCCCCCAGCCACGCCGACACGGTCCCCAGCGCCGATGAACGCACCGGCCCAGCCTCCTCGGTGAGCGCGTCGGTGGTCATCGATCGAAATGCCATCCGAGCGACCAGTCCTGCTCCGGCACCTCGCCCGCGGCGTCGGCAAAGGCGCGCAACGCCGTCATGACGGGTTCACGGTGAGCGGACGGCATCCGCGCCACGATCGTCGTGATCTCCGCTCGTCGTCGCCGGCTCACCTCCGCGACCAGCGCGGCGCCGGCGGGGGAGAGTGAGACATTGACGACGCGACGGTCATCGTGGCCGCGGCGGCGGGTGACGAGATGCTTGCGGACGAGGCGATCGCACATCCTCGTCGCGGTGGACCGTTCCACCGCCAGCGCGGTGGCCAGGTCCGCCAGCTTCTGGGGTCCGCGCGAGGCCAATTCGACGAGAAACCGATACTGCGCCAGCGTCACATCCTCGGCGACGTTGGCCAGCGAACGAGCCGCGACCGCAACCAGGGCCCGGCTGGCGCCCAACACCGCGTCGACCAGTGCGTCCCGGGCCGGCTGGCGCTCCTCGGGTTCGGCGGTTGACGATCGGCGGATTGCTTGCATATGACGATCATTGCATACCGCAATCAATTGAGGCGGGCGAATGGGGGACGAAGGCGGGTTGGCCGGCGCTCGCGGGCGGGTAGGACCGGGACATGCCGCAGGCAGAGCACATATCCGACCCCCCGGCGGTGGTGGTCTTCGATGTCAACGAGACGTTGTCTGACCTCGATGGCCTGGCCCCGTTGTTTGAGGAGGTCGGCGCGGAGCCGGGCATCCTGCGCGCGTGGGTTCGCGGCGACCCTGCGCGACGGCTTTGCGCTCACCGCAGCCGGCGGGTATGCCGGCTTCGCCGAGATCGCCATTCCGACCCTGGCTGCGATGCTCTCAGGAGCAACCGGCGTATCGGGTAGTCCGCAGGCCGCGGCCGAGCACATCGTGGCGGCGATGGCGCAGCTTGATCTGCACCCCGATGTCGCGCGCGGACTGCGCCGGATCCGAGATGCCGGCGTCCCGATCATCACCTTGAGCAACGGGTCCAGTCAGGTCGCGGAGGCTCTGCTTGAGCGGGCGGCCTTGCGCGACCTCGTCGGAGAGTGCCTGTCGGTCAGCGAGGCGGGGCGCTGGAAGCCCGCGCCGGAGGCCTACGCCTACGCCGCGCGCCGTTGTGGGGTGGACCGCCGGGAGCTGGCACTGGTCGCGGTGCACCCATGGGATATCGACGGGGCGCTGCGGGCCGGGCTGCGCGCCGGCTGGATCTCGCGCGACGGTCAGCCATATCCGCCGTACCTGCGCGCCCCGGAGGCGACCGGTCGCGATCTTCCTGAGCTCGCCTCGTTGCTGATCGGGGGAAGCCCGCCCCCGGCCTAGTCCTCCCCGGCTCGCACCTGCCCGAAGTTCAACACGGCGGTGATCAAGACGCCTCCGACGATGTTTCCCAGGACGACGGCGGCAAACCACGCGAGGGCGTGAACCTGACCGACCTGGCTACTGAACACCGCGGACAACACCTCCGTGGTGGTCGAGACCGAGTGGTTGAGGCCGGCCAGCCCGACCACGAACACCAAGGCCCAGATGAGAACGATCTGGCCGATCACCACCCCGCTTGACTGGATCAGCCAGGCCACGAGCGCGATCGCCCAGCCGCCGAACACGGCGCTCCAGAAGAACGAGGCCCAGCTGCCGAGCGCCGCACGCCGTCCGTCCTCGGCAATCGTGGCCACGACGCTGGGCGCGAGCGCTCCGGTCTTGGTCACCAACAGCGCGAACAGCGCGACGCCGATGAGGTTTGAACCCAGGACGACGAGCCAGAGGCGCAGCGTCGTCCAGAGATGGCGGCGATCGTCCAGCACGAGGGTCACCGGATACAGGGTGTTCTCGGTGAACAGCTGGGCCCGGCCGATGACCACGACGATGAAGCCGATCGGAAAGAAGATCGCCCCAATCAGTCGTGCGCTCTGATGGCCAGTAAGTGCTGCCGCTGCGCCGGCCGAGGCCAGCGTTCCGAACCCCACGGTGGCGCCCGCGAACAGCCCCGAGAACGCCAGCGACGCGACCGGCCGCTCGAGTTCCTCGGCCGCCTCGCGCTTGACCCGCTCGTAGATGTCCGACGCGCTGGCGCGAAGCCGCCCCTCGTCGCCGGCGCCGTCGTCCGCATCCGGCGCCACTAGGCGGCCTCACGAAAACCGTTCATTCTTCGGGTGCCTGCGCAGGGTAGTCATGGCCGGGGACCGTGCCAACCGGTGGCTCGCGGGATGGGGTGGCATTCTCCGCCGTCTGGAGGACCTTGGCCTCGCCGTCGGCTCCTCGAGTGACGATCGTCCCCTGCCAGCCACGCAGCGGATGGCTTTCCGAGCGCTTGAGCGCGCGCGCGCCGCTACGGGTGACGAAGAAGACGATGATCGGCAGCACCCAGACGCCGGCGCGCCAGAAGTGGATCATCGCCGTGTAGGGGATGTGCAGGCGGAAGAACAGCCGGTCGGTGGACCCGACGGCGAAGATGATCACCACCCAGCTGAAGAACGCCGCGCCGATCGCGGTCCGGGTCGGCCGGTCGCGGGGGCGGTCGAGCAGATCATGGCGGCGGCGATCGCCGGTGAACCGGCGCTCGAGCGCCGGCCAGGCGTAGAGCACTCCGAACACCACCAGGGGGAACAGCGCCCCGCCCCAGAACGGGTTGGGGAGCACGGTATGACCGGCGATCACCGGCTCGAAGTTGGGCATCAGCCGAAGCGCGCCGATCAGCCACCCGATGTACCAGTCGGGCTGCGCCCCGTTCTCGGACAGGTAGGGGTGATAGGGGCCCCACTGCCAGATCGGGTTGATCTGGACCAGCCCGCCGATCAGGAAGAGAACCGCTGCGACCGCCAGCAGCAGGCCGATCGATCGCAGGGCGTAGGCCGGCCAGGTCGGCGTGCCGACGACGTTTCGCTCCTTGCGCCCCGGGCCGGGGAACTGGGAGTGGTGCTGTCGCATGATCACCGCCAGGTGGACGGCGATCAGCGTGGCCAGCGCGGCGGGGATCAGCAGCACGTGCACGATCTCCAGCCGGGAGAAGAAGCTGGCGGTGCCGGGGAACTGGCCGCCCCAGACCGAGGAGGCGAGCTGACCGCCGATGAACGGAATCGAGAGCGCTACGCCGTAGCCGATCGCCAACCCCATGCCCGACAGCAGGTCATCGACGAGGGAGTAGCCGGCGAAGCCCTCCAGGATCGCCAGCAGCAGCATGGTCAGTCCGATGTAGTAGTTGATGTCGCGCGGCTTGCGGTAGGCGCCGGTGAAGAAGATCCGCACCAGATGCAGCACGATCGAGGCGACGAAAACATCGGCGGCCCAGTGGTGGACCTGACGGATCAGCAGCCCGGCCGGCACGTTGAAGGTGATGTCCAGCACCGACCGGTAGGCCTCTGACATCTGCTGGCCCTGCAGCAGCGGGTAGGAGCCCTGATAGGTCACCTCGTGTGACGACGGGATGTAGAACAAGGTCAGGAAGATTCCGGTGGCGACCAGCACCAGGAACGCATACAGGGCGATCTCCCCCAGCAGGAACGACCAGTGGTCGGGGAAGACGTACCGCAGCAGGTATTTGTAGGCAGGTGCACCCCCCAGACGCTGTTCGGTGTAGCGCAGGCCGCGCGCAAACCGGCGTTGCACGGCGCGTCCAATCAGGCTCATGTCCGTCGCACACCCCACCAGGACGGACCGATGTCCTGGTCAAACACTCCCGCGGCGCGGAGGTTGGCGTCGGAGTCGATCATCACCGGCAGCTGAGGCAGCGAACGCCCGGCCGGACCGAAGATCAGCGTCCCGCCGTCACCGGGCGTGAACGTCGAGTAGTGACACGGGCAGGTGAAGGCCGGCGCGTCGTTGGTGGTCGACTCATCGATTGGATAGCGGTACAGGTTGATCGCACAGGCTGCGTGCGGACAGATCTTCGAGAAGGCCATGATTCCCTGCGGCGCCCAGTCGCGCCGGGCTGCGGGCAGGTTGATCATCGACTGCGGCAGACGGATGACCAGCAGCCCGGCGCCCAGGCTGTCGGGGCTCTCGCCCTCGGGCAGCGCGGTGTAGAAGGATCCGATCTGGATGTCGGACGCGGCATAGACGCTGCCCTGGTCATCGACAAATCGGATCCCGCGCCGCCAGGGTGAATCGCGAACCGATCCGGCGGGCGGTCCGAGTGAGGCCAGCGGTGCGGCCGCCGCGCCGAGCACGGCCGCTCCGGCCAGGCCGCCGGCGCCGGTGAGCAGGACCCGGCGCGAGACGCCCTCGCCTCCCGCCTGGACGATCTCCAGGACCTCGGTGGCCGCCGGCTCGTCGAGCAGCTGGTCGCGCGGCTCGACACTGGTCTCCTGCGGTACGACCAGCTTGCCGGCGAGGATAGCCGCTGCGGCCAGAAACGCCAGCGCCAACCCCATGGCCAGCCCCAGCAGTTGCGTATTGGTCTGCACGACGATGTAGATGGCGATGAACGCGAAGGCGCAGCCGGCGCCCAGCACGAGCAACGCCGCGACGAGATTCTCCGCCTGGCGGTTGCCGGGCACCGTCCGCTGCGACGGGTCATCGCTCGCCACGGCATCGCGTTCGGCCTGCGGCGGGACTGACGGCTGAGCGCTTGGCGTCTTGCCGCGCAGGCTGCGGAACGCCGTGACGATGGCGATCAGTGCGCTGACGGCCTGGGTCACCCGCGAACCGGAGGGCGTGCCGTTGGAGCCGGGGGGGTTGGTCATTTCGTCTTCCTCGTCATTCGGTGCTCATCGCTCGCCGATCAGCCGTGCCACGAGCACGAGTGCGGCCAGGGCCGATGAACCAGGCGACCATGCCCTCCGGGATCGGCCCGATGTTGTCAATCCCCCAGCCGCCGGCGTTGGCCGGGTGGCGGGTCCAGACCACGTAGCGGGCGAGCGAGTCAAGCTCGTGCTGGTTGATCTGCTTGGCATCGAAATGGGGCATCAGGTACGGCCCCATCCGGATCGCCTCGGCGACCTGCAGCGCCGTCGCGCTCTGCAGGTCGGGGACGTAGGCGCCGAGCACCAGGCCGCCGCGGCCGACGAGCTGGTGACAGCCGGCGCAGTGCTCGACGAACTGGTGAAAGCCGATGGCGAGACTGCCCTGGGCCGGGTCGGCAGCCGGCGCCGGGGGACCGCCACCGACCTTGACGACGAACGCGATCAGCGCGTTGATGTCGGTCCGGTCGTACGCGGGTGGGCCGCGCCCGGGCTCCTCGCGCGGATTGTCCAGCGGCATCCGGCCGGTCGAGAGGTAGAAGTCGACCGGGCCGGCCCCGACGCCGATCAGCGATGGCGCGACGCCCGGCATGCCCTGCAGCAGGGTGCCGTGGCAGGACGAGCAGCCGTTCTCATACAGTGACAAGCCCTCGGTCGACAAGCTGCGGCGAGGTGGGAAAGCTGCGTCGTGCGGATCGCCGGGGCCGGGAGGCTCGGGCGACTTCGCCGGGGCGTTGGGGAGCGTCGTCGGCGGTCCGCCCTGGTCCTTGAGCGGGCCCGCGGCTGCGCTGACGGTGGGAACCGTCGAGGAGGCTGCGGGCCGCCGCCCGCACCCGACGACGCCGTTGCTGCGGCCAGGTTGACCAGCAGGATCGAGATCAAGGCCAGCGCCAGCCCGGATCGCAGCCACGGGGTGTCCACCCGCGCCGGGTCAGCCACCGCATGAACAGCCGTCGCGGGGCGCCAGTCATCGCCGCTGCCCCTGATCGCCGAGCGCCGCCCGGGTGGCGGCGCGCTCGCTGACCTGCAGCCGCCGCTCCTCGGCGACCAGCGCCGCCATCGCCTGCCACAGCCCCGCAGCCACCATCAGGTGCTGCCGAGCACCCACATGATCGCTCCCGCCTGCTGCTGATCGCCGATGGCCGAGATCCCGAGCGCGCGCGCGGCCGACGCATATGGCCGATACAGCACCGTGGCGTCTCGGTACAGGTAGGCGCCGATCAGCGTCATCGGAAGCATCGCCGCGATCACGTAGACCAGCCGGCCGAGGCCGTTGAGGCGAGGGAGACGACGGGATCGCCGTCGAGTATCGGCCACCACATCAACAGCGCCAGCAGTCAGATACAAGCCGTGCTCGAGCGTCGTGCAGGGCGTTGTCGCTCAGGGTGGCGTCATAGAAGCCGGGCAGATGTGTGACCAGCACGACCGCGGAGAAGATCGCCCAGGCAGGTGGGCGGATGGGTGAGCGGCCGGAGTCTGCATCAGCCGCCGCGCCAGCCCGGGCCGGCGAGCGTGGGGCGCGCGCGCAGCAGCAGGATCGCCGGGCGGCCGCCGAGCAGCAGCAGCGGCGCGAGCTCGAGCAGCAGCAGGTGCTGGACCATGTGATCCGACAGGCGCCGGTCATCGAAGGCGTCGATTCCCGACTGCAGCGCGATGAGCACGCAGCCGATGCCCGGCTAGGAAGCTCGCCGTGCGCCATGCCGGCCAGCCGCTCACCCGCCGGGTGGCCGTCAGGTAGGCTCAGCGCCGCGAGTGCCGCGAGCACATCGAGGCTCCAAGTTCGGCTGCCAGTCACGCCCCACCAGGGACGGCGAGGTTCACCGCTCTGCTCCTGACGCCAACGGCCGCGCGCGCGGCGCTCGGCGGCACGCTCTCGCGCGACCCGGCCCGCGGCCAGCGATCATCACCCCGGCGCCGAAGTAGACCGGGAAGTGACCGAAGGCGAACCCGAACACGATCGACGCGACGCCGAACGCGAGCAGGACCGATCCGTAGCTGGCCGAGGGCACCGCCTGCGGGTCACCCGATCGCGCGGGCGCGCCGCGACGCAGCGCCTCTCGCGGGCGCCAGCAGCCCGAGCGCCAGCACCCACCCAACCACGGTCGACCACCGCGAAACCGAAGCTCGCGACCTGGATCAGGTCACCCGTCCAGACCCAGTTGAGCGCCGAGCAGCACGGCCGAGCAAGGTTCCCCAGACCAGCAGCGGGATCGACACCGCCTCTCACGCCGGCTCCGCCTCAGCGTCGCGCTCTCGGTCCTCGGCCTGCTCGCGCAGATCCAGCAACGGCGCGTAGGAGCGTGATCGGAGGCAGCGGGCGCTCGAAGTTCAGCGGCGGCGGCGGCGACGACGTCCACCATTCCAGCGTGTGGCCCTGCCACGGGTCATGCGCCCGACGGCTCACGGTGGCGCAGCGAGACCCACACGTTGGCGATGAACACGAGCACGCCGACCGCGATGACGACTGAGCCGATAGACTCGATCAGGTTCAGCGGTCCCCAGCAGGATGCTGGGGGTAGCGCGAGATGCGGCGCGGCATGCCCTCGGCGCCGAGCGAGGAACATCGGAAAGAACGTCATGTTGGTGCCGATCACCATCAACGCCAACTGGATCTTCCCCAGCCGCTCGCGCAGCAAGGCGCCGGTGAGCTTGGGAAACCAGTGAAAGACGCCGGCGAAGAACCCGAAGACGCTGCCCGCGAACAGGGTGTAGTGAAAATGCGCGATCACGAAGTAGGTGTCGTTGGCGGCGTAGTCGAGCACCGGTGAGGCGATGAAGATGCCGCTCACCCCGCCGATCAGGAACTGCAGGAAGAACGCCAGCCCGAACAGCATCGAGCAGCGCATCACCAGCGCCCCGCCGATCAGCGTGCCGACCATGTCGAAGTACTCGATCCCGGCGGGCACGATCAGCAGCGTCGAGGTGGACGCGAAGTACTCGTTGAACGATCCGCCGGTCATGAACATGTGATGCGCCCAGACACTCATCGACAGCGCCGCGAAGGCCATGATCGAGGCGACGAACGCCTTGTAGCCGAACCACCGCTTGCGCGAACTGGTGGCGATCGCCTCGGCCGCGCACCCAGGTAGGGGAAGAACATCACATACACGACCGGGTGGCCGAAGAACCAGAACAGGTCCTGGTAGTCGATCGATCCCGTTGAACCCGGAGTAGATGTGCGCGGCGGTGGTCCGATCGATGTAGAGCAGGATCATCGCCACGATCAGCGACCGGGAACGATGCCGACGACCATGAGCACGATGACCAGCGCGGTCCACGTGAACGGCGGCATCCGCAGCAGGGCCATCCCGGGCGCGCGGTGGCGGGCGATCGTCGCCAGCACGCACGCCGCCATGATGAACATCCCGCCACCGCCAGGATCACCCCCAGCACCCAGAGATCCTGACCCACCCCGGGGGTGTACGGGGACTCGGACAGAGGGACGTAGGAGAACCAGCCATCGCGGCCCGCCCCGCCGGCGGTCAGCCAGCCCGACTGCATGACCAACCCGCCCAGCAGCCAGATCCAGAACCCGGCAGCGCCGCGCGGCCGCCGGCGATCGAGATCGCTCCGATCTGCAGCGGCACCAGGTACATCGCCAGGGCGATCGCCATCGGCGTGACGAACAGGTAGATCATCGTCGAGCCGTGCATCGTGAACAGCTCGGTGTAGGTCTGGTCAGACACGATGTGATCGTTCGGCTGGGCGATCTGCGCCCGCATCAGCAACGCCAGCAGCCCCGCGATCAAAAAGAACGCCAACGAGGAGACGGCGAGGTTGAGCCCGATGCGCTTGTGGTCGGTGCTGGTCAGCGCCCCGATCCATCCCGCCGAACGCGCGCTCGAAGCGACAGTGCGGCGCGGGCTGGCCGATCACGCGCCGCCGCTCCGTTTCGAGCGCACCCAGGTCGCGAACTCCGCCGGGCTGACCGCGCGCGCCTTGAACACCATCTCGGGATGGCGCAGCCCGCAGAACACGGCGCACTGGCCCGAGAAGGTGCCCGTCCGGGTGAACGTCAGCACCTGGCTCTGCACCGATCCGGGGATCGCATCGTGCTTGTACTCAAGCTCGGGAATCCAGAGCGCGTGGATCACATCGATCGAGCCGCAGGTTGAAGCGGATCGCCTCGTTGACCGGCACCTCGAGCGGCTGGCTTCCGACCGTTCCGCTGCGCTGCACGATCCCGTACTGCGGATAGGAGAACTCCCACTCCCACCGCGCCGCCGTGACATCGACGATCAGGCTGGGGCGCTCGCGGTTGGCGACGGTGTCGACGCGATGCTCGTGCGTGAACGTGAGGTACATGAGGAAGGCGGAGACCAGCAGGAGCAGGACCGCGTAACTGCCCTCCAGCGGGCTGTGGTTGTGCCAGCGACCGGCGTGCTCACGGCCGCGGTAGCGCAGCACCGCCCCGAGGACGAGCACGAGCACAACTCCGAAGACAGCCACCGCGATCGGCACATAGACCGAGAACAGCGACCAATACTCGTGCCGGGTGCTGATCAGCGCGGCCAATATTCCCCCCACCGAACCTACGAGCGTGATCACGCTGACGAAGAGGGTGCGCGGGCTCGTCGGGGGGGTGCGGCGTCATCCGAAGCGGGCGGTGGCCATCTCATCGGGCGTAGCCCGCAGAGCGCCCGTCACGTTCAGAGAGTCGATCCCGCTGCGGCCCGACCGTGGCGGTCGGATCCTGCGCGGACGCGACCCCGGCCTCGAAGATCCCCCAGCGCTCGAGCAGTCCGCCGGCCAGGACCGCCAGACCGCCGGCGATGGCAGCCGGACGGCGCCCCCGGCTCGTGACCACGGCGACCGCGCCGGCGCCGGTCAGCGCCTTGGCGGCCCGCAGAAGCTGACCGGGGCGCCCTTGGTGATAGGCGGCACCGACCCGCTCGCTCAGGCGGCGCTCCAACACCCGGGTGATGACGAGCTCGGCGGCAGCCCCGGCGACGGTCAGGCGCCGCGCCGTGGCGGCACTGCGGGCAGGGGTCAGCGCGGTGGCCAGACCACCGGCGGTGGCCAGCGAGCTGGCGGCGAACACGTACGGGAGCTCGCCGCGGGCGTCGTGCCAGGCCGGCACGGCGGTATTGGCGATGAGCGTGGCGGTATAGGTCGCCAAGCCCGGCCCGAGCAGCAGCCCGGCGACCTGGCCGGCGCGCCCGAGACGCGGCACCAGATCCGTGAATTCCCGGGCGGCGCCCAGGGCCACCGCCGCGCCAAAGCCGCTGAGGATCCACGAGCCGACGCTCATCGGAGACGTGACCTTGAACACCCGCAACATGTTGAAGAACCGCGTCGGCTTGCCCAGGTCCTTGATCAGCAGCACCGGACTGATGACCGCACCGGCGAGTGCCGCGCCCTGGGCGCGACGGGCGAGCTCCTCGTTGCCACTCAGACTGGCGACGAGCGCCAGGGGGGCGGACGCCCCGGCCACCCCGCCGACCCAGAAATACAGAGGGATCTCCTTCGACCACACCGGCTTGGCGAGCACCGGCTGCCCGTAGTAGGAGCGGGGCTCGGCAGGCGCCACCATCGACCGCTCGCCACCGGGCCGCCGCGGGGTGGCGACTCCGGAGACCGTCGTCTGTCCCTGGGTGGGAGCCGACCCGCCGGGCCGGTTCATCGCCGGCCGCCCACGGCCGCAGCCACCACACCGGCCAGCAGCGCGGCGGCGGCAAGGCCGGTTGTGCGCCACAGGCCGGGCAGATCCCGTGTGGTGGCGACCGGATCGGGCGGCAGCCCGTAGACCTCGGGCTCGTCCAGGAGCAGGAAGAACGCCCCGGCGCCGCCGACGCCATCGTCGGGATCGCCGAGATACAGCGACGCGCCCGTCTCTCCGGCCTCGATCACCATCTCCAGCCGGGTCTGCGCCGTCTCTCTGAGCTGCTCGAGCGGACCGAACTGGATCGAGTCGGTCGGGCACGCCTTCGCACAGGCTGGCTCCTCGTCGGCCTTGAGGCGGTCATAGCACATCGTGCACTTCCAGACCCGGCCATCGTCCTTACGCTGGTCCAGCACCCCGAACGGGCACGCGGGAACGCAGTAGCCGCAGCCGTTGCAGACATCCTCCTGAACGACGACGGTGCCGAACTCGGTGCGAAACAGCGCCCCGGTGGGACAGACGTCCAGGCAGGCCGCGTGAGTGCAGTGCTTGCAGACGTCAGAGGACATCAGCCAGCGGAAATCGCCCATGTCCTGGGTCGGCATCCCGGTCCGGTCAGCGAGGTTCCGCAGGGCCGCGTGCTGGACGAGGTCATCCGGGGCGCCCTCGGTGATGTCCAGCGGGCGTCGCTGCTCGATGAAGGCGACATGACGCCAGGTGTCCGCGCCCAGGCCCCCGGTGTTGTCCATCGACATGCCGAGCTGGTGTAGGCCATCCTCGGGCACGCCATTCCACTCCTTACAGGCGACCTCGCAGGCCTTGCAGCCGATGCAGACGCTGGTATCGGTGAAGAAGCCCATTCGGGGCTTGGCCTCGCTGCCGTAGCTGCCCGGCCACACGGTCGTCGCCAGCTTCGGTGCGCTCATCCGTTTGTTCCCTCCGAGCTGGTTGCCTGGTCGCGGTAGCGCTGCACGAACGCCAGCAACGCCTGGCCCCGGGGCCGGCGTCCCGGGCGAACATCACACGTCGATGACTTGAACTCGGAGATGTGGACGTTTGAATCGAGCACCAGCGGCAGCAGGTCGTTCGCCGAGTCCCCAGTCGACAGACCGTTGGTTCCCCAGTGATAGGGGATCCCGACCTGATGGACGGTCCGCCCTTCCACCGTGAGCGGGATCATCCGGTCGGTCACCATCACGCGCGCCTCGATCGCGGTGCGCATCGTCACGACGGTCGCCCAGCCGTTGTGCTCCAGCCCTCGTTCGGCGGCGAGCTCCGGAGAGACCTCGATGAAGGGTTCGGGCGCCAGTTCGGAGAGGTACGGCGTAAAGCGCGACATGCCCCCGGCCGTGTGGTGCTCGGCGATCCGGTAGGTGGAGAACGCGTACGGGAACAACTCGGCTCCGCGCTCGCCGGGGACTGGGTTGTAGAGGTTGTCGTTCCGGTCGAAGGTCTGGCGGGTGGGGCTGGCCCGGCGTCCGTAGAGTGGGTTGCCTGACGGGGACTCTTGCGGCTCGTAATGGGTCGGCAACGGCCCGTCGGTCAAGCCGGAGGGGGCAAACAGCCAGCCCTTGCCGTCGGGCTGCATGATGAACGGCTCGTCGCCGCGCAGGGCATCCTCGGCCTGCGCTCCGTCGGGTGGGACGTAGCCCGGGGGCTTGTCGGCCTTGAAGTCAGGGACATCATGACCGGTCCAAGTGGACTTCTCCGCATCCCACCACACGTAGGCCTTGTGTTCTGACCACGGCTTGCCGGCCGGGTCGGCGGAGGCGCGGTTGTAGATGATCCGCCGGTTCATCGGCCACGCCCACGCCCATTGCGCGGCGACCCAGTCCTGCTCGCGCCCGGGCTTGCGCCGGTTGGCCTTGTTCTCCTCGTCCCCGTAGACCCCGCAGTAGATCCAGCAGCCGCTTGCCGTCGAGCCGTCGGCCTTCAGGGACGTGTATCCGCTCAGCGCCTTACCGTCGGCTACCGTGAAGCCGGAGATCTCCCGCAGCACGGCCTCGGCGTCGGGCTCGGCCGTCGGACCGCTCTCGGGCAGGTCCCAGGCCAGATCGAGAATCGCGCGGTCGCGGGGTTCGGTCGAGCCCGCCAGCTTGTCGCGGATCCGCTTGCCGAGGTGGTACATGAAGTGCAGCTCCGAGCGGCAGTCCCCGGGCGGCTCGATCGCCTTGTTGTGCCACTGCAGCAGGCGCTGGGTGTTGGTGAACGACCCATCCTTCTCGGTGTGCGCCGCGGCCGGCATGAAGAAGATCTCGGTTCCGATCTCCTCGGTCTCCAGCTCGCCGGTCTCGATCTCCGGCCCGTCCTTCCACCACGTCGCAGACTCGATCATCTGAAAGTCACGGACGACGAGCCATTTCGCCTCGGCCATGGCCAAACGGTGCAGCTTGGCGTTGGCCGAGCCGACCGCCGGATTCTCCCCCAGGATGAGCATCCCCTCGACCTCGCCGTCGCGCATCTTGGTGATCATCGGATAGATCGAGTGATCGCCGTCGATGCGCGGCATCAGGTCGAACAGGTAGTCATTGGCCTCGTTCGCCGCCTCCCCGTACCACGCCTTGAGCAGGCTCTTGATGTAAGCGTCGGTGTGGCCCCAGTACCCGCCGGGGGACGTGTTGTGCTCGATGTAATCCTCCAACGTCGGGTCGGTCGACGCGTGGGGCATCGGCAGGTACCCCGGCAGGATGTTGTAGAGCGTCGGAATGTCGGTTGAGCCCTGGATCGAGGCGTGCCCGCGGAGAGCCATGATCCCGCCGCCCGGGCGGCCCATGTTCCCGAGCAGCAGCTGCAGGATCGATGCCGCACGGACGTACTGCACGCCGGTGGTCCGATGCGTCCAACCCACCGAGTACACGAACGCGGTCGTGCGCTCGCGCCCGGAGTTCTCGCAGATCGTCTGTGCGACCGCCGTGAACACGTCCCGCGGAACCCCGCATACCTGCTCCACCATCTCCGGCGTGTAGCGCGCGAAGTGACGCTTGAGGACCTGGAACACGCAGCGGGGATGCTCCAACGTCTCATCTAGCTGCGGCGGCTCCCCGCCCGACATATGCGCGCCGTGCGCGCCATGGGACTGTTCGCCCGTGGCCGTCTGCTCGCGCTTGCCGGCTGCCGAGGGAACCTCCATGCCCTCATAGCGCCACGAGGAGACGTCATAGGACGCCCCCTGCTCCTCAAATCCGGAGAACACGCCGTCGAGATCCTCGGCGTCGAGGAACTCATCGGTGAGGATCGTCGCGGCGTTGGTGTACTTGACCACGTACTCGCGAAACTCGCTACCTGTCTGCAGAACGTGGTTGATGATCGCTCCCAGCCAGACCACGTCGGTGCCTGTTCGTAGCGGGACATGCACGTCGGCGATCGCGCTGGTCCGGCTGAAGCGCGGATCGACGTGGATGATCTTCGCCCCCCGGTTGCGCGCCTCGACCACCCACTGGAAGCCCACCGGATGGCACTCGGCCATGTTGGAACCCTCGATCACGATGCAATCGGCGTTCTGCAGATCCTGCAGGAATGTGGTGGCGCCTCCACGCCCGAACGACGTTCCCAGACCGGGAACGGTGCTCGAGTGTCATATCCGCGCCTGGTTCTCGATCGACACCGCACCCGCCGCGGTGAACAGCTTCTTGATCAGATAGTTCTCCTCGTTGTCGAGGGTCGCGCCCCCCAGTGAACAGAAGCCCAGGGTTCGGTGAAGCTTGTTGCCGTCAGCGTCGACGTCTTCCCACGTGCGCGCACGGGTGTCCAGGATCCGGTCGGCGATCATGTCGAGCGCCTGGTCGAGGTCCAGGTCCTCCCACTCCGCGCCGTACGGGCGGCGGTAGCGCACCTTGGTCTCGCGGGTCGGGCTCGTGATCATGCTGAGGGTCGAGGACCCGCGCGGGCACAGGCGCCCGCGAGAGATCGGGCTGTCCTTATCGCCCTCGACCTGGACGACCTTCTCGTCCTTGACGTAGATCGACTGCCCACATCCGACCGCACAGAACGGACACACGGATTGGACGACCCGATCCGCCGTCGCGGTGCGCGACTGCAGCTGCTCCGAGCGCTTGGATTGCGCGGCCCGGCCACGGGCAGTGGGATCCCCCGTGAGCTGGCGCAGGAGCGGAGGCCGACGCATTACCTGCGCCGTACCCCGGGGGGGCAAACCACCAAACCCAGTCTGTCATACGTCGTACCACTCCGGCGGACCTGAGCTCGTGCCACCCGTCGCGGGCGACCCGGCTCGACGTCTCTCGCTGGCGCCTACCGGCCGATGCGCCGCGCCAGCGTGAACCCGAGGAGCGCAAACGTGCCGGCGCAGGCGACGTTGAGGGCGGCGAGGCGGGTGTGGTGGTGGGTTTTGACGAGCGCGAGCGCGCTGGCGGCATGGATCGCGTCGACCGCTGCCCCGGAGCGGACCACGGTGGGCGTGGTCCATCGCCATAGGATGGCTGCCTCGACGAGGTGGCGAGCTCCGAGAATCCGTGCGTAGATCGCGACGTTCTTTCCCGCCGGTTGACTGCCAGCGGCAGCGTCGAGGAGCGTGAGTGGTTGCGTCAGCAGCGCCGCCCCCACCATGGTTCGCGCGCCGATCACCGCCATGGAGGACCGGTTACGGGCGTTCATGTCCGGGTTGTCGCGCGGCTGGCGCATCTTTCACACTCCGAATGGAGGGGCTGGTCACGTCGTTCCGCGTACGCCGGGCTCGGTGATCAGGCGGGCACGGTCGCTGCCGGCACCGTCGCGGATCGCGGCGGCGGCCCGGCCGCGGCGGAAGGTGGGCAGCACGGCCCGTTGGTGTTGGTCCTCGAGCTCAAAGGCCAGCGCGGCGTAGACCGCCAGGGCGGTGACGAGCAAGCCAAGCAGGCCAGCGGCGCGCTCCCATGAGCCGACCGTGCTCAGTTGGAAGATCCCTGCGGTCGCGAACCGCATCGCCGCCACCGCGAAGATCGCGCCGGGCAGCGGCTTGCTCGAGACAGTCGCCCCGGCTGCCGCGCCGAGGGCGCCGCTCGCGGCGACCAGCAGCAGGCCCAGGGCCCCGCTGGTGGCGCCGGGCCGGACGACGATGTGGATCAGACCGACGGCCAGCCAGCTGGTGGCCAGGATGCCGACTGCGGCGCCGGTCGTTCCGTCGCGGGCCAGGTAGCTGAAGATGCACGCAAGCAGCTGCAGGACGAACGGGACCGCGATGAGAATCAACCCGGCCTGGGAGGTCTGGCCGGACGGCAGCCAGTGCAGCTCGACACCGCTTTGCACCAGGGAGGCGATCGCCAGTCCTGACATCCCGAGGGTCAGCGGAGAACCGACGGGTCTCAGGACGATCTGCGGGGACGCTGACTCGCCGATCCCGTTCATGCCGGCCTTCTCACCGCTACGCTGGACCTCAGCCACGCCCGCGGGCCGCGACCGCGCCGGCCAGCGCGGTCGCCCCCAGACCGCAGAGCACGGCGCGCCGGTGCATCGAGAGCCACGTCACCGGGTCCTTCGCATATGCCTTGTCGTCGAAGGGGCCGTGCGCGCCCTGATCCTCCTCGGCGTCACGGGGTCGGTCGACGTTGGGGCCAAGGCGGGGCAGGTTCTTGTCGGTCTGCTGTCCGCTGACCCCGGTCCGAGCCAGGTAGAAGTCGGCGACCTTGGGCGCGAGGCGCTCCCCGAGAATCGTGTAGGCGGTCGAGACGCCGATCCACATGTTGCGCCGCGGATGCTCGGCCAGGAACACGATCCCCTTGGCCGGCAGTTCGGGCTGAAAGACGGGCGCGACGGGCATCGGATGCTGGGGCATCTTGTTGAGGTTCCAGTTGAACTGCGGCGTGTTGAGCCCGGGCAGCTGGATCATGCACACCTTGACCTTGCTCTTCTCGTGCAAGAGCTCGGTGATGATCGACTCGCTGAAACCCTTGACCGCGTGCTTGGCCCCGCAGTAGGCCGACTGCAACGGGATCGAGCGATAGGACATCGCCGAGCAGACGTTGACGATCACCCCGCGATCGCGGGGCCGCATCCGAGCCAGTGCCGCGCGGGTGCCGTTGACCTGCCCCATGTAGGTGATGTCGGTCATCTTCTTGTACTCGTCGGGCGTGGTGTCCCAGAAGAACGCCAGTGATCCGACAAACGCCACGTTGACCCAGACATCGATCTCGCCAAGCTCACGCTCGACACGTTCTGCCGCCGCATCGACGGCCTCGTGATCGGCGACATCGGTCGCGATTGCGATCGCCTGCCCTCCGGCCCTCCGCACGTCCTGCACAGCACCGGCGAGGCCGGCCTGCCCGCGGGCGAGAACGGCGACGTCATAGCCCTTGCCGGCGAACTCTCGCACCGTTGCGCGGCCCACGCCGGCGGTTCCCCCGGTGACGACCGCCACCTTGCGGCCATTCGATGCTGTCATGTTCACGCTCCTGTCCGGGGACACCTCGTCGCCCGTCGTCGTTCTCGTTACCCAAGGCGTACCCGGCGAGCGCCCGCCCACTCGCGCCGCGCGGCGACCGGTATGACCGAATACACACCGGTTGAGTTCGTCAGCTGCGGCGGGTACTCCATGGGAATGCCTGGCTTACGCCACGATGGTTTTGCTCCGTTGCAGGCCTACGCGCTGCTCGGCGACATGCGGGCGACCGCTCTTGTCGCCGAGGACGGCGCCGTCGATTGGCTGGCGCTGCCGGCAATGGACTCGGCGCCGGTCTGTGCCGCCCTGCTCGATCCCGCTCGGGGCGGCTCGATCACGCTCGCGCCAACGGTGCCGTATGACGTCAGCCGCCGCTACCTGTCTGAGACGATGGTGCTCGAAACGACGTTCACCACCTCCGACGGGGTTCTGCGGATCACCGACGCTTTGACCTTCGGCGCACTGGGAACGCTGCCCTGGGCCGAACTGGCCCGGATCGTCGAGGTCCAGGAGGGGCAGGTTCCCGTCGCGTGGGAGGTCCGGCCGGGACACTGCCTGACGGCGAGCAAGAGCCCCTGGGCGTATGTCGCGCGGCAGACGCCAGTGCTGATGGTCGGTGACTATCGACTCGCAGTCGTCTGCGACGGACTCGGCGAGGCAACGGCAACGAGCGACCGGGTCACAGGACAGGCGATGCTGACGAACGGACAGCACGCGCTGCTCGCCGTGATAGGCACCGAATCCGATCCGGTCCACGTTCCCACAGCGGATGAGATCCGGGGCCGCGTTGGACGGACGACCGAGACCTGGCGTTACTGGTCAGGTCTGATCACATATGACGGACGCTGGCAGGACCTCGTCCTGCGTAGCGCACTGGTGCTCAAAGCCCTGACGCTCAAATCCACCGGGGCCATCGCCGCCGCGGCGACCACCTCGCTCCCGGAGCAGCCTGGCGGTGAGCGCAACTATGACTACCGCTACGCGTGGATCCGGGACTCGTCGTTCGCGCTTGACGCCATGAGCCGTCTTGGGCTCTCGGAGGAGCTGCACGCCGGAGTGTCCTGGCTGCTTCAGGCGGTTAGCCACGAGGCTCCCGCGCTGCGCGTCTTCTACGCCCTCAGCGGCGAGCCCGTGCCGGCGGACATGACCGGGGTCGACAACGTCCCCGGCTACCGTCACTCGCTACCGGTCAACGTCGGCAATGGGGCCGCCGGCCAGACACAGCTGGGCGCCTACGGCCATCTGCTCGATGCCGTCTGGCACTACCACGCCCACGACGGGATCCTCTCCTCGAGCACGGCGGAGATGCTCGCGGGCATCGCCGACCACGTCTGCGACATCTGGAGAACGCCCGATGCCGGCCTATGGGAGCTCGGCTCCTCGGAGCAGTACACCAGCTCCAAGCTGGGCTGCTGGGTGGCGCTGGACCGGGCGGCGCGCCTGGCCGACGCTGGCCAGATCACCAGTCCCCACGCCGCGCGCTGGAACTCTGAGCGCGAGGCTGTCCGCGCCTGGATCGAGGCCCACTGCTGGTCAGAGGTCAAGCAGGCCTACAGCTTCTACGCCGGTAGCGACGAGCTCGACGCGGCCGTTCTGCTCATGGCCCGATTCGGCTACAGCGCGCCCGAGGATCCGCGGCTGCGCACGACGATCGACGCGGTCTGCGCCGAGCTCCGGGCCGGAGACGCACTGCTGTACCGCTACACCGGACAGCAGGACCAAGAGGGTGCGTTCCTGGCCTGCTCCTGTTGGCTGGTCGAAGCCCTCGTCCACGCCGGCCGCGTTGCCGAGGCTGAGCGTTACTTTGATCAGTTCGCCGCCCATGTCAACGACGTCGGCCTGCTCACGGAGGAGATTGACCCCGCCTCCGGCGACCTGCTCGGCAACCTCCCCCAGGCGCTCACCCACCTTGCCGTGATCAACGCCGCCACCACCCTTGACGCGGCGCTGAACGACACCTGCGAGGGGCTGAGCCCCAGAGCTGGCCAAAACATGAAGAAACCATCTCCCGCACCCATGGACTCCACTCGGCCGACCCGACTCCATTTCTGATGCTGTTCACCGGCGACTCGCTGCCAGATCCGTCACGACGGCGGCGGGCCCGGGAATCGAGCCCATGACCTGCGCTTCGGTCCGGGGACGGTCTGCGCAGGCTGGCTCCCGGAGAGTCGTCGAGCAGCGCGTGGGCATACGCCCGTCGTGAGGAAGCGCAGGCAGTGAGAGCCGGGACTCGCCACTCAGGGGCGTTTGGACCTAGGCCAGTTGCGAACCTCGGGTGCGCTGCTCGTCGAGGCGACGGCCAACGGCTTCCGCGGCCGCCGTGGCGTTGAGCCGGCCCAGGGTGTCACGCAAATCACGCAGGGCCCGTTGCAGGGGGCGGGTGAGCACCTGTTCCTCGACCGCTGGCAGCGTGGCGATAAGGGCCTGCTGAATGCCATCGAGTGCTTGCGGGTCAAGGTCAGGCAGCCCGGTGCTGATTGCGCGGATGATGTAGGCGGCGGTGTCTGGCTGCGCCGATTCAGCACTCACCACGAGCAAGCCGACGATTGTCTCGATCAGATGCTCAACGTCCGTGTCCTGGTAGACGATCGGGAACCCCCGGGCGGCGGACCCACCGCCGGGGACCTTTTGCCCGAAATCTTGTTCGTGGGACCAGCGGGCAAGCAGATCGCTCAGGCGGTCGATCGCCTCGCGACCCATTTGCGGGTTGTGTTTCGCGGAGGAGATCCCGGTCCAAGCGACGTTACCCAGTTCGGTTACGGCGAAGGAGGCGTCGCTGTCGAGATCGCGGTGGCGATCAAGGCGGACAGCCCGACGAATGGCGTCCGCCCCGCTGTTTGCGAGTCCCTGCTCGTGAGCCCTAACTGTCGCGATGGGCTGATTGAAGGCCACATGGCTGCCGAGCGTGATCAGTAGGCTCACCTCCGCCGGGGGGATGGCGGAGACCGCCTCGGCGATGGCTTCCAGGCCGATGCGGGTGACATAGCCGTCCCGCTCGGCGTGGATGGTTATGTCCCCGACCTCGTTCCCATTTTCGCTGAAGGCTGAGGTGCGCCGCGTGCGCGTAAAGAGCACCAACTCGGCGGCGCGAGCGCGCATCGCGTGGTCGTGGATCACCTGAAGGACACTGCTCGGGCGCATCTGTTCGACCGTTGAGAAGATCAGGAGCATGAGCGCGAAGAGCGAGAGGATGGTGAGCCCGAGCGCGACGCTCGCCCCGAACACGGGAACCACCGATGGCTTGACAGAGGCCAGGTCCACAAACGCGTAGACCGATAGGCCAACAAACATGCCGAGATACAGCTGGTTGGTTCGGCGGCGCAGGAACTGGTCAAAGACCACCGGGGTCATCGCTGCGGCCGTCTGTTGGACGGCCAGCAGCAGCACCGAGAAGGTGATGGCGGTGATCGTCACGACGCTGGTCGCCACTGCCGACAGGAGGTTGGCCGCCGCGCCCTTGCTGATGAACCCGCCAAGTAGCGTGAGCAACGGATGGAGCCAGTGCGGTGGTGTCCTGTCGACGGCGACCGAAGCGGCCGCGAGCACGCCGTATCCGGCGACGACAAGACACGGCAACCCAAGGAACTCGCGGAAGACGCGGCCGGTGTGGCGGCGGACTCGATCGCGGCGCCGGCGAGGTCCACTCGTGGACCTCGCCGCCATGGCCTCAAAATGCTCGCCGTATCCGCGCTCGCTCATGCCGCCCTGGTCCGAGGAACGAGAACTCCTCGCCGTTTCGCGCATCACTCCCCGGCGACACCGCTGACGGCACGCTGAGGCGCGGGCCGCTTGTCGGTCAGTCGCTCGGCGAGCCGTGAGGCGAGGGCCATGACGGTCAGGGCCGGGTTGGCGGCGCCCTCGGTGGGAAAGACGCTGCCGTCACAGACGAACAAGTTGGGAACGCCCCAGGCGCGATGCTCAGCGTCCACGACACTCGTCTCAGGGGAGAAGCCCATCCGCGCACCGCCGACCAGGTGCGCGTAGCGGTCGATCGTGAGCACGTCCTGCGCACCCGCTGCTTCCCACAATCCCTGCAGGACCTTCTTGGCGTACGCGATGCTGGCGCGGTCGTTGTCGCATTGCGTGTAGTCAAAGCGGGCGACGGGCATCCCGTGCTGATCGAGCTCGTCGGCGAGGGTCACTCGGTTGCGTGCCTGGGGCATGAGCTCATTGAGCACCCCGAGCGTCGTCCAGTGGTTGTAATCGCGCATGTACTCGCGCAGGGCATGCCCCCAGTGGCCGTCGGCGAGCACGTGCTCTGCCCAGCCGATCGGCAGTGGCCCGACGGTCTGAATCGAGAACCCGCGAGCGAAGTCTCGTGACGGATCGGTCTCATAGAACTGCTCAGAGGAGATCTCCGGCGGTGGCGCCTTGTATTGGCGCAGCTCATCGGCGAAGCGCCCGGCGACCTGGGTGGCGCCCTGCACCATCACATAGCGACCGACCTGGTCATAGGTGTTCGCGAGCCCGTCCGGGAAACGCTCGCTGGTTGAGTTCAGCAGAAGCCTCGGGGTCTCGATCGCATATCCGCAGACCGCGACCGCGGTCCCGCGCTGAAAACGCAACTCGCCGCCCCCCGCGTCATAGGTGACTCCGATCGCGCGTCCGCTTTCGTCAACCTCCACCCGTACGGCATGACAGTCCGAGCGGACCTCGACACCGTGCTCGATCGCGTCAGGGAGGTGCGTCACAAACGGCGAGGCCTTGGCGTTGACCTTGCAGGCCTGCAGGCAGAAGCCGCGGTAGATGCAGTGCGGACGGTTTCCGTAAGTGCCGTTGGGGATCCCGACCGGCCCGACGCGCATCTCGATCCCGGCTGCCAGTGCACCCCGCCGGGCCTGATCCGCCGCTCCCGAGACCGGATGGGGGGCATGCGGATAGCGGTGCGGATCGCCCCACGGCCAGTCCTGGCCGGCGACGGGCAGCTCGAGCTCAACCTTCTCGTAGTGGGCCTTGAGATCCCAGTAGGAGATCGGCCAGTCGACCGCCACGCCGTCGCGGCTGCGCACCTCGAAGTCCGAGGGATGAAACCGCGGCGTGTAGCCGGCGTAGTGGATCATCGAGCCGCCGACGCCGTGACCCGAGTTGTTCTTGCCCATCTGCACCGGGTCCTGTCCGCCGATGATCCGCTTGGCCGTCCAGTAGATCTTGTGCTGACCCGCCTCGTCGCTAACCCAATCACGGTCGGGATCCCAGAACGGACCTGACTCGAGCACCACGATCCGCCAGCCCTGGCGAGCCAGGCGCTGGGCCAGGACCGAACCCCCGGCGCCCGCCCCCACGATCACGAGGTCGACCTCATCGTGGTCCTGGTAACGGCGCATCGTGTCTCGCCCGGGGATACCGCGGCGGTGGACGTCGAGCAGAAAGGCTGAATCGTTGTCGTCGGGGAAGAGGGCGCCCTTCGCCAGACGTCGGGTCGAGTTCTTCATCGCGACCCCCCGCGTCGCGCGTCCTGCACTGAGTCCAGGCCGGCGGCGGGTGCCGCCTCGTACGGCTCCCGGCCGCGTGGGCCGACCTGCCGACGCATATAACCGCGGGGATAGGCCGGCCCCCCGAACCCGATCTCGTTCCACGCCCAGGGGTGTGAATAGAACTCCGACAGCGCGCCGCGGGTGACCACTGACCACGCGCGTGAGACGTTCAGCTCATCCCATGCCCCACCCGACAGCTTGCCACCGGCGAGTTCGCCGACGATGTGATGCTGGAGATCCTCGCCGGCCGCCGCGTAGGACGATGCGCCGCGAGCGCGTGCGGTCTCGTCCAGTCCCCGGGCGACCAGCCGCCAGGTCTCACGGTCATCGGGCATGTCGGCGTACTGAAAGCCGTCCAGCTTGCCCTCATACATCTTCTTATCGACCATCGCCAGAACCGGGATGCGCGGCTCGCCATCCTGAGCCAGGACCACGTCCAGAAACGGTCCCAGGCAGGTCACCTCCGCCGGCGTGAAGAACCGGATCGGAGGCACGTCGCGCACCCGCTCGATCACCACCGTGCGGGTCAGCTCATCCCAGTGGCCTTGGTTTGAGAGGACGTCGTAGTCGGGAAACCGCCCGTGCATCTGTGGCGTCGTCCCCTGACGCTGACGGGGAAGACCCGCTGGGTCGGCCGGCATCCCGCCTGCCCGGCGATTGGGGAGATGATCTGCGTCGCGGAACGAGTGGCCCATGACCGTCAGCCCTCACGGCGCGAGACCGCGGCCATCAGCCCGATCGCGCCGATCATGACCAGTGACCCGGGCGCCATCGAAGGCGGCCCCATCACGAAGTTGTAGCTCGCCTCTCGAAAGCCACCCGGCTTGCGGGCGATGCCCCGCAAGTGAAAGAACACCCCGGCGAGCCCGTCGGCGACGTAGATGGCCGAGACAGCCGGCAGCAGCGTTGTCGCCACACGTTCAGACATGACGCCACCGACCCCGGCTCCGGCCAGCACTGGCGACAGTACGACCGGGGTCCACATCCACTTGTTACCGAACGATCCCCCGTAGTGGTTGGTGTAGATCTCCACCCCCATCGGCAGCGCGCTCAGAGCCGCCGCCGCCGACAGCTTGCGCTGCGTGCGGCCGTGACGAATGTCGTTGGCGGTCCGGGCCGCCGCCCGGGCAAGAGGATGAATCATCGCGTGAGGGCTTCGGCGCCCGGACATTGGCTAGCCGACATCATCTGCGGCATCCTCTCCGCGCTCGACGATGTCGCACGCATTGAGCCGGATCCCCGGTAAGAAGGCTGGCCTGCGTGCAACGGGCTGCGCTTCGGGGGGCGGCTCGTGGTCCTGATCAAATCCCATCCTGACTCCTTCGTGTTGACCTACCGGCGTACGCTCTGAAAGCCGTTCCAAGATGAGTCCGCTGCGCTCACCGGAGACTCAGGGAACGCCTACCCGCGTGGCGTCGGTCCGATCGCAATCCGCGCTGAGTTAAGAATGGGGTGTCATCGCTCGTACCGTTCCGCTGGGATCCGCGGCTGCAGATGAGGGTGGGCCAGACAAAAGACGTGCGGCGGCGTTTGGCTCTAGCCGTCGCCGCGGGCGTCGCGACAGGTGTAGGTCAGAACCAGGATGCCCGCACGGGATCGTCTCGCTGTCATCGGTGAGACATCCGACGGTGAGCTTTTTGTCAGCGTGAGAACGCACGGGTGGCGCTTGGCCGGCGAGAGCGTAAGGATCACGGTCATGAAGAACTCAGCTCCCGCACCCAATGCCGTCCCTCGGCCGACCCCACGGGAGGTCTCGGCAAGCGCGCTCGGCCGTCACTCCCGACGGCCGCCACGGCTCCGCTATGACCTGGCGATGGTCACCACCGAGCTCCGGCGGCTGCGCACTCGGAAAGTGAGCGTTCCGGCCTCTCCTCGGGGGAGCAGCGGCTGACGATCAGGGGGTGTTTGGTCCTTCACCTCAGCGTGACAGGGGGGATGACAGCGTCGGCCGCGCTTTCCGCACGCAGGCGCAGGTCACGCACGTCGCTGGGGGGGTCTCCCGTCAGCAGCCACGTGCGGTCGGCGCGGCGCGAGAGCTGCCCGCGGTCGGCCAACGCGCCCAGCCGCGCTGATACGGAGGGCCGCTGGCTCCCGATCAACTCGGCGATGTCGCCATGGCTGAGCTTGATCGGGACGATGGTGCCCTCCGCAGCCACGCGACCAAACCGGTCAGCCAGGTGCCAGAACAGGACCAGGAGCCGCAGCTCCACGTGCTGAAGGCTGTGGATGGCCACGATGAGGGCAAGCGCATGGGATCGCTCGACAGCCCGCCGGACGATCGCGTGCATCAACTGGGGCCAACGAGCAATGATCACCGCGACCCGCTGGTCGAGTACCGCGAGCTGCGCCGGCTCGACGACGCGCCAGGACACCTCGAACGGCATCGGGGCAAAGCGGCCGAAGTGATCCCACGGCCGCAGGAGAGCACCAGGCCCGACCAGCTCGCCACATCGGCGCTCAGCAACATGCACGCTGCGGACGATGAGACCATCGAGAAGGAGCAGGCCGAGAAGCTCAGGGCCGCCAATCTCACCCGGACGATGCACCCCGCGCGGGAAGCTCACGACCTCGGCGATGAGAAACTCGCGAGCCCGCTTAAAATCGTTCTCGGCAAGATCGCTCCCGAGTTCCGGGTCCTCATCGAGCAACCGCACCCGCCGCGGCTCGGATGGTTTGGGGGCACGCACAGCCTCACGGTACCCAGTCCGCCTGTCCGCTCAACTGCTCGAGGTGCGCTTTGGCGTTTCATCGCCAAGCTCACCGCTGGGCCCCACCTCACCGCTGGGCCCCACGGGTGATCGCGCCCGCGCGATCAGCTCTCATCGTGTGGTTCGCCGCGCCGCTCCTGCACCCATTCCGCAAGCATGAACTCAAGACCTTCGATGAGGGCGAACACCAGTGACGCACCAAAAGCTGCCCCGAACCACCCCCATCCCCCAGCGAGAAGCGCGGCGATGCCGCGCGCGGTGGAGATGGCGAGCACGATCGAGATGAACGCGAGCGCGGTTCCCAGAGTGACGACCTGGTCGGTGCCCTTTTCCAGCGGCACGCGGAAACCCCGGCTGAGCAGTCCCTCCAGACCGCCGAACGCGATCACGGCACCAAGGCCGAACAGGACGAGATCCCCGAAGCTGGGCTGTCCGAGCCCCAGTGCTGCTGCGCCAAAACTCGCGGTGATGGTCACCGAATACCCAAATGCGGTTGCGTTGCCACCGAGGGATTCGCTCAGGCCGGCCCTGAGGCGCTGGCGGATGCCGCGGTGCGGGGCAGCGCCATCCACCGAGGACAGATCGGCGTTATTCACGCGGTTGGGCTTCGACAGGGAAGCGGCAAGTCCCCCATCAAACGTCCGAAGACGCCTGCTCGCGATCACGACCCGTGGGAACCGACGGCCACAACCGCGCCCAAGCTGACCCGGGTTCAGTGAGCGCGCTGAGCCAGAAACGTGATCGCCACCATGAGGACGACCAGGACGCCGTATCCGACGCGGACCATCGTCGGTTGCTGGTGCGCAGAGCCAAGGTGCTTTGGAGGGCGTAGTACGCGGCGAGGGTCGGGACGCGACGACGATGATCACACTCGTCCCGACGGTTCCAGCGAGCATGCCGCGGCGCCGCCGACCGGTAGATATCGCCGCGGTGTGACGGGGGCCAGCCAGACCGCGCGCGCCCATAGCTCGCGACGTCACCGTGTGCCGCGACATCATCAGCCCGATCCGTCATCGCAACGATCTGGGACCGTGAGTGAGCACCGGTCCGAGCCGGCGAGCATCAGCTCGACGTTCGTGACCACTGCGAAGCCCAGCGCGCCCAACATGTCATACGTCGCACCGGACACGGAGTTAGAGAGGTAGCCGGCAGCTTGCCTGGGTAGCCCGCGTTAGAGCCGTTTGACACTACTGAAAGGCATCATGCTCAGAACTTCACGTACCCGCTGCGGTCTGCTCGGGACCCTGGCCACCTTGTTGCTGTTGGCTGGTCTCGGGGGTGTGGCGGCAGCCGAGCTCAGCGGGGCGATCACGCCGGTTTCGGAGTCCCACGCCGGCGCGACGTTGCTGGCTCGGGCGATGATGGCCAACCCGCATCAGTTGATCAACGGCCGGTTCGCGGCGGTCCCGCCCGATGGTCATCCCAATGCGGTCTCGACCATGCCGCTGGCGGGCTTTCCGCGCCAGGGCAGCGCCTACGCGATCCTGACCAATGGTTGTGCGACGCTTGCCGGCCAGCACAGGTACGCCGGGCGGCCAGGCTGTAAGGACAATGGCATCCCGGTGCGCGGGACGCGCGATCTGACAACGCTGCGGCTGTATCTCAATGTGCCTCACGGCGCGAACTGTCTGTCGTTTCGCTTTCGCTACCTGTCGCAGGAGTTCCCGAAGTTCCTGGGCTCGCGGTACAACGACGGGTTCATCGCCGAGCTTGACTACACCAACTGGTACTCCGGGCGAAGTGGAGATATCAACGATCCGCATATCTCCGCGCCGCATAACTTCGCCAAGGATTCGCAGGGGAACATCATCAGCATCCACGGGGCCGGCGCCGCGACGATGCGCGCGTCCTATGCCAAGGGCACGACCTACGGTGGCGCGACCCGGATCCTGCGCGCGTCCACCCCGATCAGCGGAGGACGCCACACCCTGTTTTTGTCGATCTTCGATCAGGGCGACCGCTACTACGACTCAGCCGCATTCATCGACAACCTGACCATCGACCACCGCACCCCCTGCACTTCAGGAGTCGCTGCAACCCAGTAACCCAAAGCGGCTGACGAATCGTTCGTGGCGCGAAGCATGAGGCTTCGCGCCACGTCGTGCGGTGGCCGGCCAAGCCAAGTACGCCCGAGAAGACTCGAACTTGGACGGGCCGACCGTCGCCCGTGGCCCGGCGTCAGGGCCGACATCGCTTCCTTGATTCCCCGCCGGAGCAGCCTGGCCTGACTGCCTCCGGCTGCCGCGAACCCCCGCGTGGACCGCCGCTGTTGCTTCCGATGCCCAGCCTGAGCCACGCCGTCGCGGAAACGACGCAACGGCTGGTCGGCTGTCTGCTTAGCCGGCCGTCAGCGGCGTGAGGGCTCCGAGTAGGGCAATGGCAACGCAGACGGTCGTGGCGGGACGAGCCCGATGTTTGAGGCCGGCGAGGAGCAGAGCAGCGAACAGGGGTCGCGGAGGCCCAGTCGCTGCCAAATGGTAGGACGAGCAGTATGACGCTAAACAGTGCGGCTGCGACTGCTGGTGCGCTGAGAGTGCGGCGAAGCAGGGCGAAGGCTGCGCCGATGCCAGCGAAGATTCCCGCCAAGGGTCGGTGGGCCGCACAACCCCCGGTTACGCCGCCAGCCGGTGGGTATTGGGTCTACATGAGGCTTTTGGACCCGGCGCTCAACAGCTTGAGCCCCCGACACCTAGAGATCTACTGGCGATACCAGGTCGTCCGCACGGCAGTCGACTTCGGCGCCGCGGTGTGCTTCGTCATCGGCAGCGCGTTCTTCTTCTTTTCGTCTTTAGCTAGGGCTGCAGATTGGCTTTTCCTATTTGGCTCGATTCTGTTTGCCGTGAAGCCTACGATCGACATGATCCGGTCAATTCATCTGCGCCGCCTTCCCGAACCTGCCGGCGCTACCGCTCCAGCGTGACTGACGCGGGACCCGAGCGAACCCTGCAAACCGCGTCTCGCGTTGGCTGCGAGGGCCCCATCGCCGGGACCTGAAAACGAGAAAGCCCACCGTGAGCGGGGCTTTCTCTCATGCGCCCGAGAAGACTCGAACTTCCACCGACCAAACGGTCCACAAGCCCCTCGACCTTAGATCGCGCGCGTAGGTCCATTCAGGGGCATCTGAATCGTCCAAATTGCGAGCTTCCGTGGATGGATCGGAGCGGACGAACGGGGTGGATGTTGCCACGGGTATTGCCACGGCGACAGCCGTAAACGCCGGTACGATCAACGCGTGACGTCGGCGGAGATCGGAGTCCGGCTGGCCCGGGCTGCGCCGAGCGACTCCAGGGTCGTGCTCTTCGGGTCTCACGTGCGCGGGGAGAGCGACGCAGGCGCGGATTACGACATTCTCGTGATCGAGCCCGAGGTCGCGGATGCGGCGCGGGAGTCGGTTCGCGTCGGCTTCCATGCTCAGCAGGCGGTTGAGAAATCACTGAAGGCGGTCCTGGCCGTCCGCGGCTTTGAGATACCGAGGACACATGACCTTGATCTCCTGACACGATTGGTTGCCCGGGTCCGGGCGACGCCGCTGGCGCTCTGGCCGGCGCCAAGGACCTGTCACCCTGGGCCGTCGCCACCCGCTGCGACGATATTGTGGCGACTCTCGACAGCGATGCGGCGGTCGGTGTTGCGGAGAAGAGTTTGAGTTGGGCTCGTGAGCGTGTCGAGGCGGCACGCGGGAATGACAGCATCGGCTGAACCAGCCGGCGTCAACGAAACGACCCAGGAGCGAGGAAGCGCGTCTGTGACCTGAGCCCGGCACCGCGGCGCATCGCCTCGTCCGGCTCGGTGGAGGATTAGCGGGGACGTCGCGTGATCCTTCCCGAGCGCAGCGAGGTCGATCGCGAGAGCGGCGTAAGCCGGCGGTCACCATCCGCGCCGGGCGTCCGTGACGTTGGCAGTAATCCCCTCGTCGTGGCCGTCGGTGAGGCTCCGTTCGCGGCAACCCATGCCCCGGTTGCCGGTTCGGTCTCTGCGCGCTGAGTGCGACGTGGGGGTCGTGGGCACTGGTCCGGGTTCCGCCGCCGCACGGTTGCGAGCCGGACCTGGATTCCGTTGCAAGCGGAAGCCTCGGGTCAGGCGCCGGAGGTCGCCGAGACTTCTGTTACTTCGTGATTGGGGAAGTCTCGTCAGTCCTTCTGGGGGGCGGACGGAAGCCTGCCTGTTGCGATGACGCGGTCTCACGTCAGCCGTGCATTTGTCTTGACGTGCGACGAAGTCCACGACGCTCCCCGTGATGATCGTTTCGAGCTCGGGTGTGCGGCGCCGAAGGGGCGCTGGTGGATCCCCTTTGCGTGCCACTTCATTGGCGTGGCCGTCTTCGGTGCGGACGAGCAGTCTCGTTTCATCGCTCCCTTGGCGAGAGGCCGTCGAAGTGTCCGGAGTGGGGAGAAAGACTGGCCGTCAGCGGGAGAGAAGTGGCCTCGGGTGGGGAGAACACGTGGCTGCTGACAGCCTCCGGGTGTCTGTCAGAGGGTGCTAGCGACCGCGTGAATGTTGAGCTTGAGCACGGAGGTTGGGGTCGCGGTGACTGACTGCTACTTCGGCCGTGCAGGCGCGGCTAACGCATCGTCGGGCGTCGGCCGATAACGCGGGTAGATGGCTCTGGATCCGAATCTGAAGCAGCAGGAACTGCTTGCAGATACTCTGCGGCGTCCGAGCGCGGCGATGTCCCAGCGAACGTTATGGATCGAAATATGGGTCGCTATCGGTTTCGCCGGCGGTGTTACGGCACTTTGGACGGTCGACCCTCCTCGCAGTTTCGCGCTGCTGCCCGCTGCGATGTGCATCCTGGTCCTGGTCTTGGCGACTCGCGTGCGTTTTGACATGCCCTTTGGGTTCACCGTCCCGACCCAGTTGGCGTTCGTGCCGCTGCTGTTCGCGATGCCGGTGGTTCTGGTTCCGCTGGCCGTCGTGGTGGCGCTGCTGGTGTCGACCGTGCCTGAGGTTCTTCGAAAGCAGACAAAGCCGGGGCGGCTACTGCTCATGGTCGGCAACTCGTGGTTTGCCCTGGGTCCGGTGGCCGTATTCGCGCTGTCGGACACACACCCGCGCCATGCCGGAGCGGCGTTGCTCGCTGCGGCTCTCGCCGCGCAGTTTGCTGCGGACTTTGCGGCGTCGACGGTCCGGTTTGCGGTCGGCCGGGGAGCTGGTCTAAGCGAGCAACTCGCGGAACTGTGGGTCTACGCGATCGATGCTGGACTGTCCGGTGTTGGGTTGGTCATCGCCGAGGAGATCCATGCCAACGCTCTCGCGGTGCTTGCGCCGGTGCCGTTGCTGGCGATCCTGGCAGTGCTTGCGCGAGAGCGTCACCAGCGCCTCGAGGCGCTGCTTGAGCTCAACGCCGCATATCGGGGAACCGCGCTCGTGCTCGGCGACGTGGTCGAGGCCGACGATGGATACACCGGCGTCCATTCCAAGAGCGTGGTGGCCCTGTCTCTGGCCGTCGGTGACGAGCTGGACTGGGCCCGGACCAGCGCCGTAATCTGGAGTTCGGGGCCCTTCTGCACGACGTCGGCAAGATCGCCATCCCGAAGGAGATCATTAACAAGCCCGGCAAGCTGGACCCAGAGGAGTGGGTCTCGATCAAGACCCACACAATCGAGGGGCAGAAGATGCTTGACCGGGTCGGCGGTTTCATGCGCCAGGTCGGGCAGATCGTGCGCTCGCACCACGAGCGTTGGGACGGCGGCGGCTATCCGGATGGTCTGGTTGGCGAAGCGATACCGCTAGAGGCGCGAATCATCGCGTGCTGCGACGCCTGGAATGCGATGCGGACCGACCGGTCGTATCGCAAGGCGCTGCCTCACGAAACCGCCGTCGCTGAGCTCACGGCCAATGCAGGCCGCCAGTTCGACCCCGAGATCGTGACAGCCTTGCTGACGGTCGTCTGCAAGCCCGCCCACGGCGCCACTGCCGCGTTCGCCTCCGTCGAGCCGCGGCGGACCCACATCGGGCAAACGGCGGCCCCCGGGGTCGACGGATCGATAACCACGGCGTGAGTAGAGCGACTGCAGGACACCTCCTCGGACATCCGTCCAGATTGCCGTCTCTACGGCTTAGTAATGGCTCGGCCGTCATATCAGGGCTTGTAATCAACAACTGAAAAGGGCAAACCCGGCGTGAGCCGGGGACGCAAAGCTAGAGGTCTCACAACGGTGAGATAGCTCGGCTGCCAGTGCTCACCACGGAAGGTGCGTACATGATGAAGGACCTTTTCAGCCGCCGCGTCGCCATGAGGCTTGGCGCGTTCGCGTTGCTGTTCGCCGGGCTCGCAGCCCCCTCTGCGATGGCTGACAACGTCGCGCCGACGATGAGCACCGCGTCGTGCTCCACGCCGGCGTTCTCACAACCGTTCGCCTCGTTGAAGGACAACAACGACTACACGTTGGCCCCGGGCCAGTCGCCCGACAACTTCGATGGCACAGGCTGGACGCTGTCGGGCGGAGCGTCGATCACCACCGCTGTGCTGGCCGACAGCCAGACCGGGTCGGTGCTGAACCTACCCAGTGGCTCTCAAGCAGTCAGCCCGCCTATCTGTGTCACCGCAGACTATCCCATCGCGCGGACCCAGGTCCGTAACGTCGTGGGCGGCGAGGGCGTGCAGTTCTACGTGTCCTACGATGCCACCAAGTCCTGGGTCAAGCCGCAGTCAACTGGTCAGTTTCACAGCGAGAAAAACCAATGGTCGCTTTCTGACAACCTTAACCTGCAGCCACCGAAGAGCACCGGGTGGCAGATCGTGCGTTTCACGCTCGTTCCCGGCGGCAAGACCAGCGACTTCCAGGTTTACAACTTCTGGATCGACCCGCGTATGCACGGCTAGCCGTGCTGCCAGCTACCAATAGTTGCGCCGTGGTTCGGCCCTAGCTCGCGGCCGGACCACACCAGCAGCCTTGGCGGGGGGCTCGCTGGTCACGCTGCTAACTCATTGGCTAGTTATGTACCAGTCGATCTCCGAGCCCGTCAATCACTGGTGGCCGGAACAGAATATATGGCGATGCGCAACTTCGGCGAGGCCGGCCCAGGACAATCGCACCTGCCACCGGAGATCGGTCGGCGAGGTGCTTAGCGTGCCGGTTTGTGTCGTGCTGTGCGACCGGGAGAGCGTTGAACGGGAAGGGGTTGCTCCTCTTCGAAAGTGGGCGCTGGGCCAGCCGCGCCGGTGGCGATGAGTTGGTTGATTTCCTCGGTGATTTGTGCCGGTGTTTTGCTTTCGCGTCGTGCGATCTCTTCGACCAATGCTCTCCATATGCCCAGCGCGCCAGTTCCAGAGCTGTAGATGAAGAGCAGCGCTTCTCGTAGCCCTGCTATGGCGGGCGATTGCGCTTGAGGTGCTTCTCCGGGTGACCGTTCGGCCGCGCGCGAATGGACAACAACCTCATCGTCGGTCTCAAGGGGCGGGCCGTCGACAACGACGGGACGCACGCTGGAGCCTGCTCCGCGCAGGACCCACTGCTGCTTTGCCGGGCTCATCTCGAGCAATCTACCGGCGTTATGCAGGCAGATGGGGTGCCGACACGAGTTCGGATCGAGGCCTGAGCAGGGTGCGGAGCCACCCGACCGACCGCATCCATCCCGTCGCACTCAACGTTGGGCTAGCGAGACTTCCGCCTCGTCGCCAGTCCGGACACGAGCACGCGGCTTCCGCTTCAGCTGACCGCGAACCTGAAGCAGGAGCGTGGAGCCCGTCGAGGGATCGAGCCAGAGCGCTGGTGGTTCGTGGAGGCGGCCACCGCGGATGCGCCAGTCCGTTGGTTTTAGCCGAAGCAGGAGTAGGCCTGAGTAGGCCTGTCTGGTTGAGCGTGAGCCTGAGCGCAGGTCCCGCGGTCATGATGAGCTGGTGTGAGATCTTGCGTCCACCCTGGAACGGGATAGGCTCAGGTGATGTGTTCGGCTTGAGAGGCGGAGGGTTTGCGACCGGTTGCAACGGTGGTGTTGGTAGCTGGCGCGTTGTTGGTGTTGACGGCGTGCTCGGCCAGAACGACCGGTGCCGCGAACGTCACTGATGCCTCAGCGACCCTCGCGGCGAGCGCTACTTGCGACCAGGGGGAGTTCTGCACTTGGTATTGGGAGTACTGGCCTGCGAGTGGCCCTCGGTCCGCGAGTGTCAAGACGCCCGTCCAGGGACCTGTCTTTGGCCCCGTCGGGCTGGTCAACCTCATGGTCAAGGTGAAGGGCCTCAGTCCGAATACCGTCTACCGGTGGGTGTTCTGCGGTTCGCGCAGCAAAGGGGGCACGTACTTCTGCGCTGGTCCGAAGGGAACCGTCGGCTCCGCGACCGCCGATCCGCCTGCGGACTACGACACGTTCACCACAGCGCCGGTGGCCACGCTGGCCGAACGCTGGAACGGCACGAGCTGGACCGTGCAGTCAACCCCCGAGCTGACTGGCGCGCAGGCCGCGGCCCTGGCCGGAGTGTCGTGCGCGGCGGCGACGGGGTGCACCGCAGTCGGGAGCTACACTGATGGCTCCGGCGTCACCGCGACGCTGGCGGAGGTCCAAGCCGGCACCACCTGGAGCATCCAGGCCACTCCGCCACCCGCCGGCGCCCCGTTCTCGGCTTTCTCCGGCGTCTCGTGCACCTCACCTGCGGCCTGCACCGCCGTCGGGATCACCGACAACAGCGGGGGCATCGGATTCACGCTGGGGGAGCGCTGGGACGGCACCCGCTGGACGGTCCAGACCACGGCCAACCAAACAAGCGGCGTTCCGGACAACCAAGGCTTGGCGGGGGTGAGTTGCACGTCAGCGACGGCTTGCACCGCCGTGGGCGGCTGGGTCCACGAGGGTCTCTTCGGTGGGACGATCGCGGAGGCGTGGGACGGCACGACCTGGACCCTGCAATCAGCTCCCGCGCCGTCTGACTTGCCCAGCCTGTCAGGAGTGTCATGTACGTCCCCCACGGCGTGCACCGCGGTCGGATCCAACGGGCCCGGCGTGACGCTGGCAGAACGTTGGGACGGCACGAGCTGGACGATCCAGAGCACTCCCAGCCCCCCCAGCAGCCACCTGGCAGGGGTGTCGTGCACGTCAGCGACCGCCTGCACCGCCGTTGGGTCCTCCACGACGAGCGGAACGTCGGAGCCGCTGGTCGAAGCGTGGGACGGAACCTCGTGGACGATCCAGACCACACCCCCGGTCCCCCACGCCGCCGGCGGCGCCAAGCTGGCGAGCGTGTCGTGTATCTCCGCGACCACCTGTCAGGCCGTCGGACAACGCACCGTCGCCAACGGCTCCACCCACACCCTCGCCGAGGCCTGGGACGGCACCTCCTGGACGATTCAGACTACGCCCCCGTCCCCTGGCAAACTTGCCACCCTAAACGGCGTCTCCTGCACGTCGGCCAATCAGTGCACAGCCGTCGGAAGCAACTAACCGCGAGTCCAACTTTCGTTTTCGACTATACGCAGCAGCCGTAGCAGCGCCGCCCTGGCTTCCGCATCGTCGCCGACTGAGGCATCTCGTCACGGCTGCCGCTTCGGTTGACCGCCAGCCCAAGCAGGAGCGAGGCGACCGCTCTGCCGTCCCGGGTTGGCGACGCTCAGCCCATCCTCGACGGCGTCGTTCAGGCACACCACCAGCGTGACAAGCGTGTTGTTGATCGTCTTGACCGCGATCTCACCAGCCTCGACGGCCTCCGCCAGGTCAGCGACCACGCCGCGGACGTCGTCGACCGACAGTGCGCCAAGGGAACGGGGTCCGAATGCCGGCACCAGTCGTTTGCGGCCGTTGACCTCGTATCCGGCCCAGGTGCCAGCCTCGAGGTACGGACGGCGACGCTCGAGCCAGCGGCGCCAGTAGTCGCCGAACGTCTCCTTAGTGTGCCGCACCTCACGGCGCTCGACTTGCTCGATGAAACGCCGTCGCGCGTCGCGCGCCGCGCGCTCGCTCGTGAAACCGCGCTTCGAGGTCTGGGTCCCGTCACTTCGCCGGGCCACGAAGCGCCAGCGGACGCCGTCTTGCGTCGGTAGGAGTAGGCGCCACCGCCGCGACCGAAGCGCGTCGTATCGGAGCGGCGCTCGGCGGGGGAGATCTCGCTCACCGCGTCCTCGAAGGCTCGCGCCGCATCCTCGGAGGAGAAGCGCTTGGCGCGGCTGCGCCCAGCGGAGTCTCGCCAGCGGACCTCCCAGGCGCCACGGTGCGCGCGGACACTCACGCGTACCCACAGTCTGTTGCCACGTACCCACATCCGGTTGCCAGACGGTGGGTACAGATGTGGTTTGTTGCCACGTGGCAACAGTACCCACAGCCCCAGACGAACGCAGCAGCGCAGCCATGAGAACGAAAAAGCCCCGCGTGAGCGGGGCTTTCCCAGTGCGCCCGAGAAGACTCGAACTTCCACGGACCAAACGGTCCACAAGGCCCTCAACCTTGCGCGTCTACCAATTCCGCCACAGGCGCGAGGGCGGCAAGTATAGCCTCGGGCGGCTAGGGGATCGGCCGCAGGGTGCGCTGCGTGATCGTCGATCCCGATGAGCCGCAGGAGCAGCCCTTTTTGTTGTGTCCGTCCGTGAGCGGCGCTAGATTCACGAACACATGTTCGATGCAGGCCACGGCGGCCCCGTTCACCAAGGAGTATTCGCATGGACCTGACGAAGCGCCAGCAGGAGATCTTTGACTTCATCAAGCGGTATTCGGCCAAGTACGGATATCCGCCCACGGTGCGTGACATCGGCAAGGCGGTCGGTCTGGCCTCCTCATCGACCGTGCACGCACACCTGGCCAATCTCGAGCGGATCGGGCTGCTGCGCCGCGATCCCACCAAGCCCCGCGCGATCGAGATGCTCGACCGGGCCGCCGCCGGAGTCCGCGGCTTCGTGAATCCCGGCCTGCCGCTCGTCGGCCAGGTCGCCGCCGGCCAGCCGGTGCTCGCCGAGGAGAACATCGAGGAGTACATCCAGACTCCGACGTTCGCCGGCGGGGAGGACGGCGAGTACCTCCTGCGCGTCCGCGGGGAATCGATGAAGGACATCGGGATCCTCGAAGGCGACCTCGTCGTCGTCCGTCCGCAGGAGACGGCCAACGATGGCGACATCGTGGTCGCGCTGGTGGGCGAGGAGGCGACCGTCAAGCGCTTCTTCCAGGAGTCCGATCACGTGCGGCTGCAGCCCGAGAACGCGACCATGGAGCCGATCCGCAGCCGCGACGTGCGGGTCCTCGGGCGCGTGGTCGGCCTGATGAGGAACATCTCGTGAGCGCGCTCACCTGACACGCGGCGGCCGCTCGCGACGGCGCGGCGAGCCGTGCCCGGCACCAAGCCTTCTGGACGGTCTGGGCGGCGAGCCCACCCTGGACGAGGTGCTGTCCGGGGCGTGGGAGGGACTCGCCGCCCACCGTCCGGTCGCCTGCCCGGTGTGCGGGGAGCAGATGGCCCCGGCCTACGGCGCGCACGCGCGACCGATCGGCGGCCACTGCCCGAGCTGTCAGAGCACGCTGAGCTGACCGCAGGCTCAGCGCGTCGCGGGCCTGTACACGGTCGTGGTCGCGGCGCTATCGTCCGCCACGCAGGCTGAGCAGTCGCGGAGGTTCGCCTTCGAGGAAAGTCCGGACATCACAGGGCAGGGTGGTCGGTAACGCCGACCCGGGGAAACCCGCGGGAAAGTGCCACAGAAAAGACACCGCCTAAGCCTGGAGCCGCTGCAGAGCCCCAGGCCGGTAAGGGTGAAATGGTGCGGTAAGAGCGCACCGGCGTCGCGGTGACGCGGCGGCCCGGTAAACCCCACCCGATGCTAGGCCAAGCAGGACCGTTTGCAGGTGACCCGCCAAGGTCCGGGTAGGCCGCTCAGATGGATGACTGCTCTCGACAAGATCCGGCTTACAGGCCTGCTACGGAGAAGCCCCGCCTCGGTGGGGCTTCTCTATGTCCGGGGTGGCCACGGAACACTCAACCCGCCGGATCGACCCGAGGGTGACCTCCCGCCCCTGCAGGAACATTTAACATCCGGTTCACGGGCCGGATCAAGGTTGGGAAAGGGGTTGTTTCAGTGAGGTCACATCGTTTGCGGGGAGGGTCCCGCATGTCTGCCGGTGGACGCCGGACGGCGCTGCTGGCGGTACTGGGCGCGTTGCTGGTGGCCGCGCCTGGCGCGCTCGCGTCGGCGCCGGGGACCATCGCCCGGGCCGGGCACAAGATCTCCGCCGCCCAGCACGTGCTGGCGACGATCACTCGCGACAAGGCCGGGATCCCGCACATCGTGGCTAAGAACTTCAATGCCCTGGGTGAGGCCGAGGGCTATGTGTACGCCGCGGACAACCTCTGCACGCTGGCCAACGACATCGTCACGGTTGAGGGCAACCGCTCCCGGTACTTCGGCCCCGCCAATCAGGCCGTCAACTACTCGGCCGGGGTCGCGGACCCCAACCTCAACTCTGACCTGTACTGGCGCTACATCCAGGGGAGCGGGCTCGTGCAGCGCTACCTGCATGCCACGGGGCTCAACAAGCTCCTGCCCCAGGTCACCCAGGCCTACGAGGGCTTTGCGGCCGGCTATAACCGCTACCTGCAGTCCGGCAAGCTGCGCGACCCGGCCTGCAAGGGCAAGCCGTGGCTCCACCCGATCACGATGACCGACCTGCTGCTGCGCGGCGTGCAGATCGCCACCGAGGCGTCCGCGGCCCAGTTCGTCTCGGGCTTCGTCGGGGCCGTGCCGCCCGGAACGGCGACACCGGCACGGGTGTCCCGCGCGCGCAGGACACATTTGGACCTGGCGGCGCTCAAGGCGCAGTTCAGCCCGCCGGATCCGAGCTCGGGCTCCAACGGCATCGGCCTCGGCGCGCTGGACACCCAGGCCCACCACGGCATGGTGCTGGCCAACCCTCACTTCCCGTGGCGCGGGACCGAGCGCTTCTGGATGGCTCAGCTCGAGGTGCCGGGCCAGTACAACGTCGAGGGCGGCACGCTCGCCGGCTTCCCGCTGATCGGCATCGGTTTCAACCGCCACATCGCCTGGACGCACACCGTGTCGACCTCACGGCGATTCGTGGCCTACCAGCTCAACCTCGTCCCCGGGGACCCGACCAGCTACTACCTGGACGGCGTGCCGACGAAGATGGGGCAGAGCACGGTGTCGGTCCGGTACGGGTCGACGACCGTGCGCCACACCTTCTACACGACCCACTGGGGCATGGTCGCCACCGTCAAGGCCGCCGGCTACGGCTGGGATACGACCCACGCCTACGCGCTGTATGACGCCGAGATCAACAACGGCCCGCGAACCGCGGACCAGTACCTGCGGATGGGCCAGGCCACATCGGTTCAGGGGCTGTACAACGCCGAGGCCAAGTACCTGGCGATCCCGACGTTCAACACCGTCGCTGCCGACGACCACGGCAACGCGTACTACGGCGACGTCGGGGCGACACCCGCGGTGAGCCTGGATGAAATCAACACCTGCACACCGGCGGGTGGACCACTGCTCGTCTATCGGGCAGCGCGGGTGATCACCCTTGACGGGTCAAAGACATCCTGTGCTCCGGCCACTTACGCCGGCACGCCGGAGGCTGGAGTGTTCCCCGCGCGGCTGCTGCCGCACACATTCCGCCGTGACTACGTCGAGAACTCCAATGACTCCTACTGGCTGGCCAATCCGTCTCACCCGCTGACCGGCTTCTCGCCGATCATCGGCCTGACCGGCAATGTCCAGGGTCTGCGCACCCGCCTGGGCAACGAGATGATCGCCCAGCGGGTCGCCGGCACTGACGGGCTCGGGGCGCCGAAGTTCAGCATCGCCACGCTGCAGCACATGTGGGAGGGTGACCGCTCCGGCGCGGCCGAGAACGTCCTCAAGGACCTCGTGTCCCAGTGCCAGACGAATCCGTCACAGAAGGCGTCGAACGGACAGATGGTTGACCTGACCTCAGCCTGCAACGCGCTGGCTGCCTACAAGGGGACCGGCCGGCTCAACGACACCGGCGGCTGGCTGTTCTACGTCTGGTATGGCCTCGACCCTGACGCCAACTTCTGGGCGGTTTCATTCGATGCCACCAAGCCGCTGAGCACCCCGACCGGGCTCAACCCGGGCTCGGTCGCGTCACCGGCCACGCCGCTGAAGTGGTTGGCCGATGCCGTCCTCAGCCTGCAGGCCCACAACCTGCCGGTCACCGCGACCTACGGCCAGGTTCAGTACGCGCCGCAGTCGCGCAAGATCCCGATCCCCGGTTGCTCGGTGGGGTGCTTCAACGCGATCTACAGTTCGACCGGATCGACGACGAACCCCGTCAACGCCGCGCCCTACGGGCAGGTCTACGACGGTTCCTCGCTCGTCATGACGACCCAACTGAACCCGAGCGGCCCGCAGTCGCAGGGGATCCTGACCTACTCGCAGGCCACCGATCCGACGTCGCCGTGGTACAGCAACATGACCAAGCTGTACTCACAGTCCAAGTGGGTGGCGCTGGCCTACACGGCCGCGGCGTTGAAGGCCGAGCAGCCGAGCAGCGTGCTGGTCCTGGTCAGCCGCTAGTCCGATCGCGAGTCGGCGGGTCGTCTCCGGGCGGCCCGCCGCCACGCGCAGTGCTGGCCCGCGGTCACGCCGTGATCGGCCTACGGCCGGCGCGTGGCCATGCGCGTCAGCGCCTCTCCACTGAGGCGGTGAAGCTCCCACTCCGACAGGCGTTCGGCGCCGATCTGAGCGTAGAAATCCAGGGCTGGATCGTTCCAGTCCAGCGCGTTCCACTCCAGCCGCGGGCAGCGGCGCTGGACGGCGATCGCGGCCAGCGCGCCGAGCAGAGCGCCACCGACCCCGGCACGGCGATGGACGGGGGACACGTATAGGTCCTCCAGCCAGAGTCCGGCCCGGCATTCCCAGGTCGAAAAGGTGCCATGAAAGAGCGCGAAGCCGGCTGGGGCCCCGTCGATCTCGGCGATCAGCGCCTCAGCGGCGGGATACTCGCCGAACAGGGCGTCGGCCAGCAGCTCGGGCGTGCCCACCACTTCGTCACGGGCGCGCTCGTACTCGGCCAGTTCGACGATGAACGCATGGATCTGATCGACATCGGCCGCGAGGGCCGGGCGCACCGTGACGGCGTCGCTCACTCGTCGGCGTCGGGCGGGCTGATCTCTCGCTTGAGAATCTTGCCCGTCGGGCCCTTGGGCAGCTCGTCGACGAACCAGACCCGCCGGGGGTACTTGTAGGCCGCGACCTGCTCCTTGACGAAGTCACGCAGCTCGCTCTCACCCACGGACTCGCCGTCCTTGAGCGCGACGGCAGCGCCGATCTCCTCGCCGTACTCGTCGTGGGGCACACCGATCACCGCCGCCTCGCGGACCGCGGGATGCTCGTAGAGGATCTCCTCGATCTCGCGCGGATAGACGTTGTAGCCGCCGCGAATGATCAGGTCCTTCTTGCGGTCCACGATGAAGAAATAGCCGTCCTCGTCGATCTGGCCCATGTCGCCGGTGTGCAGCCAGCCGTCGCGAACCGTCTCGGCGGTCGCCTCGTCGCGCTCCCAGTAGCCCTTCATCACATTGTGGCCCTTGATGACGATCTCGCCGACCTCGCCCTGAGCGATATCGCCGCCGTCGTCGTCAACGACCTTCATCTCCACACCCTCGATCGGGGTGCCGATCGAACCCGGCTTGCGCTCGCGATCCGGGTGATTGAAGGAGGCCACCGGGGAGCTCTCCGACAGGCCGTAGCCCTCGAGCACCTTGCAGCCGAACGCGTCCTCGAAGCCGCGCATCAATTCGACCGGCATCGCCGAGCCGCCAGAGGCGCAGACCCTCAGTGACGAGGTATCGGCGTCCTCGCGGCCGGGGTGGTGCAGCATCGCCCCGTACATCGTCGGCACACCCTGGAAGACGTTGACCTGGTCGCGCGCGATGATCGCCAGCGCCTTGCCGGGATCGAAGCGGGGAATCAGGCTGAGCGTCCCGCCACCGCCGAGCGTCGCGTTCATGCCGCACGTCTGGCCGAAGGAGTGAAACAGCGGCAGCGCGCCGAGGACGATCGCGTCAGAGCCGAGTCCGAACAATCCGCGCGACGCCTCTGCGTTGCGGATCAGGTTGGCGTGGGTCAGCTCAGCGCCCTTGGGCTTGCCGGTCGTCCCTGAGGTGTAGAGGATCACCGCGGTGTCGTCGTCATCAGCCTCGCTGACCGTGGTGTTCGGCGTGGCTGCGCCGACCAGCTCCTGAAAACCGTCGGGCTCGACCAGGATGCACTCGGCGCCGGTCGCCTCCGCGCCTGCCTGCGCATCCTCGGCGAAGCCATGCCAGGCGAACAGCAGCTTGGCGCCGGAGTCCTCCAGGTAGAACGTGACCTCGCGCTTCTTGAGCAGCACGTTCATCGGCACGACGACACCCCCGGCCCGCAGCACGCCGTAGTAGACGACCGGGAATTGGGGGACGTTGGGCAGCATGATGCCGACGCGGTCCCCGGGCTCGAGGCCGTGCTCGGCCAGCAGCCCGGCGAGATGCGCGCTGGCCCCGGCGAGCATCTCATAGCTCAGCTCGGCATCATCCAGCTTGACGGCGACGTGCTCGGGGTCGCGCTCGGCGGCGTCGAGCAGGGGCTGTACGAGATTCATGAGGGATCAGCTGCCGCCGAATTCGGCCCGGCGCTTCTGCATGAAGGCCAGCACGCCCTCCACGAAGTCCTGGGACTCGGCCCGCTCCTGCTGAAGCACCGCCTCGAGGTCGAGCAGTGCGGCAAAGCCGGCGTAGGCACCGTCGTTGATCGTCCGCTTGATCGTCGCGTAGGAACCGGGAGGTCCGGCCGCCAGGCGCTCGGCCAGTGCCATCGCGCGAGCGTCGAGCGCCTCGTCGTCGGCGACCTCGTTGATCAGGTTCCACTGCTCGGCCTGCTCGGCGGAGATGCGCTCACCGAGGTAGGCCATCTCGAAGGCACGGGCGTGGCCGACACGAGCCGTGAGCAGCTGGGAGGCGCCGCCGTCGAGGCCGAGGCCGATGTTGACGAAGGCGAGCAGGAAGTACGCCGAGCGGGCGGCGAGCACGAGGTCAGCGGCCAGCGCCAGCGAGCAGCCGATGCCCACCGCGGGGCCGTTGACGGCGGCGATCACCGGCTTGGGCACGGTGCGCACGCGCAGGATCAAGGGGTTGTAGACGTCGCGCAGCGGGGTCAGGACATCCGGGCGGCCGTTGTCGTTGAGCTCGCCGCCGGCCTTGAGGTCGGCGCCCGAGGAGAACGCGCGGCCGGCGCCGGTGATGACGATCGCCCGCACCTCGGGATCGCCGGCCGCCTCGTCGAGCGCGGCGAGCGCCTCGCGGCCGAGCTGCTTGGTCCATGCGTTGAGCGCGTCAGGACGGTTGAGCACGATGCGGGCCACGCGGCCCACACGCTCGAGTTCCACCGTTTCCAGGTTCAACGTGCTCATCCTCGAAGCCGGACAATAGTGCACACCGGAGATCGGGGATGATGTCGGTTCGCACCATGGCTCTGCTGCCCAAGACAATCACCGGACCGGTCGGGCGCCTCGGCGCCGCTGCTCAGAATGCGCTCGAGGTGGCCCGCTTCGGCGGCCTGGCCACTGACGAGCAGCCCTCGCCCTACACGGTCGCCGCGGAACACCGCGTCTACCGGTTGCGTCACTACTACGCCGACGCCGCGGGCAACCGCAGCACCCCGAGCGCGGGTCCGGCGGTGCTGCTGGTACCGCCGCTGATGCTCGCCGCCGAGATCTACGACGTCTCGCCGGCGACCAGCGCGGTCACGATCCTGCGCGACCACGGGGCCGATCCGTGGGTGGTCGACTTCGGAGCACCCGAGCGCGAGGAGGGCGGTATGGAGCGCACCCTCGCCGACCACGTGGTCGCGGTCTCCGATGCGGTGGACCGAGTCCACCGGGCGACCGGCCGCGACGTACACCTTGCGGGCTACTCCCAGGGCGGAATGTTCGTCTACCAGACGGCCGCCTACCGGCGCGGCAAGAACGTGTCCTCGTTGGTCACGTTCGGCAGCCCGGTCGACACCCGGCTGGGGATGCCGTTCGGGATCCCCGAGCAGTTCGCCAGCGGCATCGCCGGGGTGATCACCAACCGGATCCTGCGCGGCGGCGCACTGCCCGGCGTGGGCCAGCCGGACGGGTTTCCGGATGCTCGACCCCGTCAAGTCCGCGCGCAGCCGGCTCGACTTCCTGCTCCAGCTGCACGATCGTGACGCGCTGCTGCCCCGGGAGGGTCAGCGCCGCTTCCTGGAAGCCGACGGGTGGGTGGCGTGGCCGGGCCCGGCGATGGCCGATTTCCTGCAGCAGTTCATCAACCACAACCGTCTGCTCGAGGGCGGCTTCGTGGTCGACAACCGGCTGCTGACGCTGGCCGACATCGACAGCCCGATCCTGTCGGTGGTCGGGACGGTGGATGAGATCGCCCCCGCGGCCGGAGTCCGCGCGATCCGCCTGGCCGCCCCTCGCGCCGACATCTACGAGCTCGCGCTCGAGGCCGGCCACTTCGGGCTCGTCGTCGGCTCGACCTCCAACGAGATCACCTGGCCGACCGTGGCCGAGTGGGTACGTTGGCGCGACGGTGAGGGCGACCCAGCCGCAGGGCCTGAGCGAGATCCCGGACGACCCCACCGCCGAGCTGTCGCCCCGGGTCGGCAACCGGGTCGGGTACGGGGTCGAGCTGGCCGGCGCGGTCGGCACGCGGCATCGCGCGCTCGATGGCCGGCGCGACCCGCCGCACCGCCCGCGGGATGCGCGAGCTGACCCGCGAGGCGGCGGGCCAGCTGCCCCGGCTGGCGCGGCTTGGAGCAGGTCCAGCCGAACACGCGGATCTCGCTCGGGTTGCTCGTCTCCGAGCGGGTGCGCCGCGCACCGGACGACATCTTCTTCCTGTTCGAGGATCGGGCCCACAGCTCGCGGGAGATCGACGAGCGGATCGACAATGTCGTCCGCGGCCTGATCGCGATCGGCGTGCGCCAAGGTGAGCACGTGGGTGTCCTGATGGGCGCGCGCCCGAGCGCGTTGGCCCTGACCGTCGCGCTCAACCGGCTCGGAGCCGTGTCCGTGCTGCTGCGTCCCGACGGTGACATCGGCGCGCGAGGCGGCGCTGGGACAGGTCGGGCGGATCATCGCCGACCCGGAGCAGGCGTCCCTGGCCGCGGACCTCGGCACCGTTCACACGTTCGTGCTCGGGGGCGGCGGTGGCCCGCGTGACCTCGGTGTCCCGCTGGCCACCGACATGGAGCAGATCGATCCTGACGCCGTGCGACTGCCGCGCTGGTACCGCCCCAACCCCGGGCGGGCGGGGGATCTGGCCTTCATCCTCTTCACCGGCTCGGGCGAGGGGATCCGCATGAGCCGGATCACCAACGGTCGCTGGGTCACCTCCGCCTTCGGCACCGCCTCGGCCGCCGCACTGACCGAGGCCGACACCGTCTACGGCGTCACCCCGCTCTATCACCCGTCAGGGCTGATGATGAGCGTCGGCGGAGCGATCGCCGGCGGGGCGCGGCTGGCCATGGCGACCACCTTCGACCCCGACACCTACTGGCAGGAGGTCCGCCGCTACGGCGTCACCGTCGCCTCCTACACGTGGACGATGCTGCACGAGCTCGTCGCGGCGCCGCCGCAGCCGGGCGAGCGCCATCACCCGGTGCGGTTGTTCATCGGCTCGGGCATGCCGCGCGGGCTCTGGCAACGCGTCCAGCGGCGCTTTGCCCCCGCGCGCGTACTCGAGTTCTATGCCTCGACCGAGACCGGGGCGATCCTCGTCAACGTGCGCGACGCCAAGCCCGGCGCGATGGGCCGTCCGCTGCCGGGCAGCCCCGAGGTGGCACTCGCCGCCTATGACTTCGGATCCGAGCAGCTGGTGCTCGGCGACGACGGCTTCGTCGTGCGCTCGCCGCAGGGCGAGCCCGGGATGCTGCTGGCCCGCTCGCGCGAGACCACCGGGACGTCGACGATCGCGCTGCGCGGCGTGTTCGCGCGCGACGACGCGTGGCTGGCCACCGGGGACCTGTTCGTGCGCGATCCCGACGGCGACTACTTCCGGCTCGACAACGTCCGCGAGCTGATCCGCACCCCGGCGGGCCCCGTGTTCACGGGGCCGATCCGCGGCGCCCTCGGCGATCTGCCCGCGGTGGACATCGCGGTCGCCTACGGCGTGCCGGACCGGCGCGGGCGCGAGGTCGCGGTCGCCGCGGTGACGCTGCGCGCCGAGCACGAGCTCGAGGCCTCCGAACTGACCGCGGTGTTCGCGTCCCTACCGCGTGCCCCAGCGCCCGACGATCGTCCGGGTGGTGGCCGAGATCCCGGTCACGACCTGGTACCGGCCGATCACTGCGACCCTGCGTGACGCCGGGGTTCCGGCGCCCGCCAGCGGGTTGCCGGCCTTTTACCGCGGCCCGCGCGCGGACGGCTACAAGCCGCTGACCGCCGCTGACCGCAAGCGCTTCACCGGCTGATGGCGAGCCCGGTCGTCGTCCGCGCTCACCCGCCGGCCTGCGCTCGGCGTCCCTCCGAACCGCTCAGCCCTGGACGCAGGGCTCGCGGTCCGTGGCCGTCAGCGGCTTGCGGCCCGCTGAGGTGGTGGTCAGCGAGAACGTCCACGCGCCCGAGCAGGTCCGAGGGGCCTGCAGCAGATGAACAGTGCTCGAGCTTGCCTTGACGCGAACGGGGGCGTGGCGATCGGGGATGCTCAGGCTCACCTTGGTGATACCGATGCCCGGCCCCGCGGTGGGGATCAGGATCTGGCTGACGGTCAGTCCGCGCGGCGGCGGGCCGCACGACGAAATCCAGCTCGCCGATCGCCCGGCCGGCGACGCGGCTGATCATGATCACCGTGGGCAGGCCGAACAACGGCGCGCCGTTGTAGATCGTGACCCGGGCCGGCGTGAACGTCGGCGGCTGGTTGCCGGGATTGAGCAGCTCGCTCTCCGCCGATCCGGAGCCGATCTGCGCAGCCGGCGCGCACGGGGAGATCGCGTTCGGGGTGATCTGGCAGGCCGGGAAGAGCAGACCGTTCTCGACGAAGCCCCTTGGGCAGCACGAAGGTGAGCGAATCGGTGGGGATCGCGCTGTTGGCGAAGATCCGGTTGCCCGCGAACGCGTCCACGGTGAGACCGACGCCCTGCGGGGGCTTGGCGGTGCTCGCCTGCGGAGGCGTTACGCCGACCGAGACGACGAGCACGTCGCCGTCCGAGTTGGTGGTCGCCGGTCCGGCCAGCGCGCTGCCGGCAGCGGCGAGGAGGAGCAGGATGGCGGCCAGGGCGATCCGCGCGGCGGCCATGCCGGGCTCAGGCGGCTGGGAGCGTCTCGCCGGAGTACAGCTTGTGCACGGTGACCGTGCCGGTCGGCGCCTGACGGATGCACAACTCGCAGAGTACGCACTCGTCGAGGTTCTCCTCGACGATCGCCAGGCCTTCGGGGCCGGCGGTGAAGATGTCCACGGGGCAGACCTCGGCGAGCTTGCGGGCCGCTTCGGGGTCGCGGGCGACGGAGTCCTCGACGGTGACGTCGATGAAGGTTCCGGGCATCAGATCCGCTCCTTGACGAGCTCGGGGATGTCCTCGATGCGCTCGGCGACGACGATCCCGGCCGAGGCCAGACGCGCGATCTTCTCGGTTGCGGTGTCCTCCTTGCCCTCCACGATCGTGCCGGCGTGGCCAAAGCTCATGCCGGGCATCTCGTCCATGAAGCGGCCGGCCATGAAGGCGACGATCGGCAGGCGCGAGTCATTGTCGGTCACCCACCGAGCCAGCTCGGCCTCCATGCGGCCGCCCGGTTCGGTGTAGATGACGATCGCCGTGGTGTCGGCGTCAGCCTCGAACAGCGGCATCAGCTCGGCGTAGCTCGAGCCGATGATCGCGTCACCGCCGATCGAGACGGCGGTTGACTGGCCCAGGCCGGCAGCGGTCAGCGTCGAGGACATCTCGGTCGTCATCCCGCCCGAGCGCGAGACGACGCCGACTGAGCCGGGGCGGTAGGACTTGGCGGCATCTTTGGCCGGGCCGCCGATGCCGCCCATCTTGACCACGTCGGGGACGATGATCCCCAGGCAGTTGGGCCCGATGATGCGGGCGCCACGCTGGGTGGCGAGCTCGACCATCTCGGCGACGTCGCCACGCGGGATGCGCTCGGTGACGATCACGATCAGCTTGACGTCGTTCTCGAGCGCCTCGAGCACCGCATCCTTGGTGAAGGCGGGGGGGACGGTGACAACCGAGCCGTCGATCGGCGCACCGTGGTGCTCGACGGCCTGGGCGACGGTGTCGAACACGGGCACCCCGTGCACGTCGCGCCCGAGCCGGCCGGGGGTGACGCCACCGACGATCTTGGCGCCCTCGCCGTAGTCCAGGCACTCACGGGTCAGGTTGACGGCCTCGCGGCCCGTGATGCCCTGGACGATGAACGTGGTGTCACCGTTGACGAGGATGCTCATGCCGAGGCTCCTTCGCCCTGGATCTTCTCGACCGCTCGCCGGGCGGCCTCGTTGAGCGACACGCTGCGGTCGGCGTACTCGACGCCGTACTTCTCGAGGATCTTGAAGCCCTCGTCCTCCCAGGCGCCGGGGATGCGGAAGATGGCGATCTTCTCGGCCGGGTCATGGCCGAGCTCGAGACAGGCCTTGATCACGCCACGAGCGACGATGTCGACCCGGGTGTTGGAGACGATCGACATCATCACCGCGATCTTGTCCACGCCGGGCTTGGAGAGCACCAGCTTGGCCAGACCACAGGTTTTGGCGACTGACGGGTTGCCGCCGATCTCACAGTAGTTGGCGGGGTCGCCACCATGGGCGCGCACGGCGTCGAACAGGGTCAGTGAGCCACCACCGGCGCCGATCACCAGGCCGAGGTTGCCATCGAACTCGGTGACGTTGCCGGCCACGCCTCGGTGGTCCTGGCCGTCGACCTCCTCGCCGGCGAGCTCGAACGGCGTCGCTTCGCGCGCCTGGCGAGTCTCCTCGTCACCGACGCCGAGTTCGGCCAGCAGTGCCTTCTGGCGCGGCCGGGCCTCGTTCTCCATGTCCATGTGGGCGTCAAGGGCGACGATCGAGCCGTCCTCGAGCTGCCCGAGGGGATTGATCTCGGCCAGCGTCATGTCGTAGGTGAGGAACAGGCGGGCGAGGCGGGCGAGGATCGGGGTGAGGCGATTGAGCGTCGAGCCGCTGATCCCCAGCGAGGCGATGACGGCCTTGGCCTGCCAGTCCGAGAACGCGAGGCGGGTGGAGAAATGGCCGCGGGCAACGTGATCGGGATGCTGCTCGGCGACTTCCTCGATGTCGATTCCGCCCATGTCCGAGAAGAGCATCACCGGCTGCTTACGGATGCCATCCCAGACGACGCCGGCGTAGAACTCGTGAGCGACGGCGGCCTTGGAGTCGACCAATACGCCGCGGGGCATATGGCCGTTGATCTCGAGCGCGAGCACGTGTTCGGCGTGCGTGGCCGCCTGATCGGGGGTGTCAGCGAACTGGACCCCGCCGGCCTTCATCCGCCCTCCGGTCAGCACCTGGGACTTGATGACGACCGGACCCTCGATCTCGGCGGCGATCTCGCGGGCCTGATCGGGTGTCGTGGCGAAGCCGTGCTTGGTGACGGGGATCCCCGCTTTGGCGACGATCGCCCGTGACTCGTATTCGAAGAAACGCATGAGCGGCGGGGGAGCCTACCGAGCCGGCTCGAGCGGAGGCGCGCGGGTGTCACACAGGCGGTGGCCGAAGGTCATCCGCGAGCGGTTCGAACGATCTCAACCAAATGCGTCCAGATAGTTGGCTAAGATGCGCTCTCCTGTAATCCCCATCGACTTAGTCGCCTTTGGAATCTGTGAGGAACGAATGACCGATCGCTCTGTTTCCGCCCGCCGGCCGCAGTTGGCCGCGCTGGGCGCCGCCGGACTCGTCGCGCTGGCTCTCGCCGGCTGCGGGGGATCCTCCGACGCCTCCACGGGCACGAGCGGAGGCGCCTCCTCGGGCGGTGGGTCCTCGACCCAGCTCGGCCTCGTCGCCTACTCGACGCCCAAGAAGGCCTACGACGCTCTGACCGCCGGGTTTGCCCAGACCGCAGGTGGCAAGGGCGTGAGCTTCGGCTCTTCCTTCGGCGCCTCGGGCTCGCAGAGCCGCGCCGTCGACTCCGGGCAGCCGGCCGACGTGGTCGCCTTCTCGACCACCCCGGACATGACCCGGCTGGTCAAGGACAAGCTCGTGTCCTCCAGCTGGGACGCCAACCCCGAGAAGGGATTCTCCAGCGACTCGGTGGTCGTCATGGTCGTGCGCAAGGGCAACCCCAAGCACATCACCGGCTGGGATCAGCTGATCAAGCCCGGGGTCGACGTGCTCACCCCGAACCCGTCCACGTCGGGCAGCGCCCGCTGGAACATCCTCGCCGCGTACGGCGCCCAGCTCAAGGAGGGCAAGACTCCCGCACAGGCTCTCGCCTACGTACGGACGCTGCTGACCAAGAACGTCAGCGTGCAGGACTCCAGCGCCAGCGCCGCGCTACAGACGTTCACCAGCGGCAAGGGCGACGTCCTGCTCGACTACGAGTCCGATGCGATCGCGGCCGAGAAGGCGGGGGACGCGATCTCCTACGTAATCCCCAAGCAGACGATCCTGATCCAGACGCCGATCGCGGTCACGGCAAAGTCGGCCCACGGGACCCAGGCCAACGCCTTCCTGAAGTACCAGTGGTCGACCGCAGGCCAGACGATCTGGGCCCAGCAGGGTTACCGTCCGGTCGATCCGGCGGTGGCCAAGCAGTTCGCCTCGAAGTTCCCGACCCCGCCGGCCCTGTTCACGATCGACTCGCTGGGCGGCTGGAAGAAGGTCAAGACGGCCTTCTTCGACCCTGCCTCGGGCTCGATCACCAAGATCGAGCAGGCGGCCGGCGTGCCGACGGCGACCAAGTAGCCATGGCGGCGCTGAGTGCACCCGCCTCGATCGCCCGTGGGCGGCCTCGTGCCGCCCGCCGGGGCGGTCTGGGGCTCGGCGTGGCCACCCTGTACCTGAGCGTGGTCGTGCTGATCCCGCTGGCGGCGGTGGCGGTCAAGGCGCTCAGCCAGAGCCCGTCGGACCTGTGGGCGTCGATCAGCAATGCGTCGGTCGTGCAAGCGCTCGTCGTGACCCTGGGCACATCGCTGGCGGTCGCGGTGATTGGCGCCGTGATGGGAACCGTGGTGGCGTGGGTGCTCGTTCGCGACGAGTTCCCCGGCCGCGGGATCATCAACGCGCTGATCGACCTGCCGTTCGCGTTGCCGACGATCGTCGCCGGTCTGACTCTGCTGGCGCTGTACGGACCTGACAGCCCGTTCGGACTACACCTGGCCTACACGCGCGCTGCGGTCCTGATCGCGCTTCTGTTCGTCACCCTGCCGTTCGTGGTGCGGTCGGTTCAGCCGGTGCTGCTCGAACTCGACCACGAAGTCGAGCAGGCGGCCGCCTCGCTCGGCGCTTCCAATTTCGTCACCTTCCGCCGGGTCGTGCTGCCCGCCCTGCGGCCGGCGATCCTGTCCGGTGCGGCGCTCGCCTTCGCCCGTTCGGTCGGCGAGATCGGCTCCCTGGTCCTGATCGCCGGAAAGGTGCAGATCGCCAGCATCGTCATCTATGCCGACATCGAGTCAGACGCGCCGCAGGCCGCGGCCTCGTTGTCACTGGTCCTGATCGTCGTGTCGCTGATCGTGCTCGTCATCATCCGCCGCCTGGGAGGCCGCGTTGCTCATTAGCCGCCGAGCCCGGCTGTCGCTGCGCGCCGTGGCCCTGTTCTACCTGTTCGTGCTGCTGCTGGCGCCCGTTGCCGTCGTGTTCTTCAAGACCTTCGAGCACGGCGTCGGCGTCGCCTGGGGCTACATGACCACGCCGGCGGCGATCAGCGCGCTGTCGCTGTCCCTGCTGATGGCGGCGATCGCGGTGCCGCTCAACACGGTCTTCGGGATCGGGGCGGCGCTGATCATCGTCCGCCGCCGCGGGCGCGCCGCGCGGATCCTCGATGCCCTGATCGATCTGCCGTTCCTCGTCTCGCCGGTCGTCGTCGGCCTCGCCCTGATCCTCGTGTACGGGATCCACGGCTGGTTCGGGACGTGGTTCTCAGGCCAGGGCATCGACATCATCTACGCAGTGCCCGGCATGGCGCTGGCCACCGTGTTCGTGTCCCTGCCCTTCGTGGTGCGCGAGGTCGCACCCGTGCTGGCCGAGATCGGTGACGAGCAGGAACAGGCCGCCGCGACGCTCGGCGCCTCGCCGTGGCAGACCTTCTGGCGAGTGACGCTGCCGTCGATCCGGTGGGGCGTCGCCTACGGTGTGATCCTCTCCACGGCGCGCGCGCTGGGCGAGATCGGCGCCGTGCTCGTCGTCTCTTCACTTGTCGCCGGGTCCACCCTGACCCTGCCGCTGCTCGTATTCCAGCGCGACTCCCAGCCCGGTGCGAGCTCGATCACCGGCGCCTACGCGGCGGCGACCGAGCTGGCGGTCATCTCTCTGGTCGTGCTGCTGGTCATGACCGCACTATCGCCTCGGAGGCATGAGTCCGCATGAGCATCGACGTCACTGACATCGTCAAGTCCTTCGGGGACTTCAAGGCCCTCGAGGGAGTCTCGCTGGAGGTGCCCGAGGGCTCGCTGACCGCGCTGCTGGGCCCCAGTGGCTCGGGCAAGTCCACGCTGCTGCGGATCATCGCCGGGCTCGAGCTGCCCGACGCGGGCACGGTCGTGATCGAGGGTTCCGACGTCAGCCGCGTGCGCCCTCAGAACCGCGGGATCGGTTTCGTGTTCCAGCATTACGCTGCGTTCACGCACATGAGCGTGCGCGACAACATCGCCTTCGGCCTGCAGATCCGCAAGCGGGCCAAGGCCGAGGTCCGGGCCAAGGTCGACGAGCTGCTGGAGCTGGTGGGGCTGACCAAGTGGTCTGAGCAGCGTCCGGCCCAGCTCTCGGGTGGACAGCGTCAGCGCATGGCGCTGGCCCGGGCCCTCGCGGTGGAGCCACGGGTGCTGCTGCTCGACGAGCCGTTCGGCGCGCTGGACGCCGTCGTGCGGGCCGAGCTGCGCGCGTGGCTGCGACGTCTGCACGATGAGCAGGGGACGACCACGGTGCTCGTCACCCACGATCAGGAGGAGGCGATGGAGGTCGCCGACCGGATCGCGGTGATGAACGAGGGCCGGATCGAGCAGGTCGGCTCGCCGCGCGAGATCTACGACCGGCCGGCCAGCGAGTTCGTGATGAGCTTCGTCGGGCCCGTCAGCCGGCTCGATGGCCGGCTCGTGCGTCCGCACGACGTGACGATCTCGCTGGAGGCCGGTGACGGCGCGATCGAGGCGATGGTCAGCCGGGTCATCCACCTCGGCTTCGAGGTCCGCGTCGAGGTGCAGCAGCCCGACGGCCACCGCGCCAACGCGCAGCTCACGCGTGACCAGGCCGCACAGCTCGAGCTCACCGCCGGGGACATCGTGTACGTCCGTCCGCCGGTTCCGGCGCCGCCGCCCGGTCAGACGCCAGCGATCGCCCCGGCCCCCGGTCCGGTCAGCAGTGAGCCGGGGTGGGCCGGGGTCGGCGCCGGGGAGGGGTGACCGTGGCGGCGGGGTGCCGGGCCGGAATCGCCCTCGTCGCCGGATGGGCGCGCAGCAAGTTGACGAGTCCGGCGGAGCGATAGAACGGGTCAGCGACGGCCGCCCCGCTCGCGAGCGACAGGGCCGCGCGCAGCGTCCCGTCGGCCTCCGCGAGCAGCAGCGGTGCGGCCGGCACCGCGGAGGAGTCAAGCGCGGCCAGGCGCCGCACGGCCGCGGCGTCATCGGCGCCGGCAGGCCGGAGAATGATGTGGGGGGTGGAGGAGGTCATGCCTTCATCGTGCGCTCATCCAGCCATAAAGGCAAATAGGGGTTTGCTGGACCAGGTATAACTTTTAGACATGCTCGACGTCCGCCGTCTACGCGTGCTGTGCTCCGTCGCCCAACACGGATCGCTCTCCGCCGCTGCGGTGGCGCTCGGCTACACCCAGCCCGCCGTCTCCCGCCAGATCGCCACGCTCGAGGCCGAGGCCGGCGCAATGCTCGTCCGGCGCGTCCCCGCGGGCATCGTGCTGACCGACGCGGGGCGGCTGCTCGTCACCCGGTCAGAGGCGATCCTGGCCCGGTTGGCGGACGCCGAGACCGAGCTACGGGCCCTACAGGACCTCGAGGGCGGGACCCTGCGCCTGGCCACCTTCGCGTCGGCGGCGGCCTCCGTCCTGCCGATCGCGGTGGCGCGCTTTCGCCAGCGCTACCCGGCGGTCGAATTGGAGATCGCGATGGCCGATCCGGACGTGTCACTGGCCGGCCTGCTCGCCGGGCGCTTTGACCTCGTCCTTTCCCACGATCCACTCCCCGAGGTCGACCCCGGCAGCTCAGACTGCGAGCTCGTGACGCTGTTCGAGGATCCGATGTACGTGGCCATGGCGCCCACGCATCCGCTGGCCGGGGCCACCCGGCTGACCCTCACTGACTTCCGCGAGGACCCCTGGATGCTCGCCACGGTGCAGTCCTGTCCGGATGCCCGTCTGTTTCTGCGGTCCTGCCACGCGGCGGGCTTCGAACCGCGGATCGCCTTTCACAATGATGACTACTCGGCGATTCTCGGCTTCGTCGCCGCGGGGGTGGGAGTGGCGATGATCCCCGATATGGTGGCCCGTGGCGCCCGCGATGACGTGTGCATCCGCAGTCTGGATCCCGCGCCGCCGCCTCGCCCGATCACCGCCGCGCTGCCGGCGCGTTATCGGTCACCCGCCGCGGCCGCGATGCTCGCAGTGCTGCAGGAGGTGGGGGAGGAGTGGACCCGGGGCGCGCGGGGCGCGGTTGACGCTGGTCGGCGGCTGAGTCCGGTGACCGCTACCGCGTGATCCAGGCGCCGGGGTCCTCGGTCAGTCGGTCGACCTCGGCCGGGATCTGGCCGGCGGCGATATCGGCGATCGTCACCTGTTCGACGACCCGGCGCAGGTTGACGCGCACGGCGATCCAGACGCGCGGCAACGTGCTCGCCGCCCCGTCGTAGCTGGCCTCCTCCGGCGGTCCGCCGCGCACACTGGCCAGTGGGCCCTCGACGGCGCGGATCACGTCCGCGACGGTGACCTCGGCCGGTGGGCGGGCGAGCCGGAAGCCGCCCTCGGCGCCGCGATGGCTGCGGACGATGCCGGCATGGCGCAGCTCACCGAGGATGTTCTCCAGGAAGTTGAGCGGGATCCCCTGGGCGGTGGCGATCCGCTCGGCCTTGACCGGCTTGTCGCTGTCGGCGGCCGCCAGCTCGACGACCGCTCGCACGGCGTAGTCAGCTTTGGCCGAGATCCGCATCGCGTATCAGGCCTGCGCGGCCGACGGGGCCATCTCGTAGGCCTCGGCGAGCGCGGGATCGCGCTCGGCCAGGCTCTCGGCCAGCTCGACCATCACCTTGCACTGCTTCCAGGTCGCGTCGTCCTGCATCTTGCCGTCGATCATGTGCACGCCGCGCCCGTCGGGGATCGCCTCCAGCACCTTCTTGGCGAACAGGACCTCGTCGGGATCGGGGCTGAACACCTTCTTGGCGATCCCGATCTGGACCGGATGCAGTGACCAGGCCCCGACGCACCCGAGCAGGAAGGCGGCCCGGAACTGGGTCTCGCAGCCCTCGGTGTCGCGGATGTCCCCGTAGGGACCGTAGAACGGGAGGATGCCCGCCGAGGTGCACGCGTCGACCATGCGAGCGATCGAGTAGTGCCAGAGGTCCTGCATGGCGCTCGGCCGGGGAGCGTCGGGGGCCTCGGGGTTGGGATCCTCGATCACGCGGTAGCCGGGGTGCCCGCCGCCGACCCGGGTCGTCTTCATCCGCCGCGAAGCGGCCAGGTCAGCGGGCCCGAAACTCATGCCCTGCATGCGCGGGCTGGCGGTGGCGATCTCCTCGAGGTTGACCACGCCGAGGCCGGTCTCCAGCAGAGCGTGCACGAGGATCGGCCGCTCGAGACCCGCCTTGGCCTCGAGCTGGGCGAGCAGGCGGTCGATGTAGTGGATGTCCCACGGACCCTCGACCTTGGGAACCATGATCACGTCGAGCTTGTCGCCGATCTCGGCCACGAGCGTGGTCAGGTCATCCAGGACCCAGGGCGACTCGAGGCTGTTGATGCGCGTCCACAGCTGGGTCTGCCCGGGCTCCAGCGCCCTGCCGGCCCGGACCAGGCCGTCGCGCGCGGCCTCCTTGCGGTCGACGGGAACCGCGTCCTCGAGGTTGCCGAGCAGGATGTCCACAGTCGGCGCGATATCGGGGACCTTGGCCACCATCTTCTCGTTGGAGAAGTCCAGGAAATGGATCATCCGCGAGGGCCTGAAGGGGATCTCGAGCGCCGGTGCCGGGGCGCCGATCGCGAGGGGCTTTCCAAAGTCGCGGGGGTTTCGCACGTCGTGTTCTCCTGGTCGGGTGGCGCCAACGCTACGACACCTCACCGGTGCGCGACGCGCCGGGGGGAGGCGCGGGAGCTCGAGATGGCATGCTCCGGAGCTGAATCCGAGTTCGAACCAGGAGTTGTCCGACACCATGCCCGACGTCCAGACCGGCCAGGCCGAACGCGAGGCCTCCGGCGCGCATCCGTACGGGCGCTACCTCGAGGAGTTCGAGGTCGGCGCCGTCTACAAGCACTGGCCCGCCAAGACGGTGACCGAATCCGACGATCATCTCTTCTGTCTGATCACCATGAACCACCATCCGCTGCACCTCAATGACGTGTACGCGGCCGCCTCACAGCAGGGGCGCAACGTCGTCGTCGGTCCGCTGGTCTATTCGCTGGCGCTCGGGATGAGCGTCTCGGACGTCAGCGGCAAGGCGATCGCCAACCTCGCCACCGAGGAGCTGAGCCATCCGGCGCCCGTGTTCCACGGTGACACGCTGTTCTGCGAATCCGAGGTCCTCGAGGTGCGTGAGTCCAAGTCCAAGCTCGATCGCGGGACTGTGCGCGTTCACACGCGCGTGCTCAATCAGGACGGGACCCTGGTGGCGGAGTTCAAGCGGCTTGTGCTGGTTCCGCGCAAACAGCCCGGATAGCGGGCAAACGCCTCAAAATCGGCCCTACGGGTACTGTTCCATCGACACGAACAGCGTCAAGGAGTGCCCGAAAACATGGCCAATACCGCACCGAAGCGACAAGCGACAACCGAGCACCCCCGCCTGCGTGAATGGGTGGACGAGATTGCCGGGCTCACCCAGCCCGATGACATCCACTGGTGTGACGGCTCGGCCGACGAGTACGACTTCCTCGCCCAGACGCTGATCGATGCGGGGACGTTCGAGCGTCTCTCGGACGCCAAGCGGCCCAACTCGTATCTGGCCCTCTCAGACCCCGCCGACGTGGCGCGGGTCGAGGACCGGACGTTCATCTGCTCGGCCGCCGAAGCCGACGCCGGTCCGACGAACCACTGGCGCGAGCCGAGCGAGATGCGCGCCATGCTCAGCGAGCTGTTCGAGGGCTCGATGCGCGGGCGCACGATGTACGTCGTCCCGTTCTCGATGGGTCCGCTCGGCTCGCCGATCGCCCACATCGGGGTCCAGTTGACCGACTCGCCGTACGTGGCGGCTTCGATGCGGATCATGACCCGGATGGGTCAGCCGGCCCTGGACGTGCTCGGCACCAACGGGGAGTTCGTGCCCTGCCTGCATTCTGTCGGGATGCCCTTGGTGGACGCTGGCGGTGAGCCTGTGAGCGATGTCTCGTGGCCGTGTAACGCCGACAACAAGTACATCGTGCACTTCCCCGAGACCCGTGAGATCTGGTCCTTCGGATCGGGGTACGGCGGCAACGCGCTGCTGGGGAAGAAGTGCTTCGCGCTGCGGATCGCCTCGGTGATGGCCCGCGACGAGGGCTGGATGGCCGAGCACATGTTGATCCTCAAGCTCACCTCCCCGGCCGGCGAGGTCCGCTACATCGCCGCCGCCTTCCCCAGCGCCTGCGGCAAGACCAACCTCGCGATGATGATCCCGACCCTGCCCGACTGGAAGGTCGAGACGGTCGGCGATGACATCGCGTGGATGAAGTTCGGTGAGGACGGACAGCTGTACGCGGTCAATCCCGAGGCGGGCTTCTTCGGCGTCGCGCCGGGCACCGGAGCGCTGACCAATCCGAACGCGATCGACACCATCAGCCGCAGACACGGTATTCACCAACTGCGCCAGGACCGACGATGGCGACGTCTGGTGGGAGGGACTGACCGGCGAGCCGCCCGCGCACGCCATTGACTGGCGTGGCAACGAGTGGACGCCCGAGTCCGACACCCCTGCGGCCCATCCCAACGCGCGCTTCACGGTGCCGGCGGCCCAGTGCCCGTCGATCGCCGAGGAATGGGAGGATCCCGCCGGGGTGCCGATCTCGGCGGTTCTGTTCGGCGGCCGGCGCTCGACCATCGTGCCGCTCGTCCACGAGGCCCGGGACTGGGAACACGGCGTGTTCCTGGGCTCGATCATGTCCTCGGAGACGACCGCGGCCGCGGCCGGCCAGGTCGGCCAGCTGCGCTTTGACCCGATGGCGATGCTGCCGTTCTGCGGCTACCACATGGGTGACTACTTCGCCCACTGGCTGAAGATCGGAGCCCGGGACGGCGCCAAGCTTCCCAAGGTGTTCTACGTCAACTGGTTCCGCAAGGATGAGAACGGCAAGTTCATGTGGCCCGGCTACGGCGAGAACTCGCGGGTGCTGGCCTGGGTGTTCGACCGGGTCACCGGCAAGGCCGAGGCGGAGGAGACGCCGATCGGGCTCGTGCCCGCAGCCGGCGCGATCGACACCGACGGCCTCGACGTCTCCGAGGCGACGATGAGCCGCCTGCTCGAGGTCGACACCGACGGCTGGAGCGCTCAGCTGCCGCAGATGAAGGAGCACTACGCCGAGTTCGGCGACAAGCTCCCGGCAGGCGCTGCGCAGCCAGCTCGAGGGGCTTGAATCTCGCCTCGGCGCCTGAGCGTCTGACCGCGGCTGGGCGCGTGGGGCGTCCGGCCGCCGGTGCTCCCTACCCTCCTCACGGAGCGATGGCGCTCCCCTTCATTCCCTCCGACGCCGCGATGCTGGCCGTCCAGGCCGGCGTCGTGGCGATGCCGCGCCGGCCGCCCGAGGCCGCATGGCTGCAGCGGATCTCCGGGCCAGTGTGGGCGATCATCCCGATCGCCTCGATCATCGGCGTCGTGTTCGCGATCCGCTACGTGTCGGCGACCGCGACCGGGATCACTTACCTGGCCCTCCTCGCCGTGCCGCTGCTGGCGGCCGCTGCGCTGGGGTGGGGGATGCGCGGCTCGCGGCCGTGGCTGTCGGTGTTGGCCGCCGGGCTGTTCGCGCTTGCCTGGGCGAGCCGCACGACGCTCTGGGGGGAGGGCGCCGCGACGCTGCTCTCCGCCCTCAGCTGCGTGACCCTCGGGGTGCTGCTGGCCACCGTCACCCCGCCCGGGTGGCTCAAGTTCGGGATCCTCGCCATGGCTGCCGCCGACACCTGGCTGGTGCTGACCGATCTGCTGCAAGCGCCCAACAGCGCTCTCGTGGCCGCCGTGCCGCTGCCCGGCAGCGGGCTGCCGCAGCTGCAGTCCGAGCTGTTCGGCTCGGTCTCCATGGGCTACGGCGATCTGTTCGTGGCCGGGTTGCTCGGGGCGGTGTTGGCCCGGGAGGGCCGCGCGCGCGGATGGTCGGCGCTGCTGACCTTCGTGCTCGCCGGGCTGTTCGATCTGCTCTTCTTCGTGCTCAACGAGCTGCCGGCCACGGTTCCGGTCGCGCTGGCGCTGATCGTGATCGAGCTCTGGCAGCTGTGGAGTCGCCGCGGAGCGGACGGCCTCAGTGCTGGTCGTCGCCGGTCGCCGCCGGCGGTCGCGACTCCTCGGCCAACGAGGTGATCGCCAGCAGACCGCGGGCGGCCTCCTCGAGCACCTCGGTGGCCTCCTCGGCCGAGCGGGAGTAGAGCTCGACCAGCAGGTGCACGACGATCTTCTCCTCGTCGTGCTTGTGAAAGCGCACGTGGGTGAAGAACTCGCGCGTGCCGTTGTCGCCGAAGGCCGCGTAGGAGAGGGCGTCGCCGGCCTCGGGTCCCGAGCAGGTCTCGACGTCGTCGGCGCTGACCGTGACCGTGCAGGAAGCGACCCACGGGGTTCCGGCGATCATCCGCTCCCAGCGATCCTCGATCGGCTCGACGCGGCCGTTGTGGAAGCCGAGGTGCGGCTGGTCGTGCATGCACTCCAGGCATTGCACGACGGCCTCCTGCATCTCGTCCACGACCTCGCCCCGCTCGCCCGACTCGGGGTCGATGCGATGGATCCCCTCGTAATGCACCTGCACCTCGAGGTTCTGTGACCAGCAGCGGTAGCAGCGCAGCCAGCTGCGTACCTCGGTGGATCCCTCCATCGCGAGGATTGTAGGACGCCGGGCGGAGTGCTCGGCAATGGCGGTCGCTCAGGTGCCGATCGCCGGGTCCCGGGCGCGTATGCTCGGGCCGCGATGCGTGAGCCCGTGGGGGTGATTCTGGCCGGGGGACGGGGACGCCGGCTCGGCGGGGCCAAGGCGACGATCCCGCTGGCCGGCCGACCGCTGCTTGAGCATCCGCTGGCGGCGATGCGCGCGGCTCTGGGCGACGGCGCCACCGTGGCGGTGGTGGCCAAGCCCGGCACCCCGCTCCCGTTCCTGGCCGGCGCCGAACTCTGGCTTGAGCCGGTCACGCCGTCGCATCCGCTGGTCGGGCTCGTGGCCGCGCTTCAGCATGCGGCCGGTCGGCCGGTGCTGGCCTGCCCGGTCGACCTGCCGTTTGTCACCCCAGCGACGCTGCAGCGGCTGGCACACACGCCCGCGGACGGGACGCTCGCGGTGCTGGCCTGCGTGGACGGGGAGCTTGCGCCGCTGCTCGGGCGCTTTGAGCCGGCGGCGCTCGGGCCGCTGCGGGCCGCTCTGACCGAGGGCGACGGCGGGGGCGCGCCCGGACGCCTACCGGCGATGCGCGCGGTGGCGGCGGCGTTGGGCGCCCGGACGGCCGAGGTCGCCCCCGGAGAGCTTGAGAACGTCAACACCGTCGAGGACCTGCGCCGCGCTGAGGCGCGTCTGCGCGGCCGATCGTGCACGGCGCCGCCAGGCGGACACCGAATTTTCCAAACGGGGGACTAGCCGAAGGTGAAGCTGTAGGCGCTGACCCCGGGTGGGACGTCCAGGGTCAGGGTGTGCTGCTCGGCGCCGGGGTGGGCGACCAGCGAGTACAGACGCTGACCGCGGACCGTGACCAGCCCGCCGCGCACGTCAGTCCCGGCGTTGGCGGCGCGGATCGGCTTGCCGTCCAGAAGCACGCGAACCGACCGCGGAGCGTCGCCCTGCGAGGTCATCACCAGGTAGACGTTGGCCGCCTGGTAGTGGACGGTGATCGTGGCCCCGGCCGCGGTCGGCGTCGAGGATTGGGCGCTCACGCGCCAGCTCCCGCGCAGGCCGAACTCGTTGAGCGGCGGGTTGATCACGCCGGGATAGAAATGGACGCCGCGCTGCAGCGGCTGGGCGAAGCCCTGGGCCCGGTCGGCGTTCAGGTAGGTCTCAGGGGTGGCCAGGTTGGCGGACGGCAGGATCGCGTGCGCGCTCGTCGGTGCAGGCAGGTGACGAGCCCCGGCCTCATAAAGCAGCTGCCGAACGGCGGCTTCGTCGGCGCGGTAGTTGCCCTCTCCGAACTGGGTGTGGCGGACCTGGCCGTGGCCGTCGATGAGGTACTCCGCCGGCCAATACTGGTTCTGGTAGGCATTCCAGGTGCCGTAGAGGTTGTCCTGGACCACGGGGTAGCGCAGGCCGTCGGAGGAGATCGCCTGGGCGACGTTGCCCGCCTGCTGCTCGAAGGTGAACTCAGGCGTCTCGACGCCGACGATCTGCAGTCCATACCGGTGGTAGGTCGCGTACAGCCCCTTGAGGAATGGCAGCGTGCGGATGCAGTTGATGCAGGTGTAGGTCCAGAAGTCCACCAGCACCACCTTGCCGTGCAGCTGAGCCAGGGTGAGCGGCCGGCCCCCGGGGGTGTTGAACCAGTGTTGCGTGCGAGTGAAATCCGGGGCCGGGCCGAGCCGGGGCAGCGAAGGGGTGCGCACGCCCGGGATCGCCACGCCGACCTCCTGGGCCGCGGAGACGACCGAGGCCTGATCGCTCTGTTTCTGGCGCTCAGCGAAGCGCGAGGCCGGGCGCAGCGAGGCGAGCCGATTCTGGACCGCGCTCGAGTTCTCCAGGCTCCGGGTCGGATCCACCAGGATCGCCGGCAGGCTCGTGTCCCGGGCCAGCGCCTCCTCGAAGCGCACGTCGAGGTTGGTGGCCATGATCACGGCGGTGCCCAGCAGCACGATCCCGAGCGCACGCTCGACCACGTGACCGCGGGCGCGCCGGCGGATCCGGTCCAGCACGGCGCGGCCGCCCAATCCGTAGAGCAGCATCACCGCGCTCAGCCCCAGCGCGTAGGCCAGGGCTACGGCGACCACCCGGACCGAGGCGCCCCCGGAGGCGCTGACCGAGGTCACCGCGGCCAGGATCGGGCCCGCGCACGGGGCGCACACAAAGCCCAGCGCGGCGCCGACGCCGAGCCCGGACCAGAAGCCGGTACCGCGGGTCTTGGGCCCGAAGCGCCCCAGGCGCGAGAGCGGCGCCTGAACGCGTTCGGCAAGCTCGGGGATCAGCAGCACGATGCCGAAGGCGGCGAGCACGACGATGGCCAGCGTCCGCGCCGCCCCGCTGGCCAGCCCGACCCCGTTGACCAGTTGGGCGAGGGCGACGATCGCGATCGTGAAGCTGAGCGCGAGGCCGAGCACGATCCCCACCGGGCGACGGCGACCGCCCAACGCGCTGGCCGACAGCAGCGCCGGGAGCACGGGGAGCACGCACGGAGTGATCGCCGTTCCGGCTCCGGCGACTAGGGCGAACAGCAGCAGCAGCAACATCGGTGGACTCGATGATCCTCGGTGGAGATTGCGATTCGCTTACGCGTACGTTGCGCGTGGTCTCAGCGGATCATCGTGGCGGGGCTGCGTGGCGCGGTCGATGCCGCCGCGGCGAGGAGAACTTCCATCGTTTGCCGCTCTCGGAGCGAGCCTGGGAGGTTGTGTGTCCCCGGCGGGGGTTTTCCCGCACGGCGGATCGGAGGCGTCGGACCGGTGGAAGTCTGCCCCGCGGGGCGCGAGCATCCGGTGCGGGTCGCGCGCCGTCCGGCGGGTGCTCAGCCGCCGATGGCGGACATGCTGCGCAGCGGCTGGATGAAGCCCGGCTCGCCGACGTGGTGCTTGAGCTCCTTGCGCCAGACGGCTGCGCGGATGATCGCGCCGAGCTCCTTATCGTCGGCTCCGGCGCGCAGCGGGGTGCGCAGATCGGTCTCGTTGAGTGAGAACAGGCAGGTACGCAGCCGTCCGTCGGCGGTCAGGCGGATCCGGTCACAGTCCCCGCAGAACGGCTCGGAGACGGGGTTGATGAAGCCGATCCGGCCATGACCGTCGGCGAAGCGGTACGTGCGGGCGGTGGCGCTGGGCTCGCGGGGTTCGGCCTCGAGCGGATATCGGGCGTGGATCGCGTCCCGGATCTCGGCGCCGGTCAGGACCTGGTCCGGCGTCCAGGCGCGGTCAGCGTCCAAGGGCATGAACTCGATGAAACGGACCTCGTACGGGGTGCTCCGGGCGAGCTCGGCGAACGGGATCACCTCGAGCTCGGTGAAATCGCGGATCGCCACCGCGTTGATCTTGATCGGGTGCGCCTCCGGGAACGCGGCGAGCACCGTCAGGCCGGCCAGGACCTGGTCCAGCGCGTCGCGCCGCGTCAGCTCGTAGAAGCGGTCACGCTGCAGGGAGTCGACCGAGACGTTGAAGCGGTCGATCCCGGCCGCCACGAGCCGCTCCGCGTCACGCTCCAGCAGGAACCCGTTGGTGGTCACCGACACCTCGCGCACGTCGTCCAGTGAGCTGAGCATCGCGGCGAGGGTGGGGAAGTCACGGCGCACGAGCGGTTCGCCTCCGGTCAGGCGAATGTCGCGCACCCCCATCGCGGCGAATATCGCCACCAGCCGGGTGATCTCCTCGAAGCTCAGGATCTCCCCGCGCTCCAGCCAGGGCAGCCCCTCGGCGGGCATGCAGTACTGGCAGCGGAAGTTGCAGCGGTCGGTAACCGACACCCGCAGATCCCCGATTCGGCGCCCGTGACCGTCCTGCAGTGGTTCTGACCTCATCGGCCAGAGGGTACTCTTGTCCGCCATGCGATCCGCCCGGGTGTTCGTCACGGTCGCCGTGACCCTCGGCGTGGCGGGGTGTGGGGGTGTGAGCGCGACCGATCAGGTCCGAGCCAAGGTGCGCCAGTTCGCCACCGCGACCGCCGGGGGCGACACGCGGGTGCTGTGTGATCAGGTGCTCGCCCCGGTGCTGGTGAGCCGGCTCACGGCCGCGGGGCTGAGCTGCCTGCAGGCCATGAAGGTGTTCGTCTCCAGCGTCTCGCATCCCGCGCTGAGCATCTCCAAGGTCACGGTCACGGGCGCCACCGCGTCCGCGGTCGTGCTCGCGACCGCTACCGGCCAGACCGCGGCACTGGAGTCGGTGCAACTGGTGCGGACGCCACGGGGGTGGCGCCTGGCGTCACTGGCTTCCCCGCGTTGAGGTCAGCCCGAGGGGCGACGGCGCCAGCAGCCCGAAGGCGATGACGTCCTGGCGGCCCTCGGGGTGCGCGAGGTAGGACCGCAGCAGCGCCTCACGGGTGAAGCCGGCGCGCTCGGCCACGTGCTGGGAGGCGAGGTTGCCGGCTCCGGCCAGCAGATCGATCCGCTCGAGCGCGAGGATGGCAAACCCCCAGCGGCAGATGAGGCCGACGGCGCGCGTCGCGTGGCCCGATCCTCGGCCGGCGCGTCCCAGCCAGTAGCCGACCTCGCCGCGCTGATGCTCCCAGGCGAAGCGCAGCAGTGAGATCGAGCCGATCAACGCGCCGTCGGCCCCCCCGGAGAGGATCGCGAATGGCGCCAGCAGACCGGCGAAGGCCATGTCATAGCGGCGGCCCAGGTAGTTGCGCCCGTCGGCCGCGGTGTAGTTGGGGGGGACCCGCGTCCAGCGGACGATCTCCGGATCCCGGCACAGGGTGACGAGCTCGTCCAGATCACTGTCGCGCCATGGGCGCAGCGTCGTCGGACCGTCGGCGAGCGGCTGTGCCGGCAGGCGGATCGGATTCGGGCTCAGACGCGATCCTCCTCGGCCCGCGCCTCGAGAGCGCGCTCGAGGGCGGCCACGTCGGACTCCGGGGGCTGGGCGGCCAGCAGGCGTTCGGCGGCGCGCCGGCCACCGAGCGCACGCAGCCCCCGCTCGCCGTGCTCGGCGGCGAAGGCCGACCAGCGCGTGCAGACGTCGGCTGCGGATTCGGCGGGCGGGAAGATCGAGGCTCGCCCGGTGGCGCTCCAGCGCGTCGGCGAGGTCGCCAATTCCGGTCGCGGGGGCCACCGAGGAGACCGGGAGGACCTCGGTCGCCGAGCCCAGCGAGCGCATCGCGGCGCGCAGGTCGCCCAGTGCCCGGTCGGCGGTCCGCCCAAGATCGGCCTTGGTGACGACCAGCAGATCCGGGATCTCCATGATCCCGGATTTCAGGAACTGCAGAACGTCTCCGGATCCCGGCTGCACGATCACCACCACCGAATCGGCCACGTCGGCGACCTCCGTCTCGGATTGGCCGACGCCGACCGTCTCGATCACGACGATGTCGAACGCCGTGGCCAGCGCCGCGGCGGCGGCGCGCGTGGCCGGTGCGAGGCCGCCGAGTCGCTCCCCGGCGGCGGTCGAGCGGATAAAGATGTCGTGGTCGGCCGGATCACGCGCGATCCGCGCCCGGTCTCCGAGCAGCGCGCCGCCGGAGCGCCGGGAGCTGGGGTCGACGGCCAGCACGGCGACCGAGCGGCCCCGGGACCGCCATTCGGCGATCAGCCGCGAGAGCAGCGAGGATTTGCCGACGCCGGGGGGGCCGGTGATGCCGACCACGTGGGCCGACGCCTCGCCACCGAGCGCGGCGGGTGAGAGGGCAGCCAGCAGCTCCGCGGTCTGCGCGCGCGCCTCGGGGGTGCGGGTCTCGACCAGGTTGAGCACCGCCGGTGCGGCGCTGCGATCACCGGCCCGCAGGCGCTGCGCCAGCCCGCGGCTCAAGCCGGAGTGGCGCTGTCGACACGCTCGGAGACCAGCGAGATGATGTCACGCATCATCTTGTTGAGGTCCCAGTCCTTCGGCGTGTACACGGCGGCCACACCCGCCGCCCGCAGCGCCTGGGCGTCGGAATCGGGGATGATCCCGCCGACGACGACCGGGACCTCACCCACGCCCGCGGCCTCGAGCGCAGCCAGCACGGACGGAATCAGTTCGGCGTGGGATCCGGACAGGATCGAGAGGCCGATCACGTGCACGCCTTCCTCGGCGGCCGAGCTGGCGATCTGGCTCGGGGTGAGGCGGATGCCCTCATAGACGACGTCCATGCCGGCATCACGCGCCCGGACCGCGATCTGCTCGGCGCCGTTGGAGTGGCCGTCGAGGCCCGGTTTGCCAACGAGGAACTTCAGCCGGCGTCCGAGCGCCTCAGACACCCGTTCGACCTCGTCGCGCAGTTCGGCGACATCGTCGCTGGAGACCGCGGCGGCCTCTCCGACGCCTGTCGGGGCGCGGTACTCACCGAATACCGAGCGCAGGGTCTGGGACCATTCGCCGGTGGTCGCGCCGGCGCGGGCCGCGGCGATCGTCGCCTCCATGATGTTCTCGCTCGTGTCGCGCGCGGCGGCGGTCAGCTCGGCGAGGGCGCGTTGCACCGCGTTCTCATCACGCGCGGCGCGCCACTCATCCAGCGCGGCGCGGCGCTCGGCCTCGACGGCCGGATCGACGACCAGGATCCCGCCGTCGGCGTCCGAGGTCAGCGGCGAGGGCTCAGTCGAGGTGAAGCGGTTCATGCCCACCACGGTCAGGTCACCGGACTCGATCCGTCCCCAGCGCGCCCGGTGTGATTCGACCAGCGCGGACTTCATGTAGTCCACCGCCTCGACCGCCCCGCCGAGCTCGGAGACGCGCGACATCTCGGCGCGGGCGCCGGCCGCGAGCTCGGAGACCAGCCCCTCCATCACGACCGAGCCCGCGAAGATATCCGGGTACTCGAGCAGGTCCGTCTCGTAGGCGAGGATCTGCTGCAAGCGCAGCGACCACTGCTGGTCCCAGGGCCGCGGAAGCCCGAGCGCCTCGTTCCAGGCCGGCAGCTGAACGGCGCGGGCGCGCGCCCCGCGGCCGAGGGTGACGGCGAGCGCCTCCAGCGCGATCCGGTAGACGTTGTTCTCGGGCTGAGCCTCGGTGAGACCGAGCGAATTGACCTGTACGCCGTAGCGGAAGCGCAGGTGCTTCTCGTCTGTGACCTCGTAGCGCTCGCGTCCCAGCTGCTCCCACAGCTCGCCCATCGCCCGCAGCTTGGCGTGCTCCTCGACGAAGCGGACTCCGGCGTTGACGAAGAACGAGATCCGGCCGAACACCTCGCCCATGAGCGACTGCGGCACTCGCTCGCGTACCGCGTCGAGCACGGCGATCGCGTTGCTCATCGCGTAGGCGATCTCCTGCACCGGGGTCGCTCCCGCCTCCTGCAGGTGATAGGAGCAGATGTTGATCGGGTTCCAGCGGGGCACATTTGTCACCGTGTAGGCAATCGTGTCGGCGATCAGCCGCATGCTGGGCCCGGGCGGGAAGGCGTAGGTGCCGCGGCTCAGATACTCCTTGAGGATGTCGTTCTGGGTCGTACCCTGCAGTTTGTCGGCGGATACGCCCTGATCCTCGGCGGCGACGATGTAGAGCGCCAGCAGCCAAGCGGCGGTGGCGTTGATCGTCATCGACGTGTTCATCTGGTCCAGCGGGATGCCCTCGAGCAGGGTCCGCATGTCGCCGACATCGGCGATCGACACCCCGACCTTGCCGACCTCGCCGCGCGCCAGCTCGTGATCTGGGTCATAGCCGGTCTGGGTGGGCAGATCGAAGGCGACCGACAGCCCCGTCTGTCCCTTTTCAAGGTTGCGGCGATACAGCTCGTTGGAGCGTTTTGCGTCGGAATGACCGGCGTAAGTGCGCATCATCCACGGGCGATCGCGGTCGGCCAGCCGCGGCGGGGGCGTCTCGGGCATGGCGCCATTGTAAAGTGGCGTTGATCGCCTATGCCTGATAAGAGCTCAGCCGCGACCGAGCACGCGATCCTCCAGGAGATCACCGCGCCGCTCGAGAACCTGCCGGAGGACCCCGTTGCCATGGTGCACGCTGACTTCCCCAGCGCGCTGCGCGGCTATGACCGGCTGGCCGTCGACGCCTACGTGCAGCAGATCAGCCAGATGGTGGCCGAGCTGCAGGCGACCCGCTCCCCCGAAGCCGCCGTCCGCCGCGCACTGGAGCGGGTCGGCGAGCAGATCTCGGGCATCCTCCAGCGCGCGCACGAGACCGCCGAGCAGATCACCGCCCAGTCGCGCAGCGAGGCGGAGGATCGCCTCGAACAGGCTCGCGGCGAGGCTGCCGAGATCATCGAGGCCGCCCAGCTGCGGGTCCGCGATCTCGACGCCGACACCGACCGCATCTGGATCGAGCGCGGACGGATCATCGATGACGCTCGCGATCTCGCTCGCCAGCTGAAATCGGTCGCTGACACCGCCGCCGATGCCTTCCCCGAGCCCGAGGCGGCTCCGTCCGAGCTGTATGACGATCCGGAGCCTGACGGGGAGCTCGCAGGACATGAGCCCGTCGCGGATGCGCTCGCCGAGCCCGAGGAGGTCGAGCTCGAGCGTCAGGACGAGCTCGAGAGCCGCCATGAGCTCACGAGCCACGCCGCGCGGGACGAGGGCGATGGCGACGAGGTGGCCGAGGACGAGACCCGGGTGTATGACGACATCGGGGCCACGGTTCGCTACGACCCGTTGGCGCCCGAGCCCGAGGACGTCGCCGCCGAGGCTGCCGAGCCCGAGGACAGCGCCGAGCCGCAGGTGCGCGGCACCCGCGCCGCGATCCCGCCTGCGTCCGAGGCCGCCCACCGGCGCCCCGGAACGCGCTGAACTGGCCCCGCGCCCGAGCTGTCCGTCGTGCGTGTGATCGATCTCATGCATCTCGGGCGCGAGCGCGTCATCGGCTGCTGGCACGTCGATGACGTGATCGTCGACCCGGGGCCGAGCTCGACACTGGACACTTTGCTGGCGGCGCTCGGGGACACGGTCCCGAACGCGATCCTGCTCACCCACATCCACCTCGATCACGCCGGAGCCGCCGGGACGCTGACCGAGCGCTGGCCCGAGGTGCAGGTCTACGTGCACGAGCGCGGCGCGCGTCACCTGGCCGACCCGTCACGCCTGGTCGACTCCGCGACGCGGCTCTACGGGGACGACATGGACCGGCTCTGGGGTGAGATGCGCCCGGTGCCCAAAGACCGTCTGCACAGCCTCGTCGGCGGCGAGACCCTGTTCGATGACGCTTTCGAGGTCGCCTACACACCGGGTCATGCCTCCCACCACGTGTCCTACCGTCACGGCGATACGGCGTTCGTGGGTGACGTCGGCGGCGTGCGGATCACCCGGGACTCGATTGTCGTGCCCCCGACTCCGCCGCCGGACATCGACGTCGAGGCCTGGCAGCGGTCGATCGCCGTGATCCGGTCGTGGTCACCCGCCCGGCTCGCCATGACACATTTCGGGGACGGCACGGACGTGAGCGCGCAGTTGGACGAGCTCGAGGCCCGGTTGGATGCGTGGTCCGCGCTGGCCCGCGACGGCGATCGCGACCGGTTCATCGCCACCGTGCGGGCCGAGATCCTCAGCCACGGGAGTCCCGAGCAGGCCGAGACCTACCAGCAGGCGGCTCCGGTCGAGCAGCTCTACGCCGGCTACGAGCGATACTGGAGCCAGCGCGCCTGACCCCCGCGAGGGGTGCTGCCGGGCGGTTCTGACCGCGTCGTCGGGGGGGTGGGTGACAAAACCTCTCACTGTCAGCCGTGATCCGACACACGCACAGCGCGCACCGGGGTCGCGATTCGCGTGGGCGGCGCTATTCTGGGCGCGGATGTCGACCGTGCAACTGCCGCGCGTGCGCGAGCCGGGCAGTGGGACAGGGGGACTCTGGCGAGTGGTCGTGCTCAATGACGACCACAACTCCTTCGACCACGTGGCCGAGACGCTCGCCTCAGTGGTCCCCCGTGTGACGCTGGCCGATGGCTACCGGATCGCCGACCGCATCCACCACCGGGGCTTGGCCATCGTCTGGAGCGGCCCCCGGGAGGACGCGGAGTACTACTGGCTGCGCCTCGACCACGCGGGGCTGACGATGGCTCCGCTCGAGAACGGCTGAGCGCCGGGCGAATTGGTCCCGCGGGACCCGATCAGCCCGCGGGCGTCGGGCCGCGAGCGTCAGGCTGCGAGCGTCAGGCTGCGGGCGTCGGGACCTTGGGGGAGGCCGACAGCAGCTTGGCGGCCTGCCGATCGGGGCTGACCCGGACGACGTTCCAGATCAGGCCGAGCTTCTCCAGCAGCGCGATGAGCAGGCCGGTCGGATCGGCCATCCGCTCCCAGAACTTCAGCCCGTGGAAGGCCGAGGTGGGGAAGGCGTGATGGTTGTGGTGCCAGGCCTCGCCCATCGAGAGGGGCGCGAGCCAGAAAACGTTACGCGACTCGTCCTCGACGTCGAACCGCTTGCGCCCGAAGAAGTGGCAGACCGAGTTGATCGACCAGGTCACGTGGTGCAGCAGGAAGATCCGTACGAAGCCGCCCCACAGCAGGGCGGTCAGCGCGGTGCCGATGCCACCGCCGACGATCCAGCCCAGCGTGAACGGGATCGCCATCCCGAGGATGACCCAGAGCCAGAAGAGCTTGTCCACGGCACCGAGCACCTTGTCCTTGACGAGGTCCGCGGCGAAGCGCTCGCGCTCGGCGGTCCCGACGCTCTCGAACAGCCAGCCGACGTGGGCGTGCCATAGACCCTTGACGGCGCCGGCGAACCCCGGGCCGGCCAGGTGGGGCGAATGCGGGTCGCCGTCCTGATCTGTGAAGGCGTGGTGCTTGCGGTGATCGGCCACCCAGGTGATGACCGAGCCCTGCACGGCCATCGACCCCATCACGGCCACGACCGCGCGAAAAGCGCGTGAGGACTCGAACGCGCGGTGGGTGAACATGCGGTGATAGCCCATCGTGATCCCGACCGCGGTGAGCACGTAGAAGCCGATCATCAGGCTGAGCTCGAGCGGCCCGATCGCCCGGTTCCACAGCAGCACGACGGCGACGACGAGGCCGACGAGCGGCGCCGGGACGCCGATGAGGTTGACGATCTTGTGAGTACGGCTCATGTTGTCGTTCAAGCTTACGTGCTCAGATTTCAAAATTCTCCTTTGCAATGCACGACTTCGGGGGCCAAAATTGTAGACGAGGTATGAAAGATGGCTGAACAGCCGTGGCACGAGCTGCCTCCGGAGATCGCCTCGGTGCTGCGCCCTCACCTGGGCGGCATCACCGACGAGATGATCGAGGCGGTCGCCACCGTCCCGGCATACTCGCGGCCCCTCGAGGGTCCGTTCGGAAACGGTATCCGCGATGGCGTCCAAGCGGCGCTTCGCCACTTCCTCGCCGAGGTCCGAGCCGGCGGCCCGGTCGCACGAGCCGACGTGTACTCGGCGCTGGGACGCGGGGAGATGCGGGCCGGGCGCAGCCTCGAGTCACTGATGAGCGCCTACCGGATCGGCGCTCGGGTCGCCTGGCGGCGCTTTGCCGCCGCCGGCGTGCAGGCGGGCCTGGAGCCGGCCGTGCTGTACGAGGTCGCGGAATCGATCTTTGCCTACATCGACGTCCTCTCGTCGGAATCGGCGGCCGGATACGCGCTCGAGCAGTCAGCGGCGGCCAGCGAGGCTGAGCTGCGGAGGCGGCGGCTGGTGCGAATGCTGGTGCGCGACCCAGCACCCGAGCCGGCGGCCGTCGAGGTGGCGGCAGCCGACGCTGGGTGGCCGCTGCCGCGGACTCTGGCCGTGCTGGCGATCGCGGGCGAGCAGCGCTCGGCGGCGGCTTCGCGGCTTCCCCGCGGCTCGATCCACGAGGCGATCGGTGAACTGACCTGCGCCCTGATCGAGGATCCGGACGGCCCGGGGCGCCCGGCCGCGATCGAGCAGGCCGTGACCGCGGCGGGTGCTCAGGCGGCGCTGGGCACGACCGTCGACTGGACCCAGGCGCGGATCAGCCTCGCCCGAGCGCGGGCCGCCCTCGAGCTCGAGCGCGAGCGTGTGGGCGATCGACCCGGTCTGGTGCGGGCGCGCGAGCGCGCCGGAGAGCTGCTGCTGCGCTCAGACCGCCGTCTGGCCAGCGAGCTGGCGGCTGACCGCCTGGGTCCGCTCGACGCCCTGACCGTTGGCTCACGCAGCCGGCTGACCGAGACCCTGCGCGTCTGGCTGGCCGAGCAGGGGCGGCTGGGTCAGGTCGCCGCGCGACTCGACATCCATCCGCAGACGGCCCGCTACCGAGTCGGACGGTTGCGCGAGCTGTTCGGTGACGCGCTGGATGATCCCGATCAGCGCTTCTGGCTCGAGCTCGCGCTCCGGGCGCGCCCTCCCGGCGGGTGACACGGCGGCCCGCGGGCCGGTTAGACCGCGGTCTGGGGCTCGGGCTGGGGTGCCGTCGGCTCTGGCTCGGCGGTCCCGACCTGGGGGCCCAGGGCTCCGGCGGCGACCTCGTCGGACCAGGCGTAGACGATCGGGATTTGGTACTTGCCCATGTTGCGAGCGCGGAACTCGACCATCTCGGGCCCCTCCCAGAAGCGGTACCAGTCCGTGTGGTTCTCGAACCAGCTCATCTGGGTGATCTTGTACCGGTCATCGTTGTTGACGTGGACCCGGTACTCCGTGGCCCCGTAGCGCAGCGCGAGCGGGGCGATCCGCGCTACCTCGGCGGCGAAGTAGTCCTGGCGCAGGACGGTCGCGTACCAGGACACCGAAATGAGATCAGACATACTTGATTACGCTCCAACCTCGGCGCGGATCGCGCCGGGTCCGTCGCCGGTTTTGCCCTGGCCTTCGGCAGACGCTCCGACCAGAATTGCGATCTTGCCCAGATGCTGGTTGTCCCGCAGCAGCTGGTGGGCCTCGGCGACGCCCTCGAAGGGCATCGTCTTCCACAGGACGGGCCGGATCTTTGACTCCTCGATCAGCGCGTTGGCCTTATTGGCCTCCCACGCGTTGGCGAAGTGCGAGCCGAGGATCTCCTTCTGGCGCATCCACAGGTACCGGACGTCGAAGTCGAGCTGATAACCCGAGGTCGCGCCGCAGATGACGACCTTGCCGAACGGCTTGACGCAGAACACCGAGGTCGGGAATGTCGCCTGGCCGACATGCTCGAACACGATGTCGGGCTTGCCGCCGAGGATCTTCTGCACCGCCTTGTCAAAGCGCCGTGTCTCCTTGAAGCGGGCGGCCTCCTCCTCGTCCGACTCGCCACCACGACGCATCATCCCCGCGAACTCCGAGCGGTTGATGTGCCCGACGGCGCCGAGCTCCTCGATCAGGCGGCCCTTCTCGTCGCTGGAGACGACGCCCACGGCGTCGGCGCCGGTCAGCGCGCACAGCTGCGTCGCGAACACACCCAGGCCGCCGGCTGCGCCCCAGATGAGCACCTTGTGGCCGGCCTGCAGCTGGCAGCGGTCGATCAGCATCCGGTACGCGGTGAAGTAGGTCAGCCCGTAGGAGGCCGCCTCCTCCCAAGCGAGATGAGCCGGCTTGGGCAGCAGCTGCTGGGCCTGAACCTTGCAGAACTGGGCGAACGACCCCCACGTTGTCTCGTATCCCCAGATCTGCTGGCTGGGGGCGGCGAGCGGGTCGAGGCCGTGGACCTCGGGATCCTCGTAGGAGGCCTGATTGCAATGCACGACGACCTCATCGCCCGGCTTCCAGCGGGTGACGCCCTCGCCGACCTTCCAGACCACGCCCGAGGCGTCCGAGCCGCCGATGTGATGGCCCCACTGGGGGTGGTCCCCGTAGCGCCAGACCCCGACCGGCTCGCCGAGCGCGGCCCACACGTTGTTGAAGTTGACCCCGGCGGCCATAACGCGAACGATGACCTCGAAGGCACCCGGCTCGGGCACCTCGATCTCCTCGAGCTGAAAGGCGTCCGTGGGCTCGCCCTGGCGCTCCTCGCGAATGACCCACGCCGCCATCGTGGCGGGAAGCTCACCCGGTTCGGTCTCGACATTGGCAACTTGGCTGAGATCGACGGCCACTGGCTTTGCACCTTCCTGACGCAGGGATTCGCGCCCGTCACGGGCGAGGTCCACGATCGTACCGAGACGAGCGCGTGGCGGCTCAGACGAGCGTCAGCTCGGCCTCCGCCTCGGCGCCCGCGATCTCGGGATCGGCGGCCGCTTCGGCGGCGATGTTCGCGTGACGGCTGCCCGCCTGCTGGACGAGCGTGAACGCGGCAATGGCCCCGATCACGGTGACGATCCCGCCGACCGTCAGACCGGTGCCCAGCGCGGACACGAACGCCTCGCGGATCGCGCTGACGATCTGGGGGCTGGCGTGGCCGCCGGCTGCGCCGCCGCCGCCGAGCGAGTTGGCGATCGCCGCCCGGGTGGCGGCCGGGACATGAGGAAGGCTCGAGTCCAGCTGCGAGCGCCCGACGGTGGCGATCAGGGCGCCCATCACCGCGACCCCGAAGGTGCCGCCGACCATCCGGCTCATCGACAGCACGCCGGAGGCGACTCCGGCCTTGGTGCGGTCCACGGCGTTCATCGCGGCGGTGCTCATCGGGGACATGACGAGCCCCATGCCGACACCCATCAGGATGAAGCCCGGCAGCAGCAGGCCGTAGCCGGAATGCACGCTCAACCGGGACTGGATGAACAGTGCGGTGGCCACGATCAGCAGCCCGGCGGTCATCAACGGCCGCGGACCGATGCGGTCGGTCAGGCGGCCGGCGATCGGGCCCATCACGATGATCACCAGCGTTGAGGGCAGGAACCTCACGCCGGCCTGCAGTGGCGTGTAGTGGAGGATGTTCTGCATGTAGAGAGCAAGGAAGAAGAACTGGGCGAGCATCGCGAAGGACACGATGAAGCCGACCACGCTCGCCCCCAGGAAGCTGCGCGAGCGAAAGAACGTGAAGTCGACCATCGGCGCCTTGACGCGGCGTTCGATGACCAGGAAGGAGACGAGGCCGACCACGGCGACGGCGAGCAGGCCAATGACGCGGGCCGAGCCCCAATGCCACGCGTTGCCCTCCACGAGCGCCAGCACGACCGCGGTCAGACCGACGGTGATCGCGGCGATCCCGGCGTAGTCGACGCTGCGGCTGACGGTCTCGTCCCGGGTCTCGCGGGCGGCGAACAGGGTGACCGCGATCGTGATCAGGGCGATCGGCGGGTTGATGAAGAAGATCGCCCGCCAGCTGACGGACTGGGTGAGGAAGCCGCCGAGCACGGGGCCGATCGCGAGGGCGATCGCGCTCACCCCGGCCCAGGTGCCGATCGCCAGACCGCGCTGCTCGGGCGGGAAGGCCTGAGTGATGATCGAGAGGGTGGCGGGCATCATGAACGCCGCGCCGATGCCCTGCAGGGCCCGGAAGGTGACGAGCGTCGTGTCGTCGGGGGCGAAACCGATCGCGGCGCTGGCGATCCCGAACGCGACGACCCCGAACAGGAACATCCGTCGGCGACCGAAGATGTCGCCGAGGCGCCCGCCGGTGACCATCAGCACGGCGAAGGTCAGGGTGTAGGCGTTGACGGTCCACTCCAGGGCGGACAGGGACGCGTGCAGGTCGCGCTGGATCGACGGCAGGGAGACGTTCACCACCGTGTTGTCGAGCATGACCATGAAGAGGGCGAAGCACATGGCTCCGAGCGTCCACCAGCGGCTGTTCTCATCGGTGATCAGCCGGTGGCGGGAGTTGAGCAGGCGCTGGGTCATGGCGTGTCGGTTCTCTCGGTTCTGTCGGTTCTTTCGGGGCGGCAGACCGCGACGTCCTCACGCTCGAGCAGCTTGGTCAGCGCTCCGCCGAGGATGCCCCGCTCGTCGTCGTCGAGGGTGGTCGTGAACTGCTCGAGCCCGGTCAGCCGCGCCTCATTGACGGTGCGGATCACCCCGCGGCCCTCGCTGGTCAGCGTGACGCGTTTCATGCGCCGGTCCTCGAGGTCCTCGTGGCGTTCGAGGATGCCCCGGCGCACGAGGTCGTCGACGGTGCGGCTGGCGGCGGGGAGGGAGAGCAGAACGCTCTCGGCCGCCTGCTTGAGGGTCAAGGCGCGTCCGGCCAGATCGAGCTGATGCAGCAGCTTGAGCTGCGTCATCGAGAGCTCGAGCAGCCCCATCGCCTCGAACAGGTCCGCACTGCACGACTTGTTGAGGAAGACGAGCAGCGCGTAGAGGTCCTCGGCCAGGCCATCGGCGGCGCCGGGGGCCCCGGGGCCGTGGGCGACGCTGCTCCGAGCAGTTGCTTGCATGCATGCAAGTATTGCACGCAAGTTCTGCTTGCACAAGCGCAATCAAGTGACATTGATCACTCCGGATGACGGGCGCGCAGCTGCGAGAGCGCCCGGAGCCGGGTGCCCAGACGGCCGGAGTACCCGGAGCGGCCCGGGCTCGGACCGGTCAGGGCTGCAGCAGCTGACTGCTGGAGTTGGCCCGCTGGTGCCCGATGTGGATCTGGGCGGAGCGGATCGACGACGACTGGGAGAGCTGGGCGTCGGTGGCGCCGTGGGAGGACGTCGAGATCGTGTAGTCGCCGGGCCGGAAGTCGACCGCGACCTGGGTCGTGCCCTGGGGGTTGATCGGCGCGGTGCTGGCCAACGGCTGGTTCTGGCCGGCGCGCGAGATCGCCAGCGCCTCAGCGCGGCTGGCCTGGTTGGTGACGATGAACACCACCGGTCCCGCACCGAGCGACTCGGGCGACACTGACACCCGGGCGTCGTTGACGTACACCGTGAGGTTGATCGGCGCGGGCGGACGCACCACCGACGGTGACGTGCCGCCGACACTCCCGCAGGCACTTACGAGGACCGCACAGGCCGCAATGACGCCGATCCTCCTGATGTGCATGCTCGACCCGGCTCTCCTCTCCGAGATCGCCCTGGTGACCGCAGCGGTCACCTTTACGGTCGATCCGCCGGGAACCCTATCCGAGTCGGAGGCGGGCTTCTAGTCAGGCGTCGGCGCTGCGGGCGACGAGCGACTCTCGCTCACCCTCGAGGCGGCGGAGTTCGGTCTGGAGCTCGTCCCAGGATTCGTCCTCGATGCGCTCATACTCCGCGCCGGTGAGCTCGCGCAGGCGCTCGACGTACGAGCTCCAGGCCTGCTGGGTCTCGGCATCCAACTCCTGCAGCTGTTCGAATTCGGGTGCGACAGGCATGGTCTGAGAACCTCCTTCCCTAGCGGAACTCTCACGATGGTACCCACCGCGACGGTCGCACTCGCTGCAACCGTTCGTGCACGCCGTCCGGTCCCCGGCGTATCACCGAAGCGATGGATCTGCTCACCGCCCCACTGGTCACAGCCGAGTTCCTCGCCGTCGACACCGAGACCAACGGACTGAGCGGCGACGGCTGCGAGCTGACCGAAATCGGGGCGGTGCTCGTCGGCGGCGGGGAGCTGCACGATCGCTGGAGTTCGCTGGTGCGCCCGAGCGCGCCCCTGCGCCGTGGGATCCAGCGCTTCACCGGGATCAGCCAGGCCATGGTCGACTGCGCGCCGTGGCCTGACGCCGTCCTGCCCGCGCTCGCCCGTCGGCTCGAGGGGCGGGTGATGGTCGCCCACAACGCCCCGTTCGACCGGCGGGTCCTGAGTCAGGCCTTCACCCGGGTCGGCCTGGAATGGCCCGACCCTCCGGTGATCTGCACGGCGGCGCTGGCCCGGGTGGTGCTGCCCCTGCAGCGCGAACGGCGGCTGACCACGCTGGCGGACGCGCTCGGGATCGACGTGCGCGTCGCCCACCGCGCGCTCGCCGACGCCGAGACCTGCGGGCGCGTGCTGTGCGCGCTGTTCCCCCGGCTGTGCGCGAACGCGGCCACAGTCGCCGAGGCAGTCGCAGCCCTCGCCCCCAAGCGGCCCTCGCGTCGCCGGACGCGATCGAAAGCCACGCGCGGGCAGCTCGCCCCGCGGCACGCTGCCGCACGCCCGGAGTTCGGCGAGCTACCGCGCGACCCGGGCGTCTACCTGTTCCGCGACGCGGCCGGCCGTGTGCTCTACGTCGGCAAGTCGGTGTCGATCCGCAGCCGCGCCCGGGCGCATTTCGCACCGTCCGCGGTTCCCGCCCAGTGGACGGCGCACGCATCGGTGGTCGACTACCGGACGACCCGCTCCGAGCTCGGTGCCCTGATCCTCGAAAACCGGCTCATCAAGGAGCTCGCGCCGCCGGGCAACACCCGTTTGACCGCGCGCGACGACCGGCTCGTGTACATCCGCTGCCGGCTGGACATCCCGTTCCCGATCCTCGAGGTGGCCACCGATCCCGCCGCCGGACATGCGGTCACGATCGGGCCGCTGCGGGGGCGCCGGCTGGCGCTGGAGCTGATCGAGCAGCTCGACTCGCTGTTCGGCCTGCGCCACTGCGGGCGGCGGCTGCCGCGGCGTGATCATCCCTCGGCGTACGGGCAGATGGGCCGCTGCCTGTCCCCCTGCCTGGGGGATCTGGACCCCAATCTCTACCGACGCCGGCTGGACGAGGTGCTGCGGCTGTTCAGCTCCGAGCAGCCGGGACGACCGCTGCTGGACCACGTCGAGCGCCAGATGCGGGCCGCGGCCGCCGAGCGCCGCTACGAGCGCGCGGCTGCGCTGCGCCGCCGCCGGGGACGATTGCAGACCGTGCTCGACCGACTCGGCGGTGTGCTCGAGGCCACCCACGTCCGTCCGCGACTGATCCTCGCCCCGCATCCGACTCGGGACGAGCACGATGCATTTTGGATCGTCGAGGGGCGGCTCGTCGATTGGGGGCCAGCGGAGGCCCTCGACGCACTGCAGGAGCGCACCGCCCGCGCCGCGCGGCGGGCCGGTCGGGTGGGGCTCGGCGGCCACCTGCCGCCCGACGAGATCGACGAGGTACGACTGCTCGGCAGTTGGCTGGCCTCACACCCCGAGACGCCCCAGCTCGACCTCAGCCCGGCCCCCGACCGTGCGGCTCTGGCGGCATTTCGCGCGGCCGCCGCGCCCCCGACGCAGCCGGGTGTGGCCAACCCCCCAGGGCCGACGGGGGTGGCCGAGCGCTCGGGTTCAGGCTTCGAACGGGCAGCTCGACGACGACCGCCTGGATCTCGTCGGCGCCAACCGCGACGCGTGAACCCGGGGGTGCCTCACGGCGCACGAGCGCGAGCGCGAGCGGCCCCAGCTGGGGCGAGTCGGTGACGCTGCCCAGCCGGCCGACGGTCCGTCCGCCGAACACGATGTCGGCGCCGGTCTCGGTGGGGGCGGACAGGCGGACGCCGCGCAGCTGGCGGTTGGGCTTGCCGCGGTAGTAGAGCCGCGCGACGGTCTCCTGACCGACGTAGCAGCCCTTGGTGAACGAAACCGCGCGGTGGTTGAGGTCAGCCTCCTGTGGGATCACCGAGTCATCGAGGTCGATGCCGTAACGGGGACGGCCACGCTCGACCCGCACGCAGTCGGCCGCGCTCTCGCTGATCGTGGGCACGCCGGCAGCGGCGAGGCCGGCCAGCAGTGCGCCGGTGTCCTGCGCGTCGCAGAGCAGGTCGACGCCGAGGTCGGTGCGGATCGCCCGGACCGCGACCCCGGCGACCTCGGCGGATCGGTGGGCGTGCTCGGCGGCGGGGAGCTCAGCGACCCCGCCCACCGCGGCGGACTGCGGCCCCAGCAGGGAGACGAGGCCGCGTTGCACGGTGCGCTTGTGCAGCTCGACATCGAATCCGATGCTGAAGCGGCGGATCATGTTGAACAGCTCCTGCAGCGTGATGCGCTCGGTGTCGAGCAGCAGTTCCTCGCCGGTGTCGAGGATGCGCAGATCCCCGAGCATCTTGCCCTTGGGGGTGAGGAACGCGGCGTAGCAGCCGGTGCCGGGGGTCAAGCCCTCGACGTCGTTGGACACCTGACCCTGTAGGAACGCCTTGGCGCCGGCCCCGGAGAGGGCGAGCTTGCCTCGTTGCGAGCGCTCCAGCAGGCCGCACGCGCTCGTAATCGCCGCGTAATCGCCGGGCGGAATCGTGGTGAGGCTCATCGTCGTCAGAGCATAGGACGCAGCAGCGCTGCGAAGAACAAAGTTAGGCGTGCCATAATCTAATCATGGCCACCGCCGAAAACACAGGTCTGCGGTCCTCGGCGGTCGAGGACTACAGCAAGGCGATCTATGCGTTGCAGCAGCGCGGTGAGCGTCCGGTGAGCACCAACGCGCTCGCCGAGCGCCTCGGGGTGACACCGGCGTCGGCGTCGGGAATGGTCAAGCGGCTCGGGGAGCTCGGACTGGTCTCCCACCAGCGCTACCGGGGCGTGACGCTGACCGACTCCGGTCAGCGCGTCGCGCTGGAGGTGATCCGCCACCACCGGCTGCTCGAGCTGTATCTGGTTCGGAGCCTCGGCGTGCCGTGGGATCGGGTTCATGCCGAGGCGGAGGTGCTCGAGCACGTCCTCTCCGAGGAGCTCGAAGAGCTGATCGCGACCAAGCTGGGCGACCCGACCCATGACCCCCACGGGGACCCGATCCCGACCCGCGAGCTGGTCATCGAGGAAGAGGTGACCGAGAGCCTGCAGGCGCTGAGCCCCGGAACCTGGGGCACGTTCGCGCGGGTCTCGGACTCCGACCCGGCGATGCTGCGCTATCTCGCAGAGCGGGGCATCGCCCCGGGGGCCGAGCTCGAGGTCGTCGACCGCCAGCCGTTCGGCGGCCCGGTGTTCATCCGGATCGCCGGCGCGGTGCACCCCCTCGGGGGTGAGCTCGCCGAGGCGATGCGGATCCAGGTGCACGCTTGAGCGGGATGCCCGAGCCGGTCCTGGAGACCGCCGGCGGCGCAGACGCCCCCGGCGCCGGGCTGGTGCAACAGCCATCGGCGCACCCCGAGCAGGGGGCTCCGTTCCCCGTCGAGGGCACGCCGCTGGAGCGACTGCTGGCCCGTGGCTGGCTGCGCGCGACCCTGACCATGCTCGGTCCGGCGTTCGTAGCCGCGGTCGCCTATGTGGACCCCGGCAATTTCGCCACCAACGTCTCGGCCGGCGCTCGGTTCGGCTACGGCCTGCTGTGGGTCGTGCTGCTGGCCAACCTGATGGCGATGCTGATCCAGTACCTGTCGGCCAAGCTCGGTGTGGCCACCGGCCACAGCCTGCCCGAGTTGTGCCGCCAGCGATTTCCGCGCTGGTCGACCTGGGCGCTGTGGGTGCAGGCCGAGGTCATGGCGATGGCGACCGACGTGGCCGAGTTCCTCGGCGCGGCGATCGGGCTGAACCTCATCTTCGGCGTCCCCCTGTTCGCGTCCGGTCTGATCACCGGGGTGATCGCGTTCGCGATCCTCGAGCTCCAGCGGCGGGGCTTTCGGCCCTTCGAGCTCGCGATCGCCGCCCTGCTCGGGGTCGTCTTCGCCGGCTTTCTCTACGAGACCCTGAAGATCGGGCCGTCTGCGTCCGGCGCCCTGCGGGGGCTGGTGCCCCAGCTCGCCGGCCATGAGGCGATCTACCTCGCGGTCGGGATCGTCGGTGCGACGGTGATGCCCCACGTGATCTATCTGCATTCGTCGCTGACCAAGGGCCGGATGCCGGTCCGCGACGACGGCGAGCGCCGGCGGGTGCTGCGCTTTGAGCGCATCGACGTGACGGTTGCGCTCGGTCTGGCCGGGCTGATCAACCTGGCGATGCTGGCCGCGGCGGCCAAGCTGTTTCACGGCAGCGGCCTGACCGGGGTGTCGACGATCGAGGGCGCCCACGCTCAGCTCGGTCATCTCGTCGGCGGTGGGGCGGCGCTGGCCTTCGCGGTCGCGCTGCTGGCCTCCGGCGCGTCATCGTCGAGCGTCGGCACCTACGCCGGGCAGGTGGTGATGGCCGGGTTCATCAAGGTCCAGATTCCTCTCGTCGTACGTCGCGCGGTGACGATGGCGCCCGCCCTGATCATCCTTGCGCTCGGCGCCAATCCGAGCGATGCGCTCGTGCTCAGTCAGGTCGTCCTCTCCTTCGGGATCCCGTTCGCGGTCGTGCCGCTTGTGATCCTCACCGGCCGACGCGACGTGATGGGGGTCCATGCCAACGGGCGGGCGATGAGCGCGCTTGCCTACCTGATCGCCGGGGCGATCACGGCCATGAACGTGTTCCTGGTCGGCTCCCAGCTGCTCGGCTGAGTAGCCTGTCGCCTCAGATGTCCGCACTCGCCCAGCAGTTCGTAGACACCGTCAACTCGCTGTCGGACGATTGGACTGACCTCGAGTTCGACCTGCGCATCTTCGACGAGCGCCGATACGTCGACGCCGCGGTCATGCTCGTGACCGCCAATCCGCAGCCGTACTCCAAGCACGACTGGCACTGGCATCTCGTCGTGGCTCACCGCTTCGGTCACGGCACCCCGGTGCCGTCCGTGCACCTGGCCCTCAAGCTGCTCGATGAGGCCGGGATCGCCGGTGAGCTCGCGGTCCGCGGCGTACGCACCGGCCGCGCCGAGGTCGTGCAGATGTGGGGCCGCACCGAGTCCGTGCGCCAGGAGTTCAAGCGCCGCCGAGCCCAGTAGTGGCCCGAGCCGTCGCATTGGTCCCCGACCTCCTGTTCGGATCGAATGTGATCGGAGCGCTGTCGGCCGGGGGACACGATCCCGTGCTCGTCTCCCGGGTCGACGATCTGGCGGGTGCGCTGCCGGGCGCGGACGTCGTGATCGTGGACCTGACCGATGATGCGTCGGCGCGGATCGCCGCCGCCGGCGTCGCGCTCGGGCCCAAACCCCCGCGCACCCTCGCGTTCTTCTCCCACGTCGACGCCGACGTCAAGGCGGCAGCGGAGGCCGCGGGCTTTGATCTCGTGGTTCCGCGCTCGCGGATGGCCCGCGCGGCCGCGCAGCTGGTCTCGGACCTCGCAGCCTGAGCGGCCGCCGGTCAGTGCCGTCGCCGGGGCGCCGGGGGCAGATAGCGCTGGGTGAACATGGCGCCGACGTCGGGCGTGCGGGAGACGATCCCGAACCTGCGCTCCCATCGGGCCCAGGCGGCCAGCCGGACGGGGTCCAGCGCCCCGACGCGGCCTCCGGGAGCGCGAAACACGGGCAACAGGCCTCGCAGTTCGACGTTGAGCAGCTGTGCGTCCAGGCCCGGCACGAGCTGGCGCAGAGCTCCGGCGCCGCTCGCGGGCTGGCTGAGAACCTGCTGGTAACCCGTGGTCAGGGCGCGCACGACGTCCTTGGTCAGGTCAGGGTGGGCCTGCAGCGCGGCCGCGGTCGCGACCAGAACCAGCTCGGGATAGGCGGGAGCCCCGTACTGATCAACCCGGAAGATGTGAAAGCCGGGGCGGCGCAGGCGCAGCGTGACCCCTTCGTCGTTCCAGAACGCCGTCGCCGCCGACACGCGCCCGGCGAGCAGGTCGGCGACGGCATTGAAGCCGATCGTGATCGTCTTCACCCCCGCGGTTCGGCCCCCGGCGCCGGCGACGATCGAATGCAGGACGGCGGTATCGCTGGGGACACCGGTAACGCCGACCGTCCGTCCCGCCAGCTTGCGCGGGCTGGTCACGTTTGGAGCGGCGATGACCGCCGCCAGCGGCCGCTGGACGATGCCCATGATCCCGACGATCCGCTGGCCGCGGGCGCGCGCCAGCGCGAGATCGTGGATATCGAGGATCGCGAAATCGGCCCGGCCGGTCTCGAGCAGGCGGATCGAGTCCGTGGAGGCCGAGGGCGCGACGACGCGCAGCCGGAAGCCGTCACGCACGTCATCGCCGCGCGCCAGCGCCTCGTAGATGCCGGCGTGGACCGGGTTGGGGGTGAAGTCCAACACCAGGGTCGCCCCCGGCAAGCTCGGGGAGCCGGAGCTCAGACCGCAGCCGGTGAGCGCCAGCGCGGCGAGCAGCACGAGACCGAGAACTGCGGGGAGGGTACGACGCATCGCCGAGGGCAGGATAAGACTCCCGCCCGCGGCCGTGACGTACGCTTCCTACAATCGGCTCTGATGCGCCGCCGGGTCACGTTCAGCCGCAACTACGCGCTGTCTCTGTCGCGGACGTGCCGGTGCTATTGCAAGTACTGCGCCTTCGCGACCCATCAGGCGCATCTGCACGCGCCCGATGCGGTTCTCGGAATGCTCGACCGCGCGGCGGGCCGTCATCGGGCCAAGGAGCTGCTGGTGCTGACCGGCGAAGCGCCCGATCACAACGCCGGCGTCGCGGCCCGCTTGCTCGAGTACGGCTTCGCGGATTTCACCGCCTATGTCGTCTGGGTCTGCGAGCAGGCGCTCGAGCGGGGGATGCTGCCCCACACCAACCTCGGGGTCGTCGGCCGGGAGGACCTGGCGGCGCTGCGCGAGGTGACCGCCTCCCAGGGACTGATGCTGGAATCGGTAGCCGAGCGGCTGATGGACACCGTCCACGCCGGGTCGCCGACCAAACACCCGGCCCGGCGCCTGGAGACGATCGCCGCCGCCGGCGAGCTGAAGATCCCCTTCACGAGCGGAATCCTGGTCGGGATCGGCGAGACCGAGGAGGAGCGGATGGCGTCGCTGGCCGCGCTGGCGAAGGTTCACGCGCGCTACGGCCACCTGCAGGAGATCATCCTCCAGAACTTCGTCCCCCATCAGAGCTACTACGGCCGCGAGCCGGCGGAGATCGCCGGGGATGCCGCCGCCGAGTACTGGCGCACCGGCGTCGGGCACGGCCCCCAGCGCGATGCCCCTGCGTGGGCCTCGCCGGTGAGCGTGCGCGACATGACGCGGCTGGTCGCCGAGACCCGCCGCCTGCTGCCCGAGGTCGGCATCCAAGTGCCGCCCAACCTCGCTGACTGGTGGCCCCAGCTGGTTCGGGCCGGCGCGACCGACCTGGGCGGGCTGAGCGCCAACGGCGATCACATCTCGCCCGAACATCCCTTCCCGTCGCCGACCCAGGTCCGCAAGCGCCTGGCCGCCGACGGGGTCGCGCTGTCCGAGCGGCTGTGCGTTTACCCGGAGTACATCTCGGCCGAATGGATCGCGCCAACGGTGCTCGATGTCATCACCAGCCGGTACTGGTCCTTCATCCCCCGTCGCGGGAGCGGGCGGCGCGCCGAGCTGCGGGTCGCCGATGATGCTGCCCCCCGGGCGATCGAGCGCGCCCGCGACGGGCACGCCCTCACCGCCGACGAGCTGACCGCGTTGTTCGCCGAGCAGCGCCCGGGGGTGATCGAGGAACTGCGCAGCGCGGCCGACGAGCTCCGTCGTCGGCTGGCCGGCGACACCGTCACGTTCGTGGTCAACCGCAACATCAACGTGTCCAACGTGTGCATCGTCGGCTGTGCGTTCTGCGGCTTTGGCCAGTCCAAGCGCTCGCCGGACGCGTACGAGCACTCGCGCGAGGATTTCGCCCAGCGCGTGCAGGACGCGGTCAAGGCCGGGGCGACCGAGCTGTGCATCCAGTCGGGCATTCACCCCGATTGGACGCTCGACGACTACCTGGGCTGGCTGCGCTTCGCCAAGGAGATCGCGCCCCAGTTGCACCTGCACGCCTACTCGCCGATGGAGGTCTCGCACATGTGCGAGGTGAGCGGCCTGTCGCCGCGCGAAGTGTTCTCGCGCCTGCGCGAGGCCGGGTTGGGCTCGACACCCGGGACGGCCGCCGAGGTGCTGCACGACGGCGTGCGCGAGCGGATCTCGCCCAACAAGCTTCCGGTGGCGCGCTGGGTGGAGGTGATCGAAGCCTCGCACGCGGAGGGGATCAGCTCGACCGCGACGGTGATGTTCGGTCACATCGAGGAGCCGTGGGAGCTGGCCGAGCATATGCGCGTCATCCGCGAACTGCAGGAACGGACCGGCGGCTTCACAGAGTTCGTTCCGCTCTCCTTCATCCCCTTCCACACGCTGCTCGGGCGCACCCATGGGGTGCAGGAGATCTCCCGCGAGGAGAACCTCAAGCACACGGCGGTGTTCCGTCTCGCCCTCGGCGCGACGGTGACCAACCTGCAGGCAAGCTGGGTGAAGATGGGTCTCGACGCGGCCACCGAGGCGCTGCGCTGGGGGGTAAATGACCTCGGCGGCACGCTGATGGAGGAGTCGATCTCGCGAATGGCCGGCAGTTATCACGGTACCCGGCTCGAGCCAGATGAGTTGGTCGCCGCCGCCCATCTCGCGGGCCGGCCGGCCGCGGAGCGGACCACCCTGTATGCGACGCGCCGGCTCTACGAGGTGGCGCCGGCGGCGGCGTGAGCGTCATCGGGCCGGTGAGGACGTGAGTGTCGAGCGGCCGCCCTCGCTGTTTGCGGGTGTCGAGCCGCTCGAGGTGTTCGTCGAGCTGTTGGCCGAACTCGACACCGAGACGACGTCAACGGAGTTCTATGACCGCATCTGCGAGGCGATCTGCCGGCTGACCACGATGCGTCGCGCGGCGATCTTCATGGCCGACGCCGGCCGCCGTCGGGTCCGCGCGGTGGGCTCGCACGGAACCTCGTTCGCCCAACTGGCCACACTGGAGCCGACGCCGACCCTGGTCTCGACCCCGGTCGCGCAGCGCGCGCTGCTCGAGGACGAGGTGATCGTCGTCGCCGCCGATCTCGAAGACGCCGTACCGCCCGAGTACGCCCGGCTGCTGGGTATCACCACGCTGGTCTGCACGCCGCTGAGCGCGGCGGGTCGCGCCTACGGCGTCATCTGCGCCGATCGCGGCGGCGGCCGCTTTGAGCTGAGCGACGGCGAGCGCCACCTGCTCTGGACGCTGGGCAAGACGGCCGCGCTGGTGGCGACAGCGCGCAACGCCACCCGCCAGCAGGAGCGCAACCAGCGCCTCGGAGAGCGGCTGGAGCTCGCGCGCGAGATCCACGAGCGGGTCATGCAACGGCTGTTCGGCGTCTCGCTGGCGCTCAGCGCCGAGCGGTCCTTTGATGACGCCGAACGCGAGCGTTGCCGGGTGGAGATGAAGGAGGCGCTGAGTGATCTACGCTCCGCGCTGGAGCGTCCTCTGGCCGCCGTGCCCTCCGAGACGGGCACCACCCTGGCCGCCGAGCTCGAGCGCGTGGTCGCGGCGCCCGGCGCGCCGATCGAGGTCCAGTGGCCGCCGGCGGTCTCGGTCCCGGGCGAGATCGAGCCCTTGGCTCAGTCCGTGCTCGCCGAGGCACTGCGCAACGTCGCCAAGCACGCCAAGCCCACTCGCGTCGTCGTGCGGGTCGGCGGTGAGCTGGACACGTTCACGCTCGAGGTCCACAACGATGGGGTCGGTCCCGGTGCTCGCGGGGCGGGCATGGGTCTGCGGCTGGCCGCGTTCGAGGCCCTCCAGCACGGAGGCGTGGTCGACTTCGGCTCGCCCCAGGGCGGCTGCTGGCGGGTGCGGCTCGTGGTCCCACGCGCGGAGGCATCCGCATGACCGCGGGGCCGGTGACACCGGGCGCGGCTCCGCGGGCGACCGAGCGCAAGCTACGGGTGCTCGTTGTGGACGACCACGACGTCGTGCACTGGGGCTTTCGGGTGCTGCTCGGCGAACAGCCGTGGGTGGCGAGGTGCCTGGCCGCGCGCACCGGCGCCGAGGCGCTCAAGATCCTGCGCGAGTTTCCGGCCGACGTCGCGCTCGTTGATCTCTTTCTGCACGGCGAATCGGGCGCCGACGTGTGCGCTTCGATCCGCCGCGCCTCTCCGCCCACCCGCGTGCTGCTGATCTCCGGCGCGGGGCGGATGTCCCCGGCCGCGGCGCGCGCGGCCGGGGCGTCGGGCTTCGTCTCCAAGGACTGGGAGGCACGCGAGGTGGCCCGGGCGGTGCGAATGGTCGGGCTGGGAGCGACGGTGTTCGCTCCGACCGCCGAGCAGCCGGCACCGCTGCTGTCCGGGCGCGAGCGCGAGGTCCTTCACCTGATCGCGGCCGGCTCGACCAACCGGGAGATCGCCGAAGCGCTCTTCCTCTCCCCGCACACGGTCAAGGAGCACACCAGCGCCGTGTATCGCAAGCTCGGCGCCCGCAATCGGGCCGAGGCCGTGCAGCGCGCCCAGCGCGTCGGGCTGCTCGGTTAGTCAATCCGTCCGCGGGCCCTTCCGGGGGCCGAGCGCCGTCAGCGGCGGCGCATGACGCGTTCGATCACGGGGAGCTTGAGCGCGTGGGGGAGATAGCGCGAGGCGAGCATCGCGGTGCGGATCGGCACGCCGGGGACGACGACGCGACTACCGTGCTCCAGGCCCTCGATCCCGGTGCGGGCGGCCTGCTCGGCGGTCACCCAGGCCGGGCGCGGGACCGAGGACTCAAACGAGCGCCCAGCCGCCTCCCAGCCGGCGACCTCCCAGAAGTCCGTCGTCACCGGTCCGGGCGCGAGCGCGGTCACGGTCACGCCGAGCCCGCTCAGTTCGTGGTGCACGGCCTCGGAGAAGGTGAGCACGTAGGCCTTGGCGGCTGAGTAGCCGGCCGAGTAGGGCAGCGGCTGCATGCCGGCCACCGAGGCGACGTTGAGGATCGCCCCCGAGCCCCGGCGGACCATGTCCGGTGCGAAGGCGGAGGTCAGGGCGACCGGCGCCTCGACGAGTACCCGCACCTGCTCGAGCTCCCGGGCGGGATCGGACTGATGGAAGGCGCCGCCGGTGGCAAAGCCGGCGTTGTTGACGAGCACGTCGATCTCGAGTCCGAGCGAGGCCACCCGCGCGTGGAGGCGATCGCGCGAGGCGGGCTTGCCGAGGTCACAGCCGAGCGTCTCGGCCCGGATTCCGTGCGCCTCGCTGAGTTCGTCGGCGACAGCGTCGAGCCGGTCCTTGCGCCGGGCCACGAGCACGAGGTTGTGTCCACGCTGGGCGAGCTGACGGGCCAGCTCGGTGCCGATGCCGGCTGAGGCGCCTGTCACCAGGGCGGCGCCATCATGACGGGGGGCGGGAAGGCTCACGAACCGCCAGCCTAACGGTCTCCCCCCGAACGGGGGGAACTCATCGTGGGGCCTGTATCCGCCGCCGGTGCCCGGCGTAGGTTCCATCGGATGAGCGCCGGACCCGCCACAGCGATCCTGTTCCCCGGTCAGGGCAGCCAGACGGCCGACATGCGTGACACCGTCGAGCGCGAACGGCCGGACCTGCTTGCGCTCGTGATCGACGCCGTCGGCGAAGACCCGTTTCCGCGCGCGGGTGAGGGAACCCACTTCGCCCAGCCGGCGATCTTCGCCGCCAGCCTCGCCGGGTGGCATGGTCTCGGCTGCCCATCCGGCGCCTTCATGGCCGGCCATTCGCTCGGTGAGCTGGCCGCGCTCGTGGCCGCGGGTGGCCTGCGCGAAAGAGACGGGGTCCGCCTGGTCGCGCTCCGGGGCCGCCTGATGGAAGCCTCCGGGCGCGAGGCGGGCAACGGCGGGATGATCGCGGTGCTGGGACCCGACGCGGCCGAGCGCGCGCCCGAGGTGGCGCTCGCCCACCGGCTCTCGATCGCCAACGACAACTCGCCCCAGCAGGTCGTCCTGTCAGGCTCGCGCCACGAGCTGCCCGAGGCGATCGAGCACGCCGAAGGTCTCGGGCTGCGGGCGGTGCAGCTCGATGTCACCGGCGCTTTTCATTCGCCGATGATGGCCTCCGCGGTCCCCGAGTTCAGGACCGCGCTCGCGGCCACGGAGTTCGCCGAGCCGGCGGTCACGGTCCTCTCAGCGGTCACCGCAGAGCCGTTCACGGACCCGGCCCGCCAGCTCGCCGATGCGCTCACCATGCCCGTCCGCTGGCGAGAGACGATGCTCGCCCTGCACGAGCGGGGCGCCGAGCGGTTTGTCGAGGTCGGGCCGGGCCGCGTGTTGACCGGACTGGCCAAGCGCACGCTGAAGGGCGTGGAGCTCGTCCATGCTTGATGCCGTACAACCGCAAACCGCCCGTCTCGTGCCCGCGCGCTCGGAGGTGCGCCCCGCGGCGATCATCGGGCTGGCCACGGAGCTGCCCGAGGGCCGGCTCACCAACGCCGAGCTGGCCGCGCACCTCGGGATCAGCGAGGAGTGGATCGTGTCGCGGACCGGGATCCGCGAGCGCCGCCGCGCCGCTCCCGGAGAACGGCTCAGCGATTACGCCACCCGCGCCGGAGCGGCCGCACTCACCGACGCCGGCGTCAGCGCGGGGGAGCTCGACCTGGTAATCGTGGCCACGATGACCCAGGATGAGCTGACCCCCAACACGGCCCCGCTGGTCGCCGACGGGCTCGGCGCCGGGCGCGCGGGCGCATTTGACGTCGGCGCGGCGTGCAGCGCGTTCCTGGTCGCCCTGGCCCAGGGAACCGCGCAGATCGAGAGCGGCCGAGCCGATCATGTGCTGGTCATCGGAGCGGACTTCATCACCCGGATCACCGACTACGACGATCGCCGCACCGCGCCGCTGTTCGCCGATGCGACCGGTGCCGTCGTGCTCGGCGTCGGCGGGGGTGATCGCGGCGCGGTCGGGCCGATCGTGCTCGGCGCCGACGGATCCAACGGGCAGACGATCCACGCCTCCCACAGCGAGCGCAAGCTGCGGATGGACGGGCCCGAGGTGTTTCGCCACGCCGTCGCCCGGATGAGCGCCGTCACCCTTGACGCCGTCGCCCAGGCCGGCCTGACCGTGGGCGACATCGACCTGTTCGTCTATCACCAGGCCAACGCCCGGATCACCCGCGCGCTCGGCGAGCGACTGGGACTCGAGGCCGAGCGCGTCGTGGACTGCATCGAGGTGTTCGGCAACGCGTCGGCGGCGACGCTGCCCGTCGCGCTCGCCGCCGCGCAGGCTGATGGCCGTCTGCGGCCCGGTGCGCTGGTCCTGCTCAGCGCGTTCGGCGCCGGCTTCACCTGGGGCGGCGGCGTCGTTCAATGGGGGAACCGTGGCTGAGCCGCGCACCGACGGCTGCGCGCTGGTCACCGGCGCCTCACGCGGGATCGGCGCTGCCACGGCGAAGGCGATCGCCGCCCAGGGCTGGCCGGTCGGCGTCGGCTACCGATCTGACGAGACAGCCGCCGACGGGGTCGTGGCCGAGATCGAGGCGGCGGGAGGCCATGCCCTTGCCGTGGCCGCCGACATCGCCGACCCGGCGTCCGCCGATCACCTCGTCTCGACGCTCGAGGCCCATTTCGGGGTCCCGGTGCTCGTGCTCGTCAACAATGCGGGCGTCACCGCGGACAATCTCACCCCCGCGCTGTCTGACGATGAGTGGCAGACCGTGATCGACACAGATCTGACCGCTGCCTTCCGGCTGACCCGGCGCGCGCTGAAGGCGATGCTCCGCGCTCGCCGTGGCCGGATCGTCAACGTCGCCTCGGTCAGCGGGCTGCGGGCCAATCCGGGTCAGTCCAATTACGCCGCCGCCAAGGCCGGTCTGATCGCGTTCACCAAGACCGCCGCCGTCGAGGTCGCCCGCCGCGGCATCACCATCAACGCGATCGCGCCGGGGCTGATCGAGACCGATATGACCTCGGGCCTGCAGTCCGATCTGGAGGCGTTCATCCCGGCCCGCCGAAAGGGGACGCCGGAGGAGGTTGCGGCCTGCGTCGCATTCCTAGTCTCGGATGCGGCCAGTTATGTCACCGGCGCGGTGCTGAGCGTCGACGGCGGGCTGGCGGCCTGACCCAATGACCCCTGAAAGGAGCACCGCATGTCAGTGACCAGCGAGCAGGTGGAGACCCGAGTGGTCGAGACCCTGGCCAGCTTCGGGCCCGAGGCGGATCAGATCACCCGCACGGCGACCTTCGAGGAGCTCGACGTCGACTCGCTCGATCTCGTGGAACTCGCGCAGGTGGTTGAGGATGAGTACGGCGTCGTCCTCAAGGGCGAGGACATGAAGGAGCTCAAGACCGTCGGTGACGCGATCGACATGATCGTCGAGCGAGCCGCGTAATGAGCGCGCTGCCGGACAGACGGAGGGTCGTGGTCACCGGGATCGGCGCGGTCACGCCGCTCGGAACCGGTGCCGGCACCCTGCATGACCGCTGGGCCGACGGCGTGGTGGGGATCGCGGACGGCGCCGGCGCCTGCCGCAGCTTCGAACCCAAGGACCACCTTTCGGTCAAGGAGGTCCGTCGGCTGGACCGCTTCTCGCAGTTCGCGGTCGTCGCCTCCGCGGAGGCGGTCGCCCAGGCCGGCTGGGACGGGGAGGCGCCGTATGACCCGTTTCGCGTCGGCTGTGTGATCGCCACCGGGATCGGCGGGATCGACACCGTCGAGACCCAGCACGACGTGATGCGTGACCGCGGGGCCAAGATGATCTCCCCGCTCGGCATCCCCGGGTACATGCCCAACGCCGCCGCCGCCGCGGTCTCGATGAAGCACGCGCTGCGCGGCCAGAGCTACGGCGTCGTCTCGGCGTGCGCGAGCGGCGGCCACGCGATCGGCTCCGCGCTGCGGATGATCCAGTACGGGGATGCCGACGCGGTCGTCTGTGGCGGTTCTGAGGCGACCCTGACGGAATTCGGCTTCGGCTGCTTCAACTCGATGCAGGCGCTCTCGCCGACCGGCGTCTCGCGTCCCTTCGATCTGCGGCGCGACGGCTTCGTGATGGGGGAGGGCGCCGGCGTGCTCGTGCTCGAGGAGGCAGAAGCGGCGGCCGCTCGCGGCGCGAGGGTTCTCGGCGAGGTGGTCGGCTACGGCTCGACCTCGGACGCCTTTCACCTGACCGCGCCCGAGCCCCACGGCGGTCCAGCCGCGCGGGCGATCGAGCTTGCGCTGCGCGACGCCGGTGCGGACCCGTCCCAGGTGGACTACGTCAACGCGCATGGGACCTCGACCCAGCTCAATGACGCGGCCGAGACCGTGGCACTGAAGCTGGCGCTCGGTGATGACGCGCGCCGCGTGCCGATCTCCTCGACCAAGTCCTCGATCGGCCATCTGCTCGGTGCTGCCGGCGCCGTCGAGGCGGTGGCGACGCTGCGCACCCTGATCACCGGGGTGATCGCTCCGACGCTCGGCTATGAGCAGCCCGACCCCGAGCTGGACCTCGACTACGTTCCGGGCGAGTCCCGTCCGCTGCTGACCGGCAACGGACATCCGCCGCTGGCGCTGTCCAACTCGTTCGCGTTCGGGGGCCACAACGTGTCGCTGGCCTTCCGAGGAGCGTCGAAATGAGCGCGCTCGCCCCGCAGCGCGCTCTCCAGCGGCTGAGTCCAATCGAGCGGCTCGAGGCGCTGTGTGACCCGGGCAGTCTTCGGGTGCTGCGCTCGCGCGTCAGCTCGGCGCGGCTCGGTGACCGGGCGATCGCCGGAGATGGCGTCGTCGGCGGCACGGGGACGGTCGCAGGGCGCCCGATCGCCTGCTACGCGCAGGACGCAAGCTTCCTCGGGGGCTCGCTCGGCGAACGTCACGCCGACACGATCGTGCGCCTGCTCGGGATGGCCGAGCGGGCCGGGCTGCCGGTCGTCTCCTTTGTGGAGTCCGGGGGCGCGCGGATGCAGGAGGGGACCGCGGCGCTGGCCGGCTACGGGCGCATCTTCCGCCACACGGTCGCGCTGAGCGGCCGGGTCCCGCAGATCTCGGTCGTCTCCGGGGCCTCCGCCGGCGGCGGCGCCTACTCGCCGGCGCTGACCGATCTGATCGTCATGACCGAGGACGCGGCGATGTTCCTGACCGGCCCGGGCGTCGTGCGCGAGGCCCTCGGTGAGGAGATCGACGCCGCGGGACTGGGCGGCCCTCACGTGCACGAGCGCAACGGGGTCTGCCATCTGGTCGAGCGCGACGAGGCCAGTGCCGCCGCCCGCGTCCGCGAGCTGCTCGCCTATCTGCCCTCGGCGGCCGGCCAGACTCCGCCGCGGGTCGCGAACGTCGCGCCCGAGCACGCCGATCCGGGCGCGTTCGTCCCCGCGGCCGCGCGCAGCGCCTACGACGTACGTGACGCGCTGAGCGCGATCATCGATCGTGGCTCGCTGCAGGAGCTGTGCCCCCGCTGGGCGCGCAACGTGGTCACCGCGCTGGCGCGGATCGACGGGCGGCCGGTGGGCATCGTCGCCAACCAGCCGCGCCATCTCGGGGGCGTGCTGGATGCCGAGGGTTCGGAGAAGGCGGCCCGCTTCGTCGGCTTCTGTGACAGCTTCGGCGTGCCGCTGGTGGCGATCGTCGACACCCCTGGTTTCATGCCGGGCTCCCGGCAGGAGCAGGCGGGTGTGATCCGCTACGGGGCGGGCCTGGTTCGAGCCTTCGCCGCCGCCCGCGTCCCGAGGTTCACGGTGGTGCTGCGCAAGTCCTACGGCGGCGCCTACATCACGATGAACTCACGCGACCTCGGGGCCGACCTCGTGCTCGCCTGGCCCGATGCCGAGCTGGGGATCATGAGCGCACGGGCGGCGGTGGGGATCGTCAACCGTCGTGAGCTGCGGGCCGCCGAGGACCCGGAGGCGGCGCGCGACCGCCTGGCCGACGCCTACGCTCGCGAGCACCTGCGGGCCGAGAGCGCGGCGGCTGAGGGATTCGTGGACGAGATCGTGGCCCCGGCCGAGACCCGGGGCCGGCTCAGTGCGGCGCTCGCCGCTTTCGCGGGTGGTGCCGAGCGGTGATCCTGGCCGGCAAGCGCCTGCTCGTCACCGGCGTGATCACCAAGGATTCGATCGCCTTCGCCGCCGCCCGCCAGGCTCAGGAGGAGGGTGCGACGGTGCTGCTGACCAGCTTCGGCCGCGTCCGCCGGATGACCGAGCGCGCCGCGCAGCGACTGCCCGAGCCCGTCGATGTGCTCGAACTCGACGTCAACCGGGGCGAGGACCTCGAGGCCCTGACCGGCGAGTTGCGCGAGCGCTGGGGGACCGTCGACGGCGCGCTGCATGCGATCGCGTTCGCTCCCCAGGACGCGCTTGGCGGCAACTTCATGGCCGCGCCCGCCGAGAGTGCGATGGCCGCCTTTCAGACCAGCGCGTTCTCACTCAAGGCGCTCGCGGGCGCACTCGCGCCGCTGATGCCGTCCGGCTCGGGGATCGTGGGCCTGGACTTCGACGCCACCGTGGCCTGGCCGATCTATGACTGGATGGGCGTGGCCAAGGCGGCCCTGGAGTCCGTCTCGCGTTATCTGGCCCGAGACCTCGGTCCGGCGGGGATCCGCGTCAATCTCATCGCCGCCGGTCCGCTCGGCACCGTCGCCGCCCGGGGGATCCCGGGGTTCGAGGCCCTGGCCGAGCTGTGGCGCTCGCAGGCGCCGCTGGGCTGGGACGTGGCCGACCCCACGCCCGTGGCCCGGGCGATCTGTTGGCTGCTGTCCGAGTACGCACAGGGGATCAGCGGTGAGATCGTCCACGTCGACGGAGGCTTTCACGCCGTCGGGGCGCCCCCGGTCTGGGACGGTCCGGCGGACTAGCGGAACAGGTCCTCGCCGGCCGCGCGCAGCAGCGGCGCGATGCCGGGGCCGTCCTCGCCGGTCACGTGCCGCCCGGCCCCGGTGATGAGCACCGCGGGCTGCATCGCATTCTTGGCGCGGGCGAGGTCCGCGGCCGCCGCGAGCTCGTCGGCGCTGGCGATCAGCGTCGCCCGCAACTCCCGGCCCCGGCTGTCGCCGCGACCACGCCAGTCCTCCAGCGCGGCCAGTCCTGCCGCGCCGATCGCGACGTCCACCTGACCGTGTCGCCACGCCCGCCCGAACGAGTCAGTGATCAACACCGCCGGGGCCGTCCCCCGGTGAGCCCGCAGCCCGGCCCGGATCTCGCGAGCCGAGCGATCCGGATCGATGGGGAGCATGATGAGCGTGTCGTCGTCGGGCGCGTTGGAGGCGTCGACACCCGCGTTGGCGCACACGAAACCGTGGTGGGTGACCGCGATCAGGACACCATGCTCGGCGCGGCGGATCTCGGAGGACTCGTCGAGCACCACCTGGACATGGCGGGGATCCTTCTCCAACCGCGCGGCGAGTTCTCGCGCCCGCCCGCCCGGGCGCACCTCGCTCAGGCGCCGGGTCCGGCCCTCGGCCTTGGAGATGACCTTGTGGGCGAGCACCAGCACGTCCTGAGGCCCGCCCCCGTCAGTCGGCAACGCGGCGGCCAGCAGGGCGATCAGGTCGTCTCCGGCACGGACCTCGGGCAGGCCTTCGAGCGCTGTCGCGCAGATCACGACTCGTGCTCGCGCATCCTCGCGAGTTGCAGAATCATGCCGCGCGTATGGGCGGCCCCACCGCGCACCCGTCCCAACGTGGCCTCGATCTCGGCCAGGTCCTCGGGAGTGTCAACGTCGAGGGCGAGCGAGCGCACCGTGACGGTGCGGACGTCCAGGCCAGCCGCGTGGGCCTTCTGCTCGTGGCGGGCCCGGCTGCCCGGGCCGAAGGCGGGCCCGAACACCCCCGGTGGAGAGATCAGCAGGGCGTTGGTACCGCTTCCGTGACGGTCGGGCACGATCGCGACCGAGCGGGAGGGCGCAGGCGCGGCGATGAGCTCGCCGAGCTCCGCCGGATCGAGCAGGGGGCAGTCGCCGGGCACGAGCAGCACCCGCTCGGCGCCGGTCTGCTGCGCATGGGCGATCCCGCGCGCGGCGGCCTGGTTGTGGCCGCGCTGGTCGTCGTCGATCACCGCGGCCCCGTAGCCCTGGGCGATCTGCTGCGCGACGGTGTCGGCGGAGACGACGAGGATGCCGCTCAGCGCGGTGGTACGGCGCAGCGCGATCAGCACGTCGGCGAACATCGCCTCGACGAGCGCGCGCCGCGGCTGCACGCCGAGCGCGTCGCGCAGGCGCTGCTTGGCCTGGTCAAAGCCCTTGAAGGGGACGATGGCGAGCGGCCCGGGCAAGGTCAGCGCAGCGCGAGTGCGAAGTCCAGGGTCTCCCGGGCAAGGCGCGTCCGGGCCTCGGGAGTGTCCATGAGCACGTCGGTGTGCAGTAGGGGAAGACCGTCGACGCGCTGATCGGCGACCAGACCGTCGATCAGACCCGAGTAGAACCCGGCGACCCCGTCGGCGGAGACGGGAAACCCGGCACCCCGCAGAAACGCGGCCGTCGGACCCTTGAGCACCTCGCCGCCGACGATCGGGCTGACCGCCACGACGGATGCGGGGGACGCGGCCAGCGCCTCGCGTATCCCCGGGACGGCAAGGATCGGCCCGATCGAAATCACGGGGTTGGACGGGCCGATGATGATCGCCTGGGCGTCGGCGATCCGCTGCAGGACCTCCGGCGTCGGGAACGCGGCGCGGGCGCCCCGGAGGTCCACGTCGGTGATCTCGCCCTCGCCCCGGTTGCGGATCAGGAACTCCTGCAGCCCCCACCAACGACCGCCACTCAGCACGCGGGTGCGTACCGGCTGGTCGGTCATCGGCAGTACCTCGGCGCGGACCAGCAGAGCGGCGGTGATGGCGGCCTGCGCCTCGGTGAGCCGGTCTCCGGCGGTCAGCCGCCGGGCCCGCTCCAATCCGTAGGCGAGGTCGCGGTCCCCGAGGTTGAACCAGACGTCGGCGCCGAGCTCGCGCAGGCCATCCATCACAGCGAAGCTGTCACCGTCCAGCCCCCAGCCGCGGCTGTCGATGCGGTCAGCGAGCCAGAAGGTGACGAGATCGGGATCGGGGGACACGTAGGCGCCGTGGATCTCGATGTCGTCGCCGGTGTTGGCGATCACGACCAGCTCTCCGGGGCTCGTGGCATCGAGCATGCCGCGGGCCAGCTTGGCGCCCCCGGTCCCACCGGCAAGCACGACGACCGGGGGGGAAGGCGCTGACACGGTGGTGCAGTCTAGGCGCCCCTCGTCAGGCGGATGGCGGAGCCCCCAACTGGGCGTCCAGGGCATCGACCAGCGCGAGCGCGAGGCCCAGGACCCGGTCAGCGGCGGCGGGGTCGATCGTGTCGGCGCGATCCTCGGGAAGGTGCGAGAGCGGGGTCAGCCCGCGGCGGTCGAGCGCGCCGACCGTGATCGCGGGCAGGCCGAGCCGGCGGGCCGGCAATGCGGGGGAGAGGCCCCGGCCCCGGTGCGCCTTCGCGCCGGGCAGCTCAGCGGCAGCGCTGCCGGCCAGCTCGACGAGACGCCCGGCGAAGCGCAGCGGCGCCAGACTCCCGTCTGAGGTCCACCAGCGCGGGTTCCCGCTGGCGCTGGCGGCGACTCCGAGGACCACAGTCTCGGTGCCGGGAGCCGTCGGATGAGCCCGGAGATGGTGGGATAGCCCGACGCCCGAACCGTCGCCGGCCCCGGTCAGGACGAGCTCAACCGCGATCCGTCGAGGCGGGGACACGTCGAGCGCGCGCACGAGCGCCACAGCGACACCAACCCCGCTGGCATTGTCGTTGGCACCCGGCCCCCAAGCCGAGGCCGCCTGCTCGAGCAGCAGGGCCACGGCGATGATCAGCGCCGCGATCACGATCAGCTGGGCGATCGCCAGCGGGCGGCCATTGTCGCCGGCGCGGCGCAGCACGGCGATGACCAGTGCGGCGACCGCGTCGAGCACGAGCCAGGCGCGCCATCCCGGGGCCGCGTCGCCGGCGAGACGGCGCAGCGCCCTCGCGACACGTCGTAGGGAGGAGCGGTACACGAGGCCCATCCGGCCGGAGTCGTAGTTGGCACACACGATCAGCCTGACGGCGTGACCCGAGCCGGGGAACCGGGAGACCACGTTCTGGCTGGCACGCTCGGGAGACAGGCGCCGACCGGGCGAGACGCCGGTCAGCGCGTCGATCGCGATGAAGGCAATCGCGGCGAGCACGAGCACCCCGCCGATCGTGGGCGAGCCGATCGAGACCAGGCTGCCGGCCAGAGCCAGCGCGACGTGCCACGCCTGCGCCAGCGCCCAGTCCGGGCGCGACCAGAATGTGTCGACGGAGGCCGTCCGTCGTGCGCTCGCGATCTCACCGGCCAGCCAGCGGGCCGCCCGGCGCTCGGCGTCGGTCCCGCCGCCCCGGTCGGCAAAGCCAGTCAGGGCGGCGACCGTGTCGGCGGCAGCCATGGCTGCGCATGATCTCAGGGATTGAGGTGCCGCAGTGCGGTGGGTCGCATCGTGTACAACGAACGAGATGACCGCGGTCAACCTCGAGACGGAGCTGCTCGCCGTCGCCCGGGACGCCGCGCGCGCTGCCGCGTCGGTATTGATGGCTCACCTGGGCAGAGTCCACGAGACCCAGGCCAAGAGCAGCCCGACTGACCTCGTCTCAGAGGCCGATGTGGCCGCCGAGAGGGCGATCCGGCAGGTGCTGGGCGAGCAGCGTCCGCAGGATGCGATCCTCGGGGAGGAGGGCGGAGCCACCGGTGAAGGCGAGCTGCGCTGGGTGATCGATCCGCTCGACGGGACCACCAACTTTCTCTTCGGCGTGCCCCAGTTCGCGGTCAGCGTCGCCTGTGAGGATGGGGACGGCGGCCTCGCCGGGGTTGTGCTCGATCCGGTTCGCGACGAGATCTTCACCGCCACGCGATCGGGCCCGGCGCAGCTCGACGGGGCGCCGATCACCGGATCGGATTGTGATGACCTCGCGATCGCCCTGATCGCCACGGGTTTCGGCTACGAGGCCGACGTCCGGGTTCGGCAGGCCGAGGTGCTGACCCGGGTTCTGCCCCGGGTGCGCGACATCCGCCGGGCGGGCGCGGCCGCGCTGGACCTCGCCTGGTGCGCCTGTGGACGCTATGACGGCTACTGGGAGCGCGGGGTCAAGCCGTGGGACGTCGCCGCCGGGGGACTGATCGCGGCTCGTGCCGGGCTCTCGGTGGTCACCCTGCCGGAGCGCGGTCCTGATCCCGCTGGGCTGCTCGCCGCCCCGGGCGCGGTGCACGACGAGCTCCTGGCGTTGGTGCTCGATGAGGCGGTGGAGCCGTCCGGCGCCGCCCGCGGCAGACACTAGACTGCGGGCCCCCCGCGGCGGTGGTGGAACGGTAGACACGATGCCCTCAAAAGGCATTGTCCTTCGGGACGTGTGGGTTCGAATCCCACCCGCCGTATCGGCTGGTCAGCCGCAGTGCAGAGCGTTGGAGCTCTTGCGGCAGCCCTCGAGTTGCCTCGCTGCCCGGGTGTAGGCGTTGAGAGCAGGCTCAGGGGTGAACCTCGCCGGCGCGGTGAACTTCGTCAGACCCGCGAACTGATAGCTGACGTCGGACATCGGGTCATGGGCGTTGAAGGAGGAGGCCCAGGTGAACCAGTACACCTGCTTGAGGCCCAGCGCGGCGTGCTCGCGCCCGAGTGTCGTGTACGCGGCGGCGAGGCGTCGAGACTCGCCCGACGAGGTTGTCTCCAAGCCCAGCAGCCGCGACGTCGGGACACGCCCAAGCGCGCCCGGAAACGACAGCTCGGTGATGATGATCGGCTTGTGGGCGTCACCGTGCTGCCGCATCTGTGCGCGGACCAGACGGAGAATCTTGACGACTCGATTGACCGTGTTGGTCACCGACTGAGGGTCGATCGTGAATGGATGGACCGAAATCTCGTCGAAGTATCGTTTTGCACCGGCCGCGTACAGCGCCTTCATCTCCGACCACGGCGTGTCGTTGCCAACCCCGACGAGTGATCCCGCGACCACGGTCGCTCCTCGATCCGCGCGATGAATCGCGGTGTACGCGGCGCGGAGGGTCGCCGTGTAGGTCTTGGGCCAGGGCTGCTGGACCCAGAAGAAGCTCGCGGCCTCCTCGTTCCAGATCTGCCAATTGCGGATCGGAACCTTTGGCACTCCGGGATTTGCCGCCCAGAAAGCCCCGTGCGGTCCGTACCGCGCGACGAGCGCGGTCATGAAGTCGGCGTAGGTCTGCGGATCCTTTGGGCCGTAGAACCCACTCTGAAAGCTGAGCGGGTTTGCCGACGCCCAGGTCGGCGAGTAGATCACGTCGGCCAACAACGAGACGCCGTGCTGGGCGGCGGCCATGACGAGGCCGTCCGTCACGGCCCAGTTGAACGTGCCCGGCGACGGCTCGATCCCTGACCAGGCGAATGTCACTCGCAGCGATTCGACGCCGGACCGGGCCATGTTGCCCAGCTGTCCGCCGAGCACTCCGCTGGGCAGCGGACCGCTTGACGGAACCAGGACCTGGGGGTTGAGCACGGTCCCGAAGAAGCCCCGCGGGACCGCACGCCTGCGTGCACCCGCGGACGACGCGGGCAGCATGATCATGCTGGCGAGCAGGAACGTCCCGATGAGCCGAATGAGTCGCTTTCGGAGCAAGTGGGGCAAGCTAGCAGACGGTTTGTCAAGGGTGTCACGTGCGATCTCTCCTTGGCGGCAACGTGATTACGGCGCGGTCCATGACCATCTAAACCGCGCCGCAGCGGGAAGTTGCGGCCGTCAGGAGCCGCAGCCGAACGCCTGTGCCCGGCGGCCGCAAATGACCGGAAGCTTTGAAGCGACGCCCGGGGAGGCTCCGAAGACCTGGACCCCGGCCGACCCGCGCGCCGATTTCAGCTCGCGCACGGGAACAGCGATTGTGAATCCCACCGGCGCCGCCGCGACGCGGTAGAGGTGGGCGACGTCAGAGCGCTCGATCGTCGGGGTGGCACCGGCGATGAATCGGCCGCCGGCCAGAATCAGCACCTGCATGGACGGGGTGACGGAGACGCTGGCCCCGGCCTTGCTGGTCACCGCCGACCAGCCGCTGAACTGCGCCACTCTGCCGGTGACCCGAACGCTGTCAACGGCGCCGTGAACCTGGCCGTCGGCCACCGATACGACCCCGATCGGCGAGAAGATCGTGCTTTGGGCGGGGAAGTATATGACCGGATGTCCGAACAGCCCGAACAGCTGCTGGTTTGCCTGCGCTTCACGGCTGGGGTCCGTCCTCGCCGTCGCTGCTGCCAACAGGCTCCAGGCCACGATGTTGCCCGGGTTCGTGCGTACAACCGCGTTGAGGATGCCGATCGCCCGGTGTGTCCGACCGAGCGAGATGAGGAACCGAGCGGCGTCAATCCGCGGTCCCGGATCGGCGTTATCACGCGCCGATCGCGCGAACAGCGAGAGTGCGCGGGTGACCTGCGCGGGGCTACGGGCGATCCGCGCTGCTGCTGACCCCTGCGCATCGAGTGACAGTGCCCGCAGGTCATAGGCGAGCGGCCCGATGACGACTAGGGCAAGTACGACAAGTACGGCTCGACCGGCGAACCGCCTGCTCATGTGCTCAGTCCGGATGAGACCGCCGCGACCGGCGTCTCGGGAGCCACGGCCGCTGACGCTCGCACCCGCCCGGATCCCACATCAGCCCGAGCCACGACCGCCGCGACGAGCGCGAACGCGAACAGAGAAACGGCAGGCATTTCCCAGTCCCAGTCAAGACCGGCGTGCACCGCCCACATGCTCAGTGCCGCGAGCCAGCCGGCACTGAGGCCAGGATCGAGCCGGTATGCCCGCCGAGCGCACGCCACCACGCCGGCGATGAGAGTCAGGAGCGCGAGTGCACCCACGACGCCGAGTTCGCTCAGCGTCTCCACGTACAGAGAGTGCGCGTCGCGTGCGTAATAGAGAAGGGTGCGATGCCTCTCCCACTCCGTCTCAAATCCACCCGCACCGACTCCGCGAATTGGGTGATGCGCGAAGGCCGACATGGCAACGCCCCAGAAGTTGCCGCGAATCGTATCGGTGGTAACCAGCCGCGCGCTGGTCGGATCGGATGCCTGGGCCAGGTTGACATTGACTCGACTTGCGGCCGCCGTGACGAACAGGGCTGCCGTGACGACAGCGATAACGACACATACCACGCCCGCCGCCCGTTTGATCGACGGCGTCGGAGTTTCCTCAGGACTCTCTGACGACCGTCTTCGCCAGAGAGTCGTCATCGCGGCAAGGCTCGCGGCCATGCTCGCGGCCAGCAGGCAGAGCAGAACCAGCCCGGCCCCCTCCCGGGAGCCGAGGCTGCCCTGGAGCGTCCGCACGCTCGACGACGCGGCGCTGGCAACGATCGCCGGGACCGCCGCGATCACCATGAGACCAGTGGCTTGGACCTGCTCACGGGTGGGCACGAGCCGGGCAAGCAGGACGAGCCCGATCGCCGTCGCGAGAAGCGCTCCCCGTGACAGGGTCAGATACAGACCCAGTGCGACGGCCGGACCCGCCGCCGCAGCGGCGAGCCGCAGTCGGGCCGAACGCGACGGGTCCCCGGCGAGCCGCACAAGGAGGACAAAACCCATCGCGGCCACGATGCCCATGGCATTCCAGTACGTGATCGGCTGGCTCAGGCGACCTCCGGATGACAGGTCATGAGTGAGCGTGAACACGCCGGGAAGCAGCCGCTCGGACAAGCCCTCGACGATGACGATCAAGGCCCCAAAGGCAAGCGCGGGCTCGACGGCTCTGGCGACATTCCGCTCCCGCAGCACTGCGGTGCCGGCGAGGACCATCCCCAGATAGAGAGCCGTCCTCTGCGCGTCGGCCTGGGCCTGATCTCGAAGCGGCGCCCACTGGATCGACAGGATCGTCCACGCGGTCAGTGCGCCCAGGCCCCCGAGCGCCAGCCAGGCGCCGCGTGTGCGCGGCCAGGGTCTGATACCGACGAGTGCCGCGAACGCCACGCATACCCACGCCCCCACGCCGGCCCACAGACGGGCTCGATCGAAATAACCTCCCGAGAAGAACGCGATCGCCGCCCATCCGGCGAGAAGCACGCCGGCAATTGAGGCGCGCGCCGCGGTCATCAGCCGGATCATACGGCGCAAGATCGTCGCGACGGCTGCCCGTCCCGGTGCCGGCTGAGCGCAGTGAGCGGCCGCTGACGGGTAAATTCACATCCCGACCACTTGCAAGCGGCTGTGTGTTGTCTAAAGTCTTGCCGACTGATGCGAGCAGAATCGCCGCCGGGGGGGCGACGGCCCCATCGGTCGCAGGAGACCAGGGTGCCGAGAACACGGAAGACCTTTCAGCCCGTCCTAGCCGCTACCTCCGATCCTTCCCGCGAGCGGGCACCGAGTCGTGTGTCGCTCGTCGACCGTGTCCTGCAGGTGTGCCTGAGGCGCAGGCTGCCCTTCGATGTTGCCCTGCTCGGCCTCGGTGTCGCGATCGCGCCGCTGGCCGGTGCGGCCCATCTCTGGGGCCGCCCGGTGCTGGCCGGACGGGGCACGACCACGGGGATCGCCTGGGGCTCGGTGTTCGTCGTATGCACCCTGATCGCCATGAAGCTGCGTGGTCTCTACAACGGTCGCCTCCGAATCAGCCCGGTGGAGGACTTCTCCCGGATCCTGTCCGCGACGTCGACCGGGGCCATCGTGCTGATTGCCCTGCGGGTGCTTGACAACTCGGTGAGCGGCGCTTCGAACCAGGCCTTTCGCCTATGGGCGGGCTCGACCGTCTGCCTGACGATCGGCCGGATCGCGCTGGCCTCCGCCGTGCGCCACCGGCACCGAACCGGCCGGCTCCAGGCGGCGACCGTCATCGTCGGCTACGACGCTGGGGTGGGGGAACGCATCGCCAGGCGTCTCGCGGACCGCCCCGAACTGGGTCTGCGGCCGATTGGGTTCGTCGAAGAGCCGCAGGCAACCATCGGAAACGGAGCAACGCCGAGTATTCCGCGCCTGGGCTCGGTGGATGATCTGCCCCGGATCGTGGCGGCCAACGACGTCAAGCACGCGATCGTGGCCTTCGGGGGGGCGCCGTATGACCGGCTCACGACGGTCATCCGAGCCCTGCGCCGGATGGGCGTTGTGGTTTTGATCGTGCCGCGGCTCCTGGAGGAGGTTGGAAGCCGAATCGAAGTCGAGCACCTGGGCGGCATTCCGCTCCTGCGATCGCAGCCGACCGATGTGCGTGGCTGGCAGTTCTCCGTGAAGTACGCGCTGGACCGAATCATCGCAACCGCCCTGGTGGTTCTGCTCCTGCCCCTCTTCGCGATGGTCGCCTTCCTGGTACGCATCACGTCGCGCGGCCCGATCTTCTACCGGCAGAAACGAGTCAGCGTTGCCGGGCGAGAGTTCGAGATGCTTAAGTTCCGGACCATGCACGGTGATGAGCATCAGGATGGGCACTGGGATGCCGGCTGGGCTGCTGATCCATCGCAGCCGGCCGAGCATCCACCGGGACCTGACCGGCGGACGAGGGTTGGGCGCGTGCTTCGCCAGCTCTCCCTGGACGAGCTTCCCCAACTCTTCAACGTCGTGAACGGTGACATGTCGCTCGTCGGTCCACGCCCCGAACGGACCCTCTACGCAAACGACTTCACCGAGCGCGTCTACCGGTACGGCGATCGTCTGAGGGTCAAGCCCGGATTGACGGGCTGGGCGCAGGTGCACGGTCTACGGGGTCAAACCTCGCTGGCCGACCGCGTCGAATGGGATAACTACTACATCGAGAATTGGAATTTGCTGCTCGACCTCGAGATCATGCTCCTGACCATTCCGGCAATGCTCAGCCGCGGTGCCGGTTGAGTCGTCACGGCAGGACGTTTCGCCTCCTGGCGTGCAGCGGCGTGCTCATAACCGCGGTACAAACCGCCGGATGTGGCACGCTCGGAGCCAGCTACACCGGTCTCCGCCTGGTCCAGCCCAAGCCCGTCTCGCTTGAGCTCGAGCCCCTCGGCACCCCGGCGCGCGCCGTGCTGGACTGGTTTGCGGTGATGCAGCGATTCGACGCGGTCGCGGCCGCCCGACTCTACGCGCCCAGGGCTCGAGTCACCCCGGAAATCATCCGGTTCGAACGCGGCAACGTCGCTGGCCGTACGTTCTTTGCTCGGTTCCAACCACCCAGGGTCCTGGACGTGTCGATGACCAAGCAGCGAGCCACCGTGTTCACGGCGCTTGATGTTCGGTGGGTGTCGCCCGATCGGCGCACGGTCGTGTCCACTCAACCTCAGGCGTTCGAGCTTGTACGCGATGCCGGCTCCTGGAAGCTGGCCGACGGTCTCCTTCTCCAGTCTCTGAGCACGTTTATCCCCTCCACTCCGTGTCCGACGTGCTGAGGGGTGGCGCCGCACTGTTGGTCGCCCTCCTGCTGTGCACCGGCTGCGGCAGCGTCCCCCGCACGACGACCGTTTCACACCCATTCCTCAAGGCCGGTGACCTGGCCCGCTTTCCGGCGGGTGGTCCCGCCCGCTCCGGCGCCGAGTTGGTCCGGCTCCTCGAATACAACGACCCCACCGGGGCCGTCAGATACTTCACTCCAGCGTGGCGACTGACTCCTGCGAGCCTGGCGCGGGTGTTGAGAGGCGATACGCTGCGCGGCCTCCTCGCGCTCGTCGGGCGCACGCTGGACGTCACCGGAGTCCACCAGCGCGGCGCGCGCACGACGATCTCAGCTCGGATTGCCGGCCTTCACGGTGGCGTCGCGCTCGTGCTGGCACGCGAGCACCAAGATTGGAAGCTTGCCAGGCTGCGCGTTGGGAACCTGAACCTGCCGCGACCCTGACAGGTCACCTCCGGTCGGGGCGGGGCCGACGGCCACGCACTCACCCCGGGTCGCGCGTGGACGCTGCCTCGAGGTATGCCTGATGGACGAGATCTGCCTGCTTTTGCAGGGTAAAGCGCTGCTCGACCCGAGCGCGACCTGCCGCTCCCATCGCCTCGCGACGGTCCGGATCGGAGGCGAGTTCAATGATCTTCTCCGCCAGCGCCATCGAATCTCCGACTGCGACGAGGAATCCGGTTTCGGGTCCCACGATCTCCAGCGGACCGTCGATTCGGGTGCTCACCACCGGCAGTCCGATCGCCATCGCCTCTATCAGTACCAATCCGAACGGCTCTCGACGGGTTGGCAACACCAGAACGTCCCACTCGGCGAGCTCAGAGAACGGGTCGGTTGTCGTGCTCCAGATGACCGCATTGCGCCGCGCTCGGTCAATCATGTGCTGAGCCCATTCCCGCTCAGGGCCATCCGGACGAGGCCCGACCATACGAAATTCGATGCCGGGCAGATGAGTCTGCACGCGTTCAGCGGCGGCGAGGAACACGTCGCTGCCCTTGCGGTGGGAGATCGTGCCCAGGGTGCCGACCACCAGATTGCCCGACTCCGTACGGTGGCGGCGGCTCGACTCCGGGAGGTCGACGCCGTAATGAACCATGTGGGCGGCTATGCCGCGGCCGATGAGGGCTCGCAGGCTCGCGGCCGAGTTTGTGATCACGGTTGCGCCCGAAGCACGAATCATCGCTGCGGCAACCCGGGCCCGCGGCCCGGCGTCGATCAGCTCGTGAACGTAGAGCATCACGGGAACTCCGCTCGCACGCGCCGTCAGTGCCTCGGGGATCGCGATCAGGGTGTTCGCGTGGAGCACCGCGGGTGACTGTTGCTGCAACCACCGCCGGAAGTGCGAGAGGTATCCCGGCACGCTGCGGAGGCGAGCCGACGCTCCCGGCGGAGTCCGCAGGGCTGTCCGGCTATAGCGCAGGAGCCGCTCCTCCCCGTCCACCTGGTATCCCCGTCGGATCAGTTCGTCCCGCAGCGGACCGGGGCCCGGCGTCCAGAAAACGAAGCGCCACCCCCGTTCCTCCAGGTGAGGGAGAACTCGAAGTACGGCCACGGCGGAGCCGCCGATGATCGGCTCGTGAAACGCGATCGCCACGAGGCGGCTGCGGCCTGAGTCGCTCTGGGTCGGTCCGTGCGGGCCGGCCAGAGGTGTCCCGCCCAGGGGAGCCGCAGGCGTCACGTCAGCCGGGACGGGATCCTCGCGTCTCCCATCAAACGGCGGCCGAGCAGCAGTGCGGGTCTGAGCCCGTAGATGGCAATCAGGAATGGGATGCCAACCGTGATGAAGTAGCCGATCGTCACCGAGTAGGTCACCGTCGTCTCGATGAACAGCAGCATCATCGCGATGGCATAGAGGGCAGTCCGGAACTCCCGCCCAGGGTCACGTGGTGAGCCCAGCAGGCCGAGGAGAGCCCGGGCCAGCAAGCCGAAGAGCAGCGAACCAACCACCACTCCAGCGAAGCCGAAATCGTCCCAGAAGTCGCCGATGACCGTGTACGGAAGTCCCGCCTGAAACGTATTTCCGAACAGGAGGTAGCGGAAGACCTGATCCCCGCTCTGCGGCTTGCCGGGGTCAATCGAGTGTGGAATGTACGAGCGAAGCGCGTCGACGAAACCCATCCCGTACTGAAAGCCACGCCGGCGCGCGTAATGGTGAGGCGATCCGATCACCGAGGTGGCGTAGAAAATGTCGTCAAACCCACCTCCGTGCGTGTCATTGAGCAGAGCCTGGGGGTGGACGATGTACGCCGGCGCTGAGGTGAGCGCCTGGCCGAGCGGCTTGGTGAGCGTCGCCTGTCTCACGGCGAGCACCCCGGCCAGAAGGACAACGATCGTCATGCATCCGACCGCGAGATACCGCGGTCGCCACGGTCGCCACAGGTAGTGGGACACGATCGCCAGTCCGAGCAGCGTCAAGAAGACGCGGGTCCGCGAGCCGCTGAGGGCATAGAAGGCGCATAGCTCGAGGGTGATGAGGCCAAACCCGACGCGAGCACGGATCGAGCGTGGCGGGTTCCAGCCTGCCCAGATGATGATGCCAGCGACGCCGAACCCCATGAGGAATGGGTAGATCACTCCCGCGGTATAGACGGATGCGTGCGTGGCCGTCTGACCAATCTGTACCGGACCGCCGGCCCGCACCGTTGCCGCGATCTGCCCGAGTGCGGCCAGCGCGAGGCAGCTCGCAACGAGGCTGCGGACGTTGGAGATCTCGAGCTGGCGGCCGAGCTTTGAGAGCCGAGCCGCTGCACGCCGTCCCACGGGCAGGCAATACCCCACACTGACAAGAACGATGAAGATCGTGATCACGGCGATGGCGCGCGTGAGCGCGGGCGAGAGCGGCTCACGGAGATTGATGGTCACGAACCGTGCAATCAGCTGATTGTCAAGTCCAATCAGCGCGTTGACTCCCACCGGCGCGGCGAAGTAGCTCTGTAGAGAGGTTGCGTTGGCGAACAGCTCGAGCGCCCGCAGGAGAAACGAGATCAACGTGACCGCCGCAATCATCGTCATGGGCTCGAAGAACCGATCCTCGAGGTAAGCGAGGACAACCCAGGCGATGCAGATCACCGCGCTGACACCGAGCATCAGCCAGGCGACCGGGGCCCCTGTCGCCGCGACGACGACGAGCTCGACAAAGCCCGCACTCGCGGCGAGTGCGAAGACTCGTCTCCGCGGGCTCCGGGGACCGTTGCCCAGTACGGTTCTGGGTTCGGCGAAGGCGGAGCTCACCGCGAGCACGTTATCGGATGAGACGCTGCGATCTGTCCCCGTCCAGGGTGCGGAAAACCTGCGGCGGCGCCCGGGCCGTCGCGCCCGTGATCCGCTGGCTCCCGGCCTGATCCAACGGCCCAGCCGTCAGCGACAGGACCTGGTGTTGTGCCGGGCTGCCACGAACCCGCGCTACCGTCTGCTCATGGCCGCCCGCGACCTGATTGACCCGGGATCGGCGGCAGGCGAGAGTCGGGGTCCGATCTCGCGCTCCCCGGAGGGGTACGCACGCCTCCCGGGGCCAAGGCCTCCGCGTTCCGTGACGCGCACGGCGTGAGCAGCCCTCCACGCCAGGTGCGGCCGGAGCCCGGAGCGCAGCCAACTGATGATCCAGCGGCGTCACTGCGGGGCGTCAGTGTCGTCTCACGTGTCGGCCGAGGAACGATCATCAGCTGGCTGTCTTGGGCGGGTGCACGCGTTCTCACCCTCCTCACCCTCATTCTGCTCACGCGGGTCCTCTCGCCAAGCGGTCTGGGGGAGGTCCTCTCCGCCCTCGCGACCGGTGTCCTCGGAGCCTCGGTGGCGATGGGTGGACTTCCCGACGCGTTGACGCGGAACGCCGCTTCGAGCGAAGGCGAGTCCGGTTTCGGGCGCGGTGACGTGCTCCGCGCGATGGCGCGCTTCGGCGTGACGCTGCCGGGGATCGCGCTGCTGATCGTCCTCATTGCCAGCGCATCACCGGGGTCGGCCAGCGTGGGCCTGATCAGCGCCGGATTTCTGCTCGCGGTGACCCAGGGAGCGACGACCATCATCGCTTCGATCTACCGGGCTCGTGGCCAGGCTGGTCGCTTCGCTCTGGTGAACACGGTCATGGCCTCGGTCGGACGTACCGTGGTGGCCGTCGTCGTGTATCTGATGGGGGCCGATGCAGGGACAGTGCTGTGGCTGTTCGTGGCGCTGAACGCGGCCGTCATCCTCTTGACCTGGCGCGCGGCAATGAGCGGACTTCCGAACAGCCAGAAGCGTCACGCGGGCCAGGGGGCGATGCAGCTCGGAGGCGTCGTATGGAGGAAGGGCCGGTGAGCCCTTCTCGCGTCGACCGAGAGCGTCGCTCCCTCGCGGTCCGCTAGGAAAGCAGGTCGTGACCGTTCGTGCGTTGCGGTCTCCCGGTCCCCGGCTCTGCAGGGTGCTCGGGTCTCCCGGCACCGCGCTCATAAGGGGCGGTCCCATCTGCGGCCCCCGCTCAGCTGGGGCGATCTGTCTCCGCCCCCGCTCACCAGGCGGGCGATCCGTCTCCGCCCCCGCTCACCAGGGAGGCCCTCCCCGCTCCAAGCCCAGCAGAGGCCCTCCCGTCTCCCGGCCGAGCAGAGGCGATCCCCCTTCCCGGCCCTTGCGCCGGCATCTGAAGTGCAGCGGGCTGCGGTTCAGCTCGCGCGAACACGAACGCGGACGAACCGACGTTTGCCGAGCTGAGCACCCGGCCCTCGACCGCCGTCGCGGCAGGTCGATCGCATCGTTCGCCACCGGCTCGCCGTCGAGCCGCACGCCGCCCTGGGCCAGCGCCCGCCGCGCCTCGGAGGTCGAGATCTCGAAGGCCGGGCGAGCAGCGCCGGGAAGGTGGACGAGTCCCGGCGCATGCCGTCGGGGCCGAGAGCGACTCGCACCTCGGGCACCTCGTCGGGCAGCTCGTGCGCACGTGCACGCGGTCGAAGCCGTCCTGCGCCGCCGCCGCAGCCTCGGCGCCGTGGAAGCGCGCGACAAGCGCGCGGGCGAGCGCGCGCTTGGCGTCCCGCGGACCGAGCTCGGCCGGCGGGGGCTCGCGCCGAGCAGCAGCGAGTACCAGGACGCGAGCGCGCTCGTCGGGGATGCTGAGCGTCTTGCCGTACATCTCGTCCGGCGGGTCGGTCACGCCGATGTAGTTGCCGAGCGACTTCGACATCTTGCGCTCGCCGTCGGTCCCGGCGAGGATCGGCATCGTCAGGACGGCCTGCTCGGCGACCCCGTACGCGCGCTGGATGTCGCGCGCGAGCAGCAGGTTGAACTTCTGATCGGTGCCGCCGAGCTCGACGTCGGCCTCGACCGCCACCGAGTCGTAGCCCTGCAGCAGCGGATAGAGCAGCTCGAGGATCGAGATCGGCGGCGTGGTCGGCGAAGCGCTTGGCGAAGTCGTCGCGCTCGAGGATCTGGGCGACGGTCGTCGTGCGGGCGAGCGCGGAACAGCTCCTCCATCGGCATGTCGAGCCACTCGCTGTTGCGGCGCACCTCGATCCGCTCGCGGGTCGAGCACCTTGAACGCCTGCTCCTGGAAGGTCCGCGCGTTGGCGTCGATCTCGCTCGCGGCGAGAGCACCGGGCCGGGTGCTCGGAGCGGCCGCTCGGATCGCCGACCCGCGCCGTGTAGTCGCCGATGATCAGCACGACCGTGTGGCCGAGGTCCTGGAACTCGCGCAGCTTCTGCAGCACGACGGTGTGGCCGAGATGGATGTCGGGCGCCGTCGGGTCGATCCCGAGCTTCACGCGCAGCGGGCGCGCCCAGCGCGAGCTTGCGCTCGAGCGCCCCGCGGGGCAGGCAGTCGACCGCGTTGCGCGCCAGCCACGGCCGCCGCCGGCAGGATCGCGCCGGTGTCTCCGGGCGATCTGGCCGTCTGCATCCACCGGGCCAATGCTAGAGTCCGGCCCGCTGCGGACCCTGCCCGCTGCCGTCCGGGCCGCCTGTCGCAGCTGCCGCGCCCCCAGCGGTCGCCGGCCGCGCCGAGCGCCTGCGCCGGGGCCGCCCCCATCGATCGCATGAGCGAGGACGATCACATCCCGACGCCCGGCTGACGAGCCCGGCCGCCTGCCGATCCCGTTCGCGCCGCCGAAGCGCCGCTGGCGCCGCGGCCGCCGCGGCTGACGGCCGTCCGCCGACGCCCGCGGCTCCGCAAGCTCCGCCTCTTGCCTGATCCTGGCCGGGCTCGGCGTGCTCGCGCTTCGGTCTCGACGGTGTTCGGGATGATGATGGCGGTCGCCTCCGACCTCCCCCAGCTCGAGAATCGCGCGCAGTACCAGCCAGGACGGACGAACTCGTTCCTGTACGACGACCACGTGGCGGCCGATCGGCGTGCTCGCGCCGCCGAACAACGTCGATCATCGACAGCTCAGGACAGATCTCGCCGTCGATGCGGACGCGATCGTGCTCGGTCGAGGACAAGCGCTTCTGGACCGAGTCCGGGCGTCGACATCCGCGGCATCGCGCGCGCGTTCGTCGTCCGACGTCACCGGCGGCCCGCGCCAGGGCGCCTCGACGATCGCCCAGCAGTTCGTCAAGAACGCGCTGCGCCGAGCAGAACAACCGGACGGTGTTCGAGAAGCTCCGCGAGGCGGCGCTCGCCTACCACCTGACGCGCAAGTGGACCAAGCAGAAGATCCTGCAGCGAGTACCTGAACTCGATCTACTTCGGCAACGGCGCCTACGGGATCGAGTCGGCCGCGCGGGTGTACTTCGGCAAGCAGTACGGCTTCGACTACGACGACCAGCGCGACCGAGCTCGACCGGCAACGAACGGGCTGCGGCGACAGCACGCCGCCGGTCCACGCCGCCCGAAGTGCGCCTCGCTGCTGCACCCCTGGGAGGCGGCGCTGCTCGCCGGCGATGGTCGCCAATCCCGACGCGCGTTCGACCCGATCGCGCACCCGCGAGGCGGCCAAGGCGCGCCGCAACCTCGTGCTGCGCGACATGCTCGACCAGCACTACATCACGCCGCGCGCAGTACGAGCAGGCGACAGCGCCAGCCGCTGCCGACCGCCGACGACATCGCAGCAGCCGCAGCGAGCCGACCGCGGCGCCGTACTTCACGAGCTGGCTGCGGCCGCAGATCCTCGCCGCGCTGGGGCGCGGGCGACTGTCGCCCGAGCGTCGCCGCGTACCGCGCCTACTACGGCGGGCTGAAGATCCGCACCACGCTCGACCTGCAGCATGCAGCAGGCGGCCGAGCAGGCGATCACGCCGGGCTGCCCTCGGGCTCGGGCTGCCGACCGCCTCGCTGGTGGCGATCGACAACAAGACCGGCGAGGTGCGGGCGATGGTCGGTGGCCGGTCGACGGCGACTACGCCCACGAATCCGTTCAACCTGGCCACCGAGGGCCACCGCCAGCCCGGCTCGTCGTTCAAGCCGTTCACGCTGGCGGTGGCGCTCGAGTCCGGCGAATACTCGGCCCGACTCGGTGATCGACTCCGCGCCGCAGGACTTCATCGTCCCCAACAGCGGCGGCAAGGAGCACTTCATCGTCCACAACTTCGGCAACACCTACTCGGGGCCGATCACGCTGACGCGAGCGCGACCGCGATCTCCGACAACTCGGTCTTCGCCCAGGTCGGCATCCACGTCGGCACGAGCAACGGATCGCGCGGCTGGCCCAGCGGATGGGCATCCGCTCGCCGGTCTCGAACAACTACGCGATGATCCTCGGCGGCCTGAAGGTGGGCGTCACCCCGCTCGACATGGCGCACGCCTACGAGACGTTCGCCACGCGGCGGCGACAGGGTGTTCAACCCGCGGCTCGGCGCCCGCGACGCAGGGACCCGACCGGGATCGCCGAGATCCAGTGCCCGGGGTCAGTCTGCCGCGGCACGCGAGCACGTCACCGACCACCCGACCTACGAGCGCGTGCTCCCGCGCCGGTCGTCGCCAAGACCGTCCACGACATCCTGACCGGCGTGGTCTCAGTCGGGCACCGGCACCGCAGGCGGCGATCTCCGGCGTCGACGTGGTCGGCAAGACCGGAACCACGACGAACTACGGCGACGCCTGGTTCGTCGGCTGGACGCCGCGAGCTGACGACCGCCGTGTGGGTCGGCTATCCCGACAAGCTCGTCTCGATGGCGACCGCCTACAACGGCCGGCCGGTCGAAGGCGGCACCTACCCGGCGATCATCTGGCACGACTTCATGGTCCAGGCGCTCTCAGATCCTGCGCCAGCGAGGCAGCCGCCAGGCGCGCACCAGACATCCGGGCTCGGCACCACCGGGACCGCCACGGCACGAGCTGATCACCCCGACCGGCGCCGGCACGGGTCGGCGGCCCCAGCGGCGACCAGCGCCGGCGCGCGACGCGGCTCGACCGGCACCGGCACCGGCGGCGGGACGGCGGCCGGCGGCGGCGGCGCGACCGGCGGAGGCACCGCCGCGGGCACGGCCACCGGCGGCACGGCGCGGCGGCGACGGCGCCGGCGGCGGCGGCACCCGGCGAGCGGCGGGACCCGACCGGCGGTGCGGGTGGCGGCACGCCGGCGACCGGCGGCGGCGGCCACCGGCGGCGGCGGCGGCGCCGGTCGGTCGCCGGCGGCGGCGGCACCGGCGGCAGGGTCGCCGGCGGCGGCGATCCGCGCTGATCGGGCGGCCGCCGCGCCGGTCAGTCGCGGCGCGACGGCCCGGGCGCGACAGAAACCGGCTCCCGGCGGCGCAGAAGCGCCACGGCAGCTCGACCGCCTTGGTGATCCCGATCCGGCGGTCGACCGAGATCGCCGACCTCGCGCCAGGCCGCCGGGCGACGCCGAGATCACCACCGGCCCGCGTGCCAGATCGCGCCGTTGTGCGTCAGCTCGACGCCCAGCGCCTGGGTGAGCTTGCCCGGGCCGGAGCACAGGCTCTCGAGGCGCTCGCAGGCCGCGCCGGGCTCGCATCAGCTCGATCCCGTCCAGCGGCTCCAGCGCGCGGATCAGCACCGCCGCGCCGACGCCCTCGGGCTCGCAGACCGCGTTCAGCAGCGCGTGGATCCCGTAGGAGCGGTACACGTAGGCGCAGCCCCGGCGGGCCGAACAGGGTCGCCGTGCGCGGCGTCAGGCCGACGAAGCGCGTGGCAGGCGGGCTCGGAGTCGTGGTAGGCCTCGGTCTCGACGATCACGCCGGCGGCAGTCGCCGTGGCTGACCACGCAGCCGATCAGGTCGCGCGCCACCTCGACGCACCGGGCCGCGTCGTAGAACGCGCGGGCCGCACTCGACGCGAGCGCGGCGCGGGCGCTGCGCTCGAGCTGCTCGCGGACGCGGGCCAGGCTGGTCCCGCCCTCGGAGACCTTCGACTCGAGCCAGGCGCCGTCGCGCAGCACCGCGTAGAAGGCCTCGTCGAGCAGCGGCGATGCTCGCCGCGAGCTCGCTCGCGGTCAGCTCCGAGAGCGGCTTGCCCTGCTCGATCGCGCTGCCGCACGAGCCCGGCGACGACGCCGTGCGCCTCGCGGAACGGCACGCCCCGGCGGACCAGCAGGTCGGCGATGTCGGTCGCGGCGAGGAACTCGTCGGCGGCCGCCGCGGCCAGCCGCTCGCGGCGGAAGGCTGATCGACGCGAGCATCCCGCGGCCGCCGCCAGGCACAGCTCGAGCGTGTCGACGGCGTCGAACAGGTGCTCCTTGTCCTCCTGCATGTCCTTGTTGTAGGTCAGCGGCAGGCCGTGCATCACGCCGTGCAGCGCGACCAGGTGGCCGGCGATCCGCGGCGCCTTGGCCCGCAGCAGCTCGGCGGCGTCGGGGTTCTTCTTCTGCGGCATGATCGAGGAGCCCGAGGCCCACGCGTCGGCGACCTCGCAGAAGCCGAACTCCTCGCTCGACCACAGCACGATCTCGGCGCCGAGGCGCGACAGGTGCGTCGCGCAGGTCGCGGCGGCGGCCAGGTAGTCGAGCACGAAGTCGCGGTTGGAGACGGCGTCGATCGAGTTCTCGGCGACGCCGGCGAAGCCGAGCTCGCGCGCGACCAGCGCCGCGGTCGGTGTCGAAGTTGACGCCCGGCCAGCGCGCCGGCGCCGAGCGGCAGCACGCCGGTCGCGTCGCGCACGGCCAGCGAACCGCTGGCGGTCGCGCGAGCAGCATCCACACGTAGGCGAGCAGGTGGTGGCTCGAGGTAGACCGGCTGGGCGCGCTGCAGATGGGTGTAGCCCGGGCATCGGCCAGTCGAGATGGCGCTCGGCGAGCGTCGATCAGCGTCTCGGCCAGCGCGCCGATCGCCCCGACGCGCCGCCTCGGCGTGCGCGCGCACGAACATCGCCATGTCGGTGGCCACCTGGTCGTTGCGCGAGCGGGCGGTGTGCAGCTTGCCGCCGACCGCGCCCGGCGATCTCGGTCACGCCGCCGCTCGATCGCCATGTGGATGTCCTCGTCGCCGTCGGCGAACGGGAACTCGCCGTCGGCGAGCTCGGCGCCGACCTGGTCGCAGGCCGCGGTGCAGCTCGTCGCGATCGGCGTCGGACGATGATCCCTGCGCGGCGAGCATCGCGGCGTGCGCCCGCGACTGCTCGACGTCGTAGGGGCCGAGCCGCCAGTCGAAGCCGATCGAGTCGTTCAGGCGCCGGAACGCGCGTGCCGCGGCTCGGCGAAGCGTTCGGAGAAGCGGGACATCGGCGGCGCGATGCTTAGAGCGTGCCGCGCCTGGAGCACGTCGCGCAGCGCCTCGGCCACCCGCTCGACCTGGCCCTCGGTCATCTCCGGGAAGAACGGCAGCGCGATCGAGCGCGCGGCGACGTCCTCGCAGACCGGGAACTCGCCCTCGCGGTGGCCGAAGCGCTCGCGGTAGTAGCTCATCAGGTGGACGGCCGGGAAGTACGGCTTGCTCGGGATCCCGCGCTCGGCCAGCGCGCGCGACGGTCGCGTCGCGGTCGACCCCGCGCGGGAGCTGCACGACGAAGACGAACCAGCCCGCGCCGGTTGCCGCCCGTCGTCCGGGCAGGGCAGCTGCCAAGCTCCTCGATCCCGGCCAGCGCCTCGCGGTACGAGCGCGGCCACCGCGCGCCCGGCCGGCGAGCATCTCGCTCGAGCCGCTCGAGCTGGGCCAGCCCGAGCGCGCAGGCGATGTCCGACAGGCGGTAGTTGAAGCCGAGCCGGTCGTGGTCGAGCCAGTCCATGTTCGGCGCGCGGCCCTGGTTGCGCTCGGAGTCGATCCGCTCCTTGATCGCGCGGCGTCGGCGGTCGTGACCATCCCGCCCTCGCCGGTGGTCAGCTGCTTGTTGGCGTAGAAGCCGAACACCGCCGGGTGGCCGCGGCCGCCGACCGGCGCCCCGTCGGCGTGCACGCGCCCCGAGCGCCTCGCAGGCGTCCTCGACGATCGGCAGCCCGAGCCGCTCGAGCGCCGGCGATGTCGGCCGGGTAGCCGAAGACGTGGACGGGCAGCAGCGCCGCCGTGCGCTCGGTCACCGCGGCCGCCGCCGCCTCCGGATCGAGGTTGAGCGTGACCGGGTCGATGTCGGCGAACACCGGCCGCGCGCGCTCGTAGAGGGCCACGTTGGCGCTGGCCACGAACGAGAACGGGCTGGTGATCACCTCGTCGCCCTCGCTCGACGCCCGACGGCGCGCAGCGCCAGGTGCAGCCCGGCGGTGCCGCTCGACACCGCGCTGGCGTGCGCGAGCGCCGACGCCGCGCGGCGAAGGCCCGCTCGAACGCCGGCAGCCGCGGGCCCGAGCGAGAGCCGCCCGGAGCGCAGCACCTCGAGCACCGAGCTCCTCCTCCGCGCTCGCCGAGGACCGGCCGGGCGAGCGGGATCGGCTCCGGCGCTGTCGCTCACGGCCGGTCGGCTCAGCCGGCCGGCGGAGCGCTCGGCGCCGCGACGGCGCGCGACCTGCATCCCGTACTCGAGCGAGTCGACCAGCGCCTCCCAGGAGGCCTCGATCACGTTCTCCGAGACGCCGATCGAGCCCCACACCTGCGTCGCCGTCGGAGGCGTCGAGCAGCACGCGCGTGACCGCGCCGGTGCCCTTGGTCTCGTCGAGGATGCGGACCTTGAAGTTGACCAGGTCGATGTCGGCGCAGATGCGGGATGGATCTCGACCAGCGCGTCGCGCAGCGCGCGGTCGAGCGCGTTGACCGGGCCGTTGCCCTCGGCGGTGCGCACGTAGCGCTCGCCGTCGACCCAGATCTTGATCGTCGCCTCGGTCTCGACCCGGCCGTCGGCGCGCTTCTCGACGATCGCCCGCCAGGACTCGAGCCGGAACAGCGGCTCGTAGTCGCCGGTCTCCTTGCGCAGCAGCAGCTCGAACGAGCCGTCGGCGGCCTCGTAGTGGTAGCCGCGGTGCTCGAGCTCCTTGACCCGCTCGATCACGCGCGCCGGCCGCCGTCGTCGTCGAGCGCGATGCCCGGCGTCGCGCGCCCGCGCGTGGACCGTTCCCTTGCCCGAGAGCTCGGAGATCAGCAGCTCGCGCCGGTTGCCGACGACCGCCGGATCGATGTGCTCGAAGGTCGCCGGGTCGGCGGTCACGCCGGCCACGTGCATCCCGCCCTTGTGGGCGAACGCGTTGCGCCCCACGTAGGGCTGGTCGGGATCGGGCGTGAAGTTCAGCAGCTCGTCGAAGAAGTGCGCGGTCGGGCGTCAGCGACGCGAGCTGCTCGTCGGTCAGGCACTCGTAGCCCGAGCTTCAGCTGGAGGTTGGGGATGATCGTGACCAGGTTGGCGTTGCCGCAGCGCTCGCCGTAGCCGTTCATCGTCCCCTGCACGTGGGTGGCGCCCGGCCTGCACCGCGGCCAGCGAGTTGGCCACGCCGCAGCCGGCGTCGTCGTGGCAGTGGATCCCGACCGCGCACCCCGAGCCGGCCGAGCGCGCGACCACGACCGCGGCCATCGCCGCCGCCGATCCGATCGGGCAGCGTGCCGCCGTTGGTGTCGCAGCAGACGACCGTCTCGGCGCCGGCCTCGCGCGGCCGCCCGCAGGCAGCGCAGCGCGTAGCCGGGATCGTCGGCGAAGCCGTCGAAGAAGTGCTCGGCGTCGTAGATCGACGCGCTTGCCCTGCGCGCGACCAGGAAGGCGACCGACTCGGCGATCATCCGCAGGTTCTCCTCGCGGTCGACCTTGCACGACCTTCTCCAGGTGCAGCGCCCAGGTCTTGCCGACGAGCGTGCACACCGGCGCGAAGCAGTCGGCGAGCACGCGCAGCGCCGGGTCGTCCTCGGCGCGCGACGTCGCGCCGGCGGGTCATCCCGAAGGCCGCGATCTCGGCGTGCGCGAAGCGCTCGCCGGCGAGCAGCTCGAACAGCTCGAGCTCCTTGGGGTTGGAGCTCGGGAAGCCGGCCTCGATCAGGTCGATGCCGAGCTCGTCGAGCCGGTGCGCGACGCGCAGCTTCTCCTGCCGCCGAGAGCGACATGCCCTCCCCCTGCATGCCGTCGCGCAGGGTCGTGTCGTAGAGCTCGATCTCGGGTCATCGGCCGGCCGGGTCGCGCTCACCGGCGGCGCCTCGATGCCGTCGAGTCGGCACCTGCGACGACGTCGAGCCACTCGACGTAGCGCGGGTCGCGGCCGTGCAGCGCGTCGTCGAACACGCGCTGGAGCTCGCGCGTGATCGGCCCGGGCTCGCCGCTGCCGATCGCGTGATCGTCGATCTCCCGCACCGGGCACGAGCTCGGCCGCGGTGCCGGACAGGAACACCTCGTCGGCCAGGTACAGCTCGGCGCGGGCGAGGTCGCGCTCGACGACCTCGATAGCCGAGGTCGCGCGGCGATCTGGATGATCGACTTGCGGCTGATGCCGTCGAGGATCCCGGCGGTCTGCGGCGGCGTGAGGATCTGCCCGTCCGCGCACGACGTAGATGTTCTCGCCCGAGCCCTCGCAGACGAAGCCGTGCGAGTCGAGCAGGATCGCCTCCTGGTAGCCGGCCTTGGAGGCCTCGATCTTGGCCAGCACGCTGTTGAGGTACTGGCCGGAGGCCTTGGCGTGCGGGATCAGCGCGTCGTGCGGGATCCGCCGCCAGCTCGAGACCTTGGCGCGGATGCCCGTGCCGCTTGCCCTCCTCGCCGAGGTAGGCGCCCCACGGCCAGACCGCGATCGAGACCTCGACCGGCGCGTCGAGCGGGATACAGGCCCATCTGGCCGTAGCCGCGGAAGGCGATCGGGCGGATGTAGCACTCGCGCAGCTCGTTGGCGGCGATCAGCTCGTGGGTCGGCGGCGCGCAGCTCCTCGAGCGTGTACGGGATCGGCATGTAGTAGAGCTCGGCCGACTTGAACAGCCGCGTCGAGGTGATCGTGGTGGCGGAAGATCGCCGTGCCCTGCGGCGGTCTCGTAGGCGCGCTCGCCCTCGAACACGCCCGGTGCCGTAGTGCAGGCCGTGCGTCAGTACGTGGACCTTTGCGTCCTCCCAGGCAACCAGCTCTCCGTTGTGCCAGATGAGGTCCGCTTGTTCCACGGCTCGCTCCTTAGAGGTGTGTTGAGGACTGCCTGGGTGGCTTCCGCGGTGGTCGCGTCGCCCCCCAGGTCGGCGTGCGCAGCCCCTCGGCCAGCGCCCGATCGACGGCCGATTCTACCGCCGCCGCCTGCGCCTCCATAGCGAAGTCCGTGGCGGAGCATCATCGCCGCGGAGAGGAACATGGCCAGCGGATTGGCCGCGCCCGGTGCCGGCGATGTCCGGCGCCGAGCCGTGCACGGGCTCGAACACGCCCGGGGCCGTCCGTCCCCGAGCGACGCGCTCGGGAGCATCCCGATCGAACCGGTGAGCATCGCCGCCTCGTCGCTGAGGATGTCGCCGAACATGTTCTCGGTGAGGATCACGTCGAAGTGGCGCGGCGCGGCGATCAGCTGCATCGCGGCGTTGTCGACGAGCAGGTGCTCGAGCTCGACGTCCGGGAACTCGCGGCGTGCGAGCTCGCGCGACGACCTCGCGCCACAGCCGGCTCGTCTCGAGCACGTTGGCCTTGTCGACGCTCGTCACCCGCGAGCGGGCGGCGCCGAACGCCACCCGGGCGATCCGCTCGATCTCCGCCCGGCGTGTAGACGCAGGCGTCCGAGGCGCGTGTCGGCGGTGCGGGTCTTCTCGCCGAAGTAGATGCCGCCGGTCAGCTCGCGCACGACGAGCAGGTCGGTGCCCTCGATCACGCTCGCGCTTGAGCGGGCTGGCGTCGTACAGCGCCGGCAGCGGCCTGACCGGGCGCAGGTTGGCGAACAGGCCGAGTCCCTTGCGCAGCCCGAGCAGGCCCTGCTCGGGCCGCGGCTTGTCCGGATCGGTGGTGTCCCACTTCGGGCCGCCGACCGCGGCCAGCAGCACCGCGTCGGCGGCGCGGCAGGCGGCGAGCGTCTCGTCGGTCAGGGCGGTGCCGTGGGCGTCGATCGAGGCGCCGCCGAACAGGTGCTCCTCGTAGGCGAAGGCTCCGGGCGCCGACGGCGTCGAGGACCTCGACGGCGGCGGGCGATGATCTCGGGGCCGATCCCGTCGCCGGGGAGCAGGACGATCGTCTGGGTCATGGGCGCGTGAAGCTATCGCAGCCACACCGTGCTCGGCCAGCCGGCACCCGATCAGGCGTCACGCGCGGACCCGGCCGAGCGCACGGAGCACGGCCTCGGTGCGCTGATTAGCCGGATAGTCAAGCTCGATCGCCAGCTCGGAGCTGACGACGTCGACGGAGCATCGAAGGTCGCGAACATGCCAAAGAACGACAGCTCGGTGCCGTCCGGGTGACGACGGCGGATCGGTCCGGCGAGCTGTCCTGGCGGTCCTGGGCCACTGGGCGCGGCCGGGCACCCGCCGGGTAGCTGCTCTGCAACCTCGTCGAGCAGGGCGGCGAACAGTGTCGCCGGTCGCCGCCACCTGAGCCTGCAACCGCGCGGCGAAAGTCAGGTTGTCCACATCGATGCGGATCGACGAATCCAGCGGCGAGGCCGAGCGGGTGCGGCCGGCGCCGCATCAGGTCGACCGGCCGCCGAGCAGCAGGCGTCGACCAGCCCGGCGAGCACTCGCCACCGCCGCGTTCGCCGCGCCAGGTCCCAGTGCCGTTCGACACGACCATCGCCGGTATGGCTCGTGCTTCGGCGAGCACCAGCTGCCGGCGGCGTGCGCATCGCCTGGAGCCCGGAAGCGTGCAGCGGCCGGTCTCGACGAAGCTGACGATGGCGTGGCAGATCCCGGCGTCGAGCGCGGTCGAGCTCGGTGCGCCGCCGTCGCTCGCGCTCGCGCACCTGGCCTCCGATCGGATGGACGACAGCGCCCATACCGTGGCGACGAACCGCGCGCCAGGCGCGTCGACTACCCCAAGGTAATCGACAGGGCGACGTCATCGCTACCATTCGACGACCCATGGGAACAGACGACGATGGATTCCCTCCCGCCCACGTGTTCTGGTCCTCGCCGACGCGAGCTTCGATCCCTGTTCGGGATCGTGTCGTCCTCGCCATCGCCACGGCGCCCTGGCCGGTCCCGACTTCACCGTGGCGAGCGGAACGATTCGTCCACGCGTCGGCGGAGTCGGCCTCTATCATCCTGGCCAGCGCCAGCCAGTCGTCTACTTCGTCGAACTGCAGCGGCGTGTGCTGCTTCAGCTGGCGTCGGCGACGTGGTGATCGGGACTGGCCCAGGCTCGCCTGAGCGATCTCGCCGTGCGGTTTCTCGGCCTGACGGGATCATGATCGTCACGATGGCGGCCACTGGAAGCTGACGGTCGGGCTGATGCAGCTGTCGGCGGTTTGACGCGCCCGACGCCTCAGCGTCGCCTGAAATCTTGCGCCCGGCGTCGATGGGCATCGTTGCGCTGGGATCGGATGACAGGTGCGCAGAATTCGGCGGGCGCACGGTTTCTGGTCTTCCGAACCATCGACCTTCCCGAAACCGGCGCACGAGCGACTTCAATTCCGTTCATTTTCGCCCACCGAATGCAGACGACGCAATCCGATCGCGACTTCCGCCGCCGTTGCGCAAAGGCGCGGCGAACCCCGCGCCTCGAAGCCCTTCGCCTCACGCCCGCGCCGCGAGCAGGTCGGCCTCACGTCAGTCGTACACCACGAGCTCGCCCCGGTCGGCGATGAAGCGTCCATGTCGCGGCATCGACGGAAGCGATATCTGCAGCTCAGGCGCCAGCGCGTCG
>CAVXPV010000012.1:0-93613 GCA_963763715.1 uncultured Solirubrobacterales bacterium
GTCGAGGCCAAGCCGGTCACCGCCGGAGCGGTGGCGGGACGGGCACCACATCGGGACACCCTGACCACGCCGGCCCGGAGGATCACGCATGAGAACCGTCCTCGTCGTCGCCAACGAGACGATCGGCGGTAAGCCGCTGATCGATTCGGTGCGCCAGCACGCCGCCGAGGAGGACACGCGGTTCGTGCTCTGCGTCCCGCAGTCTCGTCCCCGCGCGGGATACGTCGTCTACGACGACGCGGTCTTCGACGCCGCTCAGGCGCGCGTCGACCTCGCGCTCGGCTTCGTGCGCTCGGAGGGGATCACCGCCGTCGGTGAGGTCGGCGATCCGGATCCCTACGCGGCCACGCTGGACGCGGTGCGCGAGTACAACCCGGACGCGATCATCATCTCGACCCTGCCGGAGTCACGCTCGGGCTGGCTGCGCCGGGATCTGATCGACCGGATGCGCCAGGCGACCGGCCTGCCGGTTGAGCACGTGGTCACCGACCTCGACAACGACGGGCTGTCGTTCCACGTCACGCTCGCGGTCGCCAATCGCACTGCGAGCGGCGACGAGCTGCTCGAGGCGCTAAGGCCAAGGCGGGCGAGACGGCCGACGGCGACCGCCACGAGCACCTGTTCATCGTCGTCGTTCCGCAGGAGGGCGGTGACGGGGCGGCCACGCGACGCGCCCGCACCCGGCTCTCGCTGGTTCTCGGCCGCCTGCGCGACGCGGACCTGACCGCGGCGGGGATGATCTCCGATCCGGATCCGTACACGGCGACGATGAACGCCCTGCAGTCCTTCCGCGTCGACGACATCGTCATCTCGACCTTCCCGGACACGAAGTCAGGCTGGCTGCGGGCTGACCTCATCACCCGCATCCGCAACGCCAGCGGCAAGCCGGTCGAGCACGTCGTGCAGCAGGACACCGCCCGGACGACGGCCTAGGAGAGCCCGACCATGGAAGCCGCATCGATCCCCCACGCCGAGCACCATCACGGCCCCCCGGCCGCCCACCGGTCCTCGCGTGTCGAGGCCCCGACCCTGGGGATGATGCTCTTCATCATCTCCGAGGTGATGATCTTCGGGGCGTTCTTCACCGCCTATTTCTTCATCCGGGTGGTCAACCACGATCCCTGGCCGGCAGCCGGCACGCATCTCCCCGAAGCCGTGGCCGGGATCAACACCGCGATCCTGCTCTCGTCCTCTCTGACGATCCACTGGGCTCTGGTCTCGATCAAGAACGGCAATCGCTTCGGCCTGCGGGCCGGGATGCTGACCACGTTCCTGCTCGGCCTCACCTTTCTGACGGTCCAGATCAACGAGTACATTCACATCGGCTTCGCCCCCCACGACGCCGCCCAGGGAACGATCTTCTACGCCCTGACCGGACTGCACGGGGCCCACGTGCTGATCGGCCTGCTGATGCTGTTGATGGTGACCGTCCGCGCCTTCCGCGGTCACTACTCGGCTGAACATCACATGGGCATGGAGGTCCCCGGGATCTACTGGCATTTCGTCGATGTCATGTGGGTGGTCGTGTACACGACCGTCTACGTGATCTGACGCCGACCGCGTGGCGCCTCAAGGCACCGTGTCCGGCGATCTTTCTCGCTACGCGATCAAGATCCCCGGACACCCCGCTCGCCGGGCATGAAACACCCACCGAATCCGCTGCGCTCGGAGGCGGATGCGTTCGCGTTCCTGCTCTGGGTGGTCGCAGCCGTCGCCGTGATCGTGGCCATCGTGCTGATCGTCCGCTCGCTCTGACCCACCCCCGGCCCGAGCTCGTCTGGACCGGGCCCCGCCGGCTCACGTCCGTCGGTCCCCCATCCGCGGGCGTGGCACCATGGAGCTGATGCCGAGCTTCGCCGTCGCGCCCGTGCAGTCGATCGGCCTGCCGATCGTGGTTCTTCTGTGCTGGCTGCCGTATTGGGTTCGCGCCCGTGGCCTTGCCGCGGCCGGGAGGCCGGTGCCCCGCTGGCGGCAGGCATGCTTCGCGTCCGGGCTCGTCGTGCTCGAGATCGCGCTCAGTCCGCCCGTCGACACGCTGTCTGATCAGCTGCTCGTGGCCCATATGGCCGAGCACCTGTTGATCGGTGACATCGCAGCACTGCTCTTCGTACTTGGCCTGACCGGCCCGATGATGGCGCCCCTGCTACGCAACCCGGTGGTCGGGCGCCTGCGGGTCCTCAGCCACCCGGTGGTGGCGATCCTGCTCTGGGGGATCAACTTCTACGTCTGGCACCTTCCGGCGCTCTACCAGGCGGCGCTGCGCCATGATGCTCTGCACGCGCTGGAGCACGCCACCTTCCTGACCTTCGGGGTCGCTGTCTGGATGGCCCTGCTCGGCCCGTTGCCCAAGCCCGCGTGGTTCTCCAACGGAGCCCGCCTGGTCTACATCGTGGCTGTGCGGCTCGTCGGCGCCGTGCTGGGCAACGTGATGGTGTTCGGCGGCACCGTGTTCTACCCGTACTACCGGCCCGGCGACGCGCTCTGGCACATATCCCAGATCGCCGACCAGACCGCCGCCGGCGGCGTGATGATGGTCGAGGAGAGCTTTTTGACCATCGGCCTCTTCTGCTGGCTGTTTCTGCGCATCGCCGGACAGAACGAGGAGCGCCAGGCGCTGCTGGACTATGCGGACCAGCACGGCCTGAGCCTCGACGAGAGCCGCGCTCAGCGGGCGGTGGCCGCGGGTCGGGGCCGCGAGCTGATGGAGCGCCTGCGCTCCGGGGCCGCCTCCTGAGCCGGCGCTGACGGCCCGGCGCGCATCGTGAGCGGGCGCTGACCGCCGGGCGCCCTATTTGACGGTGATCGTGCCCACCATGCCGGCGGCGCGGTGGCCGGGCACGGTGCAGAAGAACGTGTACTTGCCGGGCTTGAGGCTGGCGCTGACCGTCGAGGTCCCGCCGCCGGAGACGATCTTGCCGACCTGGCTGACCCCGGCACCGCTGATCGCGATGTCGTGCGGAGTCGAGGACTTGTTGATCATGCTGATCGTGACCGGACCGGGAGTCGCGGTCGCGCTCGCGGCCAGATACTTCAGCTGACCCGACGGATCCGCGTCGATCTGCAGCTTGCCCGCCTTCTCCACCACCGGCTTCTGGTTGACCGTCGGCACGGCGCTGGCCAGCGCCCCGGAGTCCTGCCCGGGGCGCGCGGCGACGAGTCCGACGTAGGCGGCGACGTTCTGCGCGTCCTGACCCTTGAAGATGTCACGCGGCATCACGCCCTGGGTATTCGGGTACTGGATCCAGTACGAGACCAGCCCCTGGATCGCCGCGCCCTTGACGCCATCGGCTCGGTCCTGCCGGAAGGCATCGTCAAGGTTGGGGCCGGTGATCCCGGCCGAGCCGGCATGAGACAACGTGTGGCAGGAGGCGCAGCCCTTGACGAACAGCGTCTTGCCCTGCACGAGGTTGGCGACCGGGTGCTTGACCGCGCAGCCGCCCAGCGCGACGACGGCCGCGCTGATGAACAGCGCCGCGAAGGTCCGGCGGGTCCCCCCTGTCAATCGGGCGAAGGCTTTCTCCATACGCTCGGGCGGGGACTCTATCCCAGAGGGCGGCACCTCCGCGCCGTGACGCGTCCCGGCGCGCCAGGGTGGGCGCTGCGGTCCCACCTGGCGGGCGACCGAGGCGGCCGCCGTCCCGCCCGGCCTGCCGCCCGGGCCGCTGGTAGCATTGCCCCGCAATGAGGTCTCGTCAGAAGTACCGCATGCGCACGCCCTCTACCGGGCGCGAAGTGATCGTCGAAGCCGAGGCAGGCCAGGTCTACAAGGATCGGGAGACCGGCGAGCCGCTCGAGGTCGTCGCCCAGCTGCTGCCGCTCGCTCCCACCGCCTCCGAGCTGCCGTGGAACGTGGAGAACCTCCGGTTCTGCAACTGGTGTGACCAGCTTGCCCAGAAGGATCTCAACGACTGCCCTTATTGCGCCCGGCGGATGGAACCGCTCGGCTCCTAGAGGACCGAGCCGTTGATGTCTCACCGCTCCCCTCGGCCCGCCGCCACGGCCGGAACCATCGCCGTCATGCTCGCGCTCGCCGTGGCCGGCTGCGGAAGCGGAAGCGACCGGGACGACCGACACCCAGGGCGCCCCGAGCTTCACCGTGCCCACCAACGGTGCCGGCACCAGCGCCGCGGTCACCACGAGTTCGACAGCTCGAGCTCGAGTTCGACGACCACCAGCACCTCGGCAAGTGCCGGGGCGGGCACGTCCGCCGGAACGACCCCCGCGAGCACGGCCACGGCTCCGGCGGGGACCGGGACCAGCCCGTCGGGTGGCAGTGGCGCCGGCACCGCAACGGCTCCCGCCGGTGGCGGCACGGGTACAAGCGGTGGGGCCGGCACGAGCGGCGGGGCCGGTCTCGGCTCGGCGTTCTGCCAGCAGAACCCCGGCGCCTGCTGAGGCCCGCCACCAGCCACATTCCCGACCCCGGGCCCGGCACCCCGGCCGAGCCCGGCTCCCCGAGCACGGCGGACTCAGCTCAGCGCCGGCCGCCGTGCACGTAGGTCTTGGGATAACCCGTGGTGGTGACCTCGGTCGCCGAGTACTCGACCCGGGTCCCCCCGTAGGTGCAGAGATACTGGGTGTTGGCCCCAACCGTGAGCTGCGCGGTCTGGCCGGCCGCCGCGTGCTTGCAGTTGGCCTTGCGGCTCTGGCGGTAAACGAACTTCGTGGCGTTGAGGTTGTAGGAGAGCACGGGCGCCCAGGTGGGGATGGTCAGCGCGAGCACGTCGCCCTTCTTGACCTTCAGCGCGGTGAACTGGGTGAAACTCGGCGGCAGCGACAACGGCTCGTTGAGCACCGAACCCAGGAACGGGATCAGGTGGAAGATCGCGCTTTGGGCGGCCACGGTGTACTTGTGCTTGGGGCCGGGCGTGAGCACGGTGAGCGCCAGCTGCGGCGTGCCGCCGTAGGCCAGGTCGAGCACGTGCAGATAGTTCTTCTCGGTCGCCGCGTTGCTGGACAGCCGCGACAGACCGACGGTGAACGCGACCACGAACCCGTCCTGCTTGACCGTGGTGGGATAGGCCAGCCCGTCGCTCGTGGCCTGGATCGCGGTCGTCCGGGTGAGGATGATGAAGCACTGCGACGGCGAGACTCCCGTCGGGCATGCGGGCGCCACGAGCGGCGTCGTGGTCTGGCCCAGCTCGACGAGCTTGGCGGTGGCCGCGCCGGGCGCGAGCCCGAGCGCGAGTGCCGTCACTGCGGCGGTGAGCAGCGGAAATCGTTTCATCATCGTCATTCAAACACGATCCAGGGGCGTCAGTTGCGGGGCCCGGCCATAGCCGGCCGGTGGTATGAGCAACGATTCGGGGCCGACGGCGCCGGTCCTGCCGAAACGTGCCGCCTAGAGCTTGGTGACGCTCACGGCTTTCGGGCCCTTGGGGCCGGCTTCCTCCTCGTAGGAGACCTTCGTGCCCTCCGCCAGTGAGCGAAAGCCGTCTCCGTCGATGCCGCTGAAGTGCACGAACAGATCCCGGCCCCCGTCATCGGGCGTGATGAACCCGAAGCCCTTCTCGTCGCTGAACCACTTGACAGTACCCGTTGCCATGGCTCCTCTTCGGCGCTGTGCGCAACCACGATCGGCGTCGCTGTTGACCCCGATCTGCCAGCGGGAACGTATCAGGACGTGCTCGGCGATGGGACCCGCCGCCGCGCCGATCAGCGTCCCTGGAAGGTGGCCTTTCCCGGCCCCTCGCGCAGGAACGTGGCGACCGCATCCTGGAGGTCCTGGGTGGCGAACAGGTCACCGGCGACCCGGCCGACGCGGTCGTTGGCGAGCTCGACTCCGCCCTCCAGGTAATCCCTGATGACCCGCTTGGTCGCGACATGCGCGAGGGTCGGACCGGTGGCCAGCTCGGCGGCGACCGCCCGCACCGCGGCGTCGAAGCCGTCATCGGGCAGCACCCGATTGACCACGTTCCAGCGTTCCATCGTGGCGGCCGGGTAGCGCTCGCCGCTCATCACGAACTCACGGGCGCGGCCGGTGCCGGCGCGTTCGGCGAGCCGCTGGGTCCCGCCCATCGCCGGGGTCAGTCCGATCACCCGCTCGACGAGGCCGAAGCTGGCCGCCTCGGCGGCGTAGATCAGATCACAGGCCAGGGCCAGCTCGAAGGCCCAGGTCAGGCACAGGGCGTGGGCGGCGAAGACCGTCGGGCAGGGCAGCGCGTCGACCCGGCGAGCGATGCTGACCAGGCCGTCGAACGTCTCGGCGGCGGCGTCGGGGCCCGCCAGGGCCGCGAACAGGGAGACATCGACGCCGGCGCTGACGACCCGCCCGTCGGCGCGGAACAGTACCGCTCGCGGCGGGGTGGCCTCCAACGCGTCCAGCGTGTTCAGCAGCGCCGTCTGCAGAGCGTCATCGAAGAGATTGAGCGGCGGCGCGTCGAAGCTGACCACGGCCAGGTCGCCGTCACGCTCGAGTCGGACGGGGGTGGCGTTCATCGCAGCATCTGCGCGGTCTCGGCGATCTGATCCGCGTCCCCGGGGGCGGGGACCCAGGGCAGCGCCAGCGGGTCATCGGCGTAACGCGGGATGACGTGGACATGCAGGTGAAAGACGGTCTGCCAGGCCGCGGCGCCACACGAGTTGATCAGGTTCACGCCGTCACAGCCGAGCCGCTGGTTGGCTCGCTGAGCCAGGCGCTGGGCGGCCAGGACGGTTGCCGACAGATCATCCGGTTCGATCTCGAGCAGGTTGCGGGCATGCCGGCGCGGCACGACCAGGGCGTGGCCACGGGTGGCCGGGTTGATGTCCATGAAGGCGACGGTGTGCTCGTCCCGGGCCACGATCTGGCCCGGCAGCTCGCCGGCGATGATCATGCAGAACAGGCAGTCGGGGTCGCGGTCACTCATCGCGATCAGCTTACCCATCAGACTCAGATCGCTCCCGCGCGTAGGCGATCGCCTCGGCCTCGGAGCCGATCTCCCCCGCATACCCTGCCTCCTCGAGCACGTGCAGGAGCTGACCGATGCGCGGCCCGGGCGTGAGCCCGAGCGCGCGGGCCAGCGTGTCCCCGCGTACAGGCGGGCGGGGTGGATCCGCGCGCCAGGCCAGTCCCGCCCCCACCATCTGACGCGCGAGCTCGAGATGGCGCGCGATTGCCAGCTCGGAGTTGTCGCCCCGGGTGGCCAGCCGGTCGGCCACGCTGAGCACGGTCACCTCGACCGAGACCGGCGCACAGGCGTGCAGATACCGGTAGACGGCCCGGCGATCCAGGGGAACCTGATGAACGAGAAAGCCCAGGCGCAGATGCTCCCGTGTGACCGCGGCGACAAACTCGGCGAGCCGCTCGGACGCCCGCAGCCGGCCGAGGATCGCGCGGCCCAGCTGCGCTCCGGCCGAGTCGTGGCCCATGAAGGTGACGCGGCCCTCGGCGGTGACCTCCCGCGTCTGGGGCTTGGCGATGTCGTGCAGCATCGCTCCGAAGCGCAGCGCCTCCCCGCGCGTCAGCTCGTTGGCGAGCGGCTCGGCGAGCAGCGCCGCCAGAGCGGGGCCGTCGGGCCCAAAGAGCGCCTCGGGCTCGCGCTCCAGCGCGATCAGCTCGCCCAGCACCGCGCGCGTGTGGCCGAGCACGTCGAGGTGGTGAAAGCGGCTCTGCTCGACGTCACGCAGGGCTGCGAGCTCGGGCAGGATGATCTCGGTGACCCCGGCGGCGTCGAGCAGTTCCAACCCAGCGATGGCCCCGTCGGCGCTGAGCAGCCGTTTGAGCTCGGCGAATATCCGCTCGGGGGCGACGCCGGCCAGGCCCGCCGCGCTCGCGCGAGCGAGCGCCAGCGTCTCGGTGGTCACCGCGAAGCCGAGCTCGGACACGAACCGCGCGATCCGCACCGTCCGCAGCGGGTCATCGACGAAGGATCGCTCCGAGACGGCCCGCAAACGGCCGGCGGCGAGATCCTCGCGACCACCGGTGGGATCGGCGAGCTCGCCCGTACCGAGCGAGCGGGCGATCGCGTTGACGGTCAGGTCCCGCCGCTGGAGGTCGGCCGCGATCGTCATGCCTCCCATCGGGGTCAGGTCGACCTGCCAGCGATGGAGATTCTCGACCACGCGCCAGGCACCGAAGGCGTCCGACAGCGCGAACGCGAAGCCGTTCTCGGCCCGCGCCAGCGCACGGGCGACCTCGGCGATCGTCCCGTCGTCCTCGGCGGCGAGGACAACGTCGTAGTCGGCGGTCGTCGCGTCTCGAGCAACTCGTCGCGCACCGCGCCACCGACCAGCCACACGTCAGGGGCGATCACCGCCAGACTGGTGAGCGGGTCGCTCACCGCACCGGCTCTCCGTCGCGGTGATACTCGCGGGTGACGCGTGCCGAGAGGCCGCACAGGACCTCGTGGGGGATCGTGTCCATGCCGCGGGCGAGATCCTCGATTGCTCTGGCGCTGCGCTCCGTCGCGGCCGACGAGCGTGACGGTCGTCTCGGGACCGATATCCGGCGGGCGCTCGGGACCGAGCGCAACCGTGAGGTTGTCCATGCTGATCGTGCCGACCGCGGGCAGGCGTCGCCCCGCGATGAGGACGTCGAGACGACCGGTCAGCGCGCGCCGGACGCCGTCGGCGTAGCCGATCGGGACCGTGGCCACCCACGTGTCGTGTCGGGCCACGAAGCGCCGTCCGTAGCCGGCGCTCTCCCCGGCCCGGGCCAGCTTGACCGCGGCCACGTAGCTGGTCAGCTCGAGCGCCGGCTCCAGGCCATGGCGGTCGGGGTCCTCGTTCATCGGGTCACACCCGTAGAGGGCGATGCCGCAGCGCACCATGTCAAAGTGGCTGGCGGGGTCCCGGAGCGTCCCGGCGCTGTTGGCGGCGTGCACGGTGACCCCCGGGGCGCGCCGGCGCATCGCCGCCACGAACGGCGCGAAGGCCTGGAGCTGCTCATCCATGAACGCCCGCTCCCCGTCGGCGGTGGCGAAGTGGGTCATCGCACCCGCCAGGAGCAGCGGCGCACCGCCATCGAGAACGAGGTCGGCAACGGCCAGGGCCGCGTCGAGATCGCGCGTACCGAGCCGTCCCATGCCGGTGTCGTATTTGACGTGCACGCCGACGGGCGCCGCGGCGGCACGTTGCAGATCGCTCACGAACTCCGGTGTCCAGGCGACCACGTCGGCCCGAGCCGCGAGCGCGATCGGAAGCTCCTCGGCGCTGAGCGCACCCATCACCAGCACGGGCGCCAGGACGCCGGCGGCTCGCAGCTCGGCGGCCTCGAGTGCGGTGGCGACCGCGAGACGCGTGGCGCCGGCGGCCAGCGCCGCCCGCGCGACCGGGACCGCGCCGTGACCGGACGCGTTGGCCTTGACCACCGCGCACAGCTCGGCGCCGTCGGCCAGCCCCGCGCGGAGCCGGTGGACGTTGCGCTCGATCGCGGCCAGATTGATGCGCGCACGGGCCCGCACGGCCATCGTCAGTGGTCTCCGACGGTCCGAGCCTGATGATCCCGCGAGGCCCCGGCGCGGGGCGCGCGACCGGTCATCGCCGCCGGCCCGGGCGGACGGCAGCGCGGCGATCACGTCACGCGCGATGACGCCCTCGGCGCCGACCGTCCGCGCGGCCCGCTGGCCGGCCCGCACGTGCAGGTGCACCGCGGCGCACGCGGCTGTGAACGGCGCGACGCCCTGGGCGAGAAACGCGCCGTGATCCCCGAGAGCACGTCCCCGGTGCCCGCCGTGGCCAGTGCGGGGGCGCCGCCGCGGCTGACCGCGACGCGTCCCTCGGGCTCGGCGACGATCGTGTCATCGCCCTTGAGGACGACCACTGCGTGGGCTCGCCTCGCCGCCTCGCGGGCGCAGCGCAGGCGCTCGGCGCCGACCGCGGCGCTGTCGATCTGCAGCAGCCGTGCGAGCTCCCCGGCGTGGGGGGTGATCACGGTCGGGGCCGATCGGCCGGCGAGATCGTCGAGCGCTCCGGCGTGCGCGTTGAGCCCGTCAGCGTCGAGCAGCAGCGGAACCGGTGGCCGCCGCGGCGACGTCACGCGCGAACCGCTGGCTCTCTGGCGCCCGCCCCAGACCGGGGCCGAGCACGAGCGCATCGGCTCGCTCGCAGCGCTCCAGCACGGTCGCCACCCCGGCGGGCTGCAGGGCGCCGCCGTCGTCGGGCAGCGGGACGGTCATGACCTCGAGCAGCGCGATCTCGAAGATGACGTTCAGCGAGGCCGGGATCAGCGCGGTCACGTAGCCGGCTCCCGCCCGCATCGCGGCCTCGCAGGACAGGCACGGCGCCCCGGTCAGCCCGAGCGAACCGCCGCAGACGAGCACGTTCCCGGCCGCGAACTTGGTCGAGGCGCGGTCCCGGCGCGGAATCGTCCCGAGCACCCCGTCGCCGATCAGCCCCGCCGACGGGTCGCACCGGGGCCCCGGCGGGGATCCCGATGTCGATCACCGTCACGTCACCGGCCAGGCCCTTGCCGGGGTTGATCCAGAGGCCGGGCTTGCCGGCGTGGAAGGTGCCGGTGGCGGCCGCCTGCACCGCGGCGCCCCGACGCCTGGCCGGTCGACGCGTCGACGCCGCTGGGCACGTCACAGGCGATCACGACCGCGCCGCGCCGCGGCGGCCGCATTGATGGCGTCGATCGCGCCCGCGACCGGCTCACGGGGCTCACCGGTGAAGCCGGTGCCGAGCATCGCGTCGACGACGCCGGCGGCGCCGTCCAGGGCGGCGGCGGTGAACGGCCGCGGCGGCGGCCCGGGCAGGCGCGCGAGGTTGGCCGCCGCGTCACCGCGGTACTCACCGGGATCGGCGAGCAGCAGGACCTCGGTGCGGCGACCGCGTTCACGCAGCTGACGGGCGACGACGAGACCGTCGCCGCCGTTGTTGCCCTTGCCGCAGATGACGACCAGCGAGCCGTCGGGCACCCGCTCGCAGACCAGCTCGGTGAGGCCGCCGCCCGCGCGCTCCATGAGATCCAGACCGGGGATCGACCGCGTCTCGATCGCCCACCGGTCGGTGGCGCGCTGCTGCTCGGCGTCGGGCAGCGGCTGCAGCCAGTCCGGCAGCCCGGTCACGCGGCGGATGCGGGCTGGGCCAGCGCGATCGCGCCGGCCTGCGTACGGGTGTGGGTGAGCGACACGGAGACGACGACCCCGAGCTGCGCGGCCCGGGCCGCCGTGGCGCCGTGCAGCGCGACCTCGGGCGCGGCCGCCGGTGGCGACCACCTCGACGTCGCGAAAGCTCCAGGCGGTCATCCCGAGCGCCTTGGCCACGGCCTCCTTGGCGCAGAAGCGGGCCGCGAGGTGCTGAGCGGGGTGAGCGCGGGCGGCGGCGTAGGCGCGCTCGCGATCGGTGAACAGCCGCTCGGCCAACCGCGGGCCGCCGGGCAAGCGCCCGCGCCAGCCGGTCGATCTCGAGCAGATCGATCCCCATCGAGGTCCGGCCGCCGCCGCGGGGCGCATCCGCGGTGGGGATCCGCGCGCTGGGCACTCATCTCACTCGACCGTGACCGTCTTGGCGAGGTTGCGCGGCTGGTCCACATTGAGACCGCGCTTGCGGGCGATCGAGTAGGCGAGCAGCTGCAGCGGGATCACCGCCAGCAGCGGGGCGAGCAGCCAGTGGGTCTCCGGTACGCGGATGATCTCGTCCGCGTGCTCGGTGATCTCGTCATCGCCCTCGGTGGCGATCGCGATCACCCGCGCGCCGCGCGCGCGAACCTCCTGGATGTTGGAGATCACCTTCTCGAGCACCGGGGAGCGGGTGGCGACGACGACCACGGGCGTGTTCTCGTCCAGCAGCGCGATCGGACCGTGCTTCATCTCACCGGCCGCGTACGCATCGGTGGCGATGTAGGAGATCTCCTTGAGCTTGAGCGCACCCTCGAGCGCGACGGGCAGCCCGACGTGGCGCCCCAGGTAGAGGAAGAACTGCGCCGTGTACACCGACTCGGCGATCGCCTCGATCCCGGACACGTCACGCTCGAGCAGCTCGGTGATCAGGCTGGGCAGGTGCTTGAGGTCGGAGATCGGCGGCTTGAGCTGCGCGCGGTCCATCGTCCCGCGCACCTCGGCCAGCCGCAGGGCGATCAGGTACATGGCGGTGATCTGGCTGACGAACGTCTTCGTCGCGGCGACCCCGATCTCGAGGCCGGCCCGCGTGTAGAGCACCCCGTCGGCCTCGCGGGTGGCCTGGGCGCCCATCACGTTGGTCAGCGCCAGCACCTTGGCGCCGCCGGCCCGGGCGGTGCGCATCGCGGCCAGCGTGTCGGCGGTTTCGCCGGACTGGGAGATGCCGATCACCAGGTCGTCGGGGCCGACCACCGGGTTGCGGTAGCGGTACTCGGAGGCGACGTCGTTCTCGACCGGGATCCGCGCCCACTGCTCGATCGCGTAGCGGCCGATCAGGCCGGCGTGATGGGCGGTTCCGCAGGCCACGATGACCACCCGGCGCACCCGGCGCAGGAAGTCGTCGTCGATCGTGCCGAGGTCGCCGAGGTCGATCCCCCAGCCCCGGGCGGCCCGCTCGCCGATCGTCTCGGCGACGGCGTCGGCCTGCTCGTAGATCTCCTTGAGCATGAACGTCTCATAGCCCTGCTTCTCGGCGGTGTCGGCATCCCAGTCGATCTCGGTGATCTCGCGCGCGGATCTCCGCGCCCGCGGGCGTGTAGAAGCGGGCGCCGTCGGACCTGCAGGACGACGAGCTCGTCGTCCTCCATGTACTGAACCTCGCGGGTCTGGGCCAGGAAGGCGGGGATCGCCGAGGCGATGAACATCTCCCCCTCGCCGTGGCCGACGATCAGCGGGCACTCGCGGCGCGCGCCGACGAGCACGCCCGGCTGCTCGGCGGTCATGGCCACGAACGCGTAGTGCCCGCGCAGCTCGCCGTAGGCGAGTCGGACCGCCTCGAGCAGATCCCCGTCGTAGTGATGGGCGACAAGGTGGGCGATCACCTCGGCGTCGGTCTCGGAGGTGAACACCGCCCCGTCCTGCAGCAGCCGCGCCTTGAGCGCGATGTAGTTCTCGACGATCCCGTTGACGACGATGTGCACCGAGTCGGTGGTGTCGAAGTGCGGGTGCGCGTTCTCCTCGGTGACCCGACCGTGGGTCGCCCACCGCGTGTGTCCGATCCCCGTGCCGGTCTCCGGGCGCTCGGCCACCGCGATCGGAGCCTCGGCGCCGGCGGCGCGCTCGCGGGCGTCGATCGCGGTGCGCAGGGCGCTGAGGTTGCCGACCGCCCGCACGGCGTCGATGCGGTCTCCGGCCAGAACGGAGATCCCGGCGCTGTCGTAGCCGCGGTATTCGAGCTTCTCCAGCCCGGCCATGAGCACGGCCCGGACCTGCTGGGGACCTACGTAGCCGACGATGCCGCACATACATCAACACGCTCCTCGCTTGACGCCGCGCGAGCCGCTCTGTGAGGCGCCCACAGCTGATCGGCTGATGGATTTTACCCGCCGCGGCGGGCGCTCCGTGGGACGCACGCTCAGCCGACGAGGCTGGCGCCGAGCTCGGCGCGCACGGTGTCGGCCAGCCGCGCGCAGACCGCATCGGTCTCCTCGACGCTCGGCGCCTCGACCATCACCCGGATCAGCGGCTCGGTTCCCGACACGCGCACGAGCACCCGGCCGCGGCCCTGCAGCACCGCGTCCTCGTCGCCGATCGCGGCCTGGACCGCGGCGGAGTCCATCGTGCGCGTCAGCGCCGGGCGGTCGGCGGCGCGGATGTTGACCAGGCGCTGGGGCAGCTTGGCCATCGCGCCCCGGTCGTGCAGATCGCCGCCGTCGAGCGCCTCGAGGGTCAGCAGGGCGCTGGCGATGCCGTCGCCGCTGGGCCCGAAGCCGAGCTCGATGATGTGGCCCGACTGCTCACCACCGAGCGTCCAGCCGCGGCGGCGCAGCTCGTCCAGCACATAGCGGTCACCGACCGCGGTGCTCGCCACCTCAACGCCGGCGGCCGCCATCGCGCTGTGAAAGCCGTAGTTGGTCATCACCGTCACGGCAACGCCGCCGCCGGTCAGCCGGCGGCGCGCGTGCAGGTGCACGGCGGCCAGGGCGATCAGCTCGTCCCCGTCCACGACCCCGCCGTCGCCGATCGATGGCCAGCACGCGGTCACCGTCCCCGTCGAAGGCGAAGGCCATGTCGTGGTCGCCGTCGCGCAGATGCTCGATCACCGTGTCGAGGTGGGTGGAGCCCACCCCGGCGTTGATGTTGCGCCCGTCGGGCGCATCGGCGATCGTCGCGACCTCGGCCCCGAGGCGGCGGAAGATCTCCGGGGCGGCGCGGTGCGTGGCGCCGTTGGCGCAGTCGAGCAGGATCCGGCGCCCGCTCAGATCCAGGTCCGCGAAGCGGGTGTGCAGCTCGCGCAGATAGTCCTCCAGCGCGCCGTGCAGGGGGCGAACGTGCCCGATCCGCGGCGGCGGCGGCGCCGGCTGGGCGAGCGCGGCCTCGATCTCGTGCTCGGCGTCGTCATCGAGCTTGAAGCCGTCCGCGGCGAACAGCTTGATGCCGTTGTCCTCATAGGGGTTGTGCGACGCCGAGATGACCGCGGCCAGATGCAGCCCGTGGCGGCGCACCAGCAGCGGTGCCGCGGGGGTCGGCAGGACGCCGCCGAGCAGCGCGTCACCGCCGGCGGAGGTGACGCCGGCCGCGATCGCCGCCTCGAGCATCTCGCCCGACTCACGGGTGTCGCGGATGATGAGCACCTGCGGGCGCTCGTGATCGCAGCGGGCCACCGCGGCCCGGGCGAGCGCGAGCGCGAGCTCCGCGGTGAGGAAGTCCCCGGCACGGCCGCGAACTCCGTCCGTGCCGAACAGCTGGCGCGGCATGGAGATCGGTGGGCGCTAGCGCTTGGAGAACTGCGGGCGCTTGCGGGCCTTCTTGAGGCCGGCCTTCTTGCGCTCCTTGACCCGCGGATCACGGGTGAGGAAGCCGCGCTTCTTGAGCTCGCCGCGCAGGTTCGGATCGGCGACCAGCAGCGCTCGCGAGATCCCGTGACGCAGGGCGCCCGGCCTGGGCGGAAACGCCTCCGCCGTGCATGCGGGCCACGACGTCCATGCGCGAGTCGTAGCCGACGGCCTCCAGCGGCTGGCGGATGATCCGGCGCAGCGTGTCGCGGGGGAAGAACGACTCGAGATCCTTGCCGTTGACGATGTAGCTGCCGGTTCCGGGACGCAGGATCACGCGAGCCACCGCGGTCTTGCGCTTGCCGGTCGCGGTGTAGCGAGCGCCGGCGGCGAGATCGATGGCCGCGTCGGCGATCGGGGTCGGACTCCTCGTCGGAGTCGTGATCGCCGTTGCGGGCGGCCTCCTCGGCCTCCGCCTCGGCTGCGGCGCGAGCCTCGGCATCGAGGAACTCGTCACTGTCGGAGACGATGTCCGGGATCAGGTCGGCGCCGGGGATCTCCGGGCGCTGGCGCGGGGCGATCTCCTCCTCGTCATCGTCGTCGGATGCGGCGCGGCAGGCGGGCTCGGCCGGCGGCGGAGGGGAGCGCGGCCGGCTCGCTCGGCGCGCGGCGGTCGCCGGATCGGCGCCGGCGGCGGGCGGTTGCCGGCTCGGCGGCCGGCGGTGAGACGGGCTCGTCAGCGGGTGCCGACGCGGCCGGCTCCTGCGCGACCGGCTCGGCCACGGGAGCCTCGTCCAGGCCGGCTCCTGCCGGTCGGCTCCCGGGTTGCGGGGTTGCGGGCTGCTCGGGGGTGCCGGGGGTCTCCTCGGCCGGGGTCCCGGGCTCGTCGTTGCGCTGGTCGTCCACGTCGCTCACTTCGAAAGCTCCATCGGTTGAGGCTGCTGGGCGGCGTGCGGATGGTCGGGACCGGCGTAGACCTTCAGCTTGGTGATCTGGCGACGCGCAGAGGCGATTGCGCGGCAGCATTCCCTTGACGGCGATCCGGATGACCTCTTCGGGGCGGCGGTCGAGCATCTCCTGCAAGCGTGCGCGACTTCAGGCCACCCGGATATCCGGAGTGACGGTAGTAGCGCTTGTCGGTCAGCTTCTTGCCGGTCACCGAGATCTTCTCGGCGTTGACCACGATCACGAAGTCACCCGTGTCCACGTGGGGCGTGTAGGTGGGCTTGCGCTTGCCGCGCAGGGTGTCGGCGATCTGCGTCGCGAGACGTCCCAGCGTCTGGCCGGTGGCGTCGACGACGAGCCAGTTGCGCTCGCGGTCCGTGGGTTTGGCTACGTAGGTCTTCATGGCACGCATGCGCCGCGCGGGACTCGCGCGGACTGCGGCGATGATAGTAGGTCTCGGGAGGTGACCGCGGGTCGCTCGCGGGCGGACTACATTGACGCCATGCCGCTCTCCATCCGCGCCCGGCGGCTGGGCTACCGGATCGCCTTTCGCCTCCTGCAGGTGCTGTGGTTCGTGTGGCGCCCGCGCAAGAGCGGGGTCAAGTGCCTGATCACCAGCGGCGGCCGGATCCTGCTCGTCCGTCATACCTACGGGGCGCGCGCCTGGGACCTTCCCGGCGGCGCGATGAAACGCGGTGAACCGGCCCTGGAGGCGGCCCGGCGCGAGATGGAGGAGGAACTCGGCCTCGGGGACGCGGCCTGGCGTGCCGCCGGCGAGCTGCGCGGGTCCGACAGCTTCCGCCATGACGTCATCCATTGCTTCCGCGCCGAACTGCCCGAACCGGCGCTGCGACCCGACCCGGTCGAGCTCGGCCGCGACGCAGTGGTTCGCACCCGACGCCCTGCCCTCCGATCTCGCCCACTACGTGCGGCCCGGTGCTCGAGCAGGCGCTTGCCGGCTACCGGCGGGACCTGACGGCGCCCGAACCGCCCGGGCGCCGCACGAATCCCCGGGACCCTATTCCCACTCGATCGTGCCCGGCGGCTTGCTGGTGATGTCGAGCACCACCCGGCCGACGGGACGGATCTCGTTGATCATCCGCGAGGCGATCTGCTCGAGCAGGTCATAGGGGAGCCGGGCCCAATCGGCGGTCATCGCGTCGTCACTGGTGACCGCGCGGATCGCGATCACGTTGCCGTAGGTGCGCTCGTCGCCCTGGACGCCGACGGTCCGGATGTCGGGCAGCACGCAGAAGGACTGCCAGAGGTCCCGGTACAGCCCGGCCTTGCGGATCTCGTCCTGGAGGATCGCGTCGGCCTCGCGCAGCGTGTCCAGGCGCTCTCGGGTCGCCTCGCCGCCGACCACCCGGATGGCGAGCCCGGGGCCGGGGAAGGGCTGGCGCCAGACCAGGCGCTCGGGGCAGGCCGAGTTCGGCGCCGACCGCGCGGACCTCGTCCTTGAACAGCGCTCGCAGCGGCTCGACCAGCGAGAACTCGAGGTCCTCGGGCAGACCGCCGACGTTGTGGTGGGACTTGATCGTCGCCGTGCCGGTCCCGCCGCCGGACTCGATCACGTCCGAGTAGAGGGTCCCCTGCACGAGGAAACCGACGTCGTCGAGCTTGTCCGCCTCCTCCTCGAACACGCGGATGAACTCGGCGCCGATCAGCTTGCGCTTGCGTTCGGGATCGCTGACCCCGGCGAGCTTGGCCAGGAAGCGCTCCTCGGCGTCCACGGCGACGAGCGGCACCTTGAAGTGATCGCGGAAGGCCAGGACGACCTGCTCGCCCTCGTTCTTGCGCATCAGACCGTGGTCGACGAACACACAGGTCAGCTTGTCGCCGATCGCCTTGTGGACGAGCAGCGCGGCGACGCTGGAGTCAACCCCGCCGGAGAGGCCGCAGATCGCCCGCCCCTCCCCGACCTGAGCCCTGATGCGCGCGATCTGGTCCTCGATCACCGACGCCGCGCTCCAGGTCCCCTCACAGCCGCAGATGTCGAGCAGGAAGTTGGACAGCACCTGCTGCCCGTAGGGCGTGTGGACGACCTCGGGATGGAACTGGATCCCGTAGATCTGGCGCTCGGCCGATTCGAAGGCCGCCACCGGCGACGCCGTCGAGGAGGCGAGCGCGCGGAAACCGGGCGGCGGCGCGAACACCGTGTCGCGGTGCGACATCCAGCACGACTGTTCGGCGCGGCGTGTCGGCGAGCAGGCGCCCGGTCTCGGTCACCGTCAGCTGCGAGCGTCCGAACTCGCCGACCTCGGCGCCCTCGACCCGGCCGCCGAGCCCGAGGGCGAGCAGCTGCATGCCGTAACAGATGCCGAGCACGGGAACCCCGAGCTCGAGCAACGCGGGCTCCAGGGGCGGGGCGCCGTCGGCGTAGACCGAGGCGGGGCCGCCGGACAGGATCACCCCCCGCGGCCGGCGGCGAGCGACCTCCTCGGCCCCGACATGGTGGGGCAGCAGCTCGGAGAACACGCCGCACTCGCGCACACGCCGCGCGATCAGCTGCGAATACTGGCCGCCGTAGTCAAGGACGATGACCTCGTCGGTGGTGGCGGGAACGTCGGTGCTGACGTCCTCGGTGGGGACCTCGCTGCCGCAGTGCGTGGTCATCGGCGAGCGCCGCGTCGGCCGCTGCCATCACGTCCGCGGACGGGCTGTGGGTGTGATCCGGGCGGGCCGGAGCCTGAGGATCCGCGGAGGACCGGCTCCAGCGCGCCGCTGGGCGAGTTCACTACTCGGCGACGCCGACGGCAGCTGCCCGGCCGCCCGCACCCATGCCGACGCCCTGCTCGCGCTGGAGGTGCTTGCCCTCGGTCTGCAGTGAGGGGGCGACCATCAGCTCGGCACGGTTGAACTCGGCGATGTCCCGGTAGCCGCAGGTGGCCATCGAGGTGCGAAGGCCGCCCATCAGGTTGAAGGTGCCGTCGTTCTCGCGCGCGGGGCCCTTGACGATCTCCTCGAGCGTCCCGTTCTGCTTGGTCGCGACCCGCGTGCCGCGTGGGAGCGTCGGATGGAAGGTCGCCATGCCCCAGTTATAGCCTCGGCCGGGCGCCTCGTAGGCGCGAGCGAGCGCGGAGCCCAGCATCACGGCGTCGGCGCCGCAGGCGATCGCCTTGGCGATGTCACCGCCGTTGCGCATCCCGCCGTCGGCGATGACCTTGACGTAGTCACCGGTCTCGAGCATGTGCTGCGAACGCGCGGCGGCGACGTCGGCGATCGCGGTGGCCTGCGGTACGCCGATCCCGAGCACGCCGCGGGTGGTGCAGATCGCGCCGGGACCGACCCCGACGAGCACGCCGGCGGCGCCGGTGCGCATCAGGTGCAGCCCCGTGTGGTACGAGGCGCACCCGCCGACCACGATCGGGATCGGGGCGAGCTCGCGGATGAATTCCTTGAGGTTGAGCGGCGGCCGCGACTCATCGCGCGAGACGTGCTCGGCCGACACGACCGTGCCCTGGATGACGAGGATGTCGAGCCCAGCCTCCAGCGCCGCCTCGTAGTGCGTCCGCACCTTCTGGGGCGTGAGCGAGGCGGCGGCGACAACCCCGTGGGACTTGATCTCCTTGATCCGCTGGGCGATCAGCTCCGGCTTGACCGGCTCGCGGTAGATGTCCTGCATCTCGCGGGTGGCGATGTCACGGGAGAAGGTCGAGACGCGCTCGAGCTGCTCGTCGGCGTCCTCGTAGCGGGTGTAGATGCCCTCGAGGTTGAGCACTGCGAGCCCACCGAGCTTGCCGATCAGCCCGGCGCTGTCGGGGGACACGACTCCATCGAGCGCTGCCGCCAGCAGCGGCAGCTCGAAGCGGTAGGGCCCGAGCGTCCAGGTGATGTCCACGTCATCGGGATCGCGGGTGCGGCGTGATGGGACGATCGCGATGTCGTCGAAGCCATACGCGCGGCGAGCCTTCTTTCCGCGTCCGATCTCTACTTCCATCTCAGCAGGGTAGCCCGCGGAGCGGACGAATCGTGGGGGTGATGGCGGCAACCATTCGGGACGTCGATGCTAGCAGCGGCATCGATCGATTCCCGATGCCCGGACAGAGGAAAAATGCGCCAACGAGCGGCCCCGACGAACAAGCCGCCGCGGCGGACCGGAGCGCCTCAACTGCGGCTCAGCCGATCTCGGCGCCGACGCCGAGGCGCTCGGCCTCGACCTCGCCGAGCAGGCGCTCGACACGCGCCGGGTCGATGATCCCGGCCCCGAAGTGCTGCGTGGACTCCGCCCCGCAGGCGACGCCGAAGCGCAGGCAGTCGACCGGCTCGTGCCCGGCGTAGCGTGACGCCACGTACCCGGCCAGGAAGGCGTCTCCCGAACCGACCACCGATCGCGCCTCCTGCTCCTCCACGCAGACCCGGTAGAGCGCCGGTGTGCCGTTCTCCAGGACACGGGCGTAGCACCCGTCGGAGACCGTCATGATCGCCTCCCGCGCACCCTGGCGCGTCATCTCCACCACCGCCTGTGCGCGGTCATCCACGTCGTTGAACTCATGGCCGACCAGTTCCTCTGACTCCAGCTCGTTGGGCGACACGAGATCGGGCTCGGCGCGCATGGCCAGCCGCAGGGGCTCACCGTCGGTGTCGATCATCGTCGTGACCCCGAGCCGGCGCACCTCGCGGATCAGGTCCAGGTAGACGTCGGGTGCCACGCGCCGGGGCAAGCTGCCCGCGAACACGCAGATGCTCGCTCCCTGGGCCAGGTAGAGCAGCTTCTCGCGAAACAGCTCGAGCTCCTGTTCGGAGATCGCCGGGCCGCGTTCGTTGATCTCGGTGTGCGAGCCGGTGGTGGGATCCAGAACAACCGTGTTGGTCCGCGACTCGTCGTGGATGCGCACAAAGTCGTTGAGGATCGACTCGCTGCCGAGCACCTCGACGATCCGCGTGCCGGTCGCGCCGCCGGCGAATCCGGTCGCGATCACGGGCTGGCCAAGCTGCTTGAGCGCCCGAGCAATGTTGACCCCCTTGCCGCCCGGCATGGTCGTCTGATCGACGGTGCGGTGACGGCGGCCGGGCGTGAAGCTCGGGACCTCGAGGGTCTTGTCGATCGCCGCGTTGAGCGTGACGGTGATGATCATGCGGCCTCCAGTTCCCGCCTCGCGTCGCGCGTGCGACGGCGTTGGCGGACTCCCAACGCTACCGCGACCAGCGCTCCCCCCGCCAAAAGAATGACCACGAGACGTGAGCGGTCGGGTCAGGAAACGCCCGGCGAGGGTCAGCGCGGACACCGCCGGGACGGCGCGCGTCGAGCAGCAGCGGGATCTGGTCCACGGGTCGGCCGTTGACCAGGATGGTGGCGTTGCCGAGCGCTGCGCGGCGGCGCAGCGGTCCGGTCACGACGCGCGGCGCCCGGACGCGGACGGTGACCCGATCGGCGCGGTTGACGATCCTCTGAAGCCCGCGGGCCGCGATCAGGGTCGGATGCAGGCCCGGCTGATCGGTGACCGTCGCCCGGGCCAGGACCTCGCCGTCGCGGACCGGCATGCGCAAGCGGAAGTTGGCGAATCCCCAGTCGAGCAGGGCCAGGGTATTCGCGTCCCGGGCCGTTTCGCTCGTCGTGCCCAGTACCGAGCTGATCAGCCTCATGCCGTTTCTGTGCCCCGAGGCGACCAGCACGTAACCGGCAGCCGACGTATGTCCGGTCTTGACGCCGTCGATCCATGGGTATTCGCGCACCAGCGTGTTGCGGTTGATCACGTCCCGAACGTGGCTGCCGGAGTACAGAACAGCATGTCCCGAGCGCGACGACACGGGCGAAGAAGGGTGAGTGCGCTGAGGTCATACGCGGCGAGCCGGTTAAGGTCCGAGGCCGATGAGTGGTTGCCGACGGTGTCGAGCCCGCTCGGGGTCGCGTAGTGCGTGTGGCGCAGTCCCAGCTGGCGGGCGCGCTCGTTCATCATGGCCACGAAGCGGGGCACCGAACCGTGGCCGACGTTGTAGGCGAGATCCTCGGCGGCATCGTCGGCGCTGGGCAGCATCAGCGCGATCAGCAGGTCATGGACGCTCATCCGCTCCCCGGGAACGAGGCCGATCTGGGAATCGACCGCCGCCGGAAGGTAGTTGTTCTGGGTGAACACCGTGCCGAGCGCGTGGACGTGCTCGAGCGTGATCAGCGCCGTCATCAGCTTCGTCGTGCTCGCCACCGCGAGTTCCTCCTGGGCGCGATCGGCGTACAGCGTTTGGCCCGTGGCCGGCGCGAAGAGCGCCGCCGCGCGCACGGTGAGCCGGGGGGGCGGCGCGGCGGCCGCCGCGGCCCGGGCGGCGCTGCCGAGGAGCGCCGCGGCCCAGATCAGCACGGTCAGAGCCACGGCGAGGACCGACGCAACCGGTGCCGACCGCCGGCCAGGGCGGCCGGCCGGGCTCACCGCCGAAGCCTCAGCCGCTGACCGGTCTGCAGGCTGTTGGGGGCCAGACCCGGATTGAGCTGCGTGAGCCGGAAGATCGCGACGTGGGTCCGAATCGAGATCCCGCTCAGCGTGTCGCCGCCCTTGACCACGTAGAAGCGCGGGGTGCGGCGATGGTGTGGGTGCGCGTGAGGTCCGCTGAGCAGTTGGCTCGTGCTGGTGACCGTCGACGCGTGCGTACTCAGCCCGCTGTGGACGATCAGGTAGACCCCAACCGCCACGGCGGCGAGCGCGACCAGCGCGAAGAGTCGCGCGGCGATTCGAGCCACCACCATCCCGGCCGCGATGATACTGGTGGCACGCTGTCACGGCTGCAGGATTCATCGCGGGCACGGAGGGTTGCGGCGCCGTCCCGCTCACCGCTCCGCTCCCCGCGTGACGCGGGAGGATGCTCACTGCCCGCGCGACAAGGTCCAGGCCAGCGCGCGCATGCGCGCGGCCTGCGCCCGCGCCGCTCCCGCCGGAGAGCCACCGCCCGGACCCTCGAAGGCGTAGACGATGCCGCGCGAGGCCGCGATCAGGCCACCGGCGGCGCCGGGGGCAAAGGCCGGCGCCAGAGCCGCCACCGAGCCTCCCTGTGGCCCCACACCCGGGAGAAGCAGTGGCGTGGCGGGCATCGCGTCGCGCAGTCGCCCGAGATGCTCGGGCGCGGTCGCGCCGACGACCGCTCCGACGTCGGAGATTCCGGCGGGCCCGATCCCGTCGGCACCCAGCGCGGCGACCAGCGCGGCGAGGCCGTCACTGACGCTTCCACCCTCTGCGAGCGTCTGGTCCTGCACCTCGGCCGCACCGGGGTTGGACGTGCGAACGAGCACGAACACACCGCCTGCGGCGGCGCGTGCGGCGGCGACGAAGGCCTGCACCGAGTCACGGCCGAGCAACGGGCTGACGGTCAGCGCGTCGGCACCGAGCCCCGGGATCGTCCCGAACGGCGTCGGCACGCCGCCGAAGAAGGCCTGCCCGTAGGCATGGGCACTGACGTCGATGTCGCCTCGTTTGGCGTCCGCGATCACGAGCAGGCCGTGTTCGCGAGCGTCATCCACGAGCGTGGCGAGCGCAGCCCAGCCGGGCGCTCCCAGTCGCTCGAAGCACGCGACCTGGAACTTCACCGCCACACATTCGGCACCCGCGGCCTCGAGCACGAGCCGGCAGTGCGAGAGGACCGCCGTGGCCGCGACCTGCGCGACGCCGGCGCCGACGCTCGACGCGTTGGCTCCGGGCGGGATCGCCTCTGGCCACAGCCGGGACGGATCCGGGTCCAGTCCGAGGACGATCTGCGAGCGACGCCGTTTGACGTGCTCGGCGAGCCGCTCTCCGAAACCGGTCTTCGAGGCGACCGGACGAGCCGCGCCCGCGCCCGGCGACCCTGGGGTCACCACGCGGGCGCGCTCTCGTTGCGGTGAGACCGGCGCTGTTACTTGACGGCCTTCTTGAGGCCTGCGCCGGCCGTGAACTTCGGCACCTTGGACGCGGCAATCTGGATCTTCTCACCCGTCGCGGGGTTGCGGCCCTCGCGGGCGCTCCGCTGCGAGATGCTGAACTTTCCGAAGCCGGAGAAGGTCACGTCGCTACCGCGTTTGAGCGCGGCCTCGATCGTCTCCAGCATCGCGTCAACGGCGTCACCGGCGTCCTTCTTGCTCAGACCCGCACGGTCGGCGACCTGGTCTACGAACTCAGACTTCGTCACTTGCTCCTCCTTCTCAGGGGGTGGGGATTCGACGCTAACACGGTTTGCGGACGGCCAGGTACCTCGGCCGCAGCCCACCGCCACGCGTCCATTCTTGCCGCGCGACCGGCGGATAAGCGAGTTTCGGCTCCACGTCCCCGCAATTTGCGGGAATACGCGGGTCGCGCGCGGCCGTCGGAGTACACCATCCTGCGTGGCGGGGAGAATGTCGGCATGGATCTTGCCCGAGCGAGCTGGCTCACGACCTTTCTCGGCTGCCTGATCGCGGTGGTCATTCTGCTCCTGCAGGGGTACTACGGCTATGCGTCGGTGACCCTCGCGGTCGCACTGTCGGCCGCGATCAACCTGGTCTGACGACCACCTCGGGCCCGTCGGCGCCGCCGCCGTTGTCCGGCACGACGAGGTTCTCCCCGGGCCGGACTCGGTCCTCGGGTTCGAGGTGGATCAGCACGTCCGTGCGGTGCAGGCGAGCCTCGATCAGATCCTGGAGCTCATGGGCGAGCCGGTGCGCGCTCTCCAGGGAGGTTCCACGGCGAAACTGGACGTGGAGATCGATGTAGCGCCGTGCCCCGGCTCGCCGCGTGCGCAGCTCGTGGTAGCCGACCACGCCGCGGCTGGCGAACCCGCCGATCTCGTCACGGATCGCCTCGACCTCCTCCGCCGGCAGCGCCTCGTCGACGAGCACCCGAGAGGCCTGCAACACCAGCCGGACCCCGGTCGTCACGACCACGAGCGCGACCGCCAGCGCGACCACCGGATCGATCCACTGCGCGCCGGTCAGGTCAACGAGCACCAGGCCGATCAGAACTGCCGCGGAGGTGAGCGCATCGGTGCCGAGGTGGGCGGCGTCGCCCGCCAGCGCCGGAGACCCCGTCTGCACGGCCGCGCGTCGCAGCCGCAGTGAAACGCCCACGTTGACCACCAGCGAGATCGCGATCACCGCGATGCCGAGGCCGACGCTTCCGATCCGCCCGTGATCGACGAGATGGCGGATCGCCTCGAAGCCGATCGCGGCCGACCCGACGAGGATCAGGATCCCCTCGATGGCGGCCGCGAGGTTCTCCATCTTCTCGTGCCCGTAGCGGTGGGATTCATCTGCGGGCTCGTCGGCCTTGCGCACCGAGAAGAAGGCGACGATCGACGCAACGAGGTCGATGCTCGAATGCACCGCCTCGGTGAGGATCGCCACTGAACCGGTGATCGTGCCGGCGATCAGCTTGAGCAGGATGAGCGTCGTATTGGAGAGCAGCGACAGCGCCGCGGTGCGCCGCTTGAGGGTCGGGATCTCGCTATCGGTGACGGTGGTCACGACTCGGGGACCTCGTGCTCGATTCTCGCGGTCATTGAGCGCTCTCCCGTGCCCAGACCAGCAGTGACTCGACGGCCCGGCCGCGATGGCTGATCCGGTCCTTCTCGGCATCGGAGAGCTCGGCCATCGTCTGCGGGGGCGACACGCCGTCGGGCAGGAACACGGGGTCATAGCCGAAACCCCGCCCGCCGCTGCGTCGCGGGGCCATTCGCCCTCGGCACTCGCCCAGGAACAGGCGCTCGTTGCCGTCCGCCCGGGACGGGTCCACCAGGACCAGGGCACACACGTAGCGCAGCGCGCCACCCGCCGGAACCTCTCGTTCCAGTTTGGCGAGGTTGTCCTCGTCAGTCGCGTCCGGGCCGGCATAGCGGGCCGACCGCACGCCGGGTCGGCCGCCGAGGGCCTCGGCCTCGATCCCGGAATCGTCGGCGATCGTCAGCCGCCCAGTGGCTGCCGCCGCGGCCCGCGCCTTCGGCAACGCGTTGGCGGCGAACGTCTGTCCAACCTCGGGCGGAAGCTCGATCCCCTCCTGAAGGGCCGTCACCACGATTTGCGCCGGCGCGAGCAGCCGTTCGAACTCGCGCAGCTTGTGCGCGTTGCGGGTGGCGAGCATCAGGGTCCCGGGGAGCCGCATCTCGGCTCAGGCGGAGACAGCGGCGACGACATCATCCTGCAGCCGGCGCAGGGACACGATGCCGTCCGCGGCCAGAGCGAGCAGCTCATCGAGGTGCGCGCGGGAGAGCGGCGTGCGCTCCGCGGTGGCCTGCACCTCGACCAGGCCGCCGTCGCCGGTCATCACAACGTTGGCGTCGACCTCGGCGGTCGAGTCCTCGGAGTAGTCGAGATCGAGCAGCGCGAGACCGTCAACGATCCCGCAGGAGATCGCCGCGACGCTGCCCGTCAGCGGGGTGCGCGCCAGCTTGCCCTCCGAGCGCAGGCGCTCACAGGCCAGCGCCAGCGCCACCATCCCCCCGGTGATCGCGGCACAACGGGTCCCGCCGTCGGCTTGGAGCACGTCACAGTCGATGTAGATCGTCCGCTCGCCGAGGGCGACGAGGTCCACGACGCCTCGCAACGAGCGGCCGATCAGCCGCTGGATCTCGACCGAGCGCCCGTCGACACGGCCCTGGGTCACGTCACGTGGCTTGCGCTTTCCGGTCGAGGCCGGAAGCATCCCGTACTCCGAGGTGACCCACCCCCGGCCCGAGCCGGCCATCCAACGCGGCACGCTCTCCTGCACCGAGGCGGTGCAGATGACCCGGGTCTCGCCCATCGAGATCAGCGCGGAGCCGGTCGCGGTACGGACGAACCCGGGCTCGATGGTGACCGGACGGTGCTCGGCGGGGGTGCGGCCGTCCCTGCGTTGACCCGCCGTGACGCTCATACCGCCACCGCCGCGCCGAGCTCGACATGGGTGACCTCGCCGAGCGGCATCTGCAGAAAACGGGTTCCCAGCGCGTGGAAGGCGTCGGTCGGTCCGGTACAGCGAAAGCGATAGCTTCCCTCGCCGTCGCGGGGGTTGAGCAACCCGCGGGCGGTCAGCGCGCGCTCCACGCTGCGGGCGACGCCGGCGCCGGAGGTGACCAGGCTGACGCCGCGTCCGAGCATCCGCTGCAGCATCGGGGCGACCAGCGGATAGTGGGTGCAGCCGAGGATGACGGTGTCCACCCCGGCGTCACGCAACGGCCGGCAGTAGCCGCGCACGGTCTCCACCACGGACGCGTCAAAGGGAAATCCGCCCTGGATGATCGGAGCCAGGTCCGGGCAGGCGACCGCCTCGACGTGGACGTGCCGATCGGCGGCGAGCACCGCGGTCTCGTAGGCACCCGAGGCGACGGTCGCGGGGGTGGCGAGCAGGCCGATCCGGCCGTTGCGACTGCCGGCCACGGCGAGCTGGGTGGCCGGGCCCACGACGCCGATCACGTCCAGGCCGATTCCGCGCCGCTCGAGGTGCTGCTCGAGCGTGTCCAGCGCTGCCGAGCTCGCCGCGTTGCACGCCACCACGAGCAGCTTGGCTCCGACCTCGAGCAGGTGATCGGCGATCTGCACCGCGAAGCGGCGCAGCTCCTGCTGGGTGCGCTCGCCGTAGGGAAAGCGTGCGGTGTCCCCGAGATACAGGTAGTCCTCGGCGGGCAGCGACACGAGCAGCTCGTGCAGAACGGTCAGCCCCCCGACCCCGGAGTCGAACACAGCGACCGGCAGCTGGGGCGATTGGGCGGGCAGGGACACCGCCTCATGGTGGCAGAGGACGCGGCGCCGGCGACGGATACGCTCGCCCGACCGACTGCGATGCGCGCCCTGATCGTCACCAACATGTACCCGACGGCCGAGCGCCCGGGGCTGGGCAGGTTCGTCCGTGACCAGGTGGAGGCCCTGCGCCGGTCCGGGGAGGCGCAGATCGACGTCCGTTCCTTCGCGCCCGGGGGCGTGGGCGACTACATCCGGGCCGCAGGCGGCCTGGCCCGCGCCGAGCGCGCGCGCGGCGCCCCTGACTATGACGTCGTCCATGCGCACTTCGGTCTCACCGCCTGGCCCGCCCTCGCGGTGCCGGCCCGCGCGCGCCTGGTCACGCTGCACGGCACCGATCTCGCCCATCCGCGGTCCCGCGCAATCACCTTGGCCGCCACGCGCCGGCTTGACCTCGTCGCCGCGGTCTCGGCGCGGCTGGCCGCGACGGTGCCCTCGTGGGCGTCGCGGCGTCCGATCGCGGTGCTGCCCTGCGGGGTTGATCTGCACCGATTCGGCCGGATCGATCGCGGCGAGGCCCGGCACGCGCTCGGCCTCGATCCGGAGCGGGCGTGCCTGCTCTTCCCGGCCGATCCCTCGCGACCCGAGAAGCGCGTGGATCGCGCCCGCGAGGTGGCCGGCGAAATCACGCTGCTCACGCTCGAGAACGTCCCCCCGGAGACGGTGAGGCTGTATATCAACGCCGCCAACGCGGTGCTCGTCCCCTCAGAGCGGGAGGGCTTCGGCTTGGCCACGCTGGAGGCGCTGGCCTGTGACGTGCCCGTGCTGGCCACCCCGGTCGGGGTCGCTCCCGAGGCGCTGGCGGGGGTCCACGGGACGCTATGCGCCCCCTATGACCTCGGGCTCTGGCGGGCCGCGCTGGCATCCCATCTCGCCGCACGGGACCCCCGCATCGCCGGCCGGGACGCGGCCGAGCGCTACTCGAGTGATGTCATGGCCCGGCGCGTGCTCGACGCCTGGCACGAGCTGGTCGGCTGAGACCGCGCCCCAGGGCTGCGCGCTCAGGCCGCGGCGAACGCGGACCAGTGCCGGGCCAGCCGCTCGCGAGCCGCGCTGACCTCGGCGAGCGGCTCGGCCGACCTACCGGCTCCCGCCGCGGCCGGAGCCCCTGACAGAGCCTCCAGGGTCGCCACCACCGAGCGGCCGAGGGCGTCGAGCGCGTAACCACCCTCCAGCACGCCGCCGAGCGGAACCGTCAGCTCGGCGCACACGTCACGCAGTGACGCGGCCATCCGGGCAAAGCCGGTCTCCGTGACCGTGCAGTCGGCCAGTGGATCCTCTCGATGGGCGTCGAAGCCGGCGGAGATGAGCATCAGCCCGGGCGCGAAGGTCCGTGCCAGCGGGACGCACACCCCGTCCACCAGGCCGCTGTACACAGCGTCACCCGATCCCGGGGCGACGGGGAGATTGACCGTATACCCCTCGCCGCCGTCGCGGCCGGTGAACGACGCGGGACCGCTGCCGGGGTACAGCGGTGACTGGTGGATGGAGACGAACAGCACGCGGGGGTCAGCGGCGAAGATCGCCTCTGTGCCGTTGCCGTGGTGCACGTCCCAGTCGACGATCATCACGCGCTCCACGCCGCCGGTGTCGAGCGCGTGACGCGCCGCGACCGCGACGTTGTTGAGCAGGCAGAAGCCCATCGCCCGGGCCGGCTCGGCGTGATGTCCCGGGGGACGGTGGGCGCTGAAGGAACCCGAGGGCGCGGTGCCGCCCAGCAGCCGGTCCACCAGCTCGACGGCGCCGCCGGCGGCGTGCCGCGCCGCCGTCCAGGAGCCCGCGCTGACCACGGTGTCGGCATCGATCTGCGCGCCGCCCGCCGCCGCCGCGGCCTCGATCAACTCCACGTGCGCGGCCGAATGCACGGCCGTGAGAGCCTCGAGCGTGGCCGGCGGCGACAGGACGCGCTCGTAGCCGACCCAGTCACGCGCGGCCAGGGCCCGCTCGATCGCCACCATGCGAGCGGGCTGCTCGGGATGGTGGCCGGTGTCATGCTCCAGGGACGAGGGATGCTCCAGTAACACAGGGGCGGCGGCCATGGGCCAGTACCGTACCGGCCAGGTGCAGCGAATCGAGACCCAAGTGGCCGTCGTCGGCGCCGGCGCGGCCGGTCTCTACACGGCGCTCTGCGCCGCCCGTTCGGGCGCGCGCGTCACGCTGGTCTCCGCGACCCCGCTGGCCGAATCCTCCAGCTATTGGGCGCAGGGGGGACTGGCGGCCGCGCTGGCCAGCGATGACACGCCCGAGCGCCATCTCGCCGACACGGTCACCGCCGGCCGCGGCCTCGTTCGTGGGTCGGCGGCCCGGATCCTGTGTGACGAGGCTCCAGCCGCCGTCGAGGACCTCGCCGGCCTCGGGGTGCAGTTCGATGCTGACCGCCACGGGCGCTTCGCGCTCGGACTCGAGGGCGGCCATTCGGGCCGCCGGATCGTTCACGCCGGGGGTGCCGCGACCGGCCGCCGCGTCATCCGCCAGCTGTCGGCGCTCGTCGCCGAGGATCCACAGATCGATGTGCTCGAGCAGCGCCGAGTCGTGCAGATCACCTCCACTGACGGGATCGCCACCGGCGCCCGGCTCGCCGACGGCGGCCGGGTCAGCGCGCCGGCCACGATCCTCGCCACGGGCGGCGCGGCCGCTCTGTGGGCACGCACGACCAACCCGACCGGGGCGATCGGCGGCGGACTCCTGCTCGCCCACTACGCCGGCGCCGATCTCGCCGACCTCGAGCTCATGCAGTTCCATCCCACTGCGGTGGTGGGCGAGAACGGCGCCGACGGCTTCCTGGTCACCGAGGCGGTCCGCGGCGAGGGCGCCCGGCTGCTCAACGCCTCCGGCGAGCAATTCGTCAACGAGCTCGCGCCGCGGGACGAGGTCGCCCGCGCCGTCGCCCAGCTCCTGCAGTCGACCGGCGCCCGATCGGTTGGCCTGGACATGCGCGATGTCGATCCGGCGCTGTTTCCCAACGTGGTCAGCGCACTGCGCCGCGCCGGCATCGACCCCGAGCGCGAACTCGTCCCGGTCGCCCCCGCCGCGCACTACATGATGGGCGGTATCGCGACCGATCTGCACGGCCAGACGAGCCTGCCGGGGCTGTTCGCGATCGGCGAATGCTCGTGCACCGGCCTTCACGGCGCCAATCGCCTGGCCTCCAATTCGCTGACCGAGTGCTTCGTGTTCGGCGCCCGCGCCGCGCGGGCGGCCCGGGCCGCACCGTGGTCCGGTCACGGCAGCGGCGCCGACGATGCCCCGCCGCCGCCCCGCCCCGAGCTCACCCCCGCCACCCGTCGCGCGTTGTGGGAGCTGGCGGGATTGGAGCGCAGCGGTGACGGCTTGCGCACGCTGGCGACCGACCCCTATCCGCTGGCCGGACTGATCGCAGCCGCCGCCCTGGCTCGCGAGGAGAGCCGCGGCGCGCATCAGCGCACCGACTTCCCGCAGCTCGATCGCGCCCTGGACGGGACGCACGTGATGCTCGACGTCAACGCCGCCCCTCGCCTGGAGAGCTGGACGTAGGGAACTACCCCCTCGCGGCGCGGGCCCGAGCGCGAGTCGCAGCACGTGCTCAGCATTTTGCTTAATACCTAATTAATAATCAGAGCGGCGCGAGCTTCATTTGCCGCGGGAATACTCGCCCGTAACTTAGGGCGCTCGGCCGGAGGCGTCGCGAGACAGCTGGGAGAGAGACCACATGTACCGCTTCAGCCGCGCGATCTACCGCGAGATCGCCTCAGAGATCATCGAGGACCCACATGGCGGATGTCCGCACGCCAATCACGAACGTGTTCTGCGTGCGTGCGAGCACGCCATAGAGCGTCTGGCCAACGACCGCCATTACTTCGCGCGGCCGTCGCGAACCCTGTTTAACGACATCCGGGCTTATTTCCCGATGCTGTCCCAGGCGCGCGTGCTGCGGGTGATCGAGGGATACCTCGCCTGCGCGGACGAATTCCTGCGCAACCAGCCTCAAAACGGATTCGATCTCAACGGCAATCCGCTGCAGTGCCGGGCCAGCACACGCAAGGGCTCGCCGTGTCAACGGATGCCCCTCCCGCACAACGGCTACTGCCCGTCCCACCAGCATCTCGCCGAAACTGAAGAGGTCGCGCCGCTCGCCGCCTGAACTGCCGCCGGGCACTGCTACGGAACCGTAGCTTCGGCGGCGCCGAACGCCCGAGGAAACCCCCTATTTGCAGGTAGGTTTTGCTTTTCGGGGGTTCTCGCATACAATCCTGCAAGTCCCGTCACTGACGTTGCCGCTCTGGCGCGCCGGGACTGACCGGAACACTAAAAACCCGTCTCCCCCCTTTTATCTCTATGCCGATTGCTTTTAAAGAATGGGCCGTTACCGTGCGGGCGCTCGCCGAAGGCGAACAGCTTTTGACGCTTCGCAAGGGCGGCATTCGTGAACCGGAGAAGCACTTCAAGCTCGATTACGAGCGCTTCTTCCTGTACCCCACGTTCGACCACCAGCGCACCGATCTGGTGCGCGAATCGCATCGCCCCGAACTCTCCCGAGCGCTCGAAGAGGGTGTCTGGTCAGACGGCGAGCCCCACCCGCAGGCGCTCCACCGCGGCGACCCGCTCACCCAGCCTGACCGGGTGCGGATCCGCGCCTGGGCCGAAGTGGCCGGGCACTTCACGGTCAACGATCGTCGCGCCGTGGACGCGTTGTCCCCGTTCTACGTGTGGACGACCGACTACGCGGAGAAGCGGTTGGCGTGGAAACGTCGTCATCCGCTGCACGTGATCCTGCTGCGCACCTATCGGATTCCGCGTCCCGTGACCGTCAAGGTCCGCGACGAGTACGGTGGCTGCCGCTCCTGGCTGGAGTTGACGCGCGATCTCCCCTTCGAGGGCACCCCGGTGCTGTCGGACGAGGAGTTCGAGCGTGCCTCCGAGGCGATCGCATCGATCGCCTCGGATCGCCAGCCGGTACTGGTCTAGATACGCACTGCGGCCGCGTTGCGGTGACGGCGAAATCCCGCCCGATCCGCGACCGGCCGTCATCATCTGTGTCCGGTGACCTGGGTCGAATCGCAGCTCGGTGGTTTTCGCGCCCGCCACAACGAGGATGACGCGCGGGACGCGCGACGGGTCCTGCAATCGCTGTCGCTGACCGAGCTGCGAATGGCCGAGCTGTTTCCGCGCCCGGTCGGCGAGCTGACGGTCGTCCTGCACTCCGGAGTGGTGTCCCTGACCCTCGCCCATCCGGTGCTCCCGCTCGTCTGGTTGACGACCGCGCCCGCGGCGCGCCGCTACGTGGCCGGCTGGGCAGGGCGCGATGAGCTGCACGTCCTCTCCCCCAAGGTGCTGCGCGGTCGCGCGTCCAACGTCACCGGCTCGCGCGAGATGCTGGCCCTGAGCGCCGCCGCACTCTACGCCCGGCGCATCGTGATCGAGAACAACCGCGAGCTCGCGCACGTGTTCGCGCCGCGTGCGGGGGCGCCGGGAGCTGCGATGGGCGTGGCTGATCGAGGGCGCGGGGCGCTGGTTCTCAGGCCAGACAGACCACGCCCGGCCGGCGATCGCCCGCCGGCTGCGCGAGGGCGCACGTCCCCAATTTCCCCCCGGCTATCGCGACTCGGCGTTGCTCGGTGGGACCGTGTTCGACCTGCTCGCGGCCGAGCGAGGGCGAGCGGGCCGCGGCGCAGCTGGCATCTCATCTTGAGCCGCGCGGGCCCGCGCGCCGCCCTGACCGCAGCCTTCGGAGGCCGCGCGATCGAGCACACCGAAGGTGCCTGGCGCGCGCACCTGGCCCGGCTGGCCGGCGCCTCCTGACCGCCGGCCCGGCTGAGCGCAGCTGGGGCCGAGCGCCGCACGGCACCCGGCCTCAGCCGTGCAGCAGGGGTCCGATCAGCCAGACCACGAGCCCTCCGATCGCCAGTGCGGCCATCAAGCCGAGCAACAGCCGCCCCGGGGCCACGGGAGAGCTGGGCGGCCCCTCGGCGATCGATCAGCTCGGCCTTCGAGCAGGACCTCGCGGGCCACGTCGGCGCCGCTGAGCGGGACCAGGATGTCGCGCGGTCCGGCCGCGAGCAGGTCCGGGACGTCGAACCCGGCGCTGCGACGCAGCAGGCTCGGTACCCCCTCCTCAAGCAGCAGCGACTGGATGAACTCGGCCTCGGCGAGGTTCGAGGCGCCCGCCACCTGGACGAGCTCACCCTCGCTCAGCTGGGGCTTGATCAGCCGGGCGTGGCGATGGCGGGCACTGGTCGGCGGGCGGCGTGTCGGCGCCGTCGGCCCGGATGAGCGGCAGCGCACACGCCGGACAGAAGCGCTCCAGCGCCGGATAGCGGGCACCACAGCCCGGGCAGAGCAGGGGCTGCTCGAGTCCGGGTGCGGGCGGCGTCACTCCACCGTGAGCTCTGCGTCGGAGACCCGCCCGTCGCGGATCTCGTAGGCCCGGACCTCGGGCTCGTCGCCGGCCAGACCGACGATCACGTACAGCGTCTCGGGATAGAAGGCGAGGTTGATGTCGGTCTGGGACGGGATCGGCGCGCTACGGGTGTGTGAGTGATAGATCGCGCCGAGATCCTGATCGGCGTCATCGATCGCCATCTGGATGCGGTACTGCTCAGCGCCGTCGATCTCGTAGCGCAGCGGGCTGTGAGCGGCATTCTCGGCCGGGTGAATCGTCACCGCCGTCCCGTCGCGGGAGCCGATCATCCCGCAGCACTCGTCGGGCGCCTCGGCCCGAGCGTGCGCCACCATCTCGTCATACAGGGCTTGGCTGATCCTCATGGCCGGGGCGAGGTTAGTACACGTACCCAGAAGTTCTGGGCGGCGTCAGGCGAGGTCCAGACGCCGACGAGACGCGCTCGATGTCCGGACGCCTGTACCGGCAGTGGCCCGGCGATCACTGCATGCCCTGGATCAGCCCGTAGGGAACGGATCGCTGGGCGTCGCCGGGGTACAGCAGCTCGCCGATCAGCGCCTCGTGCTGCGCCTCGGCCCCCATGATCGAGATCGCCAGCTCGATCAGCCGCCGATCCTCCAGCTTGGTCAGCGCGACGAAGTACGCGCCGACCACGACGCGCTCGACTCCGAGCAGCAGCCGCAAGGCGTCCTTCTCGCCCAGCAGCTGGCCCAGGCGGCCGGTGACGTTGCGCCGGGCGAGATCGCGATCGGCGGCGCCGACGCCGCTCGGGGCGACCGGGATTGGCCCGGTCGGGCTCAGCCGCGTCAATTCGACGCGGAGAGCACCGATGTGGGTCTGCTCGTGACGTGCCTGCAACTCCAGGACGGAACGGGCAGGTGGGGTGATGAGCGACGTACCGAGCACATGGCGATAGCAGTAGTGCAGCAGCAGCTCGACGGAGAGCAGGCGCCGAATTCGCTCGGCGGGCGGATCCGGGCGAGCGGCCGCCGCGGTCGCCGCGAGCGCCGTCCGCCGGGGCCGCCAGGCCGAGACCGGCGCCGGCGGCGCCGGCGGCCGTGATGGCGCCTGCGGCGAGAAGCTCGCGCCGGGTCGACGGCAGGCCGGCCACGGACTACTGCGCTCCGGTCAGGAACGGGCCCACCAGAGCGGGCTGGCCCTGGGCGCGGCGCAGGATCGCGATGTGCTGCGCGTCACTGGCCAGAATCGTGGATGCCGCCGCCCGCACCGGCCCGGGCGAGAGCCGCGGAATCGTGTCGAGGTAGGTGAGGATCTGAGTGCGCTCGAGCCCGTGCAGGAGTGCGAGCACTCCGGTGGCACCGGTCGGGTGACCGAGATCGAAGGGCGCGCGACGCGGTGGCGCGTCCCCGCCGGCCGCGTTGATCAGCGAGATCAGCTCTCCGGTGTGCTGCAGCTCCTCGTCGAGGAACTGCTTGGCCGTCTTGGCATCATCGTGTCCCAGCAGCGGGATCCCGGCCGTGTAGGCCGCGACGGTATGACGTTCGAGGTCGAGCAGGCGCTCGAGCAGCGTGATGTCGGCCCGGCGCACCGGCGGGCGCGCCTTGTGCACCGAGTGTGCGCCCGTCCGGCCCTTGATCCCGCAGCCGCTGACCGCCAGCGACGCTGCCCCGGCCATCGCCGCCGTCGCCCCGCCGATCAGCGCCCGGCGCGTGCGCCCGGGCGGACCCACCGGGCTCACCACCAGACGGTGGAGTCCAGATTCTCGATCTCGTCGACCGGCCGCGTGTAGATCCCGGAGGACAGGTACTTCCAGCCGTCGTCGCAGACGATGAAGACGACGTTGCCCTCGTCGAGCTCACCGGCGATCCGCACCGCCACACGGGCGATCGCACCGCTCGAGACACCCGCGAAGACCCGTTCCTCGTCAAGCAGCTTGCGTGTCCACAGGATCGCGTCGCGGTTGGTGACGAAGATCTTGCGATCCAGCAGCGACAGGTCGATGATCGGCGGGATGAAGCCGTCATCGAGTGAGCGCAGGCCCTGGACGGGCTCGCCCTGCATCGGCTCGGCGGCGACGATCTTGACGTCGTCTCCAAGCTCCTCCTTGAGCCGGCGCCCGTTGCCCATCAGCGTGCCGCCGGTACCCAGCCCGGCCACGAAGGCCGACACCTCGTCGAGCTCCTCGAGGATCTCCAGCGCCGTGCCGTTGTAATGCGCGTCGGGGTTGGCCTGGTTCCCGTACTGGTAGGGCATGTAGTACGAGGCGTCCTTCTCGGCCATGTCCAGCGCCAGCTCGACTGCTCCGTTGGAGCCCTTGGAGCCGTCTGAGTAGACGATCTCGGCCCCGTACATCTGCAGCAGCTGGGTGCGCTCGGGAGTGACGTTGTCGGGCATCACGACCTTGAGGTCGTAGCCCTTGTGGCCACAGATCATCGCCAGCGAGATCCCGGTGTTGCCCGAGGTCGGCTCGAGGATCGTCTGACCGGGTGCGATCAGGCCCTTCTCCTCGGCGTCCTCGATCAGCGCTCGCGCGACCCGGTCCTTGACCGAGCCGGTCGGGTTGCGCGACTCGAGCTTGGCCCAGATCCGTACCCCCGGCTTGGGGCTCAGCCGCTTGAGCTCGATCAGGGGCGTATGGCCGATCGCCTGGACGATGTCGCCGTAGCGCCCCCCACAGGGCTTGTTCTGCAACCTCTCGGCGGCCATTGCTTCAGGAAGTATAGCGAGGCCAGGCCACCGCGCCGAGCGGCTTCGGCTAAGCCGCGCCGCCCGCCATCGCCGGCAGGATGACCAGCGTGTCACGGTCGCCGACGGCGGTGGCGAGACCGTCGAGCACGCGGACGTCCTCGTCATTGAGATAGACGTTGACGTAGCGGTTCAGACCGCCGTCAGCCGCGAACAGCTGAGTCTGGGTCTCAGGGTGGCTGTCAGCGACCGAGCGGAGGATCTCTCCGACATTGGCGCCGTCGGCGCTGAGCTCCTTTTCGCCGCCGACGGACGGGCGAAGCACGGGGGGAATGCGAATCGTGGCCATGGGCGGGATCGTAGCTAGTGCGGGGAGGCGCTAGTGCGCGCCGGCGCAGAACGCCTCGTAGTCCGGGAAGACGCCCATCTCCTCGTCGCCGATCGCCTCGGGGTGGCGCGAGCAGATCGGGCAGCTCGGATCCCGGCGGACCTTGACTTCGGTCACCCGGGCGGCGAGCGCGTCGTACATCAACAGACGGCCGATCAGGGGCTCGCCCTCACCGAGGATGAGCTTGATGACCTCGGTGGACTGCAGCAGGCCCATCGTGCCCGGCAGCACGCCGAGGACGCCGTTGGCGCCGCAGGATGGGGCCATCTCGGCCGGAGGGGGAACCGGGAACAGACACCGGTAGCACGGGCCGTCATAGGGCTTGAACACCGACAGCTGGCCCTCGAAACCGAGGATCGCCGCCGACACGACGGGGATCTGCAGCCGGACCGAGGCGTCGTTGAGCAGGTAGCGCGTCGGGAAGTTGTCCAGCCCGTCGACGACGATGTCGTAGCCGGGCAGGATGTCCATGATGTTGTCGGGCCCGAGCCGCACCTGATACTTGTTGACCTGGACGTCCGGGTTCAGTGCGGTGATCGTCTGCTCGGCCGAGTCCACCTTGGCCACGCCGACCCGCTCGGAGGAGTGGATCACCTGGCGCTGCAGGTTGGACAGATCGACGGTGTCGTCGTCGACGATCCCGAGCGTGCCGACGCCGGCCGCCGCGAGATACAGGGCGGTCGGCGAGCCCAGGCCACCGGCCCCGAGCAGCAGCACCTTGGCGTCGAGCAGCTTCTGCTGACCCTCGATGCCGACCTCGGGCAGGAGCAGGTGGCGTGAGTAGCGGTCTCGCTGCTCGGCGGTGAGCGTGCGCGGCTGCTCCACGTCGTAGCCGCGGTCCTTCCACAGGGTGATCCCGCCGGTCATCGACTCGACGTTCTCAAAGCCGAGATCGTCGATCAGCGTGCGCGCCGCCCAAGCCGAACGGTTGCCCGACTGGCAGTACAGGATGATGTGGTCGTCACGGTCCGCCGCGCCTTCGATTCGCGACTCGAGGAACGACTTGGGCACGTGCTTGGCGCCCGGGATGTGACCCGTGCCCCACTCCTCGGGCTCACGGACATCGATCACGACGGCCCCGTTGCCCAGCTGGTCGCGCACCTCGGAGGGGTCGACCTCGTCGATCCGGCTCTTGATCTGGCGGAGAACCTCGGCTCCTGACGGGCTCATCTCTGCAAACACCTCAAACGCGGTCGGGATTCAATACTTCAGAGAGTGTAGCGCCGCCGGGCGGCCTCTGGACGCATCGGAGGGTCGTCGCTACTTTTCACGGGGTCGAACTGCCACCGGGTCGTTCCTGGGCGTCTACGATCGGCCGCCGTGCGTGCCCCCGTTGACCACATCGCCGCCCCCGCCTTCCCGGCCCGCCTGCCGTGGATCAACGTCGCCACACTGCGCATGGACCAGCAGCTCGGGCGCCCGGTGCTGATCGAGTTCTGGGACTTCTGCCGCCCCAACTCACTGCGGACCCTCCCCTACCTCACGGCCTGGCACGAGCGCTACGCCGGCGACGGGCTGCGGGTGATCGGGGTCCACGCATCAGGCTTTGCCCCCTCATCGGACGCCGAGGCGGTGACCGACGCCGTCGCGCGGCTGGGGATCGAGTATCCGGTCGTGGTCGACGTCGAGTTCGGGATCTGGCAGGAGTACGGGAACCTCGGTTGGCCGGCCCGCTACCTGTTCAACCCGGAGCTGCGGCTGTTCGAGTACCACTACGGCGAGGGCGGCTACGCCGACACCGAGCGCGCGATCCAGGAGCTGCTGGGGGTCTCGCGGCCGCTCGTCGAGCCGATCCGCCCCGAGGACGCGCCGGGGGCGGTGCTCACGCCGCAGAGCGAGGACGTCGAAGGTCCGTACAGCGGGCCCTACCAGGCCGGAGCGGTGTGGGCGGTGCTCGACGGTGAGGGCATCGTGAGCGCCAACGGCCGCTCGCTCACGATCTCTGCGCCCGGCGCCTACGAGCTGATCCACCACGAGCGCAGCACGGCCGGAGAGCTCGCCCTCGAGGTCGGCGCCGGCGTCACCTGTCATGCGGTCTGCTTCACGCCGGGGCTGGCCGGGAATTAGCCCCGCCGGAGCGCCCCGTTGAGCCGGCCGGAGGCGGTTGGCAGCCGGCGCCGCCGGGGGGTGTGTCGGACAACGTCTCACCATCAGAGGTTTTGCCGGCCACCCGTCAGCGGTCGAGCAGGTTGACCAGCTCCGGAGGACCGGACTCCCCGAGCGCGACCGCGAACCCCGGCCGATACGGACTGCCGCTGGGATCACGGGCCCGTGAAGCTCGAGTCCTGGACCCAGCAGCCGGTGTTGATCAGCCGCCCGCCGGCGGCGGTCCGCCAGTCGGCGGGATCGTCAGTGGGCAGCGGCCCCGCCCGGTGGGTGTGGCCGAAGAGGACGTACGGCGCGGCCACGCCGAGTCGCGCCAGGGACTCCTCGAGCCCCCGCAGGCCGGCCCGCCGCAGGGCCGGGCCCGAGAGGTCACGGCCGAGCGGGCCAAGCCCGGCTCGGTTCAAGCGCCGCGATCGCCACCGGGTAGCCGGCTCCTGCGAGCCGGCGCCGCAGCCCGGCACGTCCGCCGGTCAGCGCCGTCCAGCCACGAGTCGAGCCCGTGTGCAGGTGCCCGCCGCGCTCGGGAGGCAGCCGGTCGGCCAGGGCGCGGATCCACGCGTAGATCGGCGCCAGGATCGTCTCGTAGTCCTCGATCGCGGTCGGACCGTCGGGACCGAGCGCGGCGACCCGGGTCATCACGCCCGCCGCCAGCCGCTCCAGGGATGGAATCGCGAGGTGGACGTCGAGGTAGTGACCGTGGACGGCCACGACATCATCGCGCAGCCACACGCCGGGGTAGGAGACGCGGACGCGGTCGGCTCCGAGCCAGCCGGCCATCACGCCCAGCAGCTCGTCGTCGCGGAAGCTGGCCTCGGTGGCAAGCGCGAGCGGCGGGCGCAGGGCGCGTCGCGACCCCGGCGCTCGGCCCACCCGTCGAGCAGATCGTGATCATGGTTGCCGGGCACGATCACCACCTCGGCCGTCGCGGGCAGCGCAGACCCGAGCTCAGTCAGCGGGCCACGCGCGGCGGCGACGGCATCGCGGACCGGCCCATGGCGCAGCTCGAGAACGTCACCAAGCAGCACGAGCCGATCGACGTCGGCGAGCGCGGCCATCAGGGCGCCCGCGGGCGTCGTCCCGGCGCAGCACATCCCCGCCGGAGTGAACCCCGAGATGCAGGTCGGAGACGACCAGCGTGTGCACGGCCTGGACTCGGTCCCGGGCGCCGGAGCTCAGGCGCTGCTCGCCGCCAGCGCCTGGCGGATCTTCTTGGGGAGCATGAAGCGCACGTCCTCGGAGACGACCTCGAGCTCGCGGACGTCCACGGGACCGCGAGCGCGGAAGAAGCCGACCAGACGCTGGACGAGCTCCTCGGGCGCGCTGGCCCCCGAGGTGATGCCGACCACGCGCTTGTCGGTCAGCCATTCCTCGCGGACCTGCTCCTCATTGTCGATCAGGTGCGATTCCGCGCCGTGCTCGCGCGCGACCTCGACGAGCCGATTGGAGTTCGACGAGTTGCGCGACCCGATCACCAGCACCAGATCGGACTCGCGCGCGAGCTGCTTGACGGCAGCCTGGCGATTGGTGGTCGCGTAACAGATGTCATCGGTGCGCGGGCCGGTGATGGCGGGAAAGCGCTCGCGCAGACGGTCGATGATCGCGCGCGTCTCGTCGACCGACAGCGTGGTCTGGGAGATGAAGGCGACCTTCTCGGGATCGGCGACCTCGAGGTGGTCGACGCCGGCAACGTCCTCGATCAGGACGATGTTCTCCGGTGCCTCCCCCATCGTGCCCTCGACCTCCTCGTGACCGGCGTGGCCGATGAGCACGATCGTGTAGCCCTCGGAGGCGAACTTCTTGGCCTCGACGTGGACCTTGGTGACCAGCGGGCAGGTGGCGTCGATCGTCTGCAGATTGCGCCGGGCGGCGCCGGCGTGCACGCTCGGCGCGACCCCGTGAGCGGAGAAGACGACGGTCGCGCCCTCGGGGACGTCGGCCTCGGACTCCACGAACACCGCGCCGCGCTCGCGCAGCTGCTCGACGACGTGCTTGTTGTGGACGATCTCCTTGCGCACGTAGACGGGCGCGCCGTACAGCTCGAGCGCGCGCTCGACCGTCTGCACGGCACGGTCGACGCCCGCGCAGTAGCCGCGCGGGGCGGCCAGCAGGAGGGTCTCGGGAAGCGTGTCGGCCATCGCCGCTGAGTCTAGTGCGGCACGTGCCTGGCGCTCCGGATCGGCGCAGAACGACGCTCTGACGGCCGGCGGCCGTGGTCAGTCGTTGGCGGTGACGGCCTCGAGCACGTCCGCGAACTGCCGCCGGGCGGCGTCGCGGCGGGTCGGGATGTGCTCGGTGGGAACCTCGTCGGCCGGCGCCTCGTAGCCGCGCAGGACCTGGCGGGCGACCGAGGCGCGGTGGACCTCGTCGGGACCGTCGTAGATCCGGGCGGCGCGGGCGAAGCGATACATCGCCTCCAGCGGCAGATCGGTCGAGTACCCGAGGCTGCCGTGGGCCTGCAGGGCGCGGTCGACGACGTCGTGCAGCACCTTGGCGCCGTAGAACTTGATCAGGGCGATGTCGCGGCGGGCGGCGGCCACGCCCTCGGTGTCCATCTTCCAGGCCGCGTGCAGCGTCATCAGCCGGGCGGCCTGCATCTCGGCCTCGGAGTCGGCGATCCAGTTCTGGACCGTCTCGTGCTCGGCCAGCACCGAGCCGTGGGCGTAGCGATACAGCGAGCGCTCGCAGAGCATGTCAAAGGCTCGGCGCGCCACCCCCAGCCAGCGCATGCAGTGATGGATGCGCCCGGGGTACAGGCGCTGCTGGGCGATCAGGAAGCCGGCGCCCTCGGCGCCGAGCAGCGCCGTGCCGGGGATGCGCACGTTCTCGTAGCGGATCTCGGCGTGGTTTCCGTAGACGCCGAAGGACTCCTGGGGATGCTCCATGGTCGGCACGTCGCGGATCACGTCGACGCCGGGAGTGTCGGCATCGACGATGAACATCGAGGCGCGCTGATGGCGGCCGGGCCTCGGGATCGGTGACCGCCATGACGATCAGGAAGTCGGCGATCGAGCCGTTGGACGAGTACCACTTGTGGCCGTTGATGACCCAGTCGTCGCCGTCGCGCTCGGCGCGGGTGACCAGCAGCGTCGGATCCGATCCCGCGGTGTTGGGCTCGGTCATGCTGAAGGCGGACTTCAGATCCCCGGCCAGCAGCGGATGCAGGTAGCGATCCTTCTGCTCCGGCGTCCCGGCCATGGCGAGGATCTCGGAGTTGCCCGAATCCGGAGCGGCGTTGCCGAATACGAGCGGCGCGATCGGGCTCGATCCGAGGATCTCGTGCATGAGGCCGAGCTTGACCTGGCCGAAGCCCTGACCGCCCAGCTCGGGATCGAGGTGCGCGGCCCACAGTCCCTGGGCCCTGACCTGCTCCTGCAGCGGCGCGACGGCGCGGCGCAGGCCCTCCCAGCCGAGCTCCTGCCACAGCGTCTCCAGCGGCCAGACCTGCTCGCGGACGACGCCGCGCATCCACTCCAGCTTGGCCTCGAACTCAGGTTCGGTGGCGAAATCCCAGGCCATGGCGACAGCCTATCGCCGCCGCGGCGGCGGTGCCCGAGCCCGCTCCGGACAAGCAGTCCGAGCGTCGGTTAGGCTTCATCGGCACCTCGGCACGGGAGACCGGAGATGGCCCAGCAGCACCTCGACCGCCTGACCTCGATCGACGCGTCGTTCCTGCATCAGGAGGGCGAGGCGTCGCACATGCACATCGGCGCCGTGCTGATCTTCGAGGGGAGCCCGCCGGCCTTCTCCGACTACCTGGACCACGTCCGGTCGCGGCTGCACCTCGTGCCCCGCTACCGCCAGAAGCTCGCGATTCCGCCGCTGGAGACGGGGCGGCCGCTGTGGGTCGATGACCCGAGCTTCAACCTCGAGTACCACGTCCGTCACACCGCGCTCCCTGCGCCGGGCACCGAGGAGCAGCTGTTCCTGCTCGCCTCGCGGATCGCCTCCCAGCAGCTGGACCGGTCAAAGCCGCTGTGGGAGAACTGGCTGGTCGAGGGTCTGCGAGGGCGATCGCTTCGCGCTGCTGTTCAAGACCCACCATTCGCTGGTGGACGGCGTGTCCGGCGTCGATCTGGCCACGGTCCTGTTCGATCTCGAGCGCGAGCCGCCGACCGCCGGCCTCGGATCTCGAGCCGTGGCGCCCGCAGCCCGAACCGTCTTCGGTCGAGCTGATCGCGGCCGGAATCCGCGGGATGGTGACCACCACCGCGGGCCTGCTGACCCGGGCGATCGGCGCCGCGGGTCATCCGGCGACGTCGCTGGCGCTGGCCCGCGACGCGATGGAGGGCGTGGGCGAGATCGTCTGGGCGGGACTGAACCCGGCGCCGGTCACGCCGCTCAACGTGCCGATCGGCCCCCACCGCCGCTACTCGGTCGTCCGCCAGCAGCTGGCCGACTACAAGGAGGTCAAGAACGCGCTGGGCGGGACGGTCAACGACGTCGTGCTGACCGTGGTCTCCGGTGCGCTGCGCGAATGGCTGCATTCGCGCGGGATCCGCACCGAGGGCCTGGAGATGCGCGCGCTCGTCCCCGTCTCGGTGCGCACCAAGGATCAGCGCAACACGCTCGGCAACCAGATCACCGTGATGCGAGGTCCGCTCCCGGTGTACATCGAGGACCCGGTGGCGCGCCTGGACTTCGTGCGGGCGGCGATGGACGGCCTCAAGGAGTCAAAGCAGGCCGAGGGCGCCGCGACGTTGGCCGCGGTCAACAACCTCGCCCCGCCGACCGTGCTGGCCCAGGCCTCCCGGCTGAACTTCTCCACCCGGCTGTTCAACCTGATCGTCACCAACATCCCCGGCCCGCAGATGCCGCTCTACGTGCTCGGGCGCAAGCTGCGCGACCTCTTCCCGGTCGCCTTCCTGCCCGAGGATCACGCGCTCGCGGTGGCGATCATGTCCTACGCCGGCGCGCTGGACTTCGGCCTGCTCGCCGACTACGACGCGCTTCCCGACCTCGAACTGATCGCCGAGGGCATCGACGCCGTGCTCGCCCAGCTGCTGGCCATCGCTCGCGGTGAGACGGCGTGACGCGCCCCGCCGCAGCCAGCGCCGCAGGGCCAAGACGGCAAGCCGTCGGCGTCCGCCGGACGTCGCCGAAGCCGTCGCCGCTCCGAGCCAGCTGACCCGCCGGCGCCGACGAGACGGGCAACGGCCGACCCGCCCCGATCGTCCCGTCCGCGCACCGGCGCCCGCAGCGAGGACCGGCGGCCGACATGCGCGGCCAAGCGCCAGCGAGGCGGGCGCCCGGCCCGCAAGCGCGGCGGCGAGCGCTGACGATGGTCGGCCCCGAGCCGCCCGACGCCACCGGGACCGGCCCGAGGGGCTGCTCGGTCCTGACGACATCGCCTTCCGGCTCGAGCTGACCGCGGCGCAGATGAAGATCGTCCACACCGCTCTGCGCTCGCTGTTCGACGACCTCGGCCGTGAACAGCACGACGTCAAGACGATCGTCGCCGAGGTGCTCGCCAAGCTGCCCGGCGAGCACGACATCCGCGCGATCGACATCTCACGCCGCCCGCGAGCGAGGACCGCGCGGCGCGGCCTGACTGCCTACAGATGACCGCCGGTCGAGCTGAACAGCTTGCTGGCGTTGCCGCCGAGCAGGGTCGCGGCGAGCACGACGATCAATGCGATGACCGCGATCAGGATCCCGTACTCGGCCATCGTCTGACCGCGCTCGCTCTCGGATTGAACCCGCCGACCGGTGGACGAGAGCGCACAGAATGGAAAAGCCCATGCTCATTTTTCGGCACGCGGTCGGGTCAAACTTGAGCCAGCGGACAGCTCCGCTCAGAAGCCGAGTGCGAACTTCGCGTCTTCGCTCATCCGCTCCGGGGTCCAGGGCGGTGAGAACGTCATCGTCGGCTCGACCGCATCCACGCCGTCCAGATCGCCGACGAACTCCTCGATCTGCTCGGAGACCTGCGGTCCGATCGGGCAGCCGGGGCTCGTCAGGCTGTAGGTGACGCGGACGGTCGAGGCGTCGACCTCGACCTCGTAGATGAGCCCGAGCTCGACGAAGTCGAGTCCCAGCTCGGGGTCGATGACATCGCGCAGAGCGTCGGTGACTTCGTCAACGGTGGCCATGAGGTTGAGTCTAGAAGGATGAGCCCGGGCTTGAATTCACAGCCGGCGTTTTGAGTAGGTTTCGCCGATCGTCGACTTCGATGACACGCCGCCCACCCTCCGCTGCAGCGGCGATGAGGACCGCAACACGCAGGGCGGCCGCCGGCAGGCGCTGACGCGGGCGATCCGCGCGCAAGGGCGACGTGGTGATCGACCTCACCGAGTTGGTGTTCGCCGACTGCGTCGCTGATGCTCGATTTCGCGGTCCTGGCCCGTCGGCTGCGCGTGCAGGGCCTGGTCCTGCTCCTGCGCGGCGCCCAGCCGCAGATCCGCACGCTGATCGAGACCGTGGGACTGCACCGCCTGCCCGGCGTGCAGATCGAGGGCCCCGCCGGCGCCTTCGCCTGACCCCGGCCGCTGCCGCGCGGCCTTCACCGCTGAGCCGCGCTTACAGACGGTGGCCTAGCCTATGGGTGATGCTTGCGCTGCTGCTCATCGTCCTCTGGCCGGTCGCGGAACTGGTCGTCGCGATCAAGGTCGCAGAGGCGATCGGGGTGCTGCTCACCGTGGTGGCGCTGATCGCCGGCTGGCCGCTCGGAGTCTGGCTGCTGCGCGCCGAGGGGCGCGGTGCGATGCGGCGCCTGAGCGCCGCCGTCACGGCGGGTCGTCCGCCGGGCCGGGAGGTGCTCGACGGGGCGCTCGTGCTCGTCGGTGGATTGCTGCTGATCGTGCCGGGCTTCATCACCGACGTCCTGGGCCTGGCCCTGCTGCTGCCCCCGGGACGTGCGGCGGCCCGAGTCGCCATCGTGCGCAACTTCCGCAGCCGGATCGTCGTCCGAGCCACGCGCTTCGCCGATCGCGGCCGGCCCGGGGACGTGGACTCGACCGCCACTGACGTCGACGGCGCCCAGCTGCCCCGATGAGCGCGACCGCGGTCCGAACGCTGCGCATGGTCTCGTTCGGAGACCTCGAGGGTCGCGTCTGGGGTGGTGTGCTCGACGCGGGCTCGGGGCCGGCCGTCGTGTTGGGCGGCGCCGACGGCGAGCGTTGCGCCGCACCCGGAACCATCGCCCTGACCGCGACGGAGACAGCTGGCGGCTGACCGGTGACGGAATCGAGCTGGCGGTCATCCCCGAGCGAGCCCGTGCCGGAGTCCGGCGACGGCACCGCGCTGTGCACGGTCTCCGGCACGATCTCCGCCGGCCGAGACGCCGGTCGCGGTGAACTGCCCGGGCACCCGGAGCATCGAGGCCGCTGACGACCCGCTCGGCTCACTGCGCTCGGTGGCGGGCTGGTTCGGCCCTGAGCTCGCGGTCAGCCTGCGCGCGCTGCGCGCGCCGCGCAGCGCGGGCCATCAGGCTGACCGGATCCGCGCCACCCTGTTCGGCGCCGAGGGCACGCGCCGGGTGGACGAGCCGCGCCTGTCAACCACCCTGCGCGCGGACGAGCTGCCCGCCCGGACGAGCCTGGAGCTGTGGGTCGGCGAGGGCGATGACCTGTATCCCCGCCGCGACGGCCGGCGAGGCCCGCGGGCCTGCGGTCCGTGTCGCTCGGCGCGGGGCTCGAGCTCGCCGGCGTGCCACTGACCTGCCACTCCTCCGGCCTGGAGGGCGTCGGCGTCTACCTGCTGGCTCGCTTCGCGTGAGCCCGGGGGCACCGGAGGGCCGCCCGACGGTCCCGCCGCCCGGGGCCCGGGCCGTGATCAGTGACTTCGGCGGGGTGCTGACGTCGCCGCTGGCTGGGGCGTTCAGCGCCTTCGAGGCGCATTCCGGTGTGCCGCTGGTCGAACTCGGGCGCGCGATGGCCGCCGAGGGAATGCGCCGCGGCGTCAACCCCCTGTTCGAGCTCGAAACGGGACGGCTGACCGAGGCCGAGTTCCTGGCCGACCTCAGCGGTCAGCTCAGCCGCCAGCTGCGGCGGGAGATCAACCTCGACGGGTTCGGCGAGCGGTACTTCGCTGACCTGTCGCCCAACGCCCGCGTCATCGAGTACATGCGCGAGCTGGGCTCCCGGGGGTATCGCATGGCGATCTGCACGAACAACGTACGCGAATGGGAGCACCGGTGGCGCGCGATGCTCCCGGTGGATGAGATCTTCGACGTGGTCGTGGACTCGGCGTTCGTCGGCGTGCGCAAGCCGGCGCCGGAGATCTATGAGCTCACCCTGGAGCGGCTCGGGGTCGCGCCTCAGGACGCCATCTTCCTCGACGACATCGAGATCAACTGCGACGCGGCTCGCGCCATCGGCATGACCGCGGTCTGGTTTCGGTCCACCGAGCAGGCGATCGAGGAGATCGAGGCCGCTCTGCAGGGACGCCGCTGAGCGATGCGCCGCTGGCTCGGGACAGGGGCGGCGATGATCGCCGTCGTGGTGGTCGTCGCGATCGCGTTGGCGGGTACGCAGGCGCGACATCGCGCGGACGCACGTGACGCCCCGTCGGCCACCCCGCCGGCGCTGACCGCGACCGCCGGTCCCACCGTGCGGATTCAGAGCGGGGGGCCGCCAGGCCCGCCGGTGCGGTCCGGCTTTCTCGGCTTCTCGTTCGAGTTCCAGGCCGTCCGCGCCTACACCGGCACCGATCCGGCGGCGATCAACCCGGTGCTGGTGCAGCTGATCCGCAACCTCACGCCGGGTCAGGCGCCGGTGATCCGGATCGGCGGCGACAGCACCGACGTCTCCTGGGTGCCGACCCGAGGCGTGGTCGCTCCGCCGTACGTCAGCTACCGCCTCACCCCGAGCTGGCTGGCGACCACGGCCGCCCTGGCGCACGAGCTCGGGGCGCGGATGACGATGGGACTCAATCTCGCCGCCAACGAGCCGGCGCTCGCCGGAGCCGAGGCGCGCGCGTTCGCACGCGTCCTCGGGCCGTCGGCGCTGGCCGCGACGGAGATCGGCAACGAGCCGAACGTCTACAGCAAGATCCAGATCCTCCACACCCTGCTGGGCGCACCGCTCTACGCCCGGCCCCGCGACTACGGCTACCCGGCGTTCCGGCGCGAGTTCGCCGCCGAGGCCATGGCCGCGGCCGGCCGGCGCGATGTGGGGACCGGCGCTGGCCGTCGGACCGACGCCGATGCCCGGCTCCTGGGTGCGCACGATCCCCGACTTCCTGCAGCGCAACCCGCAGCTGCCCGGTGATGACCGTTCACCGCTATCCGCTGCGCAACTGCTTCGTGCCGCCCAGCTCACCGCAATACCCGACCGTCGGTCATCTGCTCGCCGACTACGCGACCGCGGGCTCTGGCCGCGAGCCTGACGCCCTGGATCGCGATCGCCCACCACCAGCACCGGGCCCTGCGCGTCGACGAGCTCAACTCCGTCGCCTGTCGCGGCAAGGCCGGCGTCAGTGACGTGTTCGCCAGCGCACTCTGGGTGACCGACGCCCTGTTCTCGCTGGTGCGGGCCCGGGTCGACGGGGTCAATCTGCACACGCTGCCCCGTTCGGCCTATCAGCTGTTCGCCTTCCGCCACCGAGCCGGCGGATGGGAGGCCCAGGTGCCGCCGGTCTACTACGGGCTGCAGCTGTTCGCCCAGGCCGCGCCGCCGGGATCACGGCTGCTGCATCTGACCGGCGTCGCCGCCACCCCGGGCCTGAGCGCGTGGGCCACCCGGGCCACCGACGGCACCGTCCGCGTCGTCGCTGATCAACAAGAGCGTCGCCGCCGAGCCACACGATCGTGCTGCGGCCGCCGGCCGGCCTGCGGACCGCCGCGACGATCGAGCGGCTCACCGCGAGCGGCGTGCACGCTCGGCGCGGCATCACCCTGGGGGGACGCAGCTACGGCGCCAGCACGACCACTGGCCGCCTTGCGGCCCTTCAATCCGCCGCTGTCGCCCGGCGGGGACACGGTTTTGTCGTGTCGCTGCCCCGTGCCTCGGCGGTGCTGCTCACCATCGCCGCGCGCTGAGCCCGCTCGCTGCGGGTCAGTTCTCGACGCCGAGGCGATCCCAGCAGTAGAGCTCCAGGCATTCGGCGGCCAGCGCCGCGCATCGCTCCTGGCTCAGCCACGGCAGCACGGTGTCGAACGCCTGCTCCTCGCCGACGCCGGCCTCGAAGGCCTCCTCACCCGCGGAAACCGGCAGCGATCTTCAGCGCCTCGCGGCGGTTCTCGCCGAGTGATGGGAAGACGTTGACCAGGAACTCCTTATTCGGCAGCGGGTGGCCGACCTCGAGCGACGCGTGCCAGGCGGCGAGCAGGGACAGATCGTGCTCGTCGAGATCGGCGACCGCCTTGGCGTAGTGGGATCCCAGCTCGGACTCGGGGATCTCGTCCACCCAGGCGCGGACCACCTCGCCGAGAATCTGGCGCCGGGCCTCGCGTCCCACCGAGTCAGCAATCACCCGGATGGCGTTCTGCGGTTCGATGAAGCAGAGGGTCATGTGCGCTCCGGCTCGAAGATTCCGATGCCGGGGAAGGTAGGCCCTGCCCCGGACGGAGCGGATGCCTGACGGGACGGGGCGCCGGGTCAGACGCCGAGCGCGGATCGCGCGGCATCGACGCGCCCGGTATCGGCTTCGAGGCCGACCGGCATCCCGAGCATCGCCCGCTCGCCGCGCTCCCAGTTGAACAGCCCCGCGTCGAGGGCCTCGAGCGGCACATCACAGGCGCGCGCGAGAGTCGGCCGCGCGGCGCTCGAGCAGGATCGGATCGCCGATCCCCAGGACACGCTTGGCGCCGACCGTGACCGAGTCCGACCCACCCAGCCCCAGCGTCGCAGCCTGCATCTCATAGACCCCGGTGCGGCCGAGGGTGACGAGCAGGTCATAGCGCGAGCCACGCTCGAGCCCGGGCAGCCCGACCCGCTCGTACGCGCGGGCGAACCGGCGTTCCGGCGTCCACCCCTCGGCTCCGGTCAGGCCCGCCGCCTGCGACCCCGAGCGAGCCGCCCAGCTGCGGTACGCGGCCAAGGTGCGCGGCGCGCGATCCGCGTCCAGCGAGGTGCGCTCGCCCGCCTGCACTCCCTCGAGGTCAAGCGGCGCCTCCGCCTGCCAGGCGACCCGCACGCGCTCGATCTCCGCGAACGGCTCGTCGCCGGCCAGCGGCCCGAGATAGGCGATCAGGAACGCCAGCCAGGTGCGCTCCTCCCGGTCCCCCGCGCCGGCGACCTCGGCGTAGAGTCCGGGCGGATCGGTCGGCGAGCACCTCCAGCCGGGTCGCGGCCCAGGCCAGCTCCAGCGCGAGGCGCTCGGCGTCGGCCGAGGACTTCAGACCGGGGACGAGCTGTGTGTGGTAGCCGTCATCGGCTCCCCGGGCCATGTGGCGCACGGTCACGCCGGGGCGGGTGCGCCCACCGGTGGTCGGGCCGGGCCGGGCTCGCGCGCCGCGGGCGTCGCCGGGGTCGGCTCGGCCCGCGTTCCGCCGGTGACGACGGGGCGCAGCGGCGACGTGCTGTTCGCGCGCGCAGATCGGGCAGTTCTGGACGAGATGGTTATGGCGGCAGAAGCTGGGCATGACGGAGTCCTCCGTAGAGCATATGTCGCCTCGTGCAAGTTAGGACTCCCCCGGGCTGAGCCCGGCCGCGACCGCTTCGGTGCGGCGGTGCTCGCGGCCCCGGGCCATCACCTCGCGGAAGCTCCTGAAGCGGAAGATGAGAACCAGAGCGGCGAATCCGAGCGCCGAGCTCAGGACCGCGGTGGCGATCTGCTGGCCGACCGAGAAGGACGCGGCGTCGGCGCTCTTGAAGATCGCCAGCAGGATCGCCTGCTGGACGCCGGCACCACCGGGTGTGAACGGAAACACCGAGGCGACGACCTGGACGGCGAGGACGAGCAGGGCGTTGCGCACCGACCCGCCGATGTGGAAGGCGTCCAGCAGCGCCCAGTAGGCGGCGAAGCGGGCGACCCAGCTGGCCAGCTGCCAGCCGCCATCCGCCGGCGATACGTGTCGCGGTCGCGGAGGATGGTGAGCCCCTGGCGCACGCTCTGCCAGAACGCCCGCACCCGCGCCGACAGCAACGCGAAACCGACCAGGAACGCGAGCCACAGGAGGGTGATGAAGAACAGCGTGAAGCGCATGTGGGAGGCGAAGAAGCTGATGTCGAAGGCGGGCAGCTTGGAGAAGTCGGGCGGTTTGGGGAACACGCCCTGCGTGAAGGCGAAACACATGATCAGCAGGCCCATCGCCCAGTCGAACACGACCCCGGTCGACAGCGCGGCGGCGATCGCGGGGTAGCTCGCGGGTGGGATCGCGAGTCGCGTCAGGAACAGCTGGGCGACGTTGCCACCGCCGAGCGGGAATACGTTGTTGATCGCGTAGCCGACCATGTAGGCGCCCCAGACGTCGCGCCAGCGAACCGTGACGTCCGGGTAGGCGGTCTGGACCGCGCCCCACAGCGCGCGTGAGCGCAGCAGGAGATAGATCGCGAAGAACAGCAGGCCGAGCAGCAGCGATGTCCAACTCAGGCTGGCCAGCTGAGAGAAGAAGGTGCCGGCCGAATCCAGTAGCCGGTTGACCGTGCAGCCGATCGAGCCACACCCATGGTGAGCGCTGATCGCCACCGCCGCCGTCACGTTCATTCACGTACGGTCGCACACCCGGCAGTCGCGGTCGGTCGCGATGGCCGCGGGCCCAAAAGAAGACCGGGGGGCCCAGATCCATCTGGGCCCCCCGGAGAGCCAGGGAAGTGGGGGCGCAGTTCCCTGACCGACAGGGGCGAGTTTCCCCGTCCCAAGCTTTCGTAAACCCCAACCGCCCCACCCGATCACCGCAGCGATCGCGCGCGGCAGACGCTAGCAGCTTCGGACACCCGCGAACAAGCCGTGAGCGGGAAAGTTCTGCCGAACCGACGGAGCCGTCGGAAACGACAGGTCAGGGCTCGCGCGCGCCCGGCCCGCTGAAGAATTCCTCACCGGGCCGGACGTTGCCCGCCGCCTCGGCCTCGTGGCGCAGGGTCTGGTCCGAGACGCCGCTCCACGCACCGACGGCGAGCATCTCGCGATCGGCGTCCATCGGGCTGCCACCGAGATCGGCGTTGACGATGCGCGCGCACTTGCGGCCCTCGGCGATCGCGGTCACGACCAGAGACTGACCGATGCGGGCGTCCCCACAGGCGTAGACGCGGCCGACGGTCGTCCGGTAGGTCTGCTCGGTGGAGATGTTGCCGCGGTCGTCCAGACCGAGGTTGAGCTCGGACACCATGCCGTCGTGCTCCGCGTGCTCGAAACCGATCGCGATCAGGACGAGATCCGCCTCGGCCACGAATTCGCTGCCCGGGACGGGCGTGAGATCCCGCGAGGAGCTGCCGGTGACCTTGCGGGCGTAGACGTGGCTGACCTTTCCGTCGCGACCGCCGAAGCCGGTCACCTCAGTGCCCCAGCGGCGCTTGCCGCCCTCCTCCAGCGCGTAGGTGTTCGGCGTGCGCTTGGGCGGAAGTGGCCAGGGGTGGCGTGGGTCGTCGCGACCATCGGGCAGCTGCGCGTAGACGTCGAGCACGGCGACGCTCTCAGCCCGTTCGCGGTGGGAGTTGGAGATGCAGTCCATGCCGGTGTCCCCGCCGCCGATCACGATCACCTTCTTGCCCGCCGCCGAGATCTCGCGGCCCTCCAGCGGCGCACGTGAAGGCCGGCCCTGGCGGGCGGCGACCCAGCGGTTGCGCTGGTACAGGTAGTCCATCGCGGGATGGATCCCGCTCAGGTCGCTCCCGGGGACGTCGATCAGACGTGGCACGCGCGACCCGACCGAGATGACGAGCGCGTCATAGCGCTCCTGCAGCTCCTCGGCGGTGACGTCACGGCCGACGTCGGTGTCATACACGAAGGTGATCCCCTCCTGCTCGAGGATCGCGACGCGACGATCGATGACCGACTTTTCGAGCTTGGCATCGGGCACGCCGAAGCGCAGCAGCCCACCCGGCCCCTCGTCGCGTTCGTACACCGTCACCGAATGCCCACACTTGTTGAGCTCGGCGGCCACGGCGAGACCGGCCGGGCCGGCGCCGACCACGGCCACCGTGCGGCCCGAGCGCCGCTCAGGCGGCTCGGCGACGATCCAGTCCTCCTGGAAGGCGCGTTCGACGATCGCCAGCTCGATCTGCTCGATCGTCACCGGGTCGTCGTTGATCGCCAGCACGCACGCCGACTCGCACGGCGCCGGGCAGATCAGACCGGTGAACTCGGGAAAGTTGTTGGTGGTGTGCAGCTGGTCGATCGCCTCGCGCCACTTGTCGCGGTAAACGAGGTCGTTCCAGTCCGGGATCAGGTTGCCCAGCGGGCAACCCTCATGGCAGAAGGGAACGCCGCAGTCCATGCATCGGGCGCCCTGCTTGCGCAGCTCGGCCTCCGGCTGCAGGTCGAAGTAGCGCTCGTAGTCGCCCACGCGCTGCTCAGGGTCGCGCTTGTCGAAGCCGACCCGATGGATCTTCAGGAATGCGCCGAGCTCGCCCATGTTTTCAGGCGTTGACCGCGGTCGGGCCCTGCGGCCTCGGCCTCGGCCTCGCGCTGGGCGAGCACCCGCTTGTAGTCGCGCGGCATGACCTTGATGAAGCGCTCACGGGAGCGCTCCCACGAGGCGAGCACGTTGCGGGCGACGAGCGAACCGGTGCGCTGGGCGTGCTCGGAGATCAGCGCCTTGACCTCCTCCTCGTCATCGTCGGTCATCGTTTCGAGGTCGACCAGCTCGAGGTTGCAGCGCCCCTCGAAGCGGCGGTCCTTGTCGTACACATAGGCTACGCCGCCGCTCATGCCGGCGGCGAAGTTGCGTCCCGTCGGACCGAGGATGACCACGCGTCCGCCGGTCATGTACTCGCAGCCATGATCGCCGACCCCCTCGGCGACCGCCATGGCTCCGGAGTTGCGCACCGCAAAGCGCTCCCCGGCGAGGCCGCGGAAGAACGCACGCCCGGCCGTCGCCCCGTAGAGCACCGTGTTGCCGACGATCGTGTTCTCCTCGGCACGGAACAACGCCGAGTCGGGCGGGCGCACCGAGACGATCCCGCCGGACAGACCCTTACCTGCGTAGTCGTTGGTCTCACCGCGCAGCGCGAACGTGACCCCCGGCGCCAGCCACGCCCCGAAGCTCTGACCGGCCGAGCCCGAGAACGAGACCTCGATCGCCCCCTCAGGGAGCCCGCGCGGACCGTGTCGGCGCGCAATCTCGCCGGACAGGATTCCGCCGACGGTTCGGTTGACGTTGCGCAACGGGATCGGCCCCTGGCGCACCTGCTCGCCCGACTCGATGGCCGGCGCACACAGCTCGAGCAGCTCCCAGTCCAGCGCGTCATCGAGCACAGGAACCTGGCGCCGGGTCCGCGAGCGCGGCATGTCCGGCGGAAGGTCGGGCGTGCTGAGGATCATCGAGAGATCGATCCCCCGCGACTTCCAGTGGTCGATCGCGTCATCGGTCTCGAGCAGCTCGGTGTGCCCGATCAGGTCCTCGAAGCGGCGAACGCCGAGTTTGGCCATGATCCCGCGCACCTCCTCGGCGATGAACATCAGATACGCGGTCACGTGCTCGGGCGTGCCGCGGAACCGCGCGCGCAGCTCAGGATCTTGGGTCGCCACCCCGACCGGGCAGGTATTGAGGTGACAGACGCGCATCATGATGCAGCCCATCGCGATCAGCGGGGCGGTCGAGAAGCCGAACTCGTCGGCGCCGAGCAGCGCGCCGATGACGACGTCGCGACCGGTCTTCATCTGGCCGTCGACCTCGACCGTGATCCGCGAGCGCAGATCGTTGAGCAGCAGGGTCTGCTGGGTTTCGGCGAGCCCGATCTCCCACGGGACACCCGCTGACTGGACCGAGGACTGCGGTGAGGCGCCCGTGCCGCCGTCGTGACCGGAGATGGTGACGTGGTCGGCGTTGGCCTTGGCGACGCCGGCGGCGACCGTCCCGACGCCGACCTCGGAGACGAGTTTGACCGACAGCGAGGCGGTCGGGTTGGAGCAGCGGAGGTCGTAGATGAGCTGCTTGAGGTCCTCGATCGAGTAGATGTCGTGATGCGGCGGGGGGAGATGAGCCCGACCCCCGGGGTCGAGCTGCGGATCTTGGCGATGTACTCGTCGACCTTATGGCCGGGCAGCTGACCACCCTCCCCCGGCTTGGCGCCCTGCGCCATCTTGATCTGGATCTGGTCAGCGTTGACCAGGTAGTGGATCGTCACCCCAAAGCGTCCCGAGGCCACCTGCTTGATCGCCGAGCGGCGTAGGTCACCGTTGTCATCGGGCGCAAAACGCGCGGGATCCTCACCGCCCTCACCGGTGTTCGACTTGCCGCCGAGCCGGTTCATCGCGATCGCCAGCGTCTCGTGGGCCTCGCGGGAGAGGGAGCCGAGACTCATCGCGCCCGTGCTGAACCGCTTGACGATCTCAGTCGCGGGCTCGACCTCGTCGGGCGCGATCTCCGACTCGGCGTAGCGGAAGCGCATCAGCCCGCGCAGGGCGGCCCGGCGCGTCGATTCCTCGTTCGCCTGCTGCGCAAATTTGTCGTAGGTCCGCTGAGGATCCCGATGGTCCACCGTCTCGCCGCCGTCGGGCGCCGCCGCGCGCACCGCGTGCTGGAGACTGGCGATCGTGTCCGGGTTCCAGATGTGCAGTTCACCGTCGCGGCGCCACTGCAGCACCCCGCCGACCGGCAGCAGGTCGCGACCAGTGCGCGGGTAGGCGCGGAAGTGACGCTCGAGCGCCTCCGTGGCCAGCACGCCGAGCCCGACGCCGGCGATCCGCGAGGCGGTGCCCGTGAAGTGGCGGTCGATGACCTCGCGCTCGAGTCCGACGGCCTCGAAGATCTGGGCCCCGCAGTAGGACTGGATCGTCGAGATGCCCATCTTGGAAATCGTCTTGAGCAGGCCCTTGCCGATCGCCGTGACGATTCGCACCTCGGCCTCGTCGTGTTCGAGGTCCTCGGGCAGCATCGAGCGGTCGGCGAGCTCGTCCAGGGACTCGAACATCAGATACGGGTTGATCGCCGAGGCGCCGTAGCCGATCAGGGTCGCCATGTGGTGGATGTCGCGCGGCTCGCCGGACTCGATCACGAGACCGGTGCGCAGCCGGGTACCGGCGCGCACAAGGTGATGGTGGACCGCGGCGACGGCGAGCAGAGACGGCATCGCCACCCGCTCGGGCCCGAGGTTGCGGTCCGAGAGGATGATGATCGTGGCGCCGTTCTCGACGTAGCGCTCCGCCTCCTCGCATAGTGCCTCCAGCCGGCGCTCCATGCCATCGGTGCCGTCCTCGATCGGCCAGGTGATGTCCAGAGTGGCGGCGTTGAAGATCTCGTGGGAGACCTGGCGCAGCTTCTCGAGCTCGTGATTGCGCAGGATCGGCTGGTCCATGACCAGCTGGTGCGCCTGCTCTGGCGTCTCGGAGAGCAGGTTGACCTCGCCCCCGACGCCGGTGTGCAGACTCATCACCACGTTCTCGCGGATCGGATCGATCGGCGGGTTGGTGACCTGCGCGAAGAGCTGCTTGAAGTAGGCGAACAGCGGCGGCTGGCGATCGGACAGCACCGCCAGCGCCGAGTCATTGCCCATGCTCGCCACCGGCTCCTCGCCCTTGGTAGCCATCGGGGCGATGATCATCCGCAGGTCCTCCTGCGAGTACCCGAAGGCCAGCTGCTTTGAGCGCAGCGGCTCGACGCGCGGAACCCGCGGCTCGCGGTCCGGCAGGTCGTCGACATGAACCACCGAGCGCTCGTACCACTCCCCGTAGGGCTTGCGGCGGGCGACGCGACGCTTGACCTCCTCATCCTCGACGATCTTGCCCTCCTCGAGATCGAGCAGGAACACCTTGCCGGGGGCCAGGCGCCCCTTGCGCTGGACGTGCTCGGGAGCGACGGTCATCACGCCGGTCTCCGAGGCGAGCACGACGTAGCCCTCGGTGTCCTGTATCCAGCGCCCGGGGCGCAGGCCGTTGCGGTCGAGCACCGCGCCGGCCAGCCGGCCGTCGGTGAAGGCGATTGCGGCGGGACCGTCCCACGGCTCCATCAGACACGAGTGAAAGTCATAGAAGCCCTGCACATCGGGGTCGAGATCGCGCCGGGTTCGGTAGGCCTCGGGCACCATCATCATCATCGCGTGGGGAATCGACCGCCCGCTGAGCACCAGCAGCTCGAGCACGTTGTCGAACACGGCCGAGTCAGACCCCCCCTCGCGGACCACCGGCAGCACCTTGGCGAGATCGTCCCCGAACAGCTCGGAGGCGAGTTGAGACTCACGGGCGCGCATCCAGTTGATGTTGCCTCGCAGGGTGTTGACCTCGCCGTTGTGGGCGATCATCCGGAACGGATGCGCAAGCTCCCAGGAGGGGAACGTGTTGGTCGAGAAGCGCGAGTGCACGAGCGCCAGACGCGAGGCGACGCGGGGGTCGCGCAGGTCCGGGAAGTAGCGCGGGAGCTGGGGGGCTGTGAGCATCCCCTTGTAGACCAGCGTGCGGCTCGAGAAGCTCGGCAACGAAAGGCCGGGACCGGCCTCACGCTCGATCACGCGCCGGATCACGTACAGCTTGCGCTCGAACGCTCCCTGATCCTCGATCTCGTCGGCAGCGGCGATGAACACCTGGCGGATGACGGGCGCCGACATGCGCGCGGTATCACCGACGAAGCGGTCGTCGACGGGCACGTCGCGCCACCACAGCAGCCGCTGACCCTCGGCGGAGATGGTCTGCTCGATCAGGGTCTCGACGCTGAGGCGCTCCTCGGGGTCCGAGGGCAGAAAGCAGACCCCGACGCCATAGCGACCCGGCGGCGGCAGCTCGATTCCGGACACGGCACCGCGCATGAATGTGTCCGGGATCTGGATCAGGATCCCAGCGCCGTCCCCGGTGCCCGGATCGGCGCCCTCGGCGCCGCGGTGTTCGAGATTCTGCAGCGCGTCCAAGGCCTTCTCGACCACGGCATGGGTCGCCTCGCCCCACAACTTGGCCACGAGCGCGATGCCACAGGCATCGTGCTCATAGGCAGGGTGATAGAGGCCCGTGGCCCCGGGGGGAGCGGTTCGGTGCATAACGGTGGGCCCTCGAAGTCCGGGGGCGGGGCAAACAGGCACGACCAAGCGGAAGCCACAGGGTACCAGCGCCGGCGCGCTGGGCAAGGTCCGCTAGCGCGAGTTGACGTGCCGGCTTGGGCGACGCCGCCGCGTCGAGCCGGGGGTCGGCGGGGGGCTAGCTCCCGGCCTTGGCGCGGCGCTTGGCGGGGCTCTTGCCCCCGCCTGAGCCGTTGCCAGACCCGGCGCGCCCGGAACCAGAGCTTGAGCTCGAGCCGGAGCCGGAGGCCTTGGGGCGAGCCGGAGCCTTCTTCTTGGCCGCAGCGCCGGCCTTCGTGCCGGACTTGGCAGAGGACTTGGCAGCGGGCGAGGACGTGTTGGCGCTGTCCTGGTCACCACCGCGCATCTCCGCCAGGCTCGCCTCCAGCGCGGCCATCAGGTCCGGCGCAGCCGCGGGCTCCTCGGCCTGCGGCTGGACGGCGATCTCCTCGCCGGCCGCCTTGCGCTCGATCAGGTCCAGCACCCGCTCGCGATAGTCATCCTTGAACTTCGCGGGGTCGAACTCGGCCGACAGAGAGTCGATCAGCTGCTGGGCCATGGTCAGCTCGCGCTTGCTCGCTTCGGATTCGCCGAGCCCGTCGAGCTCGTCGATCCGGTCCGGGGACAGCACCTCGTCGCCGAACAGCATCGTCGACATCGTCATCACGTCCTCGGTCGGCCGCAGCGCGCAGAGCTGCTGGCGCGAGCGGATAACGACGCGTCCGATCGCGACCTTGCCGGCTTCGCGCATCGCCTCCAACAGCAGCTGGTAGGCCTTGGCGCCGCCGGTGGTCGGAGCCAGGTAATACGAGTGGTCGTAATAGATCGGGTCGATCTCGGCGAGATCCACGAACTCCTCGATGTCGATCGTCTTGGTCGCCTTGGGGTCGAGCGCCTCGAGCTCGTCGGGCTCGATCAGCACGTAGCGATCCGGGGTCAGCTCATAGCCCTTGACGATGTCGTCGTAGGAGACCTCGTCGCCGGTCGACGGATCGACGCGCTTCTGCTTGATGCGGGCGCCGGTCTTGGCCGACAGCTGGTGGAAGCGGACGGTCTTGGGTGAGGTGGCGCTGTAGAGCTTGACGGGGACGTTGACCAGCCCGAAGCTGATGGCGCCGGTCCAGATTGCGCGAGCCATGAGGTGAGTTTGTATACCCCGAGGGCGTTCCGGGCAAGCGGTGATCGTGGTCTTGCCGCCCTCGCACCCGCCGCCGGCAAGGCCGCCATGCTCCCGGACCCGGCGGACGCATGGCTGCGAACGCTCAGCGCCCGATGCTCGACATGTCCGCGTAACGGTCGCCGTGGGCCACGCCGGCCGGGGCCGCCTCGTCCAGCCGGGCGAGGTCCTGGGCATCGAGCTCGATTTCGCTCGCCTCGGCGTTCTGCTCGGCGTAAGCGCGCCGCTTGGTGCCCGGGATCGGGACCACGTCGCGCCCCTGGGCCAGCACCCAGGCGAGCGCGAGCTGCCCCGGGGTGCAGTCCTTCTCGCGGGCGATGTCACGGACGCGCTCGACGAGCTCCAGATTGCGAGCGAAGTTCTCACCCTGGAAGCGGGGGCTGCTGCGGCGAAAGTCGTCGTGGGCGAGATCCTCGGGGCTGGTGATCGCGCCGGTGAGAAACCCTCGGCCGAGGGGGCTGTAGGCGACCAGGCCGATGCCGAGCTCACGCAGCAGGGGCAGGACCTCATCCTCCGGATCGCGACTCCACAGCGAGTACTCGCTCTGCAGCGCGGAGATCGGGTGCACGGCGTGGCCGCGGCGGATCGTGTCGGCTCCCGCCTCCGACAGACCGAGGTAGCGAACCTTCCCGGCGTCGACGAGCTCCGCCATCGCTCCGACGGTCTCCTCGATCGGGACGCCGGGGTCGACGCGATGCTGGTAGTAGAGGTCAATGTGGTCGACGGCGAGCCGGCGCAACGACGCGTCGCAGCACTGGTGCACGTAGTCGGGTCGCCCGTTGACCCCGCGCTTACGGGGATCGCTGGGGTCGCGCACGAGGCCGAACTTGGTGGCCACGACGACATCGTCCCGGCGCGACGCGATCGCCTCGCCGACCAGAACCTCGTTGGTCTGAGGTCCGTAGGCATCGGAGGTGTCCAACAGCGTCACGCCGAGGTCCAGCGCCCGGTGGATGGTCGCCACCGCCTCGGTCTCGTCAGTACTGCCGTAGAACTCCGACATGCCCATGCAACCGAGTCCCTGCTCGGAGACGGTGAGGCCCTGAGTGCCGAGCATGCGCTGGTTCATCCTGTGATCCAGGCTAGTCGGTCTCGCGGGCGCGGACGAGACGCCGGTCCGGCCTCTCACGGATTCGGCGCGCCGGCCGTTTCATGACCGTGCCCCTGCCACCGTTTCAGACCCTGCTCGACGCGCACGGCCGCGACGTGCACCGGTTTCTGATCGCGACGGTGGGCGCCGGTGACGCGGACGACTGCTACCAGGAGACATGGCTGGCCGCGCTGCGCGCCTACCCACGGCTGCGCAATGCCTCCAACCTGCGCGGATGGATCCTGACCGTCGCGCACCGCAAGGCGATCGACCATCTGCGCGCACGCGCCCGCCGTCCGGTGTCGCTCACCGACCGCGAGCCACGGGCCGCCGCCGGCTCGGCCCCTGCCCAGCCCGCCGCCAAGCCACCCGACGACGCGCTGTGGGCCGGCGTCGCCGATCTGCCCGAAAAGCAACGGACCGCGATCGCGCTGCGGTTCATCGCCGACTGCGCCTACGCGGAGATCGGCACCGTCATGAAGACCACCCCAGAGGCAGCACGTCGCAGTGTCCACGAGGGGCTCACGCGACTGCGAAAGGAATATCGCCCATGATCCAGCCAGACCTCCCCCACGTGACAGACCCGCTGCAGCGCATGCTGCGCGCTGGTCCTCCCGACCGAGCGAGCGTCGCGCTGGACGTGACGGCGGCCGCTGCCGAGGCCGGGCTGCTGGACGTCGCCTACGCCACCCTGGACGGCCCGCTCGGGCGACTTCTGCTCGCCGCCACGCCGACCGGATTGCTGCGGATCGCCTACTCCGAGGCCGACACCGACGGCGCCGTGCTCGTCGATCTCGCCACCCGGGTGTCGCCGCGGGTGCTGGCCGCGCCGCGCCGGCTCGATCGGGCGCGGCGTGAGCTCGACGAATACTTCGCCGGGCGCCGGCGCGACTTCGGCCTCGACCTCGACCTGCGTCTGACCAACGGGTTTGCGCGGCGCGTGCTCGCGGCCGCCCGCGCGATCCCCTACGGCGCGACGCGGAGCTACCGCGAGGTGGCCACCTCCGCGGGCAGCCCCCGCGGATTTCGGGCCGCGGGCAACGCGCTGGGTGCCAACCCCCTCCCGATCGTGCTGCCCTGCCACCGCGTGCTCCCGTCCTCCGGCGGACTGGGCGGTTACGCGGGTGGTCCGGAGCGCAAGCGCATGCTGCTGGCGATCGAGTCCGGAGCGCCCGAGGCGGGGCTTGTGTGACTTCACTCACGCTGCGATGCTGGCCAGAGCACAAAGCTAGTGCCCGGAGTCACAAATGCGACCCGCGACACGACCCAACCTGGGAGAGGCGCATGGGACGAGATCTGAGGGCGATGTTGCCGCCGGGACCGAGGGTTCCGAGCGTGCTGCAGCTGTTGGGGACTTGGACGCGTCCGACGGCCTCGCTCGAGCGTCTGCGCCGCTACGGCTCCCGGGTGACGGTTCAGCTCCCCTTCCAGCCGCCGTTCGTGATCCTGTCGGATCCGGCCGACATCAAGGCGTTGTTCACCGCCCCTGCCGACGCCGTGCATCCCGGTGAGGGCGCGTCGATCCTGGCTCCGATCGTGGGGCGCAACTCGGTGATCCTGCTCGACGAGGACATCCACCTCGCCCAGCGCCGGCTGCTCCTGCCCGCCTTTCACGGCGAGCGGATGCAGCGCCTGCGCGGGATGATGGCCGAGATCTGCGAGCGCGAGGTGGAGTCCTGGCCGGCCGGAGAGGCGGTCGCCCTGCATCCGCGGCTGCAGGCACTGACGCTCGAGATCATCCTCCGCGCGGTCTTCGGGCTCGAGCGGGGACCGACCCTCACCCGGCTGCGCGAACTGCTCGGCGAGGTGCTGGCTTTCTCGGAGAGCCCGCTGTCGGTGCTGCCACCGCTGCAGCGGTGGCTGGGTTGGACCCGGACGCAGCGCCGCTTCAACACCCTGATGGCCGACACCGACGCGCTGATCCTCGAGATGATCACCGAGCGTCGGGCCGCCGCTGCGAGTGAACCGGCGGCCGAGCATGGTGCCGAGCCCAACGGCGAGGACATCTTCTCGACTCTGCTCGCGGCCCGCCACGAGGACGGCAGCGAGATGTCGCCCCGGGAGCTGCGTGACGAGCTGATGACGGCACTCGTCGCCGGCCACGAGACCACCGCCTCGCAGCTGGCCTGGGCGCTCGAGCGGCTGTCACGCGAGCCCGAGGTGCGGACACGGCTGTGCGCGGAAGTCGACGCCGGCGAGTCCGATGAGTACCTCAACGCGACGATCACCGAGATCCTGCGCCTGCGCCCGGTGCTGCCCAACGCCGAACCGAGGCTGACCAAGCGCGAGGTCGAGATCAACGGGGTGCGCTATCCGGCCGGCATCGTCCTGCTGGCCAGCGCGTATCTCGTGCACCACGATCCCAGCATCTACCCCGAGCCGCAGGCCTTCCGGCCCGATCGCTTCCTCGGCGTGACGCCGGGGACCTACACGTGGTTGCCCTTCGGCGGCGGCCGCCGGCGTTGCCTCGGGGCGAGCTTCGCGCTGGAGGAGATGCGGATCGCGTTGCGCGCCGTGCTGCAGCGCTATGAGCTGTCGCCCGCTGGTCCCCGCGGCGAGACCGCCCGGCGGCGGAGCATCACCTTCAGCCCGTCGCGCTCGGCGACGGTCATGCTCCACGCCCGCCGTCCGGTGGCCACCGCGGCCATCGCGGCGCTCGCGCCGGCCTGACCGGCGTGGCCCGACCCGATCGCGGGTAGCAGGTAGCGATCATGGACGTCCTGAGTCCGGTACGCCGGTTTGACCGCTTCCAGCGCCGCCACAAGCCGGCCGGGATCGCGGTCGCAGTGCTCAAGAAGTTCTCGGATGATCAGGCGGGCAACGAAGCGGCGCTGATCGCCTACTTCGGTTTCTTCGCACTGTTTCCGCTGCTGCTGCTGTTCGTCACCATCCTCGGCTTCGTGCTCCAGGGCGACGCCCACGCGCGACAGGCGATTCTCAACTCGGCGCTCAAGCAGTTCCCGATCATCGGTACCAAGCTCGGCCAGGGCAGCCACTCGCTGCGCGGAAGCGGCATCGGGCTGGTGATCGGCATCGTCGGCTCGGTGCTCTCGGGCCTGGGAATCACGATGGCGGCCCAGAACGCGTTCAACACCGTCTACGCGGTCCCGTTCAAGGGCCGCCCGAACTTCCTCAGCTCGCGGGTCCGCGGGCTCAAGCTGCTGGTCGTGTTCGGGCTGCTGCAGGTCGTCTCGACGGTGGTCACGGGCCTGGTGGCCGGGGGGTTCGGGGGTGTCCTGCTGTTCATCGCCGGGGTGCTCGTCGGCCTCGTCCTCAACCTCGTGCTGTTCTTTGCCGTCTTCCGCCTGCTGACCGACGATGCGATCACCACCCGCGAGCTGCGCCCGGGGATCGTCATGGCCGCCGTGCTGTGGGAGATCGTGCAGCTGCTGGGCGGGATCTACATCGGGCACGTGCTCAAGGGCGCCAACCAGACCTACGGCGCCTTCGGCGCCGTGATCGGACTGCTCGTCTGGCTGTACCTGGGCGCGCGCGTGGTCGTCTACTCGGCCGAGATCAACACGGTGCTGACCCGACAGCTGTGGCCGCGCAGCATCCTCGACCCCCCCACCCCGGCCGACCGCCGGGTCCGCGCCGCGCTGGCCAAGGTGCAGGAACGCGACGACAAGCAGACCGTCGACGTGACCTTCCACCCCGATCTCAAGGAGCCGGTGGACCCGGCCAACCCGCCCTACGCGGTGGCCCCGGGGCCGGCGCCCGGCGAGCGCGCCGAGTCCGCCCCCCTGCCCGAAGGCTTCGAGAACCCGGCCAGCGACCCGAACGCGGGCGCCTGACCGACACGGTGGCCCCGGGGCCGGCCGAGCCGAGCGCAGTCAGAACAGCCGGTCGGGAGCGATGCGGCGGGTCATCTCCACCGGCCAGGAGCAGAGCCGACCCTCGGCCGGACATCCGGCACAGACGCCACGGTGCGGCAGATCGGTGACGCGAAACGTCCCCTGCATCACTCCGCGCGCCAGACACTGCAGCTCGGTCTGCAGCGTGGGACGGTCCTCGAGCTCATAGCGGGCGGCGACCGGCGACTCGGACCGCTCCAGGAAGCAGTGGACGACCTCGACCGTGCGCGCACCGGTATGCAGCCCGGCCAGGGCGTAGACGAGGCGCTGGGTCGCGTAGCGACGCTCGACGACGCCGGCCGGCTCCCCGGCGCCGAGCCGATCGGACTTGTAGTCGACCACGAGCAGGCAACCCGAGCGCTCGCGGGCCAGCACGTCGACCGCCCCGGTCATCAGCACACCATCGCTGAGCGGGAACGCGAAGCGCTCCTCACGCCGCGCAGTGGTGGCCCGACTGAGACGATCGCGCAGGTCACTGGCGGCAAACGCGGCCACCAGCGCACGCAGCTCCTCGATCTCGGCCTCGCCGGGGAGTGCGTCCAGCCCGACCCGCCGCGCCAGCTCGCGGACCGCCGCCGAGTCCGGGGTCACCGGGCGGCGGAATGACAGGCCCTGGAGCAGCGCGTGCACGAGCACCCCGCGATCGGCGGCGCCCCGGCGCGCGGCCGGATTGGACTCCTCGCCGGGCCCATCGGGCTCGGGGTCGGCGGCGGCCGTGCCGTCCAGCCCGTGCTCTGAGGCACGCCCGAGCACGTCCTCGGAGGGAAGCCCGAGAACCCGTTCGGCATAGAAGCGGTACCCGCAGCGGACATAGGCCCCCAGGGCCGAGTAGCTCAGTCGGCTCACGGGGGACGCCCCGGCGGCCGACGGGGGCGCAGCCGCGGGACGCGACGGCGCGATCGCGGGCGCGGGCGGTGCCGCGACCCCGGGCTCGGGGGCGGGAGCCGGCACCTCGGGCTTCTCGGCCAGGACCAGCCGGACGACAGCGTCGCCGACGGTCACGTCTCCCCCACCCGCGGCGATCCGCGCGCCGAGCTCGGGGACGAAGGCGGGGGCGATCCAGGCCACGGAGCCGCCCCCCTTTGAGCCGTTGGCCGCCCAGCCCTCGAAGCGGGTTGCGCCACTGAGCACCAGGCGCTCGCGGGCTCGCGTCATGGCCACGTAGAACAGCCGCCGCTCCTCGGCCTCCTCGGCCTCGCGCTCCTCGCGACCGAGCTCGTCAAAATCCAGCGCGGAAACCCGGCCGGGAGCCCCGGAGCGACTCAGGCGCAGTCCGAGGCGGCCGTCGGCCGAGACGCGAACGAGCTCGAACGGCGGTCGCACCGAGCGGCCCAGATCCGCAACGCAGACGACCGGAAACTCCAGCCCCTTGGCTCGGTGGATGGTCATCATCCGCACGGCGTCCAATCCTTCGCCCTCGATCGGCGCCTCGGCTTCACGCGAGCTCCCTGCGCGGCCCGCCGCCCGCTCCGCGGCGATGCGCAGGAAACCGCGCAGATCAGGACCATGATCGGCTTCGTGTTCGCGGCCGAGGCGCATCAGCTTGCGGACGTTGGCCAGCCGGCGCGGGCCACCCGGCATCGCCAACATCGCGAGGTCGTATCCGGTCTGGACGAGAGCGCGGTTCACCAGCGTGTCGATGCCGCCCCGCTGAGCGCGGATGCGCTCACCAGGGATCCAGGCCGCAGCGACACCCAGCGCGTCACGATCAGCTTCCGACAGACCATCGATCGCGCGGGCGCTGTCGCGCAACACCGCCCACACGTCGCTGCCGCGCTCGCGAGCGGTCCCGGCCAGGACGACAAGTGCGTCAGTCGACGCCCCGACCAGCGGCGAGGCGAGCACTGTGTGCAGCGCCTCCTCGTCGCGGGGATTGGCGAGCACCCGCAGATAGGCGAGCAGGTCGAGCACCTGGGGATGGGACCAGTAGCCGCGCCCGCCGATCACGTAGACGGGCAGACCGTGACGCTCCAGGGCGCGCTCATAGGCGCGCATGTCAGTCGTCGCCCGCATTAGAACGACGACGTCCCCGGGCCGGGTGCCGGCCGCCACAAGCCGCCCGATCCGGGCCGCCAGCGCCTCGGCCTCGGCCAGACGCCAGGGGGCTGCCAGCCCCTCGAGCTCCCAGTCAGCCCCCTTGTCGACGAGCAGCAGCTCGACACGAGGGTCGGCGACGGCAGCCGAAGTGGCGCCTCCGGCTGTGGGTTCGGCGGCGATGGCCGGCCCGGCGCCGTTGGCGGGGCGCCCCGCGGTCAGCGGCCGGAAGCGCTCACCCAGTTCGCCAGCGAAAGCGGCGTTGAGTGCGGTCAGGATCTCCGGGCGCGAGCGGAAGTTGGTGGCCAGGGTGGCGCGCAGGCCGCTCACGGCCAGCCGCGTGCCCCGCTCCTCGAACAGGCTGACCTCGGCGTGACGGAAGCGGTAGATCGACTGCTGGGCGTCGCCCACGGTGAAGAGGTTGTCCCGGGCGATCGACTCGATCAGCTCGAGCTGCACACGGTTGGTGTCCTGAAGCTCGTCGACCATGATCCGCTTGAAACGCTCGGCGTACTGGCCGCGGATCTGCACGTGGTCACGCAGCAGGTCGCGCCCGAGCAGCTCGAGATCGGCGAAGTCCACCCCCGAGACCTCTCGCTTGGCCTGCTCGTAGCGTTCGCCGAAGCCGGCCAGCAACCGGTCCAGCAGAGCCCGTACGGGGATCGCCGCGCGGGTCGCGCAGGCGGCCTGATGAGCCGCCAGGGTCTCCCGGTAGGCCACGCACGCGTCCGTGGACAGGACCGGGCCGTTGCTGGGCAGTTTCAGCGCGTCCAGCTCGGCGGCCCACGGATCGTCCCCGGACCCGTCAAGCATGGTCAGGCAACGCTCGACACGACTGAGCGCCTCGACCACCCGAGCGCCAGGCTCGTCTATCGCTCCGAGCTCGAGCGCGAGCGCGTGAGCGGCGTCAGCGAGCTCGACCCGCGTCTCGGGCCCGGGAGGCCGCGGTGCCGCGGGCAGACGGGGATGACGCTGCCCCCGCGAGCGCAGCTGGGCGTGCACGCTGCGAATCGCGCTACGCAGGGAGCCGGCCCCGAAGTCCGAGACCAGATCCACGGCCGTGGGCTCGGCGCGGCCGAGGTCGCGCAGCGCAGCCTCGAAAGCGGAGTCGGCCAGCGGCTCGGACTGATCAGAGTCCAGCACCGAGAACGCCGGGTCCAGGCCGGCGGCCAGCGCCCCGGCGCGCAGCATGCGGGCACAGAAACCGTGGATGGTCGAGATCCATGCACCCTCGGTGGCTCGGGCCGCCTCCAGCGCGCCGCGGTCGCGCAGACGGGACCTGATCCGGTCGCGCAGCTCGGCCGCCGCCTTCTCGGTGAAGGTGATCGCGAGGATCGCGCCGACCTCGATCCCGTCCTCGAGCACGTGAGCGACAAACCGCTCGACGAGGACCGAGGTCTTGCCGCTCCCAGCCGCGGCGTCGACCAACAGCGGTCCCGCGCGGCGTTCGATCGCCGTGCGCTGCTCGGACGTCCAGGCGGGCGGAGCGGTCATTGGCTGCGGCAGATCCCAGGGTGAGCGCATCCATCGCGCGAGCAGTTCTCCGGACACGGGGTGATCACGCCCGCTCGCAGCGCCCCCGCCAGCGCGGCCGCCCGCTGGGCGGCATCGTCGAGTTCATCGGAGAATTCCTGGGCCGAGCGGCGGTCTCGCGGATGCGCCGCGGTTCCCAGCGCCGTCCCGTCCACGTACATGCCGCGCGCGCGCAGGTCGTCGCCCCGCAGCGGCTGATAGAAGCCGGCGACCGGATCAAGCGCGGTCAGCTCGCGCACGACGAGCAGGTACAGAGCGACCTGGAGGCGGCGGTCAACATTCCAGCGCGCTGCGGGCTGCTCGGATCGGGCAGCGCCGCTCTTGTAGTCAGTGATCAGAGCGTGGCCCGACGGATCCACGTCGACGCGGTCGATCATCCCGCGCACGCGCACCCCGCCGAGCTCCAGCGCAGGCAGCGACCCACGGCCCTCGTCGGCGTCGAACCCGAACCGCAGCTCGAGGCCGTAGCGGTGCCATCCCGCCCCTCGCCCGGCCTCGTGGCGCAGGTAGCGCAGCAGATCGGCCCGGATCCCACGCAGCAGCCCGGCGCGCACGACATCGGGCTGACCGGCGCCGAGGCCCACTCCCGGGCCGGCCGCAAACTCCCGCACGTGTCGGTCCAGGGCGGCCTCGGCGGCGGCCAGCGAGGCGCCGTCGAGCGGACCGTCAAGCTCGGCGAGCAGCGCCTCGAGCACGGCGTGGATCAGATTCCCACGGGTGATCGGCTCAGGCTCGAGCTCCAGGGCGGTGGGATCGAGCTCACGCTCGACGAGCCATTTGACTGGGCAGTCGCCGTAGGCCTCCAGCGCTCCCGCCGAGACGATCTCGGTGTGGCGCACGCGGCCCAGCGCGTGCCGTCCGAGTCGACGCCGCGCATCGGGGGGCTCGCCGGCCGCCGGTGAGAGCGCCGCCGACTCGGCGCGCCGGCGCTCGCGCTCGGTGGGAGCGGCGACGGCCGGCCACACCACGTCGGAGAGCAGTCTCCGCGCGCGCCGCGCGAACCACGCCTCGCCGAGCAGCTCGCGCAGATCGGCAACGAACGGCGACGGTAGGGCGAGGTTGCCCTCCTCGTCGGAGCTGCAGTAGCTGAGCACGACCTGCTCGGTCGCGCGCGAGACCGCCGCGTAGAGCAGATAGCGCTCGCGGTCGAGCGCGTCGCCCGCCAACGGCAAGCGCAGCCCGGTGCTTGCCGCGAGCTCGCGGCGGTCCCGCTCAGACAGGAACGTCTCGGCCCGCGCGGGCAGCGGGAACGCTCCCTCCTGCAATCCGGATACGAAAACGACCCGAAATCGCCGGGCCCGGATCTCCATCGGCTCGGCGAGCGTCACCGCCCCGCTGCGCTCCGGCGCTCCCGGCACCGTCAGCTCGTCGAGCAACTCGAGCAGTTCCGGCCCCGACCGCGTGACCCCGAGCGCGGCCAGATCCGACAGCAGGCGGGCGAGCGCGGCCAACGCTCGTGCGTCGAGCGTCTCGCCGCCGTCCAGCACGGGCGCCCGCCCTCTGTGCGGAGCGGCATGCAGATCGGCGGCAAGCGTGAGCAGGGCTGCGCCGGCATCCGGGGCGGCCACGAGCGCGTCGAGCTCGGGCAGCGGGGTCCCGAGCCAGCGGCGGGCGGCGTCGGCTCCTCGCTCGCCGCGCTGGGCGAGGGCGAGCTCGACCCGGTCCACGGTCTCGGGCTCGCTGATCCGGCCGGGTGCGCGGAGGTAGGCCAGCAGATCCGCTGCCGCGGCGCGCCCCGATGGCGGCCACGCGCAGCGGGCGGCCCCGCGCAGCGCATGACCGAGTGGCGTGTGCGCAAACGCAGTCTCGCCCCCCCACACGGCGCTCACCCCGTACTCGTCCAGCACGCGCTCGAGCAGGGCCGCCGAGAGACGCAGTGAGCGACGCACGACGGCGATCTCGGCCGGAGCGAAGCCGTCCTGCACGAGCGCGAGCACGCGGCCCGCGATCAGCTCCGCCTCTGCGCGGGCACCGCCCGCCTCGAGCAGGACGACCGCGTCCCCGGGATCCGAGCTGACAGCCTCCGGATCAAACAGACCGCGCTCGAGCGCGTGCAGGGCGTCGCGAGCGGGCGGCGCGTAGTGCTCGTCAACCGGCGGCAGCTCGATCACGTCCTGGGCCAGCGGGCGTAGTTCCTGCACGGCCTGGGCGCGGGCGGCCAGTGCGGGGTGCCCCGCCTCGTAGGTGAGCGACACGGTGACCGGGGCGCCGGCGATCCGGTCCAGGGTCTCGACGGCATCACGCTCCAGCAGCGTGAGGTCGTCGAACCCATAGAAGAAGACCGCGTCCCGCCCCCACCGATCCGGGGCCGCGCGCAGCGCATCCAGCGCGCCCCAGGCATAGCGCTCGCGATCGACCCACCCGGCGCGCTCAAGCTCTCGCGCGTAGCGCAGGACGAGCCCTGCGAGCGCATCGGCGTCGGCCCGCCGGCTCGGCAGCTCGGCGGTCCAGGTTCGCAGCGCGGCGGCGAACCGCGACGGGGTGATCATGTTCCGTGTCAGCTCGGCGATCAGGTCACCGGCGGCGCGCCGCAGGCCCGGGGTGGACGCCGTTTCCACCCCACGCGCACCGGGCAGCCGGCCAGTGGCGAGCGCGCTCCGCAGGATCGCGCCACGCTGGTGGCCACTCAGCGCCCGCGCGTGCCAGCCGGCACGGGCGCCGATCTCACGCATCAGGCCCGTGAACGTCAGGACCGTCGCGAAGACCAGGCCGGTGTCGGCCAGCTCCCGTTCGTAATGGCGGACATCACTGGCCGTCGGCACGACGAGCACCGCGCCACGCGGCGCCTGGGCGGCGTAGGCGCCCAGCACCTCCCCCGCCTTGGCGGAGTTGGCCGGGCCGATGACGAGCGTGAGCGGCACGACTCCATGGTGGCGCGGGCCGACGACGGCTCGCGTGAACCGCGGCCGTGCGGGCGGCGGCGCCGGTCAGACCGCCGGGGAAACGAGGGGCGATCAGGCGGCTTCGGGGGCGGCGCTCTGCGCTGCACCCTCGGCCTGAGCTGTGCCATCGCCCGCGCCAGGGTCCGCAGTGGCTTCTTCGGCCTCCGGAGGCTTGAACCCGTCGCGAGCCCATGTCTCGTCGAACTCGACCCGCCAGCGGCCTTCCTCGCTCTGCTGCAGCGCCAGGCGAGCGCGGAAGCTCTTGCCCGAGCGTCCCTTGAAACCGGTCACGGGTCGCTCGGTGCGCCCGGTCTTGATCAGCTCCTTGGCGATCGCGACCGGCAGCTGCTTGCCCGTCTTGGACTTCCAGATCACGAAGCCGCAGCCCGGATCCTCGCGGCTCCAGCACGAATAGCCCTTGCGGTTCTCGCGGATGTCACGGCCGCAGACCGGGCACGGGCCGAGATTGGCGCGCGGGATGCGCACGTCCTTGAGCTTGGCGTCGAGCTCGTGGACCGTTTCGTCGGTGAACTTGACGATGTCGCCCATGAAGGCACCGCGCGAATCCTGGCCGGTCTCGATCTTGGCCAGGCGGCTCTCCCAGTCCCCGGTCAGACCCGGGGAGGTGAGCGGGTGCCCGTCGAGCAGCCGGATCACGTTCAGGCCCTTCTCGGTGACGACCAGCGCGCGGGCGTCGCGTTCGATGTAGCCGACCTGCAGCAGGCGCTCGATGATCGCCGCGCGGGTGGCCGGAGTCCCCATCCCGGAGTCCTTCATCGCCTCCCGCAGCTCCTCCTCGTCGACGAGCTTGCCGGCGGTCTCCATCGCGGCCAGCAGCGCGCCCTCGGTGTAGCGGCGCGGCGGCTTGGTCTCCTTCTCCTCGGAGCCGACCTCGGTCACGTTGACCGCCTCGTCGCGCTCGAGCTTGGGGAGCTGCTGATCGCGGCCCTCGTCATCCTCGGAGCCGTCGGCGTCTGCGCCCGCCACCTCGCCGTAGACCCCACGCCAGCCGGGCACGAGCATCAGCTTGCCGCGGGTGCGGAAGATGTGTGCGGCGACGGTCGTCTCGATGCGGGTGTTCTCGAACACCGCCTCGGGATGGAACACGGCGAGGAAACGCCGGACGACGAGGTCGTAGATGCGGCGATCATCGTCGTTGAACTTGTCGACCGGGTGGTTCTCGGCGTTGGTGGGGATGATCGCGTGGTGGTCGGTCACCTTGGCGTCGTCCACCACGCGCCCGAGCGGCAGCACATCGAGTCCGCACACGTACCGGGCGCCCTCGGAGTACTCGGGCCGCTTGCCGACCAGCGCGGCGATCGGCTTGATCTCGGCGACCATGTCGCCGGTCAGGTACCGGGAGTTGGTCCGCGGGTAGGTGAGCGCCTTATGCTCCTCATAGAGCCGCTGGGCGGCGGCGAGCGTGCGGCGCGCCGAGAAGCCGTGGCGGCTGTTGGCCTCACGCTGCAGCGACGTCAGGTCATAGAGCAGGGGCGCGCGCTCGCGCCGCTCGGACTTCTCGAGCTTGGTGATCACGCCCAGGCCGTCCTGGCAGGCCGCGACGACCGCCTTGGCCTCCTCAGCGGTCTTCATCCGCGGGTTGGCGCCGGCGTAGTAGCGACCCTCGTAGGCTCGCGGGCCGTTCTGGACGGTGTCGAAGCTCGCGTCGACGAGCCAGTAGGGCTCGGGGGTGAAGGCCCGGATCTCCTCCTCGCGGCGGGCGAGGATGGCCAACGTCGGCGTCTGCACACGCCCGAGCGAGACGGCGCCATCGAAGGAGGACCGCAGGCGGATGGTCGCCGCCCGGGTGGCATTCATGCCCACGATCCAGTCAGCTTCCGAGCGTGACCGGGCGGCCTGCTCGAGCGTGGCGAACTCCGAGCTGGGCCGCAACTCCGAGAAGGCAGTCTCGATCGCTCGCTTGGTCATCGAATTCAGCCACAACCGCTGGACGGGCTTCTTGGACCCGGCCTTCTCGTACAGGTAGGCGAAGATCAGTTCGCCCTCGCGGCCGGCGTCACACGCGTTGACCACCGTCTCGACGTCATCGCGGCCGAGCATCCGCTTGACCACGTTCATCTGCTTCTTGGAGCGCTCGTCGCGGACCACGAGCTTGAACTCGTCAGGGACGATCGGCAGGTCGGCCATCCGCCATTTCTTGTACTGCGCCCCGTATTCGTCGGGATCCGCAAGTTGGACGAGATGTCCGACAGCCCAGGTGACGACGTGCTCGGGGCCCTCGAGGTACCCCTCGCTCTTGGTGAAGGCGCCCGGAAGCACCCGCGTCAGGTCGCGCCCGACGGACGGCTTCTCGGCGATCACCAGTGTCTTGGCCATGCTCGGGCAGGGTAGCGGCCCCGGCAAGCCCTGCCGGGCGCCGGCCGTCCGTCCCGGACCGGGCTCAGCCGCCCCACGCGTGCGCCGCACGCTGCGCCAGCGCGGGGAGCTCGAGCTGCCGCGCCGTCGCGGCGGCGGCGGTGATGAGCGAGCGCGCCTGCGACGATCGCTCTGCGACCAGGGCGCAGTCCAGCTGAGTGTGAGCGACGAGCGGGGGCGCTCGGAGTGCCTGGTTGGCGTCCAACGCGAAGGCCAGATGCGAGCGGGCGACGTCGCGTTCGCCCATGGTCAGGCCCAGGCGCCCGAGATAGCGCGCCGTGGAGCCCAGACAGACCGCCGCCAGACCGATCACCACCTGACTTGACCGGTAACGGAGCAGCAGCCCGTATACGGAACGAGCGCGGGCGGCGTCTCCCAGCGCGAAGATCGCGTCCGAGATCAGGGTGACCGTGATCAGCCAGTCACCGTCGAGCGGGATATCGGAGAAATCATGAGCCGCGAGCCGACCGAGCTCGTCCGCCGCCTCATCGCTGCGGCCCGTCTCGCATAGCAGCATCGCGAGGGCCGCACGCCAGGCCGGACGCGCGGGGGCCTGCGCCACGAGCACGCGGGTGGCGGTCTCGAGCTCGGCCATCCGGGCCTGCTCGCGGCGCACGCCGAGCATCTGGATCGCGTAGTACTGCGACGCGGTCACGCTTTCGGGCCGGATCCCCGAGGACAGGCCCTCGCCGGCCAGCCGCTCAGCCGCGGCCAGATCACCGGCGAGCAGCGCTCGCATCGCCTGCCAGACGGTGATCTGCCAGGCGAACAACGGCTGGCGCAGGTCCTGGGCGACGATCGTGAAAGCTTCGATCTGGGTCTCCACGGCCGCTCGGTCACCGGTCTCCAGCAGATCGACGACCAGCCACGAATGCCCCTGGAGGACGAGCTCGCGATCGCCGATCCGCAGGGCCGAACGGAGGAGCTGAGTCGAGTCGGCCAGACGACGCTCGAGATGCCCGGGGCCCCAGTAGGCGCGCCGGCGAGCCGCCGACGCGAGCGCGAGCGCCCGTGAGTCCCCGAGTTCGGCGGCGATGACGGTTGCCTCGGCGCTCAGCCGCCGCATCTCGTCGCGGCGATCGGAGAAGTACAGGGCCGAGCACAGACAGAACAGCAGCTGCACGCGGATCACCGACGGCGCGGCCGGGAAGCTCTCCAGCGCCCGGTGAAGCAGCGCAATCAGATCCTCGTCGACGATCCCCGGCGGCAGCACGTACCGCTGTGAGGCGCCGATCGCCGCGCGCGCCAGGCTGTCGGCGTCGCCCAGCTCCGCCGCCACCGTGGCGGCTTCACGAAACACTCCCCAGGCGCGCGGCCGCTCGCCGCTCCGGATCCAGGCCTCGCCGAGTTCGAGCAGGAGACGCAAACGCCTGTCGCGCGCATCGGGAGCGAAGCGCTCGAGGACCGCGAGCGCACTCTGAAGATGCTCGGCGCCTTGGTCGTGAGCGAGCATCTCGCCGGCCTGCTCGGCCGCCGCCAGGGCATAGCGGATCGCCTGCTCGGCATCCTCCGATTGCGCGGCCCGCGTGAAGTGATGCGCCAGAGCCCCGGTGTGGCGCTCCGGATCGGTCGCCTCCAGCGCCAGCCCCACCCGGCGGTGCAGTCGAGCGCGTCGCGCGGTCGACATCGCGCCGTAGAGCGTCTCGCGCACCAGCGCGTGGGCGAACGCGTACCCCTCCGGCACGGACGGTCGCTCGGCGATCAGTCCCGCCCCCTGAGCCTCCTCGAGGGCAGCGAAGAAGCGCTCCTCATCGAGATCCAAGACGCGCTCGAGCAGGCCGGCATCGAACTCGCGACCGATCACCGCTGCCACCCTCAGCGTCTCCAGGGCACCCTGGCCCAAGCGGGTGAGCCGGCGTGTGAGCACCTGCTGGACGTCGTCGGGGAGCCCGATCGCTCGCAGTTCGTGCGCCCCGGCGGTCGCGGCCTCCACCCCGGAGTCGGCGAGATGGCGCACGATCTCCTCGATGAAGAACGGGTTGCCCTCGGTCTCCTCGTAGAGCGCCTGGGTGAAGGCCGAGGAGGGCAGCGCCCGGGCCCGCGCACTGACCAGCCGCGTCGCCTCGCTGCGGCTCAGCCCCGACACCTCGCGCAGGCGGACGAGCCGCTCGTCGCGGAGGCTTCCGAGCGCCGCGGCGAAGCCCTCGTGATCGCGCTCGGTCCCCCGAAAGGCACCGAGTACCGACACCGGCGCCATCCGCGGTACGCGCGCAATGTGGCGCAGCAACATCAAGCTCGGCCGGTCGGCCCAGTGCAGGTCATCGAGGACGAGCAGCACGGGAGCACGGTCTGCCACGTCGCCCAACAGCTCGACCACCCCCTCGAACAGGCGGTAGCGCTCGGTCTCCGAGTCCTCAGATCCGGCCGATGGGAGCTCGGGCAGGCGCCGGCGGAGCTCCGGAATCAAGCGAGCCAGCTCGGGACCGTAACGGCGAGCGACCTCCTGCAGCTCGGAGGAGCTGATCGACTCGACGTAGTGGCCCAGCGCAGCCAGGAAAGGCTGGAAGGGGACGAGCGTCTCGTCTGAGGCGCGACCGGCCAGCACCACCGCACCGGCGGCGTGCGCCCGGCTCGCCACCTCGGCGAGCACACGGCTCTTGCCCACCCCGGCTTCGCCGCTGAGCAGCAGCAGACGCTCTGAGCGGTCGCCTCCGGCCCGCGCCAGCCAGTCGGCGATCTCGCCCAGCAGGGCCTCACGCCCGACCATGTCCAGCGCGGCGCGAGCGGCCAACTCCACGGGCAGCGGAACATCCACGTGGACGCCGTCGATCGATTCCGCGCCGGCCCGGCGGCCCTCGGGGTGTAGGAGCCGCTGATGCGCGGCGAGCGCGTCGGGCGAGGGTGCGGTCCCGAGCTCGTCCCGCAGCAGCGCACGCAGGCGCTCGAAGACGCGCAGTCCCTCGGCGATGTTGCCCTGCTCGTGGAAGGCCTCCATCAGCAGCACGTAGCCCGACTCGCGGTAGGGCTCGGCGTCGATCAGGCTGCGCGCCGCGCGCTCGACCGAGGCCAGCTGCCCCCCACCCATGACCAGACCGGCCCGGCCGATGACCTCAAGCGCCTGCAGCCGGACATCGTTGAGCTCGCGCCGCCAGGGCTCGAGCCAGTCGACCTGCACGCCGGGCAGCAGCGCGCGGCTGGCGATGTTGATCGGCACCTGGGCCAGTCCCCAGGCCTGGCGGGCGTCACGGCTCTCCAGAGCTGCGCGCGCGTGCTGGACGTGCGCCGCTGCCGCCTCCACGTCGATCCAGACCGGTTCGGGCAGCTCCAGACTCAGCTCGTCACGACCAGAGAGAACCGAGGCGCCGAGGGCGGAGCGCAACCGCGAGAGCAGCGTGCGCAGGGCGGCGTCCTGGGAGCGGGGCGCCGTGCCCGGCCATAGAGCGCCGATCAGCTCCTCGCGACCAATCGACCGGCTGCGATTGAGCACGAGGTAGGCGAGCAGCAGCGGGACCTGACGGCCCCGCAGACTCGCGGCCCGTTCACGACCCTCCAGCTCGACCGAGAGACGACCACAGAGCTGGATCCTGGTTCCTGCGAGCGCATTCGGTGGATCCGCATCCGGCAACGTTTCGGAAACGTATCGCCAACGGGCTCGGCGCACGCTTCCTGGCGTGGCACCGGGGCCACATAACAACTCTCGTGGGTCACACGTTGGGACCGGGGTCCACGAGAGGTATCGGCCGCAGCATCGAGCACACATGACCGCCATTGACGATCAGCCCAGCCAGATCGCTCACTGCGAATGCGGGGCGCAATTCGCAGGCAGCAACCGGCAGGAGCTCTTCGCCGCGGCCGAACGGCACCTCGCCCATCACCATCCACAGCTCTTGGGGGCGCTTGAGCTGGACGTGGTATCGCAGATGGCCGAGGAGCTTCCGGGGGCACCGAACGCCTGAGGGGTGGGCGGCGCCGCAGACCGCCGCCCACCCCATGGCGTCGGCACGACGGTGACAGGGCCGTCGATGACGGCGCCGTCGTGTGCTCAGCCTCCGCAGTGGCCTGTTCCTGCGGGAACCGTCGCCGCTCGCGCGACCGCCAGTTGGCGCCTGACGACCAAGTTGGGCACGGCGACGCCACCGGGATGCGCCGCCTCGGTGAGGGCCGCGAACACGGTGGCGAGCACGCGGCCATGGCCATCGACGACCGGGCCGCCGGAGTTGCCGGGTTGGACGTCGCCGCGCAGACCGGTGAGCGCCCGCAGGACATGGCCCTGTCCGTACGCGTTCTGGGTCGAGGTGGTCGCCGTGCGCCCAAGTCGCGCCGGTTGCGCTCGGTAGGCGCCATCCAGGGGGTACCCGAGGATCGCCGCCGCAGTGCCGGGTCGGGTGCGTGCGGCCGTCTGCAGAGCGGGCAGCGTGAGGCCTGGTACGCGCAGCACGGCGATGTCGTCGTGCACGTCAAAGACGAGCACCGCCGCCGCGCGAGCCGGCCCCAGCCCGCCGGGCTGGACCGTGGTGTCCTGTTCGCCGGCGACCACGTGCGCGTTGGTGACGATCAGGCCGGCGCCGCGGGGGCCGATCACCCAGCCGCTGCCCTCCACACCCAAGCCGCAGGCCGTGCCGGTCACCCGCACCACACTCCGCGCGGCGCCGCGCACTCCCGCGAGCGCCAGGACACCCCGAGTCGGCGCGGGCACGTCCGCCGCCGGGCCGCGGACGGCAGGTTGAGGGTCAAAGCGGGCCAGCGCGTCGAGGATCGCACCGGAGGGCGGCAACACCGCGTCGAGCTCGGTCAGGATCGCGGACCGCTGCAGCTCGCCGCGCAGCGGCGCCGACGAGGAGGCCTGCAGCGCAACCGCGCCGATGATCCACACCACGCCGAGGGCCACGCACGCGGTCAGGCCCGCGCCCAGCAGGCCGTCGACGGCGCGCAGCCCCGGGATCGGCAGCGCCGCCCGAGCGCGGGACCCCAGCCCCTCCAAGCCGCTGGCCAAGACCCCGCCGGCGAGGATCGCTCCGAGCAGACCCAGCAGCGGCGCATACGGCGAGCGAGCGCCCTGGTCCAGGAGGAGCGGCGCCATCCGCGTCCCGATGTACGCGCCGACGGCAAAGCCGACCAGCGACAGCGCCCCGACCAGGAAGCCCTGCCGATACCCGTATCCGGCGAGCACCACGGTGAAACCGACGATCACCCAATCGATGCCCGTCATCGCCTCGATGGTAGTTGCGGGCGGCGGGCCGACACTCGGCTGCACGGAGGATCGCGTCGGATCCGCCGGACATCTTCTACCGTTTCACGATGAGGTGGTAGACGGCGGACTGCTGGTGGCCTCACGGCCACGACCGTTGCGCCGCAGACAGCGGCGGCGACGCCTCCTGACTCGAGCCCTGCCGGTCGTCGCGCTGGTGGTGGTGGCCGTGGCCGTCGGGGCGTTCATCGCGCTCAGCGGCGGCGGGGACGAGCGCCGTCTGGTCAGCGACTACGTCGCCGCCTGGTCTCACCAGGAGTTCCCGCGCATGTACGGGCTGCTTGATCGTGCCTCCCAACGCGCCGAGACGGAGCCACGGTTCGCGGCTCAGGTCGGCCGGGCGGAGGCGACCGCCACGCTCGTATCGCTGCGAGCGGTCCGGGTCGGAGACGTCAGCAACGCCGCGATCAGCGTCCGCATGGTCGTCAGTACGCGGATCTGGGGCACGCTGCCCGAGGTCCTGACCGTGCCCCTGAGCGGTAGCGGCTCCGACGCGCGCATTCACCTCGGGCCGACGCTTCTGTTCCCCGGTCTGCTCGGGCAGGAGCGCCTGCACCGGACGGTCGTGCTGCCGCCGCGGGCCACCCTGCTGGCCAGTGACGGCACTCCTCTGGCCGAGGGTCCGACGCGCAGTTCGCCGATCCCGGATGTCGCCGGGCAGATCGTCGGCACGGTCGGCCCGATCCCCGCCAGCGACGCCGCCGCATACGTCGGGCGGGGATATCCGCCGGGCGCCCAGGTCGGTCTCGACGGTCTCGAACGGATCTTCGAGAGTCGGCTCATCGGCCGGCAGGGTGGCCGCCTGCTGGCCGGTCACCGGACGCTGGCCAGCGCTCGCGCCGTCCAGGCCCCGTCCGTTCACACGACCATCTCGCCGACGCTCGAACGGGCCGCCGTGGCCGCGATGGGCGGCAACTACGCCGGCATCGCGGTCATGAACCCGCGCACCGGCGCACTGGTGGCGCTGGCCGGAATCGCCTTCTCGGCGCTGCAGCCACCTGGCTCGACGATGAAGATCGTCACCGCCGCGGGCGCGCTCCAGGCGGGAATCACCAAGCTGTCAACCGTCTATCCGATCCAGAGCGCGACCACCCTGTCCGGAGTGCAGCTGCAGAACGCGAGCGGCGAGTCGTGCGGCGGGACGCTGCTCAACGCCTTCGCCGTGTCCTGCAATTCGGTGTTCGCGCCGCTGGGGGCCCGGCTCGGGGCCCGGCGGCTGGTGGCCATCGCCGAGCGCTTCGGCTTCAACCAGCGGTCTACGATCCTGGGCACAGCCGAGCCGACGATCCCCACTGCGTCGACGATCGGTGACGACCTTGCCGTGGGATCCTCGGCGATTGGTCAAGGTCTCGTGCAGGCGACGCCGTTGACGATGGCGGATGTCGCCGCCACGATCGCGATGGGCGGGCGGCGGCCGATCCCCACCCTGCTGGCTCATCAGCGTCCCCGGTTTGTCCGCGTGGTCAGCGGCCATGTGGCCCGCGAGGTGCAGCAGATGATGGTGGCGGTGGTGCAGTTCGGGACCGGTGTCGCCGCTCAGATTCCCGGTGTCGTGGTGGCGGGGAAGACCGGGACCGCCGAGCTGAAGAACACGACCCAGCCGGGGCAGAGCGGGGCCCAGAACACGGATGCGTGGTTCGTCGGCTACGCGCCCGTTGGCCACCCCCGCTATGTGGCCGCGGCACTGTTCCCCAATCAGGGCGCCGGTGGCGCGACGGCGGCGCCGCCGATCCACGATGTGCTGGCTGCCGCGCTCGGCGGAGGCTGAGTCTCAGCGGTCGAAGGCCGCGACGATGCTCGGGTTCAGCGTGCCCTGGGTCCAGGCCGCGATCGCCCCGCGGGCCCCGTCGGCCACGGACATGTCATAGGCGTAGACCGTCGGGGACAGGTTGCGCGCGGCTCCGAAACGACCGTTGGCGAGGGAGCCGACCGCGGCGACGGGATGTCCGCCGGCGATCCAGCCGACGATCACCCGGCCGCGCGGTGCGACGCTGAGCGCCGGCGTCTGTGCAGGGTCGATCGGGCCCAGCGCCGTCACCGCCCGAAACGCGGACGCGGGACTGCGCGTGGTCACCCGGACGGTGCAGCCGCCGTCGACACGGCAGGTCTTGTACACGAGCGCCTGACCGCCGGCGGGGTCCGCGGCCAGTGATAACCCCGCGGCGATCCCGTCACCGGCGGGAAAGTCGCGGACGCCCGGGTGCGCGGCGAAGTCGGCTGCACGCACCTGGGTCCGGTCGGCACCGCGGCGATCGAAGGACTCATCGATCCAGGCTGCCGTGGCCCGCGTGGCACGGCCCGCGACCACCAACTCGTCGATGCGGTGACCGGCGGGCGCCCGCAGCAGTGTGTGCGCCGCGCGCGGAGCACTGCGGTGGCTGGCCAGGGCGTAGAAGATGGCTCGGGGGTCGGCGTATGCAGCCGGGCCGGTCGCGGCCGTCCAGGCCAGCACGGCATTCTCGCCGTCCAGCGCGGCGGCGCTCAGCGCCTGCGCGGACTCGGTGCGACCGGTGAGCCGGCGGGTGGCGGCGAACCGCCCGCCGGGGCCCGACTCGGCCGCCCACACGCCGCCCTCGGTGGCGACGGCCGCGAGCATGCGACCGTGCGCGAGCATCACCAACCGGCCCTGGCCGGCCCCGGTGAGAGCACCGACCAGGGTCTGCGACGCCGTCAGGGCGGCACCGCCCCCGAGGCGCCCGGCGGTGACCGTGCTGCAACAGTCCAGCCCGGCCGGGCTGGAGCCGGCAAGCAACTCCGGACCGTGGGCCCCGGCGGCCACCGCGAGGACCTCCTGGGTCCCGGCGAGCGCCCGGACCGTTCCGACCGCGCCCCTTGGGGTGCGGGTGACCACATATGCCTGGGCGCTGCCCGGCGTGTCGACATCGGTGGTCGAGAACGCTGCGGTGGCGGCGCCCGCGGGGCTGATCGCGAGCTGCACGGGCAGGCGATCGAGGGTCCCCGGAGGTGACAGATCAAACGGGCGGCTCCAGGTCGCCGAGGCGCTCGCCGGCACGATGGCGAGGGCGCAGAGAATGAGAACAGCGAGGGCCGGCCGGGCCCGGCGGATCACAGATCGAGCGAGATCGAGGCCAGCGGCTGGTTGCCGGAGCCGAGGATCTCGAGCGTCAGCGGCCGATTGCTGTAAGCGGAGGTGGCGATCTTGAACAGCAGCAGCCCGCCTTGGGTGGGCCCGAAGCTCGCCGTGGTGCCGGGCTTGGGTTCGATCTGGAGCGGCGCGAGGCTCTCCGAGGTCCAGGCGTACTGGTTGGCGGAGCTGAGCTTGAGCGGGTAGTAGTGGTTGCCCTGGGTGTCGGTGACCACGAAGTTGTCGGTCGTCGTCTGCGGCTGATGGGTCTGGTTCTCACCCCGCAGGAACACCCCATACCACTGCTGCTGGGCGCCGGGCAGCGTCGTGCCGCTCGGCAACCCGGAGATGTACTGGCGATCCTCGTTGCTGTACGGGTTCAGGACCCGCGACACCTGCAGCTGGTAGGTGACCGGCCCGGCGTCGACGTAGCCGCCGTTGTTGTTGGCGTCGGCGACCCGAGGGTGAGCCTCCTGGCCACATGCGGCGACGCCCACCGCGATCAGGGCGGTGCAGACGAAGGTGCTGAGACGGCGGACGGCGACCACGGCGGCGAAGATTATCGAGCCTCGACCGAGGCGCGCTCGCCGCGTCCCCGGTTCTCCTCGAGGATCGAGCGCAGCCGGCGCATCGCCTTGGCTGCTTTGCGGCGACTCCACGAGCGTCCGCCGAGCGTCTCCATCAGCTTGTCGGAGAGCTGCGAGGGCTCGGTCTCGAGCGAATATTCGACCTTCGTGCTCCCCCCGGGCGCCGGCGACAGCGTGTAGACGCCGATCATCCGGATGCGGTTGTACTTCCCACCCCGGCCCCGCTCGACGATCCGAAACGGCGCCTGGAACTCCGAGATCGTCACGTCAGCCCACGAGAACCGGTTCATCGGCGCCTTGATGCGAAACCGGGCGCCGGCGCCGGCACCGTAGGTATCGACCCGGGTGAGGTGCCAATCCACCAGGTAGTGGTCGGTGAATTCGGCGTGGTTGGCGATATCGGCCAGATACTCGAAGACCTCCTCGCGGGGCTTGGAGATCGTGGTCGAGACGGTGAAGGGGTCCACGCGGCGTGAGTTTAGGTGCAGCGAGCCCTCAGGCGCTGGGCGGTCGCGGCGTTGGTCAGGCGCGGAGCGGGTCGCCGGAGGGACCGAACGCTCTCGCGCCCCCGCGACGCTCAGGCGGCGGCGCGCTGATCCGTGATCCGCATCGTGTGCCCGAACTCCGGGCCATGCACGGTGCGTGTCCGCACGGGGTTCTCGTGCTGGCGCTCGCGACATAATTCGCAGGCGATCGTGCCCGACGCGTAGACGTAGACGCGCTCGCCGACCAGCGGCGTGCGGTTACAGCAGGTGCATCGCTCAGAGCCGGCCAGCCGCTCGTCGAGCCCGCGGCGCAGTAGGGCCAGCTCGAGGTCCAGCATGTCCCGGAGAGTCGCCGACATACTGAGCTTCAGTTCGGCCCGCGGCCCGCGGATCCTGCACGGCCACGACCCTCTGGCCCGGTCCGGCGCGTCATCCCCACGGATGGACATTTGAACGAACCCGGTTGCCGGGCCTTGAGATTGCCCACTATGATCGTGTTAGGACGGTCGAACGGACGCCGCCTTCCCGTGGCTCACCCGGGAGGTGGTGCGAACCCCAGCGAGGAGACGGACGATGAAGGCTTGGATGTCCGGAAGCGTCGCGGGGACCGGAACGTTTCGCTGCACCGAATGTGATGCGCCGGTATCCCTGGATGCGGCCGACGAGCTCCCCGCCTGCGCCAATTGCGGCGGGACCGAGTTCGTCCGCTCATCCCTGTTCACCACCTCCCAACAGCCCGTGCTCGATCTCGGGCCCGATCTGGAGGACCACAGCTGGCTGGCCGAACTGCGAGCGGGAATCGACGAGCCCGGTCAGTACGTGGCCTACCGCGTCGGTGAGGACGTCGTTGCCTACACGCTGGAGCGCGAGTGGACCCGGATCGGCCGGAGCCTCGCCGCCGACATCCGCTTCGATGACCCGACCGTCTCGCGCCGGCACGCGCTCATCGTGCGCCAGCCCGACGGTCTGCGGGTGCTCGATGACCGCAGTCTCAACGGCGTGTTCGTCAACGGTGAGCGCGTGGAGTGGAGCACGCTGGCCGATGGCGATGAGGTCGTGATCGGCCGCCATCACCTTCATTTCGTCGACATTCCGGCGATCTCGGGAATGCGCTTTGGTGGCGAGACGCACGCTGACGGCTCGCCCGTCGCCGACTGAACCCGGCTCCGCCCCCGCTCTCCACCGGCCCACCCCCCGGCCTCGACCTCTCCCACCTCCCGCTCGCCTATAGTGCGGCGCCGATGCCGAGCACCATCGCGGTCCTTTCTCAGAAGGGCGGAACGGGCAAGACGACCACCGTCCGCACCCTCACAGACGTCTTTCGGCGAGCCGGACTGGCCGTCCTCGCGGTCGACCTGGATCCGCAGGGCAACCTGTCGGACTACCTCGACGTCCCGCCCGACGCAGATCCGACCGTCGGTGACGTGCTCACCGGCCGGGTCAAGGCGGCCGCCGCCGTCCACAACGGCGTGATCCCCGCCAACCTCGGACTGGCCGAGGCCGAACTCGCCCTGGGCGGCAAGATGGGCCGCGAGCTGACGCTCAAGCGCGCCATTCGCGAGGTGTCGGCCGACTACGATCTGGTGCTGATCGACTGCCCGCCGGCGCTTGGGCTGCTGACCGTCAACGCGCTCGTCGCCTCCGACTACGCGCTGCTGTCGGCCGAGGCTCAGTATTTCGCGCTGCAGGGGGTCGAGCAGGCGCTGCAGGTCATTGAGCTGGCCAAGGACAGCCTCAACCCCGATCTCGAGTGGCTGGGGGTGGTGCTCAACATCGCCGACATGCGCACCCGTCATTCCCGTGAGGCGTTCGACTCCCTGCGCGAGCACTTCGGCGACAAGCTGCTCGACACGACGATCCGGGCCTCGATCGCCTACGCCGAGTCGGCCGAGCGCGCGCGTCTCGATCCTCGATTACCGGCCCGACCTCGGCGCCGATTACCTGCTCGTGGCCGACGAGCTGCTGCGCCGGCTCGGGCTCAGGGCCGCTCGCAAGCGGCTCGCGCCGTTGCTGCAGAGCTCACAAGCCGCCTCCGCCAGCGCCTAGCGCTCGCGGGGCCGCGGTCGGGCCCGGGAGGACCTTGCTACCCGGATCGGCCTGCCCACGGGGGGTGGTCGACAAACATCTGAGGATCAGCGGTTATCCGACACACTCCCCGACCCCCGGACCCCGGGTCACACCGACCCCGGCCAGAGCCGGCCGCCCCGCTCAGAGCCGTGGTCTAGAGCTCGCTGACGTCGGCACCCTGGGACTCGAAGGTTGCCCGTAGCACCGTCGCCCAATCGGCCGTCTCGCGCGACAGCGCCTGCAGAACCGTCCCGGTGTGCTCGTAGCGGCACCAGAAGAGAATCGTCGGCCCTGCCCCCGACACGGTCGCGCCGAGCGCTCCGAGCTCGGTCGCGCGCGCCATCAGCGCCGCCGAACGGGGGAAGAGATGGGCGCGGTAGGCCTGGTGCAGCGCGTCGTGCAGGCCATCGGCGATCGCCTCAAAGTCTCCGGTGGCGAGTCCGAGCGTGAGCAGCGAAGCCCAGGCCACGTTGCGGACCGCGTCCGCCATCGGGACCAGTTCCGGCAGGGCCGCCCGCGCCTGCTGGGTCCGTACCGGCTCATCGGGCACGACCAGGACCGCCTCCAGGCCCATCGGCGCCTCGATGCGTCGGATCCGGGCCCCAACGCTGATCACGAAGCCGCCGGCCAGAGCGGCGGCGGCATTGTCGGAGTGGCCCTCCAGCGCACTGGCGTGGGCGAGCAGGTCTGCATCGAGCTCGAACAGGTGGTCAGCGGCCATCAGGCCGGCCAGAGTGGCGGCGGCGCTCGAGCCCAGGCCGCCGCTGAGGGGGATCGACGAGCTGATCGTGAAGCTGAAGTCATCGGCGGGATGCAGCCGCTCGAAGGCCCGGACGACCAGATTGGAACGGTCGCACGGAAGCTCGAGATCGGTCTGTACCGCGAAGCGTCCGGTCTCGATCACCTCGAGCTCAAGGTGCAGACCGAGCGCTGCCCCCAGGACGTCAAAGCCCGGGCCAAGGTTGGCCGAGGACGCCGGCACCCGGACCAGCCGCCGGCGGGAGAGGCTCATGCCGATCGCCTCCGATCGCCCGCGGGCTTGCTGCCCGCTCGCCCCTCCCCTCCACCGCCGCCCGCCATCCGGCTGGCTTGCCTGAATGTCGGCGGCATGAGTCATCCGGCGGCCAGCACGGCCCGCTCGATCGCCGCCCGGTCGGGGTCACACGGGACGACCGCGCCCGCCTGCGCGAGCGCGGTCTGGGGATCCTTGAGCCCGTGACCGGTCAGCACGCACGCCACCCGCTGGGCGTCGCCGGCCCCATGGGCGATCAGCCCGGCCACGCCGGCGGCCGAGGCCGGTTCGCAGAAGATCCCCTCGGTGCCCGCCAGCAGTCGGTAGGCGGAGAGGATCTGCTCGTCGGTGACCGCACGTACGCTGCCACCCGAGGCCGTCATCGCGTTCATCGCCTCCTCCCACCGGGCCGGGTTGCCGATCCGGATCGCGCTCGCCACGGTCTCCGGGTGCTCAACCGGGTGGCCGAGGACCAGCGGCGCGGCGCCGGCCGCCTGGAATCCGAGCATCCGCGGCGCCATCCCGACCTCCTGGAAGCCGCGCCAGTAGGCCGAGATGTTGCCGGCGTTGCCCACCGGGATGCAGAGCGCGTCGAGCTCCGAGTCCAGCGCCTCGGCGAGCTCGAAGGAGGCCGTCTTCTGACCCTCGATGCGAAACTCGTTGACCGAGTTGACCAAGGCGATCGGGTGATGCTCGCAGAGCTCGCGCACCAGCCGCAGGGCGGCGTCGAAGTTGCCGCGCAACGCGATCACCCGCGCACCGTGCATGAGCGCCTGGGCGAGCTTTCCGGTGGCGATCTTGCCCTCGGGGACGATCACCGCACAGCGCACCCCGGCGCGCGCCGCGTAGGCCGCGGCCGATGCGGCGGTGTTGCCGGTTGACGCGCAGATGATCGTCTCGGCACCCTCGCGCACAGCCGCGGAGACCGCGCAGGTCATGCCCCGGTCCTTGAACGAGCCGGTCGGATTCAGACCCTCCAGCTTGCACCACACCTCGGCCCCAACGAGCTCGGACAGCCGTGGGGCATGGACGAGCGGCGTCGAGCCCTCGCCGAGCGAGACCACGGGGTCCCCGGGGGCGAACGGCAGCTGGGCACGGAAGCGCTCGATCAGGCCGGGCATCGGGCTCGCAGCATGCCAGAGTGGCCGCCCACGCCGGTCTGGCGTCAGGACGACGGCCGAGTGCGACCGGCGCTCGGCCCGTTCCTTCAGCTCAGCGCGAGCACGACCTTGCCCGTCGCGCCACGCTCGCCGAGCAGGGTGAGCGCGTCGCCGGCGCGCTCCAGCGGATAGCGCGCCCCGATCACCGGCCGCACGGCTCCGGACGCGATCAGCGCGGCGATTGCCTGGCCGATCTCCACCGTCACGGCGGGCTTGGGGAGCACGTACCCGCCCCACCCGGCCCCGATCACCTCGGTGTTCTTGAGCAGCAGCCGGTTGACCTTCACCTCGGGGATCGAGCCGGCGGTGAAGCCGACGACGATGACGCGCCCGCCCTCGCGCAGGGCGCGCAGGCTGTCGGTGAAGCGGTCGCCCCCGACCGGGTCAACCACGATGTCGACCCCGCCGCCGGAGATCTCGGTCGCCTCGGCCTTCCAGTCCCCGTCTGAGCGGACGACGTGGTCGGCCCCGGCCCGACGGGCCACCTCCTCCTTCTCGTCAGTGGAGACGACGGCGATCGTCTTGGCCCCGAGGCCCTTGGCGACCTGCAGCGTCGCCGTCCCGACGCCGCCGGCGCCACCATGCACGAGCACGGTCTCACCCTCGGTCAGGCGCCCGCGCGTGACCAGCGAGAAGTAGGCCGTGTGGTAGTTGAGCACCAGCCCGGCTCCCTGCTCGAAGCTGAGCTCATCGGCGAGCTTGAAGGTGAAGTACGCCGGCGCCACCGCGACCTCGGCGAAGCCGCCCAACATGCAGAACGCGGCCACCCGGTCCCCCGGCTTGACTGCCGCATCAGCGGGCGCCGCGCGCACGATCCCGCCGACCTCGCTGCCGGGCACGAACGGCAGCGTCGGCTTCATCTGATACTCGCCGCGGGTCTGCAGCAGCTCGGGGAACGAGACGCCGGCGGCATGGACGTCGACGATCACTCCGCTCCCCGGGGTGAGCATGTGGTCGGCGGCCGGTTCGGCGATGTCGGCCGGCGCCAGCGCAGTCGCGGGCCCGGTCAGTTCGGTGATCTGCATGGCTCTCATGGGTGGCGCGATCCTCTCCGTCCGACCTAGTCTGACTAGCCGAACTCCTCCTCGATGACGCGGATCGCCCGCGGGGCGGCCCGCATGATGTCAAGTCCGGCGATCAGGTTCATGGCCACCCCGAAGCAAGACTCCAGCACCGGGTGCACGACCATCACCAGCCGCGCCTGGTCGCGCAGCCCCTTCTGGACCACGGACTTGACCGAGACGCCCTGCAGGGCGAGGACCTCGGCCACCGCGGCGAGCACCCCGGGCTCGTCGGCGACCTCGAGGTACAGGTAGAAGGAGGAGACGACATCGGTGACGATCTTCAAGCGCTCGGTCGCCGGCGGCGTCGAGGCGGGCGGGATCATCGCGCTGATCACATCTCCGAGCACCGCCGACGCGGTCTGCGGGCCACCCGCGCCGGGCCCGGACATGGTGATCTCGGTGATCTCCTCCGATTCGACGGTGACCGCATTGAAGGGTCCGCTGACCGAGGCCAGTGGGTGGCCGGGGTACAGGAAGGCCGGGTAGACGCGCACCGAGATCCCGTCCTCGCCGACGCGCTCCGCGGTCCCGATCAGCTTCAGCCCCAGCCCGAGATCGCGTGCATACTCGAGGTCGTCGGGCAGGATCGCCTCGATCCCCTCGTAGCGAACCTGATCGATGTGAACCGGGGTATCGAAGGCCAGCCGGGCAATGATCGCCATCTTGGCGGCCGCGTCCCGTCCGTCCACATCATCGGACGGGTCGGCCTCGGCGAACCCCAGGCGCTGGGCGTCGGCGAGCGCCGACGCGAAGTCCGCTCCGGTGCGCGCCATCTCGGACAGGATGAAGTTGGTGGTGCCGTTGACGATCCCGTGGACGCGGTCGATCCGCGCGCCCGCCAGCGACTCCTGCAGCACGCGGATGACCGGCACGACGCCGGCCACCGCGCCCTCGAACCGCAGCTGTACGCCGTTCTCGCGGGCCGCATCCCACAGCTCCTCACCGTGATGGGACAGCAGCTGCTTGTTGGCGGTGACCACGTGCCGGCCCGAGCGCATCGCGGCCAACAGGTACTCCCGCGCGGGTTCCAGGCCTCCGATCAGCTCGACGATCAGGTCTGACCCCTCCAGGATCTCGTCAAACGAGCCCTGGCTGCGCGTCAGTACGCCCGAGAGCTCTGGCCGCAGACCGGTCATCCGCTCGATCCGCGCCGCGTGCGCGGGCAGCGTCGCGCAGAACGCCGCGCCGACGGTGCCGTGGCCGAGCACCCCGACCCGGAAGGCCGTCATCGGATCACGTCACGGCTGGTCAGGTCAGCGTAGGTCTCGCGGCGGACCGCGATACGGGCCGCCCCGTCACGGCAGAGGATCACCGGCGGGCGCAGCGCGCCGTTGTAGTTGTTGGCCATCGAGTAGCCGTAGGCGCCGGTGGCCGGGGTCACGATCACGTCGCCGGGAGCGGGGTCGGGCAGGCGCACGTCGTCAATGATCACGTCCCCCGACTCACAATGCTTGCCGGCCAGCCGGCAGCTCTCCCCGGAACCGGCAGCCCACGGGCGATCGGCGATCAGCGCCTCGTAGGGGGCGCCGTACAGCATCGGCCGCAGGTTGTCCGACATCCCGCCGTCAACCGCGACCCAGGTCGACACGTTGCGTTTGACGGTCTGGACCGTGTACAGCGTGACGGTGCTGTTGGCCACCAGGGCGCGCCCGGCTCGAGCAGCAGACGCCGGCCGGACCGATCTCCTCGTGCAGCGCGGAGACGATCACCTCCACGTACTCCTCGGGCGAGGGCGGGATCTGGCCGGCGACGTAGGCGGCGCCGAGCCCACCGCCGAGGTTGTAGACACGGAAGTCGCCCAGGCCGGCGATGGCCCGGACCGCGGCCCGAAACGGCTCGAGCGCGAACAGCTGCGATCCGATGTGGAAGTGGAGACCGACGAGGTCCAACGACCCGCTCGCCTGCAACCGGCGGATCGCGGCGGGGGCCTGACCGATCGAGAAGCCGAATTTCGAGTCCGCTTGCCCGGTGGAGATCTTGGCGTGCGTGTCCCCGGCCACATCGGGGGTCACGCGCAGGAGCACCTCCTGCCCAGGACGCAGCTCGGCGGCCAGCGGCTCGAGACGTTCGATCTCATCCACCGAGTCGACCACGATGTGCCCGACCCCCGCCGTCAGCGCCTCCCGCAGCTCCCGGACCGACTTGGCGTTGCCGTGCAGGTAGATGCGGGCGGCGTCAAATCCGCCGGCCAGCGCGAGCGCCAGCTCGCCACCGGAGGCCACATCGCAGGCCAGACCCGCTTGGGCCAGCGTCCGGTAGACCGCCGTGCACGGGAACGCCTTGGAGGCGAAGAGGACGTCGAAATCGTCATGCCGGGCCGCGATTGCGTCCACGAAGGCGCGGGCGCGGGCGCGGAGGTCGTCCTCGACGACCACGTAGGCCGGAGTGCCGAACTCGCGGGCGAGATCCACCGCATCGCAGCCGCCGAGCTCGAGGTGTCCGAGGGCGTTGACCGTGGTGCCGAGCGGCAGGACCGCGGCGAGGGGGTGGGCGGTCGGGTGGACGGGGTCCGCTCCCACGGTTCAGCCGACGGTGCGGTTGCGGCGTGGCGCGAGGGGACCCATGGGCGAGAAAGATAGGGTGGCGGACACGATGAGGCGCTCCCGCGTGATCGACCCGATCCGTCCGGCCCGGACCGGACGCCACGACGGGCTCGCCTACGGCCTGTGGCTGCCCGGCGACGGGACGGCCCCGAAGGCCGGCGTCATCGTCCTGCACGGGGCCGATTCCCAGAAGGAGAGCCACCATGACTTCGCCCGCGCGGCGATTGCGACGGGGCTGGCGGTGCTGGTCTTCGACCAGCGTGGCCACGGCGAGTCAGCCGGTGCGCTCGACGGGCGCATGATCACCGACGTGGCGGCGATGGCCGGCCTGCTGCGATCCGAGCTGGCTCCCGCGGCACCGATCGCGCTCCGTGGCTCGAGCATGGGCGGCTTTCTCGCCATCGTCGCCGCTCAACCGGTGCAGGCGGGCGCCGTGGTGGCGATCTGCCCAGCGAGCGCGAGCGGGCTGCGCCGCGGACTGCGGCGCGAGGCCTTCGCGTTCCGGGCCGACCGCGATCAGCTGCTCGCGCTGCTCGACGCCGTCGAGCTGCCGGCCGTCCTGAGCGCGCTTTCAGTCCCCGTGCTGCTCCTGCATGCGCAGGGAGATGAGCAGGTGCCCATCGAGCACTCGCGCGAGCTGGCGGTCGCCGCGCGCGCACCGGGCAGCCGGCTGATCGAAGTACCGGGCGGCCATCACCGCTCGGTCCAGCATGATGAGGAGCTGCAGGCAGTCAGCCTGCGCTTCCTGCAGCGCGCTTTGGGCACCGGCCGCTGAGGCCACAGCGCAGCCACCGAATCAGGCGATATCCGCCCTCATCGCTCGCATCGAACCTGACCGTTGTCGCGACGTACCGGAAAACGGCTGCTCGCCGGAGAAGTTCATCGGCAGCCTTTGGCCTTTGCTTAACCGGTCTGGCAACATCTCAGACGCCATGGCAGCCCCACGCACCTTCGGACGCGACACCGGCCTACAGGCCCGGATGCTGCTCACGCTGTTCCTGCTCGGCCTCGTCTATGCCGTGCTGGTCGCCGTCCTGATCGCCGCCGGGGCCGGCGCCATCACCGTGGCCGCGATCGCGGCCGTCCTGTTCGCAGTCCAGTACTTCACCGCGGACAAGATCGCCCTCTATTCGATGGGTGCCCGCGAGGTGACCCCCGACGAAGCGCCGAGCCTGCACGCGACGATCGAACGCCTCTGCATCTCGGCTGATCTCCCCAAGCCGCGGGTCGCGATCGCCGACACGCCGATGCCCAACGCGTTTGCGATCGGCCGGTCACCGACCCAGGCGACCGTGTGCGCGACCACCGGCCTGCTGGCGCTGCTCAGTCCGGCCGAGCTGGAGGGCGTCCTCGCCCACGAGCTGACCCACGTGCAGAACCGGGACGTGCTGCTGATGACGGTGGCCAGCTTCTTCGCCTCGATCGCATCGTTCATCGTCCAGATGGGCTTCTGGTTCGGCGCTGGCTTTGATGACCGCGACGACAATGGCCCCGGGGTGATCGTCGTCGTGCTCGTGTCCGCCGTCGTCTACATGGTCTCGTTCGTCCTGCTGCAGACCCTGAGCCGTTATCGCGAGTTCGCCGCCGACCGCGGATCGGCGATCATCACCGGCCGGCCAAGCGCGCTCTCCTCGGCGCTGCTGAAGATCAGCGGGACGATGGATCAGATTCCGCAACGCGACATGCGCGCCGCCAACGGCGAGCTGGCCGCGTTCTACATCTTCCCGCCGCGAGCCAAGCAGTCGATCGCGACCCTGTTCTCGACCCATCCCCCGCTCGAGGCCCGGCTCGAGGCGCTCAGCCGCCTCGAGGCCCAGCTGCAGGGCACCGCCTAGTCAGTGGTTGTCCCCTCGTGGGTCTGCTCCAGGTTCTGACCGGCAAGCGCAAGCTTGCGGCTCCCGCGCCGGACCGGCTGTTCGCGATCTCCACCGCGTACGTGACGCTCGAGACGGGTCTCGAGATCACCACCCGCGGGAGCGCCGCGATCGTCTTTCAATCCCTGGCCACCACTGACTTCCGCGGGATCGTGCGCGATATGGAGGAGGTGGTCCGCGCCACCGCCGGCGACAGCGGCACAAGAGTGGAGACCTCTGAGGACGAGTATGGATTCAGCTGGCTGGTGTTGCGGGGATCGAGCTTCGACGACCTCGTGGTCGGCATCAATGCCGTCTCCAGCGCGCTGGAGGCCGGCGGCTACGGGGATCGGGTCCTGTGTGCCGTGTTCGCCTTCCAGGACAACCGCTCGCGGCGGCTGTACCTGATCTACAACTACAAGCGCGGCAGCTTCTACCCCTTCGTTCCCGCCAGTGGCGGCGGCGCCGGCCAGCGCGACCACGAGAGCGAACTTGTGCTCAAGGCCCAGCTCGGCTCAGAGCTCCCGCTCGAGGCTGAGCTCTCACGATGGTTCCCGCTTTGGGGCATCCCGATTTGATGTCCGCCGCCGGCCCGACGCCGGGTCCGGCCCCGCACCCGTGAAACGGGCCGGGACGGGACCGCGGCCGATCGTGCTCAACCACCGCGCGGCGACCCGGCCCACGATTACCGGCGTCGAGCGCTGGACGGCCGAGGTGATACCCCGTCTGCGGGCCATCGAACCGGACCGCTATGTGATCGCCGAGCCGCCGGCGTCGGCGCGGGCCCGGGCGCGCGCCCAGGCGTGGGAGCAGACCGCACTCCCCACCCAGGCCGCGCGGCTGCACGCCCGTCTGATCTTCTCCCCCGCCAACCTGGCGCCCCTGCTGTGGCCTGGCAACGTGCTCGTGTTGCACGACGCGGCGGTGCTGCGCGAGCCCGACGCGTACTCGCACGCCTACCGGCTCTGGCACCGCTACGCCGGGCTGGCTGTGGCCCGCCACGCTGCCGCCGTGATCACGGTGTCGGAGTTCTCACGCCGAGAGCTGATCTCGCTGGCCGGCCTGGCCCCCGAGCGCCTCGAGGTGATCGGCGGAGGCGTCTCGACCGCCTTCACCCCCGATGCCGATCGCGAGCGCGCCGCCCGCCGCTACGGGTTGGACCGGCCCTACGTGCTCACCCTGGCCACCGCGGACCGCCGTAAGAACCTCCCGGCGCTGGCCGTCACCGCGGCGCGGCTGCGTGCTGAGGGCATCGAGCTGGTGCGCGCCGGGGACACCCGCTCCTACTTCGCCGCCGAGGCGGCCGCGGCCGGCATCCGCTCGCTGGGATACATCGATGACGCTGACCTGCCCGGCCTCTACACCGGCGCCCGCGTATTCGTGCTCCCGTCCCGCTACGAGGGCTTCGGGCTGACCTGCCTGGAGGCGATGGCGTGCGGTGTTCCGGTCGTCGCCGCCGATCGCGCCGCGCTGCCCGAAACCTGCGGTGACGCTGCCACGCTCGTGGATCCCGATGACTCGGAGGCGGTCGCTGACGCGGTGCTCGCCGCCGCCGGGGACGACGCGCTGCGCGTGGCACGACGTGCGGCGGGCCTGACGCGCGCCGCGTTCTTCACCTGGGAGCGAGCAGCCTCCGCGGTCCATGCGCTGCTGTGCCGCGTGTCGGCCGGCTGAGATTGCTCGCGGGTCCGGTGGGTGAAGCGCCAGGGGTCGGACGGGGCGCGCGGCAGCCGGACGC
>CAVXPV010000013.1:0-79992 GCA_963763715.1 uncultured Solirubrobacterales bacterium
ACGCTCGCCGAGCTGCAGGCGCTGGAAACCGCGCACGCGATCGGGACCTACATCCGCAACCCGGTGCAGTTCGTGTCGGGCTCGGGCGCCTGGCTGCGCGACGAGGCTGGGACCGAGTACCTGGACTTCCTGGCCGGGATCTCGGTGCTCAACGTCGGCCACTGCCATCCCCGCGTGGTGGCGGCGATCACCGAGCAGGCCCAGCGTCTGACCCACGCGACCAACCTCTACTACACCGAGCCCGGCCTGCGGCTGTCGGCCGCGCTGGCCGAGAGTTCGCTGGGCGGCAAGGTGTTTCTCTGCAACTCCGGGACCGAGGCCGTCGAGGCGGCGATCAAGCTCAGCCGCCGCGCGCGGCCGCGGGGATCGATCGTGGTCATGGAGGACGGCTTTCACGGGCGCACCTACGGATCGCTGTCGGCCACCCCCCAGGAGTCAAAGCAGGCGCCGTTCGCGCCGCTCGTCCCCGGGTTCGTGGTCTGCGCCAAGGACCCGCAGGCGATCCGTGCCGCGGTCGGTCCCGGCACCGCCGCTGTCCTGCTCGAGCCGATCCAGGGCGAGAGCGGGATCAACGTGCTGTCCGAGGACGTGCTGGCGGCCGCGCGCGAGGCCTGCGATGCGGTCGGTGCCGCGCTCATCTTTGACGAGATCCAGACTGGCATGGGCCGCACCGGCAGCCTCTGGGCCTATGAGCAGACCGGGGTCGTGCCCGACGCGATGACCAGCGCCAAGGCGCTCGGCGGCGGCCTACCGGCCGGCGCACTGATCACTGGCCCGCGACTGGCCGACGTGTTCCAGCCCGGCGATCACGGCTCGACCTTCGCCGGCGGCCCGGTCGTCGCCTCGGCCGCGCTCGTGGCCCTGGAGATCTGCGCCGATCCGGCGCTGCTTCGCCGGGTGCGCGAGCTCGGCGAGCGCCTGCGCGAGGGTCTGGGCGAGCTGCCCGGGGTGACGGCGGTCCGGGGTCGCGGGCTGATGGTCGGCTTTGATCTCGCCGCCGGGATCGCGGCCCCGGAGATCGCGCGCCGGGCCCTGCTCGAACAGCACCTGGTCGTCAACGCGACCGGGCCGAGCACGATCCGCCTGGAGCCGCCGCTGATCATCGGCGAGGCCGAGATCGACGCGGCCCTCGCCCGCCTGGGTGCACTGCTGTGATGAGGCGCGGGGTCGGGATGTCCCGGCCGGTTCACTAGTGGGCGCCGCTCCGAAGGCCAAGGTCTCGGTCGTGCTCTCGCGTGATCAGCGGTCAGACGTGGCCGCCGCCGCAGTCCTGCGCGCGCTGACCGAGGCGATCGAGGGCAACCGCGACGGTGCCATGACCGGCGAGGACCCCGAGTTCCTGCATCAGCTGCGGATCGCCGTACGGCGCTCGCGGACCGTCCAGCGCCAGCTCAAGGCGGTCTTTCCGCCGCTCGTACTGCCCGGCTTTCGCTCCGAGTATCGCTGGCTTCAGCAGACCACCGGCGAGGCCCGGGATCTCGACGTGTACCTGCTCGGCTTTGAGGAACTGCGAGACCTGTTGCCCGCGGCGATGCGCGCCGACCTGGGTCCGCTGCGGGCCGTGATCGGTCACTGGCGCTTGGCCGCCCATGCCGAGGCCTCGCGCGCGCTGGCCTCGCGGCGGACCACCGAGTTGCTGACCGACTGGGAGATGCTGCTCGAGACGTTGGTCGAGCTGCCGGCCTCTGACCGGCCCGACGCGACGGTGCCGATCTCGCAGACCGCCGGGCGACGGATCCGGCGCGTTTATCGGACGGTCCGGAAGATGGGCGCGGCGATCGACCCCGAAGGTCCCGGAGCCGCCTACCACGAGATGCGCAAGACGGGTAAGGAGCTTCGCTACCTGCTCGAGCTGTTCGGAGCCCAGCTGTTCGATGCCGAAGTGGTCAACGATCTCGTCACCACGCTCAAGGAGCTGCAGGACGTGCTCGGCCGCCACCAGGACCGCGCGGTGCAGATCGCGCTGCTGACCGCGCTCGCCGACGAGGTCGCGGGCCTGCCGCGCGGCCCGCGCGCGCTGATGGCAATGGGCGTGCTCGTGGACCGCCTGCACGCCGACGAGCGCGCCGCCCGCAGCGAGTTCACCGCCCACTTCGCCGAGTTGACCTCGCGCGAGCGCCGCGCCCAGGTCAAGACCGGCTTTAGATGACGCTCACGACGCAGACCCTCCAGGAGATCCCGAGATGACCGAGCCCGAGATGACCGAACCCGAGTTTCAGCCCAGCGCGAGCTATCTCGCCGATCCTGCTGATGTGCACCGCGTCCTGCTGCTCTACAGCGGAGGCCTGGACACGAGCGTGATGCTCAAGTGGATCCAGGACCAGTACCACGCCGAGGTCGTCGCCCTGACCGTCAACCTCGGCCAGCCCGGGGAGGACTACGAGATCGTCAAGGGCAAGGCGATGCAGATCGGCGCCGTCGAGGCCCACGTGATCGACGCGCGCGAGGAGTTCGCCAGCGGGTACCTGCTGCCGGCGATCAGGGCCAACGCGATCTACGGCCTCGGCTACCCGCTGTTCACCGCACTGGGCCGGCCCCTGATCGCCAAGCTCGCCGTCGAATACGCGCGCCGGACCGGCTGCGACACGATCGCGCACGGCTGCACCGGCAAGGGCAACGACCAGGTTCGGATCGAGGCCACGGTCGCCACGCTGGCCCCGGAGCTGAAGATCATCGCCCCGGTCCGTTCCTGGCGGATGGGCCGCGAGGAGGAGACGGCCTACGCCCGCGAGCACGGGATCCCAGTCAAAGGCGGATCCGAGGTCGCGCCCTACTCGATCGACGACAACCTGTGGGGCCGCTCCAGCGAGGGGCGCTGGATCGAGGACCTGGACCACGCGCCCGAGGACGACGTCTTCCAGCTCGTCACCCGTCCCGAACAGGCGCCCGACGAGTCCGAGATCGTCTCGGTCGACTTCGAGTCCGGAGTGCCGGTGGCTTTGAACGGCGAGCGGCTCGGGCTGGTGGCGCTGATCGAGCGCGCGGGGGAGATCGGCGCCCGCCACGGGGTCGGGATCGTCGATCACATCGAGGACCGGATCATCGGCCTGAAGGTTCGCGACATCTATGAGGTCCCCGCGGCGGCGATCATCCTGCTCGCCCACCAGGAGCTCGAGAAGCTCGTCGGCACCATCCACCAGAACCAGATGAAGGCCGGCATCGACCAGAAGTGGGCCTACCTGGTCTACGCCGGTCTGTGGTGGGAGCCGCTGCGCGAGGACCTCGACGCCTACATGGAGGCGGCCAACCGCCTGGTCACCGGCTCGATCGCGATCAAGCTCTACAAGGGCTCGGCGCGCGTCGTGACCCGCTCCTCACCGCACGCCGTCTACGACGCGCAGCTGGCCACCTTCTCGGAGTCGGGCGGGCTGTTCGCCCAGGCCGCGTCGCCGGGATTCATCGAGCTGTGGTCGCTGCAGTCGCGGATGGCCTGGCGGCTACGCCACGGGAATGACGGGTAGGATCACATCATGGGCTACAAGATCCTCGGATTCGCGGTCTGGCAGGGCAGCAAGTGGTACGTGCGCCGTCGCATGTCCGGCCTGGGCGCCAAGGTCGCGGTCGGAGCCGTGGCAGCCGCCGTTGTGGCCGGGATCGTGGCCGCCGGCCGCCAGGCCGCCAGCTCTGACTGACCACAGACAGGATTAATACCCTTGGAGGCGAAGATGGCCTTGAGAGCCGCCCGCGTCGGGGCCGTGGTGCCGGCTTGAACTTTGGCATGAGCTCCTTCGCCTCCGAACCCACTCCGCTCGACATCGACGATGTCCAGCATCTGCGTGAGACCGCGGGGGAGATCCGACTGCGGGTGAGCGGCCGCTGGCGGGGCGAGTCACCTCCCTCGGACGCCGACAGCGCGTTGCTCGTGATCCAGATCGAAGGGCGACGCCACCGGTTTGCGCCTGTCCATGATTCGGCGCCGGCCGCCCCCGGTCACTGGACGGCGAGCTTCGTGGTCCCCGGCTGGGCCGAACCGCGTCGGGAGGGCCAGGCCGCGCTGTGGATCGGCGAGGCGGTCGTGCCTATCCCGCCGATCGGGGCCTCGCGTCGCTGGCCGGGCAGCGGTCCGCCCGCGCTGGGGTCCGCGGTGCCGGCTGAGCTTGCTGACGGGCGAGATTCTGCGCCGGCCCCTCGCGTGGCGCCGGCGCCGCCCGTGCTGGCCGCGGCGCCGCCGCCGCCCGCGCGGGGGTGGGAGCCGATCGAGCCCAGCTCCGAGCCCGGGCGCGCGGGGCCGCTGGCCGACATGCTGCTCAAGGAGACCGTCGCCGCCCTGCACGGCGAGCTCGAGGCGCGCGCGGCGGAGACGACCCGGTTGCGTAGCGCGCTGGCCGGCGCCCAGTCAGAGCTCGAGGCCCGCGGCGGCTCTCAAACCGAGCTGGAGGGAACGCTCGGTGAGCTCGGAGCGGAGCTGCGCCGGCTGATGGCGGCCGTCGACGAACAGCGCGCCGAGCTCGACCGGCGCGAGACCGATGGCGCCCGTGAGCGGGAGGACTTCGAGCGCCGGGTCGCGGAGCTGTCAGTGGTTCGCGAGGATCAGGCCGCTGAGCTGGTCGCCGTCCGCGAGGAGCTCGCGTCCGCCCGCGAAGAGCTGGCCGGCGCCCGGGACCGCCATGCCGCCGAGCTGACCGCCGCGCGCGAGGGCCACGCCGCCGAGCTAGCCGCACTGCGCGAGCAGCACGCGAGCAGCACGGGCGCCGAGCGTGAGCAGGCGGCCGCCGAGCTGCGCGAGCTGCAGGCTCAGCTGACCGTGGCCCAGGAGAGCGCTCGCCGGCGCGCCGGCGAGAGCGGCGGACTGCGTGAGGAGCTCGCCGCCGCCCAGGTCGCTCGTGAGGCGGCCCGAAGCGAGGTGGCGGGACTGCGCGCCGAGCTTGAGCGTCTCGGCGGTGAGCTCGCGGTCACCCGCGAGCACATCGACAGCCAGACCGGTGACGTTGGCGAGGCCAACCGGCTGCTGGCGGATGCTCGTGCTCTGGCCGAGCAGTTGCGCGCGCGGCCCGCCGGTAGCTGACGGCGCCCCCTGCCGACCGGGAAAATCCGCACCGTGCGGGGTCGACGTCAGAGCGACCGACGTCCGTCCGCGCAGGGAAATACCGTCGCACGCGTGAGTGATCCATCCGCAGTCCCATCTGCCCTCGGCATCGAGGCCGTCGAGTGGATCGCCGAGGGCGGCGAAAACCTGACCGTGCAGGTGACCGGCCGTTGGCGACGGCGCCGGCCGGCCTGGAGCGGCCAGCCGACGCTGATCGTCGAGGCGACCGGCCGGCGCTACCGCTTTCCGGCCATGCCCGAGCCCCCGAGCCTGTCCGGTGCCGGGCCGGGCATGTGGCGCATGAGCTTCTCGGTCCCGGCCACGCTCGCGCCGGAGCTGGGCGGACGGTCGTGGCTGCAGTTCGGCTCGGTCGCCGTCCCGCTGCCGTCCGCATTCGAGCCACCGGCCAGCTATGCCTCCGGGTCCGACACCGAGAGCGCCGGCGAGGATGAGCGCCTCGCTGAGCGGGCCTTCGACGCCCCGATCGCGGACCCCGACCCGGGGCTGTCGGCGGGGGACGACCCGGTGCGCCGGACCGAGGAGGCCGAGGCTGCCGTCAGCGCGTTGACCGGTGTGGTGCGCGACCTCGAGGCCGACCTTGTCGCCGCACGCACCCGGGCCGACGAGCTCGCCGCCGAGCTCGGTCTGCAGGAGACCGAGCGACGCGCCGCCCAGCAGCGCGAGCACGCCGAACGCGCGCTGCGGCTCGATCTTGCGCGTCAGCTCGCCGCGCGCAGCCGGGAAGGGGAGCGCGCCCGCCAGGCGTTCGGGGAGCTGGCCGCAGCCGAGGCTCGGGTCCGGGAGCTCGAGGCCGGACTCGAAACCGCCCGGCGCCGAATCGACGAGGCCGAACAGGCCGCCGCGGCGGCCGCCGCGCGCAAGCGGGCCGAGCAGGCCGCCGCCAGCGGCCGTGAGCGCGCCGAGCGCGAAACCGTCCAGGCCTCACAACGCCGGTCTGATGCGGAGGCCGCCCGGCTCGGCTACGAGGCCGCGCTCGCTCAACGGCGCGCGAGCGCGCCGCGCCGGGTACCGGACGAGCCCGCGCTCCCGGAGGTCCCCAAACGCTTCGTCGGCGCCCCCGCTCCCCCTCCAGTTCCGGCGCGGCCGGCGGCCGTGGACCCGGGCGATGACGCGCTCGTCGTCGCGCTGCGGGGCGAGCTCGAACTACGGGCCGGCGCCGAGGCCGGGCTGCGCGCCCGGGTCGTGGACGCCGAGGCGAGGCTCGCCGCGCGGGCACAGCTCGGATACCAGATGGGGGAGACCCTGACGGCGCTGCGACGCGAGCTCGACGGGCTACGCGTCGCGCTTGGGTTCGAACGCGAAGCCCGGCGGGCCGCCGAACGGCGCACCTCAGAGCTCGAGCACTTGCTCGGCAGCTCGCGCGCGCGGTCGCGGGACGCCATGAGCGCGATCGGCGAGCTGCGCGAAACGCTCTCGGCGCTCACGGCCCCGGCGGCGCCGCAGACCGCATCGCGGCGATCCGAGGTTGAGCCCGCGCGTCTCAACGAGGCGCTGGCGCGCCTGCGCGAGCAGGCGGTCGCGCCCGAGGAGGCAGCAGCTGCGCCTGCCTCCGCGGGCCCGCCCCCCGAGGCCGAGCCTGGTGGTGGCCCGCGGGCTGAGGACCGCACCCGCGCCTGGCTGGCGCCGATCTTCGCCCGGCTCGTGCGCTCAGAGCCGGCCCGGGCCGGACGGCTGCTGGTTGATCTGCTGCCCGCCCAGGGCGCGGTGATCACCGAACCGGTCCGCTATGACCTGCTGATCGGCTCTGAGGATGTGGTCCGCGTCACCGCCGGTGACGGGCCGCCGCGGATCGTCAGCGGGGAGCCCGCCCGCAACCGTGCCGACGTCGACTTCCAGGTCACCGGCGATCACGCCGCTCTGGCGCGGATGATCGTCGCGGGCCCGCTGCGGCGCCGCTTTGGCCGCGGCGTGGCCCGGGTGCGAGGGCGGCGCTCGCGGGTGGCGGCGCTCCAAGCCCTGGTGGGCACCCGGCTGGACCTCGGCGAGCTGCACCGCCTCGGCGTCCGGATCGAGGCCCGCACGGCGCTCGTGCTGATCGCCGGCCTGATCGACCCGGCGCTCACCGCCAACGAGCGCTTCTCGCTCGCCTACGCCACAGACGGTGGCAAGCCGGTCTACCTGCTCATCCGCGGCGGGGAGGCACCCGTGGTGACCGGAGAGCGGCCGACGGAAGCAATCGCGGTCAATGTCTCGGGACCGGTGGGGACGCTCGAGCGCGTTCTCAATGGCGAGCGTCCCGAGCACGCGATCCTGCTCGGAGACGAATGGCCACTGGCACTGCTGCGCAAATGGGTCAAAACCGCACAGAGCGGCTGAATCCTGACCGGCTCGGTTCCGAGTCGGCCACGGTGTCCGCCCCGGGGCCTATGCTCGAAATCGACGGTGCTCGACGGGCGGTATGGCCGTCCGAGCTGCCCACGCCGCGGGGCCCAAGTGCCCTGCGCGTGGCGAGAACGACACCCCGATGACCGCCACCTGCGCCCACCTCCACGTCCACTCCGAGTACTCACTACTCGACGGGGCGTGCCGGGTCGACGATCTCGCCGCCCGAGCGGCCGCCTTCGATCAGCCCGCGCTCGGCCTCACCGACCACGGGGTCATGAATGGCTCGATCGAGCTGTTCACGGCCTGCCGCAAACACGGCATCAAGCCGATCATCGGCTGCGAGGTCTACGTCGTCGATGACCACACACGGCGCGGTCCCGGACGGTTTGATCGCTTCCACCTGACGTTGCTGGCCTCCAACGCGACCGGGTATCGCAACCTCGTCAAACTCTCCTCGGCGGGCTTCCTGGAGGGTTACCAGCGCGGCAAGCCCGGGGTTGACCTCGAGCAGCTCGCCGCCCACGGCGAGGGCATCATCGTCCTCTCGGGCTGCTTGGCCTCTCGCTTCTGCCAGCACCTGATCGAGGGACGCGGGGACGCCGCACGCGCCCATGCGCAGGAGCTCATGGGGGCCTTCGGTCCCGACAACGTGTACTTCGAGGTCCAGAAGAACGGCCTCGCGGTTCAGGATGCGTGCAACGAGGAGATCATCCGAATCGCCCGCGAGCTCGGGCGCCCGATTGTCGGGACCGGAGACGTCCACTACCTGCGCCGCGAGGACTTCCACCATCACGCCGCGCTGTTGTGCGTGCAGACCAAGTCGACCCTCGCCGAGCCGAAGATCAGCTTCGAGACCAACGAGTTCTTCCTGCGCTCCAGCCAGGAGATGGCCGACGCGTTCGCCGAGTGGCCCGAGGCGATCGCCTCCACGGTAGAGATCGCCGAGCGTTGCGACGTCGAGATCGAGCTCGGCCGCCAGCTGATCCCCAGCTACTCGACGCCGGACGGCAACTCCGAGGTCAGCTACCTGCGCGAGCTGGTCTGGGACGGGCTGCGTCACCGCTACGGTGACCCGATCCCGGCCTCGGCGACCGAGCGAGCTGAGTACGAGCTGGGCGTGATCGACCGGATGGGCTTCAACGCCTACTTCCTGATCGTCTGGGACTTCGTCAAGTACGCGAAGGACACGGGGATCGCCGTCGGGCCGGGCCGTGGTTCGGCCGCCGGCTCGATCGTCGCCTACGCGCTGTCGATCACCGACGTGGACCCGCTGCGCTACGACCTCCTGTTTGAGCGCTTCCTCAACCCCGAGCGCGTGTCCATGCCCGATATCGACATCGACTTCTCGGTGCGTGGTCGCGAGCGCGTGATCCGGTACGTGACCGAGAAGTACGGCCGCGGCTCAGTCGCCCAGATCGTCACCTTCGGCAAAATGTTCCCGCGAGCGGCCACCCGGGATGCCGCCCGCGTGCTCGGCCACGACTACGGCGCTGGTGACCGGCTGGCCAAGCTGATCCCGGACCCGATCATGGGCCGCTCCCCGAGCTTTCAGGAGTGCCTGGCCCCAGGGCAGCCGCTGCGCCAGGAGGTCGACCGCGACCCTACCGCCAAGCAGATCGTCGATGTCGCCCAGGGGCTTGAGGGGATCGTGCGCAACTCCTCGATCCACGCCGCCGCCGTCGTCATCGCCGACCGGTCGCTGACCGACATCGTTCCGCTCCAGATCGCCGACGCCGGCGTCGACGAGGACGGCGAGAAGGTGTATCGGACCGTCACCCAGTTCTCGATGAAGCCCGTCGAGCAGCTCGGCCTGCTCAAGATGGACTTCCTCGGGCTGCGCAACCTCGACGTGATCGAGGACGCGTTGGACATCGTCGCACGCTCCACCGGGGACCGCCCCGACATGTCCACGCTGCCGCTCGACGATGTCAAGACCTACGAGATGCTCGCCCGTGGGCACGCGATCGGCGTGTTCCAGTTCGAGTCCGAGGGGATGCGCGAAGCGCTCAAGAAGGTCGGGCCGACCGAGTTCGACGACCTCGTCGCGCTCGGTGCCCTGTACCGGCCGGGGGCCATGGATCAGATCCCCGCCTACGCCCGCGGCAAGCGCGATCCCGATTCGATCGTGTTCGCGGATGATCGGCTGCGGCCAATCCTCGAGTCGACCAACGGCGTGATCATCTACCAGGAGCAGGCGATGCAGATCGCCAAGGACCTGGCCGGGTTCACCGGAGCCAAGGCCGATGACCTACGCAAGGCGATCGGCAAGAAGAACCGCGAGGCGATGGCCAAGCTCAAGCCCGAGTTCTACGCCGGCTGCCGCGCCTCGGGGACCAGCGAGTCCGTGATCGAGACGCTATGGGCGACCAACGAACGATCCGCTGACTACTCGTTCAACAAAAGTCACGCTGCTTGTTACGCGCTGATCTCCTACCGGACGGCGTGGCTGCGCGCGAATTACCCGGCCGAGTACATGGCCGCGCTCATCTCCTCGGTGATGGACACCAAGGACAAGGTTCCGTTCTTCGTCGCCCAAGCCGAGGAGATGGGGATCGAGATCCTCCCACCCGACGTCAACCTCTCCGACCACGCGTTCGTGGTCGTGGACGGCAACATCCGCTTTGGCCTGGACGCGGTCAAGGGGGTCGGCTACGCGGCGGTCGAGGGCATCAAGGCGGCCCGGGCCGAGAGTGGTGAGTTCACCTCGATCTTTGACTTCTGTGAGCGGATCGACAACCGCGCCGTCAACAAGAAGGCGATCGAGGCACTGATCAAGTGCGGTGCCTTTGGCTCCACCGGTGCGACGCGCAAGGGGATGCTCGCCGTGCTCGAGTCCGCCCAGGCCGCGGGCCAGAAGGCCCAGCAGGACGCGCTCATCGGCCAGGGATCGATCTTCGACCTCGAACCCGCGCCCGACGGTGGCGCGAGCTCCGCCGCGGCGGCTTTCGCGGCGCCCAGCCACGCTCCGATCCCGACCGAGGAGTTCGGGCGAGCCGAGCTGCTGGCGGCCGAGAAGGAGTCAATCGGCCTGTTCATCTCCGCCCACCCGCTTCGCGACGTCGGCCCCGCGATGCGGGCCAAGTCAGACGGACCGCTGGCCGAGCTGTCCTCCCGCCGCGACGGTGACTGGGTGACGGTCGGCGGGATGATCACGCAGGCCAAGCGGATCAAGACCAAGAAGGGCGACTGGATGATGTTCGCCACCCTCTATGACCTCGAGACCTCCGTGGAGGTGATCGTATTCGGCAAGGCGCTGGCCGCCAGCGAGGATGCCCTGAACACGGACTCGATCGTGATCATCCGCGGCAAGGTCGATCACAAGGACCGAGAGAAGACCTGTCTGATCGCCCAACAGGTCGAGCGCTTCGAGCCCACCCAGGCGGAGGTCGACGCCGCCCAGGCGCAGGCCACCAAGCCCGTCCTCCGCGCGAGCGCGCTGCGCCTGCGCCTCGACGCCACCGCATTGGCCGCCAGCGCACTCGGCGAGCTCAAGGACCTGCTGGCCGGCTTCCCCGGCGAATGTGATGTCGTCGTCGAGCTCGCCACGTCCCGGGGACATCGGCGTTTGAGGTTGGGACCCAGCTTCCGGGTTGCGCGCTCAGCGAGCCTGCATGCGGAGCTGGATCATCTGTTCGGGTCTGCGCTGGTCGATGCCGCGATTGCGGCTCAGCCGGCGGCCAGTGTGGCCTGAAACTCGGCTGCTCCGCCGGCTCGGCGCGTGGGTTGCGGCTGACCCGGCGAGTGGTTATTTGACGTGCAGGTTGATCCCGAGCAGCAGCAGCGGCCAGAGGATGACCGCCAGCGCCACGGAGACGATGCGCTTGAGCGTGTCGGCGTTATCCAAATAGTGGTGTGTGGAGGCGAAGTACACGCCGATCACGATCCACAGCAGCGTGCCCAGGCGAGACCTCATGGCAGCCACGGCTTTCGCCAGCCGCCATGGTCGCGCAGAAGTTCCTCGGTCGCCTTGGGACCCCAGGAACCGGGCGTGTAGCGGATTGACGGGGGAGGAGAGGTCAGCAGCGGTCCCAGCACGCGCCAGGACTCCTCGACGATGTCCTGTCGCGTGAAGCGGGTCGAATCGCCGATCAGCGCGGCGCGCAGGAGGACCTCGTACGGCGTGGCGCCCTCGCCGCCGGCCTCGTCAAAGGTCATGTCCAGGTCGATCCCACTCGCTCCCGGGATATCCGCGCGTAATGCGTCGAGCCCGAGGCGGACGCCGGTGTGAGGGTCAATGCGGATGATCAGCTCGCTGGGCTCGGGCCGCCGGTGACCGCGGGGCAGGAACGGGAGCCGGGGAGCGTGCTGAAAGACGAGCCGCAGTTCGGTCACTTTGACCGGCAGTCGCTTGCCGGTGCGGATGAAGAACGGGACCCCGGCCCACCGCCAGTTGTCGATCTCGAGTCGCAGCGCGGAGTAGGTCTCGGTGTCCGACCCTTTGGCGACGCCGGGAATCGCCCCGTAGCCCGCGTACTGGCCGCGGACGTACTGAGCCGGTTGGGCGGTGGCCATCGAATGCAGCACCGAGGCCTTGGCGTCCTTGAGGCTGGCGGGATCGCCGGCCGCGGGTGGCTCCATTGCTGCGGCCGCGAGCAGTTGCAGAAGGTGATTGACGACCACATCGCGCAGCGCGCCGACCGGATCGTAGAAGTGCCCGCGCTCCTGAACTCCGAAGGGCTCGGCCATCGTGATCTGGACCGACGAGACGTAGTGGCGGTTCCAGATGGGCTCGAGCGTCGTATTGGCAAATCGGAGGTAGAGGAACTCCTCGAGGCCCAGCTTGCCGAGGAAGTGATCGATCCGGTAGAGCTGATCCTCATCGACGTAACGATGGAGGTCGGCGGCCAGCGCCTTCGCCGAGCGCAGATCGTGCCCGAAGGGCTTCTCGACCGCGACTCGTTGGCTGGCGCCGAGCAATCCGGCGGTGTGCAGGCCAGCGACCACGGTCGCGAAGAGCCGCGGCGGAGTCTCGAGGTAGAAGACCGGGTTCGTACACGGTCCCAGGGCGGCCGTCAGTCGCTCGTAGGTGTCCGCCGCGCCGAAGTCACCCCCAACGTATTCCAGGCGCCGAGCGAGGCGGTTCCAGACCTTGGCCTCGATCTTCTCGCCCGCTTCGCCGATCGCCGCGCGGGCGTGCTTTCGCAGGTGCTCGACACTCCAGTCCTCGGCGGCGACCCCGATCACCCGGTCGGGCAGCAGGCGGCGTCGCTCCAGCCGGTACAACGACCGGAGGGTCATCTTGCGCGCGAGGTCCCCCGTGATCCCGAAGATGACGAGGGCGTCGGCGGAGTCGTGTCGGCTCATCGCCTGGGCACGCTAACGCCTGATGGCCCGGCGCCGCGCTGCCATACCTCGCCGGCGCAGCTTCTTGCAGAGCTCGATCTCCTCCGGTGTGGCCTCGGTCTCGAGGACCACCGGGAGCTTCTCGAAGCGCGGCTCGGACAGGAACGCGGCACAGCCACGTTCGCCGATCTCCCCCTGGCCGACCCGCGCATGGCGATCACGATTGGAACCCAGCGGCGTCTGGGAGTCGTTGAGGTGCAGCGATCCGAGCCGCTCGATCCCCACCGTGTGCGTGAAGTCGTCGAGCGTTTCGGTCAGTCCAGCGGCCGAGCGCACGTCATAGCCCGAGGCGAGGAGGTGGCAGGAGTCCAGGCACGCTCCGAGCCGTGGGCCGGCACCCGAGGCATCGATCAGGTCGGCGAGCTCCTCGAAGGAGCGCCCGAGCGTCCCGCCCGCGCCGGCGGTGTCCTCGAGGTGGAGCGGGCAGTGCTCGGTTTCAGCCAGGGCCTGCGCGATGAGCTTGCCGGCCCGCTTGATCGCGCTGGCCACGTTGCCCTGCTTGGCCGAGCCCGCGTGCAGCACCACGCCGGTGGCTCCGATGCCGTCCCCGACGGTGAGCGATTGAATGAGCGCGGCGCGCGTCTTGTCCCGGATCTGCTTGTCCGCGGAAGCGCAGTTGAGCAGGTAGACCGCGTGGATCAGGACGGATTCGATTCGGCTTGCCTCCATCGCCTCGCGGAACGCGATGAAATCGGCCTCGCCGTAGGCCGTGGGCCGCCACATGCGCGGTGATTGGTTGAAGATCTGGATCGCGCGAGCGCCGAGATCGGTCCCGCGAGAGATCGCGTTGGCCAGACCGCCCGCCGGGGAGACGTGAGCGCCGATTAGCATCCGTTAGATCGTGTCCATTCGTGTTCGCTTTGCTCCGTCCCCAACCGGGGCGCTCCACATCGGCGGCGCCCGGACGGCGCTCTACAACTGGCTGCTGGCCCATGGACCCGGTGAAGGGCCCGAGGGGCGCGCCGGGACGCTCGTGCTGCGAATCGAAGATACCGACCGTGAGCGCTCGACGCCGGAGAACATCGAGCAGATCCTCGATGCCCTGAGCTGGCTCGGGTTGGGCTGGGATGAGGGACCGATCCTGCAGACGGACCAGTCCGAGCGCCACCGCGAGGCACTGGAGCAGCTGCTGGCCAACGGGCATGCGTATCGCTCCGGCGCGACTGCCGATGACGTGCGCGCGTTCAAGGACCGAGAGGGGTCCGAACGCGGCTTCCGTGGGGCTGCCGAGGCAGCGGGCGCAGTCCGGTTGCACGTCCCCGACACCGGCGAAACGGTGGTCGATGACGTGATCCGCGGAGCGACGAGCTTCCCGAACGCCAACCTCGACGATCCGGTCATCGCCCGCGCCGACGGATCGGTGCTCTACAACTTCGCCGTCGCGATCGACGACCTCGACGCGCGGATCACTCATGTCGTGCGGGGCGAGGATCACCTCTCAAACACGCCCAAGCAGCTGCTCGTCCTCAAAGCCCTCGGCGTCGCGCCGCCGCGGTACGCGCACCTGCCGCTCCTGCATGGACCGGACGGTCGCAAGCTCTCAAAGCGTCACGGAGCCGCCTCGGTACAGCAGCTCCGTGACGGCGGATATCTGCCGGAGGCGGTCAACAACTACATCGCGCTGCTCGGGGCGGGCTTCTCGGCTGACGAGGAGCACTTCAGCCTTGCCGAGCTCGCCGAGCGCTTCCGGCTCGAGCGCGTGTCCAGGAATGCCGCGGTCTTCGACGAGCGCAAGCTTCGTCATTTCAACGGCGAGCACCTGCGTGAGCTCAACACCGCAGAGCTGACCCGACGGTTGGAAGCGTTCACGGGGCGGGACGGACTCGAGGGCGCGGTCGCCATTTCACGCGAGAAGATCCAGACCCTGGCTGATTTCTGGCCGTTGGTGGGCTTCGTGTTTGACGGTCCCGCCGACGATGCGGCGGCATTCGCCAAGACGATCGGTACCGAGGAGGGCCGCACAGGACTGGTGGCGGCCCGTCAGGCTCTGGCCGTGCTCGATCCCTTCACCCCGGAGACGCTCGAGCCCGCGTTGCGCGCGGTCGCCGACGATCGGGGTCTCAAGCCCGGCAAGCTGTTTCAGCCCATCCGCGTTGCCCTTGCCGGTCAAACGGTTTCCCCCGGCATCTTCGAGACCCTTGCCCTGCTTGGACAGGAGGAGAGCCTGGCCCGGATCGACGCCGCGCTGCGGCGTGCCGGAGAGCCCGGCGACGTCAGCGCCAATCCGTCCTAAACCGCGATCGGATATCTGCCGATAGATGGGCCAGTGGCTACGGATAAGCAGATCAAACGATCGCCGCGTGCGCGCGCGCGGGCGGAGAAGGGCGTGTGACCTGACGTGGCAACCCTGGCACCGGTGACCGAAATGTCGAGCACCGGCCCGTATGCGACGCGTGAGCGTCATCACAACGAAGGACACGGACGGCGGCTGACGGCCGCCTTCGAGGCCCTTGAGGCCTACCCGGTGCTCGTCGAGTCCCGCAATCGGGTCCTGCGCCTGTTCGAGGACGGGGACCCGGCCAACGGCGACGTCGTGTCTGCGGTCGAGGCCGATGTTGCCCTGACGGTCACCGTGGTGCGGCTGGCCAACCAGTTCGACGGTCCGCACGCCGGGAAGGTCGACAGCGTCGTGGCCGGCGTGGACGCACTCAGCGCCCGCACCGTGCATGCGATCGCCACCCGCGCGCGCACGTTTGACTTCTTTGAGCGCACCCCGATGTGGCAGGGCATTCCGGAGCGCTTCCGCCTGCACGCGGTCGCCACGCAGCGAGCTGCGGATCGGCTTGCGCGCGAGATCGACTTCGAGGATCGCGACCGTCTGCTGGTCACCTCCCTGCTGCACGACATCGGCAAGCTCGTCCTCATCCACGCCTACCCGGGGTATCCCGGCCAGGTCCACGGTGATGCTCGCACTCCCGAAGAACGGCTCGCCAAGGAGCGCCGTGAGCTCGGGGTGGACCACGCTCTGGTCGGTGGCGTGTTGGCACGGCGCTGGGGCCTGCCGCGGTCCGTGGCCGGCGTCATCGAGCGACATCACGCCGACGACGCCGAAGGCGAGACCGCAGTCGTCAAGCTCGCGGACATGCTCGCCCACTACGTCCTTGGCGGGGCGGTCACGCCGGCGGAGATGCTGTCGGTGGCGCGAGCGGTCGGGGTCAGCCCGGCCAACCTGCGCACGGTCATGTATGAGCTGCCGCTGCCCACGTCCGGCGGACGCCCGCGCCAGGTGGATCCGTGCCCGCTGTCCAGCCGCGAGGTCGACGTTCTGCGTCGCCTGGCCAAGGGGATGGTCTACAAGCAGATCGCCGCCGAGCTCGGCCTCTCAACGAGCACGGTGCGGACGCATCTGCACAACGTGTACGGCAAGCTCGGGGCCATGGATCGCGCCCAGGCGGTGCTGATGGCCACCGAGCGCGGCTGGATCTAAGCCGATCCAGGCTGCTCTACGATCGGGACCACCGTGATCTCGATCACCACGAAGTCCCCGTATGCGCTCAGTGCACTGGTCGAGTTGCACCGACACGAAGGGGATGGCCCCGCCCGCCCGGTCCCGATCGCCGAGCTGGCGCGGCGACGCAACATTCCCGTGCAGTTCCTCGAGCAGCTCTTTGCGAGCCTGCGCCGGGCCGGCGTCGTTCGCTCTCAGCGCGGTGTCAAAGGTGGCTACAGCCTGGCCCGCTCCGCGGAGACGATCACCGTGCTCGAGCTCGTCGAGATCCTCGACGGCCCGATCGGTCGTGACGCCAGCGGCATCTTCTTCACCGCCGCACAGGCCGCTGGGGCGGTTCTCTCCGAGGCAACGGTGGCCAGTGTCGCCGAACAGGAAATCGCTGCGGCGGGGGCGCCGATGTACCACATCTAGCTGGCACCCGTGGGTACCTCCGCGCCTCGGTGACGCGGCGCCTCTCATTTCTGCCAAAACCGCAACTTCTCTGCTCTTGGTGCGTTGTAGTGGTAGGGCGTCAGCGTCATGGACGACGCGGAGCTTCAGGGGGGCAGCCGTCGAGGCCCGCGACCTGATGTGGGGGCGAAGGGTTGCGGGCCTCCGTGCGCGTACGGAGCAGCCAGAGCGGGTGCGGCGGCCAACTATGCGGCCGGCTTTTCAATCCATCGCTGCGCAAAATGGTCCCTCCAATCCGTTTCCATCCTTGACGACCCCTACAGTCGTAGCGCGTCGCGTAGGTGGGGCGTGATGGACGACGTGCAGATTCGGGGCGCGTAGTAATGGGGCCCGCGACCGGCTTTGGGGGCAGGTCGCGGGCCTCCGTGTGCGCGTACGCGGGGGCAACGGTACGCGCGCTTTACGCATCCTTGCGCACGTCGTTGATTCTCGCGCACGTTCGAAAGCCCTGCTTAAGGGCGACGAAGAGACTGCCGTGGGGTCAGCGCCACCGGCCGGAGCGACGCGCCCATTAGGGTGTGAGCCGTGAGTTATGTGCCGACCACTGTCGCTGAGCTTGTCGGCCGCACGCCGATGGTCAGGCTCTGCCGGATCACCGACGGGCTGGACGTCGAGTTGTTTGCCAAGCTCGAGGCATACAACCCTGGCGGTAGTGTCAAGGATCGCATCGGGGTGGCGATGATCGAGGCGGCCGAACGCGAGGGCCGGATCGAGCCGGGCCGGACGACGATCGTGGAGGCCACGAGCGGCAACACCGGCATCGCCCTGGCCTTCGTATGTGCGGCGCGGGGCTATCAGCTGATCCTCACCCTGCCGCAGGGCATGAGCCGCGAGCGCGAAGGCCTGCTGCGGCTCTACGGGGCCGAGGTCCGGGTCACGGAGTCGATGGGCGGCATGACCGAGGCGGTTGACGCCGCGCGCGCGCTGGCCACGCGCGATGACGTGTTTCTGCCCGACCAGTTCTCCAACCCGGCCAACCCGGAGATTCACCGCCGCACGACGGGCCCGGAACTGTGGGAGGCACTGGATGGCCGCGTGGATGTGTTCGTGGCCGGCGTCGGAACCGGCGGGACGGTGACCGGCGTGGGGGAGGCCCTCAAGGAGCGAAATCCCCGCTGTCATGTGGTTGCGGTCGAGCCGCGCAGCTCCGCGGTCCTGTCCGGTGGCCCCCCGGGCCCCCACAAGATTCAGGGGATGGGGGCAGGCTTTGTCCCTGCCGTACTCAATCGGCAGGTGCTCGATGAGGTGATCGCTGTCGCGGACGACGATGCCATCGAGATGGCCCGCTTACTCGCGCGCCGCGAGGGGGTCCTGGCCGGCATGTCGTGCGGAGCGGCGGTATGCGCGGCGTTGCAGGTGGCGGCCCGACCGCAGTTCCGCCAGGCCCGGATCGCCACCATCCTCCCGGATTCGGGCGAGCGCTACGTCTCGACTCCGTTCTTCGCGCCCGAGCGCTGATCAGCACCACAGCGCGGCGCACGCCAGCGCTCTCGCTACGCTCAAGCCGTGCTCGGCCTCTCGCTGATCGCGCGCACCTCCGCCGAGGTCCGTCGGGACGTTGCCGCCGCGCGTAGCCGCGACCCCGCTGCCCGCGAGGTCGGAGCCTTCGAGGTGCTGGCGGCCTGGCCGGGAGTCCACGCGCTGCTCGCACATCGTTTCGCCCACGCGCTGCATCAGGCAGGTGTTCCCCTGCTGCCGCGCCTGATCTCCACGGTCGCCCGCGCGGTGACCGGCATCGAGATCCACCCCGCGGCGTGCATCGGCGACGGCTTCTTCATTGACCACGGGATGGGCGTGGTGATCGGCGAGACGGCGGAGATCGGGACTGATGTGACCCTGTATCAGGGCGTCACGCTCGGCGGCACCGGCTTTGCCACCGGCAAGCGCCACCCCACGGTGCAGGACAACGTCACGATCGGGTCCGGCGCCAAGTTGCTCGGTCCGATCACGATCGGTCACGGCGCCAAGATCGGCGCCAACACGGTGGTGATCCACGACGTGCCGCCGAACTCCACGGTCGTCGGGAACCCCGGACATCCGGTTCGGGTCGAGGGTCGGCGCCCGGAGGGACCGGACGCGGATTGGATCCACCTGCCGGATCCCGTCGCGGATGCGATCAAGGGGCTGTCCAGCCGGATCGCCGCGCTGGAGGCGGGGGGCGACGACGTGCCGGAGGCGGAGGTCCGCCCGCTCCGGCGCGCGTCCGGTGGATCGGGGAGTGGGGAGGCCGAAGGACGGGCCAATCCCACCTTCGGCCCCAACCCAGCCGGCGGTTGAGCGTCCTCAGCGCACAGCGCCCGCGCTGATGTGGGCGCGGGCCGCGTCGACGACCTCGGCGACCTGGGATGCGCCGAGGACGGGGCTGATGGGGAGCGCCAGGTGAGACAGCGCCGCGGCGTCGGTACCGGGCAGCGGCGCCGCCGGCGCGTAGTCGCGCATTCCCGGTTGGCGGTGGGTGGGCACGCGGTAGTAGACGCGCGCTCCGATGCCCTGCGCGGTGATCGCGGCGGCGAGGCTGTCGGGATCGGGGGTCTGCACGACATAGAGATGCCAGGCCGGCGAGGCGCCGGGGGTGGCCACGGGCAGCTGGACGAGCTCGCCGAGCCCAGCCTCCGCATAGTGGGCCGCGCCCTCGCGGCGACCGTCTGACCAGCCGTCGAGGTAGGGCAGCTGTACACGCAGGATCGCGGCCTGCATGGCGTCCAGCCGGGAGTTGTAGCCCACCATCTCGAAGCTCCGCTTGTCGCGCGAGCCGTGGAAGCGGATCGCGCGCGCGCGGTCGGCGATCTCGGGATCTGAGGTCGTGATCGCCCCGCCGTCACCGAAGGCGCCGAGGTTCTTGGACGGGAAGAAGCTGAAGGTGGCCGCGGTCCCGAGCGCGCCCGGCCGGCCGGCCTGCGAGCGCGAGCCCAGCGCCTGGGCGGCATCCTCAAGTACGGGAACGCCGAGCGCCTCGATCTCTGCGATCGGCGCGACATTGCCGAACAGATGAACCGCGATCACCGCCTTGGTGCGCGGCGTCATGGCTGCCCGCACCGTCTCGGGGGTGACGCAGAACGTCTCGGGGTCGATATCGCAGAACACCGGGCGCGCCCCCGTGGGCGGGATCGACTCCGCGCTGGCGTAGAACGTGAATGACGGGACGATCACCTCGTCGCCGGGCCCGACGCCCATGGCCTGCAGCGCGATGGTCAGCGCATCGGTCCCGTTGCCGACCCCAATTGCCTCCTGGCTGCCGACATAGGCGGCCAACTCGCGCTCGAAGCCCTCGACCTCGGGGCCGAGGATGAAGCGGCCGGACTGGACCACGCGGGCGATTGCGTCGTTGATCTCGTCGGTCAGCGGCGCGAGCGTACTGGCAGTGTCGAACAGGGGGACGGCCATCACAGCTCGCGATCGGACGGGGTACCGAGCAGTCCCGGATCGGCGCGCTGGCCGCTGGCGGGTTGGCGGGCTTCGGGGTCGGTCAGGTTGCGCCGGGCCCGCACGAGGTACAACGGGCGTCCCTTGACCTCGTCATAGATGCGCCCGACGTACTCACCGATGATCCCGATCGCGATCAGCTCGATACCACCGAGCAACAGGACAACGATCGTCAGGGCGCTGAAGCCAGGCAGGTAGGACCCCAGGATTCGCAGCACGACGACGACCGGAATGGCCACGAACGCCAGCGTCGAGATCAGGAACCCGAACAGGGTGGCGAGCTGCAGCGGCCGGTGCGAGAACGAGGAGATCGCATCCAACGAGAACTTGAGCATCTTCGACAGCGTGTACTTCGTCTCCCCGGCGTAGCGCGAGTCGCGCTGGTAGGGGACCGCGGCCTGGGTGTAGCCCACCCACACCGTCATGCCGCGCAGGAAGCGGTTGCGCTCGCGCATCGACAGCAGCGCGTCAAGCGCCCGACGATCCAGGAGACGGAAGTCCCCGGAGTTGTGTTCGAGCGGGACCTGGGCGAGCTTGTCGAACAGGCGGTAGAACCAGCGGGCCGTGGTGAGCTTGAAGCGCGACTCGCCGAGGCGCTGCTCGCGAACGGCGTAGACGACATCGCAGCCGGCTCGCCAATGCTCGAGCATCGTCGCGATCAGCTCGGGAGGATCCTGGAGGTCGGCGTCGAGCATGACCACGGCATCGCCGCTGGCGTGATCGAGACCCGCCGTGAGCGCCGTCTGGTGTCCGAAGTTGCGCGAGAGGTGAATGACGCGCACGCGCGGGTCACTGGCGGCGAGGGTCTCGAGCATCAGGGGAGAGCCGTCGCTGGATCCGTCATCGACGAGAACGAGCTCGAACGGGAGCCCGTCAAGCGCCGCGCACACCCGCGAATGAAACTCGCCGATCGTCCCCTCCTCGTTGTAGATCGGGGCCACGACGCTGACCAGCTCGGGACTGCGGGGGCCGGAGAGGGCGAGCGCGGAATTCTCCATCAGCTGCTCATCCTAGATCCGAGGCGCCGTCAGTACCCGATGAGGGCCGCGCCATGGGGGAAGTAACTCGGGAGCTGGGTGAGCTGCACGAAACAGGTCAGGATCAGCGTCGAGCGCAGGAGGCGCCGGTCGGTGGAGAGCGCCGCGAGCGGCAGCAGCCAGGCGACATACCACGGAAGGAGCGAGTTGGCGGTCACCAGCATGGCGAACGTCGCCCACCCGGCACCGTCGATCCAGTCCAGTTGCCCACGCCACACGCGTCGCAGAAGTCGCACCGTGACCGCGAGGAAGCCGATCGTCAGCAGGTAGCCGAGGATGTGGCCCACCGTGGAAGCGCCCAGGGTCACGATCAGGCCCGACAGGCTGTGCCAATCGCCCTCGCTCTGGCTATGTTGGATCGTGGCGAACATGGTGAAGACACCGGGGCCGAAGACCGCGACGCCGAAGCTCGCCAGCAGCACGCCGCCGAGGGCGGTCGCAGTCAGCAGCTCGCGGCGCCGGAGCCGGTCTCGAAATGGGCCCCCCGCGGCGATCGCAAACGGGAGGATCAGACCGGCGGTCAGCTTGATGCCGATCCCGACGATCGCGAGGCCGCCGCTGAGACGCTCGCGTCCGAGCTCCGTGGCGTACACGGCGCCGACCACCGGCACGAGCATCAGCAGATCGTTGTGGCCGCCGCCGACTCCGTACAGGGCGAGCAACGGGTTGAGTCCGACCAGCGCCGCCGCTCTCACCGGATCGACACCCCGGCGCCGGGCCAGGTTCCAGACCATGGCCACGATCGCCAGGGCCGAGAGTGCCGCGACGAGCTTGTAGGCGACCACGCTGGCGACGATCGACAGCGGAGACAGAACGTAGCTCAGCGCGGTGAAGACCGGGCCATAGACGCTCGGGATGTAGGACCATTTGGCGCCGATGTACTGAGCCAAGGGGTCGAGCGCAATCGCGTGCGGTCCGTTGAGGTAGGGATTGACCCCGTAGACGGCGCCCATGCGCGAATACGCCTGGTAGCTGAAGATGTCCGTGGAGATGAGCGGCGGCGCGAACAGGATGACGGCATAGAGGGCAGCGATCGCGCCGAGGACCATGCGGCCCGACAGCTGACGCGCGCAGAGAACGACGACGACGTAGCTGCCGACCATGAGCATCAGCGCGGCCATCGCGCCGCCCGCGTGAATGTTGATGCCGAGCGCATCGAATGTCCCCGCGAGGCCGACAGGCTGCGCCGGGCGGATGGACTCGGGCAGCAGCGGAGTGGTGTGGGCCGCGGCGATCGCCATCAGGCCCCCGAGCACGAGCAGGCCGGCGAGGGCGATCGGCCCCTGGCGTCCGCGAAGAGCCGTACGGGCGCGGAGGCCGGTTCGCCCGTCCAGCTCGACGGCGCCCTGGGAAGTAGCGCCCAGCGGGCTGCGAACACTCATCGGTTACAGCATGCCCGCGCGCGAGCCGGGTCCCGTTTGGACAATGTTGTGATTGCGTTAGGTGACGGCACGGAGCTTACGATGACTTGACGTCAGCGCGCGTCCGGGCGATCGCGGCGGCGGCCGAGCGCTTGAGCGTCGGGACCATCAGCATCGCCTCCAGCGCGATCCGCGAAGACATCTTGCTCTTGCCGGCGGTCCGGTCAGCGAAGACGATGGGCACCTCGCGCACCGTGAAGCCAGCCAGAACGGCGCGGTAGGTGACCTCGATTTGAAACACGTATCCCTCGGCACGAACGCTGGGCAGATCGATCGCTTCGAGCACCTCGCGGCGAATGCACTTAAAGCCTCCGGTGAGGTCACGGACGTGAATGCCGAGGATCATGCGCGCGTAGATGCCGCCGCCGCGGCTGATGAGCTGGCGCATCAGCCCCCAGTCGCGCACCCCGCCTCCCGCCACGTAGCGCGATCCGAGCACGAGCTGGGCTTCCTCGGAGGCGCCGATCAGTGCCGGTAGGTAGCGCGGGTCATGGGAGAAGTCCGCATCCATCTCGATCACCCGCTGCGCGCCGCCCTCCAGGGCACGTGCGAATCCGGCCAGGTACGCCTGCCCGAGCCCGCCCTTCCCCGGGCGGTGCAGTACCTCAACGCTGGGTATCTCGCTGGCCAGCGCGTCGGCGATCGCCCCGGTGCCGTCCGGTGAGTTGTCGTCGACGATCAGGATCCGATGGATCCCGGCAGCGGCCCGCTCGAGCTCGGGCAGGGACGCACGGACGATGCGCTCCAGGTTGGAGGCCTCGTTGTAGGTCGGGATGATGAGCCAGACAGTCGGTTCCATGGCACTCGCGGCCGAGGTCGCGGCCTGTAGCTGGTTCTCGCCCATCGTCGGCGATCCTGCCCGAGCGCCGGGCCGTGGCGCGGGCGCCGGCTTGCGCGGGATGCGGATCGAGGTCGCACCGGGCATCATTGCACCGGGGCAGCATGAGTGAAATTGATCCACTGACGCCGTCGGGCCTGCGAGGCCTCACCCGCCCGCGCCTCGCCGCCGGACGAAACCAGGCTGAGCTCTACCGCCGCCGCCGGGGCGGGCTGTCGCTTGCCGCGCTGGCCGTCCTCTCGCTGGCGGTCGGACTGGCCGTTGGCGCCGGCTCGGGGGCAACTCGGCCGCGGCATGTGGCGGCGCTCGGCACCGGGTACTTCGCCCAGATCCGGGCACTCGCCGGCGCGGGACCCGAGTCCCTTGCCTCCTCCGAGCGGGGCGCGGAGACAGCCGCGATCAATCGCACGCTCGGCTACACCCCCTACGTACGAATCGCCGGTTCCCAGCACCGCGAGATCGCGCTGACCTTCGACGATGGCCCCGGTCCGTACACCCCGCAGGTCCTGTCCGCGCTCGAGCGTGAGCATGCGCCGGCCACGTTCTTCGAGGTCGGCGTGCTCGAGCGCTATTTCCACGCCTCCACGAGCGCGATCGTGTCCCGCGGCTACCCGATCGGCGATCACACAGAGTCGCACGCGCCGATGTCACGGCTGTCGATGCGCGACCAACAGCGTGAGCTACTCCAGGACACGGCGGCGATCGGGGACTTCGGCGCTCCGTTCCCGAGGCTCTTCCGTCCGCCCTACGGCCTGTGGAACCCAACCACGCTCAAGCTGCTGAAGCGCTATCGGATGCTGATGGTGCTCTGGACCGTGGACACGTCTGACTACGAGTCCCCGGGTGTCCAGGCAATCATCGACTCAGCCGTGCGCGGTGCGCGACCTGGGGCGATCATCCTCATGCATGACGCTGGCGGCGACCGATCTGAGACGGTGGCCGCTCTCCCGATCATCATCCGCGAGCTGCGCCACCGGGGTTACCGTCTGGTCACTGTCCCGCGGCTGCTGCTCGACAACCCGGCGCCGGCGGTTCAGCCGGTGGCGTCGTTGCAGGGGGCCGGGGGTTAGCGGCTCACGATCCACAAGACGCAAACTTGCGTCTGAGCGTCGCAGGATCAAATGCCGATGCAGCGGTTGCGAACGGCACGAAGCCGCCGAGAACCAAATCGTCAACTGCACCAGCTCAGCGCGAAAACTGCTCGCTCGCACGCTGATGTGGGGACATCGGGGACGTGACGTGGGAGCGCTCGGCGAGCCACGGTTCTGCGGTCACCGCCGGGCGCGGCGGGCGGAGCAATTGGGCCCGCAGACAGGCCAGCGCCACGACGGCGGCTGGGATGACCAGGACCCAAATCACGGCCAAGGAGACGAGCACGTGTAGACCTACCCTCGGTCGGAGCTGCGTGGGCGAAGAATCATTTGCTCGCTCATCGGCGACGAATGCCCATCACTTGAGACGATGTGGCGGCGATCGGCCATCCGTCCAGACCTTCGAGAGAGCTTCGTCAGACCCTGCACGCCGGGCGCAGGTCAAACCCGATCCGATCGCGAGGCGTCGGCTGGCGGTCCTAGCGACGCACGTACGCGACGCGATCCCAGCTGGGCTCGGGTGCCAGCTCGATCGGCTCGCCACCGCGGTCGGGCTGGACGTAGACGAAGCTCGACATGTCCTCGTTGAACGAGATGTCGAGCTCGCCCTCCTTGACGCGCTGGTCCAGCCACGCGCCCCGGAAGATGAGCCGGCGCAACCAGTGCACGAGCGAGCGGTCTGACGGGCCGACGAGCTCGGTCCAGCAGTCGTTGACGTGGTCACCGAGGGCGGAGGCGGGGTCTGAGACCTCGCCGTTGACGACGAGATTGATCAGATCCTCGGCCTCGTCCTCCTCAACCGTGCCGTCCAGGAATCCGAGCTTCCCGGCGGCCTGCTCACAGCGCTCGCGGAAGTCGCGTTCGTTGAACGTGAAGCGCAAGTCTCCGTACTCGAGGACGAAATCATCGCCCGAGCTGTAATTACCGCGGCGGAACATTAGGCGTCGGGATCATATGTGCGAACCCTTCCGCGCCGAGGGGTTGAACGCGATGTTGCAGGGGGTGGTTCCAACCTCCTCGCGAACTCTGTAGATCATGGAGCCGGACCCACCCACGGTGGTGATCATCGAGGATCATGAGACGACCCGCCGGTTTCTGGCCGACAACCTCTCGGCGGACGGCTTTGAGCCGCTGGAGGCTGAGACCGCGCGGGCAGGGCTGCGGCTGATGGCGACGCGGGCCCCGCATCTGGCCGTCGTCGACCTCGGCCTGCCCGACCGCGACGGACTCGAGGTGCTCCGGGAAGTGCGCGGCTCCGATGAGACGGTCAGTCGGATCGATCCACGGCTGCCGATGATCCTGCTCACCGGACGCTCGGGCGAGCTCGACCGGCTACGGGGCCTCGACTGTGGATGCGATGACTACCTCGTGAAGCCCTTCTCGTACCCCGAGTTGCGAGGGAGGATCAGAGCGGTCCTGCGACGGTCGTCGCTGCGTCCGGGCGCGGGGCGACTGAAGGTTGGCCCGTTGGAGGTCGACCCGCTCGCCCGCCGCGTGGCGCTCGATGGGCGCGCCGTGAGCCTGTCCAAGAAGGAGTTCGCGCTCTTGCGAGCGCTCGCGGTCGAGCCCGCGCGGGTGTTCACGCGCGAGGAGTTGCTGCGCGGGGTCTGGGGCTTTCGGGATCTGGTCCCCACCCGAACGCTGGATTCGCACGCCTCGCGACTGCGCCGAAAGCTCGCCGACGCGGGCGCCCCCGGCATGATCGTCAACGTCTGGGGGGTTGGGTATCGGCTGATCGACGGGCCGGTGGGCCGGTGACGACGCCGTTCGCCGGCTGGCCCCTGGCCGGTCTCGCGGCCGGCGGCGCCGTGTGTGCCGTCCGGCGTTCGATACGGATCCGAGGCGCGGTTTCGCGCGCCGAGCACGAATTGCGCGGACCGCTCGCCGCCGTCATGTTGGCGGTCGATCTGGGTGTGCGCAACGATGGCCTCGACACGCGCCAGTTGCGCGCCATCAGGGCCGAGATGGGACGGGCGGAGCGCGCGCTCGCTGATCTCGGGCGCGCGAGGCACGACCTTCCGCCCGTCACATCCGTGACCGAGGTCGATGTGACTGAGGTCGTCGGGGATTCGGTCGAAGCCTGGCGCCCAGCTGCGGTGGCCCGCGGCGTGACCCTCGAGTTTTCTGGTGACACCCGATGCCCGCCGCTCCTCGGTGATCCGGTGCGGCTGGCCCAGGCGACGGGGAATCTGATCGCCAACGCGATCGAGCACGGCGGCTCTCGGGTGTATGTCACGGCCGGCAACGCCGCTTCTGTGATCAGCGTCGCGGTGTCCGACGACGGTCCCGGATTGCCCAGCGACGTCCTGGCCGGCACCCGACGTCTCACCCGGGCGCGGATGATCCGGCGACGGCGCCGTGGCCCGGCCGTCGCCGGAGGCCACCCGCCACCGCTCGTGCGGGGTCAGGGCTTGGCGATCGTCGCGGGGATCGTTGTGGCGCATGGTGGGAGGCTCTGCGTCGCCGGGCACGATGCCGGTGGGGGGAGAACTCACCGGTCTCAACGCTCGGTGACGGTCGCCGGGCGGGCGCGGCACTGGTACTGGAGTTCCCCGCGGCGCCCGGCTCCTGACCGCCGGCCCCGTTTCCGCCACGGGGTAGGCGCGCAGCCGGCCGTGCCGCCGTTGCCCAACCGCCGGAGCGCTCAACCACGCACACCGAGCGGACGGAACCCGCCCGGATCGGCAAGCGCGGATGCATTCCGTCCACCTGCACGGGACGATGCAGGTTGGCCGGATGCCGGGGGTCGGATGGCGGCGAACCGAATCGCCAGCACCGGTCGAGCCTTTTCGCGCCTCAAGGGTGCGGATGGAGGTCTTGTGGGAGAAATGACGGTTGCCGGGTTGCAATGTGGGAGAGAGTGGGCTACCTTGGCTTCGCTTGATGGACCCGGGTGGCAGGGCTCCTCCCACCCAGCCACCCGGGTTTGTCAGTTCCCTCGCCTGATGCCACCCCTTGATCTTCCGCGGAACCTTCGAACACGCGCTCGACGCGAAACACCGGCTCACGATCCCGGCGAAGTTCCGCGCTGCCCTCGCCGATGGAGTGGTGTTGGCGGCTTCGCACGAGCTGGAGACGGGTGCCCCGCGCACGGTGGCGGTGTGGACGCCGGCAGACTACGAGCAGTACACGCAGGCGACGCTGACCAACCTCAACCCCGCTACGCCGACGGCCCGCGAGCTCAAGCGCTTCTTCTTCAACGCCTCGTTCGATGCCGAGCTTGACGGCGCCAATCGCGTGATGATCCCGCCGCAACTGCTCAGCTACGCCGGCCTCGACAAGGAAGTCACCGTCACCGGCTCCGGCGAGTGCCTGGAGATCTGGGACCGACAGCGGTATGCGCAGAATTTCGAGGACGTCCTGACCCGTATTCCCGACCTCGCAGCGAGCCTTGGCGACACTGCTTGACATGTCCAGCGTCCACGTTCCGGTTCTCGCCGGTGAGCTGATCGAAGTCCTCGATCCGCGTCCGGGCGAGAGCGCGGTGGATTGCACGCTCGGGGGAGGCGGACATGCGCGTCTGATCGCGGACCGGATCGGCCCCGCCGGGCACACTGATCGGAATCGACCGTGACCCGGCGGCCGAGGCGCGGTTCGCCGAACTGGCCGCCGAGGTTCCGTGCCAGACCCGCTTCATCCGCGCCGACTTCGTGACCGCGCTCGAGGATCTCGCCGCTGAGCACTTCCTCGCGGACAACGTCTACATGGACTTCGGCATGTCCTCGATGCAGGTGGACACGTGGGGTCGTGGCTTCTCCTACGCGTACGACGCGCCGCTCGACATGCGGATGGATCCCGACCAGGAGCTCACGGCCGAGGAGATCGTCAACACCTGGGACGAGCGTCGACTCGCCCGTCTTTTCCGCGAGTACGGCGAGGAGCGTTACGCCGGTCAGATCGGCCGGGCGATCGGCCGGCGGCGCCGCCAGGAGGAGATCGGCTCCACGCAGCAGCTGGTCGAGGTGATCAAGTCCGCGGTTCCCGTGCCCGCGCAGTTTGCCGGTGGCCACCCAGCGCGGCGCACCTTCCAGGCGTTGCGGATCGCGGTCAACGACGAGCTCGACTCAGATCGAGGGCGCGCTGCCGGCGGCCTGGGAGATCCTCGCCCCGGGCGGCCGACTGGCTGCGATCTCATTTCACTCGCTCGAGGACCGGCTCGTCAAGCGCTACCTCGCCGCGCGCGCTCGTGGCTGTGTCTGCCCGCCCGAGCTGCCGATCTGTGTCTGCGGCCACGAGCCCGAGGCAGAGCTGCTCACTCGGCGTGCCGTGGCGCCCCCGCCGGGAGAGGTCGCCGCCAACCCGAGATCTCGATCAGCGCATCTGCGCGCCGCCCGCAAGCTGGAGGTACCGCCGTCATGACGCCCGCCGCGCTCACCACCGCCGCCCGGGACACCGGCAAGCGCCGCAAGTCGGCGCCGAAGAGCGACCGCCCGGCGCCCGAGGGCCGTAGCGCCGGCTCTCCCGTGCGGCAGCTGCCCCCGCGCGCCAGCCAACGCCCGCACGGAAGCTCCCCCGGGCGGGTGGCGCGGCACGGACTTCGTCAGCACGCAGCGCCGGCCATCGCGCTCCGGCTCGCGGATCGGCTCTGCGCCGCCGCGTTTCCGGTCCCGCGACCGGCGTTCCCCGGCCGCGCTCGCGTCTCGGGGCCCGTCCGGGGCGGCGCGAGCGCACGGCCGGTCGTGCGCCGTCCTGACTCGCGTCCGATCGCGCTTCCGCGCCCTGCCGACCTCGCGACGCGGGCGATCGCCTTTGTCCGCACGCTTCCCGATCACCGGCTGCTCGACCGCGTCGTCCGGGGTCGCTCCTGGATCCCGATCCTCGGCTTGCTGCTGACCGGCATCGTCGCCATGCAGGTGGAGACGCTCAGGCTCGGCGCCAGCACCGGACGCTCGCTGCAGCGCGTCACGGCGCTCCAGAGCCTCAATCAGCAACTGCGAGCCAGCGTCGCCGTTCTCGGCGACGATCAGCGCATCGAGCGCCTGGCGGCCGGCATGAACATGATGATGCCCGGCCCGACCCAGGTTCGGTTCCTGGCCTCGCACGGCGCCCCGGTCAACCGGGCTCTGGTCTCGGTTCATGCTCCTGATGCGGCCACGTTCCTGGCCAGTCTGCCGTCGAGCCGCCGGCATCGCCACGGCGCCCAATGCCGGCCCGCCCACGGCCCCCGCCGCTTCGGCGGCCGGCTGGACCGTCCCGGTCAACCCGGCTGCCGCGCCCGCGGTGACCGCCGGCGCGCCCGCGCTCGCCACGCCGAGCGCCGGGACGACAGCGGCCGTCGGCGTCGCTCCGCCAAGCGCGGCGGCGGCTCCGACCGGAGCGCCGGCTACCAATACCGGCGTGCCCGGCACCGGCAGCCCCGCGAGACTCCCCGGCAGCCATCATCCGGCGCGTCCGCCGCAGGTCACGCCGGCAGCTCCCACTGCCACGACTCCCAACGGCGCGGCCGGCGTTCCCTCGGGCGGGTAGCGACCGTCCGATGGCCGTCCTCGACCGTCGGATCGGCTGGATCTTCGTCACCTTCCTTGCCCTGCTCAGCCTCGCCGTTCTGCGCGCGGTCGACTTCGGGGTGGTGCGCGCGAGCACGCTTCAGCAGGCTGCCGTCAGCCAGCAGATCAGCCGTGACGTGATCCCCGCACCGCGCGGGATGATCACCGACCGCAACGGGGTCGACCTGGCGATCTCGGAGTCTGCCGATGACGTCATCGCCGACGACTTCCTGATCAAGCAGCCGCTGGCCACCGCTCAGAAGCTGGCGCCATTGCTGGGCAAGCCGGTGCTGACCGTGCTCGGCCTGCTCAGCAAGAACAACGGATACGTGCACCTCGCCCGGCTGCTGCCCGCCGACAAGGCCAGCCGCATCATGAGGCTGCAGATCAACGGGGTCTCGCTCGTGCCCCGGACGACCCGCACCTATCCACGGGGGTGGGCGGCCTCGCAGGTGATCGGTTCGGTGCACGGCAGCGGCAGCGGAGCCAGCGGGCTCGAGTACTTCTATAACCATCAGCTGACCGGGACCGACGGGATCCGTCGGATCGTCAACGATGCGATCGGCCAGCCGATCTCGATCGATGACGTCCGCGCCGACGCGTCCCGGCGCGACGCTGCGGCTGACGATCGACGCCGCGCTCCAGGATGAGGTGGAGCAGGTTCTGGCCGGCGTCGGCGCCCAGTACTCGCCCAAGGGCGCCACGGCGATCGTGATGAATCCGCAGACCGGTGCGATCATGGCGCTGGCCAACTGGCCCCGGGTCAATGCCAATGATCCGACCAGCGCACCGACCTACGCCAGCCAGGACCGAGCGGTCAACTTCAACTACGAGCCAGGTTCGACCTTCAAGGCGTTCACGGTCGCCGGCGCTCTGCAGGACGGCCTGGTCACTCCGAGCACGCTGTTCAACATCCCGTCGGTGCTGCAGATCGCGGACCGCAAGATTCACGACGCCGAGGTCCATGGCGACGAGACCCTCTCGGTGGCGGACATCCTCAAGAAGTCGAGCAACATCGGGGCCGATGAGATCGGTGCCAAGCTCGGAGCGCAGCTCGGTTCGACTACTGGACCCGGCGCTTTGGCTTCGGCGACCAATACCGGCGTCAATCTTCCCGGCGAGGACGGCGGCATCATCCTGCCGGTCTCCAAGTACTCGGGCTCATCGATGGGCAACCTGCCCTTCGGCCAGGGCGAGTCGGTCACTCCGATGCAGATCGCCACCGCCTACGCGGCGATCGCCAACGGGGGCATGCTGCGACCGCCGCACGTGGTCGAATCGATCGGCGGCAGGTCACTCCCGGTGCCGACCGGGCATCGGATCATCTCCACCGCGAGCGGCTCCCAGCTGCGCGGCATGCTGCGTGGCGTGCTACGGCGAGGGTGGCACCGCCTCGGGCGCGGCTATCCCGGGCTACGACATGGCGGGCAAGACCGGCACCGCAAATATCGCGGTCGGCGGCAAGTACTCCGACACCCAGTTCGTCGCCTCGTTCGTCGGCATGGTTCCGGTCAACCACCCGAGTCTGCTCGGCCTTGTCGTCGTCGACCAGCCGCGCGGGTCGATCTTCGGGGGTGCGGTGGCTGCCCCGGCATTTCAGAAGATCGTCGGCTGGGCGGTGCCGTACCTGGGGATCTCTCCGCACTGACGTTCGGGGGCGACCAGCTCCGGATGAACGACGGCATCCGGCCGATGGGCGCGGGCGGAGCGTCTCGCGCAGGGTTGCGCGGTTGGAGGGCTCAGCGAGGCGTTCCGCGCTGGAACTCCGCGATCAGCTCGCGGTAGCTCGAGCGCAGGCCCTCGTCGACGGCCACCGCCGCCGCGAACCCCAGCTCGGCGCGGGCCAGGCTCGTGTCCATGCACGACCGCTCAAGCTCGCCCGGGCGCAGCGGGGCCGGCTCGGGCTCGAGGTCGGTGCCCGGCCTCGTTGGCGAGGATCTCCCACAGGCGCGCGCACACTCGTCTCGGTCCCGGTGGCGACGTTGAACGTGCCGCGGTGCCCGACGGCCGCTCGCATCGCCGCCACGACGTCGGCCACGTGGATGTAGTCCCGGGTCGGATCGCCGTTGCCGAACATCTTCGGGGTGCGGCCGGTGTGGATGTGCTCACTGAAGATCGCCACCACGCCGGCCTCGCCATGCGGGCTCTGGCGGGGGCCGTAGACATTGCCCAGCCGGCAGATCGCGTGCGGGATCTCGTGTGCGGCGGCCCAGGTGTTGACGTATGCCTCGGCAGCCCACTTCGATGCTCCGTACGGAGCCAGCGGCGCCGGGATCCGCGTCTCGGGGGTGGGGATCGGCGCCTCATTGCCGTACAGCGCCCCGCCCGTCGAGGTGAACACGAGCGGCGCGCTGTGGCGCCGCGAAGCCTGCAGCACGTTGAGCGTGCCCTGGACGTTGACCGCGCAGTCATATGCGGGGTCGTTGGTGGACACGACGACGCTGGCCTGGGCGGCGAGGTGGAAGATCGCCTCCGGCGCAATGCGGTCCACGACGGCGATCGAGCGCCTCGGCGTCGACGATCGACGATCTGCTCGAAGGTCGCGTCGGGAGCGAACCCGTTCGGCCAGACCCGATGACAGGTCGTCGACCACGGTCACCGTCACGCCGTCAGCGAGCAGGGAGTCGACGACATGGGATCCGATAAAGCCGGCACCGCCGGTGACGATCGCGCTGGAGCGAGATCAAGACGCCAGCTCCGGGCGGGGCCCGACGATAGGGTCCTCCCCGTACGCGTCGCGCGCATAGCCGTCTCCCGCCTCCGAGAGCGTGCGCAGTGCCCGACGGAATGCGGCTGCACGAGATGATCCGAGTCCGCGGAATCCCGCTGGGCCGACGTCAGGATCTCCGGGCTCGCCTACGACAACCGCGCTGGTCACGCCGGGCGCTCTGTTCTTCTGCGTGCCGGGGTTCACGCGCGACGGACATGACTTCGCTTGCGACGCGGTCCGCCGGGGCGCCGCCGCGCTCGGTGGTCGAGCGCGAGCTTGACGTCGACGCGCCACAGTTGCAGGTCAACAGCGTCCGCGCCTCGATGGGGCCGGCCGCGGCGGCGTTCTTCGGCGATCCGACCGCGCAGCTGACGACGGTCGGAGTCACCGGAACCAACGGCAAGACCACGAGCGCGTTCCTGATGCGTGCACTGCTCGAAGCCGACGGTCGCAGGACCGGACTGCTGGGCACGGTCAAGAGCGTGATCGGCGGAGTCGAACACGACGTCCAGCGGACCACCCCGGAAGCGATCGACCTCCAGCGGACTTTCCGCGAGATGCTCGACGCGGGTGACCGGGCTTGTGCGATGGAGGTCTCTTCGCATGCTCTCGAGCTCCGGCGAGCCGACGCGATCCACTTCGCGGCGGCCGATCTTCACCAATCTCACCCAGGATCATCTGGATTTCCATCCCACGATGGAGGACTACTTCCGCGCCAAGCGGCGGCTGTTCAAGGGACGCGCTGACGCCCGAGGCCTCGATCATCAACATTGACGATTCCTACGGCGCACGGCTCGCCGCAGATCTTGACGATCCCATCACGTTCGCGCTTCGCGATCCCGAGCGCGGACGTACCGGGCGATCGACGTTCACACCGGTCTCGGCGGCTCGACCTTCACCGCGCAGACACCCGGCGGACCGATCAACCTCAGATCGCCACTCCGTGGCGAGTTCAACGTCTACAACGTGCTCGGTGCCCTTGCCGCCGCGAGGTCGCTCGGCGTCTCCTCGGAGACATGTGCCGCGGCGATCGCCGACGCCGGCCAGGTGCCAGGCCGCTTCGAGACCGTTGATGCCGGCCAGCGGTTTGCGGTCGTCGTTGACTATGCCCATACGCCGGACTCGCTTGAGAACGTGCTCGGCGCCGCGCGGGAACTCACCGACCGGCGTCTGCACGTCGTGTTCGGATGCGGTGGCGACCGTGATCGCGGCAAGCGGCCGCAGATGGGGGAGATCGCCTCGCGACTGGCCGACCTGGTGATCGTCACTTCGGACAACCCGCGCTCGGAGGATCCCGAGGCGATCATGGCCGAGATCCTCGCCGGAGCCTCGGCGATCGCGGAATCCGAGGTCGATCGGCGACTGGCGATCAAGCGAGCGCTGACGCCAGGCGCAGGCCGGGGATGTCGTGGTCATCGCGGGCAAGGGCCATGAGCAGGGGCAGGAGTTCGAGAACGGGCGAAAGCTGCCGTTTGACGACGTGACCGTCGCGCGTGACATCCTCCGGGGGACGCTGGCTGACGCTGGCGCCCCCCGCCGATGAAGCACTGGACTCCGCAGCACCTCGCCGCCAGCGCTGGTGCCACCCTGGCCGGGACGGTCCCAGGAACCCTGGGGCCTGAACGCGTCGCGATCGACTCCCGCCTCGCCGGCCCGGGGGCACTGTTCGTGGGCCTACCTGGGAACCGCAGCGACGGAGGGGAGTTCGCGGCCATGGCGTTGGCCGACGGCGCGTGGGGGGTTCTCGTTGCTCCACGCCACGCCGAAACGGCGCGAGCGGCTGAATCCGGGGTTCGTGCTCACGGCTGAGAACCCACTGCAAGCCCTGCAGTCACTGGCCACCGCTTGGCGGCACGAGTTGGGTGCGGCGGGAATGCAGGTCATCGGCGTGACCGGCTCGACCGGCAAGACCTCGACCAAGGACATCCTGCTGGCTCTGCTCAGGCCGCGCCGGCGCACGGTCGCCTCCCGCGCCAACTTCAACACCGAGATCGGGCTCCCACTGGAGATCCTCGCCGCCGCCGAGGGGACCGAGGTCCTCGTGCTCGAGATGGCCATGCGGGGTCGCGGTCAGATCGCGGAGCTGGCCGCGATCGCCGAGCCCGACGTCGGCGTGATCGTCAGCATCGGCCCGGTCCACCTCGAGCGGCTGGGAACGATCGAAAATGTCGCCGCAGCCAAGGCGGAGCTGATCGCGGCGCTGGCTCCCGGGCAGACAGCAATCATTCCCGCGGATGAGCGCCTGCTGGACACCCATGTGCGATCCGACGTCCGCACGGTCACCTTCGGCGACTACGGAGACATCCGGTTCACCCAGCAGTCAAGCGAGCGTAGTGAGCATCGATGCTGCCGGCGTGCCGGTCACGCTTGACATCGACTTCCAGCAGGCGCATCTCCGAACCGATCTGCTCGCTGCCGTGGCCGCTGCCCGCGCGGTTGGGGTGACGCCCGCTGGCCGCGTCGAGCTTGCCCTCAGCCCGGGCCGGGGGGAGACCGTCCGGCTCCCAGGGGACATAACAGTCATCGACGGCTGCTACAACGCGAACCCGATGTCGATGCGCGCCGCCCTCACCGATCTTGCGGATTCGGCTGTCCGGACTGGTGCGTCGCGTCGGGTGGCCGTGCTGGGGGACATGCTGGAACTCGGCGCGGGCCGACGTGACTATCACCTCGCGCTCGGGGCGCTCGCGCGGCAGGCGGGTGTCGACCTGCTCGTCACCGTCGGCCCGGAGGCGGCGGCGATTTCCGAGCGCTTTGACGGGGAGACCGAGGTGTTGCCCGGCGCAGATGACGCGGCACGCATCGTGCCCGGGCTGCTCAAGCCCGGAGATCTCGTCCTCGTCAAGGGTTCACTCGGCGTCGGCCTGAAGGCGGTCTGCACCGCCCTGGGGGTCGGCGCAACTCCGGCGCCGGCCGGAGATCGCATTTGATGGGCTCCTCCTCGGGCCGCGTGCTGATCGCGGGCACGGCGTCGCTGCTGATGTGCCTGTTCCTCAGCCCGCGCTTCATCATCTTCCTGCGCAACCGCGAGTTCGGCCAGAACATCCGCGAGGAGGGCCCGAGGGCCATCACACCAAGGCCGGCACCCCGACGATGGGCGGCGTCGTCATCTTCGCAGCGGTGACGGTCCCGTTTCTGGTTCTCTCCCATCGAGACTGGCAGGCGCTCGGGGTGTTCTTCGCCGCCATCGCCTGTGCGCTGCTCGGATTCGCTGACGACTACACCAAGATCGTCAAGCGCCGTTCACTCGGGCTCCGGGCGCGGACCAAGCTCGTGGTCACGATTGCGATCTCGCTCGGACTGTGGTGGGTGGCGACGCAGAAGGCGCACATCCCGGCTTCGGTCCAGGTCCGTTTCGTCGATGTGTCGGTCGATCTCGGCCCCTTCTATCCGATCTTCATCTACCTGGTGGTCGCCGGGACGACGACCGCAGTCAATTTCACGGACGGCCTCGACGGGCTGGCCGCCGGATGCGCGGCGATTGTGTTGCTGGCGTATATCGGGATCACCTTCATCTCCGGTGAACTCGATCTGGCGATGCTGGCGGGTTGCCTGGTCGGTGCGTGCATCGGCTTCCTGTGGTTCAACAGCTTCCCGGCGAGCATCTTCATGGGGGACACGGGTTCGCTGGGCCTGGGGGGTGCGATCGCCGGTCTGGCGATCATGACCCGGACCGAGGTGTTGCTGATCCTGCTCGGCGGGATCTTCGTGATCGAGGTGCTGTCGGTCGTGATCCAGGTGTTCTCGTTTCAGACCTTCCGCAAGCGGGTCTTCCTGATGGCCCCGATCCACCATCACTTCGAGCTCCAGGGCTGGTCAGAGACGAAGATCATCCTGCGCTTTTGGATCGTCGCGTCGGCGCTCGGGGCGATCGGCTTCGTGGTCTATCAGCTCAGCATCAAGGCCTAGATGATTGATTCCACGACCCCGCGTGCCGGATGAAACCGGACCTCCCGCGGACGCGAAACCAACCCTCTGGCCATCCGATGTCACGTGTTGCCCGATCCCGACCGCCGCTCCCCGGCGGGCCGTACCTCGTGGTCGGGCTGGCCCGCTCCGGTGTCGCCGCAGCGCTGACCCTGCGGGAGCGTGGGGAGGAGGTGATCGGACTGGACTCGGGCGCTGCGACCGCACCTCCGCTGGTAAGGCCGCGGCAGGAAGGCTTTCGCCGGCCGGCGTCGAAGTCCACCTCGATGTGTCAGGTGAGGCCCTTGCCGCCAGGGCCCGGACGCTCATCAAGAGCCCCGGTGTCCCCTCAGACGCCCCCGTCGTGGCGGCGGCGCGGGCCCGTGGCATGCCCGGTGCTCGGCGAGATCGAGTTCGCGTGGCGACTGCTGGCCAACGAGTTCATCGCGGTGACCGGCACGAACGGCAAGACGACCACCACCGAGTGGATCGGCCACATCCACCGGGAGGCGGCGCGGCCCGTGGCCGTGGCCGGCAACGTCGGCACGGCGCTGTCCGTCACTGATCGGCGAAGTAGACCCCGAGGCCACGGTCGTCTGCGAAGCATCCTCGTTTCAGCTCGAGGACACCGAGGCGTTCGCCCCCGAAGCTGCCGTGCTGCTCAATCTCGAGCCCGATCATCTGGACCGGCACGGCACCTTTGACAACTACGTGGCGGCAAAGCTGCGCATCTTCGCCGAGCAGGGCAACGACGACGTGGCCGTCGCCCCGTCGCGCCTGGGGATCGAGGATCTCGGCGGCTGCGCCCGACGGGTGTGCTTCGGGACCGATCCGGCCGCGGAGATGTCGGCTCGAGCCGGGCAGCTGTGGTGGGACGAGACACCGCTGATCGGCGAGAGCGAACTCGCGCTTCCCGGCGCGCACAACCGCGACAACGCGATGGCGGCGGCTGCCGTGTGCCTGGCCCGCGGGCATCAACGCCGAGGCGGTTGCCGCCGGATTGCGGAGTTTCGCGGGCGTCCATCATCGTCTCGAGCTGATCGCGACCATTGACGGGGTCTCCTACGTCAATGACTCCAAGGCGACCAACGTCGCATCGACGATCGTCGCCCTGCGTAGTTATGAAAGCGGTGTGCATCTGATCGCCGGCGGCGTCGGTAAGGGCCAGGACTTCGCGCCGCTCGCCCCCTGGTGGCTCAGCATTGCGCCGCCGTCTACCTGATCGGGGATGCCGCCGCGCGAGATCCGGGCAGCCCTACAGGGCGTCAACGTTCCCACCCACCATTCGGAGACCCTCCCCGCGGCGCTCACCGCGGCGACGGCGGATCGCTCGCCCCGGCGAGACCATTCTGCTCTCGCCGGCCTGCGCCAGCTTTGACCAGTACAGCGACTTCGAAGCCCGCGGTGATGCCTTTCGCGAGCTCGTGGAGGCGCTCTGATGGCGATCACCGCGCGCCGCAACGCCCGCGCCAAGCCGGGCCGGGCGGCTCCGGCGCCGCGCGCGGCGAACCGGCCGCCGGGTCGCCCCGCCGCTCGAGCACCGCATCCTGATGACGGCCACGCTGTGCCTGATCGCCTTCGGGGCGGTGATGGTCTACAGCGCCTCCTCACCGCCCGGGGTGCTCAACGGCGGCGGCAGCGGCACCGGAACCTTCATCCGCTATCTGGCCTTCGGTGTGCTCGGTCTTGCGGCGATGTACGTCCTCGAGCGGCGTGGGATGGAGATCCTCAACGAGCGCTTCACCCGGCTGCTTCTGCTGGGGTCCTTCGGGCTGCTCGTGCTGGTGATGGTCCCCGGCTTCGGTCGCGTCGTCCTCGGCGCGCGGCGCTGGTTCGCGCTGGGGCCGATCCAGTTTCAGCCGTCGGAGCTGATGAAGCTTGCTCTCGTCCTGCATCTCGCCCGGTATCTCGCGGCAAATCCCCGTCGCATGCGCAGCTTCCGAGAGGCCGTGATGCCGGTGGCGATGGTCGCTGGCCCGGCGATCCTGCTGATCGTGGTCGAGCCCGACCTGGGGACCGCCCTCGTCGTGGCCCTCACCGTGGTCACCCTGTTGGTCGCCGCCGGCATGCCGATGCGCTGGATCGGGATCATCGCCGGGCTCGCCGTCCTGGCCGTACTGCTCATGGCCGTCGCCCAGCCCTACCAGCGGGCACGCCTGACCTCGTTCCTGAACCCGTGGGCGTCGAAGTCAACGGCCGGCTTCCAGGCCGTCCAGGGCCAGATCGCCCTCGGTTCGGGCGGCTTCTTCGGCGTCGGGCTCGGCAAATCGGTGGCCAAGATCTACTACCTACCGGAGGCCCAGAACGACTTCATCCTCGCCGTGATCGGCGAGGAGCTCGGCGTGGTCGGCGTGTTTGGCGTCGTCGTCCTCTACGGGATGATCGCCTACGCCGGCCTGCGCACCGCTCGTCGCGTCACGGGCCGGTATGCGAAGCTGCTGGCGACCGGGCTGACGTCGCTGATCCTGTGCCAGGGCACCCTCAACATCTTCGTCGTGCTCGGTCTCGCGCCGCTAACCGGCGTGCCGCTTCCGTTCATCTCCTATGCGCCGAGCAACCTGTGTGTGATGCTCGCCTCGATCGGTCTGCTGCTGAACCTGTCGCGACCGGCGGCGCGGCGTCTGAGATCCGTGGAGACTCGTGATCGAGACCGTTCCGCCGATCGTGATCGGCGCCGGCACGACCGCGGCGCGCGTCGTGGTGGCGCTGGCCGTCGGGCTGCAGGCTGAGGCTTTCCTGCCGACTATCGTCCCTCGAGGTGATCTCCGGCCCGAGCATCCGTCGGCAGCAGATCGGACTGCTCAGCATCGCAACGGTTCTGTTCGTCATCGCAGATGGGTTAGACCAGCAGGTGTCATCAGTCTGGTTGGCGGGGCCGCTGGATGAGACGGCGCATGCTCTGACTGCCTTGCTGTTCATCTGGGCGGCGGGCGGCGTTCTTGACCGGATCGCCGTGCCGATTCTCGTGGCTTCGGTCGCGATCGACCTCGATCACCTTCCTGGAGACTTCGGTGCCCGTTGGCTGACTGCGGGAGATCCTCGGCCGTACCCCCATTGCCTGCTTGCGATCGTGATGGTGCTCTTGCTCGCGTGGCGCGTGGCGCGCTGGAGACGGTGCCTATGTGGAGTCGCTGTCGGACTGGCGATCCACTTCTGGAGAGATCTTGCCGAGCCTGGCACGGGCGTCGGTCTCCTCTGGCCGGCTTCGAGCGCGTCATTCAGCCTTCCTCACCCTCTCTACCTAACGGTGATGGCCTTGGTTGTCCTGAGCGCATCGCGGGCGTCGAATGAGCCGTTCTGGCTCGTCACACGGCGTCGAAACACCCTCAAGAGGGTGGTCGCGGGTATTGGTGCGAGGCAGCCGCTCACGAGATCGGATCGCGAAGAGCTTTCCTGCTCCGGAGGAACGTCCATCCGCCGCGACGACGGGACGGCGGGACACGTCGTGCCGGCGCTCGCAGTGGCCGACGTGCTGCCAGCTGAGGGCGAGTCGGCGCCTCGCGAGACATAATCCGGCACGTGAACCCCACGCGCCGCGTTGGCCGGATCGGTGTCGCGCTCACCACGTTGGGGGTGCTGGGAATCGCCGTGACCCTGTTTCTGGTGTCCGGTGGAGGGCCTCAGAACGAACCGGGACGGACCGTGCCGGTGCGGTCGGCGGGGGGGTTTGTGGATTCGGTGGGGGTGGATACGCATTTGACGTTTGCGAATACGTCGTATGGTGATTGGTCGCGGCTGGTGGGGTTGTTGGGGGTGTTGGGGGTGCGGCATTTGGCGGATGGTGCGTATGGGAATCCTGCGGCGTCGTGGGCGGGGTTCAATCAGTTGTTTGAGAGTCGGGTGCAGTTGGCGGCGGCGGCGGGTTTGCGGTTCACCTTTGAGATGGGCAAGCCGGGCTATCAGGGGGGCAGCATCGCGCAGTTGGTGTCGGTGATGAGCGGCCCGTTGCGCTCGTCGATTGAGGCGGTGGCTGACCCTAATGAGTTTGATACGTCGTCGGGTTTGTCGGATTGGCGTCATCCGTTGGTGTCCTATGACCGGCAGTTGTATGCGGCGGTCAAGGCCAGTCCGGGGTTGCGGTCGGTGCCGGTGATCGGCCCGTCGCTGGTTGGGGACGGGGCGCCGGGCGCGTTGGGTGATCAACAGGCGTCCTTGGACGCCGGGGCGATTCATCCCTACACGGGGGCCAAATCACCGACGGTGGCCTATACCCAGGCGCAGCTTCAGCGGATCAGCCGGGTGTCGGGGGATAAGCCGGTGTGGGCGACCGAGGCGGGCTTTTCGACGGCGCTCAACGCGCCCGCGGGTCAGCAGCCGGTGTCTGAGTACACGGATGCTGTGTATCTGCTGCGTGAGTTGCTGGGCAATTTCGCGGCCGGGATCAAGCGCACCTTTGCCTATGAGCTGATCGATGATCTCCCGGATCCGTCGGGCGCCAACCTGCAGGATCACTTCGGGCTGCTGCGCGCTGACTACTCCCCCAAGCCGGCGTTCACCGCGCTGGCCAACCTGCTGGCGTTGGTCGGGCGCCAGTCCCCCCCGCAGTCCAGTCCGCTGGCGGTGAGCGTCGCCCAGGCGCCGTCTGATCTGCAGAAGCTGGTGTTCCAACAAGCCCCGGGCTCATATGTGATCGCGCTCTGGCGCCAGGCCAGCGTCTGGAACCCGAGCACCCGCCGGCCGATTGCGGTACCCGCCGAGCCGGTCACGCTCACCCTGCCCAGCGGCGCGCAGGCCGCGACCGCTGACCCGATCGCCACCCGCACGCTGACCCCCCAGACGATCACCGGCGACCGCCTCCACCTCCAGCTCGGACCCAACCCCCTCCTCATCCACATCACCACCGGCCAGCAGTGACCGGCCAACCATCAGGCGGGCATCCGGGACGGCCCCTGCGAATCTTCGTCGCCCATCCATCCGCACTGCTCACCGACCACCTGCCCCACGGCGACGGACTGATCGCGTGGGGCTTCATCACGGGTCTCGCCGCCCGGGGCCACGAGGTGCACGTTGCCGTCCAGGCGCTCGATCTCAAGCGGGCGCCCAGTTCTCAGATCCACCTGCATGAGGTTGCCCCGGGCGCGGCCGGCCCGCTCGGGCGGTTGCGTTTCATGGCCGCCATGCGCCGCTGCTTCGAGCGCCTTGAGCGCCAGCGCCGGTTCGACGTCATTCATCAGCTCAACCCTGTGGATGTCGGCATCAGTCTTGCCCTCGCCGACGCTCCCGCGCCGATGGTTCTGGGACCGTACTGGCCTGATTTCTCCACCGACCAGTGGGATGGACCTGGTCCGGCCGCAGCGCAGTTCAAGCGCGTGCTGAGGTCCGCGCAGCAGCGGCGGTCGACGGTGACGTTGCTCTCGACTCCCGCCGCCGCGGTCAAGCTGGCGGCCCGACGAGGCAACAGCATTGTGCGCGAAGTATGGCCAGGCATCGACACCGCCGAGTGGGCACCGGGACCGGCTCCTGCGGCCAATCGGGACGTTCTGTTCGTCGCCGGCCTGCACCCCTACAAGGGCATCAACGTGCTGGTTGACGCCTTCGCGCAGCTCGGCCTCGATGGCGCCCGGCTGGTCATCGCCGGTAGCGGACCCGAGGAGGACGCCATCCGCCGCCGGATCGGTGGCTCCCCCGGGGTGGCCGGCGTCGAGCTGACCGGCGAGCTGTCGCGCGTGGCGGTGAAGGCGGCGATGCAAGCCTGCGCGGTCTATTGCCTGCCCTCCTACGGTGAGCCGTTCGGGATGAGTGCGCTGGAGGCGATGGCCTGCGCAAAGCCGGTCGTCGGCACCGATGCCGGTGGCCTGCGCTACCTGTTCACCCCCGAAGGGGGACGTCACGTGCCGGTGGGGGACGTCCCGGCGCTCGCCGGCGCGCTGCGGGAGATCCTGACTGACCGCGCTGCGCAGCACGCGATGGGGGTGCACAATCGCCGCCGGGTCCAGGAGCGGTATGCCTGGCCACGCGTGATCGATCGCCTCGAATTCGCCTATCGCGAGGCGATCGCGGCCGGCGGGCGTCCGTGACCAAGCCGGGACGCGAGATTCGGGGAGAATGGAGACTGTGAGCACGGCGCTTCAGCACGGTCCGCGGCCGTCGCGACGCCCTTGGCGCCGCGGCTTGGCCCGCTCGTGGCGAGATGAGCTGAGGTGGCTGGGCGCATTCGTCCTACCGACGGCGGTCGTGCTCGCGTGGCTGATCACGGTCTCGCTGCGCGCGGCCATCGCCCTCGTCATCGTCGTCCTGATCGCCGGCGTGCATCAGACCAACCGGCGGGTTGGCATCCTGGCTCTGTTCACTTTCTGGTGCGTGGCCCCCGAACTGCGCCGGGTCCTCGGGGCGCTGCTCGGGTTCGCGGGCAACGATCCTCTATCGGTGGCCCCATTCGCGGCCACGCTGATCCTGTCTGCGCTTGAGCTCCGCGGCCGGCCGCTGGCGCTCGCCGTCCGCCGGGTGCTGTTGCTGGCGGGCGCCGGCTTCCTCGTCGGACTTCCGCTGGGGATGCTCCATGCCCGCTCGGGGCTCTACGCGCTCTTGGCCTACATGGCCGGCCTCGCGGCAGCGGTGCTCGGAGCCAACGAGCCACGCGAGCTCACCGGCGGTGCCCTGCGCCGCGTCCTGCTCGTCGGCGCGCCTCTCCTGGCGCTCTATGCGATTCTCACCCAGCGGGTGCTGACGCTCCCGTCCTGGCAGCAGGCCTGGCTTGACAATGTGAGCTTCTCGAGCATCGGCGCGGATACCGCCGGTCACGTCCGTGTCTTCGGCACGCTGAACGCTCCCGGGACGCTCGCGCCGCTGCTGGGCGTCGCGCTGCTGGCCTATATCACGGTCCGCGCCCCTCGCGGCCGGGCACGGTCCATGGCAATCGTGGGCGCCCTACTGGTCGCCGTCGCGCTCGAGCTGACGTTTGTGCGCTCGTCCTGGCTGGCTCTCCCGGTGGCTGCGCTCGCACACGTGCTGGCCACTCGAGGGCGCAGCGCACGGCTCGTGCTCGGCGTGCTCGCAGTGATCGTGCTCGTCACCGTGGCCCTGGCTCCGGTCAGCCCGACGGCCCGCGATGTCGTCAATCGCGCCAGTACATTCGGCACGCTCAGCAATGACGTCTCGGCGAGCGCCCGCACGAGCACGCTGAGTCAGTCTCTACCCTCGGCGATCCGGGCACCGCTCGGGCACGGACTCGGAACCGCGGGCCAGCCGTCGCAGCTGAACTCCTCTCAAGCCGATCTCGCGATTCCCGATAATGGGTACCTGGCGCTCATGTACCAGGTCGGCCCGATCGGCTTCCTGCTCGTGGTGGCGGCGCTGCTGACGGTGCTCAGGGCGGCCTGGGACGCGGCTCGCGGGCCGGACGAGATCAACGAGACGGGAGCGCTCCTGTTCGCCATCCTCGTGTTCATGCTCGTCGTGCTCTCTTCGGGAGACGCCTTCTACGGACTCGGGGGATTGACGCTGTGGTTCGTCGGCGGCCACGCGCTGAGTCTGGCCGGGCCGGCGGCGCGGCGTCAGCCCACGCTGCGCGCGTAGACGGCCGCGATCTCCTGAGCCTGCACGTCGTCTCGAAAACGGGCGGCCACCGAGGGCGCCCGCGCACGCATTTCTCGCAGGACGTTCGGGTCGTCGGCCAGTTCGGCGATGGCACGCGCCCACAGATCGGGTCGGCGCGGCGGAAGACACCGGCCGACCCGGCCCGGGCCGATCACCTCCGGTGCGCCTCCGATATCACCGACGACGGCCGGGGTGCCCATGGCCAGGGCCTCGAGGATGACGAGCGCGAACGGTTCGTTCCAGGAGGGCAGCACCAACAGGTCGAGGGCCGCGAGCAGGCCCGGTGCGTCGTCGCGAAAGCCCAGGAAATGAACGCGATCGGTCAACCCCAGCTCCGCGGTGAGGCGATGCAGCTCGCGCAGAAAGGCCGGGTTGTCGAAGGCGATCCGGCGGCCGGTGAACATCACCTGGCCGACGATCAGCAGATGCGCATCCCGACCGTCGGCACAGAGTCGGTCGAGCGCGCGGATAGCCGTGTCCTGACCCTTCCATGGGGTGATCTGGGCCACCGTCCCCAACAGCAGGGCGCCGGGGGCGATCCCGAGCTCGAGGCGCACCGGACTGGGGGCCACCCGCTCGGGGTCGAACCGAGCGTGATCGATCCCGTTGTAGATCGGAACCGCGATCGGCCGTCGGAGGCCGTGGTTGAAATCCTCGGCCGTGTGCTTCGACACCGCGATCACCTCCCGCGCTGACCGAGCGATGATCCAGCGGACCATATGCCCCAGGCGCGACGACGGCAGATGGTCATGGACATGGACGACGACCGGCGGGCCGCCGAGACGGGCGGCGAGTGCGGTGATCAGCCCAGCTCTCACCGTGGCCGCGTGAATCACATCAGGGCGGAGCCGCCGCACCACCGCGGCCAGCGCCAGAGCCGCACCGGCGAATGCGGCCAGGCCGAGCGGGGTGGCGATCGGGTCCAGCCGGAAGCTGGTCTCAGCCGCCGGAATGGAGAATCGCCGGACGCCGGCGGCGTCCATGCGCTCGGCCACGGCCCCCCCGGGGGGACAGGCGATCGCCACGTCATGCTCGCCGCGGAGGTTCTCGATGAGACTCATCAGGATCGATTCGGCGCCGCTCCAGGTGCCGGTGTGGGTCACGAACAGGATCCGCATCTACGAGCCGCTTCTAGGCCGGCGCTCGGAGGCCGTTGAGGCAGCTCGCCATGTAGCGGCCGATCACCGCCTCCGAGCAACGGGTCTGCCACCAGGCGAGCGAGCGCCGGTGGTGATCGGCAAGCGCCCCCGGGTCGTCCAACACCGGCGCCAGCCGGCGCGGGAGGTCTCGCCAGCGGCGCAGCCGAAGCAATGGAGCCCCGGCGTAGAACCATCGGCGCGGCAGACTTTCGCAGACCACCACGCAGCCGCAGCGCAGCCCCTCGAGGATGCGAAACGTCTCGGCCGATGTGCCCCGGGGAGCCAGGCAGACCCGAGCGTCCATCAGCCCTCGTGAGTAGGCCTCGGGCGCGGCGTCGGCTGACTCCTGGAAGTGGGCGGTGAGCCGGATCTCAGACCGAATCCGCGGCCGATCGCGCTGCAGAGCACCGACCGCATTCAGCATCTCCCGCCGCGAGCGAACCTTGGCCGAGCCGAATTCCTGTCGAGCGGTCCCGTGCTCGATGCTGCCGGCAAAGAACAGATCGGTGCCGCGGGCAGCAATGTCGGTCACCGGCAGGTCGAGCTGATTGAACGTCCCGGGCGGTATCGAAAAGCACTCGCCCCGGCGCACCCCGCGCTCGCGCGGCCCCTCTCGCCGCGGCCGAGAGCCGACCACAACCACCGATATCCGTACTGACTCATCGAGACCAGGCCGGTGAGATCGGGGCGGATCCCGGTGAGCGGCGGATGGGTTCCGTAGGCCTTGAATACAGCCCGCACACGGCCCGCATAGCGAGGTCGGCGCCCGGACTCGTCGCCGAGCACCACCGCGATCACCTGCGGCCCATAGGCGGGGAGGCGATCGACGCTCCAGGTGAGGAAGACCGCGAGGTCAGGGTCGTCGAGTGCGGCCTCCATGGCGACGAAGGCGGCGCCGAAATATCGCGTGTCGGCCCGCACGGCAAGCGGACCGCCGGTGAGGGTCCCACGCCATCGGGCTGTCGTGCCCGGGGAGATCCAGAAAATACGCGGGCACAGCGTCAAGGGTACGGCCGGCCGATTCCGGCGCGGCGCGCCTAGCAGAGGATTCGGTGATCAGCGCGTCGTCACGATGCGGGCCACCAGCACGTGACGGACATGCCAGGCGCGGCGCGACTGAGCAAGCAGCCACCGCGCGGCCGCCAGCAGGCGATGAGGATCGAGCCCCCAGTGGGCGATCGCCGTCAACCGCGCGTGCCCGACCGGGCGGACCGACGCGATGATCCGGAGATGGCCCATCCTCCTGCCGCAGGCCAGGTGCCGGACCGACCCTCCCAGCCACCGGAGGGTGGGCTGAAGCGCACTGACGGCGACGGACGCCGAACCACAGCGCACCCGCCGCGCGGCCGCGCGACCCGGGATGGTGCTCGCAGTGACCCCCGATCGGGAGGTCACGGTCTTGGCAACGCGGCCGGAGGCGAACTGCGGCACTGCCGCCGGCGATCCGTCGGTGGTGATGTGGATGAGGAGGGGGTTGGGTCCGAGCTGGAGGTGGAGTCGGTCGCCGGTGATCGTCTGGGGGGTCAGCGTGCGGGTGGTGATCGGGTCAGCGGTCGCGGCCTGCGCGCCGCTGGGCAGGGTGAGGGTGACCGGCTCGGCGGGCACCAGCGATCGGCCGGCGGGTGGCTCGGGTTCCAGACGCTGGCCTGGCGCCAGAGCGCGATCACATACGAGCCCGGGGCTTGTTGGAACACCAGCTTCTGCAGGTCAGACGGCGCCTGAGGAGACGCTGATCGCCAGCGGACTCGACTGCGCGGGGGACTGGCGTCCGACCAACGCCAGCAGGTTGGCCAGCGCGGTGAACGCCGGCTTGGGGGAGTAGTCAGCGCGCAGCAGCCCGAAGTGATCCTGCAGGTTGGCGCCCGACGGGTCCGGGAGATCATCGATCAGCTCATAGGCATAGGTGCGCTTGATCCCGGCCGCGAAATTGCCCAGGAACTCCCGCAGCAGATAGACCGCATCCGTGTACTCAGACACCGGCTGCTGACCCGCGGGCGCGTTGAGCGCCGTCGAATACCCCGCCTCGGTCGCCCACACCGGCTTATCCCCCGACACCCGGCGGATCCGCTGAAGCTGCGCCTGGGTGTAGGCGACCGTCGGTGATTTGGCCCCCGTGTAGGGATGAATCGCCCCGGCGTCCAAGGACGCCTGTTGATCACCCAACGCGCCCGGCGCCCCGTCCCCAACCAGCGACGGGCCGATCACCGGCACCGACCGCAACCCCGGACTGGCCTTGACCGCCGCATACAACTGCCGGTCATAGGACACCAACGGATGACGCCAATCCGACAAACCCGACGACGTATCAAACTCATTAGGGTCAGCCACCGCCTCAATCGACGAGCGCAACGGGCCGCTCATCACCGACACCAACTGCGCGATGCTGCCCCCCTGATAGCCCGGCTTGCCCATCTCAAAGGTGAACCGCAAACCCGCCGCCGCCGCCAACTGCACCCGACTCTCAAACAACTGATTGAACCCCGCCCACGACGCCGCAGGATTCCCATACGCACCATCCGCCAAATGCCGCACCCCCAACACCCCCAACAACCCCACCAGCCGCGACCAATCACCATACGACGTATTCGCAAACGTCAAATGCGTATCCACCCCCACCGAATCCACAAACCCCCCCGCCGACCGCACCGGCACGTCGGCGTTCGCCGTCGCCGATGCGAACAGCAGGCAGACAGCGCAAAGCAGAGAAACACAGACGGCACGCACGTGTTTCTTATTCGACGCGCTCGCCAGAAGCCTGGCTCAACCGCCCATTCGGTGGACGCATGGACGACAGCCGGGCCGGCGGCATGCTGAGACCGCGTCGGCGCCGAACGGACGCCGACCCACCGGCGAGCCCTGAACCGCTGACCGGTGCCATCTGGCTCAGCCGGTTGCGGGGCGCCGGGCTGGCTCGTCACGGCGCGATCACCTACGTCTACTCCGTCCTGGGTCTGTTCGCGAACCTGATCACCGGTGTGGTCTCGGCCCGCGCGCTCGGTCCCGACGGCCGGGGAGTGACCGTGGGCCTGAGCGCGTTCACCCAGCTGATCGGATTCTTCTTCGCGATGGGTGCCGCACAGGGGTTGAGCTACTTCATCGCTCGCGAGCCCATCAGGGCCCGCGCCTGTTCACGACCTGGATCGTGATCCTGCTGCCGCTCACGCTGCTCGCCGTGCTGCTCGCCGAGGTCCTGCTCACGACCGTGTTCTCGGCTCATGATGCGGAGGCGATCAGCCGTCGGCCGCTGGTTCGTGGTCACCGTCGTGCTGGCGATTGCGTTGGAGCTCAACAGCGGGCTGTTGCTCGGGGCTCAGGACTTCACCTTCTTCAACACCCTGCGCTTCGCCCAGCCGGCGATGATGGCGGCCAGCTATCTGGTCCTCTGGGGGCTCGGGAGCCTCACCGTTACCACCGCCCTGATCGCCCCGACGGTAGGCACTGGCAATCGTCCTCGTGATCGGAATCGGGAGGTCGGTGAAGCGGATCGGCCTGGCTCGCCCCGACTTTCAGCCTCGGTCGCCGCACGCTCTGGTATGCGGTCCGGGGTCACGGGCTCCTGATCGCCACCAACGTCAACGCCCGCCTGGATCTGGCCATCCTGCCCGCCTTCACCGACGCGTCGCGGGTTGGGCTCTACGCGGTGGCGACCAACGTGTCACTGATCGTCTACCAGTTGTCGAACACGTTCTCGGCCCTGGTCCTCGCGTCAGCCGCCGGCGATCCCGAACGGGCCCGGGATCGCGTGTTGGGGTCTCTGTACGCCACGCTGGCGGTCGCCGGCGCTCTGGCGCTCGTGATCGGGCTGTTCTCGGGGCCGCTGCTGCGGCTCATCTACGGGGCGCCGTTTGACAGCGCCGCGCCCACGTTGCGTCTGCTGCTTCCGGGGGCGGTCCTGTTTGCCGGTTCGGCGATCCTCAGCGCCGGCGTGTACGCCGCAGGCCGTCCGCTCACCACCAGCGCCGCTCAACTCGTGGGGATGGTGGTGACCGTCGTCGGCCTGTCGGTGTTCCTGCGCAACAGGCGGGATCACCGCTGCTGCCCTGGTGTCGACGGCCGCCTACAGCACGGTGTTCGCAGCCTCGTTGCTGGCCTACAAATCGGTGCACCAGATCCCCTGGCGAGCGCTTGTTCCTACCCGCAGCCGGCTCCGCGCTCTGCTGCAGTGATCGCTGATGTCGCGGTCCGGTCCGCTACTGTTCGCGCCTCGTCGGGCCTGAGGGCCCGGCGCGAGGCGCCCGGGAGGACGGGTTCCGCCCGGAGTCAGGGCACATTTTCTCATGGGAGACGTCGGTCGGTTGACCAAGGGTGGAACCCCGATCACGATGCGCGCGGTGAGCGGGTTTCTCGGCCAGGCCCTCTTCAACCTGGTCGTGACCCATCTGCCCGGTCACTGGCTGCGGCAGGCGTGGCTGCGGGCGCTCGGAGCGCAGATCGGGGTCGGGAGCATCCTGTTTCGCGGCATCGAGGTGATCGGCGCGCAGAACCTGTGGCTCGGCGATCGCGTCCATGTCGGCTTTCGGGTCGTGCTCGACGCCCGCGGCGGGATACACGTGGGCAATGACGTGACGATTTCCTCCGACAGCCAACTGTTGACCGCCAAGCACGATGTCCAGTCCGACGGATTCGAACGCGTGGTCGCGCCGATCCGGATCGAGAGCCATGCGTGGGTGGCCACTCGCGTCCTGGTGCTGGCCGGAGTCACGCTGGGACGGGGGGCCGTGGCCGCCGCGGGCGCCGTAGTCACCCGGGATGTCGATCCGAGCACCATCGTTGCGGGCGTCCCGGCCCGGCCGACGGGCTCACGCCGCGCCGATCTCACCTACCATCTGGCGCTACGGCGCCCACCGCTCTACTGAGTCCGGGAGTCGATCGCATCATGGCCCCATCCGACCAACAGCCTTCCGGCAGCATCGACGCGTCGTCGGGGTCAGTGCTGGCGGCGCTGCGACGGCGCTTGCCCATCATCATCATCACCGCCGTGCTGGTCACCGCAGCGGTCACCGCGTTCGCGTACCGCTCCCGGAACAATTACCAGTCCAGCGCGCAATTGCTGTTCGGGCAGACCGTCGGCCCCGAGCTCAACGCGTTGGGGCTGCTGCCGGTGGCTGTCGACGCGGCCAGTCAGGCCGCCAACGACACCGCGTTGGTCGCCTCGCGGGATGTGGCGGCGCGCACCGCGCAGACGCTCGGCCCGGGTTTTAGCCGCACGAGCGTCCAGAACGACGTCGACCGTGATCGGCGCCAAGAGTGGCCAGGTGGTCACAGTCACGGCGACCCGACACTCGGGACAGGGGGCGGCGACGCTGGCCAATGCCTACGCCGAAGCGGCACAGCGGGTGGTGGACGCCAACGTGAGCCGGCGTGCGCGCGACGCCGCGGCCGCGCTCGTGACGCAATACCGTGCGCTCGCATATGGCGATCGCCATAACGGGGTGGGTGGGTCGTTGCTGATCCACATCGCGCAACTCCGCGCGCTCAGCCAGGTCGGCACGAGCAGTCCGTCGATCATTCAGACGGCATACGCGCCGACGTCGCCGAGCGGCAGCATCGCCCAGTTCGTGGCGCTGGGCGCTGCGCTCGGTCTGCTGCTGGGAGCCGGGCTCGCCCTCCTTCGTGAACAGGCGGATCAGCGCCTGCGCCATACCGGCGCGGTGGCGGCGGCGTTCGACGCGCCGGTGCTGGCCACACTGCCGCGTAACCGTGCCCTCGCCCGTCGCCGACCGTTCACGAAACTACCGGCGGCGACGGTCGAGGCCCTCCAGATGCTTCAGGTCAACCTTCGCTATGGGCATGGGCATCCCCTGCGCAGCGTGATCGTGACCTCGTCAGGGGCGAGAGAGGGCAAGACCACCGTGGCCTGGAACCTCTGCCTGGCGGCCGCGTCCTCGGGACTCTCGGTAGCGCTGATCGACGCCGATCTGCGGCGCTCGCGGATGGCCGCCAGCTATCGCCTGCAGCCGTCCCCAGGACTGAGTGAGGTGCTCGACGGGCAGGTTGGCGTGGCGGACGCGATCCAGACCGTGACGCTGGACTCGCAAGCCGCGACCAACGGGGACGATCCCCCGTCGGCCACCGTCGACGTGCTGGTCGCCGGGGTGACGACCTCTGACCCGTCCCGGATGCTCCAGTCCTCGCAGATGACCGGGATGTTGGACGCGATGCAGCGTCAGTACGACCTGGTCGTCGTCGACACGCCACCGATCGCCCGCGTCGCGGACGGGATTGCGCTGCTGCGCAGCGTGGACGGCGTCGTCGTGGTGGCGTCCGTGAACCGACTCCGCAGCGGAGATGCCCAATCGCTGCGCAATCAGCTTCAGGGCCTTGGCGCCAACGTGATCGGCGTTGTCGCCAACGGGGGGACCGGGTCGAGCAGCTACGCGTTTCCGCGTCGCCAGCCTCAGACGCTCTGATCCTCACGACGGCGGTGGGGAGGTGGGCCGGCGCCGAGATATTCACCGCTGCGGCGGGTGAAGATCGCCGGGACCGTCTGGAGGACGAGCTTGACGTCCAGCCAGAGTGACCAGTTGGCGCCGTACAGATAGTCGAGCGTCACCATTTCCTCCCATGGGACGCGCGTCGACCCGAGCACCTGCCATGGGCCGGTGATCCCTGGAGCCACGTGGTTGCGGTGGCGCTGCCAGCCCGAGAAGAGCTGGTCCTCCTCGGACACCAGCGGCCGAGGACCGACGATGCTCATCTCGCCCCGCAGGACATTGATGAGCTGCGGCAGTTCGTCAAGCGACTGGCGCCGCAGGAAACGCCCCACCCGGAGTGATCCGCGGGTCGTTGGCGATCTTGAACAGCGGCGCAGCTTCGTTGCGGTGGATCAGCTCATCGCGAAGGCCCTCGGCGCCGGCGTGCATGGTGCGGAACTTCATCATCTGAAAGGTCCGTCCGTCACGCCCGATCCGGGTCTGGCGGAAGATGATCGCTCCGTGGGAGCTCAGGCGAACCGCGATTGCGATGACCAACAGCAGTGGCGAACAGGACCACGAGAGCGAGACCGGCCAGGGCCACATCAAAGGTTCGCTTCAGCGCTCGCGATCCGCGGCTCAGGCCAAACGGACGCATGCTGAGCAGAGCTTGGCCCCCGAGGTCGTCGTACTGGACCGAGGAGCCCATCACGTTCAGCAGCGGTGGGACCAGCGCGACCTTGGCGCCGGACGCTTTGGCGAGGCGGATGATCTCGAGCCCGTGCTCGCTCGCGGTCTCGTCTGAGGCGATGACCACGCGCGTCACCCCTTGGCTCTTGAGGACCGCCTTGAATTCTTCAACCGCGCTCAGCAGAGGGTCGTGGGCCTCAGCCGGAATGGTGAACCGGCTCTGAGCTCATGCGTCCGACCACCACGGCGTTCAAGCCGGCCCGCCGGGACAGCGTGCGTCTGATCCTGAGTGCCGATGCGACATCCCCGATCACGAGGACTCGCTCGGGAGCGCTGATCCGCGAGGTCAGATACCGCGACGCGCCGCGCGCGCTGATGAGGGTCGGGACCAGGACGACCAAGGCGACGAGCGAGTTCGTCAGCCCGAACGCGGGGGTCGAGCCGCCGAGGATCGCGAGGATCGCGGACACGCTGAGCAGCCGCGGGGCCTCGTCGAGCGTGGTCTTGTTGATCACGTAGGCGTCCCGACTGTAGAGGCCGGCCACCCAGGCGAGCCCCCACAGGATTGGTGCCAGGGCGAGCGTCCAGCCGCTCACATCTGCCGCATGCACGGCCTCCATCGTCAGCAGCTGCCGCGGTCAGAGCGATGACATCCGCCGCGCCCAGCGCGAGCCGGCCGAGCGCGTCACGCGGCCGGTTATCAGGGGCCGGCTCGACCTCCTCGACGAACAGCTCAGCGTCGACCAGCGGTGGCAGTGGGCTCGGCCTCACGATTCATATCTTCCTTGATTTCACCACGGTCTCAGGACGCTCGTCGCCCGATGGTTCTGCTGACGGCGGGCGCCAGACTGGCTTAAGTGTCGCGCCCTGACGCACGCGAATCAACGTCGCTTGTACCACGGCCCGGTTCGCTGGTCGGCCGGAGGTGGGTCACGGATCGCGGAGGGTCCGGCTGCGCGAGCCAGCGCCGAGCGCACACGCGTCGGTCGCGGCGCGATACGAGGGCTGCCGGGAGACGAACGCGTGCTTCAGGGTCGTGCTGGCTACGGTTGGGCTGACAGCCGGTCATCGAACGTTCGTCGAGTTGGTCTCGCGTCTCTCGTGTGGTCGGGCGGCCGCCGATCTGAGCTGTCATGAGTGTCGTGACATTGATCGGAGCGAGCTACGGACTGATCATTGCCACGGTGCTGGTGCTCGGCCGCACGGCGGCCGCCGCCGATCCGTTCATGATCGAGGCGCCGCTGGCGCCGAGGCCAGAGCGCCACGGATCAGTCCGCAGCGGCTGAGCTCAGGCTTGCTGCCACCTCTTCGCAGATCCTGGCCTGGAACGCCGCCGAGGAAAAGCGGAGCGCGTGCTCGCGGATGACGGCTGACTCGTAGTCGCCGGTCCGGAAATCGCGCATCGCCTGGCGTCAGGGACGATGGGTCACCGGGTTCGACGAACCGTCCCGTGACTCCATCCACCACTGTCTCCAGCGCGCCACCGCCGCGCGCGGCCAGGACGGGCTTTCCGGCCGCCTGGGCCTCGACGGCGACGATCCCGAACTCCTCGATACCGGGCACCACCAGCGCGAGCGACCCGGCATACAGCCGCTCGAGCTCATCGTCCCCGACCCGACCGAGAAATTCGATGCGATTCCCGTACTGCGCCTGCAACCGCGCGGACTCGGGTCCGCCGCCGACCACCTTGAGCCGGCGACCGGCCACCTTCGGCTGCCTGCGCCGCGATCTCAACGCCCTTGTGACGCACCAGTTCGCCGACGACCAGAAAATAGTCCTCCGCCTCTCCGCCGTAGAATCGATCGACCTCGACAGGAGGATGCACCACCCGCGCCGAGCGCCCGTAGATCTGGCGGATCCGATGCTGCGTCAGACGTGAGTTGGCCACGAAGCGCGACACTCGGGCCGCAGCAGCAAGATCCCAGCGGCGGATCGCACTGAGCGTCATCGCCAGCATCGGGCGCATGGCGACGGGCATCTCGGCCAGGGCGCGACGCTGCTCGAACCATGCGTACCGGAAGGGACTGTGGCAATAGCAGACATGGACCGCTCCTTCGCCCGCCCGCGCCCCGAGCGCAAAGGCGCTGCTGCTGGAGATGACAACCCGGTGGCCCCGCACCGGGAGTCTCGCCATGGCCAGCGGATAGAGCGGCAGCAGCTTTCGGAAGGCTGCCTGGCTGATCCCGGTACGTTGGAGCATCGAGGTGCAGACGGGATGCTGCGCAAAGCGTTGCTTGGTGGCCGCCGCGTCGTAGGCCAGCGTGTACACGGGGGCGCGGGGCCAGAGGTCCGCGATTGACGCAAAGGTACGTTCAGCCCCGCGCATGACCAGCAGATAGTCGTGGACCAGGGCGATGTCACTGGCCTGGAGCTGGTCCACGGCACTCGCAGAGAACTCTTCATGGTCCGGGGGATCGGGCGCTGGGCCGATCAGGGGGTTCGGCCCCGAAGGAGGATCCGTGAGTCGAGCACGCTGCTCGCGCCGGGCGCTCCACATGGCCAGAGGCAAGTCTCGCTATGCGAGTGATCCACAGTCGGCCAGCATACCTTCAGCCGGACGGGTGACGCACCGCGACCGTGCATCGCGTCTGGCGGCGGTATGCGAAGCTGCCTGCGACTGACCCTCCTGTGAGCAACTCGTGTCGCGGCAACCTCAACCTCATCATCCCGATCCAGTGCGCACCCGCGAGCCGCGTCGAACTCTGTGACCACGCCACTGATCGTGATCGCCGCCGGCGGAACCGCCGGCCACGTTGTCCCCGCCCTGGCTGTGGCCGACGCGCTCCGGGCGCGGGGGGCGAGCGTCGTATTCGTTGGTGGCGATCGCGCGGAGCAGAGTCTCGTGCCAGCGGCAGGGTACGAGCTGCACTCGCTGCAGGTGCTGCCGCTTCCACGGCGACGCCCGAACGGTCTCGCTCGCGCTGCCGCGGTCGACGGCGAGGCGCTCCTGGCGTCGAGACGTCTGCTGCGAGAGCTCGCGCCCCAGGCTGTCTTCGGCGGCGGCGGGTACGTAGCCGGACCTGTCGGGCTCGCGGCTCGCTTACAGCGGATTCCACTGGTCCTGCTGGAGTCCGACAGCCGGCTCGGGTTGACCAACCGAGTACTCGCGCCCTTCGCCCGACGCGTCTGCCTGGCGTTTCCCATCGCCGGTCGTAGCGGTCCTCGCTATCGGCTGACCGGTCGGCCCGTTCCGCTGGCGGCGGTCGATCGCGCCGGTGCCCGTGCCCGATTCGGTATCACTCCCTACGAGGACTGCGTCGTGGTGTTCGGGGGATCACAGGGCGCGCGCTCAATCAATCGGGCGGCGGTCGAGGCCTTCGCCGGAGCCCGGTTTCGGGTCCTTCACGCGGCTGGTGACCGGGATCTGGCGCAGCTTCGCGCCCCCGGACCGCATTACGATCTCCGCGGATACATTCCGGATTTCAGCGAGGCGCTGGTCGCCGGTGACCTCGTTGTCGGGCGCTCGGGTGCTTCGGTGTTCGAAGTCGCGGCAGCCGGGCGGCCGATGGTGCTCGTGCCGTATCCCCACGCCACTGCCGACCATCAGGCCGAGAACGCCCGCTACGTGGAGAGCATGGGCGCCGCGGTGGTGATCCCCGATCGGGAGCTCACGGCGGCGCGGCTGGCATCCGAGGTGGGCGCACTGCTCGCCGATCGCAAACGCCTGCAGGCGATGGCGAAGGCTTCGTCTTCGCTCGCTCGACCCCACGCCGCTGCGGACGTGGCTGAGGAGCTTCTGGCGGCCGCCGGGTGAACCGCGGCCGTCTGCTCGCTTAGAAGGGCCGGCTGGGGAGTTCAGGGTCCGAGCCGCCCATTGGCATGGGCGGCCTCGTCGAGCGCCCGAGCCAGATAGAACACACCGCCGGGGGGGCCGCCGCCGCAGCCGCTGGAGTTGCCCGGGGGATGGGTCCACATAAAGGCATCGGCAGCGGTGAAGCCCGTCTGGGTGGTGTCCGTTGGCCCGAGTGCGCGCCCGGGAGGATTACAAAGGTCCTCGACGCCGTTGCGGACCTTGTTTGCGTTGTAGAGCGGCCCCCGCCCGTTGTCGGCGGTGTTGACGATGAAGTGGGCGCCGTGGGTCCGGTGGGAGATCTTCGTCGCCCAGCGCACCTCGTTGATCGTCCAGGCTTCGTGGGTATCGTTGGTGAAGAAGCCGCGGATCTTGGCGATGCCGATGGCGTTGAGAATCCTCGCTGTGTAGCCGACGGAGTTCGAGTCCGAGTAACCGCCCTCGACGTAGACGACCGTGTGCGCCAGCGCGGCCATAGCGTTGATCTCGTAGCGCAGGTCGGCCTCCCACAGGCGCATCGATCCCATGCGCGACACGCAGGAGGATGAGCCGAGCGCGTCGAGCTCGAGGAGGTAGACGGCGGGCCGGCGATCGGTCGCGGCGGCCATCTCGTCGACGCGGCGCTGGAAGGTCGGGGTGTAGGCCGACACCTGCGCCGGGGTGGGGCAGCCGCCGAGCGCGGGGTGCAGGAAATAGGTGTTGATGATCGGGATCGAGCCCGGATCCGCGCTCATGTTGTGGCAGAAGATCTTCTCGGCCTGGCTGAAGATCGCCCCGGGGCCACCGCCCATCGAGTAGATGCTGAAGCGCTGCGCCTCGGGCTGGCTGGCGATCTTGGACAGCGCGGCCACCTTCGCCGCCAAGCCCGGCTTGCCGGCCAGGCGGTGGTGCGAGGTACCCGGACTGGATCTGCTGCGAGAAGCGCGCCCAGGAGAGATCGAGCGGCAGGTTGGCGGGGTTCAGGCCCAGTAGCCGGGCGATCGCCTGCGCCGCCGCGCCCTTCGCGGGGCCGGGGATGAAGAAGTGCGCGCCTCTGAGTGGATCGCCGTCCGGGGCCTTGGCCAGCGCGAGCGGGTTGGAGGGGTCACGCCGAGACGAGTAGGGCTCCTGGCACTGCTGGGCGCCCTCGGCGATGTGGGCGATCGGATCCGGCACCGCGATGCGCGCAATGGGGAGGTGCTTCGCCGCGACGCGGTCGCGCTCATACCGAGCGCGAGCAGCGATCAGCGCGAGCAACGCCGCGACGGTCATCAGTCTCTTGGTGTGGGCAACCGCCATCAGACTCCTGCATCGGATCAGCGAGCTGCGGTGGCAAGCTCGGGCGTGCGGCCTGGACGGATGTCCGACTGCGCGACCCCAGCGCCCGAGACACAGCCGCCCTCCCGGGCCAGTAGCCTCGCCCGGCGATGAACCCGGACTGGTCAGAGCGTCAGCTCCACTTCGTCGGCATCGGTGGAGCCGGCATGAGCGGGCTGGCCCTGATCGCCCGCACGCTCGGTGCCCGCGTCACCGGTTCAGATCGCACCGACTCCGCCTATACGGCCCGGCTGCGCGAGCGTGGGATCGAGCCGAGGATCGGCCACGCCGCGGAGAATGTGCCCGCTGGGGCCGAGGTCATCTATTCCACGGCGGTTCCGGCTGACAACCCCGAGCGGGCCGCTGCGAGCCGCCAGCGGCACCGGGCCGACCTGCTCGCCGAGTTCGCGGCGCTCAAGCGCTGTCTGGCGATCACCGGCACGCACGGGAAGACGACGACGGCCGCGATGACCGCCCACGCTCTGCGCGGGGCCGGCCTTGACCCGGCCTTCGTGATCGGCGCTGAACTGCCCGGGACCGGGCTCGGAGCCGGCTGGGGCAGCGGGGAGTGGATCGTGATCGAGGCCGACGAGAGCGATCGCTCACTGCTCAAGCTCGACCCCGAGATCGCGATCCTCACCAACGCCGAGCTCGACCATCACGCGACCTACAGCTCGCGCCTGGACCTCGAGGCCACCTTCAGGATCTTCATGGCCCGCGCCGGCGACCACGCCGTCGTCTGGGACCGCCCCGCGCTGCGCGCGCTGTGCCCGCCCGGCGCGGTGCCCTACGACGCTCACGAGCTCGTGCTCGCCCCCGAGGGAGCGCGCTTTCGCTGGCGCGACCTCGAGGTCGCGCTCGCGGTCCCGGGCGCGCACAACGCGGTCAACGCGGCCGGGGCATTGACCGCGGCCACGCTGGCCGGGGCCGACCCCGCTCGCGCTGCCGCCGCGCTGGCCGATTTCCGCGGGGCCCGGCGGCGTATGGAGCGAGCCGGCCTGACCGCCTCGGGGGCCGTGGTCTACGACGACTACGCCCATCATCCGACCGAAGTCGCAGCAGCGATCGCGGCCGCCCGCACGCTGGCCCCCCGGCGGCTGATCGCCACCTTCCAGCCGCACCTCTTCTCGCGCACTCGCGCGCTCGCCGGCGCGTTCGGCAGCGCCCTGGCCGGCGCGGACGAGATCGTGGTCGTGCCGATCTACCCGGCGCGCGAGCGCTCCGAGGACTTCCCAGGGGTTGACGGGCACCTCGTGGCCGCCGCTGCCGCCGATGCCGGAGCGGGACGGCCCGTGGCCTGGATGCCGGACTTCGCTGCCGCCGAGGCATACCTGCGCGCGCGGCTGCGCGATGGTGACTTGGCGCTGATGCTGGGCGCCGGCAATATCGACGGGCTCGCTCGCTCGCTCGTCGCCTGACCCGCCCAGGCCTGGTCCCGGACCGCCGCGGGGCCTTCTACGCTGGCGGCAGGATGTCCGAGACTCCACCCGCTGCCGTGCAGCGCGATTTTCCGCTTGCCCGCCTGACCACGATCCGCACCGGCGGCCACGCCGAGCTTTTCGCCCGTGCGAGCTCGCTCTCGGCGCTGGAGGAGATTCTCGCCTGGGCGGACCGGTGCGGGGTGAAGGTAGGGGTCGTCGGGTCCGGGTCGAACCTGCTGGTGGCGGACGAAGGCGTGTCCGGCCTGGTGATCAAACTGGATGCGGAGCTGAGCGAGATCGAACTGGACGGGACGCGTTTGCAATGCGGCGGCGGCGCCCGGCTGCCCGCCGTATCGGCGCGTGCGGCTCGCGAGGGGCTGAGCGGGATCGAGTTCGGAGTCAACATCCCGGGAACCGTTGGCGGCGCGGTCCGGATGAACGCGAACGCCTACGGCGGTGAGCTGGCGCGGGCGCTTCAGTGGGTCGACGTAAGCAGTGCCGGCGGCACCCAGCGGCGCCGGCCCGCGGAGCTCGGCTTCGCCTATCGCCGCTCAGGTCTGGCCGACGGGGAGGTGGTCGCGCGCGCCTGCTTCGGTCTGACCGCCGCCGAACCCGACGCGGTCAAGGCCACGCTGGCGGACATGCGGCGCCGGCGCCGGGAGGCGCAGCCATCGGGCATCAAGACGTTTGGATCGACCTTCAAGAACCCCGTTGATCCTCGGGCCGAGGGTCGCAGCGCCGGCCAGCTGCTCGACGCCGCGGGATGTCGTGGCCTGCGGATCGGCGGTGCCGGCTTCTCCGAGAAGCACGCGAACTTCGTCGAGAACCATGGTGATGCCAGCACCGCCGACGTCGTCGCGGTGATGGCCGAGGGGCGCCGCCGGGTCAAGGCGGCGTTCGGGGTCGAGCTCGAGCCCGAGGTTCAGGCGCTTGGGCCGGTCGCGGTCCCGGCCGAGTGGGCGCGGTCGTGACCGCCAGCCACCGCGCACCACTGCGGCGACGCGTCCGGATTCGGCCGGCGCGGCCCGGCCCGCGCGTGCTCGTCGCGTTGATCGCACTGGTGCTCCTGGCCGGCGGTGGCTACCTGTGGCTGCGCGACTCCTCACTGGTGTCCGTGCAGCGCGTCCGCATCTCGGGCGTCAGCGGGCCCGACGCCGGTCGGATCCGCGCCGCTCTGCGCACCGCGGCGCGCAACATGACCACGCTCGACGTCAAGCTGGACCAGCTGCGTACTGCCGTGGCGCCATATCCGGTGGTCCAGCGCCTGGATGCGAGCACCCAGTTCCCACACGACATGACGATCAACGTGATCGAGCACGTCCCGGTGGCGACGGTGCTGGCCGGTGGCCGCCGGATCGCCGTGTCGGCCGACGGCACCCTTCTGCATGACGCCAGCTCGACCGGGCCGCTGCCGACGATTGCCCTCGGTGTGCCTCCGGGAGGTGCCCGTCTGGCCGGCCCGGCCCGTGACGAGGTGCGCCTGCTGGCCGCCGCGCCATACCGGCTGCTCGCCCGGATCGCCACCGTGTCCGAAAGCACCGCGCACGGCTTGACCGCGGGCCTGCGCGCCGGGCCGAGCGTTTATTTCGGCACGACCGACCAACTGGCTCTGAAGTGGAGCGCAGCGGTCGGCGTACTGGCCGACCACCGATCCGCCGGCGCGGTCTACATCGACGTCAGCGTTCCCGCCCGGCCGGCCGCCGGTGGCGGAGCGGACTCCAATGCCGCATCCGCGACGGGGTCGACGGGCACCACCGGCACGGCCGCCTCGCCAACCTCCACCGGCTCCGCAAAGGCGACCACGCCGGCGGGAGGAACTACCTCAACCTCAGGTTGAGACTGAGGGTAGAAATCGGTAACTCTCCGGCGTTGATCGAGACATCGGCGATCTGCAACGATCGTTGCGTCGCTCGGCCGCGCGTTGACTTCCCGCCGATCAGAGACATAACGTGCCAGACTGGCGCTTCCGCGCTGGCGGTCGATAAACACTCAACCCTATCTAGAGGGTCGGACGGGAGACATGGATACCGGAAGCTATCTCGCAGTCATCAAGGTCGTCGGAGTCGGCGGCGGTGGAACCAACGCCGTCAACCGGATGGTCGACGCTGGGCTGCGCGGCGTGGAGTTCGTCGCCTGCAACACCGACGCCCAGGCCTTGGCGATGTGCGACGCCGACATCAAGTTGAACATCGGGCACGAGCTCACCAAGGGCCTCGGAGCCGGGTCCAACCCGGACATGGGCCACGGCGCAGCCGCTGAGTCGCGCGATGACATCAAGGAGGCGCTGAAGGGCGCCGACATGGTGTTCGTGACCGCAGGTGAGGGGGGCGGCACCGGCACCGGAGCCGCGCCGGTGATCGCCGAGATCGCCAAGAACGAGATCGGCGCGCTGACCGTCGGTGTCGTGACCCGGCCGTTCTCCTTCGAGGGCACCCAGCGTGCCCGCCAGGCGCATGAGGGCATCCAGCGCCTGCGCGAGAACGTCGACACGCTGATCGTGATCCCCAACGAGAAGCTGCTGACCATCGTCGAGCGGCGCACCACGATTCTCGATGCGTTCCGCGAGGCCGACAACATCCTGCGCCAGGGCGTCCAGGGGATCACGGACCTGATCACGATCCCCGGGCTCATCAACCTGGACTTCGCCGACGTCCGCACGATCATGCAGGACGCCGGCAGCGCGCTGATGGGCATCGGGACCGCCGCGGGGGAGAACCGTGCCGCCGAGGCGGCCAAGATCGCCATCTCCTCGCCGCTGCTCGAGGAGTCCGTCGAGGGCGCCATGGGGATCCTGCTCAACATCACCGGTGGTCACGATCTCGGGCTGTTCGAGGTCAACGAGGCCGCCGAGATCGTCCAGGGCGCTGCGGACTCCAACTCGAACATCATCTTCGGTGCGGTCATCGACGACGCGCTCGGGGACGAGGTCCGGGTGACCGTCATCGCGACCGGCTTTGATCACGGGCATAGCGGGGCGGGCGGGGTCCAGTCAGCTCGGGAGACGACTCGGCGTGAGCGCCGGGATCGCGACGTCACGATGGACGATCGGCAGCGCTCGTCGCTGGAGATCTCCGACGACGACATCGACATTCCCAGCTTCCTGCGCGACCGCTGAGCCGGCCCCCGGGGCCCATCGGGCTCGTCTACTAGCCTCCGGAGGGTGACCTCGGCCGCCGCCGACACCCTTCGTCAATCCCCCCTGCACGCACGCCACATCGCGGCCGGAGCGCGGCTGGTGCCGTTCGCCGGCTGGCAGATGCCGGTCCAGTATGCGGGGGTGCGCGAGGAGCACCTGGCCGTCCGGCGGGCCGCGGGGATGTTTGACGTCTCCCACATGGGTCAGATCGAGACGCGCGGCCCCGGGGCCCTGGGGCTGCTGCAGCGGCTGATCAGCGCCGACGTGCGCCGGCTGGCCGAGGGCTGCGCGCAGTACGGCCTGCTGTGTCGCGAGGACGGGGGTGTGCTCGATGATCTGATCAGCTATCGGTTGGCCGACTGCCATTACCTGACGGTCACCAACGCCGCCAATCACGAGCGCGACCTGGCCTGGTTTCAACGCCATGCCGCTGACTTTGACGTCGACGTGATCGATTGTCGCGACGCCTTCGCGATGATCGCCGTCCAGGGCCCGGGGGCCCGCACGATCCTCAGCGCCCTCGCGGACGGGCCCCTACCACCGCGGATGCACTGCGGCGAACGGTCCCTGGCAGGAATCCCGCTCCTCTTCTGCGGAACCGGGTACACCGGTGAGGAGGGCGCGGAGCTGCTCTGTGACCCGCTCCGCGTGGGGGAGCTCTGGGACGCGCTGTTGGCCGCCGGGGTCGTCCCCGCCGGTCTCGGGGCGCGCGACACCCTGCGCCTGGAGGCCTGCTTTCCGCTCTACGGCAACGAGCTGTCGCTGGAGCGCACGCCAATCGCCGCCGGCCTGGGATGGGCCTGCGCCGAGCGGACCGGCTTTATCGGCGCCGACCCCGTCGCGGCCGAGCGGGCGACCGGTCCCGCCGAGCGGCTCGTCGCCTTCGTCATCACGGGGCCCGGGATCGCGCGTGCGGGCAATTCGGTCGCCGGCGGTGGGCTGGTCACCAGCGGTACCTTCTCACCGTGCCTGGAGCGCGGCGCGGGCCTCGCCTACTTGGCCGCCGCCCAAGCCGAGCCGGGGACCTCGTTTCAGATCGACGTGCGCGGGACGCTGCGCGACGCAGCCGTCGTACCCAAGCCCATCTACGCAAAGGAGTCCTGAGCATCGTGGCCGATCCGAGCTATCCCGACGATCTCCTCTACCACCCCGAACACGACTGGGCCCGGATCGACGGCGATGAGGCGACCTTCGGAATCACCTGGTACGCGCAGGACACCCTCGGCGAGGTCGTGTTCTTTGATCCCCCCGAGGTCGGCGCTCAGGTCAGCAAGGACGCCCCCTACACCGAGGTCGAGTCCGTCAAGGCCGTCTCGGACGTGATCTCACCGCTCTCGGGCGAGGTGATCGCCGTCAATGACACGCTCGCCGGCGCGCCCGAGACGATCAACTCCGATCCCTACGGCGACGGCTGGCTGATCAAGATCCGGCTGTCGGATCCTGCTGAGCAGAATGCGCTGCTCGACGCGGCGGGATATGAGGCGACGCTGTCATGAGCCGCTATACGTCCGCCACCGATGCCGACCGGGCCGAGATGCTGGCCGCGATCGGCGTCGACTCGATCGACGCCCTGTTCGCTGACGTTCCCGAGTCTCTCCGCCTCAGTGAGCCGCTCGATCTGGGTCCCGGCTTCTCCGAGCAGGAGGTCTACAACGAGCTGCGCCGGCTCGCACAGCGCAACGTCAGCACCGAGGACGACGTCTCGTTCCTCGGGGGTGGCATGTATGACCACTACGTGCCGGCGCTGATCGACTCGATCATCAGCCGCTCGGAGTTTTTGACCCCTTACACGCCGTATCAACCCGAGGTGTCCCAGGGCGGCCTGCAGGCGATGTTCGAGTACCAGACCGCGATCTGCGAGCTGACCGGGCTGCCGGTCTCCAACGCCTCGGTCTACGAGGGCCCGAGCGCGGTGGCCGCCGCAGGCTACGTCGCCAAGCTGAGCCAGGCCGGCCGGCGCCGCTTGGTCGTATCGCGCGGCGTACACCCCCATGCCCGCGAGACCTTGGTCACGCTGGCGCGCGGGTGGGGGATGGACGTCACGGAAGCCCCGCTGCGCGACGGGATCACCGTGCTACCTGCGCTCGATGACACGGTCAGCGCCGTGATCGTCGCGCAACCGAACTTCCTGGGCGTCGTGGAGGATCTCGAGGCGCTCGCCGATGCTGCTCACGCCGCCGGCGCGTTGGCGGTCTGCTCGTGTGATCCGCTGCCCCTGGCGCTGCTGCGCTCGCCCGGAGAGTGCGGGATCGACATCGCCGTGGGGGAGGGCCAGACGCTCGGCAACCGGTTGGATTTCGGTGGTCCGTCGTTCGGCTTCTTCGCGGTCACCGAGGCGCTGATGCGACGCCTGCCCGGCCGGATCGCCGGGGAGACCCGCGACGTCGACGGCAGGCGTGGGTTCGTACTCACCCTGCAGACCCGCGAGCAGCACATCCGCCGCGAGAAGGCGACCTCGAACATCTGCACCGCGCAGGCGCTCAATGCGCTGGCCGGCGTGATCTACCTGAGCTGGCTGGGGCGCGAGGGGATCGTCGAACTCGGCGAGCTGATGCTGCGCCGCACCGCGTACGCGCGTGAGCGGCTGGCGGCAATCGAGGGCGTGCAGCTGCTGCACGATCAGCCGGTCGTGCGAGAGTTCGCCGTGCGGCTCGACGTGCCGGTGGCGCGGGTGGTGGCCCGATGCCGCGAGCGGGGCGTCGATCCCGGTTATCCGCTGGTCACTGACTACCCCGAGCACGCCGACTGCCTGCTGGTGGCGATCACCGAGCAGCGCACCCGCGCCGATATCGACCGCCTCGCCGAGGCGCTCCAGGACGCGGTCGGCTCGGGACGCAACCGCGAGCGAGAGCAGGTGGGGGCATGATCGCCGCCGCAGACGACGAGCTGACCATCTTCGAGCGCTCCCGCTCGGGCCGCCGGGCGTTCGTGGCTCCTGAGCTCGACGTCCCCGAGGTCCCGATCGACGAGTTGCTCCCGGCGCGCCTGCGCCGCACCACGGCGCCTCGCCTGCCCGAGGTCTCAGAGCCCGAGATCGTGCGCCATTACAACCGGCTCTCCAAGCGCAACTTCGATCTGGACACGGGCTTCTACCCGCTGGGGTCCTGCACGATGAAGCACAACCCGAAGCTCCACGAGCGGGTTGCCGCGCTGCCCGGCCACGCCAAGCTGCACCCGCTGCAGAGCCCCGATCGTTCGCAGGGCGCGCTGGAGCTGATGTTCTCTCTCCAGCATGCGCTGGGCGAGATCGCCGGACTCCCGCACGTCTCCCTGCAGCCCTCAGCGGGCTCCCACGGTGAGCTGGCCGGCGTGCTGCTCACCCGCGCCTACCACGAGGACCGCGGCGAGCACCGCACCAAGGTGCTGACCCCCGACACCGCGCACGGGACCAACCCGGCGACGGTGACGATGGCCGGCTATGAGGTCGTCAAGGTCGGCACCGACGCCGACGGCAACGTCGACCTTGATGACCTGCGGGGCAAGGCCACTGACGATGTCGCCTGCCTGATGCTCACCAACCCCTCGACGCTCGGCCTGTTCGAGCCGTCGATCCAGGAGATCGCCGCGATCGTGCATGACGTCGGCGCGACGCTCTACTACGACGGAGCGAACCTCAACGCGATCATGGGCATCTGCCGTCCGGGTGACATGGGTTTTGACATCGTGCACTTCAACCTGCACAAGTCCTTCACCCAGCCCCACGGTGGCGGTGGCCCGGGCGCCGGTCCGATCGCCGTCTCGGACCGGATCGAGCCCTACCTGCCCCGTCCGCAGGTTGTGCGACTGCCCTCGGACAACGGCCACGGCCCCCGCTTTGACCTGGACTTCGACCGGCCCAAGTCGATCGGGCGCCTGCGCGGCTTTCAGGGCAACTACGGCGTGTTCGTGCGCTCCTACGCCTATATCCGCTCACTCGGCGCGGCCGGCCTGCGTGACGTGTCCGAAGTGGCGGTGCTCAACGCCAACTATCTGCTCGCCAAGCTGCGTGACGAGGGTGTGCTCGAGTCCCTCCCCGCCGCCTACGAACGGCTGTGCATGCACGAGTTCGTGCTCTCCGGGGCGCCGATGAAGCGCGATCTGGGGATCAGGACGCTCGATCTCGCCAAGCGGCTGCTCGATCACGGCGTGCATCCGCCCACGGTCTACTTCCCGCTGCTGGTCGACGAGGCGCTGCTGATCGAGCCGACCGAGACCGAGACCAAGGAGACGCTGGATCGCTTCGCCGGGATCGTCGCCGAGATTCTGCGTGAGGCCCGTGAGGATCCCGAGATCGCTCGCACGGCTCCGCACACCACGCCGGTCCGGCGACTGGACGAGGCGGCCGCCGCCCGCCGACCGGTCGTCCGCCAGCCGCTGGCGTGAGCGCTCGCGTCGAGTCTCGGACCGCCGCTGAGGCGGCCGACATCGCCGCCTGGGCCGAACCGCCCCTGAAGGCGATGGTCGGTATCTCCTCGCCGTCGGGTGACCTCGAGGGGGCTGAGGCGGCCCTGACCCTCGCGGCGGACCTGCTGCCCGAGGGAGCTCGCATCCAGCGACCCGTGTGCTCGACTCCGCGCTGCGCGCCGGACCTGATCGGCACGATCACCGGGACGGGCCGGCGGCGCGTGATGCTGCTCGGCCACGTGGACACGGTGATCGCCCATGCCGATCATCAGCCACTGCGCGACGAGGGCGGGCGTCTGTTCGGCAGCGGCACCGCGGACATGAAGGGCGGGGTGGTCCTGGCTCTCGGGGTGGCGCGGATGCTCGCCCGGCGCCCGGAGCGCTTCGCCGAGCTCTCGGTGCTGCTCGTCACCGACGAGGAGTGGCGGGTGACGCCGTTCGTTCACGCGGCGCGGTTCGCCGGTTATGACGCGTGCCTCTGCTTCGAGGCCGGCGAACGGGCCAAGGACGGCGCCGAGGGCGTCGTCGTGCGCCGCAAGGCCGCCGGCACGCTGAAGGTCCTGGCCACCGGTCGTGCCTCCCATTCGGGCAGCGCGCCCGACGCGGGGCGCAACGCCCTGCTCGCGCTCGCCGACGTCGCGCGAATGGGCGCCGCACTGCATGATCCGCGCGGCCCGGAACAGCTCAGTGCCGTCCCCACCGTGATGCGCTCGGGGGACGCGTTCAACGTCGTCCCGGCCGCCGGCGAGCTGATCTTCGATCTCCGCGCCCGGCGCCTGGAGGCGTTCTCCGCGGTCGTGGACGCGATCCCGGACAGCCTCGACGAGGTCGGCCTGGAGGTGCGCATGGAGCGCGAATGGCCGGGCATGGATTCCAGCGCGCTGACGGCGCCCCTGATCGCGGCCGCCTCGGCCCGGCTGGGCCGCCCGATCACCGGCGTGCCACGGGGTGGGGCCAGTGACGCCAGCCACTTCGCGGCGACGATCCCCCTGACCGTGGACGGGCTGGGACCCCGCGGCGGCGGCGCCCACACACCGGGCGAGTTCGTGCTGCGCGCCGCCCTGCGCGAGCGCTCCGAGGTCGCCCTGGCGCTGGCCGAGGCGAGCCTGGACACCGAATGATCTGCGAAGAATCGCTTCCCCCGAGCCGACGCGCGTGCCATCCTCCCACGGTGTGAAGTCGCGCCTGCCCAGCAGCCGCCGGGAACCGGTGGAGGGCCTGATCCTCCTCGCGTCGATCGTCGCGGTGATGTGGATCATCGAGGTGATCAACGCGCTGGACGGGTACGGGCTGGACTCCGACGGGCTGTACGCCCGAAACGTGGGGCGCCTCTGGGGGATCTTTACGGCGCCCTTCCTGCACGCCAGTTGGCCGCATCTGATCGACAACACGATTCCGTTCGTGTTCATGGGCGTGATCATCGCTTTGCGTGGGGCCGCCCGCCTGGCCCTGGTGACGGTCATCGTGATCGTTCTCGGTGGCCTCGGCACGTGGCTGATCGCCCCCGGCAACGCCGTGACCATCGGGGCCAGCGGAGTCGTGTTCGGGTACGCCACCTATCTGCTCACCCGCGGACTGTTCAATCGCAGCTGGCTGGAGATCCTCGTCGGAGTGATCGTCGGCGTCGTCTGGGGTGGTGCGCTCGCGTCCAGCCTCGTACCGCATTACGGCGTGTCCTGGCAGGCTCACGCCTGTGGCGCGGTGGCCGGAGTGATCGCCGCCGCGATGCTGGCCAGACCACACACGAAGTCTAAGCCCGGCTCGGCTGCGCCCACCGATGCCATGAGCCGAGCGCTGGCCTGGGATCCATCACGGGGCAAATGAGGCGCGTCGGGCTAGCCTCCGGCGCATGAGGATCTTCTCGGGCATTCAGCCGACCGGACGAAAGCACCTGGGCAACTACATCGGCGCGATCACCCAGTACGTGGCCGGACAGGACCGCGGTGAGGCGATCTACTGCCTCGTGGACCTGCATGCGATCACCGTCGCCTACGAGCCGGCGGCCCTTCGCGAGTCCGTCTACGAGGCCGCGGCCACCCTGCTCGCAGCCGGCCTGGATCCCGACCGCTGCGTGTTCTTTCGCCAGTCCGACGTCCGCGAACACACCGAGCTGTGCTGGCTGCTGTCGAGCGTCTCATCGTTCGGCGAGCTCAACCGGATGACCCAGTTCAAGGACAAGGCCGGTGCCCAGCGCGATCTGGTGTCCACCGGGTTGTTCTTCTATCCCGTGCTGCAAGCCGCTGACGTGCTCGCCTACCGGGCCCATGAGGTCCCCGTCGGTGAGGATCAGCGCCAGCACATCGAGTTGATGCGCGATATCGCCGAGCGCTTCAACGGCCGCTTTGGCGAGACGCTGGTCGTGCCCGAGGCGCGGATTCCCACCGTGGGCGCGCGAATCATGGACCTGCAGGCGCCCGATCGTAAGATGTCGACCACCGGCTCGAGCGTCCAGGGCACCGTCTACGTGCTTGACGAGCCCGCCCAGATCGCCAAGAAGTTCCGCTCCTCGGTGACCGACTCGGGCAGCGAGGTCGTGCGCGGCCCCGAAAAGCTGGGGGTCACCAACCTGATCGAGATCCTCGCCGCCGTGCGCGGATCCGCGCCGGAGGCGATCGAGCGGGATTTCTCCGGCGCCGGCTATGGGGCGTTCAAGTCCGCCGTCGCCGAGGAGGTCATCGCCTATCTGGCCCCGGTCCGCGAGCGCTACGAGGCCCTGCGCGCCGACGAGGCCGGCCTGGAGGCCGTGCTGGCGGCGGGAGCCGACAAGGCGCGCGAGCTGGCGGCGGCCACGCTGGTCGACGTCCGCGCGGCGATGGGTGTGGGAGCGGTCCGACCCCAGAGTTAGAGTCACTGCGTGGCTCTCGTTGACCTCGAGCTGGATCTGGACGTCTTCGCCGGTCCCTTCGATCTCCTGCTGACCCTGATCCTCCGCGAGGAAGTGGATCTGCTCGAGGTCGATCTCGCCGACGTCGTCATCACCTACATCGATCACCTCGAGCGCCGCGGGGAGCTCGATCTCGAGGCCGCGACCGAGTTCCTCGTCCTGATCGCCGCCCTGCTCGAGCTCAAATCACGGCTGCTGCTGCCGGGAGAGGAGATCGACGAGGTTGAGCTCGACCCCGGAGAGGCGGCCGAGGAGCTGCTCGTGCGGCTGCTCGCCGCCCACCGCTACCGCGCGGCCGCCGCCCACCTGCAGGCACTGCTGGAGGACGAGTCCGGCCACCGCTTCCGCTCCGCGCCGCCGCCCGCGCACCTGCGCAAGGCCCGCCTCGCTGACGCGCACGCCGTCTACGCCCCGGCCGTCCTGACCGGGGCGATCGGCGGACTGTTGCAGCTGCCGCCCAAGGTCGACCTCAACCATATGACGATCCACAAGGTGACGGTCTCCGAACGGTTGGCCCATCTACGCCGGCTGCTGCGCCGCGGCGTCTTCACCTTCTCCGAGGCCGTCGCGCAGGCCGACCGGGTCACCGTCGCGGTCACGCTCTACGCGCTGCTCGAGCTCCACAAGCAGGGCGAGGCGACCTGGACCCAGGACGAGCCGTTCGCGGAGATCGAGATCGCCGCCCTCGGCGGCATGGCGACGGTCACGAGGCTTCGGGCATGAGTGCCGCGGCGGCACCGGGCGATGGCGCGACCACCGTGACCGACGAGCTTGAACGGACGCTTGAGGGCCTGCTGTTTCTCAGCCCCGATCCGGTCGGGGCCGATGCGCTGGCCGACGCGACCGGGGCCGAAGGGCACGAGGTCGTCCGCGCTCTGGAGGCGCTGCGCGAGCACTATGACTTCGAGCGCCGCGGCTTTGTGGTGCGCGAGCTGGCCGGTGGCTACGTGCTCAGCACCCACCCTGATGTCGAGCCCGCCGCGCGGCGGCTGCTCTCCAAGCCCCGGACGCCGCCGCTGACCCCGGCCCAAGCCGAGACGTTGGCGATCATCGCCTACCTGCAGCCGGTCTCGCGTCCCGAGATCGCCCGTATCCGCGGCGTCAGCGCCGAGTCGGCCGCCGGCACTCTGCTCGAGCGGGGCGTCATCGAGGAGGCGGGCCGTTCGCCGTTCGGCGCCATCCTGTACCGGACCACCGAGCTGTTCCTCAAGCTGTTCGGACTCGGCTCGACCGCCGAGCTGCCCGAGATCGAGGGCTTTGATCCCTCACCCGAGTTCGAGCAGGAGCTGCGTGACCGGCTGCTGCGGGCTGGGGACGCGCGGGCCGGAGTGGGGGCCACGACTGAGGCTGACGCAGGCGCCGGGCCTCCCACCGGTGGGGCCGCATAACGATCGCAAATTGGTCTCGCTCGAGGTTGAGCAGCCAGGGCTCATGAAGGCGTTCAGAGTCGGGTGGGGTTGTGCCGCGCGGCTGGCGGGTTGGACTCGAGGCAGTTGTGAGCGTGGTAGTAGTCGCCGCGGTAGCGAAGAAACGGGTCGGTTGCGGTGACCGCGCCGCCGCATCCGGCGCAATGGTTCAGGCGGCGAGGGCCGGTGGGCCGCGACAATGCTTGAAGCACGGTCGAAGCGAGCGTGGTAGTGCTCATCACAACGGCTAGGGGCGGCGTGATCAGCGCCTTGAGCACGAACTGGCGCGGGGTCTGCCATCGGAGTGGACCGGTTGATCGAGCGGCGGCGCTGTGACCTGGGCCGGCTGTGTGCGGAAACACAACAGAGCTCCTGGGGAGGTGGACGGGTTGACACCAGGTCCCACCTCGCAGCCGCTCTAACGGGCTGGTGCAGTCCCCACTTTTCCGGCGAGAAACATTCTCTGCGTTGCGAAGAGTGTTCCGCTTGAACCTACCCGGTGGAGGGATAGGCAAACGTACGTTCGCGTCGGGCCGAAGGACCGACGAGATCGGCTACGCGGCGCCTTCGTCGGAGAGGCCTGGGGCATAGCTGGGTGGTCCGTCGAGGATGTAGATCTCTGCGGCGAGGTCGGGGTCGAGGTGGTTGGCGCTCATCATCGCGATCACGTTTCGTCCCGTGAGCTCGGCGATCTTGTCGCTGCTTTCTTCGCGCATCGCTTCCTGATATTCGTGGCGCAGGGCGAGCACGTTTTCGCCGCGACCCTTCTTGACGAGGACCTGTTCGCCCTTGGTCAGCGTCTGCTCGAGCATCACCACGACGACGTTGTCGCGGATCGTCGTGCGGGCTTTCATCGGTCCGCGGCCGGTGTATTCGCGCATGCACCGGACGATCGCGTTGGATATCGCCACGTAGAGCATGTGGCCGGACTGGCGTGCTGGCTCGGTTTCGGTCGCCATGGCGCGACCTTTCTCGCCTTTCCCTGGGTGTGGTCCCACGCCGGGAAGAGGGAAAGACGGCGAAACCGCCGAGAGCGCAAGATGCGGTACGGACCCGTCCTCGGCCCGAGCAGCACTCCGCATCCTCCCAGGTCCTACGAACCGGCGTATTAGGCGGAGCCCGTTGCCGCGCTGAGCTACAGCCCGAGGAACGCGAGTACCGCCCCACCGTCACGCTCAAGTGCCGCACTGACCTCATCCGACACCGGCACGTACGGCTCGATCGCCACCCGGCCACCGCGGATCGACCAGAGCGCGACCGAGCGCCCGTCGCTCAGGGCAAAGCCCCGGAAGATCCCACCGGTGACAACCCTGACCGCCTGTTCGCCGAGCACGGCCTCGCGCGACTCCCAGCCGAGCAGGAGCGGCTCGAAGGCTCCCAGCAACCGCGGTCCGGGCCGGCGAGCAGCGCGACGCACACCGGACGCGAGCTCGAGCAACCCGTCGGGCCGCTGAGCGAGCTCGCGGGCGATCGCGCTCAACCCCGCCCGCGCATCCCGTAACGGCACCCCGGCCCAGCGCGCCAGGTCACGGTCCGATGCCGGGGCGTGGCCGGCCAGGTAGCGACGGGCCAGCTCGGCCAATGCGACGTCGCGGTCGATCGGTCCGGGGTCGGGCAGCCAATCGCGCACGAGTGCGTAGGCGTGCTGGCGCCCGATCATCGGGCCGCGGATGATCCGGCCGTCGAGCGTGGCCCGGAGCAGCAGCTGGATCGTCGCCTGCCCGGCGACGGGCACGTCAGCGCTCTCCAGAGCGCGGCCGAGCTGGGCGCGCGTGAGCGGCCCCTCGGAGGCCAGCGAGCGCTCGATCACCGACAGGCCACGCTCGACGGCGGCGGGCGTGACGCCCTCCTGGCCCAGCCGGGTGGCGTTGGCGGTGCGCAGCTGCGGGGTGGTCAACCGATGCAGCCACGGGTAATCCTCGCTGCGCATGAGATGCAGGGTCCCGCGGTTTACCCAGGTGATCAGCAGCGACCGGTCATCGGTCAGGGCGCGATCGATGTCAGCGGCACTGACGCCGCGAGTGCGGGCCCGGATCGCCAGCCGGGCACCGCGGGGATCCTGGCCCTGCACGGCGAGCAGCCGCTCACACACCACCACGGGGTCGCGGGCGGGACGCCCCGCGAGCAGCTGCGCGGTCAGCCGCCGGGCGTGGACCGCTGATGGGGGGGAAGTGCTGTCGGAGGCCGGGCTCACGCCCGGGTGGCCGCGAGCTGCCCGCAGGCGGCATCGATGTCGCGCCCGCGGGTCAGGCGGACAGTGGCCCCGACGCCGCGCGCCTCGAGTTCGGCCCGGAAGGCCTCGATCGCCCGCGGACCCGAGCCGTCGTACGGAGAGCCGGTCGGGTTGTAGGGGATCAGGTTGACCTTGAAGATCCGCGGATCGAGCACCTTGGCCAGCTGGCGGGCCTGGCCGACGGCGTCATTGACGCCGTCGAGCATCACGTACTCGACGAACACCATGCGCCGCTTGCGCTCATAGAAGCGCCGGCAGGCGGCGAGTACGTCAGTGAGGGGATAGCGATCGTTGACGGGCATGATCTGCGAGCGCAGCGCCTCATCGGCGGCGTGCAGCGAGAGGGCGAGCCGGATCGGCAGCGGCTGTTCGGCGAGCCGGTCGATCCCCGGCAGCCAGCCGACGGTCGAGATCGCCGTGTGGCGGTTGGAGATGCCGAGCTCGGGCAGTCGCTCGCAGGCTTCGAGCACCGCGTCGAGGTTCATCATCGGCTCGCCCATGCCCATGAACACCGCGTGGTCGACAGACTCGCTCCGGCGGAAATGCAGAGCCTGATCGAGGATCTCCGAGGCGGTCAGGTTGCGTCCGAAGCGCATCTGCCCGGTCGCGCAGAATGTGCAGGTCAGCGGGCAGCCCGATTGCGAGGACAGACACAGCGAGCGCCGGCCGTCGCGGTAGCGCATCATCACCGCTTCAAGGGGCCGTGAGTCGGCGGTGTCCATCAGCGCCTTGACGGTGCCGTCACTCGCGTGCGCCTCGTGGCGGACGGTGAGGCTCGAGAACGGCACCCGCTCCTGAAGCGCGGTGCGCAGATCGAGCGGCAGATCGGTCATCGCGTCGTAGCCGTCGGCGCCCTCGGCGGTCCAGCGCCAGACCTGCCGCGTGCGGTAGGCGGGCTGGCCGAGTTCGGCCACCGTGCGCTGCAGTAACGCGAGGTCCATCCCCAGAGGATGACAGCGCCGAACCGGAGCGCGAGGTTGCTCGCGGAATCTGGCTAACCGGCGAGCGTGTCGTTGAGCATGCGTTTGGCGCGTCCGGTGACCAGCTCCGCGACGGGACTCTCGCGCGGGACGACCTGCTGCTCGACGGCGTCGAGCATGTCCTGGACGAGCCGGACGGCGACGCCGGTGGCTCGCGCAGCCGGGTGACCCCAGGTATGAGCCTCACGAGCGATGTCGGCGATCGTGGTCGCTGTGAGCGGGACGCGACCGCCGATCATCATCGCCGACTCCTGGCGGAGCTTCGGCCAGAGAACGGTCGGGACAGTGTCGTAGAGCGGAGCGAGCGTGATCGTCGCGGGCGTCGGGTGAAGCAGCGCGATGTTCTTTCCGTGCGCGTCGGCATTGCCGATGAGGCACGTGAACGTCACGGCCCGGACAAGCTGGTCGAGCTCGGCGAGCGGGTCGGCGGCGCGCAGATCAAGGAGTTCGGCCGCTTGGCGCAGGCTCGGGCCCCCGGCACGTTCGTACTTCGCTCGGCCGCGGTTGGCGTCCGGGTCGATGGCGAGCGCCTGACAGAGGTCCTCCTGGTGGATGCGACGGGTCGTGCCGTCGGGCTCGGGGGCCCGGTCAAAGCGCGAGACGATCAGCCGGTCGGCGCCTCCGATCTGGGCGAGCTGGACGTCGACGGTGGTCAGGTTGAGGACTCGGGCCAGGGTCAGGCACTGCGCTTCGGCATCGATCAGTCCCGGAAATCGCAGGTCGCCGACCTTCAGAATGTGGGTCGACGGACGGCCGTGAACAGGCCGAGCCCAACCAACGTCTGGGAGCTCGACGAGGAGCAGTTTGTCCTGAAGCCCGGCGAGGGACAGCTCGCTGTCGTCGTGTGTGCCCAGTGGATGTTCAGGAAGTTCGTCAATCGCCTCGGCCAGGCTTTCCGCGGTGTAGGGGATTGCGTCGAACCGGGTCGGGTCCGGGGGTTCCTCGCCGATCACAAGCGCCCCCGCGACGTCGCGGCCGTATCGGGCCAGCAGACCGAATGTCTCGTTGACCGCGACTCCGGCCTGGGCGGCCATCTGCTGGAGGGCTTGTCCTTCTGGCAGCAATCCCCGGCAGAACGCGAGGGCGTCTTGGGGACGCGCGCTCAAGGGCAGCGAGCAGGAGAGGATGGGACTGTTGAGCGTCCAACGCTCAAGCGCCGCCGCCGAGTACCGACAGCGGATATCCGGCCATCGGGTCTGCTCAAGGTCGGCGACATGCTCCCCGCCAAGCCAGACCCCGAGCCGCTTAGTCCTTCTCGCCATCGTTCTCTGAGAGGGTGATCGTGACGGTCGCACCCATCCGACGCAAGGCACGCAAGACGCGCTCCAGCTGGATCGACGATGCTCCGGCTTCAAGCTTGGCGAGGTAGGTCCGGTCGATCCCCGTCCTCATCGCGAGATCCTCCTGACGCAACCCTCGCGCCGTGCGGATGCCGGCAATCGCCCGGCCGAGATCGGACGGACTCCGCACCACCCATGACCAGGAACCTGTTGTGCTCATATCCACACAATAGCGCAAAAGGAGCAAATGTGCCAAAAACAGCACACAGGGGTTTAGGCGCCTCGTGTGTTGATATCAGCACATACGGCGTTTACCACCTAAGGTCATCTCATGCGCCTTGCCAAGTTCCTGGCCGGGGCGGGCGTCGCCAGCCGCCGCGCCGCCGAAGAGATCATCCGGGCCGGCCGGGTCACGGTCGATGGCGCCGAGGTGTTGGACCCGGCCCGGGGGGTGACCGAGGCCAACACGATCACCGTCGACGGCCGTCCGGTCGCCACCGAATCTGACCAGGTCGTGTACGCGCTCAACAAGCCGGCCGGGGTCGTCTCCACCGCCAGCGACCCCCAGGGACGCCCGACGGTCATCTCGCTCGTGCGCTCGCCGCTGCGCCTGTACCCGGTCGGGCGCCTGGACATCGACACCACCGGGCTGATCCTGCTCACCAACAACGGAGACCTCGCCCATCGGCTGCTGCATCCGAGCTTCGAGGTCGCCCGCACCTACCGCGCACGGGTCTGGAAGGCGCCGATCTCGCAGTCCGCGATCATGGCGTTGCGGCTCGGGGTCACGCTCGACGACGGCCTGACGCTGCCCGCCGAGGTCCGCCGGCTCGCCCCGGACCGGCTCGAGATCACCCTGCACGAGGGACGCAAGCGACAGGTCAAGCGGATGTGCGAGCACGTCGGCCATCGAGTGCGCAGCCTCGAACGGGTCGCGTTCGGGCCCCTGAAGCTCGGAACCCTGGCGCCGGGCGCCAGCCGCCGGCTCTCCAACGCCGAGGTCCGGTCACTCACCCAACCGGTGACGCGCGCGTCGTCCCGCCCCCCCACGCCGGCCGGCCGGACGCATCGCCGTGCGGGGACCTGAGTGCCCCCGACGATGCATCTGACGGTCCTGGCGCCCGTCGAGAGCCCTAACCTGATCGCAACCGGACCCCGGAACGACATAAGTCCGCAAACGTCAACATTCATGCTGCAATGCTGAGGGATTCTCAACCCGCTGACTCCGCTCCCGTCGTGCTGAGCGCCGGTCCGGCCACCGTGCCCGCCACCGCCACCCAGCGGCTCGGCTTCAGCGGGCTGCGCTGGCCGGCCCTGCCGCGCCCGAATGTCCGCCTGGGAGCGCGTTCGGGCCGCGCGGCGATCGCGCTGCTGTTGCTGGCCACGCTGGGCGTGGTACTCGTCGCGGCCGCCGGCCCGTCGGTGCTCGTTCCGCGCAGCACGATCACCTATCCGAGCTGGATGGCGGGTCCGCTGCACTCCCTGATTCCGCTGCCCAGTCAGAACCCCAAGACGATCGGGATCGCCTACACGATTGTGCTCGCGCTCATGTTCGTGGCCTACACCGTGGCGCTCGGCGCGGTCCACACGCTCAGCGTGCGGATGGTCCTGGTGGCGATCGGCATGCTCGAGCTGATCCTGCTGATGAGCCCGCCGCTGCAGCTCAATGACGTCTTCAACTACCTCGGCTACGCCCGGCTCGGCGGCCTGCACCACCTCAACCCGTACACGCACGTGATCAAGCAGGAGTTCTTCGATCCCGTGTACCGGTTCTCGAGCTGGCATAACCTGCGCAGCCCGTACGGGTCACTGTTCAGCGCGATCACCTACCCGCTGGCGTTCATCTCGCTGCCGCTCGCCTACTGGATCCTGAAGCTGATCACGGTCGCCCTTAGCATCGGTTTTCTGGCGCTGGTCTGGCGCTGCGCGAAGCAGATGGGTCGCGACCCGCGCTTCGTGCTCGCCTTCGTCGCCTTCAACCCGATCTTCCTGCTCTACGCGGTCGGCGGCTTTCACAATGACTTCTTCATGCTCGTGCCCTCGATGGGCGCGATCAGCCTGCTGCTGGCCGGGCGCGAACGGGCGGCCGGGGCGGCGATCGTGATCGCGATCGCGGTCAAGTTCACCGCCGTCCTGCTGCTGCCGTTCCTGATCGTGGCCGCCGCCACCCGACCCCGCCAGATTCGGGTCGTGACCGGCGCCGCGCTGGCCGCGGTGCCGATGATCGCGCTCAGCCTGGCCATGTTCGGGCTCTCGCTGCCCAACCTCGTGGACCAGAGCGCGCTGCTGACGGACTTCAGCATCCCCAATCTCGTCGGCCTCCTGATCGGCGTCGGCGGCGGGACCCCGGTGCTGCTCAAGCTCGCCGATGTCGCCGTGGTGCTCGTCATCGGCTTTCAGTTCTTCCGCCGCAAGGAGTGGATGTCCGGCGCGGCGTGGTCGACGTTCGCGCTCCTGGCCAGCCTCGCCTGGCTGGTGCCGTGGTACGTCGTCTGGCTGCTGCCGTTGGCCGCACTGGCCGGCTCGGTCTCGCTCCGGCGCGTGGCGATCGGGATGACCGCGTTCCTGATCTTCGCCTTCATGCCCGGCACCGGGCTGTACTTCTCAAGTCACGGCATCAACCTGCTCGGCAGCTCGGTCGGCCAGGCCTCCAGGTCTCATCAGCATAAGCTCTCTCAGTAGTCGAGCTCGGGCACGAAATCGGGACACGTTAGGGTCGGCGCGGTGCGCATCGAATCTCCAGTGCTGGTGGGCGCCTCCGACGCCCCGATGTCCGGTCTCGTGCCCGCGCGCACGGCTCGGCTGACGCGGCGGCTGGATCGCGTCGAGTGGGCGCTGCTGGCCGGCTTTGCCCTGATGTCGGTCTGGGTCATCGGCCTGGACATCTACAACGCGATCGCCCACGACCGCGTGTGGACCGGGACCGACGGGTTCTTCATCGTCGATCAGATGCAGTACCTGGCCTGGATCCAGTCGGCGTCGCACCATTTGCTGGCCGCCAACCTGTTCGTCCTGCGCGACACGCCGTCGGACTACTTCCAGCCCGCGGTCCTGATCTCAGGCGCGATCACCGCGCTCGGCGTCGCCCCCTGGCTGGCCCTGCTGCTGTGGAAGCCGGTGGCTGTGATCGGGACCTTCCTGGCTCTGCGCGCCTACGCCGAGCGCAGCGTGCCGGGCGTGGGTCAGCGCCGGGTTGTGCTGCTGCTCGGACTGTTCTTCGGATCCTTCAGCGTCGTCTACGGGGCGTTCGGGATCGTCGGGGACATGATGCCCGGCTGGCTGTCCTGGGGCTATCCGTTCGGCCTCATGGCGGTGGCCCTCATCGTGTTCGCGCTGCTCGGCTATGACCGGGCACGCACCGAGAGCCGCATCGCCTGGGTGCCGGGCCTGCTCGGCGGGCTGGCCAGCACGCTGCATCCGTGGCAGGGGGAACTGATGATCCTGATCGTGGTCATGGTCGAGCTGGTGCGCTGGCGCGATCACCGCGCTGGCCGGGGACTCGGTCTGCCGGTGGCCACGCTGGCCCTGACCGGCCTGCCGTTGGCCTACTACCTCGCCCTGGGCCACATCGACCTCTCCTGGGGGCTGGCCCGCGAGGCCTCCAAGCACAGCTTCTCGCTGGGGTCGATCCTGCTCGGGATCGCGCCGCTGGGGATCGTCGCCCTGCTCGGCTACCGAGGGCGTCCGCGCACCTTCCTGGAGCTGATCACCCGCTGCTGGCCGCCGGCCGCGTTGATCATCTGGGGCCTGTCGGCGACCGCGCTGGGCGCGACGCCGCTGCACGCCTTCAACGGGATCACGATGCCGCTGGCCGTGCTCGCGGTGCTCGGGGTCGCGCGCAGCGGCTGGCGCGTGCCTCACGCTCGGCTGGTCACCGCCGTCGTGCTTGCCGCCGCGACGATCCCCGCCAACCTGTACGCGATCGCCGTTGCGCACGAATTCACCGCGCCGACGGTGGGCAACGCGAACTTCATCACCCGTGACGAGCGCGACGCGTTGGCCTACCTGCGCCGTGACCCCGACGACGGCGGCGTGCTGACCCAGTTCTACCTCGGCGAGGCGGTGCCGGGGCGGACCGGCCGCCACACCCTGGTCGGCGACTGTCTGTGGTCAGAGCCACGCTGCATGCCGCGCTCGCTGACCGCCGACGCCCTGTTCACGGGAGCGATGCGTCCCGGCCAGGCCCGGCGCTTCGTGCTCGCCTCGGGCGCGCGCTTCGTGTTGGCCAGCTGTAATGCGCACGCCAACCTCACCCGGCTGCTCGGCCCGCTGGTCGTCGCCGTGCACCGGTTCGGCTGCGCCGCGGTCTATGACCTCGGGTCATCCGGTATGGCGACCGGCCCTCTGGCAGAATTACCTCGCGATGCGGCTGTTCGCGCTGCGCGGCGCCAATAGCGTCGAGGCCAACGAGGCAGACGCGATCCTCGAGGCCACCGACCTGCTGATGCGCGAACTGATGGAGCGCAACGCGCTCGCGCCCGAGGCGATGGTGAGCTGCATCTTCACGCTCACCGAGGATCTCGACGCCGAGTTCCCCGCTGTCGCCGCGCGCCGCCTCGGTCTGGACCGGGTGCCGCTGCTGTGCACCCGCGAGGTTCCGGTGCCCGGGGCGCTGCCGCAGGTGATCCGCGTGCTCATGCACTACTACGCCGAGCCCGACCACGAGCCCCGGCACGTCTACCTCGGCGCCGCCCGCGCCCTGCGGCGCGACCTGGACTCGGCACAATAGGGCGATGGCAATCGAGTTCGGCGCGCGGATCCGGCGGATCCCCTCCTATCCACTGGCGGCCGGCTATGACCTCGGCGCCGACGTGGCCATGATGGCCTCCAACGAGTCCTTCCTCGCGCCCAGTCCGGCCGTCGTCGCGGCCGCCGCC
>CAVXPV010000014.1:0-83756 GCA_963763715.1 uncultured Solirubrobacterales bacterium
GGCTGGTAGGTGTAGATCCGTCGCGGCATGCCGGAGAGCCCGAGCGCGTGCTGGACGAAGAAGGTCATGTTGAAGCCGACGAACATGAGCCAGAAGGACTTCTTGCCGACGGACTCGTTGAGCATCCGGCCGGTCATCTTCGGGAACCAGTAGTAGAGCCCGCAGAAGATCGTGAACACCGAGCCGCCCATCAGCACGTAGTGGAAGTGGGCGACGACGAAGTAGGTGTCGTTGAGCTGCCAGTCCACCGGGAAGACGGCCAGGAAGATCCCGGTGATGCCGCCGATCACGAAGATGGCGATGAAGCCACAGGCGAAGTACAGCGCGGTCGTGGTGACGATCGATCCTCGCCACAGCGTGGCGATCCAGTTGAAGATCTTGACTCCCGTCGGCACCCCGATCAGGAACGAGCTGAGCATGAAGAAGCCGAGCACCACGATCGGGACCGGCGAGACGAACATGTGGTGCGCCCAGACCAGCGTGGCCAGGAATGCGATCACAGCGGTCGAGGCGGCGATCGCCTTGTAACCGAAGATCGGCTTGCGGCTGAACACCGGTATGACCTCTGAGATGATCCCGAACCCGGGCAAGATCATGATGTAGACCTCGGGGTGGCCGAAGAACCAGAACAGGTGCTGCCACAGGATCGGCGAGCCATGGGCCGTGGGGTCGAAGAAGTGCGTGCCGAAGTGGCGATCGGTGAGCAGCATCGTCACCGCGGCGGCGATCACCGGCAGTGCGATGATCAGCAGCACCGCATAGGTCAGCAGCGACCATACGAACAGCGGCAGGCGCCCCCAGGTCATGCCCGGCGCGCGCATGTTGACGATCGTCGCGTAGAAGTTGATCGCGCCGACCAGCGAGGAGATGCCGGTGATGTGGATCAGGAAGATCCACGCGTCCTGGCCTCCACTGGGTGAGTAGAGCGACTCCGACAGCGGCGGGATAGCTCCACCAGCCCGCGTTGGGCGGGTGGAAGAAGAGCGTGATGTAGAAGACGATCCCGCCGAGCAGCAGCAGCCAGAAGGAGAGCGCGTTCAGGCGCGGGAAGGCCATGTCCCGCGCGCCGATCATGAGCGGCAGGAAGTAGTTACCGAAGCCGGCCATGACCGGGACCACGAACAGGAAGATCATCGTCGTCCCGTGCATGGTCATCAGCTGGTTGTAGTGATCGGAATTGATCAGCGTGTTGTTGGGCACGCTCAGCTGCAGGCGCATCATCAGCGCCTCGACCCCACCCAGGCAGAAGAAGACGAAGGTGAGGACCAGGTACATGATCCCGATCTTCTTGTGGTCGGTGGTGGTCACCCAGTCGACCCACTGCTTGGTCTTGCGGGGCGCGACCACCTCGTGCGCGGTGACCTGGGGGACTGGTCGCAGGACCGGTTCGGTGATGGTCGCCATCTGAGTCTCGATTCTGGGTGTGTCGGTGGTCGCGGGCTAGTTGCCCAGCGCGTTCTGGGACGTGAGGATCTGTCGCAGCTGGCTGACCTGCGCGCCGGCCGCGCTGATCTTCTGATTCTGCGCGGTGAGCCAAGCCTGGTACTGAGCCGGGGTGACGACGTGCACGATCGCGTACATGGCCGCGTGACCCATGCCGCACAGCTGAGCGCACTGGCCCCGGAAGTCGCCGGTGTGCAGCGCCTTGAACCAGGTGTAGGTGGTGTAGCCGGGCACCGCGTCGACCTTGCCGCCCATCTTCGGGATCCACCACGAGTGGATGACGTCGCTGGCCTGGATGGTCAGCACGACCGTCGTGTGCACGGGCACGACCATCGTCGGTGTAGCTGTAGGGCAGCTTGTTGGTGAAGGCGCTGTCCTTGCACCCGTTGCCGTAGGTGTAGCGCCAGATGTACTGGCGGCCCTGGATGCAGACCGACAGCTTCTTGCCGTTGGGCGGCGTCGGCTGGGTGACCGATGCCGACAGGGCGAGGCCGGCGGCGTCGGAGTTGGGCGGGTTGACGATGCTCGGCAGCTTGACGAAGGTGACCACGGTCAGCACGACCAGGATCAGGGCCGCGGCCAGCGTCCAGCCGATCTCCAGGCGGGTGTTGCCGTGGATCTGGGCGGCGACCGCGCCCTTCTTGGCGCGGAACTTGAACAGCGAGTAGACGAGCGCGCCCTCGACGATCACGAACACCACGGCCGCGATGTACAGGATGATCGTGTACAGCGAGTGGATCGAGTTGGCGTTCGGCGAGCCGCCCGACTCCGGGGTGATGAAGTTCGCCGACGCCACCGGCGCCACCACGAGGGAGGCCAGGAGGGCGACGGCGAGGATCGGGATGGCGGCGCGGAGCCGCGGACGGTGGTGATCTCGACGCAAGGCGGCGGGGATTCTATATGTCGCCGGGGCCCGACGCCGTGGTGGGCGAGCCTGATGCATCTGTCACAAATCGCGGCGGGCGCGGCGGATGTGCCATCTGAGGCCTCCCGGCTGCTCGCTGCCCGGCCCCGCGCCGGAGGCTGTCGGCGGCGGGCCTATACTGGCCGCCCGTTGCCGACCTCCAGGGCCATCAGAGCAAGTGCCTGGGCCCTCACCGCGGCGGGGGTCGCGGCGCCCGCTGCTGCGCCGCCGGGTCCGGCTTCCCCGGGCCGGGCGTGATGGCCGCGGCGGCGGTGGCACCGGCCGCGCTCGCGGTGGCCATGCCCCGCACCCGCGCCCGGGACGCGGCGCTGCTGTCACTGAACATGTGGGCCTACCTGGCCGCCTACGAGCTCCCGCACGACGATCCCGAGGCGCTGGCGGCAGCGGGCGCGGATGGACTATCCGATCGCGGCCGACCGGCTGATCGGTCTCGGCACCCCGCCGACGCTGCGCCTGCAGCACGGCTTCTCGAGACCGGGCGAGATCAACCGCTTCGAGCGGGTACTCGTCTGGTGCCACTGGGCCTGGTTCCTGGTCCCGCACGCGAGCGTCCTGTACGTGCGGCTGCGCGCACCGGAGCGCTTCGAGTCCGCGGCCGCACGCATGTACGCGGTGTTCGACCTCGGGGCCGCGTGCTACTGGGTGATCCCGACGGCGCCGCCCTGGTGGGCCGCCCGCCACGGCCGCTTCGATTCCGACGACCCGCCGGCGCTGAGGCGGATGATGATCGAGTACGGCGAGCTCTTCTGGGGTGAACGCTGGCCGGCCCTCTACGATGTCCTGGGAGGTAATCCGCTGGCTGCCATGCCATCGCTGCATTTCGCAACGTCGTTGATGAGTGCCCGCCTGCTCACGGAGGCCGATCCGGTCGCGGGCGCAATCGGGTGGACCTACGCGACGCTGCTCGGCCTGGCGCTCGTGTACCTCGGCGAGCACTACGCGGCTGATCTGCTCGGTGGCGCCGTACTGGCCGAGGGCGTCCGGCGCGGTGCTCCGCGCGCGGCGCCGCTGGCGCGCCGCGTCGCGCGACGGCTGATCGCGCTCGAACATCGGGCCTCCGGCGGAGAGACCCACTAGGCGGGGCGGACGGGGCGATGCGCGATCGGGCCTCGACTGGGCCGCGCGACGACGCGCCGGACGCGGCCGAGCTCGAGTCACCGCGTCGCGGCTGGGATCAGCACGCCGGCGGCGCCCCGGCGGCCGGCGCCGGACAGTCGACGCGCTACGGCGGCGGCGATGAGATGCCGCGCATCCGGTTCACCCGCCGAAGCCTGATCGCCTCGATCCTGTTCGTGGTCTCGGTTGCCGCCTTCCTGTACTTCGTGCTGCCCAAGCTGCTGGGTCTGCGCGAGACCTGGAACCGGATCCAGCACGGCAACGGGTGGTGGCTGGGCGTCGCCGCGCTGCTCGAGGTGCTGTCGTTCCTCGGCTACATCGCTCTGTTTCGCGGCGTGTTCGTGCGCGGTGACTCGCGGATCGGCTGGCGGGCCAGCTACGAGATCACGATGGCCGGATTGGCCGCCACGCGCCTGTTCGCCTCCGCGGGCGCGGGAGGGGTGGCGCTGACCGCCTGGGCGCTGCGCCGGTCGGGCCTGGAGGCGCGGATCGTGGCCTGCCGGATGATCGCCTTCATGGCCCTGCTCTACGGGGTCTACATGGGCGTGCTGGTGATCTGCGGGCTCGGCCTGTACCTCGGGGTGTTCCCGGGCGCCAATCCGTTTGCGATCACGATGATCCCGGCCATCTTCGGCGCTGCGGTGATCCTCGTCTTCCTCGGGGTCTCGCTGCTGCCGGGCGACTTTGACCGTCTGGTCAGTAGCTGGGGATCGCGCGGTCGACTGGGCCGGATCGCCGGTCACGCTGGCGGCCGCTCCGGCCGCCGCAGCCAGCGGTGTGCGGACCGCGATCGAGCTCGTGCGCACGCCGCGACCCGCAGCTGCTGGGCGCGATCGGCTGGTGGGGCTTTGACATCGCCGTCCTGTGGGCGTCGTTTCACGCCTTCGGCGGCTCGCCGCCGACCGCCGTCGTGATCATGGCCTACTTCGTCGGGATGGTCGGCAACACACTGCCGCTGCCGGGTGGGATCGGCGGCGTCGACGGAGGCATGATCGGCGCCTTCACCGCGTTCGGGGTTCCCGTCCAGCTCGCGGTCGTGGCGGTTCTGGCCTACCGCGGCTTTGCCTTCTGGCTGCCGACCCTCCCCGGGGCGGTCGCCTATCTGCAGCTGCGCCGGACGGTGGCGCGCTGGCAGAGGTCCCCGCTCCCAGCCCGTCCGACGGGTCCGGGCGCCGCATCCACGCTATACTTTCTGAAGCTATGGAACAGCGCATCGAGAACACGATCATCGTCGGCAGCGGGCCGGCCGGCTACACCGCCGCGCTCTACATGGCTCGGGCCGACCTCGACCCGCTCGTGATCGAAGGCTTCGCGTGGGGCGGCCTGCTGCAGCAGACCACCGATGTCGAGAACTTCCCGGGCTTCCCCGAGGGGATCATGGGACCCGAGATGATGCAGCGCTTCCGCGATCAGGCGGAGCGCTTCGGGGCGCGCCTGGAGACCGACGAGGCGACGGCGGTGGAGCTGTCGGCCGGGGGTGCGCCACACAAGGTGTGGGTCGGTGACGAGCTGCACCTCGCCAAGACGGTCGTGCTGGCCATGGGGGCCGAGCACCGCAAGCTGGGCGTGCCGGGCGAGCAGGAGCTGTCCGGCCGCGGGCGTCAGTTACTGCGCGACCTGCGACGCCGCGTTCTTCAAGGATGTTCCGACTCTGATCGTCGGCGGCGGCGACTCGGCAATGGAAGAGGCCATGTTCCTGGCCAAGTTCGCCTCCAAGGTGGTGGTCGTGCACCGCCGGGACGAGTTCCGCGCCTCGGCGATCATGCTCGACCGCGCTCGCGCCGTCCCCAACATCGAGCTCCTCACTCCGTACGTCGTCGACGAGTTCGTCGCCGGTGAGGCCGGACCGCTCGCCGTCGCCCGGCTGCGCCACAGCGGCGACGACAGCATCCGCGAACTGGAGATCGGCGGCGCCTTCATCGCCGTCGGTCACGATCCGCAGTCGCATCTCGTCACGCGGACAGGTCGAGCTCGACGATGAGGGATACGTCAAGACCCAAGGTCGCTCGACGAAGACGAACCTGCCCGGCGTGTTCGCGGCCGGCGATCTCGTCGATCACACCTACCGGCAGGCGATCACCGCCGCCGGGTCGGGCTGTCAGGCGGCGCTGGACGCCGAGTGGTACCTGCGCGATACGGCACTCCCTTTCGGTGAGCCCGCCGACGCCGCCCGCGCGACCAGCTGAGCCCCCTGAACGGCCGGCCGTCGCTCCGGCGCGCGCTCGGCGCGTCGCTGTCGACACCAGAAATCTGATCGCCTTCTTGCCGGAAATCGGGTGGTTGATTTGGCGGCTCGGCGGCGGCGGCCGATAATGGCTGCATGGGGCGCGTGTCAGCGGTGGGGTGTCGTCGGCGGGCTGGCGGCCGTGCGCCGCGGCTGGTGCGTTGCGCTGATCGCGCTGTGGCCTCGTCCTCGTCGCCGCGGGGCCCTCCCCGGCGCAGTGCCGCGAGCCCGATCGGGGTGCACTCGATGCTGTACCTCAACACGCCGCCGTCGTTCATGGAGGCGATGTTCGCCGAGGCGGCGGCGATGCACGCGTCGGCGATCCGGCTCGATGTCGCTCCCGCCCTCATCTTCCCGCGCCAGGGAGATCCGCCGGATTACTCCGGGACTCGATCAGGTCATGACGCTCGCTCAGCGGTACCACCTGCGGGTTCTCGCCGACCTGCTGACGATCCCGCCCTGGATGGCCGCCTGCGCCGACAGTGACCCGGTCAGTCGCTCGCGCTGCGCGCCGGCGAGCATCGGCGACTACGGCGACATGATCGGCAAGATCGTCCGCCACGCCGACTCCCGTCATCCGCGACTGGGAGATCTGGAACGAGCCCGACCGAGGCGAGTTCTTCAGCGGCACCCCGGCGGACTACGCGCAGATGCTGCGCGCCGCTCACGACGCGATCAAGGCGGTCGATCCTCAGGCCGACGTCGTGCTGGGCGGGATCACCGGGACCTACGGCACGAGCTGGCTCGATCAGGTCTTCGCCACCCCCGGCGCCGATGCCATCCACGCCTTCGACACCGCCAACCTGCACGAGCGCGGCGGTCTGGACACGCTCGGCGGCGACGTGGCGACGGTGCGCGCGTTCTTCGCCGCTCGCGGCTTCACGGGACCGCTGTGGGTGACCGAGCACGGCTACCCGGCCGATCCGGCCTACCAGTGGGACCCGGCCTACCGCTCGGGGGCCGACGCCCAGAGCGCCTACCTGAGCGCCTCGGTCCCCTCGCTGCTCGACGCGGGCGCGAGCGAGGTGTTCGTCACCGAACGCGACAATCTCGGCGGTGCCGATGCCTCCGAGGGGCTGCTCGGGGGCGATGTCGCCGATCCTCCGGTGGCCGATCCGACCCCCGTGGAGCGGCCCGCGTATGCCGCGCTGGCCCGGCTGGCCGGGTGCTACGAACAGCTCGGTCGTGACTGCCCGGGCCCCCGGCCGCGGCCAGCCCGGCGGCGCTCGCCCTTCCGGAGGTCGCTCTCGGAGGCGCCGCCGACGCCGCCGTGACGATCTCGGACCCCGGGCCCGCCCCGCTGCAGCTCGGGCCGGCGAACGTGACCGGGCCGCCCCGGCGGGTCTGAGCCTGGGCCAGGACACCTGTCCGGCGCTGCTCGAGCCCGACCAGACGTGCACGGTCAGCGTCCACTCGGCGCCGCTTGCCGCCGGCGGCATCGCCGGTCAGCTGGAGATCCCCTCCGACAACGGGCCGCTCGACGTGCCGGTCACCGCGGTGGCGGCGTCCGTGTCCGCCCTCACGTCGGCCCAGCTGCCGGTGCCGGCCTTCACCGCCTCGCCGACCGGCGACGGGGTCGGCAGCCCGCAGTCGTTGCTGCTCGCCCTCACCAACCCGCTCGCGGTCCGGTCTCGGTCGGGCGCGGCCGATCTCACCGGCCCCGACGCCCGGCGCTTTCATCTCGTGGCCAATCGCTGCCGAGGAGTCCTGCTGGCCGCGGGGCAGAGTGCGCGATCGCCATCGTGATCACGCCCGCCCGGGTCGGGACCGCGCACGCGACCCTGACGCTGGCGGCGAGGGCCTGCCGCTGACCGTGCCCCTCGCGGCGACGGCTCGCGCCGCGCCCGCGATCCGGCTGCTGACCGCCGGGGCGGCCGGCGCGGCTGCCCGGCTCCGGCGCGCCCGCTCTCGTCGTGCTGACCAGCGAGCCGCGTCGCTCGCCTGGCACGCCGTCCGGCGTGCGCCCGCGTCGCCGTGCCGGGCGACCCGGGGTCGCGGTCTGCGGCCGTGCGGCGGGGTCGCGCGTCCGCGGCCCGGCGGACGGCGGCTCGAGCGCGCGAGCGCGGCCGGCGCCGTCGCCACCGGATCGGTGATCCGGGTCCGGTCCGGGCGGCGCGGATATCTCGCCGCGCTGAGGCTGGGCCGTGGCCTGACGCCCGGGCCGTTACCAGGTGACGGTGACCCCGCGCGACGGGCATGGAGCCGGCCGGCCGCGACGGTCTCGATCACGGTCGGGGCGGGGCGGGTCGCCCGGCCCGCCGGTAGCTGATGCGATCAGCCGCGGTCGCGGCCGATCGCCGATCAGTACGGACAGCCGTTGGCCGGGGCGGTGTTGCCTGACGGGCTGTGGTGACCCCTCGGCAGGCCGAAGTCCTGGGTCCAGGTGCCCGGCGCGCGCCCGCCGACGCCGCGCAGGCTGACGCCCGGTGCCGACGTCCAGGAACGACGGGGAGAGGATGTTGCGGCAGTGACCGGGGCTGGCCATCCAGGCCCGGACGACGGCGGCCGGCGTCCGGAACCCGGCGGCGATGTTCTCGCCCGCGCTCGACCAGCGGAAGCCGACGGCGCTGATCCGCGAGGCGAAGTCCGCTCCGTGGGTGAAGCTGTGGAAGTGGACCATGACGTTGGTCCAGCCCTGGGCCGAGCGGTCGAGACGGGCGCTCTCGTGCAGCGCGGGCAGTCCGTGCAGACGGCGCTGACGATTGATCAGGCAGACCACCGCGGCCTTGAGCTCAGCTCGCGGGGCGGCCGAGACCCGAGCGTTGGCGCCCACGCAGCCGGACTGCCGCGCGGCGGTGGCGGCGATGCGCGCTCGCTGCGGGCACCGCGACGCGTGCCGAGCGCCGCCTGCCGTGGCCAGCAGGGTGATCGCGCTACGACGGATTCGGTTGATTGAGCGTGCCAAGGATCGACACAGCGTTGCCGTGGTGAAATGAGCCATAAGGCCTGCCTCGGTCGTGTGCCGCCGCTCGATGAGCGCTCCCGGCACGCATCGTATGAACGTCCAGCGGCGGGGCTCACCCTACAACACTCGCCTCGCAAAAGCCCGGCCGCGGATGGACCACAAGGTGGAGTCAGACCCAGCTCCCAGCCCCCGTCCGGGGCGGTCATGACCGGGTCGAGACCGAGCCCCGACCTCAGGCGCCGCCGTAGTCGAAGAAGCCCGCCCCCGTCTGGCGTCCGAGCCGCCCGGACCAGGCGTAGCGGCGCAGAATCGGCGCGGCCCGGTAGCGCTCCTCACCGCGCTCGAGATGGAGCGCGTCAAGCACGGTGAGCACGTGGTCGAGCCCGATCTCATCGGCCCAGGCGAGGATTCCCGCGAGGGTAGTTGAGACCGTGCTTCATGCCGGCATCGATGTCCTCGGCGCTGCCCAGCCCCTCGCCGAGCGCGAACGCGGCCTCGTTGACGACCTGGCAGATCATCCGGCCGAGAATCAGGCCTGGGGCGTCGCCGACCCAGATCGTGTGCTTGCCCAGCGTGGCGAAGAAGCGCTCCGCTGCATCGGCCGCCGAGGATGAGCTGTCGGGCCCCCGGGTCAGCTCGACCATCCGCGAGCCCGACAGGGGCGGCAGAGCGTGGAATCCGACCGCCGAGCCGCCGGGGTCCAGGCCGGCCAGCGATCCCGCGGTCAGGCAGATGGCCTGCGGCGCCCCCTGCAACGGTGCGTCGGGCTCCTCGCCACCGGTCAGGTCCAGGATCAGATCCGGGCTGGCCATGCCCTCGGCCTCCGCGGGATCGGCGACCGCCCAGCCGCCGTCGGCGGCCGCTTCGCGCAGCTCCTCGGCCAGCGTGGTGTCCCCGGCGATGACCACGAGCCCACGGCCGCCACCCGGTGCGGGGGGATCGGGGTCGGCCGGCCGGTGCTCGCCGTGCTCGGGGTAGGTGTAGTAGCCCTGGCCGGTCTTGCGGCCCAGGTGACCGGCGGCGACCGTGCGGACGGCGATCGGCGAAGGCTGCCAGCGTGGCTCGCCGAAGCTCTGCTCATAGAAGGAGCGAGCCACGTCGAGGCCGACGTCGACGCCGACGAGGTCCATGACCTCGAACGGCCCCATCCGAAAGCCGCCGCCCATGCGCACCGCGAGATCGATCTCCGGCGACCGTGGCCACCTGTTCGGCGAGCAGCCGCAGCGCCTCGAGGCCGAACGGCCGGTTGCAGCGGTTGACGATGAAGCCGGGGCCGTCGGCGGCGACGATCACGTACTTGCCCATCGCCTCGCCCGCCGCGCAGGCCACGGCCACGGCCGCGTCGGAGGACTCGATACCCGCCACGACCTCGAGCAGCCGCATCACCGGGGGTGGATTGAAGAAGTGCATGCCCACCACCCGCGAGGCGTCGCCGGCGGCTCCGGCCAGTGCGGTGACGAGCAGCGACGAGGTGTTGGTGGCCAGCACACAGTCGCGGGCGACCACCTCGGCCAGGGCCGCGAACAGCTCGCGCTTGAGCTCCAGGCGTTCGGGCGCGGCCTCGATGACCAGCTCACACGGCGCCAGCGCGGCCAGGGTCTCGGCGGGCTGCAGGCGCTCGGCGGCCGCGGCGCGCGGCGTCCTCGCTCCAGCGTCCGCGCTCGGCGCCGCGATTGAGCTGAGTCTCGATGCGGGCCAGCCCGGCGGCCAGCGCCGTCGGCGTCGGGATCGTGCAGCAGCGTCCGCGCCCCCGACAGGCAGGCGAGCTGCGCGATGCCGGCACCCATCGTGCCTGCGCCGACGACCCCGATGACGCCCGGGGGATCCACGCGGGAGCCGGTGTCCGGTGCGGCCGCCACGTGGTGCCTAGGCGGGAACGAGCGCGTTGATGCCGGTCAGCGCGCGGCCGATGATCAGCTTCTGGATCTGCGACGTGCCCTCGTAGAGCGTGGTCACGCGGACGTCGCGGAAGTAGCGCTCGACGGGGTGGTCGTCCACGTAGCCCGCGCCACCGTGGACCTGGATCGCGGTGTCGGCGCAGTTGTTCGCGGCCTCGGTCGCGTACAGCTTGGCCACCGAGGTCTCGGTCGTGCTCGGCTTGCCGCCGTCCTTGAGCGCGCCGGCCCGGAACACGAGCATGCGGGCCGCCTCGGTCTGGACGGCCATCTCGGCGAGCATCGCCTGCACGAGCTGGAAGCTGGCGATCGGACGGCCGAACTGCTCGCGCTCCTTGGCGTAGGCGACCGAGAAGTCCACGCAGCCCTGACAGATGCCCACGCAGCCGGCGGCGACGCTGTAGCGCCCCGAGTCCAGGGCGCTCATCGCCACCTTGAAGCCGTCGCCGATCTCTCCGAGCATCGCGTCCTCGCCGACCTCGCAGTCGATCAGCGAGATCGCGGCCGTGTCCGATCCGCGCAGACCCAGCTTGTGATGGATCTCGGTCGGCTGGTAGCCGTCGTTGCCGTCGGTCTCGACCAGGAAGCAGGCGAGGCCCGCGATGGCCTTTCGTCCGGATCGGTCTGGGCGAAGATCAGCGCCAGCTTGGCGTGGTTGCCGAGCGAGATCCACATCTTGCCGCCGTTGATCACCCATCCGGTGTCGGTGCGCTTGGCCCGGGTCTTCTGATTGGCGGCGTCCGAACCGGTATCGGGCTCGGTGAGGCCGAAGCACCCCAGCCACTCGCCGGAGCACAGCCGGGGCAGGTAGCGCTGCTTCTGCTCCTCGGTCCCCCAGCGCAGGATCGCCGAGGCGACGAGCGAGGTCTGGACCGAGATCACCGTGCGCATCGACGAGTCGGCGCGGCCGATCTCCTCGACGACGAGCCCGTAGCTGAGATAGTCGAGCCCGGCGCCGCCGTACTCCTGGGGCACGATCGCGCCGAGGTAGCCCTGCGCGGCGATCTTGGCCACGAGATCGAGATCGAAATGGGCGTTGCGATCGTTCTCGCGGGCCTGCGCAACGATCTCCCTATCGGCGAACGCGCGGGCGGTTTCCTTGATCAGACGCTGCTCGTCAGTGAGTTCGAAATCCATCGCTGCACGGTACATCAGCGGACCACGACGCGACGACCGCCCGCCGCGACGGGACGGGCCGCCGGCGGCCGGGCCGCCTCAGGTCGGCACCGGGCCGCGTCGCCTGACGGCGACGCCGGGCGCTGCTCGTTGTCTAGCTGCCGGCGGGCAGAGCCGATACCGGCGGCTGGGTCACCACGACGGTGACCGCGGCTCGACGCGGCGCCGACGTTCTCGGGGCCGCCGAGGATGCGGGCCCGGAACTGCTTGGTGCCCGCGGTCCCGAACGTCCAGCCGAACGAGAACGTCGAGCCGGGCGCCACGGTGCGGACCTCGACCGTGTGCCAGTCACCGTCGGCGCCGAGGCGCTGCAGGTAGATGACATGGCCGGCCTTGTCCGGCGCAACACTGCCGGTGAACGTCACCTTGCCGCCGACCGTCGAGGTCGACGAGCTGCTGCTCATGCTGAGCACGTCCTGCACGCCCTGGAACAGGACCGCGCTGCCGTCCCGGGCGGGACCGAAGGTCGTCCGCGCCTGGTAGAGCTCGTTGGTGGTCGAGGTCAGGTTGGCGAACGAGTAGCTGCCCGACGCCGTCCGTCAGGTCGTGTCGTCACGAGGTGGAAGCCCGCGTCCCGGGCTCACGCGCGAACAGGCTCGACGCTGGTGTTGGGCTCGGGGGTGGTGGTCCCGGGCTGGTCGAGCGTGCCCGAGATCGTGTACGGCGCGGTGTTGCTCACGATCGGGCTGGTCGTGTTGATCGTGAAGTCGGGATGCTCGGTCTGCTGGATCAGGACCGAGACCGGATCCGACGCGGTGCGGATGTTGCGCGGATCGGCGGGCAGCACGACGCGGACGTCGCGCTCGCCGGGGGTCCGGAAGGCGGCCGAGATCTGGTAGTTGGAGCCAGGTCCGATCCGGCCGCTCTTGATCGTGCGCCAGTCGTCACCGCTGCCGCGGTTGACCTGCAGCAGCACGCGGTTACCGGCATGGTCAGGGGTCACATGACCGCTGAACACGATCGGATGACGGGTGTCACCGCTCGTCGCGCTGGCGGCGAGACTGACCAGCGCCGCGACGCGCTCGTGCACGGTGTGACTGTGGGTGAGGCCGGGGCCGCGGACATACCAGCTCCGGTTGGTGTCGACGATCCCCTCGGCACGGGTGAATTCGTACAGACCCGCCGAGTCGGTCTTGGTGACGCCGATCAGCGAGAAACCCGGCTGCGGGTTGATGCGGTGATAGAGCCGGATGATCTGGCCGCCGGGGTTCGGGCCCGTGAGACGGCCGTAGATCAGCACGGCCTCACCGGCGATGATGCTGTGCGGGACCGCGCGGAGCGTCAGTCCCTCGGTTGTGGTGTGGCGCGGCACTCGCGGCGGACGGGCCGAGCGCAGCGACGAGCGCGCTCAGCGCGCACGCCAGTACGGCGATGCGAAGACGCATTGAGCCTCCTTGACCTGCATGGTTGATGGGCCACCGCCGGGTTCCGGCCCGCCGTCAGCGGTGACGATTTGTCGACCGCATAAACACGGTGTCAGTCGATGAAGTTGCGCTGGCTTAAGCTGTGGTGTTCGTGGACGCGTTCGCCATCGTCATCCTGGGTGCCATCGCGGCGCTGATCCTCTGGGTGTGGCTGCTCGGTCGCTACTTCCCGGGTTCGGGTCTCGAGCAGCTCGGCATGCGCTCGGCGCGGGAGATCACCGAGGATCGCGAGGCGCTGGAGGCCGAGGACCTCAGCCAGATGCTCGCCGCGCACAACGAGCGACGCCGGCGCCGAGGCAAGCCCGAGATGACGGTCAACGACATCGAGATGCAGGTCGCGTCCGATACCCGTGAGCTGCGGGCGCGCCGCGAGGCCTACATGGCCGATCGCGAGCTCGACCAGCTGCTGGAGGCGACCAACGCGCGCCGCCGCGCCCGCGGCGAGCCCGAGCGCACGCGCGACGAGGTCCGCCGGGAGTTCGGGGCCGGCCGCCGCACTGACTCGCCGCACGCGTCCGCTGCCGGCTCCGCGAGCCGCCCGCGTCCGGCCCCGACGCGGCGGCCTGACGCGGTTCCGGCGTGGCCCGGTGCCTGATCATCGGCTGCGGTTGTCGCGGCCAGGCCCTCACCGGCCGCCTGCGCGCGGCCGGGCATTCGGTGCGGGGCACGACCCGGGACCCGGCGCGGTTCGACGCGATCGCCGCCGCCGGCGCGGAACCGCACCTCGGCGATCCTGACCGGATCGCCACGATCGCACCCGCCTTCGCGCACGTCGGCGTGGTCGTGATCCTGCTCGGCTCCGCGCAGGGCGATGCCGACGAGCTCGCAGCGCTGTTCGGCACCCGGCTCGACATGCTGCTCGAGCGGATGCTCGACACGACGGCCCGTGCCGTCGTCTATGAGTCGGCCGGGCCGGCCGGACCCGCACTGCTCGCGGCCGGCGCCGAACGGGTCCGCTACTGGTGCGAGCGCTCGCTGATCCCGTACGGACTGATCGAGACCGATCCGGCCGACCACGGGCGCTGGCTCGACGATGCCGAGGCGGTGGTCTCGAGCACCCTCGGGGCCTAGATGCTCGGTTCCCGGGCCTCACGCGGCCGCGGAATCAACGATCTGACATGGAGCCCAACGTCAAGGCTTGAGCGGGTTTTCGTTCGGGCGTCGGGTGGCGGGCGTCCCTGGGCAGCGACGGTGGATCAGACTGACATTCGCGGGTTGGGTACCGCATGACTGGTGTCCGTCGGGAGCTGCCTCGGTCTAGCGTCGCGGGTCATCCTCGGAGGGGTGCCGCATAGGTGTAGCGAGGGTTCTCCTTCTGGGAGGGGCCGCCCGCCACCCCGCGCTCGAACGTGTCGGCGGTGAGATCAGCGCATAGGTTGTTCGGTCGCGATCGCCCACACGAACCCGGCGAGCTCGCGGGCGCACGCGACGACGATCTTGGGGTGAGGCTTGCCGCGGCCTCCCATTCGCTGCCAGCGGCGGTGCAGGCGCTGCTGGCAGCGCCACGCCCGCTCGACGGCCAGCGGATCCTGTCCCTGCTGGCGGCGCTGGAGTTCGTAGCCGACGGTCGGTCGCCGCCGGCCGTTCCAGGCGGCCTCGATCAGCAGCCGGCGGGCATGGCTAGATCCGGCCTTCGTGATCGCGCCCTGCCGGCGACTCTCGCCGCTGGAGCGCTCAGACGGGACCAGGCCGCAGAAGCTCATGAACTGCTCGGCGGTTTAAATGCGCGAAGTCTCGGCCTCACAGACCAACCCGACCGCGCAGCGTGTCAATCCCGCGCATGCATCGCAGTCGGGAGATCTGAGCGGCGTGCGGCCCGTGGTGGCAAGCTCCTGAATCGCGCGCTCGAGCTGCTCGATCGCCGATGATTGATCGAGCAGCAGGTAGTATCGAAGGCGTGCTGCTGGGCGTGCGAACGCCTGGCGCCCAGCCATGCGCCGCGTCGGTCCCCAGCCTGCGTCGGCATCCGCAGTGTGACGCACACAAACTTTCCCAGGCGATGACGCGCACGCATCCGATCCAGCCGAGCGTCCTCCCGCGCCCGCACCAGATCCCTGAGCGCCTCCTGCTCCAAAGTCGGGACGAACACCTCGGTCAACAGTCCCGCCGCGTGCAACCCGGCCAGCCGCCGCGCATCGCGCTTATCGGTCTTCGACCCGATCCCCGGGACGAGACGGGACCAGGCCCGGTGCGACCACGACACTGTCGATCCCCGCAGCCAGCAACGCCCGATGCAGCCCGAACCCGGTCGGCCCCGCCTCTTGGCACACCCGCGCACGCGGCCAGCCCCCCAGCGCCGCGATCAGCACCTCATGATCTGAACGAGCGACTGCTCAGCGATCAACTCGCCCGCGCTCACCGCAGCCAGACGCACCGACAGCTTGTGCACATCCAACCCGACGGTGACAGCCCTGCGATCCTCAAACATGGTCGGCGACCTCCGTATGTGGCTCGGCCGGGCGGCAACGCCCGGCAACCCACGCAAGATGCGCGGCGTCGCCGACCACCTTCACCGAGCGCCCGGACTACCCGGCCGCTCCATCCTGTCTAGCCGGCCGACCAGCCGGCCAGCGGGCCGAGCCGGTCGAACAGGTCGGCGAGGATGCGCGCCGTCGCGCCCCAGATCAGCTTCTCGCCGACCACGTAGGTGTCCGTGCGGATCGGGATTCCGCGCCGCAGCAGGCGCCGGCGCCCGTAGCCGGCGAGCACCTCGCGCAGCGGCAGCTCGAGCACCTCGGCGACCTCGCGGGGGCTCAGCCGCCAGGCCTGGCCGGCGGCGATGACGCCGACGAACGGGTAGATCGCGTAGCCGGTGGCGATCGTCGGGGTCGGCTGCAGCGCACCGAGGATCTCGACGGCGTCGGGGGCGAGGCCGATCTCCTCGTGGGCCTCGCGCAGCGCCGTGGCCTGCAGGTCGGCATCGGTGTCGTCACGACGGCCGCCCGGGAACGAGATCTCGCCGGCGTGACGGCGCAGATCGTCGCGGCGCTCGGTGAGCACGGCGTGCAATCCCGACGGTCCGGGGTAGAGCGCGACGAGCACCGCCGCGTCGGTGCCCCCGCGCACCGGCAGGGCGCTCGCCTCGGCTCGGGCGCAGCAGCACCTCGGGCGAGGGCACGGCAGGATGGCGGCCGAGGCGTCGGACACCGGGTCGCGGCGCCGGCTCAGGCGAGGGGGTTGAAGACGAGGCCGGTGCCCACCTTGGGCACGAAGTACGTCGACTTGGGCGGCATGCTCTCGCCCGACGCGGCCACGGCCTGGACGCGCTGCACCGGCGTCGGGGCCATGAAGAAGGCGGCGTCGTAGCTGCGGTCGTCGATCAGCTGCAGGGCCTGATCGAAGTCCCGGGCGTAGCCGAGGCCGTTGAGCTCATCGATGTCGTGGTCGGTGAAGCCGAGCGCGCCCTTGAGGATCAGCGCCTCCAGCACCGCGGTGTCGAGCCGGCGGTAGGGCTCGGCGTGATCGCCGAGCGCGGCGTCGGCGATCGCCTGATCCTTGAGGGTGAGCATGAACGGGCGACCGAAGTGGGCGTCGAGGTAGCCGATCCGCACCGTGTCCCCGGAGTCGGGCGCGAGCGCGGCGCGATCCTCGAGCGGGGCGATCTCGAAGTCACGGCGCAGAGCCGCGGCCAGCGTCTCGTGCTGCTCGGAGGTGAGGCCGCGGACCAGCCGGTGCGTCGGGAACACGGTCAAGCCCGGGTCCTCGAGCGCGACCAGGCACATGAGCACGTACCGGTGCGCGCCCTCGCCGCCGATCTCCTCGGCGTACACGCGGGCGGTCTCGTAGCGGTGGTGGCCGTCGGCGATCAGCAGTTCGGTCCCCGCCAGCGCCGCGGAGGCGGCGGCGATCGCCTCGGGGTCGCTGACCCGGCCCAGGCGGTTGACGGTGCCGTCGGCGTCCGTCGTCTCGGCCCAGGGCTCCGCGTCGGCCAGGGCGCGCATCGCGCTGCCGTCGGGATCGGAGTAGAGCGAGAAGATCGGCGACAGGTTGGTGCGGGTGGCCCGGGTCAGGCGCAGCCGGTCCTCCTTGGGACCCGGGTGCGTGCGCTCGTGGGGCCGGATCCGTCCGGGGCCGTATTCCTCGACGCGCACGCGGGCGAAGAAGCCGTTGCGTGTGCGGGCGCGACCGTCCGGGCCGGTGTAGTCCTGCTGCAGCGTCCACAGGGCGGGCTCGGTGTCACGGACGATCACCCCCTCCTGCTCCCATCCGGCCAGCTGCGCCGCCGCGCGGTCATAGCGATCCTCGCCGCCCTCGGGCAGATCGACGCGGACGATGTTGTACGGCGAGCGCGCCTCGAGCTCGGCGCGCTGCTCGGCGTCGATCACGTCATAGGGCGGGGCCACGACGTTCTGCAGGCCGCCGGTGCGATCACGGTCATAGCGCAGCGTCTGGAGTGCGAGCACCTCGGCCATCGGGGGTCGGAGGCTAGCCGGTGGACGGCTTCCACGGCCCGACGACGCCTTTGTCACAGCCGCCGCCCCGCCTGTCACGGTGAGCAGCAGATCGACCATGGCCTACCCCCGGTACCTGAGAGACAAGGCGCGGGCACTGCGCAGCGAGCGCCGGCTCACGCTGGACGAGATCGCGCAACGGCTCGCGCTGCCGCGGACCACGGTCTGGTACTGGATCCGCGATCTGCCGCTGGAGCGGCCCCGGCGTGCGTCGGCCGGTCAGCGAAAGGGCAATCAGACTATGCGGGCCAACTACCGCCGCCGGCGGGAGGACGCCTACGCCGCAGGGGCGCTCGAAGTTCGACGGCTTGCGGCGATCCCGACGTTCCGTGATTTCGTCGTCCTGTACATCGCCGAGGGGTACAAGCGCAACCGCAACGTGGTGTCGCTCTGCAACTCCGATCCGCGCGCGATCGAGCTTGCTGCGCGCTGGATCGGCTCCCTGACGGACAAACGGCTCGCCTTCGCGCTGCAATACCACGCGGATCAGGGCCTGGACGAACTGCGGCGCTACTGGGGTGAGCGGCTCGGCGTCGATGGCGATCTGATCAGCTTCAGCGCAAGTCCAACAGCGGTCAACTGCGACGGCGATCGTGGCGTTCTGAGCACGGGGTGCTCACCGTCTGTGCCAACGACACCCTGCTTCGCGCTCGGCTCGGAGCCTGGATCGACCGAGTCAAGGAGGACTGGGGGTAGACTCGCGGCGGCAGCTCGGGGCGTGGCGTAGCCTGGTAACGCGCCGCCTTTGGGTGGCGGAGATCCCCGGTTCAAATCCGGGCGCCCCGACTCATCAGGCTGCTCGGCACCGCGAGATGCGGCGCCGAGCGGTCGCCGTGTCTCCCGATCACGAGCTATGAGCGCGACTCAGCCCGACGGATAACGGGTTGATCAGGCGCCGCGCGCGGCGAAGCTCAGTCGACCGTGAGGCGCTCGCCGCCGAGATCGAGGTGATCGCCCGGGATCACCCGGCAGCGGACCACGCGCCGGTGGTTGACGAGGGTCCCGTTGGTGGACTCGAGGTCCTGCAGGATCCATGCGCCGTCGCGAAAGCACAGGCGGACGTGGCGCCGTGACACGGTCGGGCCGGTGAGCACGACGTCACAGGCCAGGTCGCGGCCGATCGTGAGCTCGTCACTGGCCCCGCTCCAGTCCAGGGCCAGCAGCCGCTCGGCGCGGCGGCCGGTCCACGCGCAGGATCGCGGTCACAGACCGCACCGCGCGCCGGAGCACGTCCGCGAGCGAGTGGCCGGCGGCGCGGAAGGTGAGGTCCCCGGTGAGCCGGTCCGGGTCCACGAGGTGATCGCCGAACAGCTGATCGAGCCGGTGAGCGAGCGTGCGCTCGCTCAGCAGGCCGTCGCCGTATGCGGCGTTCAGCACGCCGGCCAGGCGCTCCCGGGTGGGTCCAGAGCCCGCCATCCCCGCAGTCTGGCGCGCCGGGCCAGCGCTGTCCACCGCGCGGGCGCTGCGGTGCGCCGGAGCGGCGTCAGACTCAGGTCGCGCGTCGGGCTCGGGAGCCCGCGTCGCGTGGCCCGCGGCCGCAGCCCCGGCGAGGGCCGTCAGCTCGGTCAGCGACGAGCGCAGCCCGTCGAGGATCGTCCACAGATCCGGGATCTGGTCACGATCGGCGACGAGCCCGAAGTCGAGGTGGCCGCAGTAGCTCATCACCGTGATGTTCAGCCCCATCCCGTCGGTGATGACCGAGATCGGGTAGTGGGCGTCCACGCGCGCTCCGGCCAGGTAGAGCGGAAACTGCGGCCCGGGCACGTTGGAGACGACGAGGTTCCACGTCGGCCGTCCCGGCCGGCTGGTCGACAGGCGGAAGGTGAGCTGCGCAGCGCGGTTGAACAGGGCAGGGGGGACGAAGTTGTTGGCGTCGGCGAGCAGTCCCGCGGGCAGCGCCTGATGGCGCTCCTTCATGTCCCGGCACGCCTCGTGAGTCCGCTCGAGCCGCTTCAGCGGGTCGGGCTCGTCAACGAAGAACGGCACGGTCATGAGCAGGATGCGGTTGCCGTAGGTCCCCTGCTGCTCCTCGGTGCGCACCGACACCGGGACCTGGGCGATGAGCGGCCCGTCGGGCAGATCATCGTGGGCGATCAGCCACTGGCGCACCGCGCCGGCCGCGATCGACACGACGACGTCATTGACCGTGAACCCCCACGTGTTCTTGACCGTCTTGACGTCCTCGAGCTCCAGGCGCCCGAACGCGAAGCGGCGATGGGCCGAGAGCCGCTCGTTGAATGCGGTCTTGGGGGCGGTGATGTCGGGCGGTTCGGGCAGCGCCGGCTTGCGCAGGATCACGCGGGTGCCGGCGCGGGCGGCTCGGCCCAGCAGCCCGGCTCCGGGCAGCGTGCCGAACGGCGTCTCCTCGATGTTGGTGACCGCGGCCGGCAGCGAGCGCGCGACCCGTACCGGATAGCGCGCGAGTCCGAGCAGGCCGCGGCCGATCATCTCGAGTTCGCCCGGCGCCGCCATCAGCTCGGCCGGCGGTGACGGCTCGCGGCCCTCGGGGCCGAGGTCGAGGAGCAGCCCGAGGATCTCGGCGCCCGACATGCCGTCGATCAGGGCGTGATGGATCTTGCTCATCACCGCCACCTGTCCCGAGCGATGGCCCTCGATCACGTAGAACTCCCACAGCGGCCGGGTGCGGTCCAGCGGCCGGCTGTGCAGCCGGGCGACCTGCGCCGCGAGCTGGCCGTCGGAGCCCGGGGAGGGCAGCGCGATCTCGCGCACGTGGTATTCGAGATCGAAGTCCCCGTCGTCGGTCCAGTACGGGTAGTCGAGCCCGAACGGGACCTCGGCCAGGCGCCAGCGCATCGGCGGCAGATCCGCGAGTCGCTCGCGTGATGAGCCGGCGGACGTCGCGGACGCGAACCTCGCCGCCGGGGGCGGTGGACGGATCGAGCATCACGAGTCCGCCCACGTGGCCGCTCTGGCGGTCGTTCTCGAGGGCAAGGAACTGCATGTCCAGGCTGGTCAGCTGACGCATCACTCTCTCCTGGGTGACATCTAATCAGGTGACTGCGCCGCGGGCGGCCCGGCCGGCACCGGCCGGCGCGCGAAGCGGCGCGCGCCGACCGGAGGGTATCCGCAGCGCACCGAAAGGTAGAATGACACGCATGCTGGCGTCGGACCAGCTGCCCGGCTGGTTGTCGCAGCTGTCCCGTGCGGCGGAGCCGCAGCCACCGCCGAACGTAGAGCTTCCAGCCACGCAGGTGTGTCCGGCGGACGTCACCGAGCACTCGGGATCGGCGATCTAGACAGACACCGCCTACGCGCTGGCTGCGATCGACGGGCCGCTGACCCATCCCGGCCCGGCGGACCCGGCGCGGATCGACCCGTCGACCTGCCTGACCCCGCTGATGCCCGGTGTCAACCCGCTGACGTTCCCCGGGGACAACGCCCAGCCGCCCGCGAGCGTGGCGAGCGCGCGCAGGCCGCCCTGGCCGACGGTCCGTCGAACACGATCTGCGCGTCATCGTTGTCAGAGACGCGGATCATCGGCCCCAGGATCCGCCGGTCGGCGTCGCTCAGGGCTCGATCGCGCACCGCCAGCTGATCGAGATAGGTGACGAGCAGCATCGCCTTCACCACGCTGGCGGACCACTCCTGGTGATCGGCGCGATAGCCGTAGAACCGGCCCGAGGTGCGCACCGCGAAGGCGATGTCACCGACCCGGTGGTGTGCGTAGGCGATCGCGGCGTCGATGTCGGGATGCCACAGCTGGTCGATCGTGCGCGGTACCGGGCACGCGGCAGCCGCGCGGGCGGCCGCGCGTGCTGCGGTCTCGCGCCCGCGCGACCACCGGACCGAGCCACGCCGCCAGCCCCGCGACGATCAGCGCGGCGAGGGCTGCCGACCGCCGCGAGGTCGCGTTTACTCTCACCCCGAGCCCCCGTAGCTCAGCTGGATAGAGCGACGGCCTTCTAAGCCGTGGGTCGCAGGTTCGAGTCCTGCCGGGGGCACTGCAGGAAATGCCTGCGAGCGGCCAGCTTCTGACCTCATGTCGGCCGGGCGGCGACCGGTGTTGCTGGTCCGGGCAACCGTGACGGGCAACGGTTATCGACGAAAGCTCCCGTCCGCAGGGGGTCATAGCCTCAAATCGTGCCGACACTCGAGGAGATTGTCTACCAGGCGGGTCGTGACGCGCTCGCGGATCAGGACAGCGTGGTCACGGGCATCCGCCAGCGCACGGGCACCCTCCTGGCGGCACACGCGTTGGTGGCATCCACCGCCAGGTGCGCTTAGCGGACACTTCGGGGCGCGAGCCTCCGCCGAGTCGGTCGGTCTCGGGGTGCGATGGCCAGACCGGCAGGCGTGCGGTCGCGATGGGACCGAAACCGCGCGCGTAAACGTATACGGGGTGATGAGCGTGGTTGAGCGAGGGAGGGTGTGATGCGTCGAGCGCTAGTGATGGTGTGCGGAATTTCGTGTCTGGCGCCGGGGACGGCGCTGGCGGCTGGGGGGCCGGTCCCCGCGATCCAGGGTCAGAGGATCAGCGAGCCTGGGGCGACGGTTTCGTATGTCGCGGTCAGCGCTGGCCGCGACACGGTCCTGCGACGGTTGCATCGCGGTAATGGAAGGCTCGAGCGTTCGGTTCGGCTGACGGGCAGGTTCGGTGTCGCGGGTGTCGCAAACGACGGGTCCACATCGGGATTGTCGGCCGACGGGCGAGTGCTCGTGCTGGCCGGGATGACGTCGAACTATCCGCCAAGGCGTTCGACGCTGGTCGTGGTGAGTGCGCGGCGGCTGGTCGTTCGCGCGCGGATAGCGCTGCCTGGCTTCTATACGGTCGACGCGATCTCGCCCACGGGGCGCTGGTTGTACCTGATCCACTATGTAGCTCCGAATCACGACGCTCTTCGCTACGAGGTGCGTGCCTACGACGTGCCAGGTCGGCGGTTGATGCGCAAGCCGGTGATCGACCCGAGAGACCACAGCGAGGCGATGCTCGGGATCGCTGTTACCCGGAAGATGAGCGACGATGGAAGGTGGGCCTATACGCTGTATGACCGCCCAGGCTCGACGCCATTTATCCATGCGCTGGATACCGCGCGGCGAGTCGCGGTGTGCGTCGATCTTCCCACTATCTCAGATCAAGACGTGTTCAGTGCGCGTCTGAGCCTTACTGACGGCGGTGACACGCTGCGCGTCCTAAGCTCGGGAATCCCAGTTGCGCTCGTGAACACCCGGACGTTCATGGTCGGCGTTCCTGATACCCACGCGCAGTCGCCGAGGGGCCGCGCACGACCTCGGCTCGGCCGACAAGGTCGGCGCCTGACCCCGGTAACCCGTGGTTGTTGCCTACAGCCGCGTTGGCCGCGCTGGTCGCGCTGGCCGCGCTGTGTCGCACGGGGTCGACGCCACCGGAAAACCACCGCGGCGCCCGTCTGAGCTCGCAGGTAACGGCCGCGACTCCCCATCGAGCGACCCAAGCCGGCTCATGCGGGCACGGCGGGGATGCGCGCAAGGGCGAACCGCGAGCTGGCAGGGACCTTTACACCACCGTCCGCCGTACTAACGGCGACCGATGAAAGTCAAGGGGTTGCGCGGAACAAATTTCTGGGGTGCTGGCGTTCGGGCGGCGGGTCGTGCGGGGCTGAGATCGTCTCCTGTGGCGTCGGCTCGGGCCGCCGGGCGGGGTGACTGCGGTTTTGGCCCGAATTTGCGCAGCGGTGTCGACACCTGGGTTGCGGCGGTGGTGGCTGGGGCGTAGGTTTTCGGGTGGGCGCGGGTGACCGACGAAGCGAAGTGCAGACGTCAGGAGCTTGGTCTGTCGCGCGGCTTGTCCTCTTTGAGTGACTAAAACTATGCGCGCTCCGGTGTCGCGCTCGCGCCCACTTTTTTCGCCGGTCCGCCGGCCTGTTGGTCGGTGACCATCCGCTTGTAGGAGATCTCGGCCTGGAGGGTGAGCGCGCGTTCGGCGTCACGGATCGCGCGGTTAGTGGACCAGATCCCCGGCCGCGGCCTTGGTGCGGGGGTGGGCGCCGGCGGTCAGTTCGAGCTCGCGGAGCTTTTTCTTGGTCAACGCGGGACGCTGGTGCGCGTAGTCCTGGGCACGGCTGAGCATGCACCAGAACAGGATCGCGAGCTTGCGGGCGGTCGCGACGATCGCCTTGCCGTGACCGCGCCGAGCGCGGACGCGTTCATAGAACGCGCGCAGCGGGCCGGGCTGCTTGACCACGCTCCACGCCGCCTCGACCAGCGCCCACCGAGCAGACGCTGAGCCGCGCTTGGAGATCCGGCCCGACCGCGCCGGCGCCTCGCCGGACTGGCGGACCTTGGGGTCCAGCCCGAGGTAGGCGACCAGCTTGCGGCTGGACAGAAACCGTGACGGTTCGCCGATCGCGGCGATGAACGTCGCGGCGCAGATCAGGTTCACGCCCGGGACCGTCATCAACCGCCGGATCTCCGGCCAGCCCAGCGCCTGCTGAGCAATCAGCTTCTCCACCGCCGTGATCTCCTGATCGAGGAACACGATCTGTCGCAGGCCCGCGTCGACCGATTCGCGCTCCTCGACGGGCAGCTCGACGTCGGCCAGCCACCGGCGGCCGGTCACTCCGAACAGGTCCGCGAACCCGGCGGCTTCGCGATCAGCCGGCGCTGCAGCACCGCCGAGATCTCGTTCTTCGCGCGCGAGCGGGCGTGGACGAGCTGCTCGCGGCGATCGAGCCGGCGCCGCAGAATCCGGCAGCGCTCATCAGGCATCCACACCGGATCGATCTCGCCCCTCCACAACAAGCACGCCAACGCGCGCGCGTCGAGCTTGTCGGTCTTCGCGCGCGCGCTCGCGATCCCGGTGTCGTCGGGGCTGACCACGACCACCCGCTGCACATGGGGCTCCAGGAGCCGCGCGACCTCCCAGCAGCTGGCCGTCACCTCCAACGCCACCCGGTCGTTCGCCAGCAGACTCTCCGCGAGCGCCGCCAACCCCTCCGGCGTGCTGGGGACCCGACCGCCGGAACGGACCTTCCCGTCCTCGCAGATCGCGACCACACAGAAATCGCGGTGCACATCCAGGCCGATCGCACGGCCGACCCACCTCACCAACGCCATCACTCACCTCCACAACACGGCGGTTGAACAAGGTGGGAGAACCAGCGGGAAAAACGACACAGACCGATACGAGCTCAAACGCTCAATCCAGGCAAGTCGCAGGGGCGGCCAAACGAAAACCACGGGCTCGAAGCCCATCGCCGAAAACGGCCTACCCGTCTGCGTTCTCCCAAAGAAGGCCCCTGTCCCGGATCACCCGACGCTAAGCCGGAAGCCGGACGGACCTCCAAGAAGCAGTTTCATGCCGCGAATACGAGGGCACCGCGCCGCACGCAAGACGCACCGCATCGGACGGATCGCGCGACTCCGGGCGGCGTGGGTCGATGTGAACCGAGATCGCTCCCTAGGAGCGGCGATCGATGCGATGCGGTCATGGACACGGTCGACAACCTGATCCTTGACCTCCTCGAGCTCACTCGCGTGGTCGAGCGCACGCACTGGCGACGCTCTCCCGCTCTTGACGCGGGACAGGCATGTCGTGCCGCCTGACGAGCGACCTGCCTACGCGCGGAAAGCAGGCTTGTCGCACAAGCCCATGGTCTACCGCGACGACTGCGCCGCGCGCCTGCTCGTCGTCGGTCCGGATTGAGCGGCCTGCGGGTGGACGGGAGCGCCAGCAGGCCGTTTAGCCCCGGGGCTCAGGCAAGATCTGTCGTTGTGCGGGAGCTCAAGCGGCATTTGGTCGGATACGTCTGGGTCGTCGCGTTTCGGGAACTGCTGCGGGTTCCCAACGTTCCGGTCGAGGTACGCAGAGGCTCGGTAGTCCTAACCGGCTTGCTGGCCAGCCCGTTTGTGATCTGCGCGTTTGCCTGGTGGGTGTTGACCGGCAAACGCCTGCGTGGGCGCCTCGGCGCTTGGCTTCTCGATCCGACGGTCGTCAGAGTCAACGTGTTCAGGAAGCCGCCGGCGGACCTTTTCGAAGACTCGGTCACTTCCGCGCGCCCGCGGAAGGTACCGACGCTCTCAACGGTTATCTCACTGAGACAGCCACCGTGACCGTTGCGGTTGAAGGTGAGCGACCGATTGTCGGACGGACGCCGGTCCTCCGCTGAGCGTGAGTCACGACGAGCACCCGAGCCTCACGGCGGTCCGTCCGACGCCGGTCTGAGCGGATAGGGTTTCTCGATGCCTCAGGGTTCGAGAGGTGATCAAACGCCGGAGAGGCTGGACAGGCACGCGCCTCTTTGTGGCTCTGAGGTCCCCGAGGACTCGTCGCCAGATTTCAGGGTGCTGTTTGAGAGCGTGCCGGGTTGCTTTCTGGTGTTGGATCGGGAACTGACGATCGTCGCGGTCAGCGACAACTATCTCAAGGCGACGATGACCGAGCGCGACCAGATTGTGAATCACGGTCTGTTCGACGTATTTCCGGACAATCCTGATGATCAAACCGCCGATGGCGTCAGCAACTTGAGGGGATCCTTGGCACGCGTTCTTGGACCGGGGTCGCCGATACGATGGCTCGGCAGAAGTACGACATCCCACGTCCCGAGTCTGAGGGCGGCGGCTTTGAGGTTAGGTATTGGAGCCCGCTGAACTCGCCGGTGTTCGATCGTGACGGCAGTGTCGCGTTCGTCATCCACCGGGTTGAGGACGTCACGGATTCGGTTCGTCTGGAGGAGCTCGCGGGCCGCCAAGCTCGGACGCTGCGCTACCGCGACGAGCAATTTGAGGCTGCTCAGCGGATCGCGCTCATGGGCAGTTGGGAGTATCGACCGGCCGAGGCGACGTTCACCGTCAGTGATGGGTTCCGTCGGGTGTTTGGCCTCGCGAAGGATTTCGTGATCGCCGGTCTGGACGGTTTCCTGGAACTGGTGCACCCTGAAGATCGTGAGCGTGTCCGATCGACGATCGAAGGGGGAACCAAGGGTCGGCTCACGCAGGAGGTCGAGTACCGCATCATCCGTCCAGACGGCGTCGAGCGGAGCATGCACGGACGTCGCGAGCTCGTGTGGCGGGGTGAGACCGTGGTCGCGGTGCGCGCCGTCACCCAAGACGTCACCGAGAACCGGCAGCTGGAAGCCGAGCGTGAGCGACTGCTTGAGCAAGTCGAGACGCTCGCCCGGACCGACGCCTTGACCGGGCTGCGTAACCGCCGAGGTTGGGACGAGGACCTGCGCGTCGAACTGGCCCGCGCCGCCCGCAACGGCGACCTTCTGGCCGTGGGGATGATCGACCTGGACTGCTTTAAGGATTTCAACGACAACCACGGACATCTGGCTGGCGACGAACTACTCAAAGACGCCGCGATCGCCTGGCGCCGCAACCTACGCGCAACCGACGTCCTCGCCCGATATGGCGGGGAAGAGTTCGCCCTCGCGCTGCCCTCGCGTTCTCGACAAGCTGCGAACGCAGCCCTGGTACGCCTCAACGCGGCCACACCGGCGCAACAGACCGTTTCGGGTGGGGTCGCGATATGGGATGGCGAAGAAACCGCCGAAATGCTGATGGGACGAGTAGACCAAGCGCTGTACAAAGCCAAACACACCGGCCGCAACAGGATCATCGACGCCCAGGACGACCCCCAAACACCATGCGGCGCTGACCGGCCTGCGCGCTCGGGTCCGCGGTGGCGGCACCCGCTTGTTGGCTGCGGTGCTCCGCGTGGCTTGTGGCGAACAAGACGGCAGACTCTTCGTTGAAGGCGCGACGGCTCGGCTGCGAAAACGTGACGGACTACGGCCAGCTTCGACCAAACTGGTCCTCATCGTCGGTTCCGACGCCGAGCGGCGTGCGGATCGCGTGTGGCCGCATTGGCGATCGATCGAAGGCGAGTCTGGTTCCTTGACGTCGGTCTCGACGCCGTAGGCTGCCGGGCTATGAAGTCTGACGCCGACAAGTCACGAGGATCTGTCTGCACTTCGACGGTCTGCTCTGTCTCCGGACATCGTTCGCAGCTACCGGTGGCAGTTGACGCCGGGCGAGGACGTGATCGACACCGCGACGTGGGCGGGGTCGGTTCCGCAGGTCGAGCGGGATCGCCCCGCGCGTGCGGGTGGGTCGCAGCCGATGGTTCAATCTGCTCTGGCTGTTGCCGATCGGCTTCATCGTGCTGCTCATTCTGGTGGCTGTCGCGAAGGGTCTGCGCGGCGACCCGGTCGTGCAGCGGTTCATCAGCCGCTATCCCGGCACGCTGGCATCGCCGTCTCCGCGGTCGACGACCGGGTTTCCGGCCTGGGTCGGTGGCAGCACTTCTTCAACCTGTTCTTCATGATCTTCATCATCCGGCGGGCGTTCAGATCCTGTCTGATCACCCGCGGCTGTACTGGACGCGGCATTCCACGCCCGGCAGGGACTGGTTTCGCATCCAGAAGCCGGTGCCCGACGGATCCGCTGTGGACCGCGAAGCAGGACTCGATCAGCCTGCCGGGGCAGGTCGGTCTGCCCGGGCTTCGTCACTCGATCGGGCTGGCCCGCTGGTGGCATCTGGGCGTCGACGCGCTGTGGCTGCTCAACGGCGTGGTCTTCTACGTGCTGCTGTTCGCGGGCGGGCGAGTGGCAGCGGCTGGTGCCCGACCAGCTGGGACGTGTTCCCCAATGCCGCTGTCGACGCTGATCCAGTACCTGTCGTTGAACTGGCCGGCCGAGCACGGCTGGGTGGCGTACAACGGCCTGCAGCTGATCGCGTACTTCGTCACCGTGTTCATCGCCGCCCCGCTCGCGCTGATCACCGGCCTGGGCATGTCCCCCGCGCTGTCGACCCGGTTCAGGCGGGTCAGCAAGGTCTTCAGCATCCAGACCGCGCGCTCGCTGCACTTCCTCGTGCTCGTCTGGTTTCTGCTCTTCATCGTGCTGCACGTGACGTTCGTGTTCACGACCGGGCTGCTGGTCAACCTCAACCACGTCTACGCCGGACGGACCGACGACAGCTGGATCGGGTTCTGGCTGTTCGCTGCGTCGATGGTGTGTGATGCTCGTCGGCTGGGTGGGCGCGACGCCGTTCACGCTGCGCCACCCCCGCGTCGTGCAGCGGGTCGGGACAGGCGATCGTCGGACCGGTGCAGCACCTCTTCGAGCACGTCGACCCCAAGCCCGGCGAGTACAGCGAGAAGGACATCTCGCCGTACTTCTGGCACAACGGCCAGTACCCGGACTCCGACGAGTACAAGGCGCTGTTCGACGGCGACTTCGCCGACTACCGGTTGCGGATCAACGGGCTGGTCGACAATCCCGTCGAGCTCGACCTCGCAGCAGCTGCGGGCGCTGCCCCACCACGAGCAGATCACCCAGCACTTCTGCATCCAGGGATGGTCCGGCATCGCCAAATGGGGCGGCGTCTCGATGCAGACGATCCTGGACCTGGTCAAACCGCAGCCCGAGGCGAAGTGGGTCGTGTTCTACTCCCTCGGCGAAGGGGCCGACAAGGGCGTCTACTACGACGCGCATCCGATCGAGCACATGAGCCACCACCTCACGATGCTCGCCTACGACATGAACGACGCAGCCGCTCCCGTTCGGCCACGGTGCCCCGCTGCGACTCCGCAACGAGATCGAGCTCGGCTTCAAACAGGTCAAATGGATCAAGGGCATCGAGTTCGTCGCGCACTTCTCCGAAATCGGCAGCGGCTACGGCGGCTACAACCAAGACCACGAGTTCTTCGGCTACCGCCAATCAATCTAACGGCCAGCCCAGGCGACTAACCGGGCGCCAGGCCGGCCAGGCACGCAGACCGCGGCTCGCACGCCGTCCCGCAAGGCGTGGAAGCGAAGCACGCGAAGGCCGGCGGGATGCGCTGCTGCCTTGTAGCGCCGCCGCAACGCTGAGCCGTCCACTGGACGGCCGAGCCGGTTGCAGAACACATGATCGGCCAGCGGCGTCGGGGTAAAGCTGCGACATCGAGACGGCGGGCCGGTCGGCCGGAGGGACGATTCGGGGTCATCGCTGGGGGGCTCGCTTGCACGTCGCCGACCTGATCGCCGCCGAGCGTCGCATGACGGCTCAAGCTGACCTCTGACTGCGTCGATAGAGGTATGTCGGCTCAGCGTGCCCACCGTCCGGTCGCCAGGGTCTCTCATCTCGTCGCAAGGAGCTCTGGTTTGGGCAGTCAAGTCAAGTGGGCGCAGCGCTGGATCGTGCAGGCGGCCCTGGCCGGCCTGTTCGTGGTGCTATGCGTGCTTGCCGGCTTCTCGCTCCTGACCCAACAGCGGGTGGCAAGCAACGTCCACCGCGCGAATGCGGCCAGCGTGCTCAGCACGCTGTACCAGGATGCCCGCTATCAGGTTGGTCTCGAGCAGTCGCTGGTGCGAAAGTTCCGGCTGTCGCCCAGCGTCTCTGTGCTCACCGACCGTGGGCAGGCCGAGGCCGCGCTGGTGTCGGATCTGGTCCGTATCGCGGCGCTCGCCCGGTCACCGGCGGTGAAGGCCACTGTGGCACGCCTATCCGCGGCCGACGGCGCCTACGACGATGTCAACTTCCAGATCATCCAGGCGGTCTACGCCCACAACAATCGCCTGGTCGAGCGGTTGGACAGGACTCAGGCCGAGGCGGCGTTCGCCATCGTGCAGAAGATCGTGTCCAGCGAATCGGCGGCCGCTCAGAAGAGCGCCACCCGGGATGAGCAGACGCTGGTCACGGACAGTGGCTCAGCCGAGCGGGCGATGGCGGTTGCGTTCGCGCTCGGGCTCGGCCTGATCGCGTTCTTCGCGCTGGTCATCACCCGGATTTCGACCCGGCTGACCGAAGCGCGCGCGGCGGAGTTCGAGACCATGGCGCAGATGGCCAGCACCGACCCGCTGACTGGTCTGCGCAACCACCGCGCCTTTCACGAGGACCTCGCCCAGGAGCTCCGGCGCGCGAGTCGCGGCCCGACGCCGATGAGCTTGGTGATGCTCGATCTCGATGATCTCAAGAGCGTCAATGACAACCTCGGGCACCAGGCGGGTGACGAACGACTGCGGGCGCTCGCCAGCGCGATTCGCGCCACTCAGCGCGCCGGCGACAGCGCCTTCCGCGTGGGAGGCGACGAGTTCGCCATCGTGCTCGCGGGCACTCGCTGCTGGGGCGCGCTCGAATTCGTGCAACGCCTTGCCATCGCGCTGGAGGGCGAAGCTCGCGGCGCCACCGTGACGGCCGGCATCTCCGAGGCGTTGACGACTCGCGACAAGGACGAGCTGATCCGCGAAGCCGATCTTGCCTTGATCGGTGCCAAGCGGATCAACCAGCAGGTAGCGATCTACAGCCAGGACATGCACGCCAACCTCGACGTCGGCGTTGCCGAGGACGAGCACCACACGCAGACCCTCGCCAACGCGCTGGCGCTCGCCGTCGACGCCAAGGACTCCTACACGCGCAGTCACTGCCAGACGGTGTCCCAGCTCAGTGTCGTGATCGCGATGGAGCTGGGCATCGATCGCGAGCGGCTGGTGCGAATTCGGCTCGCCGGCCTGCTTCACGACGTCGGGAAGATCGGCATACCCGATTCGATCCTGCAGAAGCCGGCCGCGCTCACGCACGACGAGTACGAAGTGATGAAAGGCCATTCAGAGCTCGGTGCCGCGATCGTCGAGGCGGCCGGCATGCCGATCGAGGCTCATTGGGTTCGCCACCATCATGAGCGCGTCGACGGCACCGGTTACCCGGCTGGCCTTGCGCGAGGGCGAGATCCCGCTCGAATCCGGCATCATTCACGTCGCCGACGCGTTTGAGGCGATGACCTCAGATCGACCGTACCGATTGGCCCCCGGGCACGAATACGCGATTGATCAGCTGCGGTCTCACTCCGGCACTCAGTTCGACGGCGCCATCGTCGAGGCTCTGATCCGTCGCCTGAATTCCAGTGGCGGTCTGCGGGATTCACCGCCGGCGGACGGCTCCGTGTTGCCACTCGGCTCACTCGCCTAGAGGTCGCGGTGCGCTATCGCCTCGGCGGCGGATCGGAAAGCTTCGAGGAGCCCAAGCGCGACGGAGTCGTGCGGAGGTTGCTCTCGGGCGGTGAGCTGCTCGTCGGAACTCTGCGCCGGATCGCGAACAGCGGGGCGCCACACACCGGGCAGTAGCCCTCCCAGCCGGGACGACCGTTGGGGAGAGTGATCTCCCGCGCGTCGGCGATGGTGACCTTCTCGCCGCAGACACAGCGGCCCTGCGGTTCGAGCGGTGGGGCTGGGGTGGGATCCATGATCCGACGAGCATATTCGCGTTCGCGGCTCGTGAACTCGCGTCGCTCGCGGTTCGCCGGCGAGCAATCACGCGGATCGGGCCGCCGGCCGGAGTACAGTGGGAGGTCAGGGCAACTTCACCGCTCCTGCGAAGCGACTTCGCGCAGAGCCCGCCGGCACCCGCCGAACGGCGAACTCCACGGACAGTTTCGTCCCTAGCGATGGGATCGCCGTTCTCAACGAGGGCTGGTCAGGACGTCCGTGGGGATGGTCCGGAGGCGCTCAGGAGGTCGCGCAATGGGTTCACGGCAGAGCAGCAACGTACCGCGGCGGCGGGGCGCGCGCCGGCCGTACGCGCCGCTCGCGCAACGGCGCAGGTCAGCTGATGGAGGACGAGGCGATCTGCGCCCTGGTCACACGGCTGGCGCGGACACATCCGTCGGGCGGGGTCGTCATCGAACGCGCGGCGATCCTCGCGGCCGGTGCGGACTCCGCCGCGGTCCTGACCTGGATCGCGGCGCACGACGGCTATCCCGAAGCGCAGGAGGCCCCGGCGGTCGCTGGGCGGGGCCTGCACGGAGGTCGGCTCAACAACCGCAGCGGGGCGGTCACGCTGCCCCCGCGGCGCTACCTGCTGCCGGCGGGCGTGCTGGCGAGCTGAGTCGGGCGATCCCGGGCCGCGCCGCTCGACACGCGGCTCGGTCACGCGGCCGGCAGGACCCAGCCGATGATCGCGATGTACTGCACCGCGGCGGCCGCGATCACGAGGGCGTGGAAGATCTCGTGGAAGCCGAAGGTGCGGGGCCACGGATTCGGGCGCTGCGTGGCGTAGACGGCCGCTCCGAGCGAGTACAGCAGGCCGCCGGCGGCGAGCAGCACCAGCGGCGCCACGGGCAGGGTGCGGATCAGTTGCGGCACCGTGATCACGACGACCCAGCCGAGCGCGAGATAGCTGCCGGCCGCGAGCCGGGCGGGAGCGTGAATCCACCCGATCGCAAAGGCGACGCCGGCGGCGGCGCCGGCCCACATGACCGCGAGCATCGTCCACGCCAGCGCACCGTGCAGAGCGATGACGACGATCGGCGTGAAGCTGGCCGCGATGAACACGTAGATCGTGCCGTGATCGATCCGCTGGAGCAGCGGCTTGAACCGGGGCGGTCCGGGCCAGCGGTGATACAGCGCGCTGCCGGTGAACAGGGCGACCAGGCCGACGCCGTACACGGCGAGCGCGATCGAGGCCCGGCCCGACGGCGCCAAGGCGACGACGACGGTGGCCGCGGCGAGGGCGAGCACAGCGGCGACGCCATGGGAGACGCCGCGAAGCCGCGGCACGAGGTTCGGGGGCATCGGGGTGCGGTGGCCATGCGGCCCGCAGGGCTACCAGCAATTCCGACTATCTCAGCTCGGATATCGTCGGCCGGCCTGTGCCGACGGGTGCTCACGCGGTGACCGGCCGCGGGGCGCTGGTAGATTGAGCGGTCTCGCGGTGGGCGTAGCTCAGTTGGTAGAGCTCCTGGTTGTGGTCCAGGCGGTCGGGGGTTCGAGTCCCCTCGCTCACCCTCCGTGAAAAGTGGCGATTAGCCGTCAACCGCGCCCCACACGCCTCCCGCAACCAGTCCGACGTCGACACAAATCCGCATCCGGACCAGCTGGCTGCGGCAGACCTGTATGGACAAGGAGCATGGGGATCTCTCCGTTCATGCCGCAAAGCGTCCCAGCCACGCAACCGAGGTCATGCGGTCCTGGGGCCTCAGCGCTGTCTCAGCACGTGTTCGAGGAGATTGCGGGTCATCCGCACCACGCGCGGGTCGGGGGCACGCGGCGCATCTGGAGAGGCCGAGGGGACCGGGGATAGCCCGAGCTCCCAGCCCAGCGTGCCGGTCGTGAACACCAGCGCCCCCGACCGCAGCCGTCGCAGCGTGGTGTCGGCCTTGGCGCCCCCCGGCCCCGGACCCGGGCCGCCCGGCTCGGCGGTGAGCCCGGATTGACATCTTGCTGAGCCGCCACCGACACGGATCACCCGCGAGCTGGAGCCGGCCTGCTGATCGAGCTCGTAGCCGATGATCCCGGGGACCGGAGTGCCGGACTGACGCCACTGCCCGCGAACAGCCACGGCGGACGCAGCGGTCGGCGCCGGCGTCCAGTCGTAGTAGCGGTAGGCGGGCGGTCCCGGCCGCGTCAGGCGCGGCGTGATGCAGCCCCTGTAGGCCGACCCGGTCAGGCGCGGCGCCGCGGTCCGGGAAGACGCCGCTGGGCTGCGCGCGCGACCGGGATCCAGCCGCGCGTGCTCCTTGTAGGCGACGATCGTCACGCCTGCCCGGCCGCCCGCGGCCGGCGCGCAGGGCAAGCGCACCCGCCAGGCCAGCGTGTCCGATCCGAAGAACAGCAGGCTGGTCCCGGCCCGGGCCGCCGAGCAAGCGCGCGCGCCTGGCGTGCGGACCAGTACTCGGAGTGGCCGAAGTCGATCAGCGCGCGGTGGCCGCTGGAGCTGGCCGGGGTCGCGCGATCGACGGACTCGCTGGTCGTATAGGAGACCGGATAGCCATAGCGCTCGAGGAAGCGGACCATGGCGACGTCGCGAGCGAAGAACTGGCCGGCGCCGGTGATGCTGTCGTAGGGCCGGTCATAGGAGACGGCGATCCCCTGGGTGGTTCCGGTCGCTCGTCACGCGCGGCCGCCGGGATACAGGCTGTCGCCACCCCACGCGTTGTAGGCCTCGTAGGTGGCGGTCGGGAGCTGGGCGAGCAGCGGCTGAGGCCGCCGCGAGCGGACGACGAACAGGCAATCGCTGGCGCCGGTCGCGCGCCGACAGCTTGGCGATGTACACGCCGCTGGGCAGCGCCGGCGGGGATGCGGAAGCGCAGAGTCGGGTGCCAGTGGCACTCGGTCAGGCCGGTGCGCGGCGCTGTGGCGGCAGCCGCGGCTGCGGAGGACGGGCAGCCGCCCGGCGGACCAGCACCTCACGTCCGCCCGAGCCCGCCGTACCAGCCCATCCGGTAGATCCGGATCGTGACCAGGCGCGAGCCCGGCGCGCTGACGTAGATGCTCTGCAGCTGCCCGGGGAGCAGCGTCGGCTCGGGCCACGTAGCCGCCGGACGGTCCCGGTCGCGAGTCCTCCGACGTCCGCGGCCGGGCCGGCCAGCCGCCATCCGCGCGTGCCGCGGGCCCGGTTCTCCTGGGCGATCGTCGGCGGGGAGCCGCGGTCCGCACCAGCCAGCGATAGCTGCGCGCCGGGTGCGAGCGGATCCCGGCGGGGCGAGACCCGAGCGCGTGCTGGCCACCCCCACACCCGTTCACCGAGCATGCGAAACCCAGCACGACCGCCGCGAGACACCGCCGCAGCACGCCGCTCACCCGCCGTCCTCGGCCGGTCCGGCGACCGCCCAGCACACCCACCCGACATGGCCGTCGATCCCGTTCAGGGGCACCGCCCGCCAGCGGCCACAGCGCCCCGCCGGCCATGCCGCCGGTGACTCCAGCCGGCGGGGGTCATAGCGCAGCGCATCGCCCAGTGCCTTGGCGAGCGCCTCCTTGGCGGACCACAGGGAGACCGCAGCGCGTCGCGGTCGGGACCGTCGCCCGCACCCCACCGCGTCCGCTCTGACGGCGTCAGGATCGAGGCCAGGAACCCTTCGGGCACCGGCCGCACGGGTTCGATGTCCACGCCGACAGGCTCGCGATGGCAGGCGACGAGCGCGTACGGATAGGCGTAGGAGCGCGACACGTGGCTCACGGCTGAGCGGCCGTCATCGCCCGCGTCCACGCTCGCAGTTCGCGCTCGTCAAGGCCAGCGCGGCGCGCATCGAGCAGATCGACCTGCGGGCCCGGGGGGCTGAGCAGCCGCCAGCGTCGCCGGCGCGAACGGCGGTCACTCGCACACGACCGGGGCGCCGTGCCAGTGGCTGCCGGCGGGCAGTTCCTCGCCCCGCAGAACCACCGAGCGCCCACCGACGCGGGCGCCGCCCCGAGCACCGTGTCGGGAAGCACCACGCTAGAGGGACCGAGCGTGGCCCGGGACCCAGCCGCGCCGGACCGATCCGCATCAGCCGGTCGTGGAACAGATGCGTCTCGACACAGGCCCCGCGGTTGACCACGCATCCGTCCCCCAGTTCGACGACGTCGAACTCGGTGACCGCGAGCGTCTCGAACCAGACATTGCGGCCCACCTTCGCGCCCATCGCCCGCAGGTACCAGTTCATCACCGGCGTCCCGAGCGCGTCGTCGAGCAACCACGGGCGGCCAGCTCCTCCTGCAGGCAGTTGACGATCTCATCGCGCCACACGAAGAACGACCAGAACGGATGCTCGCCGGCGCGGTAGCGCCCCATCAGCAGCCATTTCAGGGCGACCGTGAGCGCCGCCGCGCCCAGGCCGGCGCCAGCCAGGATCACCGGCGCCGCGCAGCCGCCATGGCCAGGATCCCGGCACTGAGTGCCGATCGCCTCCAGCGCGGCGAAGACCAGGCGGCGAGCGTGACCGACACCGTCGCCGGGAGCAGGGTCCGGATCAGCTCCATCGCCGCGCGGGCGGCGACCAGGCGGCGCGGGGGATCGAACGTCCGCGACCGATCCGGCTGATCGGGGACGCGCGGCAGCTCCAAGGCGGGGAGCCGAACCACGAGGTGCCGTCCGGCGTCCGGCGCGGCGGCGTCGTCAGCACGCCGATCAGGCCGTTGGCCCCGAGCACGGAGCGCGCCGGGGACGATCGCGCCGTTGCCGATGAAGGTCCGGCTCGCCGACCTCGATCCCGGCGAACGCGCAGCCAGCCGCCGCGAGCGCGGGCGGCCGCGAAGACGACGTCGTCGGTGACGAAGCTGCCCGGCGCGAAAGTGGTCAGCGCGTTGAGGCCGACGGCGGTCGAGAGCTCCGTCCCCGGCCGATCCGGAGCCCGCCAGAGCCAGCCAGCGGCGGGTGACGAGACTGAGAAAGAGCGGACGCAGCACAGCCGCAGGCGCCCGCCATCAGCGCCTCATTGAGCCACAGCGCCCAGCCGACAGTCTTTCGTCGGCGTGCCAGCCGGGCGGATCCGGGCTCCGACCAGCCGGACCAGCAACGCGACGAGCAGCGCGTAGGTGACCAGGAAGCACCCGGCGATCAGCGGCGCCTCGGTCAGCACCGAGAGCTGCGTGCCCGCGCGCGTGTGCCCGGCCCCGGTCAGGGCGAGCAGGATCAGCCCGGGACGGCCGCGGCCAGCGGCAGGATCGCCTGCAGCGCGATCCCGGCCCCGAACATCGCCCGCCAGAACCGGGGACGCCGCGGCGCGGGTGGCGGCGAGGATGGCCAACGCTCCCCGGCGACCCCGAGGCGGACCGCCGGGGATCCGCCCCACCGCTCACCGGCCGGCACGGTGCCGCTGATGACGCTGCCGGGCTCGATCTCGGCGCCGTCGCCGATCTCGCGCGCCCGGCGAGAGCACGGTGCGCGTTCCGACGCGCGCGCCGGCGCCGACGGTCAGATCGCCGATGACCAGCTCATCGCCGGCCAGCCACCAGCCGTGCATGTCCACGTCACCCTCGATCGTCGCGCCCGCGCCGATGACCACGATGCTGGTGACCGGCGGGAGCGTCCCCAGCCGTGCGCCGGCGCCGATCTGGTGCCCGCACAGCCGCGCGTAGCGCGCCGCCAAGGGCGTGCCGGCGAGACTGTCGAACCGAAACGCCTCCGCCAGCCGCTCGAGGAACCACAGCCGGCAGGTCAGCCCGCCGTGGCGCGGATACCGGCCGGGACGCACACGTCGCGAGCAGCAGGCGCCGGGCGAGCACCACGATCGAGGCGCGCCCGAGCGCGCTGCCGAAGACCAGCCAGCCGCCGATCAGCCATCCCCAACCGACCGTCGGACCGAGCCGCCCTGGGTCAGGTTGTCGAAGGCCAGGATGCCGATCAGCCACTGCGGGGTCGAGAGCACGAGCAGCGCCAACACGCCGGCGAGCTGCGCCAGCCCCCAGCGCCGCTGCCGGTCGGCCGCGTCCTGCGCCGGGGCCGGGGCGCGACCTCCAGCCCGTCGAGGCGCGCGGCGAGCTCGCGAGCCGCCGGTGCTCGTAGATGTCGGCGACCGCGACGGTGGCAAACCGCTCGCGCAGCACCGAGACGAGCTTGGCCGCCGCCGTCGAGTCCCACCGAGCGCGAAGAAGTCACTCTCGGCGGTGATCGGCAGGGGCCCGAGCTGCTCGGCCCACCGCGCGGCGAGCCACGCTTCGGTCTCGCTCAGGGCCGTCGAGCGCGGGCGCCGGCGCCGTCCGGCGCGACGGGGGCGGCCAGGGCAGCGCCCGGCGGTCGACCTTGCCCGAGCTGCCGATCGGCAGCGAGTCGAGCTTGACGACCAGCGGGACGATGCCGCCGGGCAGCCGCCGGGTGAGCGCGCTCGCGCACGTCCCCGGGGTCGGCGCTGCCCACCACGTAGCCGACGAGCACCGGGTTGCCGGCGGTCGTCGTCTGGACGGCCGCGCAGGCGGCGCGCACGCCCGGGCACGGCGCTCATCTGGCCGTCGATCTCGCCGAGCTCCAGGCGCCGACCCGCGAGCTTGACCTGGTCATCGCGCCGGCCGACGAACTGCAGCCCGTCGACGGTCTCGTAGCCGATATCGCCCGTGCGGTAGGCCCGCTCCCAGCCGAGACCGGGGACCGGCGCGAAGCGCTCGGCGTCGAGCGTCGCGTCGATGTAGCGCGCCAGCCCGACCCCGCCGATCGCCAGCTCGCCCGGCTCGCCGAACGGCAGCCGCGCGCCGTGCCTCGTCAACGATCGCGACGTCCCAGCCGCGCAGCGGCCAGCCGATCGTGATCGGCTCACCGACCCGCACGCGCACCGCCGTGCTGACGACCGTCGCCTCGGTCGGCCCGTAGGTGTTCCACACCTCACGACCGACGGCGAGCCGCCAGCCGAGCGCGTCCGGGCACGCCTCGCCACCGAGGATGAGCAGACGGACGCCGGCGAGATCCGGCTCGTCCCACATGGCGGCCAGCGTGGGCACAGTCGAGACCACGGTCACGCCGCGCTCGCTCAGCCACGGCCCGAGCTCTGACGCCGGAGCGGACCAGCGCGCGCGGTGCCGGCACCAGCGCGGCGCCATTGCGCCACGCCAGCCACATCTCCTCGCAGCTGGCGTCAAAGCCGACCGACAGTCCGGCCAGCACGCGGTCCTCGGGATGCACGGTCCACAGGTGCGTCTCGGCGTCGACGAACGCGGCCGCCGAGCGGTGGGAGACGGCGACGCCCTTGGGGCGGCCGGTGGAACCGGAGGTGAAGATGATCCACGCGTCATCATCGGCCGTCAGACGGCGCTCGGCGCCCGTCCCGCGGGCCAGCTCGGTGATCGCGAGCTCGTCTTCGATCACCGCACACACTCCTGCGGCTGCCCACACCGCCTCGGCCCGCGCCGCGGGGTCGTCGGCGTCGACCGGGACATAGGCCGCGCCGGAGCGGATCACGCCCAGGATGGCGATGTAGAGCTGGGCGGTGCCACTCGTGACGCGGACGCCCACGCGATCACCGGGTCCGACGCCGAGCGCGACCAGGCGCTGGGCCAGCTCGTTGGTGGCCTCGTCGAGGTCCCGATAGGTCAGCTGCTGATCGCGAGTGTCGATCGCGATGCACGTACTGCAAGCGCTCAAGCGTCTCGGCTGAAGATCTCCAGCAGCGTCCGGGCGTGACTGGCGGCGTCGGGACCGACGGGCGTCGTGGTCAGGGAGAAGCTCATGCCCAGATGCTCTGAACGCTCGGCAAGCGCTGGGTAAGAGACCGGTCAGAAGCCGCTTACCAACCGCTTACGGCGCTGTGTCCGTGCGATGCTTGCCGCGCGATGCGAATCCTGGTCATCGAGGACGAACGCACCCTGGCCGGCTTCATCGACCAGAGCCTGCGCTCGGAGGGCTACGCGGTCACGACCGTCCACGACGGCCCGACCGGCGAGATCGCCGCGCTGACGGGCGACTACGGCCTGGTACTGCTCGATCTCACGCCTCCCCGGCAAGAACGGGCTCGACGTGCTCTCCACGATCCGCGGCGAGATGCCCGAGCTTCCCGTGATCGTGCTCACGGCGCGCGCCACGATCACCGAGAAGGTCGAGGGTCTTGACCGCGGCGCCAACGACTACGTCACCAAGCCGTTCTCCTTCGAGGAGCTGACCGCCCGCATCCGCACCCATCTCCGCATGCCCCAGCAGCGCGAGTCCTCGGCGCTGGAGACGGCCGGCATCCGCATGGACCTGCGCACGCGGCGGGTGGAGCGTGACGGACAGCCCGTCCGGCTCACCGCGCGCGAGTTCGAGCTGCTCGCCTACCTGCTGCGCCATCCCGATCAGGTTCTCTCCCGCGAGCAGATCCTCAACGCCGTCTGGGGATTTGACTTCGATCCCGGCACGAAGGTGCTCGAGGTCTACGTCGGCTACCTGCGGCGCAAGCTCAGCGAGGCCGGCGGACCTGACCCGATCGAGACGGTGCGCAACGTCGGCTACCGGCTGCGCGGCGATGATTAGCCGACTGCTCCCCACCGGCCTGCGCGCCCAGCTGGCTCTGGCGATCGCGGTCGTGACCGCGTTCGGGGTCGGCGCGAGCTTCCTGGCCCTGTACAGCGGCGTGGGCACACGGCTGGTCTCGCAGATCGATGGCGACCTGCAGCACGCAGATGTCCGCCTTCAACCAGTTCCGCACCCCCGCCGGCGTGGCGAGCCCGCGCTGCCCTGCAGCGCACCGCCCGCGCGTATCTGGCCCTGCAGCGCTACCACGCCGAATCGCTGATCTTCGTCGTGCAGGTCACCGGCGGCCCGACCGTCACCAACGACCCCGAGCTGCTCGGCCGGGAGCGGCTGCGCGAGCAGAATCGGCCCGGCCACGCGGGCTGCTGATCGCTCCCCGGGGCCTGTCGACGGCGTCGGTCGCCGAGGCCGGGACCGGTCCGGGTGCTGACGCAGATCATTCGGTCCCACGGCCGGGTGGTGGGCACGATCCGGGTCGCCGGCCCGCTGGGATCGGTGCAGCGCACCCAGTCGGGGCTGCTGCGGACCTTCGCGTTCGTCGGCACGCCTGACGCTGCTGCTGGCGGTCGCCGCCGGGCTGGTGCTGGCCACGCTGCTGACCGCGCCGGTCCGCCGGATGGCCGAGGCCGCGACTGCGGTCGATGCCGGAGACCTCTCGGCTCGGGCCGGCCCCGTGCGGGCGCGGGGTGAGCTGCGCGCGCTGTCGGTTGCCTTTGACCGCATGCTCGGCCGCCTCCAGACGGCGTTCGCGCGCCAGCGCGACTTCGTCTCGGACGCCTCCCACGAGCTGCGCACGCCGCTGACGGTGCTCCGCGCGCAGATCGAGCTGATGGACCAGACGAGCTGACGACGAGGATCGCCGTCAGGCCAAGGCACTGATGCTCCGGCGTCTCGACGAACTCGACCGTCTCGTCGGCGACATGCTGACGCTGGCCAGCGCCGAGGCGGCTCAGCTCGTCGCGCCCGAGCCGATCGAGCTGGCCGACTACTTCGAGGACCTGCGCCGTGACCTGCCGCTGTTCGGCGAGCGGGATTTCACGCTGATCACGGTCGATGGGACCCTCGACGCCGACGCTGATCGTCTCACCCAGGTGCTGCGCAACCTCGTTCGCAACGCGGTCGCGCAGACCCGGCCCGGAGATCCGATCACCGTCGCCGCACAGGCACGCGGCGATCGGCTCGAGATCGCGGTGATCGACAACGGCCCGGGTATCCCGGCCGATGAGCTCGAACGCGTGTTCACGCGCTTTCACCGGCTCGACAGTGGATCACGGGAGACGGGCGGCAGCGGCCTCGGGCTCGCGATCGCCCGCGCGCTCGTCGAGGCCCACGGCGGTCGGATTCACGCCGAGTCGGTCCCCGGCCACGGAGCCACGTTCCGTCTCGAGCTGCCCGGCTACCACGCCCCCAAGGACGGTGCGGCTCCAGGCCCGGCCGCCCTGGATGACCGGCCGACCCAGGCGGCATGAGGGTGGGTCACACCGGCTGAGCAAGCCGGAAACCCGAGTCAACGAGCGGGCGGTGCTCGTGCCTGCTGAGTCTGTGTCTCCCCGCGCCCGTCCTCGTTTTCGACAAAGCCCCGCGATGAAGCGCGCCACGGCAGCGGTGCTCCGTCCGTCGTCTCGCTCCTGGCGCTCCACGGCCACCGGGTGCTAACGGCTCCGAGATAGCAGTGCTGACGCGAGCGTATTGCTTGCCGCCTGCTCGGGTATCGGCGCCATTGCGTCGATACCGACCCGAGCCTGACCATCCGGGTTCACCCAGTAGGTATCTTCCCCGAGCTCCCGCAGCGCTTCGCCGAGTGTTCCTTGAGTCTCTTAAAGGACCAATCCGACGCCCGATGTCTGCCCGCCAGGGTCGTCTGCGTGCGATGCCGCTCACGTATGGGCCGGCTCACGACCGTTTGATCCTCATCGTCTGGCGATTCATACGCGACTCCGAGGTTCGGGGTCTAGCTTGTGCTTCGTCCTAACACAGGAGGTCAACAGTCCATGCATAGACGGTTGAACCGAATTCTGGCGGCCGCTGTCGTCACCGGCGCTCTCGCCGGTGGCGGTAGCGCGCTCGCCAGCGCGGCGACCTCGACCTCTCACTCGGGTGCGGCGTCGTCCGCGACGCAAGTCTCACGTGGCAAGGTGGCGGCGCACGCGGCCGCCAATTCCCACGCGACACACGGACACTGCCCCGGAATGACCGGGAGCAGCAGCAGTTCGGGCGGCAGTCCGGGGACCGGCACAGCCGGGACCTTGCAGTCCGGCGCGCCGCCCCAGGTCTGACGGCACTCAGCTCCCCGCCGACGTGCATATGCCGGCGGGGGCAGCGTTGGCGGTCAGGCCTGCCGCCGCGTCGCTAACAACGCGCTGGTATCGGGCCGGCCTTCGTCCCCCAACCGCCGCCCGTTCACCGCCGTAGCGCGACCCGCCCATGGGTTCGCCTGATCCCAGATCAGCAGGCGAAGGCGAGCTTCGCAAAGCGTTCGCGCGGCGCCTTCGATCCGCCCCTCAAGACGCCGGGATAGGGGCGAAACTGTCGAAACTTGCCTACGCACAACCACGTGTCCGAAGGCGATCTGCGACGCCCTGCATCCGGCGACAGGGGGTCCCGGCGAAACGCTGGAAATGGCGACGCAGCGTTAGCCGAGCCGCAGGGTGGCGGTTCTCGTGGAGGTGGTGAAGTGCCCGTGGGAAGTGATGTCGATGGTGACGGGAAGTCCGCGACGATGACTGCGAAGTTGCTGTTGACCCCTCCGGTTCATGCTGAGGACCAGCCTCCGTCGGCTATCGGGGACGATGCTGAAGTTTGCTTTGGCGAGCGGCGGTGTCACGCTTGCGGTTCGGGGCCCGGCGACTGTCACCGCCACCTGGCCGGCGCATCGGCCGCTGTTACCTGCGCAGCGCAAGGTCAGCCCGATTCGGCTATCGCGCACGGTGAGGCGTCGCGCGAGCGAGACCCTCACATAGCTCGGGGGTGGGGGTGGCGGTACGAGCGGGACGCCGGAGCTGACGTTCAGCGGGAAGGTCGCGAAGCCAACTTGGGGGCGGCTGGGTCGGTCCACCATATCGCCTGGTAACTCGAGTAGCCGTCGGTTGGAGGTACGTCGATCGAGGGCGCGAACGCGAGCGCGTCAGGGTGTGCTCCGGGGATCGTGAACTGGCTGAATTGGCCGCTGGATGAGATAAAGCCGAGCTGGCCGGTGCTTGTCTCGCTGAACCACGCTCCGCCGCCGCTCGCATCGGGGCCCGTGCCGCTGACGAGTCCCTGTGGCGACGCGTCAGCCGTCGGGATCGGGTACTGGTTGATGTCTCCGGGGCCGTCGATGTGCCCGATCGTGTTCGTGCTCGGCTCCAGGAACCACGCGCCTGCGCCCGTGCTGTCGGTAACGATGGCGGTCGGTGAGCCCGCCCCGGGCGGGAGGGGATATTCGCTGATTCTCCCGCGGCCATCGATGAAGCCGATCCGTTTGGCAGCCTGTTCGGCAAACCACGCGCCGCCGGCCGCCGCGTCGTCATCCGCGGTGATCGCGATCGGTTCCGCTCCGCGCGTCGGCAACTGGTACTCGATGACCTTGCCTGACGCCGAGACGCGCCCGATGCGATCGGCCCCGGGCTCGGTGAACCACGCTCCGCCCGTGAGATCGCCGGCGATTGCCGACGGTCGCGCCTGGGCTGTCGGCAGTGAGTACTCGGACATCGATCCGTCCGGGCTCACATGCCCTACCTGGTTGGCATTCGATTCGGTAAACCACATGCCGTCCGCGCACCCTGTGGGCGTGCAGCGCGCCAGATCCGGAGCGATGGAGCTGATACCGGCGGCAGCTGTCGGCACGTTGTACTCATGCATCGTCCCAGAGGCATCGTCGGAGATCGACACCAGCCGGTTCGCGTCCGGTTCGGTGAACCACACGGTTCCGTCTTGCGCCTGCGCGATGGCCCTCACGCCGGCGGGAGCGGCCGAGGTCGAAAACTGTTGCCGGAAGAGCGGTAGCGGATTCGGAGGACCGCCGGCATCCGTGATCTGACCCGAGAACACACCGCCGCCGCCGCCGTTCTCAATCGCGTTGGGTGGCGCCGGGGCGTCGTCAGGTGGGCACGCAGTCGGCGGCGCTGTCAGGACTGCGGAGTACTGGACGGTATGGCCACTCGCATCTGGCTCAGACGCGGCGAGGAAACCTTGGCCCTCCATCGGGCCGTTGTCAATCCGAAACCCGACCACGCCCGCGTTATCCGCGATGTTCATACAGGTCGGCGTTGCCGTGAAGTTGAAAAAGCCCTGAAGCTCAAGCGAGCCAGACGGATCCTGGCCGAACGGGCCGCCAGCGACCGCAATCTTGAACTGAGTAGCCGCGACCACACCCGAGCCCGTGACCGACTCCGGCGCCAGGTCACCCGTGGCGCCCGCCGGCAGAGCTAGCGCGACAGCCAGCACCATGCCAACTGCGAGAGGGCAGCGACGGCCTGCTCCTAGCCCTCGGGAGATGACGTGTCGCCCGTAGCCGATCTTCATACCACTCCTAAACGGGCCAGACCGCTGAAGGTTTCGCGCAACTGGCGATACGAGAGACCCTCGCCACGAGCCAGGCCTCGACGCTGTACGACGACGCGGTTTCCCCGGACGCTCGACACGTATCGACATAGGCAACTCGGGTCATCCGGATGACGTGACCCGCACCCTGCCTTCGGCGATCAGCGCGGTTGGAGGGCCCGGGGGCTCAGCGCCTGCTCCCCGTCGTCCAAAAGAAGCAGCGCGCTCGCGGTCGCGACAAGTGCGGCGGCAGGCCGGACGCTGATGCTCCCGGGGCAAGCGAAAGCAGGCGCGAGATGCAGGGCCGGATGCGGGTGGTTCACGAGCGAGTCAACACGAAGGCGCAGCTCGAGTGGTGGTGGCGAGAGGCGTCTGCTGCGCCAAGTCGCTGTCGCCCGAGGGGCTAGCCGCGTTCGGTGCTTGAGCCGGTGCGGACGTGCGGACGTCCGGCTAGCTGAACCGGTAGGTGGCGCGGAATCCGACCGGCCGCTTGGTCTGGTTGGAGAACCCGATGCCGAATCTTGGTCCCAGGATCGACCGGAGCTTCCGACCGCGCTTGCGGGCCCTCAGCGTGATCACCAGCCCGTTGCCCTTCACCTGACAGACCACGGCGAGAGGACCTCCGCGGGCTCTGGATACGGTGGTATTGGCCGTGACGGTGTAGGTGGAGCCTGAGTGTGAGATCTGGACCGGGAGCGACACCACCGCGGTGGAGCAGTGGTTGGAGGCGGCAGCGCCCTGAGCCACACCGCTTCCCTGCTGGCCGGTCACCGCGGCCTGTACGCACATGGCCAGAATGGCGTTGGCGCCGTTGTCCGCTGCGACCATCCTCGTGACCATGGTGCCCTTTGACCAGGCTCCGTACATGTTGCCCGCGTAGCGGGAGAACATCGCGCAGGTGATCACCCGCCGGACGGTGACGTTCTTGACGCCGGCGAACTGCGGGAACCCGTCGGCGACCCCCGCCCACAGGTTGTCGAAGTCGGCCAGCTCCTGCGTGTTGAACGGCTCCAGATAAGTCGACTCGGTCTTGGATGAGCTCGGCACGGTGTCGGTGGTTCCGGTGGCTGTGCCATCCGGCGGGGTCGCGACATTGCCCGACTCCTCGCACACGCCCGGGGCGATGCGCTGGCACGCGATGCCGGCCAGCGGACCAGAGCCTCGCCCGCCCTGAGCCGAGGGAACAAGGATCACCGTCCCCAGGAGAACCCCGACCAGCGCAGTCGATCGGCTCGGCCCCATGTCACTTGCAGACGCTACTGCGCCGAACCTACTGAGGCAACCGCGGCTGCTCACCCCCCGACCAACCGACGGGCCAACACAATCTCGACGATTGCGCTTCTCTGACCAAGACGAAAAGCCTCCGATGACCGCCATGGGAGCAATGCAAGACTCGCACTACGGAGTCAGCGAGTCTCACGGTGACGGGCCGTCCGCCTCAGGGCCGATCGCGCGGCCGTTGGCGTCCGCCCCGGATCGTGCGAGCGATTGTGGAGACAGCACAGGTCGTGCTTGCCGGGACCCTCGGTATTTTGTTCCGTCCACAGCGGTGCCGGGCGGTCGCAGACAGTTGCCCGGGACCGTTGCTCGCCCGACCCCCAGCCGCACTCAGAAACGAGCGAAGGCCCGAACAGGCTCGTTCCAGGCCTTCTCAGCACGCGCCCGGAGAGATTCGAACTCCCGACCTTCGGTTCCGTAGACCGACGCTCTATCCAGCTGAGCTACGGGCGCTGACGCGCGGATTCTAGCCCGTGTCCCGTGGCCCGGCTGACCGGCCCTGACAACGCCAACGGCGGGTCCTGCCACCACCACCCGGCGGCTTCGCCGCCGTCAGGCGGACAGATCCGGCGTCGACGGGGCGTAGCGTGCCACCGTGAACGCGATCAGCGTCGGGACCTCGAGCGCGAACACGACCAGCGACAGGGTCAGGACGACGAGCGTGCCACCCGTGACGTGGTTCTCCAGGAAGGCGAACTCGATCATGCCGGCGATCGTCGTGTATGCGAGCAGCGTCCATTTGGTGACCTGGGCAAAGCGCCACCAAGCAAAGCCCTCCACGCGGGTGAGCGAGAAGAGGTTGTAGGCCAGCAACAGCGCCGACGCGACCAGCAGCGCGACGGCAGGCCCGAGCGAGACGTGCTCGGGGATCTTGGAGGACAGGTAGATGCCGCCGATGATGATCAGGGCCAGTGAGGCCATCCCCACTTGCGTGAAGGGCGGGTGTGGTCGCTTCGCCGGGTCGGCGGCAGCCTCGGGGCCGGGTGTCGGTGCGTCGTGGGTGACAGCATTCATGACGAGGCGATCTTGGTCATGATCACGAGGGTGGCGATCTGCATGACGCCGAGCACGCCGGCGCAATAAATGAACCGTTTCATGAGCCGCTCGATGACCGCTGGATTGGGCCGGGGCTTCTTGAGCTCGAAGAGGACGGCGATGTTGGCCGGCTCGAGCAGGCCGAGGGCGAGCACGGCCATGACCCCGACGACGATGAAGCTGGCCACGATCCAACCGTGCTCCGGGTAGGAACTGGCGATCGTCCCCATGTGGGCGGCGAGCTGCCAGCCCGCGGCCAGCGTGATCGACACGACGATCGGCATGATGATCACCATCTTCGGCATCAGCCGGGTCGTGAACTCGACGCGAGCCGGAATCGACATCGAGCCCATGATCGGGCCTAGCACAAGGCCGAGGAACAGGTCGATGATCGTCCACGCGGCGCCGCCCGCGACGTGCAGGAAGACGAGCGGCCAGAGCCTGTCGGCGGCGATCGCGGCCACCACGGCGATCACCGCGACGGCGGCGAAGATCAGGCCCGCACGTGGGACGATGTCGAACTGCAACGGACCGGGCGGTCCGGCCGGCGGTGCGTGCGATCCGGCCTGCGCGCCGGTGCCGGCATCAGAGCCGGCGGGGGGGAGCGGAGCGGTGGTTGCCATGTGCGCGCAGCGTAATTTCTGAAGCGCACGCTGTCTAGGGCAGGCATCAGGGCTCGGTGACGGGGAGCCGCGCGGTTCACCGAGCGGATCGTGGCCTGACCCCCCGCCGGTGCGGAGGATCGGCCCTCATGGACGGAGAGGGCGGGATTCGAACCCGCGAAGGAGTGTGAACCCCTTACTCGCTTAGCAGGCGAGTGCCTTCAGCCACTCGGCCACCTCTCCGATGACTTCAGGCGCCAGTGTATCGGCGCCTCTCCCTCCAGCGGTCGCCGACCGGCCTGGCTAGCATCGGGCCGGTCAGCCCCGGAGGGGTGGCAGAGTGGTCGAATGCGCTGGTCTTGAAAACCAGAGTCCGTGCAAGCGGACCGCGGGTTCGAATCCCGCCCCCTCCGCTGAACCGACCGCCGCCCCGCGGAGCTAGAGCGGGTCGTGCTCGCTTGCTGTCGGGACCGTGACCCAGGGGTGCATCCGCGACTCATAGATCGATCGTGTGGGGGCTGGGAACGTCGGGTCGCCGAAGGCACCGAGCGGCACGGCGATCGAGTCGGGCTCGGGCCCGCACACGTAGAACACCGTAGCTCCGCACTCCGGGCAGAAGGAGAACGTCCGTGACTCACCCTCGTCGGAGATGCGGGTGTACTGCGTGCTGCGGCCACTGATCTGGACGCGATCGGGCGGGAATCGGGCCTGCGCGCCGAAGGTGCTCCCGCTGCGGCGCTGGCAGGCCAGGCAATGGCAGACCGTGACGCGGATCGGCTCTCCCTCGGCGGTCAGCCGGAGCTGGCCGCAGCTGCAGGTGGCCTCACGGGACGTCACGGGTCGAACAGAGTAGAGCCTGGCCGCCGGGTCTGCTCGCGGCCGTCCTGGTGTCCATGAAGTCAGGCCAGCACGTAGGTCCCGGGCGCGGGGTTGATCGTCTCCGGCGACCGGCGCGGCGCTCAGCGCGGCTGCTGAGGTCGCGTCGGCTGCCTTGGCTGCCACCACCATGTGGGTCGCAAAGCCTGCGTCGGGGGATCTGATCACCTCACCGAGTGCCAGGTGCTCGGAGCCTGGGCGAACGACACGCCGGGTCGCGATGTACGAGGGTCGGCGAGCACGCGAGCGGGGCGATGATGCGTCTCAACGGTTCCTCCTTGTGGGTTGATCTGCAGGTGTTGACGCGTCGTCGGCCGTGGCGGGTGCGGCCCACCCGCTGCTGGCCCGCTCGCTCAGAGACACGAGCTCGGCCCAGCCGGCAAAGGCAACGCGCAGCCCGTGCTCGTCGGTGAGGTGGCCCCGGATCGGGGTCTCGCCGCGCAGCACTTCGACGCGAAGCTCGGTTCGTCCGCTCAACACCGCCGTTGAGGATGCCCGTTGGCGACGTGGCTGACCCTAGGGTCGGCATAGATACGTTTCAGTACCCTGACTAGTGAGGGTCGGTCGCCCGGTCGGGGTCTGCAAACGCATGTCAACGAGGTCTGGGGAGTCGTGAGTCAGGGGCAGCTGCATCGCGCTGGAGGGTTACCTGCACGCGCACGCCGGCCGGCCGGCTCGGGCCGCGGCCTGCCATCTCGCCTGTGGTGACGCCGTCGTCGCTCTGATGGTGACCAGCCCGGCGGTGTTGCCCTGGCGCTCGCAGGCCGCGCTCGGCCTGCAGCTGACCGAGGAGCCGGCTCGCGCGCGCTCTGCTCGACGACGAGCTCGAGCGGGCGCGAGCCACCGGTGGACCGCGGCCGATCGGGGTCGCCCTGCGCGCCTCGGGCCTGTGTCTCGGCGGTGCGGCCGGGCTGGCGCAGTTGCACGAGTCCGTGACCGTGCTCGACGGCTCAGGGGCCGACCTCGAGCTCGCGCGCTCGCTGGTCGAGGTCGGCGCCACCGTTCGCCGACAGGGCCAGCCGCGCGCCGCGCGACCCCATCTCGAGCGTGCGCTCGAGATCCTGGACGGGTCAGGAGCACAGGTGACGAGCCGGCGCGCGGATACCGAACTGCGTGCCGCCGGAGGTCGTGGCCGGGTCCGGGCTCAGAGCGGTCCGCGGTCGCTGACCGCGAGCGAGCGCCGGGTCGCCGAGCTGGCTGTCCACGGGCACACCAACCGCCACATCGCTGCGCTGCTGCAGGTCAGCGTCAAGCGGTCGAATGGCATCTGCACCAGAGCTACCGCAAGCTCGAGATCGACGGTCGCCGCCAGCTGGCTGGCGCTCTTGCAGCCTGACCGCCGCCCCCGGCATGAACGCTCTGGCGGCTTGGGCGCCGCCCGGGGCTAGTCCTTCTTGGGGGCGGTGCCGAAAACGTGGTCCCAGAACGGAGCGCTGACGCCGTAGCCGCGATCGTGGTCCTGGAAGTGGTGACGCATGTGCAACTCGCGCATACGCCGGCCCAGCGCGGTCGTGGGCCGGTGGTGATGCACGTGATAGTGGAGCATGTCGTAGGCGAGGTAACCGCCGAGGAACCCGGCTCCGAACGGCAGATAGCCGGGATCGCCGACGACGAGATAGAAGCCGTAGATGAAGATCGCGGCCAGCGGAACGCTGAGCGACGGCGGCATCACCAGCCGCATCGGATCGTTGGGATGATCGTGGTGGACTCCGTGGATGATCCAGTGCAGCCGCGCGCCGATGCCCTGCGCGGGCTCGAAGTGAAAGACGATCCGGTGCAGCCAGTACTCGGTCAGCGTCCAGAACAGGTAGCCGCCGAGGATCTCGGCCAGGCTCAGCCAGCCCGCACCGCGGATGATCCCCTCGACGAGCATGAACGTGATCACCGGCACGAACAGGATCGGCGGCACGCTCGGGTGCACGCGCGAGACCTTGTCCAGCAGCGCGGAGTCGAACATGCGCGGCGATGCCTTGAGGACCTCGCTGCGACTCAGACCCTCGAGCTCTTCGGGATGAACGGCCATGACGTTGATTTTAGCTCGGGCGCCCGCCGGCGCCACCCTGGGCTCAGTCCTCGTCGTCGCCGTGCCTCGGCGTCGACCGGCATCGCGAGCACGATGTGGCGCAGCGAGAGGGCCACGAAATCACGCCGTTCGACCCGTGGAGCCCCATCCAGGGACGTGACCTCGACGTCGGTGAGGGCCAGGAACAGCCGCTCGGAGGAGTTCAGATAGTCGGTCAGGCGGCTGCGGTAGCCGTCCGCGGGCAGGCGCAGCAGGCCCGTGATCCGGTGCCGGTCGGTCTCGACGATGATCCGCTCATCCCGCTGTTCCACCGCGGGCACTGTACCGCTCGGCGCCGTGTGCGCCGCACCCTGCCCGTGTGCGGCGCCCGGCGCCCGGCGCGCGGGCTGCGATGCTGTGGGCGGTGGCCGCCTCTCCCGCCCCGCGCTGGTACTCGATCCGCCGGGCCCAGAACCGAAAGCCCGCGACCTACCGCTGCCCGCTGTGCGGCCAGCGTCTGCCGGCGCTCAGCGAGCACATGCTGATGTACCCCGAGGGTCAGGCCCAGGGCCGCCGCCACGCTCACACCGCGTGTGTGCTCGCGGCGCGCCGCGACGGGCGGCTGCTCACCCAGGAGGAGTTCGCGCGGACGCAGCCGCGCCCGCCCGGCCTGCTGGCCCGGCTCGGGCGTCGGCTTCGAGGATCTGATGCGCCTTGAGCCCGAGGCTGAGGCGTTCGCGGCCGTCGGACTCATACGGCGACAGCCCGGAGACCTCGTGCACGCGCGAGAGCCGGTAGCCGACGGTGTGACGGTGCAGGCGTCATCGCGTCCGCGGTCTCGGTCGTCGACCCGTCGTGGGCCAGGAAGGCCCGCAGCGTGGCGAGCAGATCCGTGTCATGGCGCGCGTCATAGTCGGCCAGCGGGGAGATCGTGCGTTCGCGCAGCTGCACGAGCTCGTCGGGATCGCGCAACAGCACGCCGATCAGCAGGCGATAGGTCTCGTCATGGCTGCCCAGCGGCGCGCCCGCGTCGGTGAGCTCGAGCAGGAGCTCGACCTCGCGCAGGGCCTCGGTGAGGGCGGCGGGATCACGGCGCAGCGCCGAGGTGGCGACGTCCAGCCCCGTGGCGCGCAGTCCCGCGGCCAGCGTCTCGGCGTTGGCCCCCGCGGCCGCGGGCACGAGCGCGAGCAGGCGGCGGCGGCCGGTCAGCAGCGGCCAGCACGCCGTCGTTGCTCGGCGAGCCCGGCGGCGACATCGGCCAGCGCCGGCGCGGACACCTCGACGGCCGCCGCGCCGTCCTCGGTTCCGGGGCTGATGACGCAGGACGGCGATCGCGGCGCCGCCCGCGGTGAGCTCAAAGCCGGCCCGCCGGGCCCGGGCCAGGAAACCCGCGGAATCGTCGGGGACGCCGGCGGCGAGCTCGAGCAGGAGCGCGGCGCCGTCCTGTGCGCGCGATCCGCCCTGGGCCTCGCGGATCAGCGCGTTGATCGAGGCGGCCGCGGCGGCGGCCTCCAGCCAGGCTCGCAATTCGGCCGGGCCGATACCGAGAGAAGCCATTCTGAACCGAGGTGGCGGTGACGATGCCGACCACCTGGTCGCCGATCTGGATCGTGACCGTGTCCTCGACACCCTCCGGGGCGCTGATGCGCACGCCCGGCCACGCACGCCGTGGCGTGGAGGTGAACGGCGTCGGACAGCTCGGCCGACAGGGCGCCGGCGGGCGCACGATCGGGCCGCCAAGGGCCGGGATCGCAACCGCGATCGGGCGTCTGAGGGCAGTGGCGACGGCCGTGGTGACCCGGTCAAGGTCGTCTCCGGCGATCGCGCCGGAGACGAGGGTCAGCGGCGTGGCCCGGGGAGCGGATCGCTCCGCTCCCCGGGCCGGCGCCGACTCTCGGTTGCTCTCAGCCGCGCGGGTGCGCTGCTGCATCCCGGCGGACGCGGACGCGGGCCAGAGCGACCGGAACCTTCGTCATCCGGCCGGGGTTGGCGTCGATGCCGCCCCGGCTCCCGCAGCCAGCCCTGGCACCCCGCTTGGGTACCCGAGCGACGGGATATCGGATGGATACACCTCGTGACCGTGCTCGGCCGTATCGCCGATCTCCATGTTCTCCTCCGACATCCGCAGAGGCACGAAGAGGCCGACGAGCTTGAGCAGGACGAACGTCCCGAACGCCGACCAGACGATCACGAACAGAGCCGGCGTACAGCTGCCACTTGATGAGGTGGAAGCTGCCGTCGATCACGCTGCCGGCGGCCGAGATGCTCGGCGTCTTGCCCACGCCGGGGTACACGATCATGTTCGAGTCCGCGAACACGCCGGTGAGCAGACCACCCAGCAGGCCGGCGAAGCCGTGCGTGTAGATCACGCCCAGCGTGTCGTCGACGTTGCGGAAGGGCCGCATCCGGCTGACGTAGTTCAGGGCGAAGTACACCAGCGTGGATGCGATCACCGCGATCGCGATGGCACCGAACCCGTTGACGTAACCGGCCGCAGGCGTGATCGCCACCAGGCCGACGATCATGCCGTTGACACCCGAGATCAGGCCCGGCTTGCGCCCGGTCAGGTAGTCCCAGGCCACCCACACGAGGAAGGCGACGGCGGTACACAGGTTCGTGTTGAGAACCGCGGCCGACGCCGATGCGCCCGCGAAGTACGGGTCACCGCCGTTGAAGCCGTTCCAGCCCAGCCAGAGCAGTCCGGCTCCAACTGCGACCATGGCCACGTTGTTGGGAGCGTCGATCTCGCGATCGCGTGCCAATCGTGGTCCGATCACCGCCGCCGCCACAAAGCCCGAGACGCCGGCCGAGAGGTGGATGACGTAGCCACCGGAGTAGTCCACCGCGCCGTGCTGGGCGAAGAAGCCGCCACCCCAGATGCAGAACGCATCCACGGTGTAGACGATCGACGACCACAGCGCGACGAACGGGATCCAGGCCTTGAAGTTGATGCGGCCCAGGACCGACCCGAGCATCAGGATCGGCGTGATGCCTGCGAATACGAACTGGAAGTAGGCCAGAGTCGCCTGCGGAAAGCGAAAACTCGGGCCGGTGGTGGCCAGCGGGATCGCCGCTTGCCCCTGTTCAGCGTTATGTCCGAGGATCTCGCCGGGGATACCGATGAAGTTCCCGAAGAAGCCCGAGCTCGAGAGCCCGTGCCACGGCGTGCCGAAGCCCATCTTGAAGGCCCAGAGGACCCAGATGACGAGCACCACGGCAAAGGCGGCGAAGGTCAGCATCATGCTGTTGATGGACCACCGCTTCTGCATGACGCCGCCGTAGAGCACAACGAGCCCGGGAACGCTCATCAGGCCGACCAGCGTTGCCGCCGTCATCTGCCAAGCGTTGTCTCCGGCGCTGAGCCACGATGGATATGCCAACCACTGCATTAGGTGTGGGTCTCCTTTGTCCTGGGACGGTTACGGCACCGCTGTTCCCCGGCGATCGCAGCGATCGTCCCGATAGGGGCGGCACCTACGCCGTGAGTGTCTCTTCATCCCCTGGGCCGCCCCATGGCCTCGCGTCCAGCAAACGCAAGGGCGGTCTGGACATATGGATAGACGGACCCCGCTATCTCCAGGAAACCGGCGCCCGGGCCTGATCGGGCCGTGACGAGCAGGATCGGTGTCTCGCGCGCGAGCACGAGCACGGAGCTGCGCCGAATCCCGCGGCCCGGTGGCGCCGATCAGAGCAGGATCGGAGTCTCGCGCGCGAGCACGAGCACGGAGAACTGCGGGCCGAGTCCAGCTTGGTCCGGGTGGCGCCGCTGAGCCCGATCGTCCCGGGGGCGGCGCTGGCCGCGGACCCGACCACGATCAGGTCCGCGCGGGGATCTTCACCCGACACGACGGTGGCCCCGAGGGCCTGCGCGAGCGCCGCGGCTGTCTGCTGAGGAGCGTCGTCGTCCTCGCCTGGGGCGACCGAGATCGTCTCGATCGTGGCGTGACCGGCGATGCGCAGGCCGGCGCGGGCGACCGCGACCGCGACGTTTCCACTCGAGAGCAGATGCAGCGCCGCGCGTCCGGGCTCCACCCGCCCCGGGGTCGTGCGGTATTCGGAACCGAACACGACGACCTCGGCGTCCTGTTCGGCGGCGAGGCGACCAAGGCCCGCGCCGGTGGAGGGATCGATCACCACGTGGCGCGCGACCTCGGGGTCCTCGAGCCAGACCGCGCCGAGCTCCAGGCGGCGTTGGGCATCGTGGGCGGCGATCTCCTCGCGTGCGGGGTCGTACTCGCGCGAGTGACGCACGTAGGCGAGCGAGATCGACAGCGGTCCGGAGCCGAGCATCCGCGCGAGCGCCAGCGCATCGTCGTCGTTGGCGGTTCCGTCATAGGAAACGATCACTCCTGAGGGCATGGCGGCATCCTCTGCGCTGCCGCCGCGGGCGGCATTGGCCAGATGGACAATCATCGTCCGCCCCCGGTATCCACGGCGGCAGGAGGACCGTGCCGTGTGTCAGCATCGCCGCCGTGGAGCCACACGCGTGCGCCTGATCCGGACGGCCCTGGTCGTGCCGATCCTCGCCCTGCTGCATATCCACCTGCACCTCCACCACCACTTCCACGGGCCCGAGGTCGACTACGTCGGCTTGGCCGCCGGGGCGGCGGCGAGCTGGGTCGGCATTCCCGGACCGGGCGAGCCGCTGCTGATCGCCGCGGGCGTGCTCGCGGCGCGCCACAACCTCGACCTCGGCTCGGTGATCTTCGTGGCCTGGGTGGCGGCGACGGCGGGTGGGATCGTCGGCTGGTGGATCGGGCGCATCGCCGGCCGCGGCCTGCTGACCGCTCCCGGCCCGTTGCGTGGGGCGCGCGTGCGGGCCGTCCAGCGCGGGGAGGAGGTGTTCGAGCGCCGGCCGGTGGCCGCGATCATGCTCACCCCGTCGTGGGTGGCAGGGATCAACCGGGCGCGCCCGTCTGTCTACCTGGTCACCAACGCCGTCTCCGCCGCGCTGTGGGCGGGCGGGATCGGTACCGCGGCCTATCTCGTCGGGCCCGTCGGTGATCGACTTCGTTGACGACCTCGGCACGGTGCTGGCGATCGTCGTGGTCGCCGCCGTCGGCGGTGCTCGTGCTGCTCGAGCTGCGCCGCCGCCGGCTCAGAGGCCGGTCTGCGACCACGTGACGCCGGCCAACGCGGGCGCGGGCTGGCCGACGTTGAGCTGGATCAGCGCGTGCGGCGTGAGCGGAATGTCGCGCAGGCGCTTTCGCCACAGCACGCCATTGAAGTAGGCGGTGATGGGCCCATGCACGGTGCCGACCTGATCAACGCTGAGCGGCTGGTGCCACTCGTCGAAGAAGTTCCCCAGCGTGTAGATGCGCTGGGTCGGAGACTCGACGTGGATGATCCCGTCGGCAGTATGGGTATGCAGCCAGTAGATGCATTGGCCGCCGGCGGCGACCGGCCCCTGCGAGGTCTGCTGCGTCGTCGAGCCGGGGATGCCGATCCCCGCCGGGAGGGCACGAACCACGCCGTTGGCGAACACGGCCAGGTGGGCGTGGATGTGGTAGGCAAGCTGCTCGGTGGCGCCGCAGCGGATCCCGTCCACGTTCCCGGTCTGCGTGCTGGAGGCCGGGGCGAACTCGGTCCCGGCTTGGATCGGCACGCCCTCGTAGCTGATCTGGCCGCCGGTGGCGGTGCCGCCCACCGTGCTCGCGGCGGCGCTGCTCACGGGGCGCTGGCGCGGTTGAGCTCGATGACGAGCTGCCGCGGCTCGAACCCCCGCAGGCGGTCAGGGCGAGCGCGGCCAGGCCGGCCACGAGGGGGAGGACGAGTCGCGAACGCATGCCGGGACCGTAGCTTGCCCGGGGTGTTTATGAGCTTGATAAGTTGCCCGCGCGATGAGCGAAGGGAATGCGAACGGCCGGCCTTCCGATGACGACGGCGCTCGAGCTGCCCGGGATGCGGATCGGCGAGAGCCTCGGTGTCTGCTACGGCCTGGTCGTGCGGAGCATGGGCTTCACCGGCGGCGTGACCGCCTCCTTCAAGGCCCTGCGCCGGGGCGAGATCACCGAGTACACGCAGCTGCTGGAGGACTCACGGCGCCACGCGATCGACCGGATGGTCGACAACGCGCTCCTGCTCGGGGCTGAGGCGATCATCGCCGTGCGCTTTGACTCCTCGGAGATCGGTCAGCAGTTCACCGAGATCGTCGCCTACGGTACGGCGGTGACGGTCACGCCGGCCTAATGCTCGCGACTGTGGCGACCCGGGACGCTAGGGCGCGGGGTGCGGCTCAGCGACGCCGACCGCGAGGGGCTGTACACGGCCCTGTCGGCTCACGCCGCGGCCGGCCACATCACCCTTGCCGAGCTCGAGGCACGGATCGAGCGCGTCAGCGCCGCCGACACGCGCGAGCAGGCCGCTGCGGTGCTGGGGGACCTGCCCGATCTGCCTCCTGACTGCGAGTGAGCGACCGCCGGCAACGGCCCGCGCCCGTGGCCGCCGGGGACATGGTCACGCTGACGCGCCATCCCCGGCGCTGGCAGCCCACCGCCGAGCGCTTCCGTGACCCGCGCAGCGGTGAGGTCATGCGGGTCTGGCAGGACTCCGCCGGCGGACGCCACTACGTCCCCGAGTCCTGACGTCGGCCTGCGCTCGCCCGGACTTGCGGCGGCGGCTCAGCGCCGGCCGCCCCCGAAGATCCGCAGCATGAACAGGAACACGTTGAAGATGTCCAGGAAGATCCCGGCCGCGATCGGCACCGCGCTGCCCATCGATGCCCGGCGCAGGCGGTTGAAGTCAAAGATCGTGAAACCGCCGAAGATCACCAGTCCCAGCACGCTGTAGATCAGGTTGCCGCCCGGGACATTGATGAAGATCAGCGCCACCCCGAACACGATCAGCGCGAGCACCGCCCAGAACAGGGTCCGGGCCCACGAGGACAGATCGCGCCGGGTCGCGTAGCCGTAGGCCCCGAGTCCACCGACGAACGCACCGGTGGCGCCGGCGGACTGCCAGAGCACCGCAGGGTCGCTCTTGGCGTAAACCGCGAGCAGCGGCCCAACCGCCATCCCGATCAGCAGGCCGACGCCGAACAGCAGCGCGGTCGCGAGCTGGTCATGGCCGCGGGCGGCCGCGGACTGCAGTCCGATGATGCAGGCGAAGACGCCGATGAACAGCAGCAGACCGGTCCCGCCGGTGAGGTTGCGGCCGATGTAGGCCCCGAGCGCGGCGCAGCCGACGGTGAGCGCCACGAGGCCCATGACCTGTCCGAAGACTGCGCGGCTCTCATCACGGGTGAGGGTCTGGCCGCCGACCCGACTGCCGTACTGCCGAGTGAATGACATGGGTCTCATTTTATCGCTGCCGGTCTGCGCCCTCCGGTCGGCGCGTCGCCGGGCGCACCGGCGCGTGATACTGACATCGATGTCGACTGCCGTCCCCGACGCCGTTCCCCGCCGCCGCGGCCGCCGGCGAGGTGAACCCGATGACCGCCCGCCGGTCTCCCGGGCGGCCTGGCGACGCTTGGCCGCCTGCACCGCGGCCGCCGCTCTGCTCCAGCTCGACGGGACCCTGATCACCGTGGCCCTGCCCACCGTGGCTCACGGACTCGGGGTCAAGGGCAGCTCGACCTCAGTGGTGCTCAGCGCCTACTTCGCGGCCTATGCCCTCGTGCTGATCCCGGGCGGCGAGCTCGTGGACCGCTTCGGGGTGCGCCCGCTGGCCCTCAGCGGGCTGTTCGTGTTCGCGGTCGGCGCGGCGGCGGGTGCGGTCGTGACGAGCTTTGGCGCGCTGATCGCCGCGCGCGTCGTGCAGGGAATCGGCGCCGGCTTGGTCAGCCCCGCGGCCCTGGCCGGGGCGGTGAGCGGCTTCCCTCCCGAGCGGCGCGGCAGTGCGCTGGGAATCTGGGGCGCGAGTGCGGGCATGTCCAACCTGCTCGGCCCACTGCTCGGCGGTCTTTTGACGGTGGCCTTCGGCTGGCGTGCGGACTGGTGGGCACTGGTCCCGATCGCGATCGTGGTGGCGATCGCCATCGCCCGCGTCGTTCCTGCGGTGCTCGAGTCGAGCGGCGCTGATGGCCAGCCCACGGTGAACCGGATCGTGATCAGCGCGACGGTTGTCGCCGGGTTGACCTTCGCGGTGATGATCGGTGCCTTCTACATCGCGGAGCAGTACCTGCAGCGGGTGTCGGGCTTCTCGGCGCTCGGAGCGTCGGGGGCGCTGGTGCTGGTCGCGCTGTTGGTGGGCGCGGCGGCGCCGCTGGCCGGGATGCTCGTGGATCGTCGTGGCGAGCAGCTGCCGGCGGTGCTCGGTTTCGTCGGCGCCGGTGCGGGCCTGGCCATCCTCGGCATCCCCGGGATCAGCCTGGACAGCCTGCCGACCGTGCTGCCGCTGATCCCGGTCGGCCTCGGTCTCGGCATGCTGTTCGTCCCCACTTCGCGCGCGGCCCTCAACGCGACCCCGCAAGCGTCCCACGGCCGGACCTCGGCCCTGCTCTCGGTCGGTCGTCTGCTCGGTGCCGCGATCGGCGCCGGCCTGGCCGGGGTTGCCCTGTCGGGCACGCTGACCGCCAGCACCGTGCACCACACGCTGCTGTTCGCGGCCGTGCTGTGCTTCGTGGTCGGGGTACCGGCGGCGCTGATGCTCGGCGGTCCGCGCCCCCTGGCGCCGGGGAGCCTAGTCCGCCTGATCAGCTGCCGCTGGCGGCGAGCAGGATCTCGGCCACCGCGTCCGGCGCGTCCCAGAAGGGGATGTGACCGGCATCGGGCAAGGTGATGTTGCGGACGTTGGGCGGCAGGCGTCCGCGGGCGCGTGACCAGCCGGTCGTGTTCAGGCCAGACCAGCGTCACCGGACACGTGATCGCCGCCAGATCCGTGAACGTGCCCGCGCGCATCGCCCGGTTGACGGCGACGAATCCTGCCGCGCCGCCATAGGCCCGCACGAGGTGCGCGGACTGCGCGGGCGGCACACGGTCGGGATGGGCGACGGCGCCGTTGAGCAGCAGCCCACGGCCCGTCGCGGTGGCCGCAAGCGGACCGATCAGCGGCCGGAAGGTCCTGGCCAGCCCATGGGCCAGACTCGGCTTGGGGACCAGCGGCTGTGCCCATAGGCCGGCGGGGGCGATCGCGGTCGTTGAGGCGACATCTCCGCGTCGGCCGAGTTCCAGCGCGACCCAGCCGCCGAGCGAGTTTCCCGCGGCATGGGGGTGCACGAGACCGAGGTCTGCGCTCAGTTGCGCGATCGCCCCGGCCAGCGCGGCTGGTGTCGGAGGGGCGCCGCGCAGGGGTGGCGAACCGCCGAAGCCGGGCATGTCGATCGCAATCAGCTCTCGCCGGTCCCGGAGACGATCGATGATCGGGCTCCACACGTGGCGGTCGGCGCCCAGCGGGTGCAGCAGCAGCACCGCGGGCCCTGAGCCCGTCCGCGTGTAGGCGATTTCCGGGGTGGGTGGCGAGAGGGTCGGCTTGGAGACGTTCCCGGCGCGCTCCGCGCGGCGGTCACCGGCCGAGGCGGCGCTTGACCCGCTGGCTCGGAGCCGCCTCGTGGCGGGCCAGCGAGTCACCGATCAGCCAGATCGTCGGCGGCCACAGCCCGACGAACAGCGCCCGGCGCTCGGCGTTGCCGCGCTCGTCCTGGTCGACCGTCTTGGCGCGGATCCACAGTCCGATGCAGAGCCCGATCGCCCCGAGCGACGAAGCCTGCATGATCCCGGCCCGCAGGCCGCAGCGGTAGAGCAGTGCGCTGAGCATTCGCCGATCCTACTTACTGCGTGAGCGCGGCCGCCCTGGGTAGGCTCGAAAGCATGCCGCGACGTCCATCCCCAACCCGCCGGTGGCTGACCGCCGCCACGTGGCCGGTGGGGGTCATCGCTCACCTCATGGGGCTACATGTGGCGCTCGACCCCTCTGCACCGTCACGAGATCCTCGAGCCCGACGCCGAGCCCGCACCTGCCGCCCGCCTACCCGGCTGGGTGTCGAGGCAGACTGAGGTGCAAGCTGTGTCGGACGGCTTCGGCCCGCTGTTTCATCGCCGTTACAGCACCCGGATCCGCGAGAGCCCCCTGACCGCCGATGAGCTGTTCGCCAAGGTGACCGAGAACCTCAACCGGGCGGCTCCGGTCACCATGGCCCGCTTTCAGCGGGTGCGCGGCGACGCGGACACGGTCGCGCTCGCTGACGAGTACGTGGTCCGGATGCCGGGTCCGTGGGACGGCCCGGTCCGGGTGATCGAACGTGGCCCACGCGTGTTTCGCCTCGCCACGCTGGCGGGCCACCTGGAGGCGGGGCAGATCGAGTTCCGGGTGAGCGACGGCGACCTGATCACCTTCGAGATCGAGTCCTGGGCGCGCAGCTCCAACCGGTACTCGAACCTGCTCTATCACCACGTGCGGCATGGCCAAGGAAGTCCAGCTGCACATGTGGATCAGCTTTCTGGAGGGCGTTGTCAAGCTCTCGGGGGGGCGCATGACCGGAGGCATCACGATCGACACCCGCCGGGTCGAGGCGGGGTTCTCGCCGTGAAGCTGACCCCCGCGACTCGGCGGCGGCTGGCGACCATGGAGCGGCGCCCGCTCAACTACGACCCCGACGACCTGGACCTTGCCAATCCCGGCGCGGGATGGAACGTCGACGATCGCTTCCAGGCGTTGCCGGCCGAGTCCCCGGGCGCGCCCGAGCGGGCGGGGAGCTTTGAGATCGCCACCCGGCTGATCCGCGGCTACGAATTCGCCGACCCCTCGCTGGTGCGCGCCTACTACCACCCCGACGCGCCGCTGGAAGGCCGCACGATGCTGCTCGAACTGCGCGCGCTGAACCTGATCGGGTGTATACGTCGGCGTGCGCGTCAACGCCGTCTATGAGGAGGACCGCCGTCATGACGGCCGTGACGTCCACGTGTTCGGCTGGAATTACCGGACGCTCGAGGGGCATGTCGAGCGCGGCCAGATGGACTGGGAGGTGTGGAAGTGGCCCGACACCGGCGAAGTGTCGTTTCACGTGCACGCCGTCTCGCGGCCGGCCGCGATCGCCAACCCGATCATCCGGATCGGCTTCTTCGTGCTCCGCGGGCACGAGCGGGGCCTGTTCCTCTCCAGCACCGCCCGGCGGATGAGCGAGCTGACCGCAGCCGGCCTGGGGGGCGGAGACCGCAGCGCCCGGGTGCGCGACGCCAGCGACGAGTTCACCGCCCGCTCGACTCGGCACAGCGGTGCCCATGACGACCTCGCCCGCCAGGTCGACGAGCCCCGCGGGTGAACCATTTCCGCTTCGGAGGGGTATTGACAGCATGAGCGTTCTCTCCACCCTGCGCATGTATCTGCGCCGCACCCCCAAGCTGCCTGAGTCCACTGACCTCTACGCCCACCAGGTCAAGCTGCTCGATGGCGGCGATCTCGACCTCGCGACCCTGCGCGGCAAGCCCACGCTGTTCGTCAACACCGCCTCCAAGTGCGGCTACACGCCCCAGTACGAGGGCCTGCAGAAGCTGTATGAGACCTACGGCGCCCGCGGTCTGCAGATCGTCGGCTCGCCCTCGGCGGATTTCGCCGATCAGGAGTTCGACGACGCCGAGGAGATCGGTGCCTTCTGCCAGAAGAACTACGGCGTCAGCTTTCCGCTCACCGAGCCCACCTCGGTCCGCGCCGATCCCGGCCCGCTGTGGTCCGATCTCGCCCGTCAACCCAACTCGGGTCCCCCGGGGTGGAACTTCACCAAGTATCTGGTCGGGGCCGACGGCAGGCTCGTGGCCCGCTTCGGGACCAAGGTCGTGCCCGAGGACCCGAAGATCGTCTCCGCGATCGAGACGGCGCTCCCGGCCGCCTAGCCCTCTCGGGGTGAGCCCCCCAGAGGCGGCGGCCCGCTGCGATACCGCGGCGGGGTGAGTGAGAGCCCGATCGGGTTACGGGTCAGCCGCACCGGTGGTGCGTCGGCGCCGGCCGCCGACGGGACCTCGACGATGGGTTGCATGCCCAGCGTGTCGCGAGCGCGAACGCGCCCGCGACATCGTTGACCACGCCGGCCGGGACGCGGGCGGCGGTGAGCTGCGCGGCCCACTCGGCGGCGGGCCGGGTGGCCAGCGCCGCGGTGAGAGCCCGGCGTGAGCGCATCGCGGTTGGCGACGCGGCGCGCATTGGTGGTGTAGCGCGGGTCGGCGGCGAGTTCGGGCGCGCCGAGCACCGTGGCCAGCGCCGCGAACTGACGGTCGTTGCCGACCGCGATGACGATTTCGCCCTGCTGCGTCGGGTAGAGCTCATACGGGGCGATGCTCGGATGCGCGTTGCCCATGCGGCCGGGAACGTCGCCGGCGATCGTGTAGCCGGAGGCCTGGTTGACCAGCGCGGCGAGCAGCGAGGAGAGCAGGTCCACCTCGACGCGCTGGCCGGCGCCGGTCGCGGCCGTGTGGCGCAGGGCGGCGAGGATCCCGACCGAGGCGAACAGCCCGGCGAGAATGTCAACCAGCGCGACCCCGACCTTCTGGGGCTCGCCGTCGGCCGGACCGGTGATGCTCATCAGACCCCCGACCGCCTGCACGAGCAGGTCATAGCCGGGCAGCACCGCGCCGGCACCCCGGCCAAAGCCGGTGATCGAGCAGAAGACGAGACGCGGGTTGGCGGCCGACAGCGCGTCGTAGCCGAGGCCGAGCTCGTCCATCACGCCAGGCCGGAAGTTCTCGACCACCACGTCGGCACTCGGCGGCCAGCGTGCGGGCGCGTTGCCAGGTCGGCCGGCGAGCGCAGGTCGAGCACGAGACTGTCCTTATTGCGGTTGACCGCCTGAAAGTAGGTGGCGTCGCCGTGAGCGTCATACGGCGGGCCCCAGCCGCGGGTCTCGTCGCCGCGCGCCCGGCCGCTCGACCTTGGTCACCTCGGCGCCCAGGTCGGCGAGCATCATCGTCGCGAACGGGCCCGCCAGCACTCGGGAGAAGTCAAGGATCCTCACCCCGTGCAGGGCGTCGCGCTCAGAGCCGGAGGTCATCGCTTGTCATGATCTAACACGATGATCGACGCCACCGTGTTCGCCGCGCCCACCGCCGTGACCGCCTACGCCGCAATCGGGATCGTCGTGCTGATGGTCGGGCTGTGGTTGGTCAGCATCCGCGCTGCGCGACGTGTCGGTCGTCGATCCGGTGTGGGGACCGGCGTTCGTGCTCGTCGCCGTGATCGCCGCCGCCACGGGCAGCGGGGACAGCGGGCGGCGCTGGCTGCTGTTCGCCCTGGTGGCCCTATGGGGCGGTCGGCTGGGCGCGTATCTGGTCTCGCGCAAGCTCGGTGATCGTGAGGAGGACAAGCGCTACCGGGTCATGCGCGAGCGCAAGGGCGACGCCTTCATCCCCTGGAGCCTGGTGATGATCTTCGGCCTGCAGGGGCTGCTGGTGCTGGTCGTCTCGCTGCCGGTCCAGGTCGCGGCCGGACGAGCCGCGGGGCTGGGGCTCGGTGCGGTCCCGGGAATCGTGCTGTTCGTGATCGGGCTGGCCTTTGAGGCGATCGGCGACGAGCAGCTGCGGCGCTTCAAGGCCCGCCCGGATTCCAAGGGCCAGGTGATGGACAGGGGGCTGTGGCGCTACACCCGCCACCCCAATTACTTCGGTGACTTCTGCGTCTGGTGGGGACTGTGGCTCATCGTGCTGCCGGCCGGGGGCACCTGGTGGACGCTGATCGGCCCGGCGGTGATGAGCACGCTGCTGATCCGCGTCTCGGGCAAGGCGCTGCTGGAGCGCGACATGGCCAAGCGGCGGCCCCAGTACGCGGATTACGTCAAGCGCACGTCGGGTTTCTTCCCGCTGCCGCCCAAGCGCACCTGACCGCGGCGCTCCAGAGGTCCCGGTGGCGGGCGCGCCCTCCGACACCCGGTTGGCAGCCCAAACGTCCGTCGTTTGACGAAATGACTGCCAACCGCTCACCCCCGGGGTCCCCGGGCGAATTCAGGCCCGGGGCGCCAGCAGGTAGTGGCTGACCACCCACCGGTTGCCGCGGCGATAGCGCCAGATCACGTCGGTGGAGATGAGAAACAGCCGCCAGGTGGCCAGCAGCCGGCGCGCCTGCAAATCCGTGCGTCCCGACGCCCGCAGGATCGACAGGGCCTCGTCGGCACGGGCGTCGAGCTGAGCCAACCAGGCCTGCAGCGTGCGCGCGTAGTGCGTCCCCGGCACGATCCACTCGTCCTGCAGCACCATGTGGGACTGGAAGTGGGGCAGCAGCTCGTGGCTGGGCATCAGCCCGGCGGTGAAGAAGCGCGCCGCCGCCCACGTCCCCTGGAAGAGATAGGGCAGCGTCCGGTGGCTGAAGACGTGAACGAACGCGCGCCCCGACTCCGGCTCCAGCCACGTCGAGACCCGGCGCAGCAGCTCGTGCCAGTTGCGCATGTGCTCGAACATCTCGATCGACATCACGCGGTCAAAGCGACCCTCGGGGACGAAGTCGTTGACGTCCGCGGTGATGATCTCGAGGTTGCGCAGACCGCGGCGTTCGGCCGCGGCCTCGATCCATTCGCGCTGACCGTGGGAGTTGGAGACCCCGGTGATCTGCGCCAGCGGATACTGCTCGGCCAGCCACAGGGACAGCGAACCCCAGCCGCAGCCGAGGTCGAGGATCCGCATCCCGTTGGCGACCTGTGCCCGCTGACAACTCAGGGCGAGCATCGCCTCCTCAGCCTGGGCGAGTGTCTGCACGCCGTCTGACCACAGGCAGCCCGAGTACTTGCGCCTCGGTCCCAGGATCAGCCCGAGAAACGCGGCCGGCAGCTCGTAATGCTGCTCGTTGGCCTTCTCGGGAACCTCGGCGATCGGACCTGTCGACATGCGTTGGATCAGCGCCCGCAGCCGGTCCTGCTGGCCGGTGACGCCGCCGGCGGACTCGCGCCGCTCGCGGTCCCAGGCCCCGAAGCGGGATCCGACCCGCAGAACCCGGTCGGGGATCAGGCCGCGCTGCAGGACGGCGTCGAGCAGCTCGTAGCGCCGTGGTTCGCGGGGGGAGGGGGAGGGGGTCGTTCGCAGGAGCATGCAGATATTCTCGGACGGGATGAGCGCAGGTTTCGTTCACACATGCCTTCGCGTTCGCGACATCGGTAGATCAGTCGCGTTCTACGAACAGCTCGGTTTCGAGGCCCGGGGCCGGCTGAACTTCGAGTCCGCCTACAACGTGTACCTCGGCTTGCCCGGCGAAGGCGACGTGCTCGAGCTGACGGTCAACGTGGACCGAGACGACCCCTACGACCTCGGTGACGGCTACAACCACATGGCTCTGAGCGTGCCCGACCTCGACGGCTTGCTGGGCACGCTCGCCGAGCGCGGCATCGAGCCCGAGAAAGCGCCCTACGGGGTCGGCGGGACCGATTCCCGCGACGCATACCGGATCTGCTTTGTCGCCGATCCTGACGGCTACCGGATCGAGCTCATCGACGGGGCTTTCCCGACGCCACAGGATCCGCCGCACCCGTCCGTCGCGGGCTGATTCACACCCGCGGTCCGCCCCGAAGCCGACCTCGGTCCGAAGGTCGCAGAGAGGTCGGGTCGCGCGCAGGCCCCTGCGCGGCGGCGGCGCCGTTCGGTTATTGTCGGCCGCCGGCCGGTCCCGAGGTTTCGTCAGAGGAGAAGAGGATGAAGTGGAAATCAGTCACAGCCGCATGCACGGCTGTGGTGGCGCTCGGGCTCGGTGCGGGCACGGCGCAGGCGGCTGCCGACTACGCGCAGGTGGCCCGCAACATCATCCCCTCCGGCCAGCCAGGCGCCGTTCCGTTCCCCGCCGGAGCCAGTACGCAGGCCCAGATGTACAACGCGTTGACTCCGCTCGGCGGCCACGTGACGAACGCAGCTCTGTTCTCGGACTTCAAGTCCGAGGCCTTCGGCCTGGGCACCGACGGTCCCGGGACGCGCGAGGCGGTGCCCTTCCCGGGCGTGACGATCATCCGTGACCGCTTCAACGTTCCCCATGTCTCGGCCACCACCCACGACGGCGGTGTCAGGGCTGCGGGCTGGATCACCGCCGAGGATCGCGGACTCCTGCTTCAACAGGCTCGATATGACTCGCTCGTGGCGGCCATCGACGCCCCCGGTCTCAGCGCGATCGGGCTGGTCAAGGGCCTCAAGAGCTTCGTCCCCAGTCAGCAGACCGTCAACGTCGTCACCCGTCAGACCCAGGTCCTGCTCAAGGCGGGGCCCGAGGGGCGCGCCGTCCTGCACGACATCGACACCTATCTCACGGGGATCAACGCCTACCTGGCCGCGACCCACTCCAGCCACGCGCCGTTCACCCGGACCGATATCTACGGGTTCAATGCGCTCAAGGACCAGTTCTTCGGCGAGGGGGGAGGCGACGAAGCCAACCGCTCGATGTTCCTCGGCGGACTCGAGCGCCGGCTCGGCGTCAAGAAGGGCTACAGCGTCTTCCGGGACCTGCGCCAGAACCTCAATGCGGGCAGTCCGACGACCGTCGACGGGACGTTCAACTACGAGCACGCTCCGGCCACGCCCGGCGCGCCGGGCAGCGTCGTCCTCAATCCGGGGAGCTTCACGACCACCCCCGCGGCTCCGCCCGCGGTGACCGCCGGCCTCCAGGGCCTCGAGCCGCGGCCGCATGCCTCCAACGAGCTGATGGTTGAGGGCAGGTACTCCGCCACGGGCCATCCGCTGCTGGTCGGCGGTCCGCAGGTCGGCTACTTCTACCCCGGTCTCACCCTCGAGATCGACATGCACGCCCCGGGCCTGAATTGGCGCGGCGCGACGTCCGCCCCGTTCCCGGGGTACATGCTGATCGGACGCGGGCCTGACTTCGCCACCACGCTGACCTCCGCCGCGGCCGATGACACGGACCAGTTCGTGGAGACGCTGTGCGGCCACAGCACCACCCGCTACATCTACAAGGGCAGGTGCCTGGCGATGCAGCCGTTCAACGCCGGCACGCTCGGGGGTGCCCCGGTCACCTTCAACACTACGGTCAACGGTCCCGTCGTCGGCTATGCCACGGTCGGCCGGCACAAGGTGGCGATCGCGCGTAAGCGCGCCAGCTACGGCAAGGACGTGCTCGACCTCCTGTTCAACCGCCGTCTGTCCGACGGCCAGGTGCACAGCCCGCAGTCCTTCATCTCGGCCGCCGCCTTGACCCCACAGACGTTCAACTCGTTCTACGTCGACAACAGGCACGTCGCCGAGATCACCACCGGGCTGCTGCCGCTGCGGGCCACAGGCACCGACCCGAGCCTGCCCACGGTCGGGAACGGCCAGTACGAGTGGCGTGGCTTCCTGTCCGCGCGTGGTCATCCGCAGGGGATTGACCCCAGCCACACGCCGACCAAGGGCACGATGGTCAACTGGAACAACACGGCCGCCCACGGCTTCGGCGCCGCGGACGACGAGTTTGGGCGCAACGGCTCCTCCGCCCGTGTGTCCCTGCTCAACCAGGATCTCGCCCAGCACCGCGTGAACGGGAAGTGGACGCTCGCCGGCGTCGCGTCGGCGATGAACCAAGCGGCGACCTCAAACGTCCTCGGTGTCGAGGCGGTGCCGTTGTTGGCCAAGGTCCTCAAGGGCTCCCGGGCCCCCAACCCGCAGGCCGCGACGATGCTCTCGCTCTTGGTGGCGTGGCACCGCAGCGGGGCCAGCCTGCTGGACCGAAACGGCGACGGCAAGATCGACAATCCCGGTGAGGCGATCATCGACGTCGCGTGGCCCAAGCTCGCGGACGCGTTCATGAAGCCGGTGATCGGTCCGCAGCTGTCGCAGCTCGACTCGCTGTTCAGCCGCTTCGAGGCTCCCCCAGGCGGTCAGTACGGCGGCTGGTACCAGTACTTCACCCGCGACATCAACACGCTGCTGCACATCCGCCAGCCGCAACCGTTTGCCAACCACTACTGCGGCCACGGCAACCTGCGCCGCTGCCAGCGGTCGCTGTGGGCGGCGATCGCGTCGGCGGGCAGGACACTGACCGCGCAACAGGGCACCGCCACGCCGGCGGCCTGGCGCGCCAGCGCGACGGCGATCGCGATCAAGTTCGTGCCGCTCAACGTGTTCACGATGAGCTATACGAACCGCCCGAGCGGTATTCAGCAGGTGATCTCGTTCAGCGGCCACCGCTGAGCTGAACGAGCCCGGAGTATGTGCCGGCTCGCCGCGAGAGCGAGCCGGCATCGAGTGCGGCCGTCCGCATCCACCCCGCGGCCGGCACGCGCGCGCCGGCGGCGTGCGATCCGCGCCAAATACGCCGGGCCGGCGGATGCTTGGCGCAAAACTGGCCCCCTGGGTGCAGTTTGCATCCCGGATGATCGCCGGGGTGGTATTTGGCGCAGCTTGCAGCCCGTGCGCGGGACCGTTGGTGACGACGGCAGCTGACGCCCGGGTCAGCCGGTCACGGCCGCCAGCAGCGCCGTGACGGCGTCGTGGGCGAGCACGCGCAGCTCCGCGTCGGAGCGGTCCTGGATCGGATGGGGGATCATCACCCGGCGCAGGGCCGGCTGGCCGAGTAGCACCGACTGCTCGTCGGCGGCCTGCGCAAACGCACTCGAGGCGGCGAGCACCGCCGGACAGCCGAGCGTTTCGAGCTCCATCACGTCCCGCAGACCGCAGGACACGCACGATCCTCAGTCGGCGAGCGCTTCGATCACCGCGTCGCAGCGGCTCGCGATGTCCCTGCGCAGGTCCGCCGGGGCGGGCTTGGTGAAGGTCGGCTTGGCCTCGCGCAGAACCGCGACCCCGCGCGCCCGCAGGAGGGTCTCGAGCTCGTCCAGGAACACGTCGCCGCGAGGCTTTCGAATATCGAGCAGGGTGACCGTCTGCGGGGCGCCGGCGCGGGTCGCCAGCGGACGGCCGGTGGGGTCGTGCTCGGCGGTGGGATCGAGAACGGTCAGCGCCACGGCTCAACGCTAACGGTTTGCGGCTCAGACCCGACCGCACCTGCCACCCAGCCGCCGATGACCATCGAGAACAGTCCAGCGTCACCGCCCGTGTAGGCGATCAGGATGCGGTTGGCGGCCGGGAACTTCGGCACCAGCGCCTCCGGGTCGGTGACCCACTCCGGTGCCAGGCCCTCGGCGATACCGCCGGCGCCGCGGACCAGCGATCCGGCCGGGGACTGCGTGCGCACGAACAGCTCCTCCTGCAGGCGCTCCCGGCTCCAGCCCGCCTCCCGGAAGACGCGGCCGTGCTCGGGGCCGACCACGAGCATCGCGTCCCAGGCGAGCCGGACGCGCGGGCTGCCCGCTGCTTCCATCGCCACGGCGAGGCTGGCCGCCAGCGCCTCGGGCTCACGCGCGAGCTGATCGACGACGAGCCGCGGTCCCTCGCCCGCGAACAGGGTGACGCCGGTCTCATCGGGAGCGAGGTCGATCCGCGAGTGGGCCAGGCCGGGCCAGGGCGCGGTCACGTCCAGCCGTTCGGGGAAGGCGAAGCCGACCTTGGCCGGTGAGCCGTGCGCAGCCCGGTCCTCGCGTCCGGGCCGGCCGCCCCCGAGGTTGCGGATGGTCAGGGCCAGCGCGCGGCCGACGGTCGAGTTGCCGCGGTTGCCCTGCCCGAGCGCGTTGCCGTGGGCGTTCATCCCCGCGCGCTGCGCATAGGGACCCGAAACGATCACCACCGGGCCGGCCGGCGCGGTCGTGGCGATCAGGCCGTGCAGTGCGAACGGCTCGCGACAGGCGGCTTGCACCGCGGCCAGCACGAGCGGCAGCTCGGGGCCGGCACAGCCCGCCATGACCGCGTTGATCGCCACCTTCTCGACCGTGGCCACCCCTCCGTAGGGCGGCACCTCGGCGACCACATCCTGCGGATCGCGGGACGTGTGCGCGAGCATCGCCACCGCCCGCTCCGGGGTGGGCGGCACGACCGGCAGGCCGTCGGTCACGCCGCGCTCGTGCATCGCCTCGATCGGGTCCTCGAGGTCCCCGAGAGTGAGCTCCCGGGCGCGGATCCGGCCGTCGCGTCGCGCCCGCCGGGCGGCCAGCCAGGCTGCCACCTCGGGCTCGCGAGTGCGCGAGGCGCAGCCGGGCCGCAGCGCCGGCAGCCCGTCGAGCGAGAGTGCGATTCCGGCCGCGGTGGCCAGCGCGAGCATCCGGTCGCGGTCCAGTCCGATCACCCGGTCGCGCTCGTCACCGTCATCGAGCAGGAACAGCGCCGGCACCGCGTCGGGATCCAGGCGGTCAGACAGCGCGAGCTCGGGGTCGAGCTCAGGCGAACGGGTGAGAGACAGGCGCGCGACCTGCTCGGCGGTCTCGGCCTCGGTGGACTGCGAGACCAGTCGCGCGCCGGCCGCGTCCAGCGCGGGGAGGACCTGATCGCAGACCGGACAATCGTGCTTGACGATGGCGAGCAGCTCGAGGGCCATGATTCAGCCGCAGACGATACGCCCGGGCGCGGCTCGCGGGCGAATCGCTCAGTACTCGTAGAACCCGCGTCCGGTCTTGCGGCCGTGATGGCCGGAGACGACCATCCGCTTGAGCAGCGGTGTGGGGGCGTACTCGGGTCGTTTGAACTCCTCATACAGCGAGTCGCAGATCGCGTAGAGGACGTCGAGGCCGATGAAGTCACAGAGGGTCAGGGGCCCCATGGGGTGCCCGCAGCCCAGCCGCATGCCCTCGTCGATATCCTCGCGGCTGGCGAATCCGTCCTCGTACATCCGCACGGCCGCCATCAGGTAGGGGACGAGGAGCATGTTGACGATGAAGCCCGAGCGATCCTTGGTGCGGATCGCCTGCTTACCGATGTGCGTCGCGAACGCCTCGGCCGCGTTCACCGTGCGCTCGGCGGTGTCCAGCGCGACCACGACCTCGACGAGCTTCATGACCGGCACGGGAGAGAAGAAGTGCAGTCCGATCACCCGCTCGGGCCGCTGCGTCCAGGCGGCGATCTCCGCGATCGGGATCGAGGACGTGTTGGAGGCGAGGAACGCCGCGTCGGGCAGCCGGCGATCCAGCTCGGCGAACAGCTTGCCCTTGACCCGCGCATCCTCGGTCACCGCCTCCATCACCGCGTCAACTCCGTCGAGGTCGTCCAGGTCATTGGAGTAGGCGATCCGTCCGGTCAGTGCGTCAGCCTGCTCGTCGGTCAGCTTGCCGCGGGCCACGGCGCGGTCCACTGACGTTGCCAGCCGCTCACGGGAGCGCTTCAGCGGAGCGGCCTCGGGCTCGAACAGGGTGACGTCGACGCCCGCCGAAGCCGCCGCCTCGGCGATCCCCGACCCCATGAAGCCCGCGCCGACCACCGCCACGCGGGAGATCTTCGGTGCAGCGCTCATCGCGCGACTTCGGTGCCGATCATCGCCTCACGGTACGCGACCGCGGCGGTGGCTGCTGTTGAGGTGCGGACTGGGCGTGACCTCCCACTATCTCGCCGGTAGCCTGGCACCATGAGCACGATCGATCATCCCCCGGTCACCTACGAGGAATGGCAGGCGGCCTACAACCTGACCCCCGAACGCGACGCCCCGTTCAGCACGCTGTCCGCGGAGCCGGTCCGCCCGCTCTATACGGCCGCGGATCTGCCCGACGGGGTGGGTGGGGACGACGATCCGATCGGGTTGCCCGGCCAGTATCCGTTCACGCGCGGCGTGTACCCGTCGATGTACCGCGGACGGCTGTGGACGATGCGCCAGTTCGCGGGCTTCGGCACCGCCGCGGAGACCAACCAGCGCTTCCATTACCTGCTCGAGCACGGTCAGACCGGCTTGTCGACCGCCTTTGACATGCCGTCACTGATGGGCCATGACTCCGACCATCCCCGCTCCGAGGGTGAGGTTGGGCGCGAGGGCGTGGCGATCGACACCGTCTCGGACATGGAGACGCTGTTCGGCGGCATCCCACTGGACGAGGTCACCGTCTCGATGACGATCAACGCCCCGGCGGCGATCATCCTCGCCTTCTACGTGGTGGCGGCCGAGCGCCAGGGCGTCACGCCCGAGCGCCTCGGCGGCACGATCCAGACCGACATCCTCAAGGAGTACATCGCCCAGAAGGAGTGGTGCTTCCCGGTCGACCCGGCGATGCGACTGGTCACGGACATGGTGCAGTGGTGTGCGCACAACATGCCGCGCTGGCACCCGATCAGCATCTCCGGATACCACATCCGTGAGGCCGGATCGACGGCCGTCCAGGAGCTCGCCTTCACGCTCAAGGATGGCCTGACCTACGTCGAGCACGCGGTCGCCCGGGGTCTCGACGTCGATGACTTCGCGCCGCGACTGAGCTTCTTCTTCAACGCTCAGATCGATTTCTTCGAGGAGATCGCCAAGTACCGCGCGGCCCGTCGCATCTGGGCCCGCGAGCTGCGCGAGACGTTCGGCGCGCGCAAGCCCGAGTCGTGGCGGATGCGCTTCCACACCCAGACCGCCGGCGTGTCGCTGACCGCCCAGCAGCCGCTCAACAACATCGTGCGCACCGCGATCGAGGCGCTCGCCGGCGTCCTCGGCGGAACCCAGTCGCTGCACACCAACTCCTACGACGAGGCGCTCGCGCTGCCCACCGAGGAGGCGGTGCGCATCGCGCTGCGCACGCAGCAGATCATCGCCGAGGAGACCGGCGTGACCAACACGATCGACCCCCTCGGCGGCGCGTACTTCGTGGAGGCGATGACTGACGAGCTCGAACGCCAGGCCTATGCATACTTCGCCAAGATCGACGAGCTCGGGGGGATGGTGGAGGCGGTCAAGCGCGGCTATCCGCAGCGTGAGATCGCCGACGCCGCCTTTGACCTGCAGCTCGAGATCGACTCCGGCCGGCGTACCGTCGTCGGGGTCAACCGCTACACCGAGGGCGACGAGCAGGCGACCGAGATCCTGCGGATCGACGCCGACCTCGAGCGACAGCAGATCGAGCGCGTCCGGGCCGCTCGCGGCGATCGGGACGAGGCCGCCGTCAGCTCGGTACTGCGGCGGATCACCGTTGCCGCTGATGACGAGGCCATCAACCTGATGCCGCTGTTCATCGAGGCCGGGCGCGCCGGAGTGTCCGAGGGCGAGATCGTCCAAGCGCTGCAGTCCGTGTGGGGCGACTACCGGGAGATGCCCGTCTTCTGAGCCGGTGGGTCGGGGGCCGACGCCGGGCCGGCCCCACCCGATCAGGCGCCGGTGGTGATGACCGCGCGGAAGCGCGCGTCGCCGCTCATCATCTTCTCGTAGGCCTGCGCCGCCTGCTCCAGCGCGAAGGTCTCGATCATGGGTCGCACCCCGCGGAGCACGCTGAAGTTCAGCGTGTCCTCGGAGTCGCGGGCGGTGCCCGAGGCGTGGCCGGTGATCGTCTTGCCGCCACCGATCAGCGCCGCCGCGGGCACGTTGATCGGATCCATCGAAGCACCGACCACGACGAGGCTGCCCTGGGGGCGCAGCCCGCCGAACACGGCCGCCATCGCGTCGGAGTTGGTCACCGTCGAGAGGATCACGTCGGCGCCGCCGAGCGCGGCCAGGGCCTCGCCCGGGTCCCCGGCGGTCGAGTCAATGTAGTGATCGGCGCCGAGCTTGAGCGCGAGTTCCTGCTTGCCGACGCCGCGCGCGATCGCGATCGTCTCATAGCCGAGCTGAGCGGCGAACTGGACACCGAGGTGGCCAAGGCCGCCGACGCCGAGGATCGCCACCCGCCCACCACTGGGGGCGCCGCTATGGCGCAGCGCGTTGAACGTGGTGATGCCGGCGCACAGCAGCGGTGCGGCGTCCTCGTCTGAGAGGTCATCGGGCATCGAGGCCAGTGCGGTGGCCCGCACGAGCACGTACTCGGCGTAGCCACCGTCGATCGTGATCCCCGGGATCTCCATGTTCTCGCAGTCGATCAGTGAGCCACGCCGACACCACTCGCAATAGCCGCAGTTACCGCCGAACCAGCCCACGCCGACCCGCTGCCCGATCTCCCAGCCCTGCACACCGTCACCGAGCGCGGAGAGCTCACCGGCGATCTCGTGACCGGGGACGAGCGGATACGAGACGCCGGGGTACTGGCCGGTCTTGGCGAACGAGTCGCTGTGGCACACCCCGCACGCGTGCACCCGGACGACCGCCTCGCCGGGCCCGGGGGCCGGGATCTCGCGCTCGACGAGCTCGAAGTCGGCGTCGGCGGACGGGATCTGCACTGCTCTCATGGTGGCCATCTGGTGAAACCTCGCAAAGATCGAATTGGACGGCTCCGTCGACCCTAGTGGGTCTCCCGCGGCGGCCCGGGCCCCCGGACGCGCGACAATGCCCGGATGCCGATCACCTCCCGCTTCTTCGGCGAGCGCGGCAAGCGCCGCGCCGTCTCGCTCGGGATCGAGCCCGAGCGACTGCCGCCCGGCCAATCGCCCACGGTGAAATGGCCCGTGCTCAGCCTCGGCGGCACGCCCCGGGTCAGCACCGGCGATTGGGTCCTGTCCATCGACGGTGCCGTCGAAGCTCCCTACGTGCTGGCCTGGGATGAGTTCACGGCGCTCGCCGACACCACCTGGTCGGGCGACATCCACTGCGTGACCCGCTGGTCGAAGTTCGACATGGACTGGCGCGGCGCCGATGTCTCCGCATTGATCGCCCGCGCCCGGCCGACCGCCGCGGCCAGCCATCTGATGGCCCACTGCCACGGCGGCTACACGACCAACCTGCCGCTCTCCGACGTGCTCGAGCATCCGGCGCTGATCGCCCACGAGGCCGACGGGGCGCCGCTTGAGCCTGATCACGGCGGCCCGGCGCGGCTGCTCGTGCCGCACCTGTACCTGTGGAAGTCGGCCAAGTGGATCGCGCGCCTGCAGATCCTCGAGGCCGACGAGCTGGGGTTCTGGGAGCAGAACGGCTATCACCACCGCGGCGACCCGTGGCTCGAGGAGCGCTACAGCGTCGATGACTACGTCGCCCGGGCGATGCGGCGGCGAGTGCGCGAGGCCGCTCGTGACTGACCTGCCGCGCGCCCCGGTGACGGGCCCACCACCCGGCACGGAGCTTCGTCCGCGCGAGCGCGAGCTGCCGGGCGACGAGCTGATCCCCGCGGCCGAGGTGGTGATGGACCGCGTGGCGACGATCGACGCGTCCCGCGGAGCGGATCTGGCCGTGGCTGATCCAGCTCGGCAAGGGGCGGGCCGGCTGGTATCTGACCCGCCGCCTGGAACGCTTCACTCCCCGCGGCGAACCGGGCGCTGCGCCGGATCGAGCCGGAGTATCAGACGGTCGCCGTCGGCGAGCGAGTCGCCGACTACGGCCGCGGCGGCTGGTTCGAGGCCCGCGTGGTCTCGCCCCCGCACGCACTGGTGTGGTGGTCAGAGCGGGGCGAGGACCTCCGCCTGACCTGGGCGCTGGTCCTCACCGCGACCGGCCCGCAGACCAGCGAGCTGCACGTTCGCCTGCGCATCAACCGGTCGGTCGGCCGCGAGCGCCCGCGCTGGTGTCGTGGGGGGCGGAGCTGTTTGACCGCTTCACGATCCAGATCATGGTCGCCGGGTTGCGCGAGCGGCTCGCGGACTCCGCCTGACGCGCCGGGGAAACGCGTCGGCGCCGGATTCGGCGCGCCGGGAAACGCGTCAGCGCCGGATTCGGCGCGCCGGGAAACGTGTCAGCGCCGGCTTCGGCGCGCCCGCAGGCGAGACCCCAGGCTCACCCGTCGCGCCGGTCCCCGCGCTCTCCCCGCAGGCGGGCGCCGATGTCCTCGAACACGTCGGCGACCTTGTCGGTGACAGCACCCCCGCGGGGGCCGGCCTGCGCCCGTCGCCGCGCGGAGGAGATGTGCTCCGACAGGCCGCTCAGGGTGTCGTCGAGGATCGAGCTCAAGCTGTCGTTCGTGGTGACGTACCCGAGCTCCTCGTCACTGGGGTGCCGTGACGAGCCCCCAGACGCGTCCCGGGCCGCCGCATGGGCGGCGTCGCGGACATCGCGGACCGCTTCGCGCGCGGCCCGGCGGACCCGCTCCTGCGCATCTCGGGCGGCTGCGAGTTCGGCCTCCATCGCGGCCAGCCGAGCATCGAGCCGGGGGTCGGTCGTCGACGCGCCCGCGCTCGCACCGGCGCGGGAGGAGCCACCCGCGCCTGAGCGGGCGCGACCGCCCGAGGCCCCGGACGCACGCAGGGCCCGGATCTGCGTATAGGCCTCCTGCACCTCCTCAAAGCGCCGGGCGGACTCCGGCGAGCCGCCATTGTGATCGGGGTGGTGGCGCTGCACCGCCCGGCGGTAGGCGGCGCGCAGTTCGGCGTCGGTCACGCTCGGAGCGATCTCGAGGATCCGCGTAGGGGTCGGTACCGCTCATCACCCCACGCCCAGGGACCGGGTCAGGAACTCGGTCTGATCGGCAACCGCGCGTTCGAACAGCTCGCCGACGTAGATCTCGAAATGGCCGCCGGCGTAGCGCCGGATCTCGGCGCGGGGCGCCCGGGCCGCATGCTTGAGCGTGGTAGCGGCCGGCGTGATCGTGTCCCGCTCGCATACGCAGAACAGGATCGGGGCGTTGAGCCGCGCGGCCGCGCGCCCGGGCCGGTCCAGGCCGACCGTGAGGGCGATCCGCGCGGCGACGCGGTTCTCCCAGGTCGACTCCGTCGGCGTGATCGCGGCAAAACCCGGCTGCGCGTCCGCGGTGCTCATCACCGCCAGCGCGCCCGGGGGCCCGACCGCCGGCATGTAGTGCGGTGAGCGACCCGCCAGCGCGCGTGCGCGGTCACGGAGCCCAGCCACCGTCGCCAGCGCGACGTTGCGCGCTCCCAGCTTGGGCAGCGAGGCCAGGCCGTCGGTGAACGGGCACTGGGCGACGATGGCGGCGATCCTCGGATCGGTGGCGCCGACCGAGATCACGTGCCCCCCGGAGAACGAGGAGCCGAACAGGGCGATCCGTTCGGGATCGACCCAGTCCAGGCGCCGAGCGTGGGCGACCGCGGCTCGGTAATCCTCCCGCTGGCGGCCGATGTCCAGCAGCTGTCGCGGCTCGCCGGGGCTGGCGCCGAAGTGGCGGTAGTCGAACAGCAGCACGCCGAGCCCAGCGGCCTGAAAGCGTTCCGCGTAGGCATCCAGGCGCTGCTCGCGGACGGCCGAGAAGCCATGGGCCATGACGAGCAGCGGTGCCGGCCCAGGCACCGGTGGCCGGTACAGCCATGCGGCGCAACTGCCGTCACCGGAGACGAAGGTGATGTCGCTTCGCGTCACGGGCTCACACCACCGGCGCCCCACCGGTCGCGCCGCCGCCCGGTGGACCCCCACCCGGCGGCGCGGCGCCGCCCGAACCGCCGCCGTTGTCACCGGGATCGTCGGGCGCGCGGATCCACTCGATGATCCGGTTGTCGACGATCAGGAAGTTGGTCCGCGCAGTCTGGCCCTGAGCGCCGCCGCAGCTGGTGGTGCCACCGGGGCCACTGCGGCCGGTGAGCCTGAACAACGCGTTGACGTACCGGCCCCGCTGGTCGGCGGAGATGAACTTGGCTCCGCAGGGCAGGCTCTGGTTGGCCGCCTCGGCCTGGTGGGGGGAGCTGATGTGGATCAGGGCCACCGTTCCGCCCGGCCCGACGCCGTTGACCATCTCGCTGGGCACGGCGAAGTAGCCGGCGGCGGTGCTGACATGGCCGGCGCGCAGGGCGTCTGACCACGCGCGGATGACGCGGACGGCCTCGGGTGATGCCCGGTGGCCCGAGGGTGGGGGAGCGGGCACACTGCTCAGCCCGGGGTTCAGCAACCGCCGCGCGGCCCGGTTGGCGGCCGGGCTCGGCCCTGACGTCAGGCCTGACCCCGACCCGCCGCAGCCGGCGAGACCGATCGCCAGGACGACCACGAGGCTCATCGCAGCGCTGCGCATCCTGCGATGATCGCAGGCGGCGCGACCGGTCATGGTGTCGGCGGGCCGGCGCCGGCCGGGGGCGGCCAGGCCAGGTCGTCCGGGAGCTCGGCGCCGGCGGTGCTGCAGGCCGCCGCCGCCACCGTTACCGCGGCCCGGGCGGCCTCGGTGAGGAGATCGAGGTCGCCGGCCTGGCTGCGGTCACAGTCGTGGTCCCACCACCAGCTGAGAAAACCGGCCACGAAGGCGTCCCCGGCGCCGACCGTGTCCACGACGCGGACCGAGGGCGCGTGTACCACGCGTTCCCCGCCCGCGGTGAGAACGGTGACCGGGCCGCCGCCGTCGGTGAGCAGCACCGCCGCGGGATGCGAGCCGAGCAGTCGACGGGCCGCGGTCCGCGGATCTGCTCCGGGATCGAGCAGCCGCAGGTCGTCAACCGAGACCTTCACCACGTCGGTGCGCGCGAGGATGCCCGCGACCGTGGCTCGGAACGCGGCGAGGTTTCCGATCGCGTGCGGGCGGCAGTTGGGGTCCATCAGAACGGTGGTCGCCGGAGCCGCCCCGGGCAGCAGTTTGGCCAGGGTGGAGGCCATCGGTTCGGCGAGCAGGCCGAGGCCCCCGAGAACGATCACGGTGCTGGACGCGAGCAACCCCGCGGGCACGTCACCGGGTGTCAGCTGCCCGGCGGAGGTGCCCTCGAGGTAGAAGCGGTAGTCCGCCACCCCGTCCGCGTCAACCTGGGCGAGGGCGAGCGTGGTCGGCGCAGGGGTCGCCGCCGGGACCGCGAGCGTCACGCCGGCATCCAGCAGCGCTGCGCGCAGGCGGCGCCCGAAGGCGTCGTTGCTGACTCGGCCCAGGAACTGGCACGGGCACCCGAGCCGGGCGACGGCGCGCGCGACATTGAACGGCGCGCCCCCCGGGTGAGCGCTGATCTCACCCCCCCCACGGACAAGCATGTCCATCAGCGCTTCCCCGGCGACGGTGATCACTGGCGCTTGGGCCTGGACAGGGGAGGGTCAGCGCAGGTCGTTACGCGGCATGCCCTATCACAACCGGCTCGCGGGGTGGTCCGCATGCGGCGAGGTCATCGGCGAGGCGCGAGGCGGTGACGCGCTCCCAGCGTCCGCTCTCGACGAGTGCTTCACACAGGGCGAGCGCGTCGGTCAGGGCCAGGGCGGTCTCTCCGCCGAGCTCGCCGGCGAAGATGAGGTTGTCCGCCGCGTACCGCACACGATCCTGTTCATCGCGCAGCAGCTTGCTCGGACCCAGCTCATTGAGGGTGTTCATGACCCGCTGGTAGGCGTGACTGCGATCGGGGCTCATCCTGACTCCTCCTCAAACGGGAGTGGCGACGTGATCATGATGTCGCCAGAAACGGCTGCGGCCTTTAGCCCGGTGGCCAACGATCTGGTCATTGGCCTGTCCTTTCCGCGCTCCCGGCGCGGCAAACCTGGGTTGCGTTCCCGGGCAGGTTCGCGCTCGGTCGGCGCACCCTCAGGGAGCATCAGGCGAACGGCGCGCTGGGGAGGTACGGACACAGCGGTCCGGGCGTGCCGCGAACGAACAGCGCCCCGTGCGCGGTCAGGCGCAGGCCGGCCCTCAGTACGACCGACACCGCCCAATCCTGGCCGGCCGTGATCCAGCGGACCGGCCGCACCCCGCAGCTCGCGCGAGATTCCGGCCACGAGCTCCAGATCGGCGGTCGTTCCCGAACGCACGCGAACGGAGCCAGGTGGGAGGGCGCCGCGATCGACCAGCCCGACCGTGCGCAGTGCCGGCCGCAGCGAGAACCCAGCGGTGGCGTACAGCCGCAAGGCCGCGGGATGGTCTGAGCTGCAGATCAGTCCGTGGGTCCGGTCTCCATAGCCGAGCGCGGCGGAGATCAGCGCCCGCCCCGCGCCACTCCGTTGCGCCTCCGGGTCAACCGCGAGAAATGACAACACCCACAGAGCCTCGCGCTGCATCGCCTGGGCAACGCCGATCACGCGCCCGTCTCGCTCGGCCACGAATGCCCCGCCCGGATCGGCTGCCAGCAGATAGCCAATCCGCTCATGCCAGAGACGCACCTCTACTTCACCCTCGAACCGGAAGTTCATCCCCGCGGCGCCCACGGCGGCTGCGACCGGCAGGTCAGCGGGCACCATCGCGCGAACGGTCAGCGGCATCGGGCCGACGTTAGGAGATCGGTGGCCGGTCGCGCGCACTAGGCTGGATCGATGCCCGAGATCACGATCGCCGACGAGCCCGAGCACGGCCGGTACGTGATCGCTTCCCACGGGGCCCAGGTGGGATTCGCCCAGTACCGCGAGCGGCCTGGGGAGCTCGTCGTCACTCACGCGGAGATCGACGACGCGCTCGCCGGTCAGGGCCTGGGGTCCCGGCTGGTCGCCTTCCTGCTCCAGGACGCCCGCGACCGCGAGCTGAAGGTCGTCCCGTTGTGCCCCTTCGTCGGCGATTACATCGTTCGCCACCCCGAGCACCGCGACCTCGTGCCCGAGGCGCACAGGGCCGCGCTCGGCCTCTGAACCGTCTGAGCGTCTGCTCGCCGGGGGCGGCGACACGATCTGGGCCCTGACTCGCCGGCGGCGTCGGTGTGAGGTTCTCATGGACCTAGGATCGGGCTGTGGAGTCCGCCGCAATCGCAGGCCCCGGCCCGAGCCGCCTGTCCCGCACGCCGTCACCGGTTCTCGTCATCGGCGGGATCGCCTCGGTGCAGTTCGGCTCGGCGCTGGCCACCCAGCTCTTCGCTCAGGTCGGGCCCGCCGGGGCGGTGCTGCTGCGCCTGATCGGCGCCAGTCTCGCGCTCAGCCTCGTCTTCCGCCCTCGGCTCGAGGCCCGGCCGCGACGGGAGTGGGGGCTGGCCGTGCTGTTCGGTCTCGTGCTCGCGGCGATGAACCTGTCCTTCTACGAGGCGCTGCACCGGATCCCGCTCGGCATCGCGGTGACGATCGAATTCATCGGGCCGCTGTCGGTCGGGGTGCTCGGCTCCCGGCGCCGGCTGGACCTCGTATGGGCGGCGGCGGCCGCGGCGGGCATCCTCGCGTTGACCCACGGCAACGCGCACGGGCTCGACACTCTGGGCGTCGTATTCGCACTCGGGGCCGGGGTGATGTGGGCCGCGTACATCCTCATCAGCTCGCGGGTGGGGGCGTCTTTCCCGGCACAACCGGCCTGGTGATCGCGATCTGGGTCTCGGCGGTGGTGACGCTGCCGGTCGGCATCGCCGACGGCGGCGCGCAGCTGCTCACGTTGCGCTCGCTGGGCATCGGGGGTGCGGTTGGCATCCTCTCCTCGGCCCTGCCGTACGCGTTCGAGCTCGAGGCGCTCCGTCGGCTCGCCACTCACGTCTTCGGAGTGCTGATGAGCCTCGAGCCGGCAGTGGCGGCAATCGCCGGCTGGCTCGTGCTCGGTCAGGGGCTGAGCGCACGCGAGGTGGTCGGAATCGCCCTGGTGATGGTCGCCTCGCTCGGCGCGAGCGTTGCGCGGCCACGTTCACGGGCACCAGCCGGGCACCCGGACACGGCACGTGCAGTTATCGATCACGCCTGACGCACGGTCACCGTGTCGGAGGGTCGACCCCGACGTCCGGGGCGGCGCACCGCCGCCCCGGACGCACGCTCAGGGCGTCAGGTGGTGGTGGACGTCGTGGTCGTGGTCGTGGTCGGGTTGTTGTCGGCGAGTGAACGAAAAGGTCACCGAGTGCGCCGGCGCTGGTGAAGCGCAGGACCTGCACCCCGACGTTCAGACGCCCTGTGTGCGCCGCTCGGGGGGGTGGGGTGCCCGGCGAAGATGGTGGACAAAACGCGGCCGGACAGAGGGGAACGCGCCACGCCCCCGGAAACCGATCCCGCAGCGGCCCGCGCCCGAGCTACGCTGACCGTGATGACCCTGATGACCGCGGGCGGCCAGGCACAGAACGACCCGGTGTCCGCCGGGCGAGCGGCCGCCGAGGGCAACGAGGTACGCGGCATCTACCCCCACTGTGCCGGCTGATGACCGAGATCACCGTGCGCTACGTGGGTGGCCCGACGGCGCTGCTCGAGATCGGGCCCTGGCGCCTGCTCACCGATCCGACCTTCGACGCGGCCGGCGGCCGTTACTTCTTCGGCTGGGGAACCGCGTCACGCAAGCTGCAGGCGCCGGCGATGCCCTTTGAGGCGCTCATGCCGGTCCACGCCGTCCTGCTCAGCCATGACCACCACAGCGACAACCTCGATCCCACCGGGCGTGCGCTGCTGCCGCGGATGGGAACGATCATCACCACCGTCCCGGGGGCACGCCGGCTCGGCGCCGGGCGGTCCGGGGGTGACGTGCGGGGTCTGGTTCCCGGTCAGAGCACGGTGCTCACAGCCGAGGGCCGACCGGCTCTGCACATCACGGCCACCCCGTGCCGACATGGACCGCCCGGGTCTGCCCCGATGGTCGGAGCCGTGATCGGCTTTGATCTCGGCTGGGAGGGTCAGCGGCACGGCACCCTGTGGATCAGCGGTGACACCGTGCTCTACGACGGGCTGCGGGCGGCGGTCCGGCAGATGCAGGTGTCGGCCGCGATCCTGCACCTCGGCGGCGTCACCTTCCCGTGGCTCTCGGGTCTGCTGCGCTACACGATGAACGCGGCCGAGGCGATCGACCTGTGTCGGGAGCTGGCGCCCGAGACCATCCTGCCACTGCACTTCGAGGGTTGGCGACACTTTCGCCAACCGCGGGAGGACGCGGTCGCCCAGCTGTCCGCCTCACCATTTGCCGGGCGCGTCCGCTGGCCGGCGGCCGGGCAGCCCGTTGAGCTCGAGGTCTAGATGGACGCTCGCGACCGCGGCGCCTGATCGACGCTCATGAAAGAGATCGCCATCGTCGGAGGGACCGGGACCGTCGGTCGCCACATCGTCACCGCGCTGCAGGACCGCGGCCGCTCGGTTCGCGTGCTCACTCGCAGCTCATCCCAGTACCCGATCGATCTGCGCACCGGGGCCGGGCTTGCGATCGGGCTGGCCGGCTGTGAGACGGTCATCCAGGCCGCCAACGCCACCCGTGAAGCCGAGCAGGTTCTGATCCAGGGCACGCGCCGGGTCATCGAGGCCGCCGGGCGGGCCGGCGTCGGTCACCTGGTCGGGGTCTCGATCATCGGTATCGATGACGTGCCCATGGCCTACTACCGAGCCAAGCTCGCCCAGGAGGCGATTATGCGCGAGAGCGACGTGCCGTTCTCGATCGTCCGCAGCACCCAGTTCCACGAACTGGTGCTCGGTGCGCTGGCCCTGATGACCCGGTTCAGGATCAGTCCGCGGGCGGCGGCCCAGCTTCAGCCGATTGCCTCGACGCAGGCGGCAACGGTGATCGCCGACGTCGCCTGCGGGGGGCCCACGGGGGTGATCGCGTCCGTTGCCGGGCGGGAATCGAGTCCCTGAGCGCGCTCGCTCGTGACTACAACCGAATCCGGCCCGGGCACCGGGTACCCGTCGCGCTACCGATGATCGGGACCGCCGGCCGGGCTCTGAAACGGGGTGCCCTGACCTGCGCTGACCCCGATCACCGCGGCACGGTCGAGTTCAGCGCCTGGCTGGCGGGCCGGCGCCGAGCTCAGGAGCCCTAGCCGCGCACGCTTCTGAGCGCCCCCGGGAGCACCGGGGTATCGACCACCGATACCCGGGGCCGGCT
>CAVXPV010000015.1:0-129225 GCA_963763715.1 uncultured Solirubrobacterales bacterium
AATCATCTTTAACACAACCCGGAGACTATGTCTCCGCTTGTGCTACGGTCCCCAGAAGTTGAGCCAGACCTCCACTTAGAAGGAGGGTCCCGATGAGCAAGGTCGCCAGCCCAGCTTCCTTCCCGCAGGCCCTCGTCCCTGAAGGCCTCAAAGCAGGGCCACACTGTACGCACAGGGTGCTGAGGTCCCTAGATGTCCCTAGACGTCCCAGTCCTCCGACGCCGAGTTGGATACCCCTGACGGCAGCGGTGAAGAAGAAGAGGTGCCGCGAGTTCCGCATCTACAGGAGATGACGCGGAAGCGCTGTAAGCGAGCAACAGCCAACGCCTCGCCCAAGTCGACCCACCACGACCCACCGTTCTGGCCGGGACGTCTCGGGACGTCTCGGGACGTTACCCTGCTCAGCGGCATTTTCTGCAGCCCTCGATCTCGGCGTTATCCACCCGGAAAGCCTCGGCAACCAGACGCGCGTCCTCGGCGTGCGGCGCGTAGTGCAGGTAGCGCATCGTCGTCTGGATATCCGCATGGCCCATCCACTCTTGGACCCGGCGGATGTCGGCTTTGCCGATCATCCGCGTTCCGAAAGTGTGGCGCACGTCGTGGAAGCGCAGCGGCCGCAGACCCGCCCTCTTCAGCGCAACCTTGTAGCGGCGCCGTAGCGCCGATCCGTCCAAGTAGCCGCCGCCCTCCCCCGGGAACACGAGGTCGTCGTCCCTGACCCAGTTCTCGCGCCGGCCCAGCTTGGCCAGCGCCTCGGCCACATCCGGGGCGAGCGGGACCGAGCGGACCTTGCCCGACTTCGGTGTCGTCAGCGCGCCGCTGGCCCAGCTCCCGCGGACCCGGATCGCCTCGCCGGCAAAGTCGACGTCGCGCCAGCAGAGGGCAAGCAACTCCCCGAGGCGCAGTCCAGTGAACGCGGCGGTGAGGAAGATCGCCGCATCGACGTCGCTCGCCGCCGCGCGGACCAGCGCCCAGACCTCTTCGGGCGAGAAGACCTCGATGTCGCCACTGGCCCGCACCGGATGCTTCTCCACGCGCGACAAGGGGTTGACCGGGATCCCCCACACATACTGCGCTCGGCGGAAGATGCCGTGCAGCTGGATCAGCAGCTTGTTCTTGGAGCGGTTGGAGAGCCCGGTCAGGGAGCGGTGCCATGCCTCGATGCCCTGCGGCGTGATCGCCTCCACCGCCCGCGGGCCGAAGGCCGGCAGTAGACGGGCCCGCAGCGCCGAGCGATAGTCGTAAAGCGTTGACGGCTTGCGCTCACGGTCCTCGGCGATGAACCGCAACCACTCCTCCGCCGCCTGCTCGAAGGTCACGCCCGTCCGCCGTTGTCCCGGCAGCGCCCCGCGTCTCGCCGCCTCCAGCGTCTCGCGCAGCCAGGCCTCCGCCGTGCGCTTGGTGAAGTAGCCGGCCGGTGGGCTGCCCCGCTCAGCCCAAGCGGGCCCGATCTTCTTCTGCACCTGGCGCCCATCGGGCATCCGGTACTTCGCATACCAGCATGGACCGCGGTTGCGCTCGACACGGAACACGTGCCCCGTTGGGCTCGATGACGTCCGCGCTCACGGCGCCACAGGCTGTCGTTCTCGGGACATATTGGGGACATATTTGCACCCGCCCTGGACACTGGCAACCCCAATACCTGCGATTACCAGCATGTTATGAGTGCCGCCGGTGGGGCTCGAACCCACGACCTACGGATTAAAAGTCCGCTGCTCTACCAACTGAGCTACAGCGGCGAGGTCCTCATGATCGCGCACCCGGGTGGTGCGGTGACGGGAGACCGACCGCAGGCCCTCATGCCACCCGCGCCACGGTCTCGATCTCAACCAACATCCGCGGGTCGATCAGGGCGCGGACCTCGACCATCGTCATCACGGGCCGGATCTCGGCGAAGCGCTCGCCGTGAGCCCGGCCCACCTCATCGGCGCGGGTGATGTCCGTCACGTAGCAGCGGTTCTGGATCACGTCGGCGAAGGTGGCGCCCACGCGGCCGAGCTCGTGCTCGAGCCTGTCGAGAATCTCGACTGTCTGCTCGTAGGGGCTGTCACCGATCACCACTCCATCCTCGGTGGCCGACGTCGTCCCCCCCACGAACACGAACTCGCCGGCGCGGATCACCCGGCAGTAGCCGAAATGTTCCTCCCACGGCGTGGGCGGGTCGCCGCCGAGGCGCTGGGTCAATGGCGGAAGTGGCGCCGGCTGGTGAAGACCATCGTCGCCCCCACCTTGTCGAGCGCCTCGACGGTCAGGTGGTCGCGCACCGACCCGCCGGGCTGGATGATCGCGGTCACCCCGGCCTCGAGCGCGATCTCGGGGCCATCCGCGAAGGGGAAGTAGGCGTCGGAGGCCAGGATGCCCCCACTGACCCCGTCCCGCGCCTTATCGATCGACACCCGCACCGCGTCGACACGGCTCATCTGGCCGGCACCGATGCCGATCGTCGCCAGGTCACGCGAGATCACGATCGCGTTGGATTTCACGTGCTTGCAGACCCGCCAAGCGAAGGAGAGCTCCTGCCACTCGGTCTCGGTGGGCCGGCGCTCGGTGACGACCTGCATCTCGCTGCGCTCCTCGACATCGGCGTCACGGTCCTGAACGAGCAGGCCACCGACGACCTGGCGCACCTGCGGCTCGATCATGTTGGGGGTGCGGCGCTCACGGTCGTCCAGAATCCGCGTGTTGGGCTTCGCACTGAGCACGTCGACCGCCCCGGCCTCGTAGCCCCGGGCGAACAGCACCTCGATGAACTGCTCCGAGAGCAAGCGGGCCAGCGCCGCGTCGACCGGGCGATTCATGCACACGACACCGCCGAACGCCGACATCGGATCGCAGGCCAGCGCGCGCTGATAGGCCTCGATCGGCGTCGATCCCACGGCCACGCCACACGGGTTGTTGTGTTTGATGATCACGCACGCGGGGATCTGGAATTCGGACAGCAGCAGACGGCCGGCGTCGAGATCGAGCAGGTTGTTGAACGAGATCTCCTTGCCCCCCAGTTGGGAGACCATCGAGAGCACGTGCGTGCGGGCGCCGACCTGCTCGTAGTAGGCCGCGCGCTGGTGCGGGTTCTCGCCGTAGGGCAGTTCGAGCACCTTCTCGAAGGCCCGCACGAACAGGGGCGGGAAGTCCTCGCGCTTCTCCTGAAACCAGCGGGCGATCGCGGTGTCGTAGCGGGCCGTGTAGGCGAACGCCTCGGCGGCGAGACTCTCGCGGGTGACCATCGAGAGCCGGCGGTCGGACTCGCGCAGCTCGTCGAGCACGGCGTCGTAGCTGGCCGGGCTGACCACAGGAGCCGCGTAGGCGTGGTTCTTGGCCGCGGCACGGATCATCGTCGGTCCGCCGATGTCGATGTTCTCGATCACCTCCGGGTCGCCCGCACCACGGCGGGCCGCCGTGCGCTCGAACGGGTAGAGGTTGACGCAGACGAGATCGACCGGCTCGACATCGTGCTCGGCCGCGGCCTGGGTGTGCTCCGGGTTGTCGCGCACCGCGAGCAGGCCGGCGTAGAGCTTGGGATGCAGGGTCTTGACCCGGCCGTCCATGATCTCGGGAAATCCGGTCAGGTCCGTAACGCTGCGGACCGGCAGACCGGCGTCACTGAGCTCCCGGGCGGTGCCACCGGTGGACACGATCTCGATCCCGAGCTCGACCAGCCCACGGGCGAAATCGACGATCCCGGTCTTGTCAGACACCGACAGCAGGGCTCGGCTGACCTGCACTTCGGCCGCCCCCGCGGGTTCGACGGTGCTCACCGAATCAGCGCTTCCTTCCATCGCGTGAGACTCTACCGGTCGATCAGGACCCGTCGCGGGTTGTTCGCGTCCAGACGGACGCGCCCGGCGGCCAGCAGCCGGACCGCCTCGGGCAGCAGCGCGTGTTCAACCGCCTGCAGGCGACTGGCGACTTGATCCTCGGTCTCGGCGCCGGGGAGGTCGATCGCGCGCTGGAGCAGGATCGGGCCGGTGTCGATCCCCCCGTCGACGAAGAACACCGTCACTCCGAACACCTTCACGCCGTGGTCCAGCGCCTGTTGCACGGCCCCGAGACCGGGGAAGGCCGGCAGCAGCGACGGGTGCACGTTGATCACGGCATCGGGAAAGGTGGCCAGGAAGGCATCGCTGAGCAGCTGCATGTAGCCGGCCAGCACGACCAGCTCGACCCCCCGCTCCCGCAGCCACGCCGCGATCGCGTCGTCCCGCTGCATACGGTCGCCATAGTCCTGGCCGGGAAACGCGGCGGTCTCGATCCCGGCGGTCCGGGCGCGGGCCAGCGCGGGGGCACCCGGCTTGTCGGAGGCGACGGCGACGAGCTGCACGCCATCGCGACCGTGGGCACGGTCGATCAGCGCCTGAAGGTTGGTGCCGGCCCCCGAGGCCAGAACCGCGACCCTCATGCCGCGCGGAGCTTGGGAAACCGGCCCCCGGTGGAGTGCAGTCGCCCGGCGTCGAGCAACCCGTCCACGCACCCGAGCACGTCCTCGGAGCGCAGATGGGCAAAGCGGCCGTAGCCGGCCAGGGCGTCATAGGCATATTGGGCCACCACCTTGGAGCGACCACCGCGCAGGATCTCGACCGCCCGCGTGCGGCCGACCGGCGGTCGGGCGGAGACGACCACGTCGAGGATCGCCTCATCGAGGTGCTCACGCTCGACCCCCCCGATCGGCGCCGCGCCGCCACCCGACCCAACCCGGGGCCCCCCCGCCCGGCCGCCGGCGCGCGAGCGCGACCGCGCCGCGTGCGCCGGTGCTCGGACTGGTGGCGCGGGCGCCAGCTCCGGCGCGCACACGTCACAGCACGGCACCTCGGCCGGCCCCCGCCGCGGATCCCCGAAGTGGGCGAGCATCGCCTCCCGACGGCATCGCGATCCCTCCACGTAGGCCCACACCGCCCGGTATTGCGACCAGCGCACGTTCTCGGCCTCGCGCGCGGAGCTCATGCACAGCGCCGCGGCGCGGCGATCAAAGCCGCCGGTCATCCGCCCCACGGCACGGTCAGGGGGCGCGGGAGCGGGCGCGAGGACCCCGGCGCGGGCGAGGTGGCCGATCACCGCGCGGGCCGCGTCGGGCTCCGGCCCGCCGCGCTGGCCGGGCTCGGTGATCAGGGCCGCGAGATCGCGCACCGGGACGTCGTAGCGGCCGTCGGCGCCGGCCCAGTTGAGTTTCTCCCCGACCCGCTGCAGCGCCTCGAGCGAGACCTTGGAACGCTGGATGAAGAACACGTGCAGGCCCTTGTCGCGCTGCTCGGCCAACAGCAGGCAGCGCGCCGGGCGCCCGTCACGACCGGCACGGCCGGCCTCCTGGTAGTACGCCTCCAACGAGCCGGGAACCGAGGCGTGGATGACCGTGCGCACATCGGCCTTGTCAATGCCCATGCCGAAGGCGTTGGTGGCCACGATCACCCGCACCTCCCCGGACATGAAGCGGTCCTGGGCCGCGGCGCGACTGCCACGGTCCATCCCCGCGTGGTAGGCGAGGACCGGCTCGCCCAGCTCCGAGCGCAGGGCGGCGGCCAGCTTCTCGCTGGCCCCTCGGGTCCCCGCGTAGACGATCGCCGGCAGCGCGTCGGGCTCCCCGAGAGCCGCGGCCAGTCGCTGCTCCTTATCGACACCGCCGCGACACGGGACGACGACGAAGCTGAGGTTGGGGCGGTCAAACCCGGTCGTGATGCGCACCGGGTCGCGCAGGTGCAGGCGGCGCACGATGTCGTCGGCGACCGTCGGGGTGGCGGTCGCCGTCAGCGCCAGGGTGGCCCGTGCGCCCACGGCCGTCGCGGCATCCGCCAGGGTGAAGTAGTCCGGGCGGAAGTCATGGCCCCATTGCGAGACGCAGTGGGCCTCGTCCACGACGAACAGGCCGACCCGACAGGCGGCCATCGCCGCCGCGAAGGCGGGGGAGCCGAACCGCTCCGGAGCCACGTACAGCAACCGCAGTTCGCCGGCCCGGGCGCGTTGCAGAACCGCCGCGTTGGCCTCGGGCCCGTGCTGGGCGTTGATCAGGCCGACCCTTCCCGGAGCGACACGCTCCAGCGCGCTGACCTGGTCCTGCATGAGCGAAACCAGAGGCGAGACGACGATCGTCAGGTCATCGCGCATCAGCGCGGGCAACTGGTAGCACAGGCTCTTGCCCGACCCGGTGGGCATCACCACCAGCGCGTCGCGGTCGCTCAAACCGGCGTCGACCGCCTCTGCCTGTCCGGGCCGGAACGCGGCAAAGCCAAACCACTGCTGAAGCGCGTCACGTGGGTCCATGGGGCGGCCGACGATAGCGCCGAGTCCGGCGCCCACGCGGGGCTCAGGCCCGGATCAGCGGGAGCGGTGACTCGAACGCGAACTTGCCGTTGGCCTGATCGGAGCCGACCAGCGGATACTCGCCGCTGAAGCACGCATCGCAGTGGTCCTCGCGGCGCTGGCCGACGGCCGCGTAGACGCCCTGCAAGCGAGAGGTAGTGCAGTGAGTCGGCGCCGACCTCGGTGGCCACCTCGGCGACCGTGCGGCCGTGGGCGATCATCTCCTCGCGCGTGGACATGTCAATGCCGTAGTGGCACGGATGCTTGATCGGGGGCGCGGAGATGCGCAGATGCACCTCGGCCGCGCCCGCGTCACGCAGCATCTGGACGATCTGCCGCGTGGTGTTCCCGCGCACGATCGAGTCATCCACGACGATCAGCCGCTGCCCCTCGACCACCTCGCGCAGCGGGTTGAACTTCAGCCGTAGGCCCTGCCGGCGCAACTCCTGGCCGGGCTGGATGAACGTCCGCGCCACGTAGCGGTTCTTGATGAAGCCGTCGTCCTGGGGAAGCTTGGCGGCGCGCGCCAGGCCGCGCGCGGCAGCGTTGCCGGAGTCCGGGACGGGGATCACCAGGTCGGCCTCGACGGGCGCCTCGCGCCACAGGATCTCGCCCATCTTGGCCCGGGCGACCTGTAGCCGGGTGCCGGCCATCATCGAGTCCGGCCGTGCGAAGTAGATGTACTCGAACACGCAGAAGGCATGGCGCTCGTCACCGGCCACCAGGCGGGTCTTGATCCCCTTCTCGGTGAGGGTGACGACCTCCCCGGGCATGACATCGCGCAGGAACGTCGCGCCGATCAGGTCAAACGCGCACGACTCGCTGGCCACGCAATATGAGGGTTGGCCACCGGCCGGATCCTCGATCATCCCCAGCGCCAGCGGGCGCAACCCGTGGGGATCGCGGAAGGCGACGACGGCCTCATCGGTGACCACGACGGTCGAGAACGCGCCCTTGAGGCGGGGCAGCACGTCGGCGACGGCGTCTTCGATGCGCTCAGCGGGATGGGTCGCCAGCAGCGCGGCGATGATCTCGGAGTCCGAGGTGGAGCGGAACGGGACGTGGCGGCCGCGCAGCTCGGCGTGCAGCTCGACAGCGTTGATCAGGTTCCCGTTGTGAGCGAGGGCAAGGGTGCGACGATCGTCGCGGACGATCGGCTGGGCGTTCTCCCAGTCCGAGGACCCGGTCGTCGAGTAGCGGACGTGGCCGATCGCCATCTCACCGACGAACGAGCGCAGCGTGTGCTCGTCGAAGACCTGGGAGACCAGGCCCTGGTCGCGGATGGCGATGATGTTGCCCCCTCGCGAGGCAGTGGCGATGCCCGCCGACTCCTGTCCCCGGTGCTGAAGCGCGTACAGGGCGAAATACGTGAGTCGTGCGACGTCGTGTCCGGGTCCGTAGATCCCGAAGACGCCGCACTCGTCGCGCGGGCCGTCGCGGTCGTCGAGCGGGGAGTCCATCTCAGAGGCCTGGTGGCAAGGCTAGCAACGGGGTCACAGGAATCCGAGCAGCCCGCGCTCGCGCGCGTCGGATAGCGCGGAAACTGCGATGTCGAGCAGCCCGTCGATGGCGAGCCGATCGCCCCCGACATGGCCGATCACCGTCGCTCCGGGCAGCGCGGCCAGGACCGCCTTGGAGCCGGACACGACAAAGGCCCGTCCTGGGGCCTCGGCGAACGGATCGACCCCGTCAGGCAGGGTGACGTGAGCGCCGATCCCGTGCGACCCGCCCGCCAGGCAGGCCTCGGCCAGGGCGACGGCGAGGCCGCCCTCGGCGACATCGTGGGCACTGGCCAGTGCCTCGGAGCGCACGGCATCGCGCACCACGGCGTGCGTGGCCCGGATCGCCTTGGGATCGAGGTCGGGCAGCGGCCCGGCGATCGGTTCCCCGCGCAGCTTGGACAGCTCCGAGCCGGCCGACGAGGCGGCCTGCAGCGAGCCGACCAGCGCGATCGCGTCTCCGTCTCCGGCAAAGCCGAGCCGGCCGGCGCGGGCCGCGTCGGGCAGGCGGCCGACCATGCCGATCACCGGCGTGGGAAAGATCGGCCCCGCCGGGGCTTCGTTGTACAGCGACACGTTGCCGCCGACCACCGGCACCTGGAGGGCCGTGCACGCCTGCGCGATGCCCTCCACCGACTCGACGAGCTGCCAGGCCACGTGCGGCTTCTCGGGGTTGCCGAAGTTCAGGCAGTTGGTCAGTCCAAGCGGCTCGGCGCCGGTGCAGGCAAGGTTCGCCGCGCATTCGTAGACCGCCTCAGCCGCACCGCGGCGCGGGTCGCAGGCGACCCGCCGGCCGTTGCCGTCGATCGAGACCGCGATCGCACTGCCGTCAGGAAGGGCGAGCACGGCCGCGTCGGCCTCCTCGGGGCGTCGCATGGTGCGCGACTGCACGACCGGGTCGTACTGCTCGAACACCGGCCGGCGTGAAGCCAGGTTGGCCGAGCCCAGCAGGGCGAGCAGCGTCGCCTCGGCCTGCGCGTCGCTCCGCAGGACGATCGGCGGCGGCGCGTACAGGCTCTCGGTCGGCGCGGCGGGCTCGAGGTCGTAGAGCGGACAGTCGTCGACGAGGATCCCGACGGGGAGATCGGCGGTGACGATGTCTCCGTCCAGCACCCGCAACCGGCCGGAGTCATTGACCTCGCCGATCACCGTGGACAGGGTCTCCCAGCGGGCGCAGACGGCGAGCACCTCGTCGACCCGAGCCGGCTCGACCACGCACAGCATCCGCTCCTGAGACTCGGAGACCATGACCTCGAACGGCTCCATGCCGGCCTCGCGCATCGGCACCCGGGCGATGTCGATGTCCAGCCCGACGGCGCCTTTGCTGGCCATCTCAGCCGACGAGGACGTCAGGCCCGCCGCGCCCAGGTCCTGCAGGGAGACCAGCAGCTCGGAGTCCAGCAGCTCCAGGCAGCACTCGAGCAGCTTCTTCTCCGCGAACGGATCTCCGATCTGGACGGACGGGCGCTTGGCCGCGTCGGACTCCCCGAGCTCGGCGCTGGCCAGCACCGAGGCGCCGCCGATTCCGTCCCGGCCGGTGAGCGCGCCGAACAGGATCAGCATGTTCCCCGGGCCGGCAGCGGCCGAGCGGATCAGCCGCTCGTGGGGCGCGAGGCCCAGGCACATCGCGTTGACGAGGCAGTTCTGCTCGTAGCTGGACTCGAAGTAGATCTCGCCGCCGACGGTCGGGACGCCGATCGAGTTGCCGTAATGCCCGATCCCGGCCACCGCCCGATCCAACAGATAGCGCGAGCGCTCCGAGGTGGGTTCGCCGAAACGCAGGGAGTCGAGCACCGCGATCGGCCGGGCTCCCACTGCGAACACGTCGCGCAGGATGCCGCCGACCCCGGTGGCCGCACCCTGGAACGGCTCGACGGCGCTCGGGTGGTTGTGGGACTCGACCTTGAAGGCGAGCCCGAGGCCGCCGCCGACATCGACCACACCGGCATTCTCGCCCGGCCCCATCAGCACGTGCGGGCCCTCGGTGGGCAGGCGGCGCAACAGCTTCTTGGAGTGCTTGTAGGCGCAGTGCTCGGACCACATCAGAGACAGCATGGCCAGCTCGGTCGGGCTGGGCACGCGCTCCAGGCCCTGGAGGATCAGGTCGTACTCGGCGTCGGTGAGACCGAGCTCGCGATGTCGGGCCGCGACAGTCACCGGTCAGGCCGGGACCCGGTCGGCCACGGCCGCGCGCAGCGAGGTGAAGATTCCCAGTCCGTCGGTCGAGCCGGTCAGCGGGTCGACCGCGTGCTCCGGGTGGGGCATCAGCCCGAACACGTTGCCGGCGGCGTTGCACACCCCGGCGATGTCGTGCCGCGAGCCGTTGGGGTTGTGCCCCGGGGCGTAGCGCAGCAGCACCTGACCGGCGGCTTCCATGCGTTCGAGCTCGGCCTCGGGGGCGAAGTAGCGGCCGGTCGTGTGCTTGACGGGGATCGAGAGCGACCGGTCACGGATGCAGTCGCGCGTGAAGGGAGAATCGGCTCGGGCGACATCCAGTTCGACCTGGCGAAAGATGAAGCGCAGCGACGTGTTGGGCAGCAGCGCCCCGGGCAGGAGCCCGGCTTCGCACAGGACCTGAAAGCCGTTGCAGATCCCGAGCACGAATCCGCCCTCGGCGGCGAAGGCCGCGACCGACTCCATGACGGGCGCGAAGCGGGCGATCGCTCCAACCCGCAGGTAGTCACCGTAGGAGAACCCGCCGGGGACGATCACCGTGTCGACACCCTGCAGATCCCGGTCCCCGTGCCAGAGGATCACCGCCTCTCCCACCCGCTGGGCCGCGAGCTGGGCGTCGACCTCGTCACAGGAGCCGGGGAAGCGGACGACGCCGAACTTCACGAGCGGCTGGATCCCCCGTCCACGCCGGCATCGACGATCTCGTAGTCCTCGATCAACGGGTTGGTCAGCAGCCGCTCGCACATCTCCGGCAACCTCGCCGGGTCCTCGACGTCGAGTTCAATCAGGCGGCCGACGTGGACGTTGCGCACGCCGGTGAAGCCGAGCGCCGGGAGCGCCCGTTCCACGGCCTGGCCCTGCGGGTCGAGGATCCCTGACTTGGGGGTGACGAGAACGCGGGCGCGCACGACCGCTGGTCAGCTCCCGGTGCGCTCGCGCCACTGCGCAAACGAGGACCCGGTGACTCGCTCGTAGGCCTCGACGTACTTCTCGCGCGTGCGGGCGACGACCTCGTCGGGGATCGGCGGTGCCGGCGGGTTGCGATCCCAGCCCGTCGAGGACGCCCAGTCACGGACGAACTGCTTGTCAAAGCTCGGCTGGCCGTGGCCGGGCTCATAACCATCGGCGGGCCAGAAGCGTGAGGAGTCCGGGGTGCAGACCTCGTCGCCGATCGTCAGCGTGCCGTCAGCGTCGAGACCGAGCTCGAATTTCGTGTCGGCCAGGATGATGCCGCGCTCCCGGGCGTGTTCGGCGGCGTGGGTGTAGAGAGCCAGCGAGATGTCGCGAACACGCTCGGCCAGCGCGCGATCGCCGATCAGCGCGACGGCGCCCTCGAAGTCGATTGCCTCGTCGTGTCCGACGTCGGCCTTGGTGGAGGGCGTGAAGAGCGGCTCGGGCAGCTGGTCGGACTCGCGCAGCCCGGGCGGCAGCTCGATCCCCGAAACCGCGCCGGTGGCCTGGTAGTCCTTCCATCCCGATCCGGTGATGTAGCCGCGCACAACGCACTCGACGCTGAGCATTTCGAGCTTCTTGACCCGCATCCCCCGGCCGCGCGCCTCCGCGGGGAGGCCGTCGGTGACCGACACGAGATGGTTGGGCACGATCTCCGCGGTGCGTTCAAACCAGAAGGTCGACAGGCCGGTGAGGACGCTGCCCTTGTCGGGGATCGGCGTCGGGTGGACCACGTCATAGGTCGAGATCCGATCCGAGGCGACGAGCAGCAGCTCGCGATCGGACATTTCGTAGATCTCCCGGACCTTGCCCGAGGCGAGCAGGGTGAGATCGGAGAGGGCGGCAGCCACGGCGGCGATGCTAGCGATTGACCCCGACGATTCCCTGCAGGCGTCCGACGATCGTCTCGGCGTGCACGACGTAAGGCGAATAGTCGAACACCGCGTTCAGATCGAGTCCCTCGCCGGCGGGGTCGGAAGCGAGCAGTCCACGTAGCGCCACCCGCTCATCGAGCGCCCGCTGAGCGAGGCGCTGCACGATCCGATAGGCGTTGTCGCGGGTCTGTCCGCGCGCCACCAGGGCGAGCAGCACGCGTTGGGAGAACAGCGCTCCGTAGGTGAGTTCGAGGTTCTCGCGCATGCGCCGCTCATCGACGACCATGCCCTCCACGAGCGCGATCGTGCGGCGCTGCAGGTGGTCGAGCAGACCGGTGGAGTCGGGCAGGATGATCCGCTCGACTGACGAGTGCGAGATGTCGCGCTCGTGCCAGAGCGCGACGTTCTCCAGCGCCGCCTGGGCGTTGCCGCGCAGCACGCGGGACAGGCCCGAGATCTGCTCGGACTTGATCGGATTGCGTTTGTGGGGCATCGCGCTCGAGCCCTTCTGCCCCGAGCCGAATGGCTCGCGCACCTCGCCGACCTCGGTGCGGGCGAGATGGCGCAGCTCGGTGGCAAAGCGTTCCAGTCCGGCGCCGGCGAGTGCGATCGCGCTCAGCAGCTCGGCATGGCGGTCGCGGGCCACGACCTGTGTGGAGACCGGCTCGGGCTCGAGCGCCAGCCGCCCCAAAACGCGCGCTTCGAACTCGGGGGAGGTCGCCGAGTAGGTTCCGACCGCACCCGACACCGCCCCGACGCAGGCCTGGGCGAACGCGCGCTCCAGACGCACCCGGTTGCGCTCCGCCTCAAACGCGAAGCCGGCCAGCTTGATCCCGAATGTGGTCGGCTCGGCGTGGATGCCGTGTGTCCGCCCCACGCACAGGGTCGCGACGTGCTCACGGGCGCGGGCGGCGAGCACCTCGACCAGCCGGCGGGCGTCGGGCAGCACGTAGTCGCCGACGCGCTTGATCTGGAGCGCGAGCCCGGTGTCGAGCACGTCACTGGAGGTCAGTCCGTAGTGGATCCATCTCCCCGCAGCCCCGGCGGACTCCGATAGGACGTCCACGAAGGCGGCCACGTCATGGTCGGTGACCCGCTCGCGTTCGGCGATCGCGTCAACGCTGAACGTGGCCGCCCGGATCGCCTCGAGCTCCTGTGCCGTTGGCCCGTCCATTTCCTCGCAGGCGGCAACCTCCACCTCGCGCAGGGCTTCGAAGCGGGCCTGGTCAGACCAGATAGAGGCCAGCTCGGGCCGGGTGTAGCGTGCGATCACCGGACGGCGAGCTAGACGGCCTCGGCGACGGCGACGGAGGGATCGCCGGCGGCGGCGAGGATCGTCGCCAGCAGCCCGGGGAAACGCGACTCGAGATCGTCGCGGCGCAGCGTGTTCAAACGTGTCGTGCCCTGCTGGCGCTGCTGGATCAGGCCGGCCTCGCGCAGCACCTTGAAATGGTGCGTGCAGGTGGACTTGGTGACCGGCAGTGCGAAGCTGCCACACGTGTAGGCGCCGTCGCCCTTGGCGAGCTCGGCGACGATCATCAGCCGCACGGGATCGCTGAGCGCGTGCAGCACAGCGCTGAGCTCGAGCTCGCCGCGGAGTGGGTGGGCGATCGGTTCGGGAGTCTGAATGGACATCGGCCTCTAATGGTGATTGTACGACGCTCGTCGTACGTTTGCTATCGTACGGTACTCATCGTACAACGGCGCGCAGTGAGGAAGACATGCCGAACCAGATTCAGACCTCGCAGACCCCGACCACAACGCACGCGGCACCGCGCCGCCGGCGCTTGTCCTCGGCCGTGATCGCGCAGTACATCCAGGACCTGACGCACCCGGCCGAGCCGGTTCCCTGTCCCGCCTGATCACGCTCAGGCGTCCAGGATCCTTGCCGCCAGGACGGCCGCGTTGCGCGCGTTGTCGACCCCGACGCAGGCCACCGGAACGCCCGGGGGCATCTGGGCGATCGACAGCAGCGCATCCAGGCCACCGGCCACAGACGTCTTGCTGGTCAGCGGAACACCGATCACCGGCAGGTCGGTGTGCGCGGCGACGACACCCGGCAGCGCGGCCGACAGGCCAGCGCCGGCGATGATGACGCGCAGGCCGCGCATGCGCGCGTTCTTTGCGTAGTCGGCGACCGTGTCGGGATCGCGGTGGGCCGACATGACGCGGGTCTCGGAGGAGATGCCGCGCGCGGTCAGCTCGGCCTCGGCCTTCTCCATCGCGGGCAGATCGCTCTTTGACCCCATGACGATCCCGACCCGGGGCGCATCGGTGTCGAGATCCTCGATGTCCGCGGCGGTCTCGGCCATCGCCTCGCCGTTGGCAGCGGCCGCCATCTCGGTCGTCTCGTCGGACTGGGCACCGGCCGGGACGAGCGGCCGGGTGCCGGGGCCGGGTGGGGTCGGATCCTCGCTCATCGCACGGCCCCCAGGGCGATGTCGCGGCGCAGCTGGCATCCGTTGAACTCGATCATGTCCGCAGCAGCATAGGCCGCTGCGCGGGCATCAGCGGCGTCGACGCCGAGCGCGGTCACGCTGAGCACCCGTCCGCCGGCGGTGACGATCTGCCCATTGCCCGGACCGGCGGCGGTCCCCGCGTGGGTCACCGACACGCCCGACGCGACGCGATCGAGGCCGGAGATCGGGTCCCCGCTCGAGCTCGACTCCGGATAACCGGCGCTGGCCAGCACGACGGTCACCGCGGTCTCCGGACGCCACGCCACACGCGCACCACGCAGCCCCCCCGGGGTGCAGGCGGCGTCGAGCAACTCGGCGATATCGGTCTCCAGGCGGGGGAGGATGGCCTGGGTCTCCGGGTCACCGAAACGGACGTTGAACTCGAGCACGCTGGGCCCGTCCGCGGTCATCATCAGTCCCGCGTAGAGCACGCCATGAAACGGCGTACCACGGCGGGCGAGCTCGTCGAGCACGGGCTGGTGCACGATGGCGCAGATCTCCCGCGCACGTGCCTCGTCGACCGCCGGCACCGGCGAGTAGGACCCCATGCCGCCGGTGTTGGGTCCCTGGTCGCCATCGAAGATGCGCTTGTAGTCCTGCGCCGAGGCGAGCGGTAGTGCGGTCTCGCCGTCGCACAGGGCGAGCAGCGAGAGCTCGGCGCCGTCGAGGAATGCCTCCACCACCACCTGTTCGGTGGCGAAGCGATGTTCGACCAGCAGCTCGGTCAGCGCCGCCCGTGCCTGCGTCGCGTCAAGGGCGATGATCACCCCCTTGCCGGCGGCCAGGCCGTCGGCCTTGATCACCACCGGGTAGCCGGGGACCGCGGCCATGCCCGAGTCGACGTCGGTCACGACTGCGTAGGCGGCGGTGGGCACCCCGGCCGCGACCATCACCTCCTTGCAGAACGCCTTGGACCCCTCCAGACGGGCGGCGCCGGCGCGCGGCCCGAAGCAGCGTATGCCGGCCGCGGCGAGCGCATCGGCGACGCCGGCCACCAGCGGCACCTCGGGCCCGACGACCACGAGGTCGACCCGCTCACGCTGGGCCAGCGCGACGACCGCGGCCCGGTCTGCGGCGTCGAGCCCAGCGTCCGGGATCGCGACCTCGCCGGCGATCCCGGCGTTCCCCGGTGCGCATAGAACCTCCGGGGCCGAAGGGGCGCGCAGGAGCGCGTGCACGAGCGCATGCTCGCGTGCCCCTGCGCCAAGGACGAGAACGCGTGATGACACTCAATCGGCCTGTCTCAGACGCGCTCAGATCGCGCTGATGAAATCGTCGATCGGGATCGCCGTCAGGGTCTCGTACTTGCCGGTGCCGCGCGAGCCGAGTTCGAGCGAAACGCGCGCGATGGTCTGCTCATCCGGCGCCTCGACGACGTTGATGAAGTCGAACTGGCCGAGCGTCGCCCATTGCGCCTTGACGGTCGCGCCGAGCTGCTCGATCTCACGGTTGACCTCCTTGATGCGCCCCGGATTGTTCTTGATCGTCTGCACCCCGTCGGGGTTCAGCGTGGTCAGCATGATGTAGGTGGGCATCTGCTCTCCTCTGCGTTGGACGACGGACGCCCACTTCTATCGGATCTGAGCCTGGCCTGATCCAATCTTTCCGAGGCGGCCCCGAGCCTTGACACTCGCACTGTAGTTTCAGTATTGTCTGAATTACATGAATGAGATGAATAACGTGGACGACCCGCTCTGGCGCTTCGTCGATGCGACCGGCGCGTGGATCTCCTCGTCCTACGGCATGACGCGCATGACCGGCCGCGTGCTCGGCTGGTTGCTCGTCTGCGATCCGGTCGAGCAGACCGCGGCGCAGCTCGGCGCGGCCATGGACGCGAGTGCGGGGTCGATCAGCGGCGCCACCGGAGCTCTGGTCCGCGCCCGTCTGGTCGACCGGCTCCACATCCGCGGCGAGCGGGCCGACCGCTTCCGCCTGCGACCCGAGGCCTGGGACGAGCAGGTGCGCGACCAGGGCATCGGCGAGGTCCGCGCGCTGCTCGCGCAGGGGCTTGAAGCGCTCGCCGGCGCTCCCCCGGCCCGGAGAGCGAGGCTGCAGGAGCTGGACGCCTTCTACGCGTGGTGGGAATCGCGGATGCCCGCCCTGTGGGAGGAGTGGCAGGACTACAAACAGACCAATCTGGGAGGCAGGCGTGACTGAGGCCGACGCGCCCGCGATCGAGGTACGCGGGCTGGGCATGACGTTCGGAACGGTGACCGCGCTCGATGGGCTCGACCTGCACGTCGCGGCCGGCACCGTGTTGGGACTGCTCGGCCCCAACGGCGCCGGCAAGACGACGCTGGTCCGGATCCTCTCCACCCTGCTGCGCCCCACCGTCGGCACCGCGGCCGTACTCGGCCACAACGTCGTCACCGACGCGCTCGCCGTCCGGCGGCGCATCGGCCTGGCGGGACAGTCGGCCGCGGTCGACGGCGAGCTGACCGGGCGCGAGAACCTCGAGATGATCGGCCGGCTGTACCGGCTCCCAGCGCGCGAGGCACGCCTCCGCGCCGCCGAGGCGCTGGAGCGCTTCGGGCTCGCCGAGGCGGCCAACCGCCGGGTGTCGACCTACTCGGGCGGGATGCGCCGGCGACTGGATCTGGGCGCGAGCCTGTCCGGGCGGCCACCGGTGCTGCTGCTCGACGAGCCGACCACCGGCCTTGACCCCCGCTCGCGGCTGGAGCTCTGGGGCGTGATCGACGAGATGCGGCGTGACGGAACCACCGTCCTGTTGACCACGCAGCACCTCGACGAGGCCGACCGGCTCGCGCAGCGGATCGCCGTCATCGACCGTGGCGGCCTGGTTGCCGAGGGCACTCCGGCGCAGCTCAAGGCGACCGTGGGCACCGAAGTGCTCGCCGTCCGCATGGCGGACCCCGATCAGGCCCGCGAGGCCGCCGAGCTGCTGTCCGATCTCTCGACCGGCGAGGCGCCGGCGGTCGATCTCGCCGCCGGCGAGGTGCGCCTCCCCGTTGCCGACCCCGGGGCATCGGCCGCCGCGCTGCGCCGGCTCGATGCCCACCAGCTTGCGATCGCGGCGATCGAGCTGCACCGTCCGAGCCTCGACGACGTCTTTCTCTCACTGACCGGCCGTCCCGCCGGCGACGACCGCGCCGATCCCGAACGCCTGCCGGAGGCCGCATGAGCACCGTGACCCTGGACCCGTCACCTCGCCTCGGGCTCGCCGACGTGATCTCCGACAGCCGCGTGCTCGCCGGCCGACAACTGCGCAAGACCTTGCGACGGCCGATGTACGTCGTCTTCTCGTTCGTACAGCCGGTCATCTTCGTACTGCTGTTCCGGTACGTGTTCGGCGGGGCGATCCACACCGGACACGTCTCCTACGTCAATTTCCTGATCCCCGGGATCATCGTCCAGACCGCGATCTTCGGTTCGCTGATCACCGGCCTGGGGATCACCGAGGATCTCGCCGCCGGCGTGGTCGACAGGTTCCGGTCGCTGCCGATGGCACGCTCCGCGGTGCTGATCGGGCGCACCGTGGCCGACCTGGTCGTCAACGTACTCACCCTGATCGTGATGCTGCTCGTCGGCCTGCTCGTCGGGTTCCGCCCGAGCGAGCCGGTCTGGGATGCCGCGCTCGCGTTTGGGCTCGTGCTCGGGTTCTCCTACGTGTTCTCCTGGATCAGCGCATTCGTCGGGCTGGCGGTCAAGAACCCCGAGACGGCCCAGTCGGCCGGCTTCATCTGGGTCTTCCCGCTGACCTTCGCGTCCTCGGCGTTCGTGCCGACGGCCTCGATGCCGGGCGTCGTGCACGCCTTCGCGGACGTCAACCCGGTCACCCTCGTCGTCAACGCGGTCCGCGCGCTGACCGTCGGGGACGGCGCGGCGGCCGGGCCGGCGCTCGGGACGCTGGTCTGGATGGCCGCGCTGCTGCTCGTGTTCGTGCCGCTCTCGGTGCGGACCTTTCGCCGCGCCTGACTCAGACGGGCGCCGCGGGCGCCGATGCCGGGGCGCGCTGGAGGGTCAGCTCGCCGTCGGCGGCGCCGACCGCCACGGTGTCCCCGGCCGTGAAGCGGCCCTCGAGGATCGCCAGCGCGAGCGGATCGACCAGGCGCTTCTGGATGACCCGTTTGAGCGGGCGCGCGCCGTACGTCGGGTCATACCCGAGGTTTCCGATCAGCTCGCGCGCGTCATCGCTCAGCTGCAGTCCGATGTCCCGCTCGGCGACCCTGCGCACGACGCCGGTCACCTGCAGGTCGACGATCGAGCCGATCTGCTCACGGGTCAATGCGGCGAACTCGACGATGTCATCGAGCCGGTTGACGAACTCCGGCCTGAAGTGCGCCTCGACACCGGCGCGGCCCCCCGGAATGTTCGAGGTCATGATCAGCACCGTGTTCTTGAACGACACCGTGCGGCCCTGTCCGTCGGTCAGCCGCCCGTCGTCCATCACCTGCAGCAATGCGTTGAAGACATCCGGATGGGCCTTCTCGATCTCGTCGAGCAGGACCACCGAGTAGGGACGGCGGCGGACCGCCTCGGTCAGCTGGCCGCCCTCCTCGTAGCCGACGTAGCCGGGAGGCGCCCCCACCAGCCGCGAGACCGCGTGCTTCTCCATGTACTCCGACATGTCGATCCGGATCATCGCCTCCTGGGTGTCGAACATGAACTCGGCCAGCGCGCGGGCCAGCTCGGTCTTGCCGACGCCGGTCGGGCCGAGGAACAGGAAGGTGCCGATCGGACGATCGGGGTCCTGCAGGCCGGCCCGGGAACGGCGCAGGGCACTGGCCACGGCGACGACCCCCTCGTTCTGGCCGATCACCCGCTGATGCAGGCGATCCTCCATGTGCACGAGCTTCTCGATCTCGCCCTCCAGCAGCCGGGTGACGGGCACGCCGGTCCACTTGGCGACGATCTCGGCCACGTCATCGGCATCGACGACATCCTTGAGGAAGCGTGCGACCGGGATCTCGGCCGTCGCCTCGGCGCTCTCGGCCGCGGCCAGGGCCTTGTCGAGCTCGGGAATGGTTCCGTACTGGAGCTCGGCCGCACGCCCGAGGTCAGCCTCGCGCTGGGCGCGCTCGAGCTCGGTGCGGGCCGTCTCCAGCTGCTCCTGCAGATCGGCAACAGCACCCAGGCTGGCCTTCTCGGCTTCCCACTCGGCGTGCATTGCCGCCGACGTCTCGCGCTCCTCCGCGAGCGAGCGCTCGAGCTGCTCGCGCCGCGCCGCGGTCCCCGGATCGTCATCGTCGCCGAGCGACTGCAGCTCGATCTCGAGCTGCATGATGTGCCGGTCGACCTCGTCGATCTCGGTCGGCTTGGAATCGATCTCCATTCGGATCCGCGAGGCGGCCTCGTCCACGAGGTCGATCGCCTTGTCGGGCAGGAAGCGATCGGCGATGTAGCGATGACCGAGCGTGGCCGCCGCGACGAGCGCGGAATCCTGGATGCGGACCTTGTGGTGGACCTGATAGCGCTCCTTGAGCCCGCGCAGGATCGCGATCGTGTCCTGCACACTGGGCTCGCCGACGTACACCGGCTGGAAGCGGCGCTCGAGTGCGGCGTCCTTCTCGATGTGCTTGCGGTATTCGTCCAGGGTGGTCGCGCCGACGGCACGCAGCTCTCCGCGGGCGAGCATCGGCTTGAGCAGATTGGCCGCATCGACGGCTCCCTCGGCGGCCCCGGCCCCGACGATCGTGTGCAGCTCGTCGATGAACAGGATGACCGTGCCCTGCGCGTCGGCGATCTCCTTCAGCACCGCCTTGAGCCGGTCCTCGAACTCACCGCGGTACTTGGAGCCGGCGATCAGGGCGCCCACGTCGAGCGAGATGACCCGGCGGTCACGCAACCCCTCGGGCACGTCACCGGAGACGATTCGCTGAGCCAGCCCCTCGGCGATGGCCGTCTTGCCGACGCCGGGCTCCCCGATCAGAACGGGGTTGTTCTTGGTTCGACGGGAGAGGACCTGGATCACGCGGCGGATCTCGTCGTCTCGCCCGATGACCGGGTCCAGCTTGCCCTGGGCGGCGGCCTCGGTGAGGTCGCGACCGTATTTCTCAAGGGCCTGGAACTTCTCCTCGGGGCTCTGGTCGGTCACCCGGTGCGAGCCGCGGACCTCGCCCAGTGCGTTGCCCAGCGACTCACGGGTGGCACCACCGGCGCGCAGCGCGTCGCCCGCCGGGCCGGGATGGTCGGACAGGGCGAGCAGCAGATGCTCGGTGGACACATACTCGTCGGAGAGCTCGCGCATCTCCGCCTCAGCAGCGCGGAGGATCTGGACCAGCTCGCTGGAGCCACCGGCCGGGTCCCCAGCCGGGCCGCTTCCGGCGCCGGTCAGGGTGGGCAGCGCGGCCAAGGCGCGGTTGTCCTCGGCGCGGATCACCGCCGGCTCGACACCGAGCTTGCGCAGCACCGGCACCACGATCCCGCCGTCCTGCTCCAGCAGCACCGCCAGCAGGTGCTCCGGTGTGGTCTGTGGGTTATGGCGCTGATCGGCCAGCTCCTGTGCGGCCTGCAACGCCTCTTGGGATTTGATGGTGAAACGATCTGGTTGCATGAGCGATTCCGAACTCTCGATAAATCTCAGTCGATGTGACTAAGATTATCGCAGGTCGCGAGCGCTCTGGCAAGGGATCCGATCAGGCGTGGCGCCACCTCCCCGCGCCACCACGCCCGGGGGCTTGCCTCACATGACTGCAGCCGATGGTCAGCCGGTGATGCGCAGCCGATGAGCCCGGCTGGACCCCTCGACGTTGTTGCCCGAGTCACTGAGCACGCTGTGCACATACGCATAGACCGGCTGGCGACGACGCAGCGCCGCGCTGATCGTGACGGTCTCCGCGCGGGTCAGGTGTAGCGTCACCTGGCGCGATCCCCTGCCCAGCAGCAGGTGACGCTGGGAGAAGACCCGGATCGGACGCGCGCGCGGCGCTCGGATCGTTGCGTCCGCCGAGACCAGACAGCGGCGCGAGCAGCTGACTCGGGCCACCAGCGTCCGTTGGGCGACCACGCGCTGAGGCGCCACCGAGATCCCGACCGTGGCGATCGCCGGCTGGGCGGCCACGGCGAGAAAGGCGAGCTTGCCGAGATCGACGCCGCCCAGGCCGGTGGCCAGGTCATAGCCAGGCGTGGCCGCGCAACATCCGAGCGGCTTCTTGTTGCCGGCGGGCAGCACGGCGCCGAGGTCGTTGTCACTCCCGCTGAGATCGGCGAACACCCCTGCGGCGGGATCACGCCGGGCGATCCCGTACAGCACCGAGTTCGCCGAACCGAGGTTCTGCTTCTGGTGCAAGCGCAGGATCTGGTCCACGAGCGCCAGGCCGCCGGCGAGCAGCGGCGTCGCCGCGCTCGTCCCACCGACGGAGATCCACGGACCCGGCCCGCCCTGCAGACAGTCCTGAGCCGTGCAGTAGACCGCGTAGCCGGGCAACGGGTCCGACAGCAGCGCGACGTCCGGAACGCCACGGTGGGGCGCGGCCAGGAAGCCCTTCTGGTAGGAGGGCCGGGAGAACAGCCGGCTCAGGCCGCCGCCCCCGGCGCCGACGTTGTAGGGGGCGTCGTTCCACACCTGCTGCTGGGCGATCTGATTGGTCGGGCTGAGCGCGAGGTTGGTGCCGCCGACCCCGGTCACATACGGGGAGGAGGACGGGAAGTTGACCGCCAGCGCGGCGATCGGGCCGTTGCGTCCGATGCAGTCGCTCGATCCGGTGTCACCGGACGCAGCCAGGACCGAGATGCCGGATGCCGTGGAGAGCGCGAGCTCGCCCTCGACGGCGCGCACCCCGCCGGCGCCGATGGCCAGTGCCAGCGCCGGCTCACAGGTCCCCAGCGAGGCCGAGATGACCTCGGGGACGCGGCTGCCGTTCTGCAGCGGGGCGGTCAGCGAACGCAGCACGTCCGAGGCCTGATTGTGGGACTCGTAGACGTCGATCGCTTTCAGGCCGGGCGCGGCGGCGTCGAGCACCTCGAGGTCGAGCGTGCTCTCTCCGCCGGGCGCGAGCGGACGGGCGAGGTTGACCCCGTAGCCGTTGACGGCCGGCACGGCGAGCCCGAAGCAGCTGGCGAAACTCGTGATATCCGAATACCGGTAGCCGTCGATCTCGATCAGGGCCACCCGCTCACCGGCGCCGGTCGCCCCCGCGGCCTGCAGGCCGGCGAAGTCGTAGGCGGTCAGGTACTGGTTGGGCGTGAAGCCACGGTCCGCGATCGCACCCGCGCACCCGCTGGGCGTGCCCGATCGCGATTGGTAACCGGAGAACGTGTCGGCGCCAAACTGCCCGGAGGTATGCGCCAACCGATTCAAGTGCGCGATGCTGGGGTGACTGGCGAACACCGGCCGTGTGTCGAGGCCGACCACGCCGGTCGCCGCGCCCTGCAGGGCGGCGGGCAGCCGGGGACCCGAGGCGGGCGCAACGAAGCGCGCGGCTCGCGCGCCCAGGTAGCGCGACAGGGCGGTCCCGAACGCGCGCTCGGCGGAGGTCACGGTCATGGTCGCCTCTGCGAACAGGCCGGTGCGATCGATCCTGGCGCCGCTCGCGCCGGCGTGACGCAGGAAACGCAGCACGCGGGCCTGGACCGGCGCCGACGCGCCGTAGCGACGCGCGAGCGTGTCGATCGGCGAGAACTGTCCGTACTCAGGCGACCCGACGGTGCTGACCGCCGTGGCCAGACGCTCGAGCCCGGCGATGTTGGCCCGCAGCGGGAGCATCAGCGACAGCCGCTGGGTAGCCGGCGCGGCGCCCAACCGGGCGATCGAAGCGGCCGGTCCGGAGGCCGCCGCCGTCTGCGCGGCGAGCGCGAGGATGAAGACGACGAGCAGCGCGGTGCGTTGCCCGTGCCTCCTACCCCAGCAATGCGTGACCACAGCGCGACTCCTGTTCGACGTTCTCGGCGTTCCCCGCTCCCCGGTCGGATCGTTGCATACCGGCGCGCCGGTACTCACCGGTCGACGCGGGGATGCGCTAGCTCTAACCGCCGGGCCTGCGGAGATTCAGCCGCTGCAGGTCGGCGTGGCGGACGAGCGCGCCGCCGCGCACGTAGGGCACGATCTCGGCTCGCAATTCGCGGCGCACGCTCTCCAGCCGCTCCACCTCGGCGGCCAGCTCGCGCGCGCGCCGCTCGAGACCGGCGAGCTTTCGCGTCATCGCCGCGAGCTTCTCCTCGAGCTCGAAGACCCGTTCCACGCCGGCCAAGTTCATCCCCAGTTCGGCGGTCATCTCCTGGATGCGCCGCAGCCGGTCGACGTCTTGCTGGGAGTACAAACGGGTGCCCTTGGGCGAGCGCTTGGGCTCGATCAGCCCCCGGGACTCGTACATCCGCAGGGTCTGCGGATGCATCTCGGCCAATTCGGCTGCGACCGAGATCATGAACACGCCGCGGTCCGAGGAGACCTCGATCCGGGTCGTGCGCACCCGGCGGGTCGCCATCAGACCGTTCCTCCGGCGGTCGCGCTGAACAGCCGTTCGCGAGGATTGCCGTTCATCACCTCCGACAGCTTGTCGACCGCCGCGGACTGCTCAGGGGACAGCGCCGCCGGGACGTCGATCACGAAGCGATAGTGCAGATCGCCGCTGCCCTTGCCGCCGAGCCGCTGCGGACCCTCGCCGCGCAGTCGCTGCACGGTGCCGTGCTTGGTGCCGGCCGCGACTCGCAGGCGTTTGGAGCCGTTGAGCGTCGGAACCTCGATGACCCCGCCTCGGATCGCCTCGGGGATCGTGAGGGGAACCTCGACCTCGAGGTTGTCCCCGTTGCGCTTGAACACCGGCGACTCGGCGACCCGGGTGATCACGTACAGGTCCCCGGGGTCCGCGCCGCGCAGACCCGGCTCGCCCTTGCCGGCCAACCGGATGCGACTCCCGTCCTTGACCCCGGCGGGAACGTTGACGCGCATCCGGCGCACGGACCGCTGGGCGCCGGAACCGTTGCACGTCGCGCACGGATCGTCGATCACGGTTCCCGAGCCGTGGCAGTTGGAGCACGGCTGCGACATCGAGAAGATCCCCTGACTCTGGGACTCGAGGCCCCGGCCGTTGCAGACCGGGCAGACCCGCGGGGTGGTGCCGGGCTTGGCGCCCGAGCCGTTGCAGGTCGGGCACGGCTGGGAGGTCGGCACGGCGAGCGGAACCTGGGCGCCGCTGACCGCCTGCTCGAAGCTCAGCGAGACCTCCGTCTCGAGATCTCGACCACGTGCTGCGCGCTGGGGTCCGCTGCGCACGCCTCCGGCTCCGCCTCGCCCGGCGCCGCCCCCGGCACGGCCGAACAGGTCCGAGATGATGTCTCCGACACCGCCGAAGGAGGACGGATCGAAGCCGCCCGCGCCAAAGCCGCCCGCGCCGCCGAGACCGCCGAACATCCCGCCGCGGTCATACGCCTTGCGCTTGTCCGCGTCGGATAGGACGTCATGGGCCTGGGAGATCTCCTTGAAGCGCTCCTCGGCCTGCTTGTCCCCGGCGTTGGTGTCTGGGTGGTACTGACGCGCCAGCTTGCGGTAGGCCTTCTTGATCTCGGCGTCTGAGGCGTTCTTGCCTACCCCGAGGACCTTGTAGTAGTCGGGCCGGTCAGCCATGGCGACCCCCCGCTACCCGGCGACGACCACGCGCGCGGGACGCAGCACGCTCTCGCCCCGGCGGTAGCCCCGCTGGTAGACCTCGACCACCGTGCCCGGCTCGGCGCCCTCGATCGGCTGCTGCGCCACGGCCTCGTGGTACTGGGGATCGAACGGCTCCCCGTCCGGCGAGTAGGGCTCGATCTCGGCCCGCTTGAGCGCAGCGAGCAGATCGGAGTGGACATGCTTGATTCCGGCGATCAGCGATCCGTCCCCGTTCTCCTCGGTGCTGGCGGCATGCGCCAGCGCCCGATCGAGGTTGTCAATCGCCGGCAGCAGCTCGAGCGCGAGCTTCATCGCGCCACGCTCCTGCGCCGCCTTGGCCTCGCGCACCGCCCGCTTGCGGTAATTGTCGAACTCCGCCCGCGTCCGCTGCGCCAGCTCCAGATACTCCTGAGCCTTCGCCGCCTGCTCACTCAGAGCAGCGACATCAACGACAGCGTCAACGTCGAGCACTTCGGGCTCCCGCTCCGCGTCAGCAGCCACGGCTTCAGGCTCCCCGGAGCCGTCCCCAGAAACCGCCGGAGCCTCCGCATCAGCCACGAGTCCTGCGGTGGCATCACCGGCCGGTGCCGGTCGCGAAGCAGTCCCGGCGCCGGACGATGATGCCGTCTCGGGGCTGTCAGCAGCGTCAACCGGAGCCCCGGAACCAGCCGCGTTGGCCGGCTCCGGGATCCCATGAATCCGTGGGTCGCGCATTACTTCTTCTCATCCACAACTTCGGCATCGACCACGTCCTCCTCGGCACCGGCGCCGTTGCCCGACCCGGTTCCGTGGGCGGACCCGCCGCCGTTCTCCGAGGTGGCCTCCTGCTGCTCCTGGGCGCGCTGGTACATCGCCTCGGAGACCTTGTGGAAGGCGGACTGCAGCGTGTCGGTCTTGGTCTTGATGTCCTCGGCGTCCTCAGAGGTCAGGCTCTCACGGACCGCCTTGATCGCCGTCTCGATTTCCTCCTTGGAGGAGGCGTCGACCGTCTCACCCAGTTCTGAGAGCTGACGCTCGGCCTGGTAGGCCGCGTTCTCGCCGTTGTTGCGAGCCTCGGCCAGCTCGCGCAGGCGCTTGTCATCCTCGGCGTGGGATTCGGCGTCGGTGACCATCCGCTTGATCTCGTCATCGGAGAGCCCGGAGCCGGAGCGGATCTCGATCTTCTGCTCCTTGCCGGTGCCGAGGTCCTTGGCCGACACGTTGAGAATGCCGTTGGCGTCGATGTCGAAGGCGACCTCGACCTGCGGGATGCCTCGCGGCGCCGGCGGGATGCCGGTGAGCTGGAACTTGCCGAGGGACTTGTTGTAGGTCGCCATCTCGCGCTCGCCCTGCAGGACGTGGATCTCCACGCTCGGCTGGTTGTCCTCCGCGGTCGAGAAGACCTCGGACTTGCGGGTCGGGATGGTGGTGTTGCGCTCGATCAGCTTGGTCATCACGCCGCCCTTGGTCTCGATACCGAGGGTGAGCGGGGTGACGTCGAGCAGCAGCACGTCCTTGACGTCGCCGGCGAGGACACCAGCCTGGATCGCGGCGCCGACGGCGACGACCTCATCGGGGTTGACGCCCCGGTGCGGCTCCTTGCCGGTCAGCTCCTTGACCTTCTCCTGCACGGACGGCATACGGGTCATGCCGCCGACGAGCACGACGTGGTCGATCGTGGCCGCGCCCTTCTCCTTGGCGTCATCGAGCGCCTGGCGAACCGGCGCGACCGTACGGTCGAGCAGGGTGCTCGTCAGCTCGTTGAGCTTGGCCCGGGTCAGCCGGGTGTCCAGGTGCTTGGGGCCCGAGGAGTCCGCAGTGATGAACGGGAGGTTGATCTGCGTCTCCTGCGTGGTGGAGAGCTCGATCTTGGCCTTCTCAGCTGCCTCGTAGAGCCGCTGCAGCGCCATCGGATCGGCGCTCAGGTCGATGCCCTGAGACTTCTTGAACTCACTCACGAGCCAGTCGACGAGCGCCTTGTCGAAGTTGTCGCCGCCGAGGTGGTTGTCACCCGCGGTCGCCTTGACCTCGAACACGCCGTCGCCGATCTCGAGCACGGACACGTCAAACGTGCCGCCGCCGAGGTCGAAGATGAGGATCGTCTGGTCGGCCTCCTTATCGAGGCCGTAGGCGAGCGACGCCGCCGTCGGCTCGTTGATGATCCGCTTGACATCCAGTCCGGCGACCTTGCCGGCGTCCTTGGTCGCCTGCCGCTGATCGTCGTTGAAGTACGCCGGCACCGTGATGACCGCGCTGTCGACGGTCTCGCCCAGATATGCCTCGGCGTCAGCCTTGAGCTTGCCGAGGATCATGGCCGAGATCTCAGGCGGGGAGTACTGGTTCCCGGCGGCCTCGACGCGGGCGTCGCCGCCCGGGCCCGACACGACCTTGTACGGGACGATCGACTCCTCCTCGCGGACCTCGGCCTCCTTGCGGCCCATGAAGCGCTTGATCGAGAAAACCGTGTTCTGGGGGTTGGTCACCGCCTGGCGCTTGGCCACGGTGCCGACGAGCCGCTCGCCGCCGCTCGTGAAGGCGACCACCGACGGTGTCGTACGCCCACCTTCGGCGTTCTCGATCACCGATGGCTCGCCGCCCTCGAGCACGGCCATACATGAGTTCGTCGTCCCGAGGTCGATTCCAATCGTTTTGCCCATAGTTGCTGTCTGCTCCTATCCGAGTCTCAAAATCTTAGTGAGAGCGTAGCAGATCTATGCGGCTCGGCAAGTATGCCTCCGGTGCCCTTCCGAAGCGTGTCCGGCGGCCGGGATCGGTCTTGGCGCCGAGCGTTCTTCCCTCACCCTCGCAGACGAATTCGATCGTGCGAGATCGTCCCTGGCCGGCGATGACAACCCAGCGATGTCGTCGGCGGCCTCGCAGTCGTGGGAAGAAACGCCGGTCAGAAACGCCGGTCACGATGCCCGGTCACAACGGCCGGTCAGAACGACCCCGCGCTTGGGCACATTCGCGCCAGCGCGCAGTCCGAACAGGCCGGCCGCCGGGCGTGGCAGGTCCGCCGCCCGTGGCGCAGCAGATTCATATGGAGTTCGAGCTCCTCGCCCTCCGGGGTGAGCGCGAGCATCGTGTCGTGCATCTCCAGGAACGGCGCACCGTCTCGAAACAGCCCCAGCCGGGTGCTCACGCGCGATACGTGCGTGTCGACCGGGACGTCGCGCATCCCGAGCGCGAACAGGAGCACGCAGGCCGCGGTCTTGCGCCCCACGCCGGGCAGCGCGCAGAGGTACTGCTGGGCGTCGGCCACGGTCAGCTCGACCAGCCAGTCGAGCGCCAGCTCGCCGTCCGGCGAGCTCGCCGTGATCGCCGCCAGGATGTCCTTGATCCGGGCCGACTTGACCTTCGAGATGCCGCCGGGCCGGATCGCCGCCTCCACCTCGTCCACGGGCGCATCGCGGATCGCCTCCCAGTCGTCCCAGCGCTCGCGCAGTCGCAGATAGGCGACGTCCCGGTTGCGGTCATTGGTCGACTGCGAGAGCACGGTCAGCACGAGCTCGGCGATCGGGTGGCCGTGTCCGCCGGGTACGGCCGGGATCTGCCCGTAGACGAGCCGCAGGCGGTCGCGCACCGCACGCACGCGGCGCGCCGGCGGGCGACGCCAGGCGACGCCCTCAGTCAACGGCGCCCCAACGCTCGCAGGCCCGAGCGGCGGCCTCCATCGCATCCGGCAGACCCGCCGCCACCGAGGACGGGTAGAAGTCGCTGACGCCAGGCGGGCCAGCAGGGTGCCGGTCAGCGTGTCCCCGGCGCCGGCCGTGTTGACTGGACGGCAGGGCACACCCGGCACGGTGGCGCGCAGCGAGCCGCGGAGGATCGCCCCGGCTGATCCCAGCGTCACGATCACCAGCTGCGCCCCGGCCTTGACCAGGGCGAGCGCGGCGCGTTCGGGGTCGGACTCGCCGGTCATCACCTCCGCCTCCTCGCGGTTGGCCCGCACCAGCAGCGCACCGGGCACGCACGCGTTGGCGCTGGCCGCCGCATCGGTCCGCGAGCTCCAGCGGTGCAGACGGAGATTGGCGTCGAACACCACCGGACGATCACGCGCGAGGATCAGCTCGCGGGCTCGCATCGTCAGCGCCCGCTCGGCGCTCCCGACCAGCGTGTTGGTGGAGATGAACAGCGCCGGCCGCACCCGCGACCGCCGCCGGCAGCCGGTCGCCGACGGCGCGCACGATCAACTCGGGCTGCTCGCCGTGCAGGTGGTAACTGGGCTCGCCGTCGCCGTCGACGGTCACGAAGGCCAACGGGGTCTGCACGCCGGGGACGAGCGCGAAGTGGCTGACGTCAACCCGCGCGGCCTGAGCCGATCACGCAACCAGCGCCCCCAGTCATCGTCGCCGGCACCGCCGGCCAGCGAGACCTGGGCACCGGCCCGCGCGGCCACCAGCGCGACGTTGGCCGCCGCGCCCCCAAAATGTGGCGAGAAGCGGTCGATCTCGGTCAGCGGCGACTCCCGGGCGCTCGCCGACCAGATCGACGAGCGCGTCACCGAGGCACAGGGTCCGGGGCGGGCTCGCGCTCATCCGGCCGGACGTTATCCTCGCCGGCGGGCCGCGGCATCGTGACTTCACTGACCGAGCACACCATCGAGCTCGCGGGCGAGCCCGTCTTCTACCGCGAGCGCCCCGGGCCGCGGCCGCGCGGTGGTCTATCTCCACAGCCTCCCGACGAGCTCCGACGACTGGCTGGCGTTCCTGCCCCACGGCCGCGGGCTGGCCCCGGACCTGCCCGGCTTCGGGCGCTCGAGCAAAGGTGGCCATCTCGGGTACGCGCTCGACGATCAGGTCGGCTTCCTCGAGGCCTTCCTGGACAGCGTCGCGGCCGGACGAGACGGTCGCGCTGGCCGGCCACGGATGGGGTGGCGCGCTCGCCGCTCGCCTACGCCCAGCGCCATCCGGACCGCGTCGGCGCCCTGGTGATCATCGACGCACTTCCCCTCCTGGCCGGGTTCGCCTGGCCGCGGCATCGTCCGCCAGGCCCTGCGGCCGGGAATCGGCGAGTTCGTGATGGGGTCGGTCACCCGGCGCCGGCTCGGCCGTGCGCTGCGCGCCGGGGCCGCCGATCCCACCGCGTGGAGCGACGAACGGATCGAGCCCGTGTGGGAGCAGTTTGATCAGGGCACCCAGCGCGCGATCCTGCGCGTCGCCCGGTCGATCGACCCCGGCGGCCTGATCCGAGCCGGTGCGGGCCTGCCAGCGCTGACCGCGCCCACGTTGATCGTCTGGGGCGAGGACGACCCGTGGCTGCCGGTGCGGTTCGCCTACGCCTACGCGGCGGCGCTGCCTGCGGCGCAGCTCGCGCTGATCCCCGGGGCGGGCCACTGGCCCTGGCTCGAGTCACCCGCGGTGATCGACCGGGTGACGGCCTTCCTGCGCGCTGTGCCATAGCCTTGAACCGATGCCCGAGTCCAGTTCCCCGGCGCCACCGCGGGCGCCCCGCCCGCGCTCCCGGTCCCGGTCCCGAGGTGACGGCCCCACCACTCAGGAGCTGATGCGCGAGCGGCTGATCGAGTCCCGGCTGACACCGAACACGATTTCCCTGACCGGCTTCGTGCTCAACTGCGCCGCCGCCGGACTGCTCGTCGGGCGCCTGTTCTTCCTGGCCGGGGTGGCGTTCATCGTCGGCTCGATCATGGACACGCTGGACGGCCGCTACTCGCGCATGTCGGGCAAGGGGACCCCATTCGGCGCCTTCTTGGACTCCACGCTGGACCGCCTGGAGGAGGGGATCGTGCTGACGGCGGTCGCCGCCTACTTCGCTTCGCGTCATGACCAGGTCGCGGTGGCCGCGGTCGTCGTGGCCGTGCTCGGCTCGCTGATGGTGTCCTACACGCGGGCGCGCGCCGAGGCACTCGGCGTGGCCTGCAAGGTCGGCCTGGCCACCCGTCCCGTGCGTGTCGTGATCCTCTCGGTCGGCCTGGTGTTCGCTCGCGGCGCCTCGCTGGGCAACTTCGAGCTGCTCGCCCCGTCGGTCTACGTGCTCGCCGGCCTGACCGCGATCACCATGCTCCAGCGGATCGTGTACGTACGCGGTCAGCTGATCGCCGCCGCCGCGAAGGACTGACCGGGCCGCAGCGTCGGCCGCCCGGCGGCAGTAAACCGGCCGGTACCATGAGTGGATGGCCGCCGCGGCTCCAGCCCCGTCACCCTCGGGCGGGCGCGGCGCCCGAGCCCGAATCGTGACCGCGGCGGTCCGGCTGTTCCGTGACCGGGGCATCAACGCCACCGGGGTGGCCGAGCTCGCCGCCGCGGCGCATGTCTCCAAGCGCACGCTCTACCAGCACTTTCCCGAGCAAGGACGAGGTCGTGCTCGCCTACCTGCGGGCGTTCGAGCGCGACCCCGGCCTCTGCGCCGAGGGCACGTTGGCCCGCACGGACCTCTCGGCTCGCGCCCGGCTGCTGGAGCTGTTCACCGCGCTCGCCGAGCAGCCGCGGCCGTTCCGTGGTTGCCCGTTCGCCGCCGCGGCGATCGAGCTGCCGGACCCGGCTCATCCCGCCCATCGGTTCGCCGCGGCTCACAAGGCCCGCTTCGCCGAGCAGCTCTCCGAGCTGGCCCGCGAGCGCGGGCGCGCGCCCAGCCGAGGCTGTCGGCCGGCGGCTGGCTCTGCTCTACGACGGTGCCGCGGCGCAGACGGTGGTGATGGACAGTCCGGAACCCGCCGCCGAGGCGTTCGCCGTCGCGGCCGTGCTGCTCGAAGCCGCGATCGCGTAAACAGCACGCCCCGCGGCACCATATATGTACACCGAACGGTTTACATGCCGACCGCTGCCGACCGCTCCACACCGATGGAGTAAACCGATAGGTGTACTTCATCACGTAACCAATCGGGCTCGACGGGATACGTGTTGACAACCACCTCGAGCGGTCCAGTCCCCGCGCACCCCCGACGGACGGCGCCCTCAAGGTCACCACCCATTCAGAAGGAACGGAGTCTTCGTGAGCACCACCAACGGCGGAAGCCGTCACCAGCACGACAAGGTCCGCGTCGCGATCATCGGCGTCGGCAACTGCGCGAGCTCGTTCGTGCAGGGCGTCCACTACTACCGCGACGCCGATCCCGACGTCGAAGATCCCCGGCCTCATGCACGTCGACCTCGGCGGCTACCACGTCCGTGACATCGAGTTCTCGGCCGCGTTCGACATCGATGCCGACAAGGTCGGCAAGGACCTGTCGGAGGCGATCTTCGCCGGCCAGAACAACACGCTGAAGTTCGACACCGAGGTCCCGAAGCTCAACGTGCCGGTGATGCGCGGCATGACCCACGACGGCCTCGGCAAGTACCTCTCGCAGCGGATCACCAAGGCGCCCGGCGAGACCGCGGACATCGTCCAGGTGCTCAAGGACACCCGCACCGACGTCGTCGTCTCCTACCTGCCGGTCGGCTCCGAGCAGGCGACCAAGTGGTACGTGGAGCAGATCCTCGAGGCCGGCTGCGGCTTCGTGAACTGCATCCCGGTGTTCATCGCCCGCGAGGACTACTGGAACAAGCGCTTCAAGAAGGCCGGCCTGCCGATCGTCGGCGACGACATCAAGTCCCAGGTCGGCGCGACGATCGTCCACCGCGCGCTCGCCCGCCTGTTCCACGACCGTGGCGTCAAGCTGCTGCGCACCTCGCAGCTCAACGTGGGCGGCAACATGGACTTCTTCAACATGCTCGAGCGCGAGCGCCTGGAGTCCAAGAAGATCTCCAAGACCAACGCGGTGACCTCGATCATGGGCCACGAGCTGCCGCCCGAGGACGTCCACGTCGGCCCGTCGGACTACGTGCCGTGGCTGACCGACCGCAAGTGGGCCCACATCCGCCTCGAGGGCCAGGCCTTCGGTGACGTGCCGCTCACCGCCGAGCTCAAGCTCGAGGTGTGGGACTCGCCCAACTCGGCCGGGATCGTCACCGACGCCGTCCGCTGCTGCAAGCTGGCGCTGAACGCCGGCATCGCCGGCCAGCTCGACGGCCCCAGCTCGTACCTGATGAAGTCGCCGATGCACCAGCGCCCCGACGACGAGGCCCATCAGCTGACCGAGGCGTTCATCAAGAAGTACTCGCGCAAGGACCTGAGCAAGGCCACGCCCGCCACGGGCACGGCCGCCAAGGCCCGCCAAGCGCCACGCGCCCCGCGCCGCCAAGGCGTAACGCGCACGGCCCCCCGCCCCGCCGCCGCGATGACCGCGCGGCGGGGCCACGGGCCGGCCACCGCCGCCCGTCATACACTCCGTAGTCGTGCCCGGTCTGACGATCGCGCAGGTCACGCCGTTCGCCTGGGAGGTCGCAGGCGAGGTCAACGAGTACGTCGCCCGGGTCTCGGACGAGCTCGCCCGCCGGGGCCACCGCGTCCTGATCATCGCCCCCTCGCAGTCCTCGGCGCTGGTCCGCGACACGCGGCGCGCGATTCGCACCGATCCGGACTCGCTGCTGGCCAGGGACGGTCCGACCGTGCTCGGGGTCGGCGAGGTGCTGCCGTTCGCCCCCACGCGGCGCCGGGCCGCGTCACTGCCCGTTGACGTCGCGCGGACGATCGAGGCCGCGCTCAGCGCGCTGCGCGCTCGACGTGGTCAACGTCCACGAGCCGTTCGCGCCCAGCGCATCGAGCGCCGCGCTGCGCCACTCCCGGGCGCTCAACGTCGGCAGCTTCCACGCTCCCACCGAGCGGATCCTCTCCACTCAGCTCACCGCGGCCGCTGACGCGCCTGCTCTTCTCGCGCCTGGACGCCCGCACCGCGAGCTACGGCGCCACGCGGACGCTGCTGCAGCGCTACTTCCCCGGCGAGTACCAGGTGATCCCGCCCGGCGCCGATCCGGGGCCCAAGCGCAGCCGGCCGGCCGCCCCTCGGCTGGTGATGATCGCCGGAGAGGAGCGGGCAGCGGTGCGCACGTTCCTGCGCGCGCTGCGCGCGCTGCCGCTCGCGAGCTCGACTGGAGCGCCGAGGTGCTGACCCGCCGGCCGACGGCTCCGCCCGCGACGCTCGGCCGTGCGCTGCGCGATCGCGTCAGCTTCCGCGAGCTCGGGCGACGTCAGCGAGTCCGAGGCCTTCGCGGCAGGCCGATGTCGCGGTGTTCGCCTCCGACGGGGATCGCGCCATCCCCGGGACGATGGTCCGGGCGCTCGGCGCCGGAGCGGTCGTCGTGGCCTCGCGTCTGCCCGTCTACGCCGAGGTGCTGGCCGACGGCGACCGTGGGCTGATGTTCGAGCCGGGAGAGGTCGAGACGCTCGCCGCGCACCTCACCGGCGCTGGTCCAGGACCCGGCCCGGCTGCAGCGCAGCGCGTCGGAGGTCCGCCGGCTCGCCGACGGGCTGCGCTGGGGGCGGGTGGCCGGCGAGCTGGAGTCGATCTACACCGAGCTGGCGGCACGGCGGCACGACGAGCGTGGCGATCGCCGCCTGGGCGCGCGGCTGCGCTCGCGGCCGCTGATCGACGTCGATCTGCATATGCACACCGATCACTCCTATGACTGCGCCACCCCGGTCGAGGTCCTGCTCGCCGAGGCCCGGGCTCGCGGGCTGGGCGCGATCGCGATCACCGACCACAACGAGATCTCCGGCGCGCTCGAGGCCCAGGCCAAGGCCGACGGCATCAAGGTGATCGTCGCCGAGGAGGTCAAGACGGCCGAGCAGGGCGAGGTGATCGGCCTCTTCCTGCAGGAGAAGATCCCCCGTGGCCTGACCCTCCAGGAGACGATCGCCGAGATCCGCCGTCAGGGCGGACTGGTCTACGTCCCGCACCCGTTCGACCGCATGCACTCGGTCCCCGACTACGAGCACCTGCTCGACGTCGTCGATGACGTCGACGCGATCGAGATCTTCAACCCCCGGATCGCGATCTCCGAGTTCAACGAGGAGGCGGTCCGCTTCGCCGCCAAGTACCGGATCCCCGCCGGCGCCGGATCCGACGCCCACGTCCCGCAGGGACTGGGCTCGGTGCGGATCCGCATGCGCGATTTCAACGGCCCCGAGGAGTTCATGCAATCGCTGCGGGACGCCGACATCATCCGCAATCCGGCCAGCCTCCTCTACGTCCAGGCGCTCAAGTTCCTGCAGACCAAAGCGATGCCCGCACCCGCCCGCCGAGCCTCCCGGGAGCGCCGGGTTCGGCGCGCCACCGGCCGCAAGTCCTGATGCAGCCGCAAGGACAAGCACGCCCGCCGTCCAATCGGAGAGGCGTGCCGGCGACCGATGACGAGATCCGCGAGAAGTACCTCGAGCGTGCGATCCGCGAGCTCAACGACATTCACGCGCCACCTGAGCGAGTGCTCACACTGCCCACGCGGCCAGCTGATGCCGGTGCTCGGCTCCGGCCACCCGCAGGCCGACATCTTCATGGTCAAGCACTCCGCTCGGCCCTCCGAGGTCGAGGAGGGGGTGGCGTTCTACGGGCGCACCGGGAACGCCCTGATGAAGTCGCTGAAACGGTTGAACATCGATCCATTGGCCGTCTATGGGACGCTGTGCGTCAAATGCCCTGTTCTCGACCCCTCCCTGGCGGACCCCAACTGCGTCGCCCGGCTCACCGAGGAGCTGGCGATCGTCTCGCCCAAGATCGTCGTCGTGATGGGCGCCGATGCTCTCGCGGCGCTCAACGAGCTCGAGGTTCCGCTCGCCCGGCCCCTGTCGGCGACCCCGGGCGAGATCCAGCCCTTCACCCCGGCCATCGAGGCCCTGCTCGTGCCCAACATCGACGAAGCGCTCGACGAGGAGTCGGCCAAGCGGGCGTTCTGGGCCGCGTTCCGGGTGCTGGGTCAGTGGTGGGCCGACCTTCCGCCGTACTGAGAGCGAGGCGGCGATGAGCACGGACGCTCAGATGCGCGCCGCGATCCTCGAGCTGCTCCGCCAGCGCGGACCCGGCAAGTCCATCTGTCCCTCCGACGCCGCCCGGGCCGTCGCCGGCGAGCAGTTCCGGCCCCTGATGGACCAGGCGCGCGCGGTCGCCGCCCAGCTCACCGACGAGGGTCTGCTCGAGGTCACCCGCCGCGGCGAGGTGATCCATCCGCGGGAGACCAGAGGGGCGATCCGGCTGCGGCTGCGCCAGGCGCCGCCCGAGTAGAGCCCCGGGGTCGACCCCTAGCGGCGGTGTCCTCGCTGGTAGGGCTGGACGCCCTAGACCTCGAGGATGATCTTGCCGAGCTTGCCGCCGGCCTGGAAGCGCTCGTAGGCGTCCTGGGCGCGGTCCAGGGCGAAGCTCTCGGCGATCGGCACCGTGATCGTCCCGGCGGCGAGCGCGGGCAGCACCGAGCGCTCGACGGACCGCGCGGTCATGCGCCTTCTGCTCCAGCGGCCGCGCGCGCAGGGTCGACCCATGGATCCGTGCCCGCTTCATCATCAGCAGGCCGAGGTTCATCTCGCCGGTGGCCCCGGCGCCCGTCCCGATCACCGCGATCCGGCCGCCGGTGTTCAGGCTCTTGAGGTTGTCCATCAGGTTGATCGCGCCGACCAGCTCGAGGATGACGTCGAACGGCCCGTGCTCGCCGAACCCGTCGGGCTCGATCACCGTCGCGCCGAGCGCCGCCACCCCGTCGCGCAGCTCGGGGTTGCGCACGGTGGCGGTGACCCGCGCGCCGGCCGCGCGGCCGAGCTGGACGGCCGCGGTTCCGACCCCACCGGCGGCGCCGTGCACGAGCAGGTGCTCGCCGGCGAGCAGGCCGGCCTGGGTGAAGACGGCGTCGTGCGCGGTGGTGAAGACCTCCGGGACGCCGCCCGCCTGGATCCAGGACAGACTGTCGGGCACCGGCATCAGAACGCGCTCGTGCACGAGCGCGAGCTGCGCCTGACCGCCACCGCCGACGATGCTCATCACCCGGTCACCGGGGGAGAAGCGCTCGGCGCCGGGGCCGCAGGCCTGCACCTCGCCGGCCAGCTCGAGCCCGGGGATGTCCTGCGGGGAGCCGGGGGGCGCCGGATAGTGGCCGCGCAGCTGCATCATGTCGGCGCCGTTGAGTCCCGCCGCGCGGACGCGGACGAGCACCTCGCCGTGGCCGGGCTCGGGGTCGGGATGCTCCTCGACGCTGAGCTGCTGCTCACGGATGGTGACGGCGCGCATGGGCGCAGACCTACCCGCGGACCAGCTCGGCCACGCACTCGATGTGCGGGGTCTGCGGGAACATGTCCACCGGGCGCACGCGCTCCAGGCGGTAGCCGGCCTCGACGAGCTGAGCGGCGTTGGGGGCCAGCGTCGTCGGGTTGCAGGACACGTAGACGATCCGCTTGGGCGAGGTCTCGATGATCCGGCGCACGACCTTCTGCGACAGGCCGGCCCGGGGCGGGTCGACGATCAGCACGTCGGGGCGCCCGGCGGTCTCGGCGAGCTGGCGCAGGGCCAGGCGGACGTCTCCGGCGAAGAACTTGGCGTTGTCGATCTCGTTGGCGCGCGCGTTGGCGATCGCATCGGCGATCGCCTCCGGCACGAGCTCCAGGCCCCATACCTCGGCCACCCGCGGGGCGATCGAGAGGCCGATCGTCCCGATCCCGCAGTAGAGGTCGTACACGCGCTCGAACCCACCGGGCCGGGCGTACTCGATCGCGAGCTCGTAGAGCCGTTCGGCCATCTCGGTGTTGGTCTGGAAGAACGCCTCGGACGAGATCCGGAAGGTCATGCCGCCGAGCACCTCGTCAAAGCGCTCCGAACCGGCCAGCAGTTCGGTCTCACCGCCCTGCGTCGTCTCCCCGACACTGTCCTGCCGGGTCCACAGCAGGCCGTCGAGCGGGCCGGCCGCACCGATCAGTGACTCGCTGTCGCAGCTTGATCTTGGCCGAGGTGACCAGCCGGGCCTGGATCGCTCCGGTGCGCCGGCCCTCGCGGACCACGAGGTTGCGCAGCGCGCCCTCGCCACTGCGCCGGTCATACGCGGTCAGGCCCTGGCCGCGGCACCACGCCGACGATTCGCTCGCGCGTCGCGTTGGCCGCCTCGGAGGCGAGCAGGCAGTCGGTCAGCGGGACGATCTCGTCCCACCGACCCGGCGCGTGGAAGCCGCACTGCAGGTCGCCCGTGGATCGGTCGGTCCCGAAGGAGTACTCGAGCTTGTTGCGATAGCGCCACGTCTGGACCGCGGGGACGATCTCCTCCATGACGTAGCCATCCAGGCGGCCGATGCGACGCAGCGCATCGTCAACCTGCTCGGCCTTGACCGCCAGCTGGCGCTCGTAGGGCAGCACCTGCCAGGGCGCGCCGGGGTGGTCGGCCACCGGCGCGACCCGGTCGGGGCTGGGTGCCAGGATCTCGATCGTCCGCGCTTCGGCCCACGCGCGCTTGCGCTTGCCGATCACGGCGCGGACGCGATCTCCGGGGACGGCCCCCGAGACGAACACCACATAACCGTCGGTGCGGGCCACCCCGGCGCCGCCATAGGCGAGCGTGTCGATCGTCAGCTCGAGCTCGTCCCCACGCTGGGGACGAGCGGCACGCTCGGGTTCGACGACCTGCGGGTGGGTCTCGGCGGAGTCCATGGTCGCGCCGATGCTAGTGGGCGCGTCCGGAAGTGGTGCGGCACCGAGAGATCGGAGCGCCGCTGCGCGCCGCCGAGGGCCGCTCGAATGTCGCAGCACTTCCGGTCGCGCCCACTTGTGGGCGGCGGTTCGTGATCCCGGCCCGGAGGTCCCGAGCCGGGGCGTGCGGCGCGCGCCAGGACCGGCGTCAGCCGATCGCCTTCTCCAGCGCTCCGGTCACCGACTTGCGGTTGCCGTTGTTGCGCTCGTAGGTGAGGACCTTGCGCAGCTCGGGCTTTGAGAGCTCGCCCAGGCGGCTCTGGACCTGGACGGCGTTGAGGTCGTCGTAGCCGAGGATCGGGAACGACGGGCCGACCCCGGCGACGCGACGGGCGCGGTCTGCGCCGCGGACGATGCGGTCCACCGAGTCGGCCTTACGCGCGCGCTTGGTGGCCGCCTCGAGCTGTCCGACACCCTTGCCCACGATCGACTCGACCTCACCGACCAGCTCATCGGACTGCTGCCGGCCACGGCGCACGAGCTCGGCGACGAGGTCGTTGGCGTCCTTGCGCGTCACCCGACCGCGGGAGGCGGCGTCGTCGAGAATCTCCTGGATCCGGTCGCGGGTGAGCATGACCACGTCGCGGGGCTTGATCGCGCCACGCGCGATCTGCTCGGCGATCGAGACGATCGTCTCCGAGCCGCCGCTGGCTCGGCGCGTGCGTGTGGCGCTCGCCTTGGCGGTGGTGCCCGTCTGCTTGACGCCGCGCTTGGCCGCCGTCGCCGTCCCCTTGGCGCCGCTGGCCGCCGACTTGGCAGTGCTCTTGGCGGCCGGCGCCGGCCGTCTTGGCGGCGCTCGTGGGACCGCCGCGGCGCGCCGAGCGCTGGGTCTTGGTGGCGCCGGCCTTCGCGGTGTTGGCGGTCTTCGTCGCGCCGGACTTCGCCTGGGTGGCGGTCCGGCTCGCGGCCTTACGTGTGCTCGTCGCGGTGGCCTTGGCCCCGCTCTTGGCCGCGGTGCCGGTCCGCTTGGCGGTCGCACTGGCGCGCTTGGCGGCCGGCTTGGCCGACGAGGATGATTTCGAGCTCGAGGTCGAGCGCTTTGGGGCAGGCATGTGAGGCATGGCTCCTAGTCTTTGACGCTCGCGCGAGCGTATCCGAACTGCGCACGTTGCGGGGAACCAGCTCGCGCCGACGTCAGCCGGCCAGGAACTCGAGCAGCGCCTTCTGAGCGTGACGCCGGTTCTCGGCCTGGTCCCAGATCCGCTGGCGCTCGCCGTACAGCACTTCGGCGGTGATCTCCTCGCCGGGATGGGCGGGCAGGCAATGCAATGCGATCGCGCCGGGCGCGGCCCGGGCGAGCAGCTCATCGTCGATCCGGTACCCGGCCAGAGCGGTGCGCCGCGTCTGTGCCGTCGCGGGATCGTCGCTCATGCTCACCCACACGTCGGTGTAGACCACGTTGGCTCCCTGTACGGCCTCGCGCGGATCGTCAGTCAGGATCGCGTCGGCCACGGGAGCGATCTGATAGCCGTCCGGTGCGGCGATCCGCACCTGCACCCCGGCGAGCTGTCCGGCAATGGCCAGCGAGCGGGCGACGTTGTTGCCGTCTCCGACATAGGCGAGCGTGAGCCCGTCGAGTCGCCCGAAGCTCTCGCGCATCGTCAACAGGTCCGCGAGCGCCTGCACAGGATGGTGACCGGCGGTGAGCATGTTGAAGACCGGCACGGTGGCGTGAGCGGCGAGCTCCTCGATGATCGCGTCGGGCCCGGTTCGGATCCCGATCGCGGCGACATGGCGCGAGAGCACGAGGGCCGTATCGCGCACAGACTCGCCGCGACTGATCTGCAGCTCGTCGGGACGCAGGATCATCGGATGGCCGCCGAGCTCGAAGACCCCGACCTCGAAGGAGACACGGGTGCGCGTCGAGGGCGCTTGAAAGATCAGCGCGATCGTGCGGCCGGCCAGCACCTCGGGCGCTGACGGCGTCGCCTTGAGCTCGGCCGCGCGCGTCAGCAGCGCATCGAGTTCCGATGCGGTCAGCTCCGCTCCGGTGAGGAAGTGACGCGGCACGCGGCGGGAGTCTACGGCTGACCCGCCGCGCCTTCCCGGCTCCGACACGGCTCCGACACGGCTCCGGGTCCGGCGGTCAGCCGCGCGCCGCGCGGAGGCCGAAACCGCGCAGCATCAGGAGCGCCTTCTCACCGAGCGTCCCGCGGGCGGGGAGCACGCCGAGCTGCATCGCCGCCTCGTACGCGTCAAAGAAGCCGCGCACGCGGTAGAGCCGGTCGTGCTGGCACTCGCAATAGAAGATGCAATGCACGACGATGAACCGGCTGGTAGCCGGCAGACCGTCGAGCGGCTCACGATGGGTCCCCAACAACTTGGCGGGAGCGGCGACGAAGCGGCCGTCCGTGAGGCGGGCCCCAGTGGCTTCCAGGCGTACGTCGGGGAAGCCAGACCACAGCCGCGCCGCGTGGGCGGCAAGTTGATCCAGGCCCGAGAGGGGCTGATCGGTGAGCGGGTCCTCGTACTGCAGGCCGGGCGCGCAGACCTCGTCAAAGGCAGCGGCGACGTGACCGGACCATGCCGCTTCCCAGCCGTCGATCAGCTCGTCGGGGGTCATCTCCCGGTCGCGCTGCCGGCGCCCAGCTGAGACTCCAGGTCGGGCATCCCCGCCTCGGGGGTCGAAGCCTGTGCGTAGTGGCGGCGCGGTATGCGTCCCGCTCCGCGGGCCAGACGTCCGCCATCGACCGCGAGCCGGATCGCCTGAGCCATCGCCTCGGGATCGTGCGCGCGTGAGATCGCACTCGCGCAGAGGACAGCATCACATCCCAGCTCCATCGCCAAGGCGGCGTCCGAAGCGGTCCCAACGCCGGCGTCGAGGATGACCGGAACGCCGGCGCGTTCGATGATGATCGCGATGTTGTACGGGTTGCGGATGCCCATCCCGGACCCGATCGGGGAGCCGAGCGGCATCACCGCGGCGCACCCGATGTCCTCCAGCCGGCGGGCGAGGACCGGGTCGTCGGTGGTGTAGGGCAGAACGATGAAGCCGTCCTCCACGAGTTCCTCGGCGGCGGTCACAAGCTCGACCGCATCCGGGAGCAGCGTGCGGTCATCGCCGATGACCTCGAGCTTGATCCAGTCGGTGCTGAACGCCTCGCGGGCCAAGCGCGCGGTCATGACCGCGTCCCGGGCGGTGAAGCAACCGGCCGTGTTGGGCAGCACCTCCACTCCAGCCGTCTCGAGCACGTCCAGAATCGAGCCGCGGGCAGCGGGATCGAGGCGGCGAAGCGCGACCGTGCACAGCTCCGCGCGCGAGGCCTGACACGCCCGGGCCAATAGCTCATGATTGGCAAAGCCGCCGGTGCCGAGGATCAGTCGCGAGCTGAAGCTGCGGCCGGCGATGCGCAGCGGATCGGCCAGTGCGGGCATGATCAGCCTCCCTGGATCGCGGCCACGACCTCGATCAGCGCACCCTCGCTGATCGCAGTCTCGTCCCACAGCGAACGGCTGACCACCTCACCATCGAGAGCGACCGCCACGCCCCGCGCGCCCGGGGTGACATCGAGCAGAGCCAGCACGCTGGCGACAGTAGCGCCCGGGCCGAGCCGGCGGTCCTCGCCGTTGACGGTGACGTTCACGCCGGGCTCCCAGCGGCGGTCACTCCGAAGCGCTGGGCCGCGAACGGGGCTCGGGTCCAGACCCGCAGCTGCCGAGCCCGCGCCGCCCAGTCCCGCGCAGACAAGCTCGGCGGTGATCGGGGCGAGCAGGATCCCCCCACGCCCAAGTCCCGCCGCCCAATGCAGGCCGGGAATGTCCGCCGGGCCGAGCACCGGCAGATTGTCGGAGGTCCCGGGCCGCAGGCCGGCTGCGCATTCGTCGAGCACGAACTCCGACACCCCCGGGATGAGCTCGGACGCATCACGCAGCAGCTCGAACACGCCGCCCGCCGTCACCGTGGTGTCAAAGCCGCGCTCCTCGGAGGTCGCGCCGATCACGTAGCGGCCATCGCCCCGCGGGACGACATACGACGGACCCATCCGCACCACGCGCGTCAGCAGGCCCGGGCCGGCAGGATCGTGCAGGCGCAGGATCTGGCCCTTGACGGGACGAAACGGGATCGGCGCCGGCAGCGGCAACTCCTCCGTCCATGGTCCCGCCGCGACCACCACCGCGTCGGCCCCGATCGCCTCGCCGCCGGCGATCGTCACCCCGTTCACGCGGCCGTGCGCGCATCGACACGCCGGTGACGGTGCGTGCCCTCTCGGACCTCCCCGCCGCTGACCGGATCGCCGCGACGAGCGCCGCGGTCAGGCGACGCGGATCGACGGCGTGGTCGTCGGGGATCTCCAGGGCGAGACGCAGGGCCGGCGTCAGCGCCGGCTCGAGGCGGCGCGCGGCGCTCGGGCGCAGTCGCGCCGTGGCAAGGCCGAAGCGCTCGCGCAGCGTCGAGCTCGCGCTCGAGATGCCGGGCCTCATCCTCGTCGCGGGCGACGAGCAGGGTGCCGCACGACCGTGTAGCCGACGTCGTGGCCGGTGGCCGCCTCCAGCTCGGTGACGAAGCCGCCGAACAGCCGAGCACTGCGCAGGCCGAGCTCGAGCAACGGCTCCTCGGCCGGACGCGCCTCGGCGATCGGGGCGATCATGCCCGCCGCGACATGCGATGTCCCGGCGCCCGCGCGGTCACGCTCGAGCACCAGCACGCGCATGCCCTGGCCGCAGGCCCGCCAGGCGACGGCCAGCCCGATCGCACCGCCTCCGATGACGACGACGTCTGCTGCTGTGCGTGGAGACGGCTGGGACACGAAACCTCCCTGCTCCGGCATTACCCGGTCAGGTTCTGACGGTCGGCGAACTGCGCGTCCGCCCTCTCAGCCCGACGGTGGGGCTCCCGTGAGGTCAATGCTAGTGGACTCCGTCCGCTCCGACCGCGCGGCGCTCCATGCCAGACTAGGCGCCCGTGACTGACCGCATCTCCCGCCTGCACGCCGCGACGCTGTACCTGGTCTGCGACGTGCAGTCCGACCGGTTCCTGGCCGCCGCCCTGCGCGGGCGGCGTGGATGTCGTGCAGCTTCGCGCCAAGCACGCCGGTGAGGACGCGCTGCTCGCGGCCGCGCGAGCGCTTCCGTCACGCCTGTCACGCCGCTGGGGCGCTGTTCATCGTCAATGACCGCTCCGACCTGGCCGCGGCCGCCGGTGCCGATGGCGTTCACGTCGGCCAGGACGACATCAGCGTGGCGCGCGCCCGCGCCGAGCTCGGTCCCGACCGGCTCGTCGGCCTTTCGACCCACTCCCCGGCGCAGATCGACGCCGCCGCAACGGCCGGCGTGGACTACATCGGCGTCGGACCGGTGCACCCTACGCCGACCAAGCCCGGGCGCCCCGCGGTCGGTCTCGAGCTGGTGCGCTACGCGTCGGCGCACGCGACGATACCGTTCTTCGCCATCGGTGGCATCGACCACGCCCTGATCGGCGCCGTGATCGGCGCCGGCGCCTCGCGGGTGGCGGTCGTGCGCGCGATCACCGAGGCCTCGGACCCCGCAACGGCGGCCCGCGGATTGCGCTCCGAACTTTCCGGCAGCGCCCTGGAGGCCGACGTTGGCGCAGCGTAGCCGCAAGCGGGGCCGCCGGGCCAAGGCCCCCTCGGCACGCCCGAAGCCGGGCTCCAAGCCGAACGGCAAGCCGGCGCCGGTCGGCGAGATCGGTGGCTGGAAGGTCGAGGCGCCGATGACGCGATCGCAGCGACGCGACGCAGCGATCCGCGCAGGGCTCACGCCGATCACGACCGGCGAACGTCCGACTGCGATCGTGGTCGCGAGCGGTCTCGCCGGTCTCATCGGGCTTTCTCAGCTGGTCCTGTTCGCGGTGGGAATCAAGATCCAGGGAAAGTCTCCGGCGCTCCCGGGCACGGTCTTGTTCTGCGCCCTGATGATCGTCTGCGCGGTCGGGATGTGGCGGCTCTGGTACGGCGCCGTGCTCGCGTTCATGGCGTTGCTGGCAATCGTGGCGTGTCTGTTCTCGCTGTTTCTGATCGAGGCGAGCAACGTGCTCGCGCTCGTCGTCGCCCCGGCCATCGTGATCGGGGCCGGCTGGCTGTTCTTCAAGCTCGTCCGCGTGCTGAGCCGGATCCAGATGCCCAAGCCTCCGGGCCGCTGACCAGGCCGACAGCGGCCGCGAGGGCCAACTCGGACGGTGAGATAGGCTCAGCCCCCATGCCCGAAAGCTCCTACGACTGCATCGTGATCGGCTCCGGCCCCGGCGGCTACGTGGCCGCGATTCGCGCCGCCCAGCTGGGAATGACCACCGCGGTGATCGAGAAGGACACCGTCGGCGGCCGTTGCCTGAATTACGCCTGCATCCCGGCCAAGGCCGTGCTCCGGGTCGCTGACATCCTGAGCGAGATCCGCGAGGCGGACGACTTCGGGATCAAGGTCTCTGAGCCCGAGGTCGACTACGCCGGTGTGAGTGCCCGCCGCACCAAGGTGATCACAACCCTCACCGGAGGCGTCGCGGGACTGTTCAAGAAGAACAGGATCGACTACATCGAGGGCCAGGGGTCACTGGCCGGTCCGGGCCAGGTCAAAGTCGGCGAGCGGACTCTCTCGGCCAAGACGATCGTGCTGGCCACCGGTTCGGTCAAGCGTCCGATCCCCGGGGCTCGCTTCGGCGGTCGCGTGATCGGCACGGAAGAGGCCTGGGCGCTGGACACGCTGCCGGCCAGCATGGCTGTGGTCGGCGCCGGCGCCTCGGGCGCCGAGATTGCCTCGGCGTACGCGCGCCTGGGCACCGCCGTCACGCTATTCGAGGCGCTGGACCGTGTGCTGCCCACTGAGGACGCCGACATCTCCAAGCTCGCCGAGCGCGGCCTCAAGAAGCAGGGCATGACGATCCATACGGGCACCCTGGTCACGGACATCACCACCGGTGAGGACAGCGTCACCTTCAAATTCGGGGACGACTCCGGTGAGGTGCAGTGGCTGGTCATCGCGGCCGGCCGCGGCCCCGACGTCGAGGCCCTCGCCCTGGACGGCGCCGGCGTCAAGCTCGATGACTCAGGGTTGATCGCGGTCGATGGCGCGATGCGCACGAGCGTCGAGGGCGTCTATGCGATCGGTGACCTCGTGCCGGGCCCGGCGCTCGCCCACAAGGCGTCGGACGAGGGCGTGATCGCGGTCGAGGACGCGGCCGGGATGAGCACGCACCCGATCGAGTACGTCGACGTTCCGCGGGCGACCTTCTGCACCCCCAACGTCGCGAGCTTCGGGCTCACGGAGGCTCAGGCCCGGGAGGCCGGGCACGACGTGGTGGTCGGCAAGGTCCAGTACGGCGCGGTCGGGGCCGGCACGGTGTACGGCGACCGCACCGGCCTGGTGAAGATCGTGGGCGAGAAGCGCTACGGAGAACTGCTGGGCGGGCACATCATCGGGGCCAAGGCGACCGAGCTGATCCAGGAGCTTGTCAACGCCCGCGCGCTCGAGGGCGGCTATCCCGAGGTGGCGCGGCTGATCCACGGTCATCCGACGATGTCCGAGGCCGTCATGGAGGCCGCTCGCGCCGCCGACGGCTGGCTGATCCACGGCTAGCCGCCGCTGGACGGCGGGCGTGACGGCGGAGCAGCCCATCTTCTTCTATGACCTCGGGTCGCCCGAGTGCTACCTCGTGGCCGAGCGAGTGATGGGCGAGCTGGAGCCGGTGCCGGAGTGGGAGCCGATCCACGCCGCGCCGCTCGGGATCGAGCTCGGTGGGACCGACCGCGAGGCGGTGACTGCGGCCGCCGAGGCGCAGGGTCTGCTGCCGATGCGCTGGCCGGCCGTGTGGCCGGCCGACACCGGGCTCGCCATGCTCACCGCCACGTGGGCCAAGCGCGGAGGTCGCGCGGTCGCCTTCTCGCAGGCGGCCTACCGTCAGGCGTTCGCCGGTGGCCGGGACCTGGGCGACGAGGGCACCGTACTGATCGCCGCCGCCGCCTGCGAGATGCACCCGACCGCCGTGCTCAAGGGCGTGACCCTGCGCGCGACCGCGGCAGCGCTGGGGATGGCCAATCAGCGCGCGCGGACGGCCGGTGTGGTCGCGCTCCCCACGCTTGCCGTCGGCGGCGAGCTGTACTCGGGGCCTGACTGTCTCGAGCAGGCCCAGGCGGCGCTGGCGCGAATCTGAGTCCGTGAAGGCCAACCGGGTCCTGCATCTGATCGTCACGCGCGGAGGGCGCGAGCCGGCCTTCCTCGCCGGCCGCCACCGCCTGGATCGGATCGAGGTCGTATCCGTCGACGAGGGCGAGGTTGTCCTCTACTGGGAACTGCCGGCCAAGCAGGCCGCGCGGCTGCTCAAGACTCTGCGCGCCGATCTCGCCGGGCTTGACACCGACACCTTCCTCGCCCGCTGGCAGGATGCCGACGTGACGGCTGACTGGCCGCTGTAGGCCGAACGTCGGCGTGGCGCGCCGGCTCGTCGCGGTAGCCTCTGCCTCAGATGGTGGCGAGCCCCAAGCTGCAACGGGTGCTGATGGTCGCACTGGTGGTGCTGGTGGCGGCGATCGTCGTCGTGCTCACCACCGGGCAGGGCGGCGGCGGCTCACCGACGGCGACCGCGAGCGCCGAGTTCGAGGGCCCGACCATGCCCCCCGGCCTGCGTGCCGATGAGTTCACCCTGCGCGATCAGAACGGGCGCCCGGTGAGCCTGGCCGCCGACCGTGGCCACGTGGTGATCCTCACCTTCATTCACTCGCTGTGCCATGACGCCTGCCCGTTCATGGTCGAGCAGATCAAGGGCGCGCTGAACCTGCTGCCCGCCGACGGCGCCGGCGTCCCCGCCATCGGGGTCAGCGCCTATCCGGCGGAGGACACCGCGGCCCGCCGCCAAGCGTTCCTGGCCAAGCACGAGATGACCGGCCGGCTGGCCTTCGTCAACGGGCCGGAGCCGGTCATGCGCCCGATCTTCAAGGCCTACGCGATCCAGCCGGTCACGCCCAAGGTCGACCACTCGACGTTCGTGATCCTGATCGACAAGCGCGGCCTGGAGCGGGTCGGGTTCGCCGCCGATCAGCTCACTCCCGAAGCGCTCGCCCACGACATCCGGGCGCTCGAACGCGAGCGCGCCTAGCGCCGCCGTGACCGGCGCTCGGCGCTGCGTCCTGCTCAGCGCACAACCGCGTCGAGCGCGACGGCCACGAACAGCAGGGCCAGATACACCAGCGAGTAGTGAAACAGCACCGCTGCGCGGCGCGCGTCCGGCGCGCGCCACATCCGGACCGCCAGGGCGCAGAACGCCCCGCCGAGCCCGATTGCCGCGATCAGGTACACCCCCCCGAAGGTGGCGGTCACGAACGGCACAACGGTGACCACCGTCAGGACAAGGGTGTAGCCGAGCACCTGGCGAGCCGTCGCCGATGTGCCCCGCACGACGGGCATCATCGGCACCTGCGCAGCCTCGTAGTGCGGCGCGAGCAGCAGGGCCAGCGCCCAGAAGTGCGGCGGGGTCCACAGCAGCACGATCATGAACAGGTACAGCGCCCCAAGCCCGAGGCTGCCATGCGCAGCGGCCCAGCCCGCCAGCGGTGGGATCGCCCCGGCGGCGCCGCCGATCACGATGTTCTGCGCAGTCCGGCGCTTGAGCCAAACCGTGTAGACGAGCACGTAGAAGGCGCCACCGCTGACCGCCAGGCTCGCCGCCAGCAGGTTGGTGGCCGCCGCGAGCAGGGCGAACGACGCCAGGCTCAATCCGAGGCCGAAGCCGACCGCCCGCCGCGGACTGATCCGGCCGGCCGCGACCGGTCGCGACGCGGTGCGGGGTCCCATCAGGCGGTCGATGTCGCGGTCGAGCACGTGATTGAGCGCGCTCGCGCCGCCGCAGGCCAGAGCTCCACCCACGGCGAGGGCGAGCAGGGCGCCGAAGCGCGGGGACCCACTCGCGCCGGCCACCATCGCGCAGACCGCGGTCAGCACGAGCAGGGACATGATCCGCGGCTTGGTCAGCGTCACGTAGTCGCCGATCGTCGCCCGGGCGGCCGGTGCGAACAGCGGGCGTGGGCCCGGGACCGGGAGCGCGTCGGCGATCGGCATGCGAGCGGCCTCCATCAGGCCGTCGGTGGCGGCGGATCGTTGATCGGGGTGATCTCGTGGATTGCGTCCCCGGCGGCGGCGACCATCTCCGCGGGCGGCAGCGCGGTCGAGGATTCGGGCGTGTCCTTCGGTATGCGCCGGAACACCAACATGAACGACACGCCGAGGATCAGTACCAGCGCAATCGGCATCGAGAGCGTCAGCGCCGCGCCAATCTGGAAGTTGTCGGCCAGGGTCAGCATCACTTCTCCTCAGATGGTGAGCGCGGATCGCTCAGGATGGCCGGGACTCGCGGGTTCGAGCCAGCGGTAGAAGGACAGGAACATCGCGATCCCGTAGGACAAGGATCCGGGGACCCACATGATCCCCGCCGCGAGCTGCTGGTCAGTGAGCGCGGAGATCCCGCCGGGGCGGTGGGCGAGCAGCGCATAGTGCGAGTAGATCGGATCAGGAACGAGCACCAGGGTGATCGCCAGCCCCCAGCCGACGACCATCGCTCCGATCACGTACCCGGTCCGCGTCAGCCAGTTCAGGCGCGGCCGCAGCGGTCCGGGATCGATGACCCGGGCCCAGAACAGCAGGCCGGTGAAGAAGAACATCGCGTGCTCGATGTCGTGGATCGCCCCCGAGCTGAGGGTCGCGTTGTAGGCACCGGGAATATGCCAGGCGAGGATCGTCACGTTGAACAGGAGCCACGCCGGGATCGGCCGGGCGAGCGCGCGGACCGGCGCCGCCCACGGGCTGGCGCTCAGGGTCCGTCCCACCGCGACCCGGGCCGGTGACGGGATGGCCCGCCACATCCGCGGCCACGGCCGCCCGAGCAGGACGAGCGGGGGTGCGACCGTCAGCAGCAGCACGTGCTGGGACATGTGGGCCCAGAAGAGCGAATCGGCATAGCCGTCCAACGGCGAGTCCAGCGCGATCACGATCGTCGCCAGGCCGGCGGCGAACGACACCGCACGCCAGGGACTCTGCTCCGCGGCCCGTCGATAGCCGCGGCCGCCGATCGCGTAGAGCACCGCCGCCAGGACGACATAGGCCAGCGCGGGCTCGACGGTCCAGCCGTGCCAGCTCATCGCCTCACCAGCTCACCGTGACACGCCCGTGCGCATTCCGGGGCCCAGTGCCGCCCACTACAGGAGGTAGAGGATGACGAACAGGATCACGCCGTTGGCGACGTAGTAGCTCCAGAAGAACGAGCACGCCCGCAGCCCGGCGAGGGCGACATCCGTGGCGTCAAGGACGTGGGCGGTGGTCGGCTCCAGATCGTCACGCCGGCGCCGCCAGACGGTCGCCACCTGCGTCTCGATCCAGTAGATGGAGAGGAGCATGAAGACCGTGTAGCAGCCGGTCCAGCCCACGTAGACGCTCGCGTAGGCGCCGCTGGCGGGCCCGAATCCGAGCGTCGTCCACGAGGCCACCTGCAGCACGATCGCCAGCAGCGCGAGCAGCATCGCCGCCAGGCCGGCCGGCAGCCGCTGCGCCTCGTTGGTGGCGGACAGCCGCATCGCCGCCGCACTGAGCACGAGCACGAGCACGATTGCCACGCCGAGCCCGATCGACGGGTTGATGTTGTGGCCGATCTTCCAGTCATGGTTGGAGTCCAGCGAGCGCAGATAGAAGTACGCGAACACGAACGCGATGAAGAAGAACGACGCCGCGCCGCACAGCATGCGCGCGCTGACCCAGACCGCCCGCGGCTGCCACTCGGGCGGCTCAAGCTCGATCGAGGGATGGGTGGGTGCTGAGGCGGAGCCCTCCATGCTCAGACTCCCGTTGTGACCGGCGGAGCGTAGGGCGAGCTCGTCTCGCCCACCCCGTAGGGATACGGGTCGGGATCGAACACGGGAAAGCGATCGAAGTCGTGCACAGGGACAGGGGTCGGCAGCTGCCACTCGGCCGAGTTGGAGTGCCAGGGGTTCGCCGCCGCGGGCTCACGTTTGACGAGCAGCGAGTAGATGACGTTGACGAGGAAGATGAGCATCGAGAGGCCGATCACGAACGCGGAGACCGACACGACATCGTTGAGCGGCTGAAGGCCCGCGGGGTAGGTGACGACCCTTCGCGGCATGCCCAGCGCGCCGAGCGCGAACAGCGGCATGAAGGTCGCGTTGAAGGCGATGAAGAGCGTCCAGAAGTGCAATTTGGCCAGCGTCTCGTTGAAATTGAAGCCGAGCATCTTCGGGCCCCAGTAGTAGATCGCCGCGAACAGCGTGAACACCAGGCCGCCCATGATCGTGTAGTGGAAGTGGGCCATCGAGAAGAAGCTGCCGTGAGTGGTCACGTCACTGGGGACGTCGGACAGGAACACGCCCGAGATGCCGCCGACGAGGAAGTTGAACGCCCAGGCCAAGCAGAACAGCATCGGCACCGTGAAGCGGATCCGCCCTCGCCAGAGCGTGCCCATCGCCGACAGGAAGATGAAGCCGGTCGGCAGCGAGATCATCTCGGTGGAGAACATGTAGAACGGACGCAGATCGGCGTTGATGCCGCTGACGAACAGATGGTGCTGCCAGACGAAGAAGCTCAGGATCGCGATGCCCATCATTCCCGCCACCGCGAGCCGGTATCCCCACAGCGGCTTGCGGGCGAAGACAGGCAGCAGCTCGAGCACGATGCCGAAGCCCGGGATGGCGACGATGTAGACCTCGGGGTGTCCGAAGACCCAGAACAGGTTCTGCCAGAGGTAGGGGCTACCGCCGTTGCCCGAGACGAAGAAGGCGGTCTGCACGGTGCGGTCCAGGGCGCCCATCAGCAGCGCCGCGAGCAGCATCGGCGGAGCCAGCAGCATCAGGATCGAGGTCGCGAGAACCGCCCAGACGAAGATCGGCAGCCGCGACCACGTCATCCCCGGCGAACGCATGGTGATGATCGTCGCCAGCAGGTTGAAGCCGAGCAGGCACATCGAGACCCCGACGAGTGCGAAGAAGCCGATGTAGGCGTCATAGCCCGCCGTGCCCTGGTCGCCGAGCGGCTGGTAGCCGGTCCACCCAGTCTGAAAGCCGCCCAGGAAGATCGTCGTCAGCAGCACGACGCCCGCGGCCATCAGCAGCCAGAAGGTGAAGGCCTCGATACGCGGAAAGGCCATCCGGCGGGTGCCGATCATCAGCGGCACCAGGTAGTTGGCGAACGGACCGAGGATGCCGGAGGTGATCACCCCCATCATCATCGAGCCGTGCATGCCAACCAGGGTCAGGTACTGGTTGGCGCCGAACACATGGACGTTGGGCTGCAGCAGCTCCGTCCGGATCAGCATCGCGTTGATGCCGCCGATGAAGAAGAAGACCCCGATTCCGATGATGTACTGGATCGCCACGACCTTGTGGTCGGTGCAGAGGCGGAAGTAGCGGGCCAGGCCCTCGCCCTCACCCTCGTGCTCGGCCAGCGTCGGCGGGTGGCCCAGCATCCGCCTGACCGGGTAGTTCATGAAGCCGAGCCCGGTCAGGAATCCGATCACCCCGAACAGGTATCCGAGCAGGACCGCGATGTCGTTCTGGCCGGCCTGCGCGCTGAAGTAGTCGATGCTCGGAGCGCTGATCGCGTTGCCGACGAGGTTCCCGATCACCCCGCCGATGACGGCACCGATGATGCCGGTGAGCAGGTTGAAACCGACCAGACGGCGCCATAGCGGCCGGCGGCCGGCGGGAAGCGAGATCGCGGTCATCCACCTCTCCTCGTGGGGGCTGGGTAGTAGCGCTTGAAATAGGGCGGGAGCTGCTTGGTGATCACCGCGTGGCTCTGCTCTCTCGGACTTGATCCAGGTCCCGAACTCCGCCGGGGCGACCACGTGGGCGCGGTCGAACATGTAGCCGTGCCAGACACCGCACAGCTCGGCGCAGTGGACGTTGACCGTCAGCGGGCCCTCGGTGGTCACATAGGCGACGTTGTCGACTCCGGGGTTGGCGTCGGCCTTGACCCCGAGCTGGTAGGCCCAGAAGGAGTGGATCACGTCCAGCGAGGTCACGTGGAACTCGATCAGCGTGTGCGCGGGCAGCTTCAGCGTCGAGGTCTCGACGCCGCCGTACTGCGGGATAGCGATAGGTGAACTTCCACTGCTGGGCGATCACCTGGACCTGCAGCCCGGCGTGGTTGCTGGGCGCGGCGATCGGGTTGGGACCCTGCCCGCCGCCGGCGCCGTCAGCCAGCATGCCGGGCCGTGCCGTAGGCGGCCAGGAACAGCACCGTGACGGTGGTCACGACCAGCCAGGTCGTCTGGATGCCGGCGTTGCCACGGACCGGCGGCCCGTCGACGTAGACCTCGGGCTGGCGTTCGCGGAAGACGACCAGGCAGTAGCCGAAGACGACCAGGACGATGAGCGCCAGCGGCGTCGAGGTGGCCAGCAGGACCGTGTTGTCGACCACCTGGCCGTGCGCCTCGACCGATCCGTTGCCGGGCGGCAGGCCCGGACCCGCGACCCAGATCACGAGCGGCGTGAGGATGACCGTCGCGACCGCCCAGATGATGGCGACGCGCCGGAAGTGGTTGACGTTGTCGGCCCGAGCCCGCGGGCGGTCGATCGGGACGGTGGACATCTCAGACGACCTTGATGAAGCCGTCCATGTACCCGACCATCGACATCGGGCCGCCGACTCCGCCGATGAAGCCGGCGGCGCAGGGGACGAAGCACTGCCAGCGGAAGTAGCCGGGAGCGCCGGTGTGGATCGTGAACGTCGTCGTCGTGTGGTCCTGCTTGAGGGTGCACGGCGCGTTCGAACACGGGTTCTTGGCGCTGTCGGCGATGCCCTGCACCGGGACCGAGATCCCCAGCTGGGGGATCGCGAAGATGTGCGATGCGGCGTCGGGGCCGACCGCTTGCAGCCGGCTTGCCGTCGAGCATGAAGCTGCCGCCCGCAATGCCCTGGCGACTGGGCGATGAACGGGTTGCGCAGGCCCGGTCTGGGAGTCCCAGTTGTAGATGGTGATGTGGACCGTCGAGTGCGCCGGCAGCGTGTACGTCGTGACATGGCGCCAGTCGCCGTCGTTGGCGTTGACCGCGTAGTAGGAGACCCAGGTGGGATGGGGGTCATCGAGCGCGGCCGCCGGCACGGTCGCCGAGGTAGAGCTGCGGTGCCCGACGGAGTCCGTACCGCCGCGGCCGAGCCCGGCACGTTGATCAGATAGAGCCCGACGTACAGACCGAGCAGCACGCAGACCAGCAGCGTACCCAGCCCCACCCACAGCAATCGTTTGCTCGTCGCGCTCACCCTGCTCCCTTCCCCATCGTGGCGGGCGGCAGACTATTGCTTCAGGAGCCAAGCGCAAGATTAATGTAAGAAGATGACCGTTATGTCATTTCGCTGTCATTTACAAGTCACATACGCCACGTTATCTTCGGGTGCGAGGAGCCATGCGAATACTGGTCGTTGAGGACGAGGTGCGGATCCGGGCGTTCATCGCCCGCGCGTTCCAAGCCGAGGGATTTTCCGTTGACGTGGTGGGCAATGGCGAGGAGGGGCTGGCGCTCGCCCTCACCGGGAACTACACGTTCGTCATCCTCGACCTGCTGCTACCGGGCCGCGACGGGCTCGACGTGCTGCGCGACCTGCAGGCGGGCCGGCCCGAACTGCCGGTGCTGATCCTCTCCGCCCGGACAGATCTCGCCACCAAGTTGCGGGGTTTCGCGCTCGGGGCGGTTGACTACCTCGATAAGCCGTTCGCGCTCGACGAACTGCTGGCTCGCGCCCGCGTCCAGCTGCGCCGCGCACCAGGCGCCGATGGTGCCGTGCTGCGGGCGGGCGAACTCGAGCTCGACGTGACCCGGCGCCAGGCTCGCTGGCACGAGACCACCGCCGACCTCTCAGACCGCGAGTTCCGCCTGCTGCACTTCCTCATGCTCCACGTCGGTGAGGTCGTCAGCCGCCAGCGGCTGCTCGCCGAAGTCTGGGGCTATGACTTCGACCCCCAGTCCAACGTCGTGGACGTGTGCGTGCGTCGCCTTCGGCGCCAGCTCGGGCCTGATGCGCCGATCGAGACCGTGCGCAACGCCGGGTACCGGGCCGCCGCGTGAGCACACAGGCCCCGGCGGCCCTGCCCGCCCTGTTGGCCAACCCAGGGCCGGCGAGCGGCCGCCCGGTTCACGCCCTACGGCGTTATCGCGTCGAGCTGCTGTGGGTGCTGTTCGCGGCCGCCAACTACGCGGCGATGGTCGCCTGGCCCAGCTGGGAGACGATCCCGTTCCATTTCGTGTGGATCAGCCTGACGCTGCTCTATGGCTTTCGGGTCTGGCCGCCCCGGCCGACGTTCATGGTGCTGGCAGCCGTGATGACGATGACCGGGTTCTCCATCGGCCTGGACGCCTTCTCGGGCTCCCAGCTGTGGGGCGAGCTGTATGAGGTGCCGCTGATGGCCGCCATGTTCCTGGCCATGGTCTGGCACGCGCGGCGGCGCGTCGAAGCCCAGGCGATCGCCGAACGCCGTGCCGAGGAGCGCCGGTCGCTGCTCGAGCGCCAGGAGCGCTTCGTCCACGACGCCTCCCATGAGCTGCGCACGCCGATGACGATCGCGCGCGGCCATCTCGAACTCGCGCATGCCCACGGCATCCAGACCCCCGAAATCGATGTCGCGCTCGACGAGCTGGGCCGCATCGACTCGATCCTCAAGCGGCTGCTGCTGCTGGCCACCGCTGACCAGCCGGACTTCGTCTCCATGACCCGGGTCGAGCTCGAGCCGCTGCTCGAGGACGTGTTCATGCGGTGGGCCGAGCTCGCCCCACGGGGCTGGCAGCTGGGTGAACTGGCCAGCGGCACGGTCCGGGCGGACACGGACCGCCTGCGGGCTGCCCTCGACGCGCTGCTCGAGAACGCGGTCAAGTACTCCGCGCCCGGCGCGCGGATCGAGCTGCGGGCGCGCCGGACCGGGCCGGGACGCGTGGCGATCGAAGTGCAGGACGAGGGCTACGGGGTCCCCGAGGCGGCGCTGAGCCGCATCTTCGATCGCTTTGCGCGCGCTGACTCGGCCAGGACACGCTCGGCCGGCGGGGTCGGGCTCGGACTCGCGATCGTCGACGCGATCGCCAAGGCCCATGACGGAACCTGCACGGTCACCAACACGGCCAACGGCTCGGTGTTCAGCCTCCACCTGCCCGGCTATGCGCCGGGCTGACCCGGCCCCCCGCCCTCCAGCCCAGCGGCAATCGCGTCCAGGAACGCCGCGGCCGGCGCCCCGAACAGGATCCGGCCGTCGCAGGCCAGAGTGAGGCTGAGCCGATGGCCGGCCACCACCTCGCCGTTGCGGAGGGCCGGCGCCGGCTGCACGCTCCCAGCGGCGAGTGCGGCCGCCTGGGGCGGCACAATCAGCGGGCTGGCCCGGGACACCCGAGAGTCGGGAACGAGGCTGACCGTGAACGTCGCGCCGGCCAGCTCGGGCGGCGTCAGGTCGCCCGCCACAGCGCGGGAAGTGAGGGTCGCGAGCTCCGCGTCCAACACTGCCAGCGGCTTGGTATCGGCGTCGAGCAGCGTCGGATTCAGCCACCCGTCCTCGGTCGGCACCGTGACGGCCACATTGACCCGCGAGTACAGCTCGTAACGTCCGTCGCGGTAGGCGGCGTTGGCGCGCGGATGGGCACGGAGGGCCTGAGCGCAGGCCCGCACCAGCACCGCGGCGAGAGTTGTACCGGCCGCGGTCGCCGCGAGCAGGGCGCTGGCGTCGACGTCGGCCGACAGCTCGAGCTCGGGAACCGTGGCGCGTACCTCCGCGGTGCGACGAGCGATCGAGCGCTCCGCCCGCGAGGGCTCGGCGAGCGTTGTCTGACCCTTCAGCGGCACCGGATCGGTGGTCTGCGGGGACGCGTCGGCGCTGCTCATCGGTCGAACGCTAGTCGGTCGGCATGCGATCCTCAGCACGATGGACGACTCGCGCTCCCTGGCCGCGACCCTCCACCGCACGATCGGCGACGAGCGCGTGCTCGACGCCCTGCTGGCGTTGCCGCGCGAGCGGTTCGTCCCCGCGCAGGTGCGGTCCCGCGCGTACGCGAACGTGGCGCTGCCGATCGACTGTGGGCAGACGATCTCTCAGCCGGTGGTAGTGGCGCGGATGCTCGAACTGCTCGAGCTGACCTCCGCTGACCGGGTGCTCGACGTCGGAACCGGCTCGGGCTATCACGCCGCAGCGCTGGCACGGCTGGTCGGCGAGGTGTGGACGATCGAGCGCCACGGTTGTCTCGTGGCCGCCGCGCAGCGCACCTTGGCCGACCTTGGCATCACCAACGTCGTCTGTGTCCACGGGGACGGGCGGCGGGGCCTGCCGGCGCAGGCGCCGTTTGATGCCATCAACGTCGCCGCGGCCGGCGCCCACATCCCCCGGGCGCTGGAGAGTCAGCTCGCGCCTGGCGGCCGGCTCGTTGCTCCGGTCGGGATTCGGCGCCAGCACCTGGTCCGGGTGCGGCAGACCGAGGCCGGCCTGAGCCGCGAGCGGCTGGATCCAGTCAGGTTCGTACCGCTGGTCCGCGGCGCGCAAGCGTGACCGCGCGCTGGCCGCCGCCGCCACCGCTCGGTGCGGTCTTCTCAAGCTCCGAGCCGAGCCCGCATGATGTCCACCGCGACCGGGTTTGAGTCAACCAACACAAACCGCCGGCCGAGCCCGCGGCACACCGCGCCGAGCGTTCCCGAGCCGGCGAACGGGTCAAGGCACCATCCCCCCGGTCGCGACGATGCGGCGACGATCCGCCGCAATACCCCTTCGGGCTTCTGAGTCGGGTACCCCGTTTTCTCACGACCGGCAGTCGGCACGATGGTGTGAAACCACACATCGGTGGGCCGCTTGCCCCGCGCGGCCTTCTCGGGGCCGACGAGCCCCGGGGCCATGTACGGCTCGCGCTCCACGGCATCGGCGTCGAAATGATGGCCGCCGGGGGTGCGCACGTAGACGAGGATCGTGTCGTGCTTGGCCGGCCAGCGCCGCCGTGGCTTGGCGCCGTAGTCGTACGCCCAGATGAGCTCGTTGAGAAAGGACTCACGCCCGAAGATCTCGTCGAGCAGCAGCTTGACGTAGTGCGCCTCGCGATAGTCGATGTGGAGGTACAAGGTCCCATGGGGCGCGAGCAGCTCGCGGGCGCGATCCAGCCGCGGAGCGAGAAACCCGAGGTAGTCGGCGAACGTGTCGTCGTAACTGAGTGACTGCAGCAGGCGGCTGTGATAGCGGCGGCCACCAAAGCCGACCCGCGCCGCCGCGGGATCCGCGGTGACCGCAACGCGACGCCGCGCCTGGGCTCGGCCGGTGTTGAACGGCGGATCGAGGTAGACGAGGTCGAAGTGTCCGGCCGGAAGCGCGTCGAGGACCCCCGCGTTGTCGCCCTGGACGATGAGATCGTCATCGAGGGGCCCGAGCGCCCCGGCCGGCTGCACCCTCATGTCAACACAACCTTAATGTGTGCATTGGTCATGGCGATCAGCACGCTACGATCATGTCGTGTTGTCGGAGCGATATCGGCGCGCGCGTGATTCTGCGTTCGCTCACAAGGTGACGAAATATGCGATCGGCTCGGTCATCGCGCTCGTCACCAGCATCGTCGTATTCGCACTCCTGTACGTGACCCATGTGAGCACGACATGGTGCTCGATCGGGGCGTTTCTGGCCGGCGCGATCCCCAACTGGATCCTCAACCGGCGCTGGGCGTGGCAGCAGCAGGGCCAGGTCGCCTTCATGCGCGAGATCGTCGGCTACGTGATCGTCTCGTTGCTCGCCCTGGTCGCATCCTCGGCTGCGACCGGGTTCACCAACGCTCAGGTCAACGGGATCCAGAAGGGCACCGGGCTCCGGGTCCTGATCGTCACCGCGTCCTATGTGCTGGTCCAGGCCGTCCTGTTCGTCGGCAAGTTCGTGATCTACGAGCGCTGGGTCTTCTCGGGCCGCAGCCTGCGGGCAGCCGTGCGGTCGCGCCACCAGGTGTGGACCGCGGCGCGCGCGAACCGCACGCCGTAACCGAAGTTCCCGCCCTTCTTGGTCCCTGTGGCATGGTCGCCACGGTCGCGCATCGTCGTCGGCACCTCGCCGAGGCGGAAACCGTGCAGCGCAGCCGAGATCATCAGCTCAGACGCCTGATATTGAGGTTGCTCGAGCACCACGGCAGCGGTCACCTCCGAGCGCATCGCCCGCAGCCCACAGGCCGGATCGGTGATCCGGTGGCGCACGAGCAGGCTGATCAGCGCGCCGAACACGATCACCCCGGCGTGGCGAGTGGTGTCGGTGGTCAGCTCGTTGCCGAGACGGCGTGAGCCGGACACGAAGTCGGCCGACCCGGACAGGATCGGGGCGATCACGCTGGCGATCTCATTGGCTTCGTACTGGCCGTCGGCATCGATGGTCACGATCAGCTCGGCGCCGCGGGCGCGAGCCAGCCAGTAGCCGAGCCGGAGCGCCGCGCCCTGGCCGCGATTGGCCGCCACGTCGCAGACCAGCGCGCCGGCCTCGCGGGCGCGGGCGGCGGTGGCATCCCTGGCGCCGTCCACGACGACGATCACCTCGGTGCGCAGCCCAGCGGCCTCGGCTGGTACCCCCGAGATCACCTCCGACACCGTCGGCTCCTCGTTGTAGGCCGGGATCACGATCGCCAGAGGCGCTCCGGCGCCGGCCGAATGCTCAGCCAGAAACGCCTCCGCCGCGGATCGCTCCTCGGGCTGCAGGCGTGCGTACTCCTCAGGCGACACGCGGCTCTGCGGGTCAGCGGTGGTCATGACGGCACCGTCACCTCGGCATCGCGCCACTCGTCCCAGACGGCGACCAAGCCGTCGGCGAGCTGCGGATAGCGCGGGTTCCAGCCGGCGGCGTGGGCTCGGCTGGGATCGACGATCACCGCCGGCATCTCGCCTGCCTTGGCTTCGCCGTGACGGACCGGGAGCCCGGCCCCGCTGACCGCGCGGACCGCGTCGATGACCTCGTGGACCGAGAGCGAGGTGCCGGAACCGATGACCATCGGGCCGGCCCAGGCGTCGCTGGTCAGCCCCAGCTTCATCGCCTGCACGACATCGGAGACGTGCACGTAGTCGCGGACCTGGTTGCCGTCGCCGTAGATCTCGAAGGTGGTCCCGAGCCGGATTGCGCGCATCAACCGCGCCACGATGCTGTCCTTGGCCTGCATGCCGGGACCGTAGACATTGGTCAGGCGGATGCACGCGCATCGCAGGCCATAGGAGGCGGTGTAGGCCGACATCAGCATCTCCCCAGCGGCCTTGGTCGAGCCGTACGGGGTGAGCGGCCGCAGCACGGCGGCCTCGGAAATCTTGGGGGCGTCCATCGGGCCGGTCACGGCGTTGGTGGTGGCAAAGGACAGCGAGGTGACGCCGGCCTTCCGTCCCGCCTCGAGCAGCGCGCCGGTGCCGACCACATTGGTCCGGAAGGTGAGTTCGGGCTGCTGCAGCGAGCGCAGGACCGAGGTGACGGCAGCCAGGTGCACGACCGACTCACAGCCACCGTCGAACGCCGCCTCGAGCGCATCTGGATCGGCGATGTCGCCGATCACGGTGTCGACGTCCGGATCGGGGTGAGCGACGAGATCGATGACGCGCACGATGGCGCCCGCGTCGGTCAGCTCAGAGACGACGTGGCGGCCGATGAAGCCCGAGCCGCCGGTGACCAGCACGCGACGGCCCGACAGCGACGAGGCGTCGGGCGCGGAGGCGCTCACGCGCTCGGACCCAGTTGGTTCATACGGTCACTCCCACAGCCTTCAGTCGATATCACGAAGGAGATGAGGGTACGCGATCGCCTCCCGGGACCCGCGCTGGTAGCGTCGTGTTCTCGTGTCGGAGCTGTCGGAGCCCACGTTTCCCGCGCGCGCGGCTGAATCCGTTCCGACTCCTGGCGCCCACGGCGCGACGCAGCGGCGCCGCGGCTGGCTCTGGCGACTGCGCTGGCCGCTCGGCGCCGTGGCCGTACTCGCGGCCTCGGCGGCGATCGTCGCCTGGGCCCAGGTGCGACCCGGCTATGACCCCTACGGCTGGCTGACCTGGGGTCACCTCACCCTGCACGGCAAGCTCGACACCAACGGCGCGCCGTCCTGGAAGCCGTTGCCCTACCTGTTCACGTTGCCCTACGCGCTCACCGGGCGCGACGCGGTGTACCTCTGGATGACGACCGCGTTCGCGATCTCGCTCAGCGGGCTGGTGTTCGCATGGCGAGTGGCCTACTGGCTGGTCGCACCCGGCCCCGGGCGAGGGTGGGCGGGTCATCTGGCCGGGTTCACCGCCGCTGTGGCCGTGATCGGGATCTACGATTTCCCGCACTCGATCCTCAGCGCCGAGTCCGACACGATGATCGTGGCACTGTGCCTGGCGGCGGCCGACGCAATCCTCTGCCGCCGGCTGCGGTGGGCGTTCTGGATCCTGTGGCTGGCTGCCCTGGGCCGGCCCGAGGCGTGGTCGTTGCTGATCCTCTTCGGGGCCTGGGCGTTCTGGACCCAGCCGCGCATGCGGTGGCAGATCGTGCTCGGGATCCTGCTCGTCCCGGCGCTGTGGTTCGGGATTCCTGGGCTGACCTCCAAGAGCCCGTTCACCGCCGCGACGCTGGCCGAGAACTCATTCCGCGCCCTGCACGGCAACAAGATCACCGGAACGATCGGCCGTTTCCTCGGGCTCGACGCGGTGCCGATCAAGGTCGCCGCGCTGCTCACGGCGCTGCTCGCCCTCGGTCGCCGCGACCGCGGGGTGCTCGTCCTCGCCGGCGCCGTCCTCGTCTGGGTCACCGTCGAGATCGCGTTTGCGTTGCACGGCTGGTCGGCGGTTCCCCGCTACATCTATGAGGCCGGCGCCGGGACGGCGGTGCTCGCCGGCGTGTTTGTGGGACGGGTGATCATCGACGTGCCCGCGGCCCTCGGCGTGCTGCGCCTGCGGGTGCCACCCGTCGCGGCCGGCTTGGCCGTGCTTGCGATCGTGCTCGCCTTCGCCGGATCGCTGGTTCCCGTGGCGCGCTCACGGGTCGCGTTCGAGCGCGATGATCTCGCGCTGCAACGAGCACGTGCGGTGCAGGTCGATCAGCTCGAGGACGCGATCCGCACGGTCGGCGGCGACCGGATCCTGCGCTGCGGCCATCCGAAGGTCTGGATCTCATGGCAGAGCGTCCTCGCCTGGGACCTGGGCACCAACGTCGGCTCGATGTTCTTCAACCCGGGTTATCACCGTCGCCACCCGCATTCGATCGTCAACCTGTACCCACATGAGTACGGATGGCAGATCTTCGGCAGTGACTGGACCGACGCCGACCAGGCGTCCCGCTGCCAGGGGCTGCGCTACAAGACCGGGTCATGACCTTCGGTGAGCGGCGGCCGCGCCCGCGTCGGCCGGCCGTCCCGCTCCGCCGGCGCACGGGCGGGCGGGGACCGACTATCCGCGAGCGCCGCCGGCGCCTGATCTATCCCGCGCTCGGGCTGGTGATCCTGATCGTGGTCGCCGTCTCGGCGCTGTCGGGCGGCGCGCTGATGCTGCCCCCTCGAGCGTTGCCCGCGCCGGGAGCCGGACGCGGTGACCTGTTCCGGTATGTCCCGGCCCAGGAGGCCGACTTCGTCGCGCGCGCCACCGCCGGGAATGCCCAGCCGCTCTTCACCCAGAGCCCGGGCGGTGCGCTGGCCACCGCCGCACGGGTCGCGGCGCTGCGCCCGCTGGTGGATCGCGCCACGGCCGGAACGCGCGTCTCTCCGGATCTGCTCGAGGCACTCGTGTTCGTTGAGAGTGCCGGACGCGCTCAGGTGATCGCGGGCAACGATCCCGCCTCGGCCGCAGGTCTGACCCAGATCCTCGCGGCCACCGGCCAGACGCTGCTTGGGATGCACATCGACCTCGTCCGCAGCCGCCGCCTCACCGCCGCCATCGGGGGGGTCGCTGCGGGCACCCGGCGCGGAACGCTGGCACCACTGCTCGCCCGGCGCGCCGCCGTCGACGATCGCTTCAGCCCGGCGCGGGCATTGGCCGCCACGGTGCGCTATCTGGGTATCGCCGAGGGCCAGTTTCATCGCTGGGATCTCGCGTTTGAGTCCTACCACATGGGGATCGGCAACCTGCACCAGGTGCTCAGTGAGTACGACGGCGGCCTTCCGGTCTCCTACGCGCGGCTGTACTTCGACGTCGCGCCCGATCGTCACGCTGCGGCGTTCCGGTTGCTGGCCGGCTTCGGCGACGAGTCATCGCTGTACTACTGGCGGATCCTCGGCGCCGAGTCGATCATGCGCCTGTACCGCTACGAGCGTGGCACGCTGAGGCGGCTGGCCGGACTGGCCACCGCGGCGTCCACCAACGCGCTCGTGTTGCATCCGCCGGACCGGACACCGACCTTCGCCGACGCCGCCGCGCTCTCGGCGGCTTACCAGAACCACACCCTGGTACCGCTGCCCGCCAACGCGACCACGCTCGGTCTCAGCGTCGACCGCACGATGGGGAGCGGCAGCGGAGCACCGCGCGCTCTGTACCGCGGCCTGCGGCCCGGCGCGCTGCGGTTGCTGATCGCCTTGGCGGCCCGGGTTCACGGGCTGGCCGGCGGCGCCGGTCCGTTGACCGTGACCGGGACGGTCACCGATCAGGCCTACGCGCGCCGCGCGGGGGTGGGGTACGCGGCCTCGTCGACCGGTTGGGGCCTGCGGCTGTCGCGCCATTACGCGAGCCCTGCTCAGGCGGGCGCGCTGCAGTCGGTGCTCGACCGCCTGCAGTCCCTGAACCTGATCGCCTGGACGCGGGACGCCTCGCTCCTGGATCTGGTCGTCGCCGGGGATGCCGCGGCCTGGCTGCGCCGCTGACGCCCCACGCGGCCCCCGGCGCGCGGTAGGTTGGCGCGATGACCGACGCTATCCGGACTCCCGAGGAACTGTTCGCGGGACTGCCCGACTTCCCCTTCTCACCGCAGTGGCGCCACTACGATGGGCTGCGGCTCGCCCATCTCGACGAGGGCGACGGCGCCCCCGTCGTGTTCCTTCACGGAGAGCCGACGTGGTCGTTTCTCTGGCGCCGGGTCATCGGGCCCGTGCGTGACGCCGGCTTCCGCTGCCTGGCTCCTGACCTGCCGGGCTTCGGGCGGTCGGACAAGCCGATCGATCAGGACTGGTACTCCTACGACCGCCACACCCACGCGATGGCCGCGCTGCTGGAGGATCTGGACCTGCGCGGAGTGACCGTCGTCGTACATGACTGGGGCGGCCCGATCGGGCTGCGCCTGGCCGTCGAGCACGCCGCGCGGATCGATCGGATGGTGATCCTCGACACCGGCCTGTTCACCGGTCGTCAGGCGATGAGCGACGCGTGGATCGCGTTCCGGGACTTCGTGGCCAGGACCGAGGATCTACCCGTCGGCTTTCTGGTTCGCGGGGCTTGCCACACTGACCCCGGCGACGACGTGATTGCGGCCTACGAGGTACCGTTCCCCACCGCCGAGGCCAAGGCGGGGGCGCGAGCCTTCCCGCTCATGCTCCCCACCGAGCCCGATGCGCCCGGCGCCGCGGCCGGCGCCCGCGTGCTCGCGGCACTGCGCGAGGACACTCGCGAGAAGCTCGTGCTGTGGGCCGATGCCGACCCGGTGCTTCCGCTCGAGACCGGCCGGCGCTTCGCGCAGGCCCTCGGTACCGAGGTCGCGCACGTCATCCCGGACGCCGGCCACTTCCTGCAGGAGGACGCCGGCCCGCAGATCGGCGCCCTGATCGCCGACTGGCTGCGCAACTGATCGGAACCCCACGGGGGCCGGGGCGGGCGGTCCTCAGACGGGCTGCTTCTCGGGCTCGGCGGCGGTCTCGATGGGATCCGACGGCGCGGCCGGGATTGCGGGCGGAGCGTCGCTGGTGCGCTTCTCGTACGCCGCCCGCAGCCCGTGATCGGGATTGACGAGCACCTGATCGCCCTTGAGGACCTTCGTGATGAAGTCCGCGACTCCGCGGGGCACGAGGTTCATGCCCCGGAACAGGCCGCCGACCGACTTGGGCACGAACACGTCCACGCGCCCTGTCTGCAGCGCCTCGACGATCGCCGCGGCGACGTCATCGGGCTCGACCACCTTGACCCCGCGGCTCTTCTGAAGCCCCGATCCGAGCTCGGTGTTGACCACCACCGGCATGATGATGCTGACGTCGATGTTCGTGGTCCGGACCTCGGCACGGATCGCCTCCGACAGACCGACCACGGCGTGCTTGGTGGCGCAGTATGTGGCGCCCCCTGGGAATCCGGCCTTCCCGGCGACCGAGGCGATGTTGACCAGGTGGCCACGCTCGCGGGGCAGGAAGCGCTCGAGCGCCAGCTTGGATCCATAGATGACCCCGTGCAGGTTGATGTCGATCAGCCGCGCGGCGGTCACATCGGTCTCGTCGACGAACGGCCCGATCGGCATGATCCCTGCGTTGTTGATGAGGACGTCGAGTGGCCCCAGGCGAGCCTCGGTGTCGGTCAGGAACGTGTTGAAGCTGGCGCGGTCGGTGACGTCAAGCGTCAGTCCCACGGTGCCGCCTCCCAGCTCGGATGCGGTCTGCTCAGCGAGTCCGGTCTCGATGTCGCCGATCGACACGCGCGCGCCCTGGGCGATCAGCGCGGCGGCGGTGGCACGGCCGATTCCGCGGCCTCCACCGGTGATGGCAACGACCTTGCCGGCAAGGGAACGGGGTGCTCTGGCCATGTCTTCCTCCTCGATCTTCGGTGCGGTGGCGACGATTGCAGTTAACCAGTCCGGAGCGCCGTGCGACGCTTGGCTGGCCAGCCAAATAAGCTTGACCTGAGGCAAATGGCTGATTTCGCGTACGAGGGCTACCGGCTCAACTACACCGTGCACGGGGACGGACCGGACACGACGGTGCTGCTGCCGGGCCTGCTCCTGCCTGAGACGATGCAGTTCCCGCTCGCCCGTCAGCTGGCTCGCCGCGGCCACCGGGTCATCACGCTGGACCCGCTCGGTCACGGCCGCTCGGACCGGCCGGTCGAGATGTGGCACTACTCGATGGGCGATTTCGCGATCCAGACGATCGCGCTGCTCGATCACCTGGAGATCGATCGGGCGGTGGTGGGCGGCACCTCACTGGGCGCCAACATCACCCTCGAGGTCGCCTCCCGTGCCCCCGAGCGCCTGCAGGGCATGCTGATCGAGATGCCCGTTCTCGACCACGCGATCGCCGCCTGCGGAGCCGCCTTCACTCCCCTGCTGCTGGCGCTGAAGTTCGGTGGCCCGGTGGTCGGTGGGATCGCTCGTGTCGCCGGCGCCGTCCCGCGCGGGCCCCTCCCTTTCATGGCCCGGGTCGGCCTGGACTGGATCTCACAGGATCCTGCGCCGAGCGCCTCGGTGCTGAGCGGAATCCTCTACGGCCGTGTCGCGCCGGCCCACAACGAGCGCGTCACCTTCCAGGCCCCGACGCTGATCATCGGTCACCCGCGCGATCCGGTGCACCCGTTCTCCGATGCCGGGATGCTCGCCGAGGAGCTGCCCAACGCCCGACTCGTGCACGCAAGCTCGATCCTCGAGCTGCGCATGCGCCCGGAGCGGCTGACGGCCGAGATCGGCACCTTCGTGGACGACTGCTGGGCTGCCCCGGCAGCCGATGCTGCGCGGTCGGCCCGCGGCCGCCGCCGCACCCGCACCGCGGCCGCGGGCTAGCCGAGCGCGGCGCCCGCCCGGCGCGGCGAGGGGCTAGGCCGGGTGCAGGCTCGCGGGCTTGTGGACCGCCGTGCGCCCGGTCTTCGCGCTCTTGACCAGGTACTGCGGCTCGTTCTCGGAGGCGGACACCGTGCGCCCGCCGGCCTCGGTGTGGGACGTGATCTTCGCCTTGACGGTGCCGACCGAGCTCTCGTTGCCGGCGTCTGACCGGACCCGATCGCCCTTCTTGAATGTGGCGCGTTTGCTCATGCCCGTGTGCTGCCCGCTCCCCGTGTTGCGAAACCGGGGTGTGCGGCGGGTGCCGACGGCCGCTCGCGGCTAGCCTGAGACGCGCCACCGATCCGAAAAGGGGAAGCGAGATGGACTACCGGCCGCTGGGAACCTCGGGACTTCAGATCTCCGCCCTGACGCTGGGCACGATGACCTTCGGCGGCAGCGGCAACTTCGCCAACGTCGGGAACACGGACGTGGCCGGAGCCCGGCGTCAGATCGACATGTGCCGCGACGCCGGGGTCAACCTGATCGACACCGCGGACATCTACTCGACCGGGGGCTCGGAGGAGATCGTCGGCGAGGTACTGGACGGCCGCCGGGACGATTTCCTGGTCGCGACCAAGGTGCGCTTTGCGATGGGCGAGGCGCCGAACATGGCCGGCCTCTCCCGCCAGCACGTGATCGAGGGTTGCGAGGCCAGCCTGCGCCGCCTGCGCACCGATCACATCGACCTCTACCAGCTGCACGAATGGGACGGCCTGACCCCGCTGGAAGAGACGCTCGGCGCCTTGCAGACGCTCGTCGAAACCGGGAAGGTGCGCTACGTCGGGGTCAGCAATTACGCCGCCTGGCAGGTCATGAAGGCGCTCGGGACAGCCGCTCGAGAGCACCTACCGCGGTTCGTCTCCCAGCAGGTCTACTACTCGCTGCAGGAGCGCTCGGTGGAGTACGAGCTGATCCCGATGGCGCTCGATCAGGGTTTGGGCACGCTGGTCTGGAGTCCGCTCGCCGGAGGACTGCTGTCGGGCAAGTACCGCCGTGACCAGAATGCCCCGGAGGGCTCGCGCCATCTCACCGAGTGGAGCGAGCCGCCGGTCTACGACGAGGAGCTGCTGTACGACACGATCGACGTGCTCGTCAAGATCGCCGAGGGCCACAGCGTGTCGGCCGCGCAGGTCGCGCTCGCCTGGTTGCTGGACCGCCCGAGCATCAGCTCGGTGGTCATCGGCGCCCGCACCGATGAGCAACTGGCCGACAACCTGAAGGCCGCCGATCTCGCGCTCTCAGCCGCCGAGCGCGACCGCCTCGAGGCGGTCAGCCGACCTCGTCTGCTCTACCCGTTCTGGCATCAGGCCGCAACGGCAGCTGACCGGCTCGGCGCACCCGAGCTGTCGCTGCTGGCCCGCCACGTCGACTGAGGCCTCCGTGACGACGAGCGCACCCCTGTTCATCGTCGGCAACGACCGTTCGGGGACGACCATGCTGCGGCTGATCCTCGACTCGGGGCCGGAGATAGCCATCCCGCCCGAGTCCATGATCCTGACCGACTACGGGGCGGTGTGGGAGGCCGGCGAACTGGGTGACCCCGAGGCCTCCGACCGGTTCATGGCCGAGGTGTGGTGGCATCCGAAGATCGCGCTCTGGAATCTCGAGGGCCCGCCGCCGGCGGTCCCGGCCGCCCTCGACCACGCGGCCGCATACCGGTTCGTCATGGAGGCGCCGTTCCGCGCCTACGCGGAGCAGGCCGGCAAGCCGCGCTGGGGTGACAAGACCCCCCATTACGTGCACCACATCGCCCCGCTGCTCGAGGTCTGGCCCCGCGCACGGTTCGTGATCCTGGTGCGAGACGGTCGCGATGTCGCCCTGTCGATCGGCCGGATGCCCTTCGGGCCCAACAACGCGTGGGCGGCGGCGTCCTGGTGGGCGCGGGGAATCCGTGCCGGCGCGCGTGCCCAGGCCGAGCACCCGGACGCGGTGATGACCGTCCGCTACGAGGATCTCGTCTCGGATCCCGGCCGGCTGGTGCCGGAGATCTGCGCCTTCGCGGAGCTCGACTTCGCACCGGAGATGCTCGCGATCGACCGAGTCGATCGCGCCAAGATCGTCGCCGATCAGAAGGGCTGGTTCCCGACCCTGTTCGACGGCATCCACACCTCGGCCAGCGGCCGCTGGCGCAGCGAGATGCCGGTTCGCGACCAACGCATCTTCGCCTCGCTGGCCGGCCCCGAACTGCTGGCGTCCGGCTACGAGCCCGGGGCCGGCCGGCCGCCGTTGGCGTCCTGGCAGGAGCGGCTGCTGCACTGGCACAACCAGACCATGCGTCAGGTCAACTTCGTGCGCCTACGGGTCGTGCAGGAGCGCGGCCGCGAGCTGCGCTTCGCACTCGAAAGGCGCTTCCGGCCCGAGTCCGAGCGCGGCCGGCGTCTGCGGGGCTGACCCCGGGGCCGCCCGGCCAGTGTGGCCCGGCGCGCCGACCGGCCCGTGGGTTACCCGACGTCTGACAGTCAGAGGTTTTGTCGACCACGTCCCGCGCTCCCCGCGTCGCCCGGACGCCACAGACCTGACTCAGCCAGATCAGTGGGGAGCCCGGTAGGCCGGGAAGAACCCCTCGAACGACGGCTCGGTCTGGCCGGTGAGCTCGCGGTAGCGCCGCGGATCATGGACCGCCTTGCCGATCGCGGCCGGGATCTCGCCGTTCGGCGCGAATCTCTCCTTGAAGAGGAACAGCGAGTCCCGGCGCCCACCGACCCCGCCGCCGAGGTGCAGGCGACTGTAGCCCTGCTCCTGACCCCAGCGGGCCAGCGCGTAGAGCGCGAGATGACTGGCGCCAAGGCTGCGACCGGACTCCGAACTGGCGCCGAGGTGGTAATGCAGCCACGGCGCGCCGGTCAGGCCGAGCACTCCGGCCATGCGCTCTGGGCCCTGCCAGACCTCGACACACACCATCGGCACTCGGTCGGCCAGCGCGGACCAGTACGCGTCACCGAACAGATAGAAGGCATCGGCGCCCGCGCGCTGCATCGTCTCTGTGTACAGGCGCCGGAAGCCCGCCAGGGCATCCACATCCCCGGGCGTGCACACGGCCACGCGGACCTCGGCGTCGTCGCCGAGCGCGCGGCGCACCATCCGCCGATGGTGGCGATGCATGCCCGCCAGCAGGTCGGACTCGTGCGCGAGATCCCAGGCGATCGTCCCGGTCAGCGGCTCGACGTGGAAGCCGAGGTCAAGCTCCTGGTTGGCGTACAGGGGGTGAAAGAGTACGAACGTCGAGACTGCCGAGCGGGCCTGGCACCACTCCTGGTAGGCGTCGGCGAAGCCGGCCACCGGCGGCTCGGCGCCCGCCGTGACCGGGCCCCCATATCCGTACGGGGTGATCAGGTCAGTTGGCCCGGTGCGGCGCAGGGCGGCGAAGACCACATGGCCCCCGTCGCCGGCGAGGTGCAGGAGCAACGGCTGAGCCGGGGTGAGCACGGCGCCGGCGCGCAGGTAGCCACAGCGCAGGTAGGCGTCGGTGAGGCCGAGCGAGTCCAGACGGGCATCCCATTCATCCTCGGCGACAACCTCCAGGGCAGTCACGATGACGCCGGAGGGTCCCGGGTCGCCGGCGGAGCGACAAGCGCCGCAGGATCGCCGGCCGACGGCAGACCCGGACCGGTGGCGGGCTCCTGCCAGCCGCCTGAGGTGCCCTTGTAGACCCCGGACCCTCGCAGCACCATGGAGACGGTGCGGGCGAGGATCCGCAGGTCGAGCGCGAGCGAGCGGTGCTCGACGTACCAGAGGTCGAGCTCGATCCGCTCGGGCCAGGGCAGCGAGGCCCGGCCGTTGACCTGGGCCCAGCCGGTCAGGCCCGGCCGGACCGCGAGCCGCCCGCGCTGACGCGGCGTGTAGCGCTGCACCTGTGACGGGACGGTGGGGCGGGGACCGACGACCGACATCTCACCGCGCAGCACGTTCCACAGGTTGGGCAGCTCGTCCAATGAGGTGCGGCGCAGAAGCGTGCCGACCCGGGTGATGCGGGAGTCGCCCTCGGCGATCGCCAGTCCGGCGCCGGTGAACTCGGCGCCGCTGACCATCGTGCGCAGCTTGTAGATCTCAAACGGGCGCCCGTCGAGACCAACCCGGAGCTGGCGGTAGATCGGATCCCCCCGGGATTCCAGCCGCACGGCGATCGCGAGCACGGCGACGAGCGGTGCGCTCACCACGGTGCCGATCCCGGCGACGACGAGATCGAACAGGCGGACGATCACCGGGTTCCCTCGGCCGGCTCCCAGCCGGCGCGGGTGCCGTGGGCCAGCCAGTCCCACAGGCCGGCGGCCAGCGAGGCGGTGGTGAGCACGTAATAGCGGGCGATCAGCAGCGGACGCAATGGGAGCGGCCCAGCGGCGAGTGCCGCGAGCAGCAGGCCGAGTTGCAGAGCCGCCGCCAGCGCGTACACCCAGCCCTGACCGATCAGCACCAGACTCGCCACGAGCGCGATCACGTGCAGGAAGGGCGAGGCGTAGCGGAGCAGGCGGTGGGAGACGATCATCAGCGCGTACAGCGGGTCGTAGCCGCGTGGGGACAGCATCCCGCCTTGGAGCATGATCGGCCATCCGTGGCTCATCATCCGCCGCTTGCGGGCGAACTCACCCTCGATCGAGGGCACCATCTTCTCGCTCGCGCGCGCCGACGGCGCGTAGACCGCGCGCCAACCGCGCTTGACCATGTTGAACGGGAACGAGAGGTCATGGCCCATGATCGGGTCGACGACGAGGTAGTTGACCCGGCGGGTGGCGTAGATCGCGCCGTTGCCGCCGGTCACCGAGCGAACCCGTGACTCCAGCGCGCGCAGGGCCATCTCGTAACGCCAATAGAGGCCCTCCTGATTGCCACCGGCGTCGTTGATGAAACGGACCTGGCCGCACACGTAGCCGATCCGGGGATCGGCGAACGGGGCCACGAGCGACCGCAATGCGTCGGTCTCCCAGATCGCGTTGGCGTCGGAGAAGGCGACGATCTCGCCGCCGGCCCGGAGGACGGCGGCGTCCTGAGCGCGGACCTTGCCGCCGCGGGGCAGCTCGAGCACGACATCGGCCCCGGCTGAACGTGCACGCGCAGCGGTGTCATCGGGTGACCCGTCACAGGCCACGATCACCTCCACCGGCGAGGGATAGTCAAGGGCGCGCAGGTTGGCCATGCGTGCATCGATCACGTCCGCCTCGGCATACGCGGCGACGATCACCGTCACCGCGGGCAGTGCGTCGTCGGTCAGCGGTGCCACGGTGCGGATCCGTCGCGGCACGCGGGCGATCCCGGCCAGCAGCAGCGTGTAGCCGAGATGGGTGTAGATGAGCAGTCCGGCCGACAGCCAGAAGAGGATCGCGATGACCGTCATGACGTGGCCGATTCTCGCGCAGGTCCGCTTACCGCGGAGATAGTTGTCAGCGCAACTATCGTGGTAAGCTGACCAGCATGGAACTTGGCGTCGCCACCTTCGCGGACCTCAGCTCGGGGGTCAGCCCCCAGCAGCGGATGTCGGATCTGATCGAGGAGGCCGTCCTCGCCGATCAGCTCGGACTTGACGTGTTCGCCATCGGCGAGCACCACCGCCCGGATTTCCTCATCTCGGCTCCCGCCGTACCGCTGGCCGCAATCGCGGTCAAGACTGAGCACATCCGGCTCTCCAGCGCCGTCACCGTGCTCAGCTCGGATGATCCCGTGCGGGTCTTTCAGCAGTTCGCCGAGGTCGACCTGCTGTCCGGTGGCCGCGCTGAGATCATGGCCGGCCGTGGCTCGTTCATCGAGTCCTTTCCGCTCTTCGGCTACGACCTCGACGACTACGACGACCTGTACGCCGAGAAGCTCGAGCTGCTGTTGAAGATCCGCGACGGCGAGCGGGTGACCTGGTCGGGCCGCCTGCGGACGCCGCTCCGCGGTGCCGGGGTGTGGCCGCGGCCGGTGCAGGACCCGCTGCCCGTCTGGGTGGCCGTCGGTGGATCTCCGGAGTCCGTTGTGCGGGCGGGCACGCTCGGCCTGCCGATGACGCTGGCGATCATCGGCGGCCAGCCCGAGCGGTTCGCGCCGCTGGTGGAGCTATATCGCCGGGCAGCGAGCGAGGCCGGTCACGACCGGCTGCCGTTGGCGATCAACACCCATGCCTTCGTGGGTGAGACGTCGGCCGCCGCCGATTCGGCCTTCGTCGCGCCGTACCTGGGGATGATGAACCGGATCGGCCGCGAACGCGGTTGGCCACCGTCGGGCCGGCCCGAGTACGAGGCGCTGCGGTCCCCGCGCGGCGCGGTCGCCGTCGGCTCGCCGGAGCAGGTCGCCGAGAAGATCCTGTTCGAACACGAGCTGTTCGCCAACAGCCGCTACGTCGGGCAGATGAGCGTCGGCGCCGTCGCCCATGCGGACGTGATGCGTTCGCTGGAGTTGTTCGGCACCGAGGTCGCCCCGGTTGTACGGGCCGAGGTCGCGCGCCGCGAGGCGAGCGCGTCGGCGCCCGTCGGCAGCTGATCGCTCACCGCAGGCGCGTGTAGAGCGCCAGCGTCTGGCGCGCGGCCTCGTCCCACGAGTACGGGCCGATCGCCGCCGCGCGCGCGCCGGCCGCGAGCGTGTCCCGGGCGGCAGGGTCGCCGGTCAGTCCGGCGAGCGCGTCACCAAGTGCGACCGGGTCTCCGGGCGCTACCAGGCGGGCCGCGCCGATGGCGGCAACCTCGCCGAAGCCGCCGATGTCCGTGAGCACGGTCGCCCGCCCGAAGGCCAGCGCGGTGGCCAGCACCCCGGACTGGTCAAAGCGCTCGGTGCGGGTGTAAGGGAGCACGACGACGTCGGCGCGCGCGAACAGCGCGGCGAGCTCCACGTCGGGCACGAAGCGCGGGATGAATCGCACGCTCGGACCCGCCTGCGCGCGCAGCGGCGCGAGGTCCATCCGCGGGCGGCCCGCGATCCAGAGTTCCGCGCCGGTCACCCGTCGCCAGGCCTGCAGCAGCGTGTCGAGGCCCTTGTAGGGCCGCAGCAGACCGAAGAAGAGCACCACGGGGGCCGACACCGCGGCCAGCTCCGGCGCGAGCGGCGCCGGGGGCAGGGCGGCCAGACCGGTGAACGCCCCGTGCGGGATGACGGTCACCTTCTCGGCGGCCACGCCGGCCTTGGTGACCAGTTGCTCGCGCCCATAGCGCGAATGCACGACGAGAGCGTCCATCCGCGCCAGCAGCCGGCGCTGGGCAGCCACCTGGCCAGGGCGCGGCTCGCGTGGCAGCAGGTCGTGCGCGGTGAATACGAGCGGCCGATCGGGCAGCAGCGCCCCGTCGAGCCAGGGCAGCGTCAACCACTGAAAGTGGACCACGTCAGCCTGGCGAGCGGCCGCGCGGCGGTAGGCGAGCATGTCGGGCACGTGGGTGGCCAGCTTGGTCATGCGCCGCAGGTGGGAGGCCGGGGCGCCGGCCGAGTGCCGGTAGAAGCGCTCGCTGACCGCGTAGCCGTCGGCGGCGGGGACCTCGCCGTAGGCAAACCGGCTCGTGACCAATTCGACCTCGGCTCCGGTGCGCGCCAGCGCCGCGGACAGCGCGCGGTCATAGGGCGGCGTGTAGGCGGGGGGGTCGACGACGTGGACCTTCATCGCCCGCCCTCGAGTTCACGGCCGGCCAGCGCAGCCAGTCGCCGGGCCGCGACGGCGGCGCCGGCCCCGCCCAGCACCCGCACGCGCGCCGTCCGGTCCTCACGCAGACGACCGACGGCGGGAGCCAGCGCCGCCAGCGACGGTTCCCCGGCGCCGCGGCCACGCCGGTCGGCGAGCGCTCGGAGCGGATGCCGGATCGCCAGGGCCACCAACGCCACGACGCGGTCAGCGCGACCGTCATCCTCGCGATAGTTGACGCGCAGCGCGCGGCCGTACCCGGCGTCCGCCGCCTCCGGCCGTGCCGCGGCCTCCACCCGGGCGGCCCCGAGGCTGCGCGCGTAGTCGGCCAGTGGGTCACCGCGCTCGGGGAAGCGATCGCCGACCAGCACGACCTCGACCCGCACAGCCGAGCGTCCGCCGGCGCGAGGCCGGTTCGACAGGGCAAAGCCGGCCAGTTCCTCGACGCCGAGCAGCGCGTCGAGGGCGACGAACCGGCCGCGGTCAGCCCGGCTGACCCGGGACCCCGGACCCCGGCCGCGGTCAGCCACCCCCGGGTTGCCCGGGCGCCCCCACGGCACGACCCGCCGCAGCGCGCGCCGCAGGGCCGGTTCGGGTGCGAAATCCTCATAGCGGCGCCCCAGCCACGCCCGCCCGGCCGCATAGCCACGCCACTGCCGACGCAGCGCTCCGATGCTTGACCGGTAGTGATGGCGCGCCCGGGCCCCTGGACGGGGCTCCAGCCGCCAGCCCGCGCGCTGCAGCCGCCAGCTGAAGTCCGTGTCCTCGGCCGCCCGGACCCCCTCGAGAAAGCCGCCGACCGCCTCGAATGCCTTCCGACGAACGAGCAGGTTCGCGGCGGCGGCCCGCGGTAGGTAGGGGTGGGCCAGGTGTACGCCGAGGCCCAGGAAGCCACGGGCAGCGCCATAGCGTGCCGCGATCGGGTCCTTGGCGGTGACCGCGGCGGTCACCTCGCCGGCCAGCGCCCCGACGTCGTCGGCCACCGGCATCGCGAAGTAGTTGGCGAGCAGGTCCGCGTCCGGGTCGCAGTCGGCGTCGAGGAACAGCACCCAGTCGCACGTCGCGTGCTCGGCCCCGACGTTGCGTGCGTGGGCCGGCGAGCGTTCGCCCCGGGCGGCGATGACCCGCACCGGGGGCCGCGCTTCGCCCTGGTCCCCGGGCAGCCCTTCGGCGACGCCCGCGTTGTCCACGAGGATGAGCTCGTCGTCGGGGCCGGTAACGAGCCGGGTCAGGGCAGCGAGCGCCGCCTCGGCCTCGGCCCGCGTACCCGCGAAGGGCATGACCACGCTGACCGCGGGGCGCACGCTCACCCGTCCCCACCGGACGCGCGCCCGCGCCGGATCCGGGCCAGCAACCCCCGGGCCTGACGCAGCTCGGCAGCGTGCAGGAATCCGGTCGCGGCCAGCACGGGCCCGATCGCCACCACCACCATGAGCCGGACGAGCAGGCCAGCGGCTCCGTGATCGGGCGCCAGCAGGTCCCCGAGCACGGCCAGTCCACCCATGACCAGCACGAGCCGGGCCAGCCGAGCCCATTCGAAGTCCACGCGGAAGGCCGTGCGGGTGAGTACGAACATCACCACGAGCATGACGGCGTAGGCGCCGCACAGCGCGATGCCGGCTCCGGCGAGGCCGAGCGGACCGACCAGGGTCACGAGCAGCACGACGTTGACGGCCAGGCCGGCGATCGCGGCGGGAAAGTTGCGCATCGTCACCTGCGCCCGCCCCGCGACGACCAGGAAGATAACCCACAGCCCGTAGAGCGCCCAGCCCAGCGCCAGCCACGGCAGCGCGCGGTACGCGCCCGCGTAGGCCGGGGCGGCCAGGACCTGCAGCACCCAACGCGAGAGCAGCGTCAGGGCGGCCACGACCCAGCCGCTGAGCAACGCGTAGTACGTCGTGACCAGGCCGTAGAACCGTGCCGCCTCAGCGTCGGACCGGATCGAGTAGGCCAGCGGCGGCCACGCGTACTGAAAGGCGCGCACAATGAGCGCGACCGAGCCGGCCAGCTTGACCGCGATCGAATACAGGCCGGCGAGCGCCTGGCTGCGGCCGTGGTAGAGGTAGTAGCGGTCCACGATGCTCAGCGCGTACACCGAGGCCTCGGCCGGAACGGTCGGGAGCCCGAAGCGCAGGAGCACGCGCAGGCGCTCGGCGCCCGCGCGCCGGGGCGCCAGCCGACGGCGCATCGACCACCACAGCGCGAGGAGCACGACGGTGGAGACGCCGTAGTTGGCGGCCAGCAACCCACGCGGCCCGTCTCCGAGCGCCACCACCAGTACCACCGAGCCCGCGATCGTGAGCACGACGTTGCTGACCGAGGCGATCGCGTAGGTGCGCAGCCGCTCGTCGACCCGCAGCAGGCCGTAGGCGAGCTCGAGGTTGGTGAACGACCACATGCCGAGCACCGCGATCAGGAAGGTCGCGGTATCGCGGTGGCTGAGGACGAGCGTGCTGAGCGGACCCGAGAAGGCGGCCAGCAGCCCGGCGACCACCGACGTGGCGACGAACAGGAAGCCGGCCGTCCGGCGCACGAGCGCGTCACGCCGTGCGGGGTCGGTATCGGTGAAGTAGAAGCGCAGGAACGACTCGATCATCCCGAGGCGCACGACGATGCTGATCAGGATCACGCCGTTGGCCAGCAGTTCCACCACGCCGTAGCCGGCCGGGTGGATATAGCGGGTGTAGACCGGCAGCAGCAGGACCGCCATCAGCTTGGAGACGAGGTCGGCGACCTGGTAGGCCGCAACCGAGGACACCAGGCGCTTGAGCAGAGCGGTCATGCCGGGCACACGGTACGGATCGCGCCGGTGCCACAATGGCCGGTGTGCGGATCGCGGTGATCGGGGCCTCGGGATGGCGGGGCGGCGCGATCGCGCGCGAGGCGCTCGCACGCGGTCCCCGGACTTTCCCGGGAGTACCTGGCCCAAGCCCCGGGCGGCTACCGCATCCGTGGGGACGACCGGCCCGTGACCGATGCCGACGGGCGCAGCGCGATCACCTCGGGCGATCTCGCCGCGGCGATGGTCGATGAGCTCGAGCACCCCCAGTACACGCGTCGGCGCTTCACCGCTGCGTACACCTAGTGTGCCCGTTCGCGACCTTCCCGGTCAGCGCGAGATCACGGTCCATATCCGGCCCAGGAGCTCCTGGGCGTCTGCGCTACGCGCCAGCCGCCCGGCGAAGCCTTCGATGCCGACGTCGATCACCGTGCCCTGGCCGAGCCGATAGCCGAGGATCGCCGAGCTCGTGCTTGTCGTCCCGGCCGCGGACGCGACCGTCAGCGGCGCCGTCACCCCGATGAACGACTGGTAGACCGAGAAGGCGCGGAAGGCCCCCGACGTGCCACGGAACAGGCCGAGCCGGTCACGGCCGGCGAGGATGAACGCGCCGTGGGTGCGGGTGACCGGACCCACACGCGCGCCGAGGATGTCCGCCGCCCGCGGGGGCGTCGGGTGCGTGGCCCGGGCGACATTCAGCGTCACCCCGCGGCGCAACGAGTCGGCGCCCAGCGATAGCAGGTGGCCGCCTCCGGTGACGTAGCCGCGCAGGGCCGTGGCCAGCGCCGGGGGGACCCAGCGCTCGTCGCCGGCGAGGATCACGCCGGCATGTCCGGCCAGGTGCGGTCCGACTCCGAAGGCGAGTCCGAGATCGGTGGTCAGCTGATAGCTCAGGTGGTTGCGCTGCAGGTAGGCGAGCAGCGCAACCGCTTGGTCCCAGCCGGCGGGAAGGCCGTTGACGAGTGGTCGTGAGAGCAGCACCGGATAGCCGCCGCTGAGCGTGTTGGGAATGCCGTCTCCATCATCGTCGACGGGGTTGAGTGCCTGCCAGGTAAGTGCCGGAAGGACGACGAGGACCCGCGCCGAGGACGCGGCCGGGGCGCCGACGAGTGGCACCAGCGTCCGGTGAACGCCGTAGCGCAGCGCGAGTTGGTAGAGCCCGCTGCCCGCCGCGTGCGACGGCAGCACCACGTGCAGTCCGATCGCGCGTGACCCACCCGAGGCGATCACCTTGTCGGCGCCTGCGCGTCGGAGCGCCCAGGCATAGCCGTGCTGACGCGCGTCCACGAATACCGTCGCCGAGGCACCGGCGGCGACCGGCGTCAAGGGCGGCAGTCCCGCCAGATAGCGGATGCTCACCCCGGCGTGAGCGGTCGTCCCCGCGACGGGCGGCAGCACCGCCGGGAAGCTGCCGGTGTTGCAGGCGCGGTCGGTCACGCGCAGGCCCACCAGGTAGGTTCCCTGAGGCGCCGGGGTCCCTCCGGCCACCGTCCCGTCCCAGGTCGCGCGCCCCCCGCCCCGGGCGGGGAACGACTTGACCAGCGTGGGGGCCCCCGGCTGGTCGGTGCGGTAGATGAGCATCCGGCCGGGCCGGCCGGCGTTGCCGGTGTAGCGCACGGTGGCCCCGCTGACGCCCGCCTGCGGGATCAGCCCCGGCGCCACTCCAGTCACCCGGGGATGCGGGGCCACGGTCTCGACCGTGACCGGCAGCGGACCGGCGTTGTTGGAGATCAGCACCGAACGTCCCTGGTGAATGAGTGAGACCCGGATGTAGTAGGTCCCGTCGGAGGCCACCCGGCCGCTCGACGTGCGCCCGTTCCAGACGAAACGACGACGCACGGGATGACGTCCACCCTGCATGTGGACGCCGGAGGCGAGCGAAGCGACCACCGCACCCCCGGGGTCGACGATGTCGACGTCCACGTCGTCGGAGCGGTTGAGCAGATAGAAGGAGACGTGCATCGCGCGGTGGCTCGTGCCCCTGCAGATCTGCCCGTTGACGGGGTTGATCGACGCCGGATGGGGCGCCGGCGTCCCGTCCAGCAGCGGGGTTGACACCTTCAGGTGCTGGGTGACGAAGAAGGCGGCGACGGTCAGCGCCGCCAGGGTTATGAAGGCCGCGACTCCGAGCCGTCTCACAGCGCCACCACCGCCGTATTGGGGATCTCGAAGCGGTGAAAGGCTCCGAGGCCGTCAGGGTCGGCGGCACACAGCATCACCCGGATCGAGCCGCCATGGCAGACCGCCAGCGCCGGCGGCGAGGAATCCGCATGGATCTCGTGCAACGCGGCGGACACCCGTTCCTGTTGCTGAGCGAGCGATTCGCCGTCGGGGAAGCGAAAGCCGGGAGCGGGGCCGCGCCACGCCGCGTAGAGTTCGGGCTCGTCGGCCTGCACCTCTGTGAACAGACGGCCCTCCCAGCGTCCCCGGTCTCCCTCGCGCAACCGGGGGTCCAAGCGCACCGGCAGGCCGAGCGCGGCCCCGACCGTCTCGGCGGTTTCCCGGGCCCGGCTCAGGTCGGAGGCCCAGATGGACCGGATCGTTCCCTCGTCGGCGATCCGCGCGGCCAGGGCGTGGGCTTGGGCGCGGCCGGTGGCGTTGAGCGGAGTGTCGCGGAACCCCTGAAAACGCAAGGGCTCGACGTTGTCGTCGGTCTCGCCGTGACGAGCAAGCACGACACCAGCGAGGCCGAGCGATCCGGTCACGTGCAGTGCCGCGCCGGCCCCCGGCATGGGCTACCCATCGAAGTCGACGACCGCGGTGTCCGAGCGCAGTCCGACCCGCATCGTCTCCAGGGAGAGGACCTCCTCGGGGATGATGTTGCCGAGGTTGACGTCGGCGCCGAAGCGGCGGATGAACCACACCTGCTGGTCCATGCGGGGCGCCTCGAAGAGGATCTTGTCGGGGGCGATGGCGTGGACGATCTCATCGATCAGGCCCATCTGGACCTCTCCGTCGTGGCGGAAGATGCCGACGTTGCCACCTTCGCGCGCCTCGGCGATCACCTTCCAGGCTCCGGCCTCGAGCTCGGACTCGATCTGCTCGACCCATCGAAACGGCGCCATGATGCGCGTGTTGTCCTTGGAGCCAACCTCCGAGATGACGGTGAACTCGGTGGCCAGGCGGGCGATCAGCTCGAGCTTTCGCTCATGGTCCAGGGTGATCGTCCCGTCGGAGACCTCGATGTGCTCGAGGCCGAGCTCATGCAGCCAGGCGACGAGTCGGTCGAGCCGATTCTGCGCGATCGCCAACTCGGTCAGTGTGCCTCCGAACATGACCTCGATCCCGTGCTCGCGATAGCGGGTCAGCTTGGCGTCAAGGTTGCCGGTGGCCACCGCGGTGCCCCAACCGAGCTTGACCATGTCAATGAACTCGCCGGCCACCTCGGCCAAGCCGTCGACTCCGGCCACCGACAGGCCTCGGTCGAGCACGTGGGTGATCCCCACCTGGCGCGGCTTGGCCGCCCGCTCGGGCAGGGTGAGGAGATCCTTCATGGCCATGACCGCAGAGAGGCTACTGAGCCGTGCTCAGCCGGTGCTCGTGGCCGCGGGCGCGCCTGTGCCCGTCCCGGCGGGCGCTGCGGCCGCGGTGCTGCTGGACGCCACCGAGGCGAGGTCGGCGCCGACGGTGACGATCACCTGAGCCGTGCACGGCGCGCCGGGGGGGCAGGCCACCGCCTGGCTGCTCTGATCCGCCGCCGCGATGACTCCGGCGCCGAGCCCGAGCGACTTGGCGACGATCTGCGCCGCCGCGCGGTGCCCGGGCAGGTAGGCGACCACGGTCGAGGTGTGGGTCTGATCGGTAGCGGTGGCGATTTTGCCGAGCCTGTAAGTGGCGGCGCCGAGCTTGACCGAGACGTCGTGGGCGAGATTGTTGGTCGAGGTGCCGTTGAGGACGGCGACGGTCACCGAGGACGGCTTGATCGCGGCAGTCCGGTGGCTGCGCCGGTGCCCTGTCGGCGCGTTGGAGGCCTTCGAGGTGCTGCTCGAACTCGCCGTCGGTGAACTCGAACCGCCGGTCAGCAGCAGCAGCACGACGACGATCGCCGCGACGACCCCGAGTGCGATCAGGGCGCCCAGCAGGCCTCGCAGCCGAGAGCGCGGCTCGGGGCCATGATCGGTGCGCCGCGGCGCCGCGGTGGCGCCGGTCCGGCCACCGTTGCGGGGTGCGGGCGGTCGTCCGGCCTGGCCCGTGCGGGGAGCACCGGCACCGGCCGGGGGCGGCGTTCGACCCGTGGTGGATCCGTTGGCGCCTCCGGCTGGGGTGGCGGGGGGCGGCCCCGGAGGGTCGATCACGGCAGCATCAGATCGTCCGCCGCCCGGTGCAGACGCACCGCCCGCCGCGGCGGCTGCGCCGGCCCCCACTCCGGGTCGGGCGAGCCCCGTCGCCGCTGCGGCGCCGCTCTGGCGGACCGAGATCGGTCCGTCGTCAAAGGCGGGAATCAGGCGGGTCGCGGAGGCGAGCGCCGGGGCGCCGACCCCGGCCGGGGCGATCGGTGCCAGCACGGCGGCGCGCGACGACGCGGGCGCGACGGCGCGAGATGCGACCGGGGCAGCCGTGGCGATGGCGGGCGCAGGGCCGGTCGCCGGGACCGACGCGGGTCGCGGGGCAACCCCGGGGGCCGCGGCCGAACCCGGAGCGGCGCCGCTCCGGGTCAGTTGCGTGATCCGATGTTCGAGGTGTGAGACGTGGTCGGTCGCGTCGGCGACCTGGTCGCGCAGATGCGACGTCTCGCGCATCTGCGCGAAGAACAGCAGCACGAGCAGGGCGAGACCGATGATGGCCGCGAACCCGGCATCGGCACCCACCGTGTTGATGAAGTGGCTGACCGACAGGGCGTAGGGAATGGAGACCATGGCTCGAGCGGGGCAGTCTAGGGACCGACGCGGGTGCTCCCGGTCCCGGCTCGCGTGACCCGGGTTCCGGACAGTTCGGAGACGTGTTTCGCGAGCGCGGCCGCGTCACCTTCCAGGACGAGCAGGTTGATCTCGCCGAACGTCTGCTCGACCCACGCCGGATCCAGCCGGTCGTGCCGGGCCCGCAGGATCCGCTGAGCCGGGGTCGGCTGCGGATGTTCGGACGGATTGAACAGCTCTTCGTGGAACTTCTCCCCAGGACGGGCGCCCACGATCTCGATCGCGATGTCGCGATCGGGCTCCAGGCCCGACAGTCGGATCATCTGACGGGCGAGATCGATGATCTTGACCGGCTCGCCCATCTCGAGCACGAACACCTCGCCGCTGGCCTGGCCGAGCGAACCGGCGCGGATGATGAGCTGCACGGCCTCGGGGATGGTCATGAAGTAGCGGGTCATGCGAGCGTCGGTGACGGTGACCGGACCGCCCGCGGCGATCTGTCGGCGGAAGATCGGCACCACCGAGCCCGACGAGGCGAGCACGTTGCCGAACCGGACGGTCGCGTAGCGGGTGCCGGCGAACTGGACCGCGGCGGCCTCCACCGCCCACTCGGCCAACGCCTTGGAAGCGCCCATCACCGTGGCCGGCATGACCGCCTTATCGGTCGACACGAGCACGAACGTGGCCACACCCGCCTCGCCCGACAGGCGGGCCATCAATCGCGTAGCCAGAGCGTTGTTGCGCACGGCCTCGACGGGGTTCTGCTCCATCATCGAGACATGCTTGTAGGCGGCGGCGTGGAAGACGACCGACGGCCGGTGCTCGGCCAGCACCTCGCGCATCCGCTCCTGCTCCTTGCAGTCGGCGAGCACGGGCAGCGCGGTGCGGACGTGACGGTCCTCCTCGAGTTCGCGGAAGATCTCGAACAGGTTGTCCTCGGCGTGATCGACGAGGATCAGCCGGCGCGGGCCCACCCGGGCGATCTGGCGGCACAGCTCGGAACCGATCGACCCGCCCGCGCCGGTGACGAGCACCGTCTCGTTGTGCAGATAGGCGCCAACCCGTTCGAGCTCCTCGTGGACGGGTTCGCGGCCGAGCATGTCCTCCACTCGTACCTCGCGCAACTGCCGGGTCACGCGCAGCTGGCCGGACCCGTCGCGCAGCAGCTCGAACACGGTCGGCATCGTCCGCACGGGGATCCCGCGTTGGCGGCAGGCGCCGACTACCCGCGCGCGCAGGACACCGGGGGCGGAGGGCATCGCGATCACGACCTCGTCCGGTTCCACCTCGTCGAGCACCCGGTCGAGGTCTCCGTCGGTGTCGCCGAGCACCTTCAGGCCGTGCTCGTCCTTGATACCCCGCTTGCGCGGGTCATCGTCGAGGAACCCGACCGGGCGAAGCTGCAGCTGGGGATTGCGCATCAACTCGCGGACGACGAGACGGCCCCCGTCCCCTCCGCCGACGATCAGGACCTCCCTGAAGCCCTTGCCGACCCGGAAGCTGCGCACCCGGCCATCGGTGATCAGTTGCACGGCGAAGCGGGCGCCGACCAGCAGGGCGAGGGAGAGCAGGAAGAACAGCGCGATGACGCTGGCCGGGAGGGGAACCGCGACCGCCGGTTCGCGCACGTACGCGTAGCCGCCGTGGACCCGGCAGTTGCCCTCGGGGCAGACCCGATGCGTGGCAACCCACTCGACGGGGTGCAGCAGCGCGATCACCCCGACGACGAGGACCGTGGCCACCACGACCGCCTTGAGCACCGCCTCGTAGTCCCGCTGGCCGACGAACCGCCAGAGGCGCTGGTACTGCCCGAATCCGGCCAGTGCGATCAGGGTGACCGCCACCACCCACGGGGCCGTTGATGCCAAGAGATGACCAAAGCGGGCGTTACCCCCGTGGAAGCTGCCCTCGAACCGAAGCCAGAAGGCAAGAAAAAACGCGAGCGCGACCAGAACTCCGTCCAGCAGCAGCTGGGGCAGCGCGTGCCGATGGACGGGAAAGGCCGCGGACTTGATCCGCCGGCGCATGCGGGACAAAAGTCTAGATGGTTGATCCAGGACCGGATGAGGGCCGCCACCCGGCGGCGAGCAATCGGGCGGGGAGGGGCAGCGCTACTTGGGGACCAGCACGCCGTTGGGATGGCGTGCGGTCGGCACATAGAGCGCGTTGAGGTTCGCGCAGCGGGCCTTATCGGCCGCCGGGATGCGGTAGGTCTTGACGCCCCAGCCGTTGGGGAAGGTCGAGAAGACGACGATCGGGTACTTGCGGAAGTGCAGCTCGATCAGCGGGCGGTAGCCGATCGTGCCCGTGTTGCGATGCGTGTACCAGCCCATGATGCTGACGTACTCGACGTTGACCACCGGGCGCCCGCAGCTCTCCACGTGATTGACCCCGCCGAGCGCGCCCAGGAACGTCGACAGCTTGTTGATCTCCTTGGTGCGCGCCTGCTCGTGGCGGATGTCCTTATGCTCGGTGTGGGCCTGGGAGATCGCGCTCGGGATCATGAACGCCACCAGCACCGCAGCGACCGGTGCACCGACGAAGCGGGGCAGGCGCGACCACAGCCGCGAGGCGTCCACGAGCAGCAAGCCGACCCCGACGCCGGCGAGCACGCCGGTCAGCCCGGCGGCCTCGAACAGATAGCGCGGGACGCCGGGGAAACCGTGCAACGCGAAGCCGATCTCGGTCAGCACCCATAGGACGACGACCCCGCAGAGCCCGAGCACCATGCGGTTGCGGCGCACCGCGGCGATGGCCAGCGCGACCAGCGCGGCGAGCTGCACGGCGAGGATGTCCAGATCGAAGAAGCGTTGCGTCGTGCAGACAATCTTGTCGCTCTTGCACTCGCGCGGTGAGCGCAGAGCGAGCTGGCCGGCGATGTTGGGACGATCGTTGGTGATCGTCGGGACGCCGAACCACAGGAAGGCCACGAGCACCGGACCCCCGAGCAGCAGCTTGCGCAGCTGCGGCTGCGCGCGCCACGCCCAGATCGTGAACAGGAAGACCGGCGGCCAGAACTCGGGCCGGCCGAGTGAGCCGAGGATGCCCAGGCAGTAGGCCCACCGGTAACGGCCGCACAGCGCGCAGTCCAGCGCGGCCAGCCCGACAGCGACGAGCATCGAGTCCGACTGATTGGACAGGAGGTAGTGGAAGTACTGCTGGATGCCGAGCACGCAGGCGCCGCCGACGATCGCGGCGATGATCGACTGCCAGCGAGCATCGGCCTCGCGGGCCACCACCCGGTAGGCGATCCGGCCGCCGAACACCGCGCCCGACAGCGAAATCGACACGGAGGTGAACATCCACAGCCACAGTGCGTAGTGACCGAACAGCGAGAACGGCAGCGTGAATACGTAGGTGAACGGCTTCCACGACGGGGCGCCGCCGAGGTCGAGCGTGCCGCGCAGGCTCTGGTAGCCCCAGTCCAGCCAGCCGTACGGGTCATACCCGGGCCGTGTCTTGGCGACCAGCACGAGCACGACGGAGACGAGCACGACGCCGAGGGCGACCAGCCACCATGCGTAGCGGGCCCCCCGGCGCTGATGGGGGTCGTCGTGCCGCGGCGATTTGGGCTCTCCGGCGAGAACGTGCGGCGTCTCTAGCGTGGTGTCAGACACGAGGAGGACCGGACGGTACCAGTGATCGGAGCGGCATTCAGGGCCGATGCGCGGCTTCTGGAGGTCCACTCACCGGACGCTAACCGTGCGTCAACACTGATCGCATCGCTCCCCAGGGGCCGATCGGGCGCTAGCCGCGGGCGCTGAGCAGCAGGTCGGTGAGGATCGCCGGATCGCGCCGGATCCGCTCGCCGCCCGTCTCCACGCCGGTCCGCTTGACCATCGACACCTGCTCGGGGCGCTCCAACCGGCGCAGCCGGCCGTCGGCGATGAGCCGCTCGTCAACGGCGCCCAGACGCCCCTCGAAGACGGTGAAGACGGGGGTTCCCAGGGCCACCGCCTCGCGGTTCATCGTGCCCCCGGCCGAGACCACGAGGTCGGCGTAGGCGACCAGCGACTGGGCATCGATCGCCCGCTCGGGCACGATGAACCCCCCGTCGCGGGCCAGTTGGGCACGCTGCTCGGCGGTGCGGGGCAGCACCACCGTCTGACCGCCGCGCAGACGGGCGAGAACGGCACCGAAGAGATCGTTCTCGAAGCGGTGATAGAGGGATACGACCGGGGGCGTGCGCACGAGCGCGATCGGGACGGCCGGATCGAGCCCGAGCTGCCCCAGGACGGCCGGATCAGGCTCGAAATCAGCCAGGTAATACTCCTCCTTGAGGCCCTCATAGGGCGCCAGCTTCCCGCGGGCGCCGTAGGGGAAAAGGCGCTCGGCCGGGATCGCGTCGGGCACCACGACGGCGGCGGCGAGCCGGCAGTTGACCGTGTGCTGGACCTTGGCCCACTCGTAGTCGAAGGTCGTCGCCGAGGGGACGCGCAACAGTCTGGCGGCGACCGTCACGTCGTTGGAGCCGTGGCCGAGGGCAACGTCAAAGCCGCGCGGACGGGCCCAGCGCGCCAGCGCGAACGACCGAGCGGCCAGGCCCCGGGCCTTGTCGGCCAGACCGGCGCCGCGGTGGTGACCGATCGCGGTGTGGGCGATTCCGAAGCGCTCACACAGCTCCAGCGTCTGCGCGAAGTCGCGCGCGGTGACGTCCACGTGATGCCCTCGGCGACGGAGATCCTCGATCACCGGCCGCATCACGAGGACGTGGGGGGAGTTGGTCAGATCGACCCAGACACGCACGGGACCGCTACCCTAGCCGCGGCGTGCTGATCACCTTCGCCTCACTCACCGAGCCGCTTGTCAAGCTGGCCACGAACCTGATCGGCGACCTCGGGGTCGTCGGTGTGTTCCTGCTCACCACCTCCTCGGCGGTGATCGGCCTGCCCGGCACCGAGCCAACGATGTTGTTCGCCGGCTTCGACGTCTACAACGGCCATCTGGCGCTGGCCGCGATCATCATCGCCGGCGTGATCGGAGATGTGGTCGGCGGCTCGATCGCCTATGCGATCGGCTACTGGGGCCGCCACGAGCTGCTCGAGCGCCAGGGCGCCAAGCTGCACATGAGCCCCGCCCGGCTGGACCGCGCCCACCGATGGTTCGAGCGCTACGGCGCCGGAGCGATCTTCATCTCGCGCCTGCTGCCGGTCATCCGAGCGGCGTTCCCCTACGCCGCCGGCGTGGCGGAGATGCCCTACCGGCGTTTCCTCCCCCTCGCCACACTGGGCTCGATTGTGTGGATCGGCGGCCTGGGCATCCTCGGGGACGCGGTCGGCAGCCAGTGGCAGACCTGGCGCCACCACCTCGAATACGTGGACTACGTAGGGGTGCTCGTGGTCGTCGCCGCGATCGTCTACCTGATCGTTCGCCGGCGCTCGGACCGGGGCGGCCCCGGCGAGACCGCGGTCGGGGCCTGAGCCGGTCCTGAGCGGTCGTGCCGACGGTGCCCGTCGCGCGATCACGCCCGTCGCTGACCACCGGCCAGGCGGCGCTCCTCGGCGCTCTGCATGGGCCCGCCGAGCTGCTGCCGATCTCCTCCTCGGGCCACATCACCCTGATCCCTTGGCTACTGGGCTGGCGCCACGAGGAGCTCGACCCCGAGCTGCGCAAGGCGTTCGAGGTCGTGCTGCATGCCGGCACCGCCGCGGCGCTGCTGATCACCCTGCGGGCCGAGGTCGCCGAGGCCCTGCACGGGCTCAGCCTGCGGTCCCTGTGGCTGCTGGGACTGTCCTTCGCTCCCCCTGCGGTGGTCGGCTATCGCCTCGAGCGCCCGATCGAGGCTCATCTCGGCACCCCGCCGACGATCGCGGTCGGGTTGCTGGCCGGCTCGGCGATGATGGCCTGGGCCGACCGCAGTCCCCAGCGCCGGCGCGCCGAGGAGGCCCGCTCGGCCGACCTGCTGTGGCTCGGCGTCGCCCAGGCGTCGGCGCTGGTTCCCGGCGTCTCGCGCAACGGCGCCACGCTCGCGGCGGCGCGCCGCCGGGGCTTCACGCGGGCGGACGCCAACCGGCTCTCGCGCCACGCCGCGCTTCCGGTGATCGCCGGAGCCACCCTGCTCAAGGGCGCGCGCCTGGCCCGTCGTGGCCTCCCGCCCGGAACGGTGGTCCCGTTTGCCGCCGGCGCCGCGGCCTCCTTTGCCTCCACCCTGGGCTCGACCTGGGTGATCCACCAGGTGGAGCGCGACCGCTCGCTGCTGCCCTACGCCGCCTACCGGATCGCCCTGGCGGGCACGGTGCTCGCTCGGCTGCAACGGCGCGCGGTCGGGTCCGGCTGATGTACGACAATGACGCTGTGAAGGACGCCTACGCCGCCGCCGGGGTCGACACCCTGCAAGCCGATCGCGGAGTTGCCGCGCTCGTCGCGATCCTGCGCACGATCGAGACCGGGCGCGAGTCGCTGTCGGTGCCGCTGCCCGGGCACTACGCGAGCGTCCTGCGGATCGCGCCGAACCTGGGGATCGCGCTGGCCACCGACAGCGTCGGATCCAAGGTGATCGTCGCCGAGCAGGCGGGACGCTTTGACACGATCGGGATCGACTGCGTGGCGATGAACGTCAATGACCTGATCTGCGTCGGCGCCGAGCCGCTGGCGATGCTGGACTACCTCGCGGTCGAGTCCGCCGATCCGGCGCAGCTGCGCGAGCTGGCGATCGGTCTCAAGGTCGGCGCGGAGGCGGCCGGCGTCGAGATCCCGGGGGGTGAGGTCTGCCAGCTACCCGAGGTGATCCGCGGCCATCCGTCCCCCTACGGCTTCGATCTCGTCGGCTCGGCGTTCGGCACGGTGGCGCTCGATGCGATCGTCGACGGCTCGGACTGTGCCCCGGGCGACACGCTGATCGGAATCCCGGCGTCCGGCGTGCACTCCAACGGCCTGACCCTGGCCCGCCGCGCCTTGACCGAGGACGGCGGGCTGGCTCTGGACGCCACGCCCCGCGAGCTCGATGGCGCCAGTGTCGCCGACGTCCTGCTCGAACCGACGGTCATCTACGTGCGGGGCATCCTCGCCCTGCTGCAGAGCGCCACCCCGGTGCACGGGCTGGCGCACATCACCGGCGGCGGGCTGGCCAACCTCCTACGGCTGGGCGACGGCGTCGGCTTTGAGATCACCGCTCCGCTTCCCGTCCCGCCGGTGTTCGATCTCATCGCCCGGCTCGGCGAGGTCAGCCCGGCCGAGATGTGGGAGGTGTTCAACATGGGCTGCGGCTTCTGCGTGATCGTCGCCGACTCCGATGCGGATGCCGCCGTGTCCCTGCTCGCCGAGCACCATCCGGGCACCGCGGTGATCGGCGCCGTCACCGACCGGACGGGCCGGGTCCAGATGCCCGGCTTGGGGATCGAGGGGGACGCCGACGGGCTGCGAGCCGCCTGACCGCCGCAACGCGACCGCGCCGCGTGGCTCACAATACGGATCAGCCGTGAGTCCCGGGTACCCCAGCACCTGACATGAGCACCCTGCTCGGCACCAGCCTCAACGGCCGCTACCGACTCGAGGCGCGGGTCGGCGCGGGCGGAATGTCGACTGTCTACCGGGCGTTCGACGCGACACTCGAGCGCCAGGTCGCGGTCAAGCTGATGAACCGCGAGGTGGCGTCGGACTCTGATCAGCTCGAGCGCTTCCGCCGTGAGGCCCGGGCGGTGGCTCAGCTCTCGCACCCGCACATCGTCGGCGTGATCGACGCCGGCGAGGACGACGGGCGGCCCTACATCGTGCTCGAGTACGTCGAGGGTGAGACCCTCAAGGACCGGATCCGCCGCCAGGGCCGGCTGCCGGTACCCGAGGCCGTGGCCTACGCGGTGGAGATCGCGCGCGCGCTCGGCGCCGCACATGCCCGTCACATCGTCCACCGCGACGTCAAGCCCCAGAACGTCCTCATCGACGAGGAGGGCTCGGCCAAGGTGACGGACTTCGGGATCGCCCGAACCCTGGAGGAGGATGGCCTGACTGCCGACGGGCGGGTGCTCGGCACCACCGATTACGTCTCCCCCGAGCAGGCTCTCGGTCAGCACGTGACCGGACAGTCGGACCTCTATTCGCTCGGGGTGGTGCTCTACGAGATGCTCGTCGGCGAGGTTCCGTTCAAGGGCGAGAACCAGGTCGCGGTGGCAATGAAACACGTGCGGGAGACGCTGCCCGACATCCAGCGGGCCCGTCCCGGGGTCTCGGCCGCACTCGCGTCGGTGGTCGAGACCGCGACCGCCAAGCGCCAGGACGACCGCTACGCAGACGACGCGGAGATGATCGCCGACCTCGAGGATGTGCTGGCCATGGAGAGCGCCCGCGCCGGCGGGGTCACCGGACAGGCGACGAGCGTCCTGCGCACTCTGCCCTCCCGCGCCCAGCGCCGCGTCCCGATGCGCGTGCGCCACCCGGCGGGGGTGTTGATCACCTTGATGGTGGTGATCATCGCCACGGTCGCGGTCCTGATCCTCGTCGCCGGGCGTGCGCACCACGGCGCCGGCAACCTCCCCCAGGCCCCGCCTCCGGCCTCCCACGGCCAGGTCAACCTGTGCAGCAACTGCGCTCATGATTACAACCCCGATGCGATCAGCGGACCCAAGAACCAGAACCCGGGACAGGTGGGGTTGGCGATCGACAATGACCGCAACACGGCCTGGACGACCCAGACGTACTACTACGGACTGCAGAGCAAGCCCGGGGTCGGCCTCTACGTGGACGCCTCACCGGGTGTCGCCGCGCGTTCGATGGTGATCGACACCACGACGCCGGGGATCCGGGTGCAGATCTTCGCGCGCCGCTCGAACCCCAACCCGGACGTGTTCGACACCGGTCCCACGGGTTGGACGCACGTCGGCGGCGCCCTGTCGGTCGCGGCTACGCAGAACCTGCGGCTCGTCACGCACGATGTGCGCTACCGCTACTACCTGGTCTGGATCACGAGTCTCGGGCCTCATACGCAGGCCGCGATCAATGAGGTCGCGCTGTACTACTGACCGTCGAGCATGGCCGGCGGCGCGGCGGGGTCGATGCGGGCCGCGGCGACGAGCAGCCGTCCCATGTGGTCGGGGAAGGCCAGCGGCGTCGGCGGCGGCGCGGAGAGGTCGAACCATGCCGCCTCGAGAACTTCCTCGGCCTGCAGGCGCAACGGTGGGTCGGCGTCCTCGGGAACGAGCAGGTAGGCGCAGTTGAGGGTTCCGACCTGATCATCGGGTCCGTAGCGATCGATCCATGCCCCGAGGTACGCAACGGCCCGCGCGGAGATCCCGATCTCCTCGCGCAGCTCGCGCTCGGCCGCGTCCCGCGGATGCTCCGCCGGCTCGCAGAAACCGCCCGGAACCTCCCAGGCGGAGCGCCAGGGATCACGAGCCCGGCGCATCAACAGGACCTGGCCGTCGCGCACCAGCACCGCCTCCGCACAGGCCCGAGGCCCGGGAGCGTGCTCACCCACGGTCAAAAGCGGTGGGCGCGCTCGGCCTCGTGGCGCGCCAGGGCAAAGCCGACGAGCCGGTCCAGCAGCTCGGGATAGGGCACGCCGCTGGCCGCGAACAGCGACCCGAAGACGCTCGTCTCGGTAAAGCCGGGCATCGTGTTGAGCTCGTTGATGAGCACCGTGTCGCCGACGATGAAGAAGTCGGCCCGCGCCAGCCCGACGCACCCGGAGCGCAGGAAGGCCTCGACGGCCAGCTCCTGGACCCGCGCCGTGAGCTCGGGCCCGATCCGGGCCGGGACGACCAGCTCCATGCGGCCGGGGGTGTACTTGGCCTCGTAGTCGTACCACCCGCCCTCGCCACCGGCGAGCAGGATCTCGCCCGGCAGCGACGCGACCGGGTCCTCGTTGCCGATCACCGAGCACTCGATCTCGCGCCCGATCGCCGCCGCCTCGACGATGGCCAGCGAATCGTGCTCGAACGCGGTGTCCAGTGCCGCCGACAGCTCGTCGGCGGCGGCGACGCGGACGATCCCCACCGACGAGCCCAGACGGGCGGGCTTGACGAACACGGGCAGCCCGAGCGGGGCCAGCGCCCGGCGCACCGCCGCGGGATCATCACGATGGTCGGCTTCGCGGACCTCGCGGTAGTCGACCTGCGGCAGCGCGCCCTGAGCCATCAGCTCCTTGAACACGACCTTGTGCATGCAGGCGGCGGAGGCGAGCACGCCGGCCCCCACATACGGAATGTCGAGGCACTCGAGCAGTCCCTGCACGGTGCCGTCCTCGCCGAATGGGCCGTGCAGGACGGGGAAGACGACATCAGAGCCCTCGAGGCCGGTGCCCGGGGTCAGCGGCACCGGCGCTCCCTCACGCCGCCAGACCCCGTCGCGCCCGACATCGATCGTCGCCACCTGGTAACCCGCGCTGTCGAGCCCCGCGGCCACCGAGGCCGCCGAGCGCAGCGATACCTCATGCTCGGATGAGCGTCCGCCGCTGAGCACGGCGACTCGGATCGGGTCCGGGAGCGTCATCAGCCGGTCCCGTTGGCGCCCGTTGACGAATTCGAGGTGGTCGTCGAGGACGAGGAGGCGGACGACGACGAACTGCTGGAGGTGGGGGAGGTCGTCGTGTTGGGCGGCGTGTACTTGCCGAGCACGACGGTGACCGTGGAGCCCTTCTTGACCTTACGGCCGTTCGGAGGCGACTGCGAGAGCACGATCTGGTCCTGGGCGGGATTGGTCGTGGGCTTGGTCGAGGTGGCGATCGTCAGCCCGGCCGAGGTGAGGCTGAACCTGGCCGCGGCGGAGGTGTCCCCGACCACGTTGGGGACGGGGACGGTCGCCGGCGCGGTGGCGACGACGATGCTGACCGTGCTCCCCGGAAGGGCCGAGCCGCCGCCCGCCGGGCTCTGGCTGATCACGTTTCCCGGCTTGACCGTCGAGGAGGTCTGGGGGCTGCTGGAGACCTTGAAGCCCTTGTTGGTCAGGTCCGCCTCGGCCCGGGTCTGGCTTTCCCCGGTCACATCGGGGATCGGCTGGGGCGGCTTGCCACTGGAGATGAACACCGTGACCAACGTTCCCGGGTTGACCTGAGCCCCTGACTTGGGGTCGGTCCCGGTTGCCTGGCCGACGGGGTACTGCTGAGAGGGCTGGGTGACGGTTCGCACCCGCGCACCGGTCCGTCTGACCGCCTTGGTCGCCGCCGCGCGATCGAGACCGACGACCGAGGGGATCGCGTGCGTACCGGGCCCCTGCGAGACGGTCAGGGTGACGGTCGAGCCCTTGTCGGCCGTCTGGCCGCCGCCGGGGGATTCACCGATCACCGTCCCGGCCGCGCGGGCGCTGGTGACGTCGAGTGGAGGTCCCACCTGAAAGCCGGCGTTCTGGAGCACGGTGCGGGCCGTGTTGAGCGGATCGCCGGTCACCGGCGGCACGGCAACCTGCTTGGGGCGGCTGATCAGATATGCGGTCGCGGCCGCTCCCGCGACGAGCAGCAGGATGAGCACAGCGAGTAACCAGGGGAGCCAGCGCCGGCGCGATGCGACCGGCTCCTCGAGCACGTAGCCGTTGGTGCTCGGGTTGGGGTCCGGATAGGGAACCGGATTCGGGAGCGGCACCGCCACCGGGAGCACCGCCGCCATGCTCGCCGTGTTCTGGCTGATCGGGGCGCCGAGCAGCGCGGCGCGCGCGTTCCGCAGGGCCGCGCTGAGCTCGTCGGCACTGCCCGGGCGGTCGGCCGGGTTCTTGTTCAGGGTCCACAGCACGACCTGCTCGAGTTCGGGTCCGACCGACGGGTTGAGCTCGCGCAACGGACGCGGTGCCTCGGAGACATGCTTGAGGGCGATCGTGACCGCCGCGTCGCCATCGAACGGAACGGCCCCGGTCAGCATCTCGTAGAGGACGACGCCGATCGAGTAGAGGTCAGATCCGGCGCCCACCGAGTACCCCTGCGCCTGCTCGGGTGAGAGGTATTGGGCGGTGCCCATGATCGAGCCGGTCTCGGTCATGTCCGACGCCCCGGCTCGAGCGATGCCGAAGTCCGTGACCTTGGCGTCGTCGTTGTCGTCGACGATCACGTTGTGGGGCTTGAGATCGCGATGGATGATCCCGCGCCGATGAGCGAAGCTCACGGCCTGCAGGAGTTGCAGGGCGATGTCGATCGCCCGCACGGGGTCAAGCGGCGCCTCCTCACGGATCAGCTGCTTGAGCGAGCGCCCCGGTAGATACTCCATGGCGATGTAGTAGGTCTCGTCCCAGCTGCCCCGGTCATACACGCTGACCACGTGGGGGTGCTGCAGGCCGGCGGCGGACTGGGCCTCGCGGCGGAAGCGCTCAACAAAGTCCGGATCGGCCGCGAAGCGACCGTGCAGCAGCTTGAGCGCGACCTTGCGGCCCAGCTGCTGGTCCTCGGCGAGGAACACGTCGGCCATCCCGCCCGAGCCCAGCCGCGACAGCACCTTGTAGCGGCCGTCGATCAGTGTGTTGGGGGCTGGGATCGACATCGGCTACTGACCCTCGGCGAGCAGGGTCTGGACGATCGATTTGGCGATCGGAGCCGCCACCTGGCCACCGAACTGACCCGGGGTCTGCTGAATGGTCACGGCGACGGCGACCTTGGGATTGTCGATCGGGGCAAAGCCGATGAACCACGGCTGAGTGAGGTTCGAGCCAGTGGCACCGATCGAGGCCGTGCCGGTCTTGCCCGCGAAGGTGATCCCGGAGCCGAGCTGGGCGGCGGTGCCGGTGCCCTCGTCGACGACTCGCTTCATCATCCCCGCCACCGCTGTTGCCGTGGAGGGCTTCATCACCTGACGGTAGACGCTGGGCGCGACCGTCTCGATCGTGCGCCCGTCCGGGTCGACGACCCGGTCGGTCAGCCGCGGCGTCATCAGGGTGCCGTGGTTGGCCACCGCCGAGGCGACCATCGCCATCTGCAACGGCGTGACCAGCAGGCCGCCCTGACCGATGGCGATGCGGCCGATGTCCTCGCTCGAGCTTCCGGGCGGAAAGTATCCGCTCGTGGGACGGTGCACTGAAGAGAAGTTCAGCTCGTCCGGCGGCAGGTCCAGCGGCGGCTTGGCGTAGAAACCGAACCGCTTCATATACTGCGTCATGGTTGCCCGGCCGAGGTTCTCCGCGACCTGAGCCCAGACCGTGTTGACCGAGTACGTCAGTGCGGTGGTCAGATCGATCGAGCCGAAGCTCTGGTTGTTGTCGTTGTTGAGCGGAACCCCGGAGATGGTCACCGGCGACTTGCCGTTGACGATCGAGTTGGGCGTGTAGCGGCCGCTGTCGATCGCCGCTGTTGCCGTCACGACCTTGAAGGTGGAACCGGGTGGATACGCGGATTGGGTGGCGCGGTTGAGCGTCGCGGAGGTGGCCGGGTTGTAGTGGTTGTCGTCGTAGCTGGGCTGGCCGTACAGGACCTTGACCGCACCGGTGCTCGGGGTGATCGCGACGACCGCGCCCGCGCGACCGGCGAGCAGCTGTACGGCGAGCCGCTGGGCCTTGGCGTCGAGCGTGGTATGGACGTCGTCCCCGATGCGCTGGTTGCCGCCCAGCTGACCGAACACCGAGCTCAGCCCGGTCTGCAGGCCCTGCAAGGCGGTGCCGCGGGAGCGCTCGAGACCGAATGCCTGGCCCTCGAGCGCGTTGAAGTACCCGATCGGCTGGGCGAACAGCGACCCGGTCGGATAGGTGCGCTTCCAGGTCTGACCCGGGGCACGCACCGAGCGGGCGAGCACGGTCCCGTCGTCGGCGAGGATCTCCCCGCGCCTGACCCGCAGCGCGTCGACCAGCGTGCGCTTGTTGAGAGGGTTGGCGGCCAACGAGGCTGGAGTCGAACACCGTCCAGCGCGAGGTCCAGCCGATCAGCAGCGCGAACAGCAGGACGACGACGAGGAACAGCTTGGTGATCGACGCATTCACGGCGCCGGCCTCCGCGCGCGCTCGGAGACGAGCAGCAGCAGTGCGACGAGCACGAAGTTGGCCAGGATCGAGGAGCCGCCGTAGGCGACGAAGGGCAGCGTGACGCCGGTGAGCGGGATCACCCGAGTCACCCCGCCGACGATCACGAACACCTGCAGCGCGAACATCGCGGTCAGGCCGGTGGCCAGCAGCTTGGAGAACGAGTCGCGGGCGAGCATCGCGATCTTCAGCCCCCGCCAGACGAAGATCAGGTAGGTGAGGATCACGGCCGCGGAGCCGAACAGGCCGAGCTCGTCGGTGATGACCGCGTAGATCATGTCCGTGGAGGCGAACGGCAGCAGCGTGCCTGCCGCCGGGGAACTGGATCACGGCCTGACCGAAGCCCTGGCCGAACAGGCCGCCGGCGGCCTGGGCGAACAGCGCGTTGGCGACCTGGTAGCTGCCCAGCGGGGCGTTGTAGAGGTGCGGGCTGAGCGGGTTCAGCCACGTCTCCACCCGGGCGTGGATGTGCGGGATGTGCGTGCCCAGGTACCAGAACCCGATCCCGGCCGCAATCAGACCCACGACCACGAACGAGACCCGGTTGGTGGCCACGTAGAGCATCGCCAGCAGCGCGCCGTAGAACATCACCGAGGTGCCGACGTCCGAGAGCAGGACGAGGATGCCCATGGCCAGCCCCCAGATGACCAGTACGGGGCCGAAGTGCTTGAAGGGCGGGATCGTCACCCCCAGGATCCTTCGCGCCCCGACCACCAGCAGCTGACGGGTGTCGCGCAGGTAGCTGGCCAGGAAGATGACCAGTCCGATCTTGGCGAACTCCGGGGGCTGGAACACGAACAGGCCGGGGATCTGGACGCCCAGATAGGCGCCGTTGGCCGCCACACCGACCACCGGCAGGCGGGGCAGGATCATCAGAGCGAGCGAGACGGCGACGATCACATAGCGGTAGCGCTCGAGTTTGCGGTAGTCGCGAAAGGCGACGATCGTGGCCGCGAACAGGACCAGGCCGAGCACGAACCACTGCGCCTGCTGGCGAGCCAGGGTCGAGTCGATCCGGTAGATCATCACCAGCCCGAAGCTGGCCAGCACCGCGACGAGCGGGAACAGGTATGGATCGGCATTGGGCAACGTCATCCGCAGGAAGATGTGCCCAGCCAGGCAGAGGCCGAGAAAGATCGCGCCGTAGGTGAGCGACACGTTGGACAGCGTGTTGGAGCGCTGGATGTACACGCCGGCGAAACCGGCCGTGACCAGCAGCGAGGCCGGGATCAGGCCGAACAGCTCCCGATTACGGGCACTCATGGCGTCAGCTGGCCGAGCTCGGCGGTGCGCACCAGGCTGACGGCGTCGTTCTGGGAGCGCAGCTGGTGATTGAACAGCTTGGGCCGGCGGGCGGCGGGGACGATGTCGGCGGGGACGCCCGAGACGTAGAAGGTCTCGTACAGGCGGATACCGAGCGGGAGGTCGTAGGGCAGCCCGCGGTAGATCGTCACCACCCCCTGCGCGTTGGTGCCGACGAAGAACAGCTGCCGGGAGGCCAGGTAGCCGCCGGCCAGGATCAGCCCGACCACAATCGACACCGTGAGCAGCATCGCCAGTGTCCGAACGAAGCGCTTGGGGCCCCGGCGGCGCCCCGCGGCGGCGGGCTCCGAGCGACCGGCGGGACGGGACGGGGGACGGCCGGTGCGGCCGGCGGGAGGTGCTGTGGACGCGTGCTGACGCGATGCGGTCAGCGTGGCCGCACCGCTGCGTCCGGCGGCCGCCGCAGCTGGGACCTGGCCTGGGGCCTCCCCGTCACCCACCGCTGGTTCGCCCGACCCGGGATCGGCGGTGATGGCCGGGACCCCGACCATCGTGTCGTGATCGCTCGTGGCGCCGCCGACATCCTCGAGGCGGAACAGGATCACGGTGATGTTGTCGCGGCCGCCCGCGTCGTTGGCCGCCGCGATCAGCGCTTCCGCGGCCCGGTCGAGGTCAGGCTCGGCGGCGAGCACCTCGACGATCGCCGTCTCGGTGATCATCGACGTCAGTCCGTCGGAGCACAGCAGCACGACGTCGCCGGCGCGGCCGGCGTAGGTCCGGGTGTCCACCTCGACGACCGGATCCACCCCGAGGGCCCGGGTGATGATCGACCGCTGTGGATGCTCCGCCGCCTGCTCCTCGGTGAGCTTGCCGCGGCGCAGAAGTTCCTCGACCAGGGTGTGATCCTGCGTCAGCCGCCCGAGCTCACCATGGCGGTAGAGGTAGGCCCGGCTGTCGCCGACGTGCGCCACGGCGAGACCGGTCTCGTCCAGGTACACCGCGGTCAGAGTCGTTCCCATCCCGGCTCGCTCCTGGGCCGTGCGCGACATCTCGTAGATCTCGCGGTTCGCATCCTGCGCGCGGCCGGCCAGGCGCTCCTCGGGGCTGCCGTCCTCGGGTAGGGCGTCGGCGAACGCCTCGACCGCGAGCCGCGAGGCGACCTCTCCGGCCTGCGCGCCCCCCATCCCGTCGGCGATCACGAACAGCGGCGCACGTGCGAACGAGCTGTCCTCGTTGTCACGGCGCTGGCGCCCGGTGTCGGTTCGAGACGCGGTGTCGGCAGCACGCAGGGTCATTGCAGGTAAGTGAACTCCGAGTCGCCGATCCGCACGCGGTCGCCATCGTGCAGCGGCTGGGGTCCGTTGAGCGGATCCTCGTTGAGATAGGTGCCGTTGGTCGACCCGAGGTCCTCGATCACGAGAACGTGACCCTGACGGGAGATGCGGGCGTGCCGCGAGGACGCAAAAGGATCCTCGAGCTTGATCTCGACGTCGCCGCGGCCGAGCATGACCCCGTCACTGAGATCGTAGGCCACCCCGTTCTCGTGACCGGCGGCACGTTCGACCAGCAGCCGCGGCTCGAACTGCTCGATACCTCCGAAATCCGAGACGGCCGGGTACATGCCGGTGGCATCGGGCGGCGGCGGATCCTCGCTCTGGACGACCCCGCCGCGGCCGCGGCGCAGGTCCCGCACGGCGCTCCACGCCACCCACATGAGGAACAGGTAGAGGACGATCAGAAAGCCGAACTTGAGGCCGACGGAGACGGGGGCGAGCATGTGTCTACTCCAGCTCGAAGGTCAACCGCGTGGTGCCGAACTCGAGCTCGTCGCCGGGCTTGAGCACCTCAGTCCCGTCAAGCCGACGGCCGTTGAGCCGGGAGCCGTTGGTCGACCCGAGGTCGGTGACCACCCAGGAGCCGCCACGGGGACGGACCTCGGCGTGGGCGCGCGACAGGTTGGGGTCATCGAGCATCACGTCGCACGAGCGGCTGCGCCCGATCGTCGCCCCTCCGACCCCGACCACGAGCCGACGGCCACCGGTGACCAGCAGCGCCGTCTGCTGACGGGAGCGAGAGCGCTCCTCCAGCGGCTCGGCGACGCGTCCCGCCGTGCTGTAGACCATCGTCCGCCCCGAGGAGTCGTCGGGCAACGACCGCGGCGCATCAGCGTGATCCCCGGCTTGCTCGGGATGCACCGAGCGGGTCTGGATCCCGAACTCGCCCAATCCGAGCCGATCGTCGGTCTCGAATTCGACCACGGGTTGCGAGATGAGGGCGAGGCGTTCGCGGCGGGCGTGCTCGAGCAGGTATCCGGCCATCTCGGCAGCGAGCGCGTCCTCGTAGTCAGCGAAGCGCTCGCGGTCGCGCGGGGATAGGAAAACACGGTATTCGTTGGGAACATAGGTGCGGGCCAGCGACTGGGACTGGTGCTCCTCCATCTCCCGGGTGAGCCTGCGGGCAATCTCCACGGGCCGTACCTCCGAGCGAAAGGCACGGTTGAACGTCCCCTCAACGAGGCCGGCGATCTTGCTCTCGATGCTCCTGAGCACACTCATGGTCAAGCCCCCTCTCGGGGCGGTCCATGCTACGGAAAACGGGCCCCGGCACCATTCGCTCGGCGCAGGCCGGCGAGGGCGGGGCGGCGGACCGCCAGCCACCGGGGTGCAAGCGCCAGTATGGCCGCTGCCGCGCCGCCGACGACCGCTCCCTGGATCACGGGGGCCGATCCCGCACCGCGGACGGCGACGATCGCCAGTGGGGTTCCCACGGTCAGCAGGGCCGACCAGGCGCCGGCCCGGACGAGATCGAGGGCGAGCGATCGGCCGCGGACGACCAGGGGCAGGATCGCCGCCGCCGCGGCCCACACGACCGCGGGAGCCAGCAGCCCCGCCGTCACCGGCATGCCCACGATGCGCTCGAGGGTCCGGCTGGCCGAATCGGCGCTCGCGAAGGCGGGGAACGGGGCCAGATACAGGCTCCGGCCGGCGATCGGGGTGGCGAGCAGCAGCGCGATCCAGCCTACGGCGGCGATCGCGGCCCGCCGCCAGGCCGTCTGGGCCAGCCCGGCCAGCGCAGGCCACGCACCCGCCATTCCGGCGACCCCGATCAGTCCGAGCGCGGGCGCCCCGGCCCCCAGCGGCCACGCCGTCGGACGCATGGGGATGAGCACGATCGGCACGAGCATCGCGACCGCGGCCACGAGCGCGGGGCCGGTATGCCCCTGCGCGGCCGCATACGCGGTGGTCGCCGTCACCAACGCCATCCACCCCAGACGCGGCGCCAGCAGCACCAGCGCGGCGGCAATCAGGCCGGCGACCGGCAGCGGGACCGGGGTGGGCGTGAGCAGGCGATCAGCCAGCCAGGCACCGGTCGCCGCCGCCGCCAGCGCCCCGCCACCACGCGCGGGCCAGGCCGGCCGCGAGGCGGCGTCGAGATCCCCGTCGGTGTCCGGGGTCCGGTCGGGCTGAGCCGGTCCGACGTACTGGTCGCGGTGGTCCCCCCGTTCTCCCCAGGGATGGTCGGCGGTCTGGCTCGCCCAGGCGGTGAGCTGGGACGGATCACCCCGGCTGGCGGGCGGAGCCGCCACGACCCCGGGCTCGTTGCCCACCTGCTCGTGCGCGACCACAAGTGCGACGCGCAGATCATGCAGGCGCCCACGCTCGGCGGGACGCGGACGTAGCGCGGCATCGATTCCCGCTCCGAGCGCCCGTGGCAGATCTCGGCGCTGACGGCGCAGCGGCGGCAGATGGGCCCCGAGCCGCCGCCCGCGCGCCGCCGCGGGGGTCAACAGCACTGGATTGACGCCGGTCAGGGCCTCATAGAGCACCAGAGCCAGTGAGTAGAGGTCGGCGGGCGGCCCGACCTCCAGACCCTCGGCCTGTTCGGGGGGCATGTAGGCCAGCGTGCCGATCACGTCCCCGGTCATCGTCAGCGTGTCGGCACCGAGCACGCGGGCGACCCCGAAGTCGGTCAGCTTGGCGACCTGGGCCACAGTGGACGGCCGGGACGGGATCAGCACATTGGACGGCTTGACGTCCCGGTGCACGACACCGTGATCGTGGGCGTGAGCGAGCGCGTCGCAGAGGGCGATCCCGATCGCGACGATGTCCCGATCCGACAGACGGCCTTCGGCCAGCAGGTGATCAAGCGTGTGGCCGCGAATCAGCTCTGAGACGAGGTAGGCCCCGTCATCGTCGACCGCCGCCTCGTACAGGGTCACGATGCCGGGATGCGCCAACCGCGCGGCGACGCGGGCCTCGCGTTCAAAGCGTCCACCCTGCACCCGCTCACGCGGGAGGATCTTGACCGCCACGGGGCGCTCGAGGCGCTCGTCCCGGGCGCGCCAGACCGTGCCGAAGGCACCGGACCCGAGCCGTCGCTCGAGGCGGTAGCGGTCGAGCACGAGCGGGACCAGGGGCACGTCGGCGCGCTCGGTCGCCCGGCTCCTCCGGGCCGACGGTGGTTTTGCTGTGCGGCCGCCCGCCTGTGTCCGGGCCGTCCGTGCCTGGCTCTCGCCCATGACCTGAGATTCCACGCCGCGCGGGTCCTCCCTGCGCCCTCCAGCCCTCCGGAGGAAGGATCGCCCGCCTGCACGGCGTATTGCGCTTTGTCAGTCCAACCGTGGCTCAGGTCATACTGGGCGCATCTGGAGTCCTGCAAGGAGCGGTCGTTAGTGTCGTTCTTCGACGAGGTGGACGAGCCTCGCACACCGCCTCGTAGTCAACCTCGCCGTCGCGGTCCCTCCGGGGGGGGTCGGCGTCCACCCGGAGACCAGCCGTCCATCCAGGCCCGCCGGGGCATCGCCGCGGCGGCTTTACTCGTGGTCGTCATCCTGATCGCGCTCGGCGTGCACAGTTGCCAGGTCAGCTCCCGCAACAGCGCGCTGAAGGACTACACCAACAGTGTCTCCTCGCTGATCGAGCGCTCGGCGAGCACCGGCACCAACCTATTTCACATCCTCAGCAGCGGCGCCAGCGCGTCGAGCGCCGCCAGTCTCAACAATCAGATCAACCAGGCGCGGTCCGATGCGGTCAGCGAGCTGTCCACCGCGCAGGGCCTCAGCGTCCCCGACGAGACCCGCAGCGCACAGGCCGACGTGGTCCTGGCCATGAGGATGCGGGTGGACGGGCTGACCACGATCGCGTCAGAGATCCAGCCCGCCCTGGGAACGTCCACGAGCAAGGATGCGGTCACGGCGATCGCGGCCGCGATGGCGCGCTTCTACGCCTCTGACGTGCTCTACAAGCTCTACGCTGCGCCGGCGATCGCCGGCGCGCTGCACGGCGCCGGCATCTCCGTCGGAGCCCCCAACGGCCAGGCGATCTCCGGCAAGCAGTTCGTGCCCGACGTGCAATGGCTGAGCCCGACCTACATCGCCGCCACGCTGCACGTCTCGCTGCCCGGCGGTGGCCGCCACGGGAAGGCCACCCCCGGCCTGCACGGACACACGCTCAACTCGGTCAGCGTGGCCGGCACGACGCTCCAGACCGGATCCACGAACACGCTGCCGGCCAATCCGACCTTCACGCTCAATTACACCAACGGCGGCACCAACAACGAGACCAACGTGGTCTGCAAGGTGACGGTCACCGGGACGTCGGTGAGCGGTCAGAAGACGATTCCCGAAACGATCGCCGGCCAGAACGGCAGCTGCGCGGTGACCCTGAACTCGAGCCCCGGGGCCGGGACGCAAACGATCGTGGCGACGATCGAGAAGGTCCCGGGGGAGAGGAACATCGCCAACAACTCGCTCTCATTCCCGGTCACCTTCCAGTAGCCGCCCTCCGCCCGGCCGCGCGCTTATCCTTGGCGCGGTGCACAACCTGACGAGCACCACGGGCATCATCGCCCTCGCCGCCGGCGCGGTGGCCGTGATCGCCCTGCTGCTCGGACTCGTGCTCGCCCTTCGTCTGCGGCGGGTGCGCTCTGATCAGCGGCTCGTGCTCGGTGACCGGCGCGAGGATCTCGTCGCCCACGCGGCGCGCCTGCAGAGCGAGTTCGTCGCGCTGAACGCCTACGTGCAGGACGTCGCCGGGCGGCTCGAGGAGCGGATGAGCGTCGCCGAGCAGCGACTCGACGGCGCGGTCGCCTTCACCTCCTTGGTGCGCTACGACGCCTACGGGGAGATGTCGGGCCGTCAGTCGACGTCGATCGCACTGCTCGATGCCACCCGGTCGGGCATCGTGATCTCGTCGATCCTGCATCGCGATCATGCCCGTCTCTACGCCAAGCAGGTCTCGGGCGGCCGGGGAGAGCTCGAGCTCTCCCCGGAGGAGGACGAGGCCGTACGGCTCGCGCTCTCCGGCGGCCAACCCGCGAGCGCGGGCTGAGCCGGCCATGACCACGGTTCGGGCCGGGTATTTCGGCCCCGAGGGGACGTTCACGCAGGAGGCGCTGCTCGCCGCCAGCCACGGCGGTCGGGGGCTCGAACTGATTTCGTTCCCGACCATCTACGACACCGTGATGGCCGTTCACGAAGGCGCGGTCGCTCGTGCCCTGGTCCCGATCGAGAACTCCCTGGAGGGTTCGGTCAACGCCACGCTGGACGCGCTGGCCGTGGAGACCGAGGACGTGGCCATCCTCGGCGAGGTCGTGCACCCGATCCGCCACTGCCTGATCGCCCGCACCGCGCTCGAGTTGAGCGAGATCCGGGTCATCATGTCCCATCCCCAGGCCAGCGGCCAGTGTGCGCGCTTCATCCGCACCCGCCTGCCCGGAGCCGAGGTGATGGCCGGCAGCTCGACCGCGGAAGCGGTGCGCACCGTCGCCGCCCACGATGGCCCGTGGGCCGCACTCGGGACCCGGGTGGCCGCCGAGCGCTACGGCTGCGAGGTCCTGCTGGCCGGCGTCGAGGACGTACCCGACAACGAGACCCGGTTCGTCTGGCTGGGTCGCACCGGTGAGCCCCCCGGCGCCCCCGGCGGCGGGTCTCCGCCCGGCAAGGCGTGCAAGACCGCGGTCGTGTTCTGGGGCGCGGCCGGCTCCGAGGCGCCGGGGTGGCTGGTCGCCTGCCTGGGCGAGTTCGCCGGGCGCGGCGTCAACCTCACCCGGATCGAGTCGCGGCCGCTCAAGCGGGGCTTGGGGAGCTACATGTTCTTCGCGGATCTGGATGGACGCGACACCGATCCGGCGGTCTCGGACAGTCTGGCCGCACTCGCTGACCATGTGCAGACCCTGCGCGTGCTCGGGTCGTTCCCCGCTGCCTGACCCCCTCCCGGGTTGAGGGCTCGCTCGGGCTTCCGCCGCCCGGACTCGCATCCACGGGGCCGCCCGCGCCGGTCGCGGCGCCACGGACACCCCTGCGCACCGCGCCAGACGTCAGCCCACCGGCGCGGGCCGCGCGCTCGCTGAGCGCCCCTCCGATGCGGACGCTGAAGCTTCCGAGCCCGATGCGGACGCCGCCCGCCCGCGCCGGCGGGACAACCGCAACCGCTTGTTGACAGGAGCGTTCCGCTCCGACCAGTAAACTGCGCGGCGCGTTGTCCAGTTCAGCACCACCAGCGCCAGTGGGGTCCGCGTCGCTCTTTCAGCACCAGCGACGCGGGCGTGAGGGTGGTCGGGTGCTGGTTTTGAACGCGACTTATGAGCCGATCAACGTCTGCACGGTGCGCCGCGCGGTCGTACTCCTGCTCAAGGAGAAGGCCGAGATGATCGAGCGCGCCGACTGGCAGCTGCACTCGGAGAGCACGAGCCTGTCGCGGCCGATGGTGATCCGGTTGGTGAGCTATGTGCGGATCCCGCGCCACAGCCACCGGCGCAAGATCACGCGCCGTGCCGTCTTCGCGCGTGACGACTGGACGTGTCAATACTGCGGTGCGCGGTCCAACCTGACGGTCGACCACGTGATCCCGCGCTCCAAGGGCGGCAGCTCGGAGTGGGAGAACATCGTCGCCTCGTGCGCTCCGTGCAACCGGCGCAAGGGCGATCGGCTGCTACGCAATTCGGGCATGCGGCTGAACCGCACCCCGCGCACGCCGAACCCGAACGTGTTCATCCATGTCGCCAGCCCCACCATCCCGGCGGCCTGGCAGGCCTACCTCGCCGCCTGACGCCGGCGCTCGCCGCCTGATGGCTGACGCTGCGCCCAGAGTTGCCTGCAGGCCCCCGCGGCAGATAGGGTGATGAGAGAGGATGTCGGCTGCTGATTCACCGCGGGGGGGCAAGGTGTCGGGCCAGAGTGGCCTGACTCAGCGGATCGTCGCCACGCCGCTGTTCCGCGACCGCCCACGCAACCTCCAGATCGCGCTCGGCGGCCTCGTGCCCGTGATCGCCGGTGCCGTCGCCGGAGTGCTGATCGGCGCCTCAGCTCCCGCCTACTGGGTATGGGCGATCCTCGCCGCCGTCGGCGCGTTTCTGTCCGGCTTTGAGCACCGCGATGGATGGGGTGGCGCTGACCGCGGGTTCTTCGGCGGCCTCTTCTACGGGACCGGGTTGCTCCTCATGCACGCGCTTGTCGGCACCCACGCCAAAGTATCGCTCGGCAGCTTCCCGCCGTTGCTGGCGGTCGTGACGGCGATCGTCGGCATGCTTCTCGCCGCCGGCGGGGGCCGGATCGCGCGCGGCGAGCGCGCCAAGGCCGGGATCATCTTCCCGGACCCGCGCGACAGCCAGAGCTAACCGGCTCACGGCGCGGCGAAGGCGCCGCTCCAACTAAGCGGCGTAACGCTGAGCGGCACGCTCGCGCGCCTTGGCGGCCTCGACCTCGCGGTCCTTGGGCGGCGCCGCGGTGACCAGGGAGGCCAGGAGCGTCTCGGATGCGGCCGTCACCGCATCGACGGCGGCCTCGAACGCGGCCTCGTTGGCCTTCGACGGTCGCGTCGATCCGCTGATCTTGCGCACGTACTGCAACGACGCGGCCCGGATTTCGTCCGGACTGGCCGGAGGCTCGAAGTTGTGAAGGGTTCGGATGTTTCGACACATGTCCCCAGCTTAATCGCTACCGAGCCGGCCCACAACGCGCGAAGGGCGCCGTCGACACGGCGCCCCTCGCGGTACATAGGCTGCGATTTCCGCCCGGAGCTACATCGTGCCGGCGGGACTAATCCCGGCGCTCGGAACGGCGGTGTCGCGGGTTGGACTCCGCTAAGCGGGGTCAGCCATCCGACCTAGCGGCCGGACACCTCCAGGGTCCCGCAAAACATGTCAGACAAGTTAGGACCACCTCCTTTCTCTGGTACGGCGAACAATAGCGAAGGCGGACGATGACCCGGCGCTCTGGCGAGGGGTGGGTGACGAAACCTCTGATCATCGGACGTCATCCGACACACGCTCGCTCGACGGGCGCTCCCGGGCGTGGGGGGCAGGCGCCCAAGGCCCGCGCGCTCGGCCCCCGGCCCGCGCCCCCCGGCAGACCGCTACTCGGACTCGGGCTCGGGCTCGGACGCCTCGCCGGCGTCATCAGCCGGCGGTTCGGTGCCGGCATCGAGCGCGGGAGGTGCATCGGCCAACGGCCCGCTCGCCGCGTCCAGCGGGAGCTCGTCGGCGACCACTGCAGCCGCGTCTGACTCCACGACCAGCGCCACCGCCGATACCTGATCGTCGTCGCGGATGTTCATCACCTTGACACCCTGCGACGAGCGGCCGTAGCGGTTGATCCCGCGCACGGAGGTCCGCTGGACCATCCCGTTCTGGGAGATGAACACGAGCTCCTGGTGCTCGCGCACGACCAGCGCGCCGGCCAGCTGACCCTTCTTGCCGGTCAGCGTGATCGTCTTGACCCCCATCGTGCCGCGGCCCTTGACCGGGTACTCGGAGATCTGCGTGCGCTTGCCGAAGCCGTTCTCGGTGACGACGAGCAGCTCCTGATCGTCGTTGGCGACGTCCATCGACAGCAGCGCGTTGTTCTTCTGGGAGACGTTCATGCCTCGCACACCGCTCGTGTCGCGGCCCATCGAGCGGACGGCGGTCTCCGAGAAGCGCGCGGCCTGACCGGACCTCGAGACCATGATGATGTCGTCGTTGCCGCTCGTGCGGCGCACCTGCATCAGCTCGTCGTCGTCGCGGATGTTGATCGCGATGATGCCGTCGGCCTTGATCGGCGTGTTGTAGGCGAGGAACTCGGTCTTCTTGACGATCCCCTTGCGCGTCCCGAACACCAGGTAACGGCCCTCGGTGAAGTCCCGCGTGGAGAGCACCGACTGGACACGTTCGCCTTCGCGCAGGGGCAGAACGTTGACCAGGGCACGACCCTTGGCGGTTCGCGATGCCTCCGGCAGCTCATACACCTTGGAGCGGTAGACCTTCCCGCGGTTGGTGAAGAACAGCAGGTAATCGTGGGTCGAGCAGACGAACAGATGCTCGATGTAGTCGTCGTCCTTCATGTCCATGCCGGTCACGCCGATGCCACCGCGGCGCTGCTGGCGGTAGGTGGACAGCGGCAGCGACTTGATGTAGCCCGAGTGGGTGATCGAGATGACCATCTGCTGATCGGCGATCAGGTCCTCGATGTCGATCTCACCCTCGGCGTGGGTGATGTCCGTGCGTCGCTCATCGCCGTAGGCGTCGGCGATCTCCGTCAACTCCTCCTTGATGATGTCCAGCACGCGCTGTTCGTCGCCGAGGATCTCGCGCAGCTCCTTGATGCGCTCGGTCAGATCGGCGTGCTCCTGCTTGATCTTGTCGGCCTCGAGTGCGGTCAGACGGCTGAGCGTCAGCTGCAGGATCGCCTGGGCCTGGATCAGCGACAGTTCGAAGCGCTCGATCAAGCCGTGGCGCGCCGATTCGGAGTCGCGCGACCCGCGAATCAGCGCGATCACCTCATCGAGGTTGGCCAGCGCGATCAGCTGCCCCTCGAGCACGTGAGCGCGCTCCTCGGAGCGGCGCAGCTCGTACTTGGTGCGCCGCACGATGACCTCGCGCTGGTGATCGACATAGTGGCCGATCACCTCGCGCAGCGACAGTGTGCGCGGCACGTTGTCGACCAGCGCGACCATGTTGACGCCGAAGGTCGTCTGCATCGACGTGTGCTTGTGCAGCTTGTTGAGCACGACTTTCGGGATCACGTCGCGCTTGAGCTCGATCACCAGGCGCATCCCGCGGCGATCGGACTCGTCGCGGACGTCGGTGATCTCGGAGATCTTCTTGTCGTGGACGAGGTCGGCGATCTTCTCGATCAGCCCGCCGTCGCCGCCCTTGCGCACCTGGAAGGGCAGCTCGGTGACGATGATCGCCTCTTTGCCCTGGCCGATCGGCTCGATGTGCGCCTTGGCCTGCACGCGCACCCGCCCGCGGCCGGTGGCGTAAGCGTCCCGGATGCCCTCGCGGCCGAGGATCGTCCCGGCGGTCGGGAAGTCCGGGCCCTTGATGTAGGCCATCAGGCCCTCGACGTCGATCGCCGGATCGTCGATGTAGGCGATCGTCGCCGCCACGACCTCGCGCAGGTTGTGCGGCGGGATGTTGGTGGCCATGCCGACCGCGATCCCGGAGCCGCCGTTGACGAGCAGGTTGGGGAATCGCGCCGGCAGCACCAGCGGCTCCTGCCGGGTGCCGTCGTAGGTGGGCCCGAACTCGACCGTGTCGGAGTCGATGTCGCGCAGCAGCTCGGTGGCCAGCTTCTCCAGCCGTGCCTCGGTGTAGCGCATCGCGGCCGCGCCCCAGCCGTCGATGTTGCCGAAGTTGCCGTGACCGTCGACGAGCGGATAGCGCATCGAGAAGTCCTGCGCCATGCGGGCGAGCGCGTCGTAGATCGCGCTATCGCCGTGCGGGTGGAACTTGCCCATCACCTCGCCGACGATCTGGGCGCACTTCACGTGCTTGCGGTTGGGCTGCAGGCCGAGCTCGTTCATCACGTGCAGCACGCGACGGTGAACGGGCTTCAGCCCGTCGCGGACGTCCGGCAGCGCACGGCCGACGATGACCGACATGGCGTAATCCAGGTACGCCGAGCGCATCTCATCTTCGAGCCCGCGCGGCTCGATGTTGCCGCCGCCGATGGTGTCGATTGCTGACATCGCGCGCCTCCTAGTGGTCGCTCATGCGGTGAGAACCGCACCGAGAGGTATGGCCGGTGGATGCCCGGCCAGGACGCAGACGGCGACGTGCAGCAGCGCTGCACGAGACGTCGAGGACGCCGCCGGGCGCCGCCGGGTGTGCCTCGAATGTGGGACTCATCGCAGGAGCGGGCACTTAAACGTCGAGGTTGGTCACGAGCCGGGCGTTCTCCTCGATGAACGCCCGTCGCGGCTCGACTTGATCGCCCATCAGCATCGAGAAAACGAGGTCGGCCGAGGCGGCATCCTCCATCGTGACCTGCACCAGGGTGCGGGTCTGGGGATCCATCGTCGTCTCGCGCAGCTCCTCGGCATCCATCTCGCCCAGGCCCTTGAAGCGGTAGTAGTCGATCCCCTTCTGGGCGATCGCCAGGACCTCGTCATGGAGCTCCTCGAAGCTGCCGGCGTCACTCGAGGTCTCGCCGAGCCGGATCGTGAAGGGCGGCGTGCCGGTGTGATGGTCGAGATCGCGGTGCACGTCGGCCAGCCGCCGGTACTCGCTGGCGTCCAGCGCCGAGTGGCGGACCTGATGCGTGCTGGCCAGACCGGTCTTGGCCTCCAGCGTGCGGATCACGACCGTCTCGGGCTGTTCCTCGATCAGCTTGAGCTTGTAGGCGTGCCCGTCTCCGTTGCCCTCGCTGGCGGCCACGTGGCGCAGCAACGCCGCCACGTCGGTGATCTGCTCCTCGAGCATCCGCGCCTCCTGCATGAAGGCCACGACCCCATGTCCGTGGGCCGCGCGCAGCGCCGAGGCCCACCCCTCGTATTGCTTCAGCAGCCGGGTGAATCGTTTCCACCGCGCCTCGGTGAGCTTGAACGCCTTGCCCTGGCTGTCGGTGATCTCGAGCTTCTCGAACTTGTCCCCGAGCAGGATGTCCTCGAGGTCTGACTCGCGCTCGAGGTAACGATGCTTCTGGCCGCGGGTGATCCGGTACAGGGGCGGCTTGGCGATGTACACGAAGCCCGCCTCGATCAGCGGCTGCATCTCGCGGAACAGGAGCGTCAGGGCCAGCGTGCGGATGTGGGCGCCGTCGACGTCGGCGTCGGTCAGCAGCACGATCTTGTGGTAGCGGGCGCGGCCGAGGTCGAACTCGTCGCGCACCCCGGTGCCGATCGCGGTGATCAGCGCCTGGATCTCGGTGTTGGCCAGCACCTTGTCGATCCGGCTCTTCTCGACGTTGAGGATCTTGCCGCGCAGGGGCAGGATCGCCTGGGTGCTGCGGTCGCGGGCCGAGACCGCGGAGCCGCCGGCGGAATCACCCTCGACGATGAACAGCTCGGCCAGCGACGGATCCTTGACCGAGCAGTCGGCGAGCTTGCCCGGGCAGCGTCGAGTTCTCCAGCGCCGACTTGCGGCGCGTGAGGTCACGGGCCTTGCGCGCGGCGGCGCGGGCCTGCGCGGCGGAGATCGACTTGCGGAGGATCGCACGGGCCTCCTGGGGGTTCTCCTCCAGGAACTCGGACAGGCGGGCGTTGACGATCGAGTGCACGAAACCCTGCATGCCGGGGTTGCCGAGCTTGGTCTTGGTCTGGCCCTCGAACTGAGGATCGGTGAGCTTGGCCGAGATGACCGCGGTCAGGCCCTCGCGCACGTCCTCGCCGCTGAGGTTGTCGTCCTTCTCGCGCAGCTCGCCCTTCTCGCGCGCGTACTTGTTCAGCGCGCCGGTCAGCGCCGAGCGGAAGCCGCTGAGATGCGAGCCGCCCTCGATCGTGTTGATGTTGTTGGCGAACGAGAACACGGACTCCTGATAGGAGGAGTTCCACTGCATCGCGACCTCGACCGCGCCTTCCTTGCTCTCGCCCTCGAGGAAGATGATCTTGCGCTGGATCGGATCCTTGTTCTGGTTGAGATAGGCGACGAAGTCGACGATCCCGCCCTCGTAGTGGAACTCGACCGATTTGCCCTCGGCACGCTCGTCGGTGAGGACGATCTTCATGCCTCGGGTCAGGAAGGCGGTGTCGCGCAGGCGCTCCTCGAGCGTCTTGAAGTTGTAGTCGACCTCTTCGAACACTTCGGCATCGGGGAGGAAGTGGGTCGTCGTTCCCGTTTGCGTGGTCGGCTCGCCCTTGGTCACCGGGGTCTGCGGGATGCCACGTTCGTAGACCTGCGTCCAGTGAAAGCCGTCGCGGCGGACCTCAACCTCGAGGCGCTCGGAGAGCGCGTTGACGACTGAGGCGCCGACCCCGTGCAGACCCCCCGAGACCTTGTAGCCACCGCCCTGGCCGAACTTGCCGCCGGCGTGCAGCACGGTCATGATCACCTCGAGCGCGGGACGCTGCTCCTTGGCCATCGTGGCCACGGGAATCCCGCGGCCGTCATCGGCGACCGTGATCGAGTTGTCGGGGTGGATCGTGACCGTGACCGAATCGCAGTTGCCGGCCAGAGCCTCGTCCACGGAGTTGTCCACGATCTCGTAGACGAGGTGGTGAAGACCCCGCTCGCCGGTCGAGCCGATGTACATGCCCGGGCGCTTGCGCACCGCCTCGAGCCCCTCGAGGACGGTGATGTCCTGGGCGTCGTAACTGGATTTCTGGCTGGCGCCCACGGCGCCGTCATCGTTCGCCAACGATCCTCCGATTGACGTTGAAACGCTCCGGGTCGCGCGCCAGGTCGGCACGCCGGGACGTCACAGAATTTATGTTGATAAGGATAGCACAAGCGCAGGTCGAAACGGGTCCCCGGCGCTTGGCTTTATCCCTGCAAATGGCGGTAAAATAGCGGTGCTCCGGCTAGCTCTGATGGCCCGTCGCGATGCACCGCAGGCGCTGGATCATGCGTCCCGGCAGCGCCTGGTTGAGGCGCTCCACGATCTGCGGCGCCATCAGGTCGAGCTCCTGGGCCCACACCGAGGCCGAACACGACACGGTCAGGATCCCGGAACGCGCCGCCGTGGGCCGCGCCTCGGCCGCGATCGCCTCGCCGACGGTCTCCACCCACACGCGCTGGACATCGGCCAGCACGGTGTCCGGGGCCAGGTCATCGCGCAGCCGGCCAAGCGCGGTCTCGAGGCTCCGCGGCCCCCGCCGATGAGCGCCGCCCATCAGCTCGCGGCCCGCAGCTGCGGCGGTGCTGCGCCGGCGACATCGGCGCGCGCGCTCATGGGACCCTCCGCGCTGACCACCGCTCCCACGACGGCGAGCCGGGTCACCTCCGGGTCCGCTCCGCCAGGGATCTGCTCCAAGCCGGTAGCGGTGATCACCGATTGGCCACCGGCGCTGCGGAGGAGCTCGACGAGCGCGCGGCGCCGGGTGAGGTCGAGCTCGCTCATCACGTCATCGAGCAGCATGACCGGCGGCGCCGAGCGGCGCTCTCCGATCGCCTCACGCTCGGCCAGCAGGAGCGCGAGCAGGGCCAGACGCTGCTGCCCCTGGGAGCCGTAGGCGCGCAGTTCCCGGCCGGCCCGTTGGGTGGCGAGCTCGTCGCGGTGGGGTCCATGGCCAGTGAAGCCTCGCTCGAGGTCGGAGTCGGTCCGGGCTTCGAGCTCGTCCCGCAATTCCGCGGCACTGGTGGCCCGCGACCGCGGGCGGTAGGCCAGCGTCGGCCCGCCATCGAGTCCGAGGGCGGCCGCGATGGTGGCGAAGCGGCCCGTGATCTCCTCCACAGCGGCGGCGCGATCGGCCATCAGTGCGACGCCGTGCTGGGCGAGCTGCAGGTCCCAGCTGACCAGCGAGGCGCGCGAGCCGGCACCGGCACGCAGGCGGGCGATCAGGGCGTTGCGCTGAGCCAGGCTCTGGGCGTACGCGCGCCGCGTCACCGCACGGGCCGGCCACATCGCGGCCACGAACTGGTCCAGGTGCGCGCGGCGAACCGACGGGGTGCCCTTGATCAGCTCCAGGCGATCGGGCAGGAACACGCTCAGCAGCGGCCGCCCCGTGACGTCGATCAGGCGCTCCACTGCGGCCCCGTCCGCGCGCATCCGTTTGGGCTCCCCAGGTGTGAAGCCGACGGTCAGCTCATGGCGGCCGTCGTCACCCTCGGCGGTCACCACCACGCGCGTCGTGCCCTGGCCGAAGCGAACGACCTCGCGCTCGTTGGACGTCCGGCACGAGCGCCCCGTGCAGCCGAAGTAGAGGGCCTCGAGCAGATTCGTCTTGCCGGCACCGTTCGGCCCGGTGATCACGGTCAGACCGGCGCCGAGCTCGATGTCCGCCGACGCATACCCGCGGAAGTCCCGCAGGCTGATGCGCAGCACGCGCACTGACGGTCGACTAGACGTTGAGCCTGATCGGCATGATCAGGTACCGGAACCGGCTCTCATCACCGGATTCGATCAGGCCGGGTCGCAACGGGCTGATCAGTTTGAGCAGCACGTCGGAGTCGTCGATCGCCTCCAGCCCGGCGCGCAGGAATTCGGGGTTGAACCCGATCTCCAGCGGCTCCCCCTGGAACGCGGCCGGCATCGACTCGCGGGCCTCGCCGACATCTGGGGTCTGAGCCGACACCGTGAGCTCACCGGGCGAGAAGGCCAGGCGCAGGGGGGCGTTCTTCTGGGCCAGGAGACTGATACGCCGCACCACATCGGTCAGTTCCGACCCCGCCAGCCGCAGCTCGTGCTCGAAGGTCTCCGGCAGCAACTGGCGGTAATTGGGGAACTGGCCGTCGATCAACCTCGATGAGAGGATGACCCTTCCGAGCGTGAACAGAACCTGATTCTGTCCCACGCTGACGCGAAGCTGCTCGCCCTCGGCGTGCGTGACCAGGCGGGCCAGCTCCTGCAGTGCCCGCGCGGGAACGTTAACCTCGAAGCCGGCCGACAGCGGCGTCTCCAGCACGGTCTCCTTGACACTCAGGCGGTAGGAGTCGGTGGCGACCATCCGCAGCTCGCGCTCGGACGCGGAGACGAGAATGCCGGTCAGAACCGGACGGGTCTCATCGCGCGACGCGGAGCCGGCCACCTTCAGCGCCGTGGCCACGAAGGCCTCGGCCGGCAGCTCCACCGCCGAGTCGCCGTCGGGCTCGGGAAAGGGGGGAAAGTCATCGCTGCGCAGCGTCCGGATGTGGAAGGTGGCATTGCCCGAGACCAGCTCCACATCCTGCTCGGCGGCCCGCAGCTCGAGCCCGACCGCGACGGCCGGCAGCGAACGGACGACGTCGAGCAGCAGACGGGCGGGCAGCACGACGGTGCCCTCCCGCGCCACTTCGAGCTCCAGCGGGACACGCAGACCGACGTCCATGTCCGTGGCTCGCAGCTCACCACCGGTCGCATCGATGGCGAACTGGACTCCGGAGAGGGCCTGGATGGCGCTGCGGGTGGAGGCGACACGACTGACGGTCTGGAGCTGAGCGAGCAGGTGGTCGCGCTCGAGGGAGATCTTCATGACGAATACCTACAAAAGGATTGAGAAGTCATAGGGCGGATGGTTCCTGTGGAGAACTCGTGGTTCGCCCGCAAAGAGCGGCGAAGTTGTGTGGTTCGGGCGACGGGCAAGTGTGTCAACAGGCTCGGTCGGTGTGGTGATGACGGACCCGTTCGGCGAGCACACGCAGTTCGTCGAGGGTGTTGTCATCAGCGGCGACTCGTTCGCCGACACGCTTGCAGGCATGCAGCACCGTACCGTGGTTGCGACCACCGAAGGCGTCCCCGATCGTTTGGAGGGAGGCATCGGTGAGCTCTCGTGCGAGGTGGATTGCGACCTGGCGGGGCCAGCTCAGTCGAGCGGTCCGACCCGCGGAGATCAGCTCCTCGGTCGAGATCGCGAAGTGGGCGGCCACGACGGCCTGCACGCCTACGATCGTCGGCGTGGCCGGCGCGGTGTCGGGATACAGGTGGTCCATCACCTCGGTGGCGAGCCCGAGGTCGAGCTGACGCTGGGTCAGCGAGCCATGCGCGACGACCCGGATCAGGGCGCCCTCGAGCGCGCGGATGTTGCGCGTGACACGACCGGCGATCAGTTCGAGCACGGCCGGATCGGTGATCCCGACGTCGTCCAGCGCGGCGCGCTTGCGCAGGATCGTGACCCGGGTGGCGAGGTCCGGGGGGCTGATCTCCGCCACCAGCCCGGCCTCGAACCGCTCGCGCAGGCGGGCCTCGATCCCGAGCAGCGCGCGCGGGATCCGGTCACAGGTGATCACGAGTTGGCGCCCGTCCTCGCGCAGCGCGTTGAAGGTGTGAAAGAACTCCTCCTCGGTGCGGGCCTTGGCGGCGAGGAACTGGATGTCGTCGATGAGCAGGACGTCGGCATCGCGGTACGCGCGTTTGAAGGGCTCGAGGGCCTTGGTGCTCAGGGCGCCGATGAAATGGTTGGTGAAATCCTCGGCGGTCGTGTAGCGGACGATGGCGCCGCCGCCGAACGCCTGCACGTAGTTGCCGATCGCGTGCAGCAGGTGCGTCTTGCCGAGTCCCGGCGGAGCGTGCAGGAAGAGTGGGTTGTAGGCGTCCCCGGGGAGTTCGGCGACGGTCAGCGCGGCGGCGTGGGCGAGGCGGTTGCCCTCGCCGATGATGTACTGCTCGAAGCTGTAGCGGGGGTTGAAGCTCTCACGCGGGCCGGCTGGGGGCGCGAGCACGGGTGGCTGCGCGGCCGATGCGTAGCCTGGCCGCCGGGGCCTGCTGGCGTCCTCGGAGAACACGACACGGGTGCCCTCGCCGAGCGCCCGTTGCGCGCACCGCTCCAGCAGCCGGCCGTACCGGGCGGCGATCCACTGTCGGGTGCCGGGCGGCGCGGTGAGGATCAGGGCCTCGCCGTCGAACGCCTGCAGTTCGAGCTGCGCGAGCCAGATGTCATAAGTCGAGTCTCCGACTTTCTGACGCAACTCGGTGCGGATCGCCTGCCACGCGGGAACGGCATCGTGTTGCGTGGGCAGCGACAAGCACTCCTCCCCGGAGATACAGCGGAAAACAATGACGAGGGCCCGGGGCAAGAGTCCCGCCGGGGGCGGCGAATATAGCAACGGGACCTGGTCGGCCGGACGGCCTTGGAGGGGCCTTGACGCAAAGCGCGGGAAAAAGCGGTGATGGCCCGGCACGACCCCGGTTCGGGGCCGCCGCTGCGCTCGGAAAGCCGGGGCACGGAACGACGTCCGACCCTGCGTATACTGCGCCTCTCCCGATCGGAACGTCTAGTCATGAAACGCACCTACCAGCCAAAGAAGCGAAAGCGCGCTCGCACCCACGGGTTCCGCAACCGCATGAGCACACGCGCGGGGCGCCTGACCCTCAAGCGCCGGCGCGACAAGGGACGCAAGCGCCTCACGGTCTGATGCTCGCCGGGCGGGCGGGAACCGTGTCCGGGCGCAGGCCAGGCCGGGGTCGGCTCACTCGCAGCGCCGAGTTCGACCGTGTGTTTCGCCAGGGCCGGTCCCATGCGGGCCGCGAGCTTGTCCTCTATGTCTTCCCCCGTGATGCGGAGGAGGATGGCTCGCGACTGGGCCTGTCGGTGTCCCGCAAGGTCGGCGGTGCCGTTGAGCGCAACCGCGTCAAGCGCGTCCTGCGCGAGGCCTTCGCGGTCGAGGGACTGCGGCTGCCCGCGGGGACCGACGCGGTCGTCGTGGCGCGTCACGGGGCCCATGAGCTTGCTGAGCGCGAGGGGCTGGCCGGGGTCTCAGCGGCCCTCGCGGAGCTGATTGACAAGGTCCCCGGGGTCGCATCGCCCTCCCCCCTGGCGTCGGCGGAGTCAGAGCCGCAAGCGCGGCTGCAGACGCCGGCCGACCCCGACCGCCAGTCCGGGGGCCGGCCGTGACGCCTCGCCGTATGTTCGTGGCTCCGATCCGCGCTTACCAGAGACTGTTCTCGCCGGCGCTCGGTGACCGCTGTCGGTATTACCCATCGTGCTCGAGGTATGCCGTTCAGGCGGTGGAGAACTACGGCATACTCCGCGGGCTCGTTCTGGCCGTCTGGCGCGTGCTGCGCTGCAATCCGCTGAGCCGCGGCGGGGTCGACCCGGTGCATGAGCAGCGGTTGTTCAAGACCCGCGGCCGGGCGGCGAGCGTCTGATCATGTTCATCGACGCCAACATCTTCCAGCCGCTGATCGACGTCTTCGAGGCGGTCATCAAGTTCTTCCACAACTCCGTGGGGGTTCCGTGGGGCTGGTCGATCGTGTTGCTGACGGTGGCCGTCCGCGCGCTGCTGATCCCGCTGACCGTCAAGCAGTTCGGCTCGATGCAGCGCATGCAGCAACTGGGTCCGCAGATGAAGGAGATCCAGAAGAAGTACAAGGACGACAAGGAGCGCCAGCAGCAGGAGATGATGCGCTTCTACAAGGAGAACAACGTCAACCCGTTGGGTTCCTGTCTGCCGCTGGTCGCCCAGATCCCGGTCTTCATCTCGCTCTTCTACATGCTGCGCACGAGCCTGCGCATCGACATCTGCCGGGCGCATCAGCCGCTCGCTGCATGGCGTGATCGACAAGGCCCACCTGCGGCCTTGCGGCGCCGGTCACGGCGCCGGTTTCCTGTTCATCTCGGATCTGACCAACAAGGCGACGGGACTCGACCTTGATCGTCCTGATCGTCCTCTACGTCGGCAGTCAGCTCGCCTCGAGCCTGATGATGTCCAGCCCCACGATGGACCGCAACCAGCGGATGATCATGCTGTTCATGCCGCTGTTCTTCGTGTTCTTCGTGATCAATTTCCCGGCCGGCGTGCTCGTCTACTGGATCACCACCAATACCTGGACGATGACTCAGCAGTTCGTGATCAAGCGCCGGATCGGACCCGCCATTCCCGCTGTCGCTCGCTGCCAGCACCGCCGGTTCGGCGACGACGAGCGTCGTTCCCACGACACGCAGCGGTCCCAAGCCGAAAGCACCGCCCCCGGCCAGCGTCGACGAGCCGGACGGCAATGGCCACGGCTCCGGTGGCCTGGCGGGCCTGAGTGGTCTGATCCGCGGTCGCGGCAAGTCCTCCGATGGCGACGCGACGCCGGTCGCGACGCGCCCGGCGGGTCCGCCGCCCAAGCCGCCGCGCAAGAAGAAGAAGCGCTCCGGACGGCGCAGGTAACCGTGAGCGTGGGCACGACCGATCCCGCCGAACGGCTGCGCGACCTGCTCGAGCGGATCGCGGAGAGCGCGGGCGTCGATGTCTCGGTCGAGATCGAGGACGGACCCGACGGGCTGAACGGCGAGTATCGCGGGGACGACGTCGCGTTGCTGATCGGTCGCCACGGCCAGACGATCGACGCGATCCAGCATCTCGCCTACCGAATCGCCATGCAGGGTGTCTCTGAGCGGCGTTCGGTGACCGTCGACGCCGCCGGCTACCGCGAGCGGCGGGCTCGAGACTCTGCGGGCGGCAGCTGATGCGGCCGCCGAGACGGCGGTCAGTCATCGCCGTGCCGTGCCCCTGGAGGCGATGAATGCGCTCGAGCGCAAGGTCATTCACGAGCATCTCAAGACGCGCCACGACGTCGAGACGTACAGCGAGGGCCAAGAGCCGTCGCGCCGGCTCGTCGTAGCTCCGCTCGTCGAGTGACGCCCACTGCCCGCTGCCCATCCGACCTCCCCTGCTCGCCCGGACCAGACCGGACGGCAGCGAACAGCCCGGCCCGGCACCGATCGAGGCGGCTGTTTCACGTTTTTCTCCCCGGTGAAACGCATCGCGACGTTTCACGTTGTTCTTGACGGTGAAACACGCGAGCCGCTAGAACCTCCGCAGCGATGGTCACGCTGTCGGAGTTCGAGCGGGGAATGCTGATCGGGCTGCTCATCGGCGAAGGCTCGTTCGGGGGCGATGGCCGCCAGCCGCAGGTGACGCTGCGCATGCATGTGCGTCACGAGGCGCTGTTCATGTGGCTGCAGGAACGCTTTCCCCGCGCCCGGCTCTACGGTCCCTACCACCACGGGGGACGGCACTACTACCAGTGGATGGCCCGCGGACCGGCACTCGTGCATGACCTGCTCCCGTACCTCGACCCGGCGGACGTCGCGCCGCTCGATACCCACGCGGCTGACCGGATCACCGCGATGTGCGAGCGCTACCGCGGTTACATCGAGCGCCAGCGGGCGTCACCGCCAAGCTGAGCAGCTGCCGGTGTCGCGCCAGAACGCTGTCGCCCCGCAAATCGCGGCGTTGCTGCGACGCTTCGATCTCCCGGCCTTGTCTCAGCCGGGGTTTGAAGCGCTTTTGACCCTGCTGACCGAGGATCCGCTCGCGCCGACGACGATCCGAGAACCCGAAATGGCCCTGCGCGACCATCTCGCCGACGCGTTGGTGGCGCTCGAGATGCCCGAGATCCGCGCGGCCGGCGTGCTCGCCGATCTGGGCGCCGGCGCGGGGGTGCCCGGCCTGCCGCTCGCCATTGCACAGCCGCAGACGACCGTCTTCCTACTCGAGAGCAACCGGCGCAAGTGCGCCTTCATCGCCCGTGCCGCCGGGGCGGCCGGGGCGGGCAACGCAATCGTCGTCCCCGTCCGCGCCGAGGCCTGGTCTGAGGGGATCGGTCGCTGCGACGTCGTCACCGCTCGTGCCCTGGCGCCGCTCTCGGTGGTGGCCGAGTACGCGGCTCCGCTCCTGCGCCACGGCGGCGCGCTGATCGCCTGGCGAGGGCGCCACGACGAGGAGGAGGAGACGGCCGGCGCCGCCGCGGCGGCCGAGCTGGGCCTGCGATACGAAGCCCCGGTGGCCGTCCAACCCCATCCGCGGGCCGCCCATCGCCATCTGCAGCGTCTGGTCAAGGTGGAGCCGACCCCGGGCCGGTTTCCCCGTCGCCCCGGCATGGCGCGCAAGCGACCCCTCGGATCGCTCTGAGGCATGGGCATCTGACCGCTCGCGGCGCTAGCGTGACCGCCATGTCCACCGTGTACGCGATCGCCAATCAGAAGGGCGGCGTCGGCAAGACCACCACGGCGGTCAACCTCGCCGCCTGTGTCGCCGAGGCCGGCTACGAGTCGCTGCTGATCGACATCGATCCGCAGTCCAATGCCACGCTGGGGCTCGGGATCGACAAGCACATCCAGCCCACCGTGTACGACGCCCTGGTCGGAGACCTTGATCTCGCCGATACGGTGGTGGCCAGCTCGATCGAGAACCTCGGCGTGATCCCGGCCGGACCGGACCTCGCGGGTGCGACGATCGAGCTGCCGCGCATGCAGGGATCCGAGAATCGCCTGCGCGACGCCCTGGCCCCGATCCGCGATCGCTATGCGTTCATCTTCCTGGACTGCCCGCCGTCGCTGGGACCGCTGACCGTGAACGCGCTCGTGGCTGCCGATCGGGTGATCGTCCCGGTGCAGGCCGAGTACTTCGCCTTGGAGGGCCTGGCCGGCCTGCTCGACACGCTTGCCCTCGTCCAGCGCGAGCTCAATCCCCGGCTGACGGTGGCCGGAATGCTGTTGACCATGCATGACGGCCGCACCCGGCTGGCTCAGGATGTCGAGCGCGAGGTCCGCGAGCACTTCCCGGCCCTCGTGTTCGAGACCGTGATCCCGCGCAATGTCCGGATTGGCGAGTCCCCCAGCTTCGGCAAGCCGGTGATCCACTATGACCCCTACTGCGCCGGCGCCGACGCATATTTCGAGCTGGCCAAGGAGGTGGCCGCTCGTGGCTGAGCGCCAGCGCGCAATGGGCCGCGGCCTGTCGGCGATTCTGTCCGTGGCCCCGCGTGACGAGCCCGAGGAGCTGCGCCGGCTCGCGGTCGAGCTGATCGCCCCCAATCCCAGCCAGCCGCGGCGCCAGTTCGAGCCGGAGGCGCTCGCGGGTCTCGTGGAGTCGATCCGCATTCGCGGGATCCTGCAGCCGGTGCTGGTGCGGCCGGTGCCCGGCGGCACCTACGAGTTGATCGCCGGCGAGCGCCGCTGGCGCGCGGCCAAGCTCGCCGAGCTCGAGACGGTGCCGGCGATCATCCGTCACCACGACGACGCGACGTCGCTCGAGGTCGCGCTGATCGAGAACATGGTCCGACAGGACCTAACCCGATCGAGGAGGCCCGCGCGTGCGCCGCCCTCACTGAGGAGCTCGGCCTGACCCGCGAGGAGGTGGGCGTCCGGGTCGGCCGCAGCCGAGTCGCCGTCTCCAACCTGATCCGGCTGCTCGATCTGCCGGACGCGACGATATCCGCGATCGAGGAGCGGACGCTGTCGGAGGGCCACGGCCGAGCGCTGCTGCTGGCTACCGATCATGACGAACGCCGGCGGCTGACCCGCTCGGCGATCGAGTTCGGCTGGTCGGTGCGCCAGCTCGAGGACCAGGCGCGGCGCGCCAACGCCGGGGCCGACCGCGCCGGCCGTCCCCGCCGCACCCGCGCCGCGCTGCACCCCGATCAGGAGGCGGCGGTGACGGCGATCGCCGACCGGCTCGGCTCGGTCCTCGGGCAGGACGTCGAGGTGACCGTGACCGCGGACGGCGGCTACCGCGCACATCTCAGCTTCGAGTCGGCCGAGGCCGCGCTGGAGCTCGCGGCGCGGCTGCATCCCTAGCCCCGTCACCGTCACCCGCTCGATACCATCGAGCGCACAGCACGGGCGATTAGCTCAGTCGGTTAGAGCGCTTCTCTGATAAGGAAGAGGTCCCAGGTTCGAATCCTGGATCGCCCACTCGGACCTGCGCCATGTCTCCGGGCACGGCCCGGAGGTCAGGCCACCGTCGACGTCCAGTGCTCGATCTCCGGATCGCCCAGGAGCACGTCAAAGCCAAGCTCCCCCGCCCCGACGAGCACGGCCCGGGCCCCCAGGCGCCCGTCGAGGATCGGCGGGGGTGACGGGCCCGGCTGCTCATCAGACCGCGCCGGTAGCCGGCCTGGAGCGGCTCGGGCGCCGCGGCGCGCAGCGCCGGCGCGAGGCCTCCGAAGCAGACCAGCTCGGGGTCGAGCGCGTTGACCAGCGCGGCCGTCCCCTCGCCCAGGATGCGCGCCGCACGGCGCACCGCACGCCGCTCTGACGCCCCGCCCTCGCTGGCACGCTCGAGCACCCGGACCGTGAAGCTCACCTCATCGGTAGGGAGCGTCACGCCGAGCCCGGACGCGAGCGCCGCCGCGTCCAGACCGGTGTTCCAGCACCCCGAGGCACCACACCGGCACCGGCGCCCTCGCGGGCCGAACGGCATGTGACCGAACTCCCCGGCCAGCCCCTGCGCGCCGGCCACGGGGCGGCCGTCGAGCAGCAGCGCGCCCCCGATGCCGTTGTCCATGTGAAGGTGGATGACCGTCCGGGCGCCGGCCGAGCTGCCGCGCCTCGCCTCGCCGAGCCCGGCCAGACTCGCATCGTTGCCCGCCTGGACGCTGCGCAGCCGTGCGAGCCCGGCCCGCGGCACCAGCTGACCCAGATCGATGTCCTCCCAGCCGAGGTTGGGGGCCTGCACGACCCGCAAGCCGCTGACCGTACCCGGCGCCGAGGCACAGACCGCGGCGATCCGCCCGCCCGCGGCGAGCTCGGCGGCGGCCAGCCGGCGGCGCACGGATCGGCGCACGTCCGGCCAGTCGCCCCCGTGGCGTGTCGTGAAGTGGCTGACGATCCCGCCTCCGAGTTCGATCAGGGCCAGCTCCCAGCGCTCATCGGAGATCGCCACCGCGGCCACGAGCGGTCCCGCGGGATGGGCAACCACCGCGTGGGTCGGGCGCCCCCGGGCGCCCGTGGCCGGCGCCGGAATCTCGGCGAGCAGGGCCGCCTGGGTCAGCCGTCCCACGGTGTCGGTGGCCAAGCCGCTGGAGATGCCGAGCGTGCGCACCAGCGACGCCCGGGTGGCCCCGGGACGGGCATGGACGGAACGCAGGATCGCGGCCGATCGCGATCCCTCATCGGGCAACGGTGTCATTTTTACTCTGGTCCGGAGTATATTCGTCGAGATGGCGACGCTGACCACATCATCCTCACGTCGGACGGCGGCCGCGCTCGGCGCTCTGGCGGCCGCCACGTTCGTGTTCGTGACCACAGAGACCCAACCGGTCGCGTTGCTGGACCCCCTGAGCCGAAGCCTGCACGTCAGCCCCTCGTCCGTGGGTCTGCTGATGACGGCCTATGCCGTCCTGGCCGGGCTGACCGCGATCCCCCTCACCTTCGCCTCCTCGGGTATCCGGCGGCGGCCACTGCTGCTGAGCTGCGTGGCCGTGCTCACCGTCTCCCAGGTGATCGCCGCCGTCGCCCCGAGCTACGCGGTCGTGCTCGCCGCGCGACTGCTGTGCGCGCTGGCCCACGGCGTCTTCTGGTCCGTGATCGCTCAGGTCGCCGCGTCGATGGTGGCCTCCGAGCGCGCCGGCCGCGCGACTGCGGCGGCGTTCGCGGGCAACTCCCTGGCCCTGGTCGCGGGTGTGCCGTTGGTCAGCATCACTGGCACGCTGCTGGGCTGGCGGTTGGCTGTGGCGCTGATGGCGGGCGCCGGCGCCTTGACTTGGTGTGCGCTGTATCTGCTTCTGCCGGAGCCTCCGGTGCCGCAGCGCCCGTCGCTGCGATCCTTTGGCGCGGCGTTGCGTGAACGGCGCCTGCTCGCCATCTGTGCCGTCACGACGGTGATGGTCATCGGACACTTTGCCGCCTTCACGTTCTTTGCCCGCATCGTGCGAGCTGACGCAGGGGTGGGGGGCAGTGGGGTTGGCCTGGTGCTGCTCGCCTACGGAGGGGCCGGCGTCCTCGGGGTGCTGCTCAGCGGTGCCCTGGTCGACCGCGGACTGCGGAGCGCCGTGATCGGCGGCTGCGCGATCGTCACCCTCGCGCTGCTGGGGCTCGATCTCGTTCATGGATCGCTCGTCATGACGGTAGTCGCGGCCGGGGCTTGGGGGCTGGCGTTCACGGCACTGCCCGTCGCCTGGCAGACCGCGGTCCTGCGCGCCGTCCCGGCTCAGCCCGACGGCGCCTCGGCGCTCTACGTGGTCTGCTTCCAGGTCGGAATCGGCGGTGGCGCGCTGCTCGGTGCCGCCCTGCTCGCCGCCGACGGCGTCTCGGCCGTGCTCACCGTCGCGCTCATCTTCGCCAGCTTGGGGACGGTCATGGCCGCGATCCTCACCGGGCCCGCGACACGGCCTGCGGTGGCGCGCCAGTGGGCCGTCGGCCGCGCCGCGGTCGGCCGCACCCTCCGGTCCTGACCCGCGGCGTCACCCGGCCAGGCCTGACTCGCCCACCGCGCGGAGCGCCTGCGCGGCGATCGTCAGCGCCGGGTTCATCGCCCCCGAGGACGGGAAGAAGCCGCCGTCGATGACCCACAGGTTCTCGACCTCGTGCGTACGGCACCAGGCGTCGAGCACGCTCGTGTCCGGATCGGTGCCCGCGACCACGGTTCCGCACTGATGGCTGTTCATGCCCAGATCGAAGTGCTGCGTGAGGATCAGCCCGTAGCCCGCGCGGCGCAAGACCCGCCGGGCTCGACGCAGGAGCCGCCGGTGGGTGTCGACACCGCGAGCCCGCCGCGCGATCGTGATCGCTCCGCCCGCACCAACCGTCACACGGTTCTCGCGCGTGGGCAGGTCCTCGGCCATGATCAGCCATTCGACGCTGTCCCGGGCGACTCGGTCCAGCGCCGCCACAGGCATGCCGGTGGGCGCGGCGTCCCGCATCATCGCCCCGCGCACCTTGCCGATCAGCTGCATCGTGCCCAGCGGCCGCCCGTCCCCGCCGTCGCGGTACCAGTCGTTGACCGACAGGGTCTTCTGGAAGACGACCGTGTTGCGCCGCCGTGGATCGACCGCGACGATGTGGGCGTTGTTGTGCATCATGAAGTTGCGCCCCACCTGCCCTGACCCGTTGGCCAGCCCGTGGTGGTGCGAAGGACCGCGGGAGCTGAGGAGCAGAGCGGCCGAGTTGACCGCGCCGGCGGCGAGCACGAATCGTGCGCCGGTCACCCGCACCGGCCCCTCGGAGCTCTCGGCCTCGAGATGCGAGAGCCTCGCCCCGGTCAGATCGGGCACCAGCCGCCGCACGCGGATCCCCGTGGCCAGGCGCGCGCGACCGGTGGCGATGGCCGGATCGATCGCGCAGGTCTCGGCGTCGCTCTTGGCTCCCAGCCGGCACGGGAAGCCATCGCAGGTGGAGCAGCGGATGCACGAGCCTCCAGAGCGCCAGTCGATTCCCATCGCGTTGGCGCTCGGACTCAGACCCTGCTCGCGCAGCCGCGCGGCGAGTTCTGAGACGTAGGGCTCGTGGGCGAGCGCCGGGAACGGGAACGGGGAGCTTCGCCACGCCGCGCCCGGATCGCCGCCGGCATCACCGCGGACCCGATAGATCCGCTCCGCCTCGCGGTAGTGGGGCTCGAGGTCCGCGTAGCGAAACGGCCAGGCCGGCGAGACCCCCTGGTCGTGCGCGGTGGCCTCGAAGTCGTGTTCGCGCAATCGCGGGAGGCTCGCACCGTAGACCTTGGTGTTGCCGCCCACGACGTAGTGAACGCCGGGAACGAAATCGCGCCCGGCGTGATCGCGCCACGTCTCGGCGGTCCGGTAGCGGCCGTCGCCGAATACCGCTTGGGGGGACCAATTCGCGGGCTCACGGGGCAGCCGCCGCCCGCGCTCGAGGATCAGCACGTCGACGCCGCGCCGGGCAAGCGCCAGGGCGGTGGTTGCGCCACCCATCCCCGAGCCGATCACCACCACCTCGGCCGCGAGTTCACGCATGGGCGCATTGCAGCAGACCGCGAGCGCACGACGGCCGCCCACGAATCAGCGCGGTCCGGTTCTTGCGGGTCCCGGGACGGGTCAGTCGGGCTCCGGGGACCGTGGTGCGCCCCACGACCACCGGCTCAACCAGCGGAGCGCCGTGCACGCGGTCGACCGCGTGGGGCTCGGCCACGAACCGCCACCAGGGATCCGGGGCACCAGGCTCGGGAAACCCCTGAGCGATGAAAATCTCCACATCATGTCCTGAAAATCTCCCCACGCTGTGCGACCACCCCGCCGGGCCACGGATACCAACCATCTACGCTGCGGCTGGTGCCCGATGCGCGCGCTCGGCGGTGGTCCTCCCGCCAGCCCAACATCCCCGGCCGCGGGATCGTGGCCGGGTACAGCCTTCGCTTCTGGGGACTGGTCGGCGCGGTCGGCGTGGTCACCGGGATCGGCGCGTCCGCGCTCATGGCCCTGCTGGGCCTCGTCGAACGGCTCGCCTTCGGCTCCGGACACGGGACCTTCCTCGCGGACGTGCGCTCAGCCTCGGATCTGCGGCGCGTGGTCGTGCTGCTGCTCGCGGCGGTGATCGTCGCGGCCGCCGGCCTGGCGCGCTGGGGGCGCACGTCTGCGGCGGGGGCCACCGAGGTGTCGGAAGCCCTCTGGCTGCGCAGCGGGCGCCTGCGCCTGGCGCCGAGCCTCGAGCGGGGCGTCCTGTCGATCGTCGCGGTGGGAATGGGCGTTTCTCTGGGGCGGGAGGCGGCTCCCCAACTTGTGGGCGCGGCCACCGCAAGCCGGCTGTCCGAATGGGCGCGGCTACCGACGTGGCAGCGCCGGCTGCTCGTCGCCTCCGGTGCCGGCGCGGGCTTTGCCGCGGTTTACAACGTGCCGCTCGGCGGGGCGCTGTTCGCGCTCGAGGTGCTGCTGGGCACGCTGACCCTGCCGCTTGTGCTTCCGGCCCTGGCGATGTCGGTGATCGCGACGGCGGTGGCCTGGATCACCCTGGGGACCGCCCACACCTACACGATGCCGGTCTACGGCGTCCACGCCGGTCAGCTCGTGTGGGCGGCGGTGCTGGGTCCGGTGATCGGGATCGTCGCGGTCGGCTGGGTCCGGTTGATCGCCCGCGCCGCCCTGCTACGCCCGCGCGGCGGGGCGCGGCTGCTTGCTCCGGTGCTCGTCTTCGGCGGTCTCGGGCTTCTCGCCGTCCCGTATCCCCAGCTGCTGGGCAACGGCAAGGGGATCGTCCAGCTGGCCGTGGTCGGTGGCCTGTCGCTGGGGCTGGCCGCCGTGCTGCTGGTGCTCAAGCCGGTGGTGACCGCGGCCTGCCTGGGTGCGGGCGCGCCCGGCGGCCTGTTCACGCCCACGCTGACCGTCGGCGTGCTGCTGTCGGTGGTACTGGCCGGATTGTGGTCACACGTCTGGCCCCACGTGGTGCCGGGCAGCTACGCGTTGATCGGCGGCGGCGCATTTCTCGCCGCGGCCATGCAGGGCCCGATCTCCGGTGTCGTGCTCGTTCTCGAGCTCACCCATCACTTCGATGCCCTGATGGCGCCGACCCTGCTGGCGATCTGTGGCGCCACCGTCGTGGCCCGGCGGCTCGGTGCGCCGTCGATCTACTCGGCACGGCTTCCGCAGGACGGCGATCCGGCCGAGCATGTGATTGAGGCCCTGGATGCCGACGATCACCCGCGGCCGGCGTGGCCAGACGACGACGACTGGGCCGGACGCGAGGCGCCCGGCCCGAGGCCGTCAGCTGGTGGCGATCCGCGCTAGGCGGCGCGCCGGAGTTCTTCCAGGCCCGAACTCTGTGCGAGCCGGGTGAGGCCCTGCTGCTCGAGCTCGCGAGCCTTGCCGAGCGTGATGCCCAGCTCGAGCCCGGTCTGCCGGAGGTTGAGCGGTTCGGTGCCGGCCAGACCGAAGCGCAGCCGGATGACGTTGCGCTCGGGCTCGGGCAACTGATCGACAGCTCCATTGATCAGCTCTTGACGCTCGTTGGATTCGACTTCCTCGGCCGGCTGGGGGCGATCCGACGCCAGCAGGTCACCGAAGGCGGTCTCGCCGTCTTCGCCGACCGGCTGATCGAGGCTGGTCAGGCCGCGGGTCAGCTCGCGCAGTTCCGCAACCTCTTCGACGGGCAGCTTGGCCTCGGCGGCGATCTCGTCGTCGGTGGCCTCACGGCCCAGCTTGGTGCTCAGCTCTGATTCGATCTTGCGAACCTTGGTCTGCCGCTGCGCAACGTGCACCGGCAGGCGGATTGTCCGGCCGTGGTTCTGCAGCCCCCGCTGCAGCGCCTGCCGGATCCACAGGGTTCCGTAGGTGGAGAACTTGAAGCCACGCCGCCAGTCGAACTTCTCAACCGCGCGGATCAGCCCCAGCATTCCCTCCTGGACAAGATCCTCCATCGGCAGGCCATGGCCCTGATAGCGCCGAGCCTGGGAAACGACCAGCCTCAGGTTGGCGTTGATCATCCGCTCCTTGGCCCGCAGGTCACCCTTCTCGATCTGTTGGGCGAGCTCGATCTCCTCCTCGGCGGTGAGCAGCGAGTGGGCGCGAGCTGCGCGCAAAAACAGGTCCAGCGAGTTTTCGGTCAGGACCGCGGAGTCGGCCGCGGCCCGGCGCGCCTCTGTGGCGCTGCGGCGCTCAGACGCGCGAGGAGCCTGCCGACGCGCGGGGCGCCGCGCAGGCGCCGCGGCAGGCGCATGCTCGCCGCGTTTACGCGAACGCGGCGTCGTATCATTGTGCTCGCGTCCCGTGGCCGGGACCTCGCGAGGCTGGGTTTCAAAGCGTGTCAGGACAGTCTCCAGTGATCTCATGGGTTTACTCCGCCAGTAATCATACCAATAGTTCGATGATCATCAAACTATGCCGCGCCAGCGCTAACGCGGCACTAACCGGCGTCCCCAGACGGCCGCTTCAGTATTAACTGAGCGATCGAAGAGGGTTGTAAACCCGTCGCACGAACTCTGCCCTGAGGGCAGGGTGGCCTGGGCGCAGGCTTCCACCCGAAGCGAAGGGCAGGGGTCAATGCGCGGACGGGCCGGTCGACGTCAGGAGGCGAAGATCTCCCGTGCGAGATCGAGGAACTCGGCCGCTGCCGGAGCGTGGCGGCGGCCCTCCCGCCAGGCGAGCGTGATGTCGCGCTCCAGGCGCGGCTCGGTCAGAGTGACGACGCCAACCTCGGCGCCGGGACCTTCGGCGTCCGAGCGCGGGAGGATGGCCACCCCCAGGCCGCGGGAGACGAGGCGCCGGATGCGCTGACTCTCGTTTGACTCCAACGTCACCCGCGGCTCAAAGGCAGCCTCGTGCCCGGCGGACATCAACAGCTCGCGCAGGCGGGCACCGGCGCGAAAGCTGATGAACGGCTCGTCGGCCAGGTCCGCCATGCGCAGCTGGCGCCGTCGGGCCAGGGGATGGCCGGGGGGCAGCACGGCGACGAGCTCCTCGAGCACCAGCCGGTGCAGGCCCAAGCCGTGGCTCTCGACGCGCTCGGTCACCGACAGAAACGCGAGGTCGAGCTCGTCCACTCGCAGCATCTCGGCCATCTCCTCGCTGGACTGCTCGCGCACGGTGAACAGGACCTCAGGGTGGCGCTCGGCGAACATCGCGACGGCAAGCGAGAGATCAACCGGGCCCATGGTGTGCATGGCACCGAGCGTCACATGGCCCGTGTACATGCCGCGCACCGCCTCGAGCTCCGCCGAGGCGGCCTCCAACTCGGTCAGGATGCGCCGAGCGCGCACGACGAGCATCCCGCCCGCTTCGGTGAGCGCCACCCGGCGCGTCGTCCGCTCCACGAGCGCCAGTCCGAGTTCGTCCTCGAGGCGGCGGATCTGCTGGGAGAGAGCCGGTTGGGCGACATGGGCGCTGGCGGCCGCGCGGGTGAAGTTGCCCTCCTCGGCGAGGGCGACGAGGTAGCGGAGCTGGCGAAGATCCATAAGCGCAGATTATGAATGACTCCGAATACTCGTCTTGGACATCTAGGCGAGCCGCCGCCATCATGTGCAGCGCAGTACCTCTCCTCCCTCGAGCGCGCCCCGCAGAACCAGCCTCATATCCCGCTGGTTCCGGGGCGCTCTCATTAAACGCTGGGGTCAGCCGTACAGGCGTACCAGGGCCTCGGCGACCATCGACGGCTTCTCGGCGCCCTTGACCTCGACGGTCACCTTGAGCTTGCCCTGCAGGCCACCCGGGATCTCATCGACGGACACCAGCTCGGCGCCTCCGCGCCACTCGCTGCCGACGGGAAGCGGGGCCGGGAAGCGGACCCTGTCCAGGCCGTAGTTGACGCCCATCTTGGCGTCCGTGACCTTCATCAGCTTCTCGAGGATCCAGGCCGCGAACGACAGCGTGAGATAGCCATGCGCGATCGTGCCGCCAAACGGCGTCGCCTTGGCGGCGTCGACGTCGACATGAATGAACTGGTGGTCGTCGGTGGCGTCGGCGAACTGGTTGACGCGGCTCTGCTCCAGTTCGCGCCAGGGCGTGTAACCCAGGTGCTCGCCGACGTGCGCGCTGAGGCCCGCCAGGTCGGTGACGAGTCCGGCGGTGTCTGAGGTGCTCACTGAGATCTCCGGGGTGGGAATGGATGGGACCCGAGCATTGTCCACTT
>CAVXPV010000016.1:0-24660 GCA_963763715.1 uncultured Solirubrobacterales bacterium
AGCCGCGAATGCGCTCGCGGGCCTCGGGGGGCACCTGCGGGGCCTCGAGCGCCGCCGCGAGCGCCCCGACCATGTCGAGCTTGCGCCGGCGGGCGATCTGCGTGCAGCGGGCGATGTCGACCGAGCGCAGCTCGATCGGCGGCCGCGCGAGCGCGCGCACCACGGCGCCGGCGTCGGTGGGATCGGCCAGCAGTCGCAGCCAGGCGAGCACGTCGCGGATCTCGGCGCGCTGAAAGAGCGCCGCCTCACCGACGAGCCGATAGGGGATCGCGCGTTCCTCGAGCGCGACCGCCACGGCCTGCCCCTCGCGGACGATGTCGGGGACGAAGACCGCGATCCGGCCCGGCTCGGCGCCCTCGCGCGCCAGCCGCTCGATCTCGGCCGCGACCGCCTGCGCCTGGGAGCGCTCGTTGGCACAGCGCCACGCCTGGACCTCGCCGGCATGCGGCGCGGGGGAGCGCGGCGGACCGTCCAGGCCAGCCAGCGCCAGCACCGCCTCGGCGGCCCGCCAGACCGGCTCGGGACAGCGGCGGCCGGCGTCGAGCTCGATCGTCGTGACGTCGTCGGCCGGCGAACGCATCCAGCCGCGTCGGCTCCGGCGGCGCGAAAGCGGCGCAGCGCGGCGTGCGGATCGCCGGCCACGGTCAGTCCGGCCGCTCCGACCTCGCGGGCGAGCGTGGCCGCCGCCAGGTCGAGCTCCTGGGCGTCGTCGATCAGCAGGTGCGCGAAGGAATGGGCCAGCTCGGGCTGCTGGCGGCCACCGAGATCGCGTCGCCTGATCAGATCGCCGGCGTCGCGCGCGCCGGCCGTCGGCCAGCATCCGCTCGTGGGTGCGGTAGACCTCGGAGAATTCGCGCTCCAGCGCCGTCTCCCGGGCGTCATCAGACAGCGCGGCGGCCCAGGCGGCATAGGCGTCGGGATCGACGAGCTCCGCCTTGAGGCGGTCGATCCGCCGCACGAAGCCGGCCAGCAGCAGGTTGGGGCGCCCGCCGAAGTCGTGGTGCTGCAGGGAGAGCTCGTCGATGCGCTCGACCAGCATGGCCAGACGGTCCCCGGCACTGAGCGTGGTGGCCAGCGGATCGAGGCCGGCGCCCGCGCGGGAGAGGATCAGCCCGGCCAGCTCGGGCGGCGTGAGCACGTGCAGCTCGTCGTAGGCGAGCTCCAGCCCGGTCTCCAGGCGCTCGCGCAGGGCCAGCGCCCGTCCCGAGCTCGGCACGAGCACGGCGAGGCGCTCGGGGCGGGTGCCCTGCCCGACCAGCCACCGAAAGCGGTGCTCGATCAGCCATGTCTTGCCCGTGCCGGCAGCGCCGCGGATGACCAGGCGCCGCCCGCGATGCGTGACGGCATCGCGCTCGCGATCGCTGAGCCCGTCGAGGAGACGGGCCGAACGAGTTGGGGCTGGAGAGCAGGTCGAGCTCCCCGCGCTCGCGGCCAGCTTCGTGCTCGGTGCTCACCGTCTGACAGCATAGGTCTCTGATGGCGACAGCCCCCACAGCCCTGGATGCCGATTGGCTGGGGGCCTGCCGGCGCTCGGTGGCCGGTCTGCGCGAACTCCTTGCGGCCGCCTCGACGACCGTTGAGCGCGCCGAGGAGACGGGCACCCGCGGCAGCGGCGGAGACCGCACGCTGGTCATCGACTCAGACGCCGAGGCCGTCGTGTTCGCGGAGCTGGACGCGCTCAGCGCACAGGGCTTCCGCTTCCATGCGCTGTCGGAGGAGCGCGGCGAGGTCGACTTCGGTGACCGCCGGGTGCGGGTGATCATCGACCCGATCGACGGCTCGCTGAACGCCAAGCGCCACGCCCTGCACTACGCCCTGTCGGTTGCCGTCGCCGACGGCGACACCGCCGGGGACGTCGTCTTCGGGTTCGTGCACGATTTCGGGTCCGGCGAGGAGTGGTGGGCCCGCCGTGGCGAGGGGGCATTCCTGAACGGCGAACGGCTGGATGCCGAGCTCCCCGAGCGCCGCTCGCGCGACGGCAAGCTCGAGATCGTCGGCATCGAGTCGGCCGACCCGCGCTGGGTGGCCGCCGCGATCGACGGTCTGCAGGCCAGCGCGCACCGTCTGCGGGCGATGGGCACGATCGCCTGCACCCTGTGTCAGGTGGCCGCCGCGCGCTTCGACGGCATGCTCACGCTCAGCCGCTGCCGCGGCGTGGACGCGGCCGCCGCGCAGCTGATCGTCCGTGAGGCCGGCGGCCTGGTCGCCTTCACCGCCTACGGCGATCCCCTGGCCGCGCCGCTGGACACCACGCCGCGTTCGCCGCTGGTCGCGGCCCGCAGCCCCGAGGCGCTGGCTGAACTGGCGCGGGTGGTCACGTGATCGACTGGATCCTGGCCGAGCGGATCGCCGCCTACGTCGCCGGCCGGGGCAGCACCGGGGCGCCGCCGACCACGGACCTCACCGCGCTGGCCGCCGAGTCCGAGCGCCGGGTGCGCGAGTACACCGGCCTCGAGCCGGTGCGCCCGCTGCCGCCGCCGGAGGGGATCGAGCGCCGGGAGTGGATCGCCACCAACATCGCCGCGATGCGGACGCTGCTCGATCCCGTGCTCGAGCGCGCCGGCAGCGGCCTGGGGCCGCTCAAGCCGGCCGCCCAGCTCGCGATGGGGTTCGTGGTCACCACCGAGGTCGCGGTCGTGCTCGGCTATCTCGCCCAGCGCGTGCTCGGCCAGTACGAACTCGTCCTGCTCGACGATTCCGCGGACGCCAGCCCGCCGCGGCTGCTGTTCGTGCTCCCCAACCTCGGCCAGGCGGTGCAGGCATTCGGTGCCGACGAACAGGAGTTCATGACCTGGGTGGCGCTGCACGAGGTCACCCACGCCGTCCAGTTCTCCGGCGTTCCCTGGCTGCATGGCCACGTCGCCGGCCTGGTCCGCGAGCTGCTGGCCAAGGCCGAGCTGCGCATGGACCGCGAGCGCAAGCTGCGGTTGCCCAGCCGCGACGAGATCCGCCATGTGCTCGGTTCTCTGCGCCGCGGGGACCTGGTCGCGATCGTGACCAATACCGGCGAGCGCGAGACGCTGGACCGGGTGCAGGCGGTGATGGCGGTGATCGAGGGCCACGCCGAGCACGTGATGGACGCGGTCGCGCCGGACCTGCTGCCGTCGCTGCCCAAACTGCGGTCCGCCCTGGACCGACGCCGCCAATCCCAGACCGGCCTGTCGCGGCTGCTCGGGCGTCTGCTCGGACTGGAGATGAAGATGCGCCAGTACGAGCAGGGCAAGGCGTTCTGCGATCAGGTCGTCGAGCGCGCGGGGACCGCCGGCCTCGACCACGTCTTCTCGGCGCCCGAGGCGTTGCCGACGCTCGAGGAGCTCGTGGATCCGCCGCGCTGGCTGCGCCGGGTCGGGCTCGACGGCGCGCTGCCCGCCGCCGACGTCGCCTAGGTGCGCGGTCGCCCGGCGCGGCGCCCCGGACCGCGGTCAGCGCTGCAGCGCGAACAGGCGCCACTCGTCCTGCACGCCGCGCAGCGCGTGGGCGCCCCGATCGTCAAAGCGCAGCCCCGATCCGACGACCAGCTCCTTGACGGTGCTCGAGGCCAGCACCTCGCCCGGCTGCGCCTCGTGCATGACTCGTGAGGCGATGTGGACGGCGATGCCGGCGACGTCATCGTCGCGCAGCTCGCATTCGCCGGTGTGCACGCCGGCCCGCAGCTGCAGCCCGAGCGCCTCGACGCCGGCCACGATCTCCGCCGCGCAGCTGACCGCGCGGGCAGGACCGTCGAAGGTGGCCAGGAAGCTGTCACCACTGGTCTTGACCTCATGGCCTCGCCAGTTGCGCAGGCCGGCCCGCACGACGTCATTGTGGTCCTCCAGGCGCCGGCGCCAGACCGCGTCGCCGTCCCGGGAGAGGTGCTCGGTCGAGCCGACGATATCCGTGAACAGGACCGTGGCCAGAACCCGGTCACTGCGTGAACGCGAGCGCCGGCCGGTGAGGAACTCCTCGATCTCCTCCATCGCCGGGGGATCCAGCCAGGCGTAGGCGTCCTCACCGGCGCACTCGACAAAGCGGGCACCGGGGATCAGCTGCGCCACTTCGCGCCCGGCCGCGACCGGGACGACCCGGTCGCCGGTCACGTGCAGGACGAGCGTGGGGACGCGGATCGTCGGCAGCACGGCGCGCAGATCGGTTTGCGCGGTCATCTCCATCAGCCTGCGGGCCATGCCCGGGCTCACCGCCGAACGCTGCATCCGACCCCACCATTCGACGAATTCGCGGTTGTTGACCTGGCTGGGAGCGAACACGGAGACGAGCGAGCCATCGCCCCAACGGCTCTCGATCGCCTCCAGCATCTCGTCGCGCGAGGAGCCGATCAGCGTGTGGTGGCCGTCGGCGGCGACCCCGCTGAGCACAAGCGCGGTGACGCGGTCGGGATAGGTGGCGGCGAACAGCGCCGACAGCCCGAGATCCGAGCCGCCGATGATCGCGGTGCGTTGCGAGCCGACCGCCTCGAGCACGGCGCGCAGGTCATCGGCCTGCTGCTCGAGCGTCGGCGGCTCGGGGACCGCGTCCGAAAGTCCAGTGCCGCGCCGGTCGAACATGATCAACCGGGCGAAATCGGCCATCCGGCGGAAGGTCCGCGCGGTGCGCGGCTCCTCCCACATGCGCTCCAGATGCGAGGCCGGGCCAGTGATGACCACGAGATCGCAATCACCGTCGCCGAGCGTCTGGTAGGCGATGCTGGCGTCGCCGCTGCGTGTGTAGTGGGTGGCCGGGGCGATCATCTGTTCTCAGGAATGTAACCCCAACCGGCCGGCGGTTTACAAACATGTGTTCGATCATTCACAAGCGAACCCAAACTGAAAATCGTCAGCAATGATGGAGGCGAGACCCTCGATGGCAACCACAAGTAACTCGGGCACAGACAAGCCCACCACCACAGCCAACCGTTCGACCGGTACGACCAAGACCGCGTCGGCGTCAACCCGTAAGCCGGCGCTTCCGCGTAAGCCGGCCAGCCGGCCGCAAGCCGGCCACCGGCCGCAAGCCGGCCACCGGACGCCCGCACGACTCGGCCCGCGCACGTCGGCTCGCGCACCACGTCCGCTCCGACCACGTCGCGCACTCCGTCGGACCGCACTGCGGCCTCGGCGCGCGGCCAGAAGGCAGCGGCAACCCGTAAGCGCAACGCCGCCGCCCGGTCGGCGAGCAGCACCCGCTCGAACGCCAAGCGCACAGTGCGCAGCGCCGAGAGCACCGCTCAGGCGGCAGGCAGCGCGACCGCGGCCGAGAGCCGCGTGCTGCTGACCCAGGCCCAGGCGATCGCCGAGCGCGCAGTCCTCGTCCCCGTCGGGGCGAGCCTCGTGGCCCGCGACAACCTGGTCTCCTCGGTCAAGGTCATCCGCACCAAGGTCCAGACCCGCGCGTCGGTTGAGCGTGAGCTCAAACGCTACGAGCGTCGTGGCGCCACGGCCCGCAATCGGTTCGAGCGCCAGGTGCGTCGCACCCGGACGAAGTTCGAGCGCGAGCTGCGTCAGCGCCGCAACGCGGTCGAGAAGACCGTCAAGCAGAACCGCCGGCGCGTCGAGCGCGACATCCGCTCGGTCCGCAAGGACATCGAGAAGCAGGGCGACTCGCTCACCTCACGTGTCGAGAAGCTGGTGTCCAGCGCGCAGGACCGCATCACGGTCTGATCGCCTTCCCCCGCCGGCGCCCAGGAGAGCGCCACGCGGGTCAGGTTCGCCGGCCTCATATCTCGCCGGCGAATGAAGCACCCTCTCCTCCCTCAACCGCCGGGGCGTCACGCAAGTGGCGCCCCGTCGGTCTTTAATGGCGCCCATGGAACTCTCATTGATGATCGAGGGCCAGGAGGGCGTCACCTGGCCCGACTGGCAGGCGCTGGCGCGGGCCTGCGAAGCCCACGGGATCCCGACGCTGTTTCGGTCCGATCACTACATGAACCTCGACCTCCAGCACCCCGAGCGGGGGTCGCTCGACGCATGGGCGACGATCTGCGCGCTGGCCGCGATCACCAGCCGGCTGCGGCTCGGGACGATGGTCTCGCCGGCCAGCTTCCGCCATCCCTCTGAGCTGGCCAAGGTCGTCGTGACGGCCGACCACGTCAGCGGCGGCCGCGTCAACGTCGCGATCGGCGCCGGGTGGCACGAGCGCGAGCACGCGGCCTTCGGCTTCCCGTTCCCCGACACGCGGACGCGTTTTGACGTGCTCGAGGAGCAGCTGGCGATCATCCACGGTGCCTGGGGCGCGGAGCCGTTCTCCTTCTCGGGCACCCACTACACGCTCAGCGAGCTTGCGGCGATGCCCAAGCCGGTCCAGACACCACACCCTCCGGTGATCATCGGCGGCTCTGCCATGCCGCGCAGCCTCGCCCTCGCCGCACGCTACGCCAACGAGTACAACACCCTTTATGTCCTGCCCGAACAGGCGGCCGAGCGTCGCGGGAAGCTCATGGCGGCGTGCGACGGCGGCGGGCCGTGACCCGATCCGCTTCTCGGTGATGACGGTGATCGTGTCCGGCCGCGACGACGCCGAGGTACGAGACCGTGCTCGCGCGCTGGCCGAGAAGATGGGTCACGACAGCGATCAGCTGCTGGCCGGGCCGCCGCCGGGGTGGATCATCGGCACCGCCGAACAGGCGATCGAGCAGCTCACCGCCCTACGCGACGTCGGCGTGGACCGGATCGTCTGCCAGCAGTTCGTGCACGACGATCTCGATCACGTGGCCTTGATCGGGGATGTGCTCTCGCCGGCGGTGGCGTGAGCCACGGTCACGGGCCGAGGCAACCGTCAACCCCGGGCCCGAGCCTCCAGCGCGGCCGCCGACACGAGCTCGGTCCGTGAGCTGAGCATCCACTGCTGGCCGAAGGGATCCTCCAGCCGGCCGCCGCGCTCGCCGTAGAATTGGTCGGCGAGCGGGAACACGACGATCGCGCCGGCGGCAACCGCTCGCTCCCAGGCCGCGTCGACGTCGGGCCAGTAGGTGGCCAGCAGCGCGCGGTAGCCATCGTCCTCGGTGACCATCACAACGGCGTCCCCGATCCGCAGCTCCGTGTGGATCAGCGTTCCGTCCGGCGCGCAGAAACGCTCTGAGATCTCCTCCGCGCCGAACGCGCGGGCGTAGAACTCGAGCGCCGAGACAGCATCGAGCACCGCCAGGCGCACCGTGACGGTGCTCAGGTGCTCGGGGACCGGGTTCACCGCACCCACCCCAGCTCCGGCCTCGCTCGCGGCAGCGCCCGCCTCGGTCTCAGCCAGTCCGGGCTGCTGGTAGACGCCGATCACGTTGCCGTACGGATCGCGCACGTATGCGTAGACCTCCGAAGCCTCGGGGTCGACGTCGCGCAGGATGCTCCCCCCGCCCGTGCGCACCCGATCGAGAACCGATCCGATCTCCCCGACCATGATGTGGACGACGATCCCCGGCTCCGCGGAGGGTGGCGGCCCGGTCACCCAGGTGCCGCTTACCTGCCCAACGGCGTCGTCGAACGCGATCGCGCCGTCGCCGCGCGTGCGCAGCCCCCATCCGAACGCATCGCCGTAGAAGCGTGCGGCCTCGGCCGGATCCCCGCAGGGGATCTCCAGGTAGCAGATCTTGCCGGTTGCGTAGCCGGGTTCTGTCGTCATGGCCGATTACTGTACGTGTACAGAAAATGCCTGTCAACCCCACTCACGACCCGAGCCGCCCGCGTGGCCGTCCCGCCCAGCTGACTCGAGAGGCGGTGCTCGACGCCGCCATGGCGCGTCTCGACTCCGTCGGCGTTGATGCGGTCACCATCCGCGGGCTCGCGGCCGACCTCGACGTATCCCCGATGACGCTCTACGGTCATGTGACCGACAAGGACGAACTCCTGCTCGCGCTGGTGGACCGGCTCGCTGACCGACTCGTGCACCCGCCGCTGCCCGCCGCGCCCCGGACCGCAATCCTGACGCGTTGGCAGACTCTCTATGACGGGCTGGCCGAGCACCCGTGGCTGCCCGAGGTGCTCGCCCGCCGGCGGCTGATGGCCAGGTCCGTGCTCGGGGCCGTCGAGGACATCCACGCGTCACTCGTGCGCGCTGGGATGACCCTCGAACAGGCGATCCGTGCCTACCGGGTCATGTGGGAGTTCACGCTGGGGGCTCTGCTCGTGCGCGCAGGCGCACGGGAATCCGTGAGCGTCCAGGCCCGGTTGCGCGGTGCCCCGGATCCCGAGCGCTTTCCGACCCTGGCCGCATCGGCGCCGACCTGGCGAGCGATCGAGGGGCGCGACACCTATCCCGCGGACCTCGGGATGCTGCTCGACGGCTTGCTGGCCGGAGCCGCACGCGCCGCGCCCGGCGACGCCCCGGATAACCGGGAAGGGTCTGCTTGAATGAACTGAATGCCGACCAGAGACCAAGTCACAGACGCCCTGCGCTCCGTCATCGACCCCGAGTTGCGCCGCGACATCGTCGAGCTGCAGATGGTGCGCTCGATCGACATCCACCCCAACGGGGTCATCGACGTGATGGTCTCGCTGACCACCGCCGGCTGCCCGATCCGCAGCCACTTCCAGGACGGGGTCGCCCAGGCCATCCGCGGTCTCGAGGGCGTGACCGCCGTCAACGTCAGCTTCGACGTGCTCTCCGACGAGGAGAAGTCGGCGCTCGGCATCAAGCTCGGCCGCCCCGCGCTCCCCGAAGGCGCCCTGGCCCAGGTGTCCAACGTGATCTGCATCGGCTCGGGCAAGGGTGGCGTCGGCAAGTCCAGCGTGACCGCCAACATGGCCGCCGCGCTGGCCGCCAACGGCAAGTCGGTCGGTGTCCTTGACGCCGATGTGTGGGGTTACTCCCAGCCGCGCATGTTCGGCGTCGGCGCCGAGCGGCCCAAGGTCAACGCCGACCGCAAGCTGATCCCGATCACGGCCCACGACGGCATCAAGGTGATGTCGATCGGTTTCTTCGTCGAGCAGGACGCCGCTGTCGTCTGGCGCGGCCCGATGCTCCACAAGGCCCTGCAGCAGTTCCTCGAGGATGTCGACTGGGGCGTTCTCGACTACCTGCTGATCGACCTGCCCCCGGGTACCGGTGACGTCTCGATGACGCTCGCCCAGCTGCTACCGCAGGCCAAGTTCCTGATCGTCACCACCCCCCAGCCGGTCGCCCAGAAGGTCGCGGCCCGCTCCGCCGAGATGGCGGCCAAGCTCAAGCTCGAGATCTGCGGCGTGATCGAGAACATGTCGGGCTTCGTCACCCCGTCCGGTGAGCGTTTCCAGATCTTCGGCGAGGGCGGTGGACAGCTGCTGGCCGAGGACCTCGACGTACCGCTGCTGGCCAAGATCCCGCTGACCATGGCGCTGCGCGAGCAATCGGACAGCGGTCTGCCGCTCGTCTTCTCAGACCCCGATGATCCCGCTGCGCAGGCGATCAGCCAGGGCGCCCGCGGACTGATCGCGCTGTCTCCGATCGAGCTGCCGGTCATGCAGGCCCCGGCGCCCGCGGCGGCCCCCCGGCCGGCCGGGATGTCGCTCCCGATGGCCTAGGGCGATCGACCGGCCCGCGGCCCGGTCGTTCATAACTGCGGGTGGGAGCGCGACCAACTGGCGCGCTCCCGGCACGCGAACCGGTCTACTTCGAGTAGTACTGCGCGTTGAGCAGGGTGTACTTCTGCCACTCGTCGGGGAGCTGATCCTCGGCGAAGCACGCATCCACGGGACAGGCCTCGACGCAGGCGTCGCAGTCGATGCACTCCTCAGGATCGATGTACAGCATCTCGACCTTCTCGTAGTCGGGCTCATCGGGCGTCGGATGAATGCAGTCGACCGGGCAGACCTCGACGCACGAATTGTCCTTGGTGCCGATGCAGGGCTCGGCGATGACGTAGGCCATGTCGGATCCTCTGTGTTTCGTTTCCGGGAGACCGGCCGGGCCGGCGAGAGCCAGATTCTAAGCGGTCGCCTCATTTGGGACGGCCCCCCGCGGTAGGCTCCCCCCGGTGCTGCTGCTGACCGGCGCCACTGGAACCGTCGGACGCGCCGTGCTGCGTCGCCTGGTGGCGGGCGGGGCACCGGTTCGCTGCCTGGTCCGCGATCCTCGCCGGCTTGGTGCCGAGCGCGTCCAGGTGCAGATCGCGCTCGGCGATCTCGGCGACCACCTGTCGTTCCGTCACGCCCTGCGCGGGATCGACACGGTCGTCCATCTCGCGTCAGTGATCCGCGATCAGCCCGGCGGCTCGATCGAGGAATTGGCCGGAGTGGCCACCTGGCGCCTGGTGCAGGCCGCCGAGCGCGCCGGGGTTCAGCGCTTCGTGTTCTTCTCGACGCTCGGGGCCTCGACCCGCAGCCGGGCGCGGCTGATGCGAGCCAAGGCGATCGCGGAGCGCGCCGTACTGGACTCCGAACTCGAGCACACCGTGTTCGCCCCCTCGATCGTCTACTCCCCGAGCGACCCCTACCTGACCCTCCTGGCGCGGATGTCGTGGCTGCCCGTGATGCCGATTCCCGGCAACGGTCAGGCGTCGTTTCAGCCCATCTGGGCCGAGGATGTGGCCGACTGCGTGCTCGCGGCGCTCCCCGGTGGCCCGGCGGGCGCCCAGGCGGTCGGCAGCCGCTACGAGCTGGCCGGCCCCGACACGCTCACCCATCGCGAGATCGTCGAGATCGCGCTGCGCTCCTACCGGCGCCGCCGCCGGATCATCGGATTGCCGGCCGGGGGCGTGCGGCGCCTGCTCAACCTCGTCGAGCTGTTCGGCGGCCCGACGGCGTTTGCCACTTGGGATGAGGCCGAGCTGCTCGAGGTGCCGCTGCTCTCACGCCAGGGCACCGCTGACGCTGAGCGCCTCGGGGTCGTACCCAAGCCGATGCGCGCCGTGCTCGGCATCGGTTGAGGGTCCCGGGTCGTCCTGTGGGGCCCAGGTCGCCCCGGGCAAGCCCGTTTCTCGCCATAACCGGCTCCCCCCTGGCCGGCCGCCGGCGGCGCAGAGGCTCAGGCGGGCAGCGACGGGCGCCGGTCGGCCCACGGCAGCGCGGTCTGCAGCTGCCGGGCCAGGGCGAGCAGGACGTCCTCGCCGACCGGCGCGCCGATCAGCTGCACGGCGGTCGGCAGTCCATCCTCGCCGTGGTAGAGCGGCAGCGAGACCGCAGGCTGCCCGGTGACGTTGAGGATCGCGGTGAACGGCGTGAACGAGCCTGAGCGCTGGTAGTTGCCCCAGGGATCCGGGCCCAGGCCGCTGATCGCGCCGATCTCGACGGGCCGTTGGCCCAGGGCCGGGGTGATCACGACGTCGTAGCCGGCCATCGCGGCCACCACCGAGCGCGCGACCGACTGGAGGCGCATCGCAGCGCTGAGCGCGGTCAGCGAGTCCAGCGCGCGGGCCCGCTCCCACATCAGCCAGGTCAGCGGCTCGACGTCGGCTTGCACGGGCTCGCGCCCGGCGAGCTGGCCACCGATCAGGGTCACGAGCGAGATCTGGGGACCGAAGGCGCGGGTGAAGTCGGGCAGCAGATCCAGCCCCGACCAGGGTGGCTCGAACTCCGAGACCTCGTGGCCGAGGCTTTCCAGCAGCGTGGCCGTATCGCGCGCGGCCGCTTCGCAGGCCGGATCGACGTGGGCGCCCTCCAACGGCAGGTTCAGGGCGAGGCCGATCCGCAACCGGCCTGGCTCGTCGCCCGCCGCGTCGGAGAACGGCCGCGCCGGCGGGGGAGCCCAGGTGGCGTCCCCGGGCTCGTAGCCGGCCAGGACATCGAGGACCGCGGCGCTGTCGGCGACGTCACGGGTGAGCACGCCGTCACAGACCAGAAAGCTGTCCCCGGACTCGGGCCCGACCGAGACCCGGCCCCGAGCGGGCTTGAGCCCGACCAGCCCGCAACACGCCGCCGGGATCCGGATCGAGCCACCGCCGTCGTTGCCGTGAGCGATCGGCACCATCCCGGCGGCCACCGCCGCCGCCGAGCCGCCGCTCGACCCGCCCGGCGTGCGGTCCAGGTTCCATGGGTTGCGCGTCGGCCCGTTGCGCCGCGACTCTGTGGTGGGCAGGATCCCCATCTCCGGCAGGGCCGTCTTGCCGACGATCACGAACCCCGCCTCGCGCAGCCGACGCACGAGGAATGAGTCATGGGGCACGACAAGCTCGCCGAACAGATCGGAGCACATGGTCAGCGGCATCCCGGCCACGGCCCGGTTGTCCTTGATCGCGATCGGAACGCCGGCAAACGGGCGCTCGTCGCCGGAACGAACCGCCGCGGCGTCCGCGAGCGCGCTCTCATGCGCGACGTGGGTGAATGCGTTGACGTGCGGCTGCAGCGCATCGATGCGGTCCAGCGACGCCTGCACGAGCTCGCGGGCCGACAACTCCCCCGAGCGGATCAACCCGGCCAGCTCGAGGGCGGAACGCTGCAGCAGCTCGGTCACCGCGCGCACACTAGTGGACCCGTCTGCACCCCGAGCGACAGCCGAGAGGCCCCGATGGCGCCGCAGACCACGGACCGCGGACGCCGAGGGATCGGGGATAGCCTGTAGACACGACTGCGAAGACCATCTAGGAGAGCACAACGAGCATGAGCGCAACATCGGAAGTTCAGTCGGGGCTCGAGGGCGTCGTCGCCTTCGCGACCGAGATCGCCGAGCCCGACCGCGAGGGTGGCGCCCTGCGCTACCGCGGGGTCGACATCGAGGAACTGGTCGGCACCGTGCCCTTCGAGCACGTCTGGGGCCTGCTCGTCGACGGCACGCTCAAGCCTGGCCTGCCCCCCGCCGAGCCGCACTCGCTCAGCGTCCACTCCGGTGACCCGCGCGTCGATGTGCAGTCCGCGCTGGCGATGCTCGGCCCACAGTGGGGGTTCGAACAGCTGATCGACATCTCAGACGAGCGACGCCCGCGACAATCTCGCCCGCGCCTCGGTCATGGCCCTCTCCTTCGTGGCCCAGTCTGCTCGTGGTATCGGCAGGCCCCCCGTCTCCCAGCGCGAGATCGACACTGCCACCTCGATCCCCGAGCGGTTCCTGCTGCGCTGGCGCGGCGAGGCCGACCCCCGCCACGTCAAGGCGATCGACGCCTATTGGAACTCGGCCGCCGAACACGGCATGAACGCCTCCACCTTCACCGCTCGCGTCGTCGCGTCCACCGGCGCCGACGTCGCCGCCGCCCTGTCGGCCGCGGTCGGTGCCCTGTCGGGCCCGCTGCACGGAGGCGCCCCGTCCCGCGTGCTGAAGATGCTCGACGAGGTCGCTGAATCCGGCGACGCGGAGAAGTACGTCAAGGACGCACTGGACCGTGGTGAGCGCTTGATGGGCTTCGGCCATCGGGTGTACCGCGCCGAAGATCCTCGGGCCCGGGTGCTGCGTCGCACCGCCCACGAGATCGATGCCCCACGCGTCGAGGTCGCCGAGGCACTTGAGAACGCGGCTCTCGCTGAGCTGAAGGCCCGCCGCCCCGACCGCGTGCTGGCCACCAACGTCGAGTTCTGGTCGGCGGTGGTGCTCGATTTCGCCGAGATCCCGCCGGAGCTGTTCACGCCGATGTTCACCTGCGCGCGAACGGCCGGCTGGTCCGCCCACATCATGGAGCAGAAGCGCGAGGGCAAGCTCATCCGCCCGAGTGCCAAGTACATCGGGCCGGCGCCGCGCAAGCTCGCCGAAGTGGAGGGTTAGCGCACCCGGCAGCCCCGGCCGCCGGAATCCGCCGGCGGCCGTTCAGCCCGCGTAGGGGCCGTCCACGTACTCGGCGACCATCCGCCCGGCGCAGAACATCGGTCCGAGCGTGCGCAGCGAGGCGCGCACGCGCGCGATCCAGGCGGGCGGGATCCCCGCCTCGTCGCGCTCGTAGAAGGCCGGCACGATCTCGTGCTCGAGCAGGTGGTGCAGGGCGGCCGCGTCGCGCTCGTCCTGGGCGTGATGGTTTGAGTCCACGTCGCCCTCGATCGCCCAGCCGTTCTCGCCGTCATAGCCCTCGGCCCACCAGCCGTCGAGCACGCTGAGCTGCAGGCCGCCGTTGAAGGCTGACTTCATCCCGCTCGTGCCGCTCGCCTCCAGCGGCGGCCGGGGGACGTTGAGCCAGACGTCGCAGCCGCGCACCAGCCACGCCGCGGACGAGAGGTCATAGTCGTCGAGGAAGACCACGCGCTCGGCCACGATCCGTGCCGCCTTGAGGCCGAACAGGCTCTGCAGGACCCGCTTGGCCTCCTCGTCACGTGGGTGGGCCTTGCCCGCGAGCACGACCTGGACGGGCGGTCACCGCCGAGCAGCGAAGCGTCCATTCCGGATCGCGGGTGAGCAGGTCAAGCCGCTTGTAGGTGGCGACGCGGCGAGCGAAGCCGATCGTCAGAACCTCGGGATCAAAGCCCCGCGCGGCCGCATCCACGTAGTCGCGCAGGTCTCCGCGGATCAGACGGTCACCGACGCTGCGCCGGCCGACGTAGCCGACCAGCGCCGCCCGCTGGCGTGCCCGCGCGGCCCACAGCTCCGCGGCGGGGATCGCGTCGACCGGGGCCCACGTGGCGGGATCGTCCGCACGCTCCATCCAGCCCGAGCCGAGGTGGCGATCGAGCAGTTCGCGCATCGGGGTGCCGATCCAGGTCGGGACGTGGACCCCGTTGGTGACATGACCGATCGGCACCGGCTCGCCGTCGGAACGGTCGGGCCACAGCCAGTGCCACATATCACGGGCCACCTCGCCGTGGCGGCGGCTGACGCCGTTGGCGGCCCGGCTCATACGCAGCGCAGCCTGGGTGACGCCGAACGGCGCCCACGTATCGTCGGCCTGGTCGCGGCCGAGCGCGACGAGGTCATCGGCCGTCGTGCCGAGCTGCAGGGCGAGCCGGCCGACCACTGACTGCACCTGGTCAGGCGGATAGGTGTCGTTGCCGGCCGGCACCGGCGTGTGGGTCGTGAACACCGTGCGTGAGCGGGCGCGGCCGAGCGCCTCATGCAGGGTCGAGCCGCTGCCGTCCCGGGCCAGCTCGAGCGGGGCCAGCGCGGCGTGGCCCTCGTTGAGGTGGATCACTCCGGGCTCAAAGCCCATCGCGCGCAGCGCCCGGATCCCGCCCACGCCGAGCAGCGCGTACTGGGCCAGGCGGGTCTGCCCGTCTCCGTCGTACAGGCGCCCGGTGATCCAGCGCTCGAGCGGTGCGTTCTCCGGCGTATCGCTGTCGAGCAGATAGAGCGGCACACGACCGACGTCGACGCGCCAGATCCGAGCCGTCACCTCGGCCTCGCCGATCGGGACCGCGATCGTCAACGGCGTGCCCTCGGCGGTGCGCACCAGCGCGGCGGGCAGCCGGTCCGGATCGGTGTCGACCCAGTACTCGTGCTGCCAGCCGGAGGCATCGATCCGCTGGCGGAAGTAGCCCTTGCGGTACATCAGACCGACCGCGACCATCGGCAGCGCGCGATCGGACGCCTCCTTGAGGATGTCGCCGGCCAGCGCTCCGAGGCCGCCCGAGTAGACCGGCAGCGAGACGTGGACGCCGTACTCCGAGCACAGGAACGCGATCGGGGACGCGGCGTGAAACCGCGTATCGGCATCCGGGCGGTTCAGGTCGGCGGTCAACTGAGTGTCGAGCTCAGCGGCCCGCCGGACCAGCCCGGCGTCCTGGGCAGCGCGCTTGCAGCGTGTCGGCGCTCAGCTCCTGGAGCAGGCGGACCGGATTCTGCAGGCAGAGCGCAAAGCGCGCGGCGTCGAGGGACTGGAACAGCTCCGGCGCTCCCGGCAGCCATGACCAGCGGTAGTTGAACGCCAGCCGGGCGAGCGGAGCCAGCGGCTCGGGTAGGCGCGCGGCGAGATCCTCGGCGGCACGAAGGACGTCAGCGCTTCCGTCGAGACCGACGGCGGCGACCGAGCTGGACGGGGTGGCGGCATCCACTGAGCGGCGATTATCCGCCAACCGCCGCCGGCGTGTCGAACGGAGGCGATTCCGCGGGCGCCCGCACGGTCGGGCGGCGCCCGGCTCGGCGCGTCGACGGGACCTCGAAGGGTCGTCTAGCCTCGCCGCGCATGAGCGCCGCAGCCCGAGCTCGAACCCCGCGAGCGGCGGCTCGGCGTACTCGCCTTCGGGGACTCGATCACCAACGCGGGCGGCGAACTGCAGTGGGGTGTCGCGCTGCACTCATGGGCGCTGTGGACCGCACGAGGGCTGGGTGTGCCCTACACCGGCTTCGCCGTCGACGGGGCCAGCGTGGACGATGTCGTCACCCTGCAGCTGCCCGCCTTTCGAAGCCCGCAGCGCCGACCCGGAGGCCCGCTACGACGTGGGCTGCCTGTACATCGGCGCCAACGACGTGCGCGATCCCGACTGGGATCCGGCCGCCTATGCCGAGGGCGTGGACACCGCGCTGGAGCTTCCTCGCGCGGCGCTGCGGCGGACGCTCGCGCTGACCGTGCCGCTCGGCCTCGGTGTCCCCCCGGCCGGAGCCGAGCGTGCGCGCAGGCCAACGCCGCGATCACCGCGCGGGCGGCGGCCCATGACGCGCTCGTCGTCGATCTGCGCGACTTCGGGGCCCGCAACCAGGTGATGGCCGACCGCGTGCATCCGACCGCGTTCGGGCAGATCGCGATCGCCCAGCGGGCGCTGGCGGTGCTCGCGGCCGACGGGCTGACGATCCGCGTCGACCCCGCCGCGCTGATCGCCTACGAGACGTCGCGCTATGGCCGGCTGCGCGGCGACCTCAGCTACGCCTACCGCTCGGCGAAGGAGCACCTACGGGGCGCGCTGCGCGGTTGAGGACCGGCCGCCCGGTCACTTGACTCAGCGCGGTCTCAGCGCGGCGCGACGGTCACCGACACCGACCGCGCACCCCGGCGGGCGGCGAGCGCCAGCAGCGGCGCGCCGCGCGCGGACGCGACCCGGGCGCCAGACACCGCGACCCGGTAGCCAGAGGGATACACCGACCGCGGCACGACGATCTCCGTCGGTGCCGCAACCGATCGCAGCACCCGGTAGCCGTAGCGCAGGATCCGGCTCGCCGCCGTCCATGACTCCGCCCCGGGGATGCCGGCGGTCGCGGCCGGATATGCCACCGCAAGCGCCGCTGCCTTGGCCGCATCCGGTCGGCGGGTGCGCTCGTCGAGCAGGGCCTCAGTCGGGTTGCCGGTCGGATCGTGCAGCTGTAGACCCGCCCAGTAGCTCCAGGAGAGCTTGGACACTCCGGCGTCGGCGATGGTGACGCCAGTGGCCGCGGTGTCGGAACTGGCTCCGAACTCATCCATGATCCACGGCGGTCCGCCAGGCTGGTGAAGCGTCCGCGTCCGGGCGCGCTCGCCGGCCACAATCGCCAGCGTGGTGGCCGGGTCCGAGTAGACGTGGAAGGCGAGGCCGAGGTTGCCGAAGCGCAGCGGCTCGGCGATGCCGATCGTCTCGGGCTGCCCGAAGTCGGTGGTCACCGCGGGCTCATAGAAGACGACGTGCGCCGGGTCGGCCGACCGCACGGCGCCGATCCAGCCGCCGGGCACGGCGCGGGCCCCGCTGCGGCGGCACGACGCCGGCTCGCGGATCGCCCCTCCGTAGTCGCATTGCAGCTCGGCGTCGAAAGCCGAGGCGCCGAAGTCCACCGGCTCGTTGTAGAGCTCGTAACCGAGCACGTCGGGGTTGGCGGCGAAGTGCTGGGCGACGGCGTGCCAGACGCGCGCGAACTGACCCTGGAGGTCGCCGCGGACGTCGTTGGCGAAGAAGTGGTGGATCGCATGGCCGACCGCAGGATCTGAGACGTAGGTCGTGCTCCACACGGCGGGAGGGGCCGAGGCCAAGCCGTCAGTGCAGGTCGCCCACGGTGGCGCTCCCTCGCCGTTCCACGGGGCCGGCGAGACCCGGTTGGCAAAGGCCGAGCCGAACGCGTCCTGATGCATGTCGAGGATCACCCGGATCCCCGCATGGGCGAGCAGTGCCACCGTCCGGTCCATGCGCCGCAGGTAGGCCGCGACGATCGCGGGACGGTAGGGATCGGCGGCGCCCAGCGCCGGGAACGGCCGCGCCGAAGCCTGCGGCGCGCAATAGCGCGGGTCGTTGGGACGCACCCCGCGGGGCCCGGGCTCGAGACCCTCCCAGATGAGGCCGAGCCGGACCTGGTCAAAGCCGAGCCGAGCCAGGGTGGCGGCGTCGGCGGCGGTCAGGCGCCGCCCGGGGTCGCGGGCGTCCGGCGTGAGCACGAAGGCCGGCGCCGGTCCCCGCTCGGGCCCGATGCACGGCGTGCCCGCGCCCGGCTGGGCGACCGCGCCGCCACCGCACTTCGCCACCAGGTTGACGCCGTGCAGCTGCAGCCGACGGCCGAGTGAATCGGTCAGGTAGGGCCCGCCGGGCGCCCGGACCAGACCAGTGCCCGTCCACGGGCCGGCGGAGGGTGTGGCCGCGAGCGCCGGGCCGGCGAGGGCCAGGGGAGCGGCGAGCAGTGCGACGGTGACCCGCAGTGGGCGGCTGAACAGCAGTAGGCGGGTGGCCCTCACGACGCGAGCACCCTACCACCGGAGACCTCTCACCCGGGCAGGCGCCCGGACTCCTCGGTGACCTCCCGTAGGCGCCGCGCGAGCGCCGGGGTCAGCGCGCCGCGCTTCATCTGCCAGCGCCAGCTGCCGCCGGCGCTGGCGGGATCGTTCATCCGCGCTCGGCTGCCGAGGCCGAGCACATCCTGGGCCTGGATCATCGCCAGCACCGCCGGCGAGGAGTGAGCCATCCGGATCAACCCCCACCAGGGCCGCCGCTCGGCGAAGCCCAGCCGCGCGAGTTCTGAGTTCACGAACGCGCGGCGCTCAGCGGGCAGGGACTCAAGCCAGCCCCGCGCGGTGTCGGAATCATGGGTGCCGGTGTAGACCACGCGATGCTCAACGTGGTTGGCCAACCGGTGGGGGCTGGTGAGATCGTCGGGATCGAAGCCGAACTGGATCACGATCATCCCCGGCAGCCCGACCGATTCGCGTAGCCGCTCGACGGCCGGCGTGATCACCCCGAGATCCTCGGCGACCAGCGGCAGGTCCGTGCCGAGTTCGCGCTCGATGGCGTCAAACAGCGCCCGTCCGGGGCCGCGCTTCCACGTGCCCCCGATCGCGTTGCGCGCACCCGCCGGGACCGCCCAGTAGGCGACGAGGCCGCGGAAGTGGTCGATCCGAGCGAGGTCGAACAGCTCCAGGGTGCGCGCTATCCGCTGCACCCACCAGCGGTATCTCCGGCGCTGCAGGGCCGGCCAGTCATACAACGGGTTGCCCCACAGCTGGCCCTCGGTCGCGTACGTATCAGGGGGGGCCCCGGCCACTGCGTCGTCGCGAAACAGCTCCGGATGAGCGCGATGGTCGGCGCTGCCGGGTGAGACGTAGATCGCGACGTCGCCCATGATCCGCACACCCCGTTGCTCCCCATAGGCGCGCAACGCGCTCCATTCGCGCTCGAAGCGGACCTGATCGGCGACCGCTCCACGGGCCGAGAACCGCTCCCAATCGGCGATCCACGCGCTCTGGCGGCCCCGAAAATCCGTGAGCTCGGCTGCGGACACAGCGGCCCGGGGCTCGCCGAGCAGCCCGCGCCACGCGGCGAAGGCGGAACTGGACTTGTAGGGCGAGCGGTAGCGATCCGGTGGCCCCAGCGGCAGCACCTGCCACCAGCTCTGGCCTGCCGCGGCGAGCCAGTCAACGAACCGGAAGGCCTCGCGACCGAGTGTTCCGCCCGGCAGCGAGGTGATGTGCAGCTGGACGCCGCTCGCGCGTTGCAGAGTGTTCACGCCCTGGTGTTTACCGCAGCGCGGCGGGCGGATACCTTCAATCTCGTGAGCGCCACCAGTGATTCATCCACCGCCCGGTCCGCGAACCGCGATCCCGCCCGGCAGGCGCCGCGCCGGATCGTGATCCAGTACCCGACGCCGACGGTCGACGACGGCCGCTACCCGGTCAAGCGCTGCGTCGGGGACACCGTCCGGGTGCAGGCCGACGCGTTTCGCGATGGGCACGAGCTGATCCGCGCGGTCGTCCGCTACCGAGGACCGGGTGACGCTGACTGGAATGAGTCCGCTCTCGAGCGCATCGATGCGCACCTGGGCGGCGTGCGCTGGGCGGGCCGGTTCGAGATCGACCGTCCCGGGCGCTGGCAGTACACGATCGAGGCCTGGACCGACGTGTTCGGGACCTGGCGCGACGAGCTGCGCCGCAAGGTCGCCGCCGCCACAGGTGACGATTTCAGCGGTGAGCTTTCCGAGGGGGTCGTGATGCTCGGCGCGGCGGCGGGGCAAGCCAGCACTCCTGAGGCCCGGCAGCTGATTGAGCACGTCCGCGCCCAGCTGCAGGATCCCGACGTGCCGGCCAGCGCCAAGCACGACATCGCGCTGGGTGAGGAGCTGCTGGCCGTCGTGCTGCGGGATGAGCACCGCGAGGGGCGGGTGCGGCTCGACGCGCCCCAGACGATCGAGGCGGACCGTCTGCGGGCCCGGTTCGGCGCGTGGTATGAGCTCTTTCCGCGCTCGTGGGGCGGTCTGCGGGCCGTCGAGGCGCAGCTCCCCCGGCTCGCCGAACTCGGATTTGACGTGCTCTACATGCCGCCGATCCACCCGATCGGGCTCACGAACCGCAAGGGCCCCAACAACACCCTGGTCGCGGGACCGGACGACCCCGGCTCGCCGTACGCGATCGGTGATGCCTCCGGGGGCCACGATGCCGTGGACGCCGAGCTGGGGACCGAGGCCGACGTCCGGTCACTGTGTGCCGCCGCCGCCGAGCGGGGGATCGACGTCGCACTGGATCTCGCGATCAACGCCTCCGCGGACCACCCCTGGCTGGCCGAGCATCCCGAGTGGTTTCATCGCCGGCCCGACGGGACCCTGAAGTACGCCGAGAATCCGCCCAAGCGCTACCAGGACATCTACAACGTCAACTGGGACTCGCCTGACTGGCGCGGATTGTGGGACGCGCTTTTGGACGTGGTGCTGCACTGGGTCGACTGCGGGATCACCGTCTTTCGCGTGGACAACCCCCACACCAAGCCGTTCGCGTTCTGGGCTTGGCTGATCGAAGGGGTGCACGCCCGCAACCGCGACGTCATCTTCCTCGCCGAGGCGTTCACCAAGCGCGCCGTGATGCGCCATCTCGGCAAGCTCGGCTTCTCGCAGTCCTACACGTACTTCACCTGGAAGAACGCCCGCTGGGAGCTGATCGAGTACGTCTCGGAGCTGGCCTACTCCGGGGAGCAGGAGTACTTCCGGCCCAATTTCTTCACCAACACGCCCGACATCCTGCACGAGTACCTCCAGCACGGCGGTCGGCCGGCGTTCGAGTCGCGGCTCATCCTCGCGGCCACGCTGAGCCCGAGTTACGGCATCTACTCGGGCTATGAGCACTACGAGAACCTGCCCGCCGCCGAGGGCTCCGAGGAGTATCTGGACTCCGAGAAGTACGAGCTCAAGCAGCGCTCGTTCGACGGCCCGATGCTGCCGATGATCGGCCGCCTGAACGCGGTTCGCCGCGCGCACCCCGCGCTGCAGGAGCTCTCCAACGTCACCTTCCTTGACACGGCCAACGAGGCGCTGATCGCGTACGCCAAGCAGTCGGGCCCCGATACGGTGATCTGCGTGGTCAACATCGACCCCCACCAGCCCCAGCAGGGTGTGGCCGTGATTCCGGCCAGCCTCGGCCTGCCGCCCAGCTTCACCGTCCACGACATGCTCACCGACGAGCGCTACCAGTGGCGTATCGGTCACAATTTCGTCGCCCTGGCACCGAATCACCGTCAGGCTCACGTGCTCGAGGTCGAGCGCTGATGGCCTCCGTTCCGGCGACGAGCGTCGAACTCATCGAGAGCCTGGACCTTCAGGCCCTGGCCGCCTGGTTGCAGGAGCAACGGTGGTACGGCACCAAGTCACAGGCGATCGCGGCGATCGAAGTGCAGGACGCGGTCACGCTCGCCGCCGATCCCGCCATCGTGCTCGTCCTCGCGCGGGTGCGGCTGGCCGACGGGCGCGACGAGCGCTACCAGCTCGTCCTGCGCTTCGCCGACGGCGACGCACTCGATGACGACCGCGCGCCGGTCATCCAGCGCACCACGACCGCGACCGTGCTCGATGCCCTCGTCGATCCGGACCGAGCCCGTGTGCTGCTGACGGCGATCGACGCCGAGACCGCGTTGGATGGGGACCGGGGACGCTTCTCGTTTCACCGTGGTGACTACACGGGCCCGCTGGACACGGCCGGCGTCGCACGGCCGATGGGCGTCGAGCAGTCAAACAGCTCGATCGTGTTCGCAGACACGGTGCTGAAGGTCTTCCGTCGCCTGGAGCCGGGGGTCAATCCCGAGCTCGAGGTGCTGCGCTTCCTCACTCGTCACGGCTACCCGAACATCGCGCCACTGCGTGGATGGTCTGATTACCAGGGGCCGGGGACCCGCGCAACGCTCGCCGTCGCGCAGCGGTTCGTTGCGGGCGCTCGGGGCGGATGGGAGATGGCGCTCGAGCGGATCGGCTCCGACCCCGACGGCCTGCTGACCGCGCTGGCTGAACTCGGCCGCGTCACCGCCGAGCTGCACAACGCGCTCGCCTCCGATTCCGGCGATCCCGACTTTGCGCCCACCCCGCCCGACGGACACGCGCTGGCCGCTGCGATCGCCGAGATCGACGCTGACGTGCAGCGGGTGTTTGCGCACCTGCCCGAGGACGACCGCCTCGCCGCGATCGCCGGCCGGGGCGAAGAGCTGCGGGGGCTGCTCGCCAGCGCATCACGCTCGGCGACCGGCGGACGGGCGATCCGCACCCACGGCGACTACCACCTCGGGCAGACCCTGCGCACCCCCGAAGGCTGGGTGATCATCGACTTCGAGGGCGAACCCGCCCGACCGCTGGCCGAGCGTCGGGCCAAGCGCTCGCCGTTGCGCGACGTCGCCTCGATGCTGCGTTCGTTCGCGTACGCCGCAGCGGCGACCGAGATGGCCGGCGGCTCCGCGGCAGCCGGCTTCGAGGCCCGGGCGCGCCATGCCTACCTGAACGCCTACCTTGGTGTTGTGCATCCCATCCTGCTGCCCGACGGTGACGTGGCCGTCACCGCCCTGCTGTCCCTGTTCGAGCTCGAGAAGGTCGTCTACGAGCTGCGCTACGAACTTGACAACCGTCCCGACTGGGTCCCGATCCCGGCCGCCGGGATCCGGCGCCTGCTGGAGCCGGTATGACGATCGCCACTTCCGAGCTCGACGCGCTCGCGCGTCGCGAACACGGGCAGCCGCATGCGATCCTCGGCGCGCACCCCGGCGATGACGGCGTGATCGTCCGCGCCTTCCGGCCGGCGGCCGCGAAGGTGTCGGTCAAGCCGGCCAAGGGCAAGTCGGTGACGCTGGAGCAGATCCATCCGGCGGGCATCTTCGAGGGGGTCATCCCGGGCGCAGCGCTGCCGCTGCGCTACAAGCTCAAGGTCGAGTACGGCGATGCCGGCAGCTTCACGCTCGAGGATCCCTACCGGTTCACCCCGACGATTGGGGAGTTGGACCTGCATCTGATCGGCGAGGGCCGCCATGAGGAGGTCTACGACAAGCTCGGCGCCCACGTGCTCACCCACGAGGGCGCGGCCGGAACCGCGTTCGCCGTCTGGGCCCCCGCCGCCCGCGCGGTCAGCGTCGTTGGTGACTTCAACTCCTGGGACGGGCGTCTGCACGCGATGCGCGGGCTCGGCTCGGGCGGGATCTGGGAGCTGTTCATCCCCGACGTCGGCGCCGGTGAGCGCTACAAGTATGAGCTCCTCACCGCCGACGGGGCGATCGCGCTCAAGGCCGACCCCTACGCCCAGGAGACCGAGCTGCCGCCGCAGACGGCGTCGGTGATCACCGCCTCCCAGCACACCTGGAGCGCCGGAGACGCCACCTGGGTGCAGGAGCGCCGCACCGCGCAGCCGCTCGCTCAGCCGGTGTCGATCTACGAGGTTCACCTCGGCTCGTGGCGACTGAATCCGCTCGAGGACAACCGCTCCCTGAACTATCTCGAGCTCGCTGACGAACTCTCCAGCTACGCGCTCGACATGGGGTTCACCCACGTCGAGCTGCTCCCCGTGATGGCTCACCCGTTCGCCGGATCCTGGGGGTATCAGGTCACCGGGTACTACGCGCCGACGCCGCGGTTTGGCTCGCCGGACGACCTGCGCCGGTTCGTCGAGCGCCTACACGAACGGGGCGTCGGGGTGATCCTTGACTGGGTCCCGGCCCACTTCCCGCGCGACGAGTTCGCGCTGGCGCGCTTTGACGGCACGGCCCTGTTCGAGCACGCCGACCCGCGGCGCGGCGAGCACCCCGACTGGGGCACGCTGGTGTTTAACTTCGGGCGCCACGAGGTCCGCAACTTCCTGATCTCCAACGCCCTGTTCTGGCTGCGCGAGTATCACGTCGACGGGATCCGCGTTGACGCCGTGGCCTCGATGCTCTACCTGGACTACTCGCGCCGCGCCGGCGAGTGGATCCCCAATCAGTTCGGCGGGCGCGAGGACCTCGACGCCGTCGAGTTCCTCAAGGAGCTCAACGAGGTCATGTTCGGGCGTGAGCCCGGGGTCATCTCCGCCGCCGAGGAGTCGACGGCGTGGCCGGGCGTCTCGCGACCCACCTACCTCGGCGGACTGGGCTTCGGCTTCAAATGGAACATGGGCTGGATGCACGACACGCTCGCCTACTTCCAGCAGGATCCGATCTACCGCCGCTACCACCACCACGAGCTGACCTTCAGCCTCATGTACGCGTTCAGCGAGAACTTCGTGCTGCCGCTGTCCCACGACGAGGTCGTGCACGGCAAGGGTTCGCTCTACACGAAGATGGC
>CAVXPV010000017.1:0-359342 GCA_963763715.1 uncultured Solirubrobacterales bacterium
GGGCCTCGTGCAGCGCGCCGAGCACGAGATCACGCAGCCGTGCTGATCCCGGCGATGGCGACGGGGAGCGCTCACATCCGGCCGCCAATCGAGCCAGGACGTGGGCGATATCGCCAACCAGCTCGACCTCGGGAATGAAGAACTCGTCGATCTCGGCCGCGACGGTGTCGATCATCACGATCCGCTTGTCGCCCTTGGCGTTCCAGTGCTCGGGCGCGTGCTCGACGAGGTCAAAGCCAACCGCGATGACCACGTCAGCCTCCTTGAAGCCCGCCATCTCATAGTCGCGCGACTGCAGCCCGACCGTGCCCAGCGCATGGACGTCCTCGTAGTCGATCAGGCCCTTGGCCATGAAGGTCTCGGCGACCGGGATCCCGGTGGTGTGGACGAACGCGCGCAGGGCGCGGCTGGCCCGGCCCCGGATCGCGCCGTTGCCGGCGAGGATGATCGGCCGCGCGGCGCCCATGATGATCTCGGTGGCCAACTGCAGCTCGCGGTTCCCGGGCTCGGGCCGGACCGGCGCGTGGCCACGTAACGGGGTGGCGTCCAGCGGCTGGCCCATCACGTCCTCGGGCAATTCGAGGTGCGTCGAGCCGGGTTTCTCGGATTCCGCGACCTTGAACGCCTTGCGCACCACCTCTGGCACGATCTCCGGGCTGGAAACCCGTGCATTCCACTTGGTGACCGGGCGCATGATCCCGATCAGGTCGATGTACTGGTGTGACTCCTTGTGCATCCGCTCCAGATCGGACTGACCGGTCAGCGCGACCAGCGGTGCCCGGTCCAGAAAGGCGTCGGCGACCGCAGTCACCAGGTTGGTGGCCCCGGGCCCGAGCGTGCCCAGGCACACTCCGGCGCGGCCGGTCAGCCGCCCGTAGGCGTCCGCCATGTACGCGCCGCCCTGCTCATGACGCACGGGCACGAACTCAACCGTTGATCCGGCCAGGGACTCGTTGAGGTCCAGGGTCTCCTCGCCCGGGATGCCAAACACGTACTTGACGCCCTCGGCCTCCAAGCACTCCACGAACACGTCCGACGCCTTGCGCTTGCTCACGCGAGCACCGTATCTCAACCGCCCCCTCGGCTGTTCTCGGCCTCGTTCGGCCGCCCCGCGGCGGCGCCCGCATCATCGCGCGACAGGCCTCGTGAGCGTTCTCGCGGTGGCGCTGTCCATCGCCGGGGCCCCCGCCGCTCGCGCCGCCGGCGTGCTGTACATCCGGGGCGGCGGCGCCGGACACGGGATCGGGATGAGCCAGTACGGCGCCTACGGCTACGCCCTGCGCGGCCTCGGCTATCCGGCGATCCTCGCGCACTACTACACGGGTACCGCGCTCGGTCAGGTCAACCCGAACCGGATCGTGCGAGTGCTGCTGGCCACGGGCGCCGCGTCGTTCACGGGCGCGACCGCGGCGACCAGCCCGACCAGCCCGACCAGCGCGACCGCGCTCCACCTGACGACCACGTACACCGTCATCGCCGCTTCCGGGGGTTGCAGATCGTCAGCGCCACGGGGAAGCCGGTCGGCGCCCCGGTCGCGGCTCCGCTGACCGTCACCGGTCCATCCCCTCTCCAGATTCCCGGCCTCGGCGCCTACCGCGGGTCGCTGCAGTTTCGCTCCGATGGCCGGGGTGGCGTGGAGACGGTCGACGCTGTCGGCCTCGATGACTACGTGCGTGGCGTGGTGGCGGGGGAGATGCCCTCAAGCTGGGCCAACCAGGCTTTGGACGCGCAGGCCGTCGCGGCCCGAACGTACGCCATCACGACCACGCTCGGGGCACCCGGGTACGACCTCTACAGCGACACGCGCTCGCAGATGTACGGCGGCGTTCAGGCCGAGACGGCCGCCACCGACGGCGCCGTGGCCGCCACCACCGGGCAGGTGGTGACGTACGCCGGGCGCCCGGTCGTCACCTACTTCTTCACCAGCTCGGGCGGCTCGACCGAGAACATCGAGAACGTCTGGACCGGGTCCGCCCCGGAGCCATGGCTGAAGGGTGTTCCGGATCCCTACGACGGTGCCGGCAACGATCCCTATCACCGCTGGAGCCGGCAGCTCGGCCTCGCGGCGGCCTCGGCCAAGCTCGGTGCGCTGGTGCGCGGCCGCCTGCTCGGGATCGTGGTCAGCGCCCATGGTGCCTCGCCGCGGATCCTGCAGGCCTCCGTGGTGGGGACCCAGGGCACGAGCTCGGTCACCGGGGCGGCCCTGGAGAGCATCTTCGGCCTGGCCACCACCAACGCGGCCTTCGTCTCCGTCGCGACGACCGGCGCTCGTGGTGCGCTGCGGGCGACGATCTTCCCCGCCTCGAGCGCCGCCGCCGTTTCGGTCCAGATGCGCGGCGCCCGCGGCACATGGTCGACGGTACATCGGCTGGCGCTCCGCGTGGCCACGGCACGGTTTCGGTCACTGTCCGCGGGCAGCATCACCGCAACGGGTCTGGTGCCGGGTCGCTACCGGATCATCTCCGCCGGCCTGACCGGCCCGCCGGTCACCGTCTTCTGAGCCCCGGGTAGGCTCATGGCCCGTGCCCGGCCCCCTGCTCGCGATCGACGGACCGTTTGTCCTCTACCGCTCGTTCTTCGCCCTCCCGGACTCCATCACGGGAGCGGGCGGGCATCCGGTCAACGCACTCCTCGGCGCGACCAATCTGATCCTGCGGATCGCCGCCGATCGGGACCCGCGGGCGATCGTCGTCTGTTTCGGGGCCGAGGCCGCCACCTACCGGACGGACCTGTATCCGGCCTACCACGCCGCGCGGCCCGCGGTGCCCGATGATCTCGCGCGTCGGTTCGACCGGGCCCCCGGGCTGTTTGAGGCCTTCGGCTGGAGCAGCGCCGGGTCAGACGACCTCGAGGCCGATGACCTGCTCGGTGCGCTGGCCACCGCCGAGACCGCCGCCGGCGGTCGCACCCTGATCCTCACCGGCGACCGTGACATGTACCAGTGCGCGACTGCGGCCACCAGCGTCCTGTATCTCAAACAGGGGTCACGCGGCTTTGAGGAGGTCGACCCCGCTGAGGTGCGGTCTCGCTACGGGATCGACCCCGCGCAGGTCCCGGACTTCATCGCTCTGCGCGGTGACCCTTCCGACGGCCTGCCCGGCGCCCCCGGGATCGGCGCCAAGACGGCCGCGACGCTGCTCGGTCACCACGGGACGCTCGAGGCGGTGATCGCGCACGCCGGCGAGCAGCGCCCCCGAATCGCCGCTGCGCTCACGGACAACGCCGACGCGCTTCGCGCCTTTCGGGAGATCGCCACCCTTCGCGCCACCGAGCTCGCGGCCCCGGACGACCGGCCGACGGACCTGGCCGGCGGCGCGTCCGCCGCCCGGGGGCTCGGCATGAACCGTCTCGCCGAGCGCCTCGAGGCGGCGGGCGCACTCGCTGACCTCTGACCGCTGCCTATGCCGTCGTTGGGGTTGTCCGGCTAGCCGCCCGTCCCGATGTCGAGCGACGAACGGTGCCGGCCGGGCACCTGGTCAGGGGCGAGGATTCTCAGATCACCCGGGTAGACGCGCTTCCAGCCCGTGGCCGAATACCAATCGAGCCGGTTGAGTTGCGCGGGGTTGGTGGAGTCCTGAGCGGCGTGCGGACCGCTGAGACGCTCGTGACGCGTCCAGGCGACCCACTGGCGGTAGACCGTTTGCTCCGCGGCCGGGACCCGCGTGTAGCGCCGGGCCAGCGAGCTGTGGGCAGACGCGGTGTTCGCGTATCCCGGAGCTCCCAGCGTGAGCGGGATCTTGTTGGGCTCGAGCGTGTAGGGGGCATAGTCAGGCTGGCTGGTGAAGGCGCCGTACATCGGCTGGGCAGCGCGGTCGGTCTGGTTCATCGGCCGGATACCGAGGATCTGCTCCGTGGTCCGCACGACGTTGATCTGCGAGTAGTAGTTGCTGATCACCGCGCCGCGACGCGAATATGGGCTGATCGTCCACAGAACGCTGCGATGGCCGTCCACGTGGTCGACCCCGTTCTGAGGGTCGTCCTCGACGACGAAGATCGCGGTGCTCTTCCAGAACTTGCTGTGGGAGATGTCCGACACGATCCGCCCGAGAGCGAGATCGTTGTCGGCCACCTGCGCGACCGGATACGGATCCCCCGAGCCGACGCCCGAGGTGTGGTCCACCGGCAGCCACATCAGGTTGAGGTTGGGCAGGTGCCCGTCGCGCAGCGAGCGCTTGAACGCCCGCTCCCAGATGTCGACCCGGTACTGATCGGGCACGTTGAGGTCAAATCGGGGGTAGGCCGGATTGAGGATCGCGTTGAGGCTCGGGATGTCCGAGTACGTCCGATACTTGTCAATCGGCACCGGCAGCGGTCCCGACGCCTTGCCCTCAAGGATCTGGGAATCCTTGTACCAGTCGTTCCAGGTCGGGGCGCCCGTGCTCGGCACGTTGAAGAAGTTGGCGTACTCCCCGAAGGCGGCCACGCTGCGGCCGGCCCGCTGCGCCGCGTTCCAGATGAAGCCGTTGCGCTGGTAGGCGAGGGCGTCACCGCCCTGAGCCGGATAGGAACGGTAGAAGGCGCCGAACTCCTTCTCGACGTAGTCATTGGCCTGCGACTGGACGATCCAGTTATGCCCATCCGCCGACAGGGTGCCCACGTCATAGAAGTTGTCAAAGGCACCGAACTGCGAGGCGAGGGCGTGCGAGTTCGGCGTGACCGTCTGACCGAACTGCGTCAGGGAGGGATCGCCGTTGGTCTTCGGCTGGTCCCCGAGCACCTGATCGTATGTCCGGTTCTCCTTGACGATCACGAACACATGCTTGATCGGGGACGAACCGCCGATCTGGCGAGGGATCACGGTGGGAACCGTGTCACCGGCGCCCTCATTGACCGCGTGGATCTGATCCCAGGCGTTGTTGACGAACACCGTCCTCGTGGTCTCGCGCAGTTGCGCGCTGCCGGGCAGCGTGAAGGTGGTCACCGAGCCGGTGTCGTTGTAGGTGTTGTGGCCGGTGGCCGGCTTGGTCAGTGACCCTTTGTCGATCGTCGAGACGCCGCCGCGGGCGCCGATGCCCTTGTCGTTGGTGACCACGATCGCGCCCGGGCCGAGGGCCGGGTCGCTCTGCACTCCAACCGGATACCAGTCGGTCGGGATCAGGCCCTCGAACTGCAGCGGCTCGGTCGGGCTGTGGAAGGCATACTCAGCGATCGCGTTGTCGCGGCCGATGCTCACCAGCAGCTTGTTGTTCGCGGCGAACGAGATCGCGTTCGGATAGCTGCCGACGTGGGCGCCGGGTACCGGGTTGATGTGATCGGTCTGCGCGACCTGATTGGTCCTGGTGTCGATGACCGAGATCGAGTCACCATTGGAGTTGGCGACGAACAGCGAGTCCCGCGCCAGACGCAGTGCGGTCGGCTGCAGGCCGACGGGGATCGACGTCGTCACCGCTTGGGTGCCGAGGTCGACCACGGATACCGTGCCGGTGGTCGCGGCGCCGGTTGAGGGGTCCGAGACGATCGGGGTGTTGTCAGAGAGATTGGTGACATCGCCTGGGGAGGCGGGGCGCCCGCCCTCGTTGGAGACATAGCCTGATCGCCCTTCAGGACGACCTGGCGCGGCGCGTTTCCGACCGGGATCTCCTTGGTCAGCCGGTCGCTGCTCGTGTCGATGATCCCCAGTGTGTTGTTGCCGTTCAGGGCCACATAGAGCTTGGTGCCATCCGGCGAGAGGGCCATGCCCGAGGGGAGGGCGTCACCGTTGGGACCCGAGAGCTTGATCATCGTCGGAGTCCGAACCACGGTCCCGTCCGGGTTGACCGAGAACTTGAGCAGATCGGCTGACTGTGGGAACCACAGCGTCCTGCCGTCGGCCGAGTAGAGCGGACCGTCGGCCGCCACGGTGCCGTCACCAAGGGACGGATCGGTGGCGCTCCCGGTTCCCACCTGCTGGAGGACCTTGCCTGACTTGACGTCCAGGATGGTCAGAAAGCCGTTGAAGTCGTTCCATGACAGGGCGGCCAGTTGGGTTCCGTCCGGGTTGAGCGTGCTGGACACCAGGCGGCCGTTGGAGACCAGCGTGCGCGTGCCGAGCGGCGAGATGTACTGATTGGACGGCAGCAGGATGCGGCCGTTGACGTTGTCTCCGACCTTGTCGGTGCCAAACGGATCAAAGCCGCCGACGGCCGCAGAGGCCACAGTCGCAGCTACCCCGCAGAGGACCAACGCGAGCAGCGTAAGCTTGCGCACGATTCACACCTCCGATTGAGCGCGCAGCCAGAAGCGGCGTACCTGCGCGCAGGTTGCTTGGATCGGCGTTTGGTCTCTGCACCACGCCGCCGTCTCATTCGCCGGCCATCGTATGACCGTCCACCGAGGCCGTTGTTATCAGCCCGTATCCGCTCCGCGCGGCCGCTCAAGGCGTGAACTTGACGGTGATCACGTCACCGTCGGCGACCACGTAGTCGCGACCCTCGAGACGGAGCGTGCCGCGGTCGCGGGCCCCCGCGTAGCCTCCGGCGTCGGTCAGCTGGTCCCAGCCGACGACCTCGGCGCGGACGAAGCCGCGCTGGATGTCGGAGTGGATCTGGCCCGCGGCGTGCCACACCGTCAGTCCCTGGCGCAGGTGCCAGGACTGGGCCGGCTTGTCCTCGCCGGCGGTGAAGAAGGCGACCAGCTCGAGCAGCGAGAACGCGCCCCGCACGACCGTGGCCAGTCCCGACTCCGCGAGGCCGAGATCGCTCGCGCATGGCCGCGGCGTCCCGTCGGGCAGCTCGCCCAGCTCGGCCTCCAGACGGGCCGAGACGGCCACCGCGTCGGCGCCCTGGGCGGCGGCATGCGCGGCGATCGCTCGGCGGGACCTCGTCGATGCCCTCCTCGACGTTGGCCACGAACAGCACCGGCTTGGCGGTCAGCGGAGAGAGCAGGGACATCGCGTCGGACGCCTCGGCGGGCGGCGGGACGGTGCGGGCGGGCCGGCCGGCCTGCAGCGCCTCGACGAGCTCGCGCAGCCATTGGGCCTCGGCGATCGCGTGCCGGTCGCCGGTCTTGGCCTGCTTGGCCACGCGATCGAGCCGCCGCTCGGCCTGCTCGAGGTCGGCGTAACGAGCTCGGTCTCGATCGTCTCGATGTCGGCCATCGGGTCGACCCGGCCCTCGGGGTGGACGATGCTCTCGTCGGTGTGGGCGCGGACGACGTGGACGAGCGCGTCGGTCTCGCGGATATTGGCCAGGAACTGGTTGCCCAGGCCCTCACCGCGGTGCGCGCCGGCGACCAGGCCGGCGATGTCGTGGAAGGCGATCGTGTCCGGGACGAGCTTGGAGGCGCCGACGGTCTCGGCCACGGCTTCGAGCCGGTCGTCCTTCACCGGCACGATGGCCACGTTGGGCTCGATCGTCGTGAACGGGTAGTTGGCCGCCTCGGCGGCGACGCCGGTCAGGGCCGAGAACAGCGAGGACTTGCCCGCGTTGGGCATCCCGACGATCCCGACCTTCATCGTGGCCACCCTCCGCGAGCGCGGTGCCGAGCACGGCGCCGGCGGCCACGTCACTGGGATAGTGCACCCCGAGATAGGGGCGGCTGAGCGCGAACGCCCCCGCCGCTGCGTACAGCGCCCCCGCCGGGGCCAGGCCGCGGTAGGCGCGAGCGGCGGCGAAGGAGGTGGTCGCGTGGGCGCTCGGAAACGACAGGCTCGAGACCACCGGGGAGAGGGCGGGAGGCCCGGCAGCACGGGACGAGGGCGGCGGACCGTGATCTTGACCGCGTAGTTGATTCCCACCGCGGACACGACGACCCCGAGCCCTCGCAACCAGCCGTGGCGCCGCTCGGTGTCCGGTGCCGTGGCCGCGCCGATCACCCCCAGCGTCAGCCAGCAGGCCGCATGCTCGCCGAGCCGCGAGTAGGCGACGACCGCCCGATCCAGGCGGGGGTGTGGCCGCGCGTGCGGGCCGCCCGCAGCAGCGAGCGATCCAGCCGGTTCAGAGCGGCGAGGGAGACCACGGCGCTGGACTGTAGTAGGGGGACGCGTCGCCTACCCTGGGCAGGGCGATGAGCCGTGTCACCGAGAGCCGGCCGCCGATGCTCGCCCTGGTCCTGCTGAGCGCCGCCGCTCTTCTGGCTGGGTGCGGCAGCGGCTCAACCGCGGTCAAGGATCTGCCTCTCAGTCTCGTCGGGCTCGAGGCTCGGCCCGGTGCTCGCTCCATGGAGCGTGTGGCGTCGCGAGCAGCGCCCGCTGGATCTCGCCGGGCCGCTGTCCGACGGCTCATTCGTGCTCGCCGCCCACGGCCGGCTCTACACGCTGAGCGCGGGCGGCCGGCGCAGCCTGTTCTCGCGCCGCCTATGACCGGCCCGGGAACGCCGAGCCGTACATCGCGGTCCCCGCGCCGGGACACCGCGGTTGCTCCTTCGGGACGGACACCGTCTACGTGCTACGGCTCTACGGGCGGGCGTGGCGTGGTGGCCGTGAGCCGCCGTGGACCGGTGCGTCGTTTCGCCACCATCACGGCGCCGGGGCTGATCGACGGCATCACCTTCGACGAGGCGGGTCGTTTCGGTCATCGCCTGCTGGTGACGATCACGAACGGCGCTCACACGGCGGTGCAGGCGGTCGACTGCCGCGGCCGAGTGCGAACGATCACCCGCACGGCCCCCCGGGTCGAGGGCGGGATCGTTGTCGCCGCCGCTCCCTTCGGCCGCTTTGCCGGCGACCTGATCGCGCCCGACGAGAAGAGCGGCCGGATCTTCGCCATCGGCGCCGACGGACGCAGCCGACTCGTGGCCGTCTCGGGCCTTTCCTCCGGGCAGGACATCGGCGTCGAGAGCGAGGTGCAGCTCCCGCCTGACGGTCGCTTCGCGGCGCTGCTCGGCGCCGATCGGCTCAATCCGGGTAACCGCCATCCTGGCGACGACGCGATCCTGCGCGTGTCCGTCCCGGGCGCTCCGTGGCTTCGGAACGCAGGCCGGCGACCTCATGGTCGGCACCGAGGGTGGCGCTCGCCTTCTGGACGTGCACTGCGACTGCCGCGACCTGCCGGGCGCGCGAGGTCGGCGCGGGCCCGAGCCGCGCGCACCTCGAGGGGCACCTCGCGATCGCGCCGGGCTAGGCGCGAGCGCTCCGGTCAGCTGCCGAAGCCCACCCGGTTGGCGTCGCTGTCGACGAGCACGTACACGACCTTCTCGAGATCGAGCGCGATCGTGCCGTCCTCGGAGGGCAGGTCATGCCACCCGGTCGTGCCCAGGGCCTCGCGCAGGACGGTCAGGTCAGCGGGACGGACCCGTGCGCTCAGCACGGGGCCGCCGAGGAAGCCGATGTTGATCTTCTGGGGTCGGTCGGGCATCAGTGGTCCTCCGCGGGTTGGACGATCTCGGTGAGCACGCCGCCGGTCGCGGCGGGGTGCAGGAAGGCGACACGTGACCCGCGGATGCCGGTGCGCGGAGTCTCGTCAATGAGCCGCAGCCCGCCGCGCGGGCGGCGTCCAGGGTCGCCTCGACGTCGGCGACCCGGTAGGCGACGTGGTGCAGGCCGGCTCCGTTGCGAGCCAGGAACTTGCCGACCGGGGTGTCGGGGCCGAGCGGTGCGAGCAGCTCGACATGGCCGTCCCCGACGTCGAGCAGGGCCGCGTCGACACCCTGATCGGACACCGTCTCGCGATGCACGAGCGGCATTCCGAGCGCGTCGCCGTAGAGCGCGAGCGCCGCGTCGATGTCCGAGACGGCGATGCCGACGTGATCGATCGCGGACAGCATTGCGCGACGAGGATACCGGTGCGTCAGCGAGACGGACGCGCGCGCGCCGGGTCCATCGCGGTCGCCGCGGCCAGCCCGAGCCGCCCCTGGCCCGACCCGGGACGAGCGCGAGCCGGCGACCCCGCGCATGATCCGCTCGATGTCATCGCGCTCGATGACCTCCTTGACCAGCAGGGTGGCGGCGATCTCGTCGAGCTGGGGGCGATGGCTGTCCAGGATGGTCATGGCGCGATCGCAGCGCCTGGTCGGCAAGCTCGCGAACCTCCGTGTCGCGCTGGCGGCGGGTCTGGTCAGAGACCTCGGGGTCGGTGATCCGCAGCGAGGTGAAGCCGGTGCCCATCGCCCACTCGTGGATCATCGCGTGGGCGATCTCGGCCACCCGCTTGAGGTCGTCGGTGGCGCCGTTGGTGATCGAGCCGAACACGATCTGCTCGGCGGCGCGTCCGCCCAGCAGCATCGTCATGGCGTCGATCAGCTCCTCGCGCGTCTTGAGGTAGCGATCCTCCTCGGGGAAGTTGAGCGTGTAGCCGAGCGCCTGTCCGCGCGGAACGATCGAGATCCGATGCACGGGATCGACGGACGGCAGCAGCTCCGAGCAGAGCGCGTGGCCGCCCTCGTGGTAGGCGACGACGCGCCGTTCGTGATCGGTGAGCGTGCGGCGCGACTGCATGCCGGCCACCACGCGCTCGAGCGCGTGGTCGAAGTCGATCATCTCGATCTGATCGCGAATGGCGCCGTCCGGCGTTGATCGCCGCCTCGTTGCAGATGTTGGCCAGGTCGGCGCCGGTCAGGCCGGAGGTCTGACGGGCCAGCAGCGTGAAGTCGATCGCGGGATCCATCGGCTTGTCGCGCGAGTGCACGCGCAGGATCTCGGCCCGGCCGATGACATCAGGGGGCGAGACGAAGATCTGGCGGTCAAAGCGGCCGGGGCGCAGCAGCGCCGGGTCGAGCTTGTCCAGCAGGTTGGACGCGGCGATCACGACGACGTCGCCGCTGGCGTTGAAGCCATCCATCTCGACGAGCAGCTGGTTGAGCGTCTGGTCATGCTCCTTCGAGTCTGTCCCGCGGGCGCCGCCGACGGCATCGAGCTCGTCGATGAACACGATCGCCGGGGCGGCTTTGCGCGCGGTGCGGAACAGCCGGCGGATGCGGGCCGCGCCGACGCCGACGAACATCTCCACGAACGAGGCCGCCGACTGGGCGAAGAACGTGGCCCCCGACTCGTGGGCGGCGGCCTTGGCGAGCATCGTCTTGCCGGTGCCGGGCGGTCCGTAGAGCAGGATCCCCTTGGGCACCTTGGCGCCCATCTTCTTGAAGCGGCGCGGATCGCGCAGGAAGTCGACGACCTCGCGCAGCTCCTCCTTGGCCTCGTCGGCGCCGGCGATCTCCGACCAGCGGATGGCCGGGATCGACTGGGGGCGGATCTCCTCGGGCCGCGTGCGGGGCATCATCCGCGTCAGCGCGACGACGGCGAACACGAGGATGCCCATGAAGATCAGCGGCAGCCAGTCGTGCACCCACGAGAAGACGTCGGGATATCCGAGGAACGAGCAGAGCGACAGCATGTGGTGAGAAGGTGATCGGCCAAACCGGCCGATTACTGAACCCTCTCCAGCCGCGGATTGGGCGACAGGCCGCGCCCGACCTTCGCGCACGGGCGCCCGTTGACCGTGACGACGTCCGCGGTGAAGTCGTTCTGGCCGCGGATCAGCGACGAGCCGACTCCGTAGGCGTCGACCGGGACCCCGTGGGCCTCGAACTCCCGGATCCGCTGGGCGTTGAAGCCGCCCGAGACGACGATCCGCACGTCCGGGAAGCCGGCGCCGTCGAGCGCCCCGCGCACCTTCTCGACCAGCCGCGGGTTGACTCCGGTCGGGTAAAAGCCCCCCATCTCGTCCAGCAGCGAGCGGTCGACCAGCTGCTCGGAGGTGTCCAGGCGCACGCCCCACAGCTTCGGGCCCAGCGCCTCGGCGACCTCGAGCGCGGTCGCCACCGAGTCGTTCTCGAAGTCGACCAGCACCGTGATGTTCATCTGGTCGCCGAAGCGCTCGGCGAAGGCGCGCGCGGCGCGCGTCGGTGTCCCCGCCGTAGGCCGCGATCAGGCCATGGGGAACGGTGCCGACCCCGGTCCCGCCCCACCACGAGGCCTGCGCATCGGTGGAGACGCCGATCGCGCCGGCGACATGGGCGGCCCAGCCGTCGCCGGTCTGCACCAGCCAGTGGTCGTGGCGGGCGGGGAAGTAGAGGATGTCCTTGCCCCGGGCGGCCTGCACGACCTCGGCGACGTTGCGCATGATCAGCGAGCGGCGCGCCAGCGAGCCGAGGTAGACCGTCTCGAGGTGCGCGAACAGGCTGTAGTCGCCCTCGATCGTCATCACCGTCTCGCGGGGCGCGATCGGATCGCCCTCGTGCAGGGCGTGGACGACGAGCTGGTCCCATCCTGGGACCCACTCCCCGTCGCGTTCGTGACCGGCGCTGGTCTTGAGCACCGCGATCGCCTCATCGATCCCGCCGAGGATCGAATCCTCCTTCTGGAAGACCTGCATCGTCACCCGCGGATGCTCGTCCTCGGCCTCCAGCAGCTGCTTGGTGTAGACGAAGTACGCGTCGGAGTAGTAGCCGGCTCGGATCCGCTCCACCGGGAGGCGGAAGATGTCCGGGTCCAGCCGCGCCGAGACCCGAGTGGACATGCCCAGAGTCTATTGGTGCGGTAGGCTCAGGCCACGATGCTCAGCATCTTCTCTGACTCATCCGTTCGCCGCCGGCCGTCCGCGCGACCGCCGGCCGCACACCCGCGTCCGTTCGAGTTGAGAGGTCCTGAAGGTGTCTCACCTGCGCGTCCTGCGCCACCCTGATTTTCGCAATCTGTTCCTGGGCCAAGCCGCGAGCGCGGTCGGCGACCAGGTCGTGATCGTCGCGCTCGCGCTCTACATCACCGCACGCACCGGTTCGGCGACCGACCTGGGGATCGTCCTGCTCGCCCAAACGCTGCCACTGGTCCTGCTGCTGCTGTTCGGCGGCGTGTGGGCCGATCGTCTCCCGCGTCACCGGATCATGATCGTGTGCGATCTGGCGCGCGCGGCGCTGCACGCGGTGCTCGCCGTCCTGATCCTCGCCGGCGGGGCGTCGATCACCGAGATGGTGATCATCGAGGCGCTGTTCGGGGCCTGCCGCGCCTTCTTTCAGCCCGCCTACTCGGGGCTTGTCCCCCAGACCGCGCCGGAGGAGCTGATGCAGGAGGCCCGTGCGCTGTCGGCCTCCAGTGAGCACCTGGCCATCCTCGTCGGTCCGGCGCTCGGCACCGTACTCGTGCTCGGGCTCGGGGCCGGCGAGGCCTTCGCGCTGGACGCGGCGACGTTCCTGGTCAGCGCCGCCCTCCTTGCGCGGGTCACGCCCCGTCCTCGCGGACGGCTCTCGACGGCGACGACGAGCGTCTGGCACGAGCTGCGTGGCGGGTGGATCGAGGTGCGCTCGCGGCCATGGGTGTGGGTGACGATCGCCGCCTTCACGGGGGCGCTGCTGTGCGCCTACGCGCCGTGGTACTCGCTGGCCCCGATCATCGCGCGCGATCGACTACGGGGGGGCGGGCCTGTTTGGCGTGCTCGAGAGCGTGGCCGGTGCCGGCGCCGTGATCGGCTCGTTCGTTGGTCTGCGCTGGCGCCCCCGGCGGCCGCTGCTGGTCGGGTTGGTGCTGATGTTCCTGTGGCCGCTTCAGAACGGGGTGCTGGCGCTGAGCGCGCCCGAGGCGATCGTGATCGCGACCGCCGACCGCGACCGGATTCGGATTCTCGCTGTTCGGCATCTGGTGGGAGGTTGCGCTCGCACGTTTCATCCCGCCCGGCGCGCTGTCGCGCGTCAGCGCCTATGACTGGATGGGCTCGCTGGCCCTGCTGCCCGCTGGGCTTCGCGCTCGCCGGTCCGCTCGCGGCCGGCATCCTCGCCCCAGCTCGTGCTCGGGGTCGGGGCGGCGATCACGTTCGGGCTGATGGCGATCGCGATCCTGCCCCGCTCGACCCGCGAGCTCGCGGGCGGCGGCTCAGCCGAGCAGCTCGCGGGCGATGTCGGCGTAGAAGGAGGTGGCGAACCCGAGGTCGCGCACGTCGATCCGCTCATCGGCGTTGTGCACGAGCGGCGCGGCCTCGAGTAGACCCTGGTGGCGCTGGGGGAAGAAGCCGTAGGCGACGCACTCGGGGAAGGCGTCACGAAACCAGCGTGAGTCCGAGAACCCGGGCAGGATGACCGGCACGGCACTGGCCCCGGGATCGTTGGTTGACACCCACCGCTCGATCGCGCTCATCAACTCGCCGCTGACCGGGGATTGGTTGCCGACCACCTGCTCGGTGAACTCGATGCTGAGCGCGTCGGATTCGTCGCCTAGAACCTGCGCGATCCGCGCCCGGGCGGCCTCTTCGCCGAGGCCGGGCGGGACCCGGCAGTCGACTCTGACCTGCGCTCGCGACGGGATCACGTTGATCTTGCCCGAGGCGCTGGCCATGGTCGGAGTGAGCGTCACTCCGAACATCGGCTCCACCAGGGTGCGCAGTCGCGGTTCGGCGGCGGCAATCCGGGCCAGGGCGGCGGCGGGGTCGGCCGGATCCTCGCCGAGTCCGCGCAGCAGGGCGGCCGGCGCATCCGTGACCGCGAAGGATTCGGGCTGGTCAGCCAGGCGCGCGAGGATCGGGGCCAGTTTGAGCAGCGCGTTGTCGCCGGTCCGGGGTAGGGATGCGTGACCGGCGGCGCCGTGGGCGGTGACGTTGAAGCGGAAGATCCCCTTCTCGGCGCAGCACACGCCGTAATGGCGCCTGCCGTTATACGCAAAGGACTCGCCGCCGCCTTCGTTGAAGAGCATGTCGCAGCGGACCTTGTCCGGGTGCTCTGACGTCAGCCAGTGCGCGCCGACGTCGCCGCCCGTCTCCTCGTCGGCGACGAACACGAGCTTCAGCGCGCCCGGGCCGGGCGCCAGCCACTGCGCGCCAGGCTCACCGCGGCGACCACCTCGGCGGCGACCTGGGACTTCATGTCGATCGAGCCGCGTCCCCAGAGGTATCCGTCGGCGAGATCGCCTGACCAGGGATCGTGGCGCCATTCCGAAGCATCGGCCAGCACCGTGTCCACGTGGCCGAGAAAGCACAGCGTGGGGCCGTCCTGCGCCCCGTGCAGGTCAGCGACGAGGTTGGGCCGCTCCGGGGTCTGTCCGAGCACCGCGGTCTCAAAGCCGGCCGTGGAGACGTACCCGTCCAGGTACTCGATCGCCGCGCGTTCGTTGCCGGGTGGGTTGACCGTGTTGAAGCGGACCAGGCGCTGGAGCACGTCCGTGCATTCGCTCTGCAGCTGTTCGGCGTTCAGGGCAGGCATGAGGCCAGCCTACCCCGGGATCGCCCCGTAGCATGCCGCCCGGTGACGACACTCGACGCCGACCTGGCGCTTGCCCATGAGCTGGCTGATCTGGCCGACGCGATCACCATGGCGCGCTTCCGAGCCGAGGACCTGGTCGTCGAAACCAAGCCCGACCTGACCCCGGTCAGCGAGGCCGACCGCGCCGTCGAACAGGCGATGCGCGCGCGTCTGGCCGAGGTTCGCCCCGAGGACCGAGTGCTCGGGGAGGAGTACGGCGAGGACGACGGCACCACCGCCGCGCGGCGCTGGATCGTCGACCCGATCGACGGAACCAAGAGCTACGTGCGCGGGATGCCCGTATGGGCCACGCTGCTCGCGCTCGAGCAGGACGGCGAGCTCGTTCTCGGGCTTGTCTCGGCACCTGCGCTCAACCGTCGTTGGTGGGCGGCGCGTCGGGCCGGGGCGTTCCTGCGCGAGGGTACGAACGAGCCCCGGCGACTACGCGTTTCGGCGATCGCACAGCTCGCCGACGCCCAGCTCTGCTTCGCCGGCCTCGAGGACTGGGTGGCCCGGGTCGGGGTGCAGGCGTTCACACGGCTTGCCTCCGAGTGCTGGCGCACGCGGGGCTTCGGGGATTTCTGGCAGTACATGCTCGTCGCCGAGGGCGCGGCGGAGATCGCCCTCGATCCGGTCGTTTCGCTGTGGGATCTCGCGGCTCCGCTGGTCGTGGTCCAGGAGGCGGGCGGGCGCTTCACCGATCTCGCCGGCGTGGCCACCGCGGGCGGCGGCTCGGCGGTGGCCACCAATGGCCTTCTCCACGAGGTCGTGCTCAGCCACCTCGGTTCCTGACCGCGCGCGCGTCAGCGGTCCTGGCCGTTGCCCGAGGGCGTGTAGATGTCGGTGCCCTTGAGCTCGGCGGGGAGGAACTCCACCGCGTCGCTCCCCGGCTGCGAGGCATGGACGTACCCCAGACCGTGGCCCAGCTGCCTGTCCAACGCGGTGGTCGGATTGCGCAGATGGCTGGGGACCGGGTAGTGCGGGCGTTCGGCCACGAGCTTGCGCGCCGCGCCGAGGCCCTGATAGGCCGCCCAGCTCTTGGGCGCCCGGGCGAGATACGCGGTGACGTGGGCGAGGTGCAGCCAGCACTCGGGGGGGCCGATCATCTTGACCGCCTGCATCCCCGAGACCGCGACGGTCAGGGCGCCCGAGGCCGCCACGCCAACCTCCTCTGACGCGGAGATGACCAACCGCCGCGCGATGAACTCCGGCGCCTCCCCGCCGGCCTCCATCCGGGCAAGCCAATAGAGCGCCGCGTCGGGGTCCGAGCCACGGATCGACTTGATGAACGCCGAAACGATCGCGTAGTGCTCGTCGGCTCCCTTGTCGTAGGAGACGGCCCGTTGACCGACGGCCTTCTCCACGGTCGCGAGCTCGATCAGCCCGCCGCCGGGCGTGAGCTGTGCGGCGCGTTCGACCGTGCCCAGCAGCCGCCGGGCGTCGCTATTGGAGGTCAGCAGGAGGTGCTCGGCCGCCGCCGGCTCGAGCTCGTAGGGCGCCCGCGCGTCGTCAGCCGGGATGCCCACACCGCGGGTGGCATCGGTCAGTGCCCGCCGGGCGAGCTCGGTCAGGTCCTCGTCCTGCAGAGGCAGGACGACATGGACCTGCAGGCGGGAGACCAGCGCTCGGTTGAGCTCGAAGCCGGGATTCTCCGTCGTGCTGCCGACCAGCACGACGGTCCCGTTCTCGACGTACGGCAGTAGTGCGTCCTGCTGGGCCTTGTTCCAGCGCGCGATCTCATCGATGAACAGCAGCGTGCGTCCCCCCATCCCGCGCCGTTGCTCGGCGCGGGCGATGACCGCCCGCAGTTCCTTGATCCCGTCGGTGACGGCATTGAGCTGCTCGACCTCGGCATCGACCTCCTTGGCGACGCACAGAGCAATCGTCGTCTTGCCCGTCCCCGGTGGTCCCCAGAGCACCATCGAGTGCGGGGCGCCCGAGGCCAGAGCGACGCGCAGGGGAGCGTCCCCGGCCGTGAGCTGAGGCTGGCCCACGACCTCGTCGAGGGTCCGCGGTCGCATTCGTTCGGCCAGCGGCAGATGGCGCAGGCTGATCGAGGCACCGAGCGTCAGTTGGTCATCATCCACGGCCTTCACGGTACCGCCGCGGCGCCCGGTGGCGCCGGTCGGTGCGCCACGCGTTGTGTAACCGATCTTGCACAGCCGGTGTACCAAAGCTACTACCCTGTAGCAATGGCTTCGACCTTTGATCCCGGCGCCCTTCTCGCGCGCTCCTACGCCCCTCCCGGGGGACCGCGGGTGATCCTGCGGCTCGCCCGCATCCGGGATCTGCGCGGAATCGAGGATCTGTTCGCGCGCGAGGGCCACGGGCTGACCCGGCTCGAGCTCGAACGGCTGCTGCGCTCCCATCCCCGTGAGCGCCTGCTGCTGTGTGCGACGGCCCTGGTCGGCAGCGCCGAAACCATCGTCGGATTCGGCTCGATCGATCTGGATCGGGCCGACAGCGCCCGGACCCTGGTCGTGGCCGACACCGAGCAGGCGCCCGGCGTCGGATCCCTGCTGGGAGAGGCCCTATTGGGCCGCGCCGAAGCTCTGGCCCGCGCGCGGGCCGCATGATGTGATCACCGTTTGGGCCGACCGTTAGCCTTCGCGCCGTGACCGCGACTGCCGCCGCGACCCTCGAGTCGCGCAATCCGGCCACCGGGGCCGCACTCGGCTCGGTGCCCACGACGGTCCCCGCCGACGTCCAGAGCGTCGTCGATGCGGTGGCCAAGGTGCAGCCGTTCTGGGCTCAGCTCACCCTGCGCGACCGCGCCCGGTATCTCGAACGTGCCGCCCAGGTCCTGATCGACGAGTCCGACGAGATCCGGGACCTGATCGTCGCCGAGCAGGGCAAGCCCCGCAACGAGGCGTTCACGATGGAGATCCTGCCCACCATCGACGCGCTGACCTGGATCGCGCGCGATGGCCAGCAGATCCTCGCCGACGAGCCACTGGCCATGCCCCAGCTGTTCCTGAAGACCAAGCGCTCGGCCTTCACCTACGAGCCGCTCGGCGTGATCGGCGTGATCGCGCCCTGGAACTATCCGTGGAGCATCCCCCTCGGCGAAGTGGCGATCGCGCTGATGGCCGGCAACGGCGTCGTGCTCAAGCCGGCGTCGCTGACCCCGCTGATCGGTGAGCGGATTCTGCGGGTGCTCGAGCGGGCCGGGATCCCCGAGGGTCTGGTCCGGATCATCCACGGTCCCGGCACCGGGGCGGCGCTGGTCGAGTCCAGCGTGGCCAAGATCTTCTTCACCGGCTCGGTCGAGACCGGGCGCGGGGTGGGGGAGTCGTGTGCCCGCCAACTCAAGGGCTCCGTGCTCGAGCTCGGCGGCAAGGATCCGATGGTCGTGCTGGGCGACGCCAACCTCGACCACGCGATCGCGGGCGCGCTGTGGGGTGGCTTTGCCAATGCCGGGCAGACCTGCGCCGGGATCGAACGCGTCTACGTGCAGCGCGACGTCTCCGAGCACTTCATCGCCGGAGTCGTGCGCGGTGCGCAGGCCCTGCGGGTCGGTGATCCCGACAGCTGGACCACGGAGATCGGCCCGATGATCTCGCGCGAGCAGTTCGAGCTCGTGGCCGAGCTGGTCAACGACGCGGTCGCCAACGGGGCGAGTCTGCTCTGCGGCGGCCCCGCGGCCGCGCCCGCCGGGTGCACGGGTGTTTTCTACGCGCCCGCCGTCCTCACCGGTGTGACGCACGAGATGCGGATCATGCGGGAGGAGATCTTCGGACCCGTTCTGCCAATCATGGTCTGCGACACCGAGGACGACGCCCTCGCGCTCGCCAACGACAGCGCCTTCGGCCTCGGCGCCTCGGTCTGGACCTCGGATCGTGACCGGGGCGAGCGGATCGCCCGCGAGCTGCAAGCCGGCATGGTCTGGATCAACGACCACATGTTCAGCCACGGCGCCTGCCAGTGCTCCTGGGGCGGGGTCAAGGAATCCGGGCTCGGCCGGACCCACTCCAAGTTCGGCCTCTATGAGTGCGTCAACGTCAAGCTGCGCGTCTGGGAGCCCTCCACGATCCGCAACCCGTGGTGGCATCCCTACGACGAAACGCTCGGCCACGCGCTCAAGCAGACCGCATCGATCCTCTACGGCCGGCCCTCGATCCGGGCCGCCGCTCTGCGGGCCGGGACCTCGCCGCTGCTGCGGCTCGGGTCGCGTCTGGCCCGAGACGCGCTGCGTCGCTGAGGTCCCTGGTTTCGCCGGATCCTCTGGCGACGCGACCCGGGTGGCAGACGAAACGACCACATAGCCTCCCATCTGCCTGCCAACCGGATTCGGGACGCTGTCCCGAGGCCCGTTCGCCGGGACCGGTGATCGCGACTGGGTACCCTTGAGCAATGCCCGCTCAGGCCTATGCCGGTAAGGAGTGCGTCTGCCAGTTCCGCAAGGGAATCTGCGATCAGACGTGCGTGCAGGGGATGCTCGAGACCCCGTTCTACATCGCCTGTCTCAAGCTCAGCGGCCGCCGCTGCCTCGTGGTCGGGGCTGGGGACATCGGGTTGGAGAAGGTCGAGGGCCTGCTCGCCTGCGACGCTGCTGTGACCGTCGTCGCCCCCGACGCCCACCCCGCGATCGAAGCGCTCGCCGCCGAGGGCTCGATCACCTGGATGCGGCGCACGTTCGAGCAGGGTGACCTCGAGGGCAGCCTGATCGCGATCGCGGCCACCAATGACACAGACGTCAACATCTCGGTCTATGACGCGGCCGAGCGCCGGGCGATGCTCGTCAACGTCGTGGACGTGCCGCCGCTGTGCAACTTCATCCTGCCCGCGATCGTCCGCACTGGCCCGCTCGCGGTCGCCATCTCGACCGCCGGCGCGTCCCCGGCCCTGGCCAAGCGCATGAAGCGCGAGATCTCCGAGTTGTTCGGGGAGGCCTACGCCGACCTGGCGGTGATGCTCAACGAGGTCCGCGGCTGGGCCAAGGGAACGCTGCCGACGTACCAGGATCGCAAGCTGTTCTTCGAGTCGATCGTCAACGGCGACCCGGACCCGATTGCCCTCCTGCGCAACGGGGACCGCGCCCGCGTCCGCGAGCTGATCACCGAGGCCCAGCAGGCCCACACGCCCGCCGCGGCACACTGACCACCCGGCGGCGGCGATGAGTGAGCTCACTCACCTGGACTCAGACGGCCAGGCCCGGATGGTCGACGTCGGCGCCAAGCCGCCCACGGCGCGCATCGCCATCGCGCGGGCCATCGTGAACGTCAGCCCGGAGACCGCGCGGCTGATCGCGGCGGGCAACGCGCCCAAGGGTGACGTGCTCGCCACGGCTCGGATCGCCGGCATCCAGGCCGCCAAGCGCACCTCGGACCTGATTCCGCTGTGCCATCCGCTCGCCCTCACGTACGTCGGCGTAGACGGCACGATCGACGAGGCCGCCGGCGCCATCGAGCTCACCGCGGAGGCCCGCACCACCGGTCCGACCGGGGTTGAGATGGAGGCGCTGACGGCGGCCAGCGTCGCCGCGCTCACCGTCTACGACATGGTCAAGGGCGTCGAGCGCGGGGCCGAGATCACCGGTGTGCACCTGCTCAGCAAGTCGGGCGGCCGTTCGGGCGAGTGGCACCGGACCTGACGGACCCCGGACCGGGCGAAACGGCTTGGAACGTATGCTCAGCAGCATGCGAGCCGCGATCCTCACCGTGTCCACCTCTGTGGCCGCGGGCACGACCGCGGACCGCTCCGGAGTCGCGCTGGCCGAGGCGGCCCGGGCGGCCGGCGCCGAGATCGTCGTCCAGGATGTGCTCCCCGATGAGCAGGTCGCGATCGAGGCGTGGTTGCGCACCCAGGTGCACGACGGCGCGCAGTTGATCTTGACCACCGGCGGCACCGGCTTCACGCCGGACGACGTCACTCCCGAGGCGACGCTGGCGGTCATCGACCGTCAGGCGCCCGGCTACGCCGAGGCGATGCGCGCCGAGGCGGTACGCCACACCCCGATGGGGATCCTCACCCGGGGCGTGTCGGGGATCGCCGGGCATGCCCTGATCATCAACTTCCCCGGCAATCCCAAGGCGATCGGCGAGCTGTTCCCGGTCATCGCGCCGACGCTCGAACACGCCGTGGAAACCCTGAACCGCACGGGTGGACAGCGCACACCCGGCCATTGAGCTGGCCGGTCTGACTCGCTATTTCGGCGAGCGGACCGCCCTGCGGGAGGTGTCGCTGCGGGTTCCGGCCGGCGCGACGCTGGCCGTGCTGGGCCGTAACGGGGCCGGCAAGTCGACCCTGCTCCGGATCCTCGCCACGCTGCTGCGCCCGCACGCGGGCGATGTGTCGGTGCTCGGCGAGCCGTTACCGCGCCGCGGCTGGGCGGTGCGAGGACGGCTCGGACTGCTCGGCCATGAGCCGCTGCTCTACCGGGACCTGACCGGACGCGAGAACCTGCTCTACCACGCGCGTCTGCATCGCGTCGAGGAATCACGCATCGCCGAGGTGCTGGCCGCGGTCGGGATGGAGGGCCGCGACGATGAGCCGGTACGACTGTTGTCTCGGGGGATGGTGCAGCGGATGGCGATCGCGCGCGCCGTTCTGCATCGCCCAGCGCTGTTGCTGCTCGACGAGCCGCGGGCCAATCTCGATCCCGGCGCCTCAGAGCTCGTCGAGCCGCTGATCGGACGCGCCTCTGGCGTGACCCGGGTGCTGACCAGCCATGATCCCCGCGCAGCCCTGGCCGAGGCCGATCTCGTGCTGGCCCTCAAGGGTGGCCGGCCCGTCTATGCCGGCGAGCCGGAGGGATTCGATGACGCGCGCCTGGAGGCGCTCTACGCATGAGGACCGCCCTGGTCGTCCTGCGCAAGGACCTGCGCCTCGAGCTGCGCACGATGGAGACCGTGCCGGCGATGGTGCTGCTCGCCCTGGTCACCTTCGTGATCTTCCATTTCGGCATCAACCGCGACGCGATCGACGGCCAGCTGGCCGCCGGAGTGCTCACCGCCACGTTGCTGTTCGCCGCCGTCCTGGGGATCAACCGGCTGTTCGTGGCCGAGCGCGAACAGGGGGGCTTTGACGCCTTCCTGCTCGCGCCCGTGGACCGGACGGCGATGCTGGTCGCCAAGGCCTCGGCGCTGTTCCTGTTCCTGGCCGCGCTGGAGGTGATCGCCGTGCCGGCGTTCGGCCTGTTCCTGCTCGGAACGTCGCTCGGACCCGCGTTGCCGGGCATGATTCTGGTTCTCATCCTCGCCGATGTGGGGTTGGCCGTGATCGGCACGCTGGTGTCGGCGATCGCGGTGCACACCCGCGCGCGCGATCTGATCGGGCCGGTCATCTCGCTGCCGCTGCTGATCCCCGCTCTGATCGCGACCTCGCGGGCGATCGGGCCGCTGCTCACCGCGCACAGCTCGGGCTCGCCGCCGGGACGATGGCTGGCCATCCTCGGTCTCTATGATCTGGTGTTCGCACTGCTCGCCTACGCGGTGTTCGACTTCCTTCTGGAGGACTAGTCCACACATGCCCTCGACCACGTACGGCAAGGGGCTCCGCAGCCTCTCGCTCGCCACTATCGCCACGATCGCCGCCGCGCTGGCGCTGATTTTCTTCTATGCGCCGCTGGACGCCGACCAGGGCTTCGTCCAGAAGATCTTCTACATCCACGTGCCGCTGGCGATCGTGACGCTGTGCGGCTTCATCGCCGGCGGGGTCCTCGCGGCGCTGTACCTGCGCACCGGCGATCGCAAGTGGGACATGCGCTCCTACGTGGCCATTCACATGGCGCTGATCTTCGGCATCGGCGCCCTCATCACCGGGGCGATCTGGGCCAAGGCGTCCTGGGGGCACTGGTGGGTGTGGAATGAGCCGACGCTCGTTTCGTTCCTGATCGTGATCCTGCTCTTCGCGACCTATCAGCCGCTGCGCTTCTCGATCGAGGATCCCGAGCGCCAGTCGCGCTACGCCAGCGTCTTCTCGGTCACCGCCGCCGCCTTCGTGCCCCTGAACTTCATCGCCGTGCGCCTGGCCCAGCAGTACGTGCATCCCCGCGTGCTGACGCTCGAGGGTGGCCACCTGCCCGGCTCGATGGCGCTGACCTTCTACATCTCGCTGCTCGGCATCACGCTGCTGTACCTCACGCTGTGGAAATACGAGATGACGAGCAAGAACGCTCGAGTGCAGGTGCGCCGCCTGCGGCGCACGTTGCTTGGCGACGATGCGCTGCGACCCGTGGGACGGAGCGCGGCGCCGTCGTGAACGTCGTGTTCGCGATCGCGCCCGCGCTGCCGCTGGGCAAGTCGGGCAAGTTCGTCGCCGGGGCCTACCTCGTGTTCGTGGTGCTGATCCTCGTGTATGTGGCGATCATGGCCACTCGCGCGCAACGGACCGAGCGCGAGCTGGCCGCGCTTCAGCGCGACGTCGAGGCCGCCCGTGAGCGCGACGACGCGGCCGCGGCTCAGCGCGAGGCGGTCGGGGCGTGAGCGAGCTGCTGGCCATCGGCACGTCCTACCGGACCGCCCCCGTCGAGGTCCGCGAGCGGCTCGCCCTGCCCGACAGCCGCGCCGCCGAATTCCTGCGCGACCTGCGGGGGGAGACCGAGGTCCACGAGGCTGTCGCCGTCTCGACCTGCAACCGCACCGAGCTGTATCTCGTCGTCGGCGATCCCGTCGAGGCCGAGAGCACGGTGCTGACCATGCTCGCCCGTCAGGCCGGGATCCGGCCCACCGGGCTGGCCACCGCGATCTACTCGCACCGTAACTGCGACGCCGCCCGGCACCTGTATCGCGTCGTGTCGGGTCTGGAGTCGATGATCATCGGCGAGGCCGAGATCCAGGGTCAGGTCAAGCGCGCCTACGAGGCGGCGCTCGGGCTCGAGACGGCCGGCCCACTCACCAATCACCTGTTCCGGGCCGCCCTGAGCACCGGCAAGCGGGTGCGCGCCGAGACCGCGATCGGCGAGCGCCAGCTCAGCCTGCCGAGCGTCGCGGTGGCCCTGGCCCGCGAGCAACTGTCGGATCTGTCCGGACGCGAGGTCGTGATCGTCGGCACCGGGGAGACGGCCGAGCTGACCGCCCGCGCGCTGGCCGACAGCGGCACCCGGACGGTGTTCGTGGCCAACCGCCGCCGCGATCGCGCCCTCAGTCTGGCCCGGCGCTACGGAGGCCGCACCGTCAGCTTCGACGAGCTGCCCCAGGCACTGCTCGCCGCCGACATCGTCGTCGCGGCCACCAGCTCGCCGCATCTGCTGCTCGAGGTCCGCGAACTGGCCGAGGTCATGACCGAACGTGCCGGGCGCGAGATGCTGCTGATCGACCTCGCCGTGCCGCGCGACATCGACTCCGCCTGTGCCGGCCTGGAGGGCGTGACGCTGCGCGACATCGACGATCTCGAGGCTGTCGCTGACCGCAACCGCAAGGTCCGGCAGGCCGAGGCCCGCAAGGCGGAGGGGATCATCGCCGAGGAGATCCAGTCCTTCGCGGTCTGGCTCGGCTCGCTGGAGGTGCTGCCGACGCTGACAGCGCTGCGCACGCACGCCAACGCGATCGCCGAGCACGTCGTGGCCGAGAACGCCGGCAAGTGGGAGTCGGCCTCGCCCCGCGATCTCGAGCGCGTCGACGCCGTCGCCCGCGCGATCGTCAAGCGGTTGCTGCACGATCCCACGCTGCACATGAAGGAGATGCGTGACGACCGGGTGCACGCCCGTATGGCACTCGTCCGGGACCTGTTCGGGCTGAGCGTCGGTGAGGACGCGCTCGGTGCCGACGCAGCGCAGCCGGCCGTGGTCGAAGCCGAGCCGCCGCCCGCGAACGTGCGGGCGCTGCGCTCCGGCGCCGGCGGCCGCTCCCGAGCCTGATGCGGCTCGGCACGCGCGGCAGCGCGCTCGCGCTGACCCAGGCGCGCTGGGTCGCGCAGCGGCTCGGGCCCGGGGTCGAGATCGTTCCGATCACCACGCTGGGGGATCGTGGGGCTGCCGTGGAGGACAAATCACGGTGGGTCTCCGAGCTCGAGCGGGCCCTGCTGGAGGACCGGATCGACATCGCGGTGCACTCGGCCAAGGACGTGCCGACCGAACTCGACGCCGGCCTGGAGCTGATCGCCGTGCCCGAGCGAGCCGACGCCCGCGACGCCCTGTGCGGGGCGTCCTCGCTGAAGATGCTGGCGCCCGGAGCTCGCGTGGGGACGAGCAGCCTGCGCCGCGCGGCCCAGCTGCGCGCACTGCGGCCCGACCTGGAGATCGTCGCGCTGCGTGGCAACGTGGACACCCGCCTGCGCAAGCTCGCGGCAGGCCATGCCGACGCTCTCGTGCTCGCCTACGCCGGGCTGCAGCGCCTCGGTCGTGAGGCCGAGGCGGGGGCCCGGCTCGACGCGCTCGTTCCCGCGGCCGGTCAGGGAGCACTCGCATTGGAGGCCCGCAGCGGTGCCATCGAGCCCTCCGTGGTGGCCCCCGTGATCGATCCCGTGGCCACCGCCTGCCTCGACGCGGAGCGCACGCTGGTGCACGCTCTCGGGGCCTCCTGTCACACCCCCGTCGGCGCTCACGCCGTGGCGATCGGTGCCGACGAGGTGCAGCTGACGGGCTGGGTGGGCCTTCCCGACGGGTCGGCATGGCTGCGCGACCGCGTCTCGGGGCCGCCGGCCCAGGCCGGACTGCGGTGCGCCGAGCGAATGCTCGCCGCGGGCGCTCGCGAGCTGCTGGCACAAGCCGAGCGGCTGGTGATGGCGTGACCGTGTACCTCGTCGGAGCGGGTCCCGGAGACCCTGGGTTGATGACCGCGCGGGCGCTCGAGCTGATCGCCCGCGCCGACGTGATCGTCCACGATCGCCTCATTCCCGCCACTGCCCTGGACGGCGCCCGGCCCGACGCGGAGCTGATCTACGCGGGCAAGGAGGGCGGCGGCCCGTCCGTCGGTCAGGCGCAGATCACCGGCTGGCTGATCGAGCACGGCCGGACCGGACGTGATGTGGTCCGCCTCAAGGGTGGCGACCCGTTCGTGTTCGGCCGGGGCGGGGAGGAGGCCGAGGCCCTGCACGAGGCGGGGATCGCGTTTGAGGTCGTCCCGGGCATCACCGCCGGCGTGGCGGCGTCCGCCTACGCCGGCATCCCGGTCACCCACCGCGACGCAGCCAGTGCCGTCGCCTTCCTGACCGGCCACGAGGACCCTGACAAACCCGATACCGCTCTGGACTGGCCCGCCCTGGCCGCGTTCCCAGGCACCCTGGTGGTCTACATGGGTGTCCGGCAGCTGCCCCAGATCACCGAGCGGCTGCGATCCGGCGGCCGTGACGGCGATGAGCCCGCGGCCGTGATCGAGCGTGGAACCCTGAGCGGACAGCGCGTGGTGACGGGCACACTGGCGACGATCGCCGACGTTGCCGTTCAGGCCGGCATCCGCGCGCCGGCGATCTCGCTGTTCGGTGCGGTGGCGGCGCTGCGCGATCAGCTCGCATGGCTCGAGACACGGCCGCTGGCCGGCCGGACGATCGCCGTGACGCGAGCCCGCGCCCAGGCCTCGGGGCTCGCGGCACGGTTGCGCGAGCTCGGCGCCGAGGCGGTCGAGACGCCGGCGATCCGGATCGCCCCACTGGCCGGACGCGCCCCCGAGCTCGAACGCTATGACCTCGTCTGCCTGACCAGTCCCAACGGGGTGCGGGAGCTGTTCGCACGTCTGCACGCCGCCGGGCGTGACGCGCGTGCGTTTCACGGAGCGCGGGTGGCGGCCATCGGACCCGGCACGGCGGCGGCCCTGCGCGAGCACGGACTGATCGCCGATGTCGTACCCGAACGCTTCGTGGCCGAGGGGCTCATCGAGGCGCTCGCCGATGTGCCCGTGTCCCGTGCGCTCGTCGCCCGCGCCGCGCAGGCGCGCGATGTTCTGCCTGACGCGCTGCGTGCGCGCGGGGCCGAGGTCGACGTGACGGCTCTGTATGAGACCGTCGCCGACCCGTTGACCGATGCGGAGCTCGCCGCGGTGGGCCGCGCTGCCTACGTCACCTTTACCTCGTCCTCCACAGTGCGCTTCTTCTTCGCCGCGGCCGCCGATGCGCTCGGGCCCGGCACGCGGCTGGCCAGCATCGGGCCGGTGACCAGCGAGACGCTGCGGGAGCACGGGCGCGAACCCGATGTCGAGGCCGACCGGCACGACATCGACGGTCTCGTCGCGGCGATCGTCGCCGACGCGTCGGTCCGATAGTTTCGTGTCGCCGTCTGCCATGGCCGATCCGATTCCGCCCACCATCACGTTCCTGTCCGACTATGGGCTCGCCGACGACTTCGTCGGCGTCTGCCACGGCGTGATCGCGACGATCTGCCCCGCGGCGCGGATCATCGATCTCACTCACGGCATTCGGCGCCATGACACCCGAGCGGGCGCGGTGGTGCTGGCCGAGGCGCTGGCGTTCATGCCGCTCGGCGTGCACCTCGCGGTCGTCGACCCCGACGTCGGAGCGCAACGGCGCGCGGTCGCGCTCGAGCTCGCCGACGGCCGCCTGCTCGTCGGGCCCGACAACGGCCTGTTGATGCTCGCCGCCGAGCAGGGAGGCGGCGTCATCGCGGGGGCCGACATCGCTCGTTCGTCGTTTCGCCTGGAGCCCGTCTCGGCGACCTTCCACGGACGCGACATCTTCGCTCCGGTGACCGCGGCGCTGGCCGGCGGCGTCTCGCTGGCCGAGGTCGGCGACCCTCTGGACCCGGCCGAACTGGTCGGTCTCGAGCTGCCGGTCGCCTCCATGCAGGACGGCACACTGGTCGCCCATGTCCGATACGTGGACGGGTTCGGCAACCTGCAGCTCAATGCGGGCCACGAGGACCTCGCCGATTCGGGGCTCAAGCTCGGCCACGTCGCCCTCGTGGCTCCAGATCTCGAGCGCGCGCTGCCCGCTCAATACGCACGGACCTTCGCGGACGTCGGGCGCGGCGAGCTGCTGCTCTACGAGGATGCCGCGCGTCGCCTGTCGGTCGCGGTCAGCCACGGGGATGCAGCGGTTCGGCTCGGCGTCACGATCGACGACGAGCTGCGCATCCGCCCGCAGTGATCGGCCTGCCCGCAGCGGTGGGCGAGCTCGGCCGACCCCGCCTGCACCTGCGCAGCACGGATTCGACCAATTCTCGAGCGCAGGCGCTGGCCATCGCCGGAGCGCCGCACGGGACGCTGGTCACGGCGGACGAGCAGAGCGCGGGCCGCGGCCGCCAGGGCCGCGTGTGGTCCGCCCCGCCCCGCCGGGCGCTGCTGTGCTCGCTGGTTGTGCGCGACCCGCCGCGGCTGCTGCCGCTGGCGGCCGGAATGGCCGTGGCCGAGGTCGCCGGGGAGGCGGCGCGGGTCAAATGGCCCAATGACGTCCTGATCGCCGGGCGCAAGGTCGCGGGAATTCTCGTCGAGGGGCGCCCGCAGGAGCGCTGGGCGGTAGTGGGCATCGGCCTGAACGTCGCCCTGCGCCCCGAGGACTTCCCGTCCGAGCTGCGCGACCGCGCCACAACCATGGGCCTCGCGCCAGATGCGATCGAGCCGACGCTCGAACGTCTGCTCGGCGCTCTGACGCGCTGGCTGGCCGCAAGTTCGCCCGAGGTGCTGTCGGCGATCCGCGGGCGCGATGCGCTGCGCGGCCGCCAGGTCCGCTGGGCGCTGGGCACGGGTACCGCCGAGGGGATCGACGAAGAGGGCCGGCTGCGGGTCCTCACCCGCGACGGTGAGACGGCGCTGGCCGCGGGCGAGGTTCACCTCGAGCCCCCGCCGCAGGATCTCGGTTAGGCCGCCTCCTCGGCGGGGCTTCCAGCGTCTCCGCCGTCATCACCGCGATCCAGATCCTTGACGTTGGTGTCGGGGCGCTTGCGCGGGTTCCGGCGCCGGGGCTTGGGCGCCGGGCGATCGCTGGGGGTCTCCTTCGGCGTCTCCTGCGCCCGGCTCCCCTTGGCCGCAGTGCCGTTCTCGTCGGCGGTGCCCCCGCCGGCCTTGCGGCGGCGGCGCTTGTTGCTGCGCCGGCCCTTGGGGAAGTTGCGTAGCAGTTCGCGCGCCAGCGCGGCCGGCTTACGAGCCATCCGCGTCCGGGCGCCGCGCAGGGCCTCCTCGGCCTCCGGGGTGTGCGCGAGGGCGGCGGCGAGCAGGGCCGCCGACAGCCGGCGATCCTCCTTGCGCGAAGCATGAACGAGCCGCCGCGCGTTACGGGCGTGGGCCGAGCCGCTGGAGTTGACGAGCAGGCCGAGCAGGCGCTTGGTCTCGGGCCAGCGCTGCACCGCGTACTCCTCGTGGACCTCGCGCGTGTATTCGGCCATCCGCCAGATCCAGGCGTTGGCCTGGTCACGGCGGCCGATCCGACGCTCGGCAAGCGCCTGGAGCATGATCTTGACTCCCTCGCGACGTTCGTCTCGCGGCCAGCCGCCCATGATGTCGATCGACTCGTCAAACGCCTCGGCATCCTTCGCGGCCGCGATCTCCTGCAGCGCCCGTAGGCGCAGCTGGGCATTACGGTTGCGCTGCACGGCGGTCAGCAGGAACCGGCGCTTGAGCTCACCCTGGCGGTCGAAGTGCAGCATCGCCTTGGCGCGCCGCCAGCCGTTGGGGGCCACACGGGCGCCGGCCAGAGCCGCCCAGACGTGCTGCTCGCCGTAATCGAGGTTCTCGACCGCGATCCGCCACAGCTCGCGCTCGAAGACCTCGGCCCGCCGCTCGGGATCAGGAGTGACCGGCAGTACGCGGCGCTCGACGCGCACACGCCGGCCGCGCCCGCGCCGGACCGGACCGACGACGATCGCCCCGCCGCGGTAGACGTCACGGTCCAGCAGTGAGTGCAGGGTGACCACGGGATCGTCGTGCTTGGTGGCGGGATGGACGAAGTCGATCACGATCCCGGCCTCCTTACCGGGATGGCGCCGGGTCACACGGCCGACCCGCTGCTGATAGATCCGCTTGGAGGCGGTCGGGGCCAGATGCATGCAGATCGTCGCCCGGGGACTGTTCCAGCCCTCGGCGAGCAGCTGCGCGTTGACGAGCACATCCACCTTGCCCGACTCGTAGTCGGCGAGGATCCGCGCCAGTTCGCGCTTGGGGGTCTCACCCGAGACGCCCTTGGCCTTGATCCCGATCGCCTGGAACGCTGCGGCGACGTTGTAGGCGTGCTTGACGCCGGCCGCGTAGACGACTCCGGGAACCCCGTTGAAGCGCGTCTTGTAGAGGTCCGCGATGGCGAAGTTGAACGGGCGTCTGGTCCAGCAGCTCGGCGAGCATCTCCTGGTCGAATTCGGTGTCGACCTCGCCGCGGCGCAGGGGGACCTTGGCGATCGTCCGCACGCCGGGTCCCGGCGGGATGCGGATGCAGCGCAGCGGCGAGATGACGCCGCGGCGGGCCGCCTGGGCGAGATCGAAGCGGCTCGTCTGGGTGGGGAACAGATCGGTGACGTGGCGGGCGATGAGCGCGCCGGTGGCGGTCATGCCGACGAACACCGGTCCCGCCCAGGCCCGGATCGATGCCGAGGTCTTCTCGCCCAGCGCGGTATGGGCCTCGTCGCAGATGACGATCGTGTACGCGTCGGAGATCCGTCCGGCGTTGCGGACGAACCACTGATAGGTCTCGACGGTCACGGGGCCGTTGGTGGCGTCCTGTCCGTCGAGCAGCGGACCGGCGATCCGATCGCGATAGCCGCGGTCGCGGAGCTCGCCGTGGAACTGGTCAACGAGGTTGCGCCGGTGGGTGAGGATCAGCACGCCGCCGGTCCGCGATGCCTCCACGAAGCCCAGCGCGGCGACGGTCTTGCCCGCGCCGGTGGCGTGCTCGAACCAGAAGCGCTTGGCGGCGTTGGGATCCTCGGGTTGCTCGCCGAGCTGGCCCTCCCCCTCGTCGTCGGACTCGTCCTGCCAGTCCTGGGGCTCCTCGTCCTCGGGCTCCTCGGGCTCCTCGGGCTCCGTCGTCCTCGTCCTCGTCGTCGTCGCCGTCCTCGTCCTCGTCCTCGTCGTCTCGCGTCGGAGACGGGACCGAGGGGATCGTCGTCGTCTTCGTCCTCGTCGTCGTCGGCTCGTCATCGGCTTCGGCGGCGTCATCCTCGCCGGCGTCGCGTCGCGGCCGCGTCGGCGAGCATCCTCGTCGTCGGCGTCCCGGCGTCGAGCTCGTCGAGCTCGTCGGCCTCCTCCGTCGTCCGCGCTCGCGGCCGTCGCTCCCGTTGCCGTTGGCGGCCGCGCGCTGCGCCTCGGCCATCAGCGCGGTCAGGGTGCCCGAGAGCGCGTCGACCTGATGGGCGGAGAGCACGGTGCCGTCGACGAGGTGCGGCTCCTCCTGGGAGAGGATCCGCTCGAGCCCGAGCAGCAGCGAGAACTCCCGGCGCCACTGCACCGAGGGCTGCTTGTGGCCCGCGTCGACCTCGACGAGGGCAGCGTCGAGCGCCCGGCGGCGTGGAGAGCCGGGGGCGAGGGCGTCCTCGAGCGTTTCGCCGTCATAGACAAAACGCTCGCGGGTCAACCGCTCAGCGCGTGCGATCGCGTCAGGACTCGGAAAGGGGGTGGAGACACCCATACGTGTTGGCAGGTTGCGTCAGGATGAGCGAACCGCGGCGGAAAGGTCGTAGCGGTTCAGGCGGCCTCGGTGGCGAGCACCGAAGTACGACGAGTATTCCTCAGAAGCGTCCCCCCGCCGTCTGGCAAGAGGATAGACAGTATTTAAGCAGATGCATCCGCCGGCTCCGGGTGAGCCTGTGGCAAGCTGTCCTCCGTGGGTGTCTGCACTCGGTTGATCCTGCCTCTGATCGGGGCCGCGGCGCTGGCCGGCTGCGGCGCGAGCGCTCCGGCCAGGAACGCCGCGCCGTCGCCGCATGACGTCACCGTCGCGTTCCGCGGTTCGCCGCCGACGCTGGCGGCGCTGCACGGGCAGGCCGACCGGTTGCTCGGTGGTGGGCTGAGTGCCTTCCGGGCTCGTCTCGCTGCGCTGCACGGCTATCCGGTGGTGGTCAACAAATGGGCCTCGTGGTGCGGTCCCTGCCAGAGCGAGTTCCCGGTCTTCCAGAAGGCGCCGTGACCCTCGGGCGCCGGGTCGCGTTCCTGGGCATCGACGGCAACGACGGCACCGGGCAGCCCGGGCGCCGCCTTTCTGCGGCGTTTCCCGGTCACCTACCCGAGCTTCACTGACCCGCCGTTCGGAGATCGCCGGTGCCGTCGGCGCCTCGACCTACTTCCCGCAGACCCTGTTCTACGCCGCCGGCAACCACCGCACCTACGTCTTCGATCACGCCGGGCCCTACGAGAGCGCCGCCGCGCTCGAGCGCGACATCAAGCGCTACGTGCTGCGATGACCGGCGCGCTGACCTATGAGGTGCGCCGGGCCCGGGGCGAGGAGGAGATGGCGGCGATCCTGGCCGTTCGCCACGAGGTCTTCTGCGTCGAGCAGGGGGTTCCCGCGCACGAGGAGCTCGACGGCCGCGACGCCGAGTCCCTGCACCTCGTGGCCGTGTCCGGGGACGAGATCGTGGCCACCTGCCGGCTGCTGTTCGTCGGCTCCACGGTTCAGTTCAGCCGTCTCGCGGTGAGCCGGATCGGCCCGCCGCCACGGGATCGCCTCGGCGTTGCTGGACCTCGCTGACCAGGAGGCCCGCCAGGCGGGGGCCCGACGCCTCGTCCTGCACGCGCAGACCTACGCCCGCGCTCTCTACGAGGGCGTCCGGATACGTCGCCGCGGGGGCGAATCTTCATGGAGGCGGGCATCGAGCACATCGCGATGGAGAAAAACCTCTGACGCAGCTGCGCATCGATCCGCTGACGGGCCAGCGGGTCCTGATCGCCGGCGAGCGCGCCGACCGCCCCGGCAGCGGCCTGACCGCGGCCGCCGGCGGCGCCGATCGACCCGGCCCGGGATCCGTTCGCGCGCCGGTCACGAGGATCAGACACCGCCCGAGCTGTACGCGCTGCGCCCGGATGGCGGCGGGTCGCGACGGGCCGGGCTGGACGGTCCGGGTCGTGCCCAACCTGTATCCGGCGCTGACCGATGATGCTGAGATCCCCCCGCCGACGGCCATCCCGATCTGTTCTGGGCCGGGCCGGCCCAGGGCAGCCATGAGGTGATCGTCAATGCGCCGGACTCCGGTCAGCTCATTGGCTGAGCTCGAGCCCGGTCAGGTGGTCACCGCGGTGGAGGTCTGGCGCGAGCGGATGCGCGCCCACGGCGAGGCGGCATGCGTGCACCTGATCGTCAACGAGCGCAGCGAGGCGGGGGCGTCGCTCTCCACACCCACGCTCAGCTCTACGCGTTTGACTTCGTGCCCGCCGCGATCGCACGCGAGCGCGAACGCTTCGGCGCCTACGAGAGCCGCACGATGGGCGGCAACCTGCTCGGGGACCTCGTCCAGCAGGAGGTGCGCCTGCGTGAGCGCCTGGTCGCGGTCGACGCCGAGGCGGTCCTGCTCTCGCCCTACGGCGCGCGCGTCCCCTACCAGCTGATGATCGTCCCCCGCACGCCGCGGGCACGGTTCGAGGACGACGGACCGACCGGCGCGGCCCTGCTGCACGAGGCACTGAGCCGCCTGGCCCGTCACCTCGGCGCCAGTCCGCCGCTGAACCTGTGGGTGCGAACCGCGCCGCGGGGGGTCGATGCGTTCTGCTGGCGGATCGACATCCTGCCCCGCCTGACCCACCTCGCCGGGTTGGAGCTCGGGGCCGGGCTGGGCATGAACGTGGTCAGCCCCGAGCGTGCCGCGGCGGAGCTGCGAGACGCGTGAGGGCGCTGGTCCAGCGGGTCAGCCGCGCCGCCGTGGCGGTGGGCGGCGAGCAGGTGTCGGCGATCGGGCCCGGCCTGCTGGTCCTGCTCGGCGTCCACGGCGATGACACCGACGCGGAGGCCGACCAACTCGCGGCCAAGGTCCGGCAGCTGCGGATCTTCGCGGACGCCGACGGCCGCATGAATGAGCCGCTCGGGCGACCGCGAGGTGCTGTGTGTCAGCCAGTTCACCCTGTACGGGGACGCGCGGCGCGGCAACCGGCCCAGCTACGTGCAGGCCGCGCGGCCCGAGCACGCCGAGCCCCTCTACCAGCGCTTCTGCGCCGCTCTGGACGCCCAGCGTGGGGTGTTCGGGGCCGACATGGCCGTCTCGCTGGTCAACGACGGACCGGTGACGCTGCTGCTCGAGAGCCGATAATCCCCGCCGCCGCGGTTAGCATCCAGGCGGTCATATTGGGCCGGTGCTCGCCGAGTCTTCCCGGTCAGGTTGCCCTTGGAGAGGAGAGCGCGACCGGCCTCGCCCGTGACCTGTGCCGATCCTCGTCCACGAGCTGCTAGGTCGGCGAGATGCTGATCCGCCGAAGGCCACTGCTGGGCGTTCCCGAGCTCCGCGTCATCGCCGGCGAGCGCCGGCGCGTGTCTCAGCCCCGGCGCTGCGCGTCGCCGCCCTTCGGGCTGCGGGCGCCCGTCGGAGCGTCCGATGGAACGACGGTCGGATTCGGTGGGGGAGTCTCTCGGGCGCTGCCCGCCTTCGGTCCGGGCTTCTGCTGCGCCGACGGGCGCGTCCGCGATCCAGTGGATGCCGACGGCGGTGATCGGGCCGCGGCGCGGCGAGGGCATCCTCATAGACGCTCCAGGTCGTCCGCGCGGCGTCGTCCCAGCTCCACGCCGGCGCGGCCGGCGCCGGGCGGGTGAGCGCCTCGGCGTCACGTACGAGCCCATCGAGATCATCGACGTCGCTGAGCGCGACCCGGTCGGCCAGCACCTCCCGCAGGGCCGGGACGTCGCAGGCGGCGACCGGAGTCCCACAGGCCAGGGCCTCGATCGGCGGCAACCCGAAGCCCTCGTCGTCGGAGGGGAAGACGAGCGCGTGCGCACCGGTGTAGATGGCGGCGAGATCGTCATCGTCGACGGTCCCCGTGACGTGGACCCCGGGCAGTTCGCGGGCCCAGCGGCTCGTCGGCCCGACGAGCACCAGCGGCAGCTCACGTTTGGCGCGGGCCAGCGCCGCTACGCGCTTGCGTGGATCCGGCGTCCGCATCCCACCGACCCACAACAGGTACTCCTCGGGAAGCGAGTAGCGGTCGCGGACCGCAGCGATCTCGTCGGCCCCTCGGGGGTGGAAGGCGGGGGCCGGCGCCTCGGGGATGACGACCACCCGCTCGAGGCCGAGTCCGAGCTCGCGGTGCGCGTCTTCGGCGACGACCGCGGTGGGCACGATCACGCGGCTGGCCCGCTGCACGGCGAGATAGCGCAGGCGAAACCGCAGTCCGCTGCGCAGGTACTCGCTGCGCCGCTTGAGTGGGATCAGGTCATGGAGCGTGACCACCATCGGGACCGGGCAGCGGAGCACTGCGCCGTCCAGCCAGGGGGAGTGAAGGACATCGCAGTGACGCGGGTCGTGCGTCTCGATCAGCTCGCCGTTGCCATTCCCGTCGCGCGCAGCGCGGCCAGCAGGCAGCGCGTGTAGCGCCCGATGCCCCGGACGTCGCGGGCCGGGCGGCTGTCAAAGGCGACCTTCACGACGCGTCCGGCGATCAGCCGCTCGACGCGGTCAGCGACCCATCAGCGCCGAACGGCTCGGTGTGACGAGGGAACAGGCACGCTGTACCGCGGTGCGGTCCGAGGTGTGGGCGGGATCGGCGGTGACAATTGCGCCTGACATCGCGGGGCGGCCACTGTATCCCCCGGCGCATCTCCGGTGTCGTGCCGTGGGGATACTTGCAGCGTGCGCGACTACTACGAGGAGCTGTGGGAGCGCCTCCCCGCCGTCACCCAGTCCGCCCGACCTGGCGCTGCGCCAGGGCTTCCTGCTCGCCCATGCGCACGGCTCGGACCGCGCCCTTGACCTCGGATGCGGCGACGGCCATTTCTCCGGGGTGCTGGCCGAGGCGGTCAATACCGTCATCGGCGCGGACGTCGCCGAGGCGGCACTGATCCGGGCGCGCCGGCGGCACCCCGCGCTGCACTTTGTCCGGGTCCCCTTCGATGGTGCGCTTCCGTTCGGGGACGGTGCGTTCGAGCTCGTCTGGGCCAGCGAAGTGATCGAGCACGTCGCTGACACGGGTCACTGGCTGTCGGAGGTCCGGCGGGTGCTCGCCCCGCGGGGGCGGCTGCTGCTCACGACCCCAGCCACGGCCGGGTGCGTGCTGGCCAGGTATGGCATCGAGTCGCTGGCGCCGCCGCTGGGTGATCACCTGCACCTCTACACGCGTCGCTCGCTCGCCGCGCTGCTGCGGGAGTTCGGCTTTGACTCGGTCGCTGTGCGCGTCGCCGGTGGTAGGCCTCCACTGCGCCATCTGCTGCTCGGCCACGGGCATCGGTGATGATCTCACCGATGCGCGTGCGGCTGGACACGACGTTCGCACTTCGGGCGCCCCACAACGAAATCCGGCATGTATCTCGGCTCGCGTGGCCAACGTGCCCAGGTGATCCGCCGCCCGCTGCCGAGCGCACGCTGAGCGGCCGATTGCCGCTTTAGATCAGCCGATTGCGCGCCGCCGCCGGGCGCCTCGCCGACGCGTGGCCTGCGTGGTCTGTGTGTGCAGGGCGGCCCGGGCCTGCGCGAGCGTCTCACCGGTCACCGGAACGGTGGGGTCCAGCGCGTAGGCCCGCGTCAGCGAGAGCAGCGCGCGCCGCGGGTGACCCTCGGTGAGGTCAAAGCTGCCCAGGGCCAGCCAGCTGTTGGCGTTCTCGGGCTGCAGGTCGACCGCGGTCAGCAGTTCGCGGCGCGCGCCGGCGAGATCGCCGACGTCGCGATCCAGCGCCGAGAGGACCAGCAGCGGCTGCAGCGCGAGCGGGTCCGCGGCCCGCGCGTCCCGCGCGTCGGAGAAGGCGGTCGCGCTGTCGGTCGCCGCCACCGCCGCATTCGCGGCCTGAGCCGACCGCAGTGGCTGCCAGATCAGCCATGACGCTCCGAGGGCCAGCGCGGCGATCAGGGTGATGGCAGCGCCGGTGCCCGGCCGGCGCGAGAGCGCCGGGCGATGGGCCGGGCGCTCGGCGCGCTCATCTGGACGCCCGCGGCCGGCCAGCCAGCCGGCGGCCAGCAGCGCGGGGACGGTGACCCCGGGGAAGAACCAGGTCCAGTCGGCCGCCGAGCTGACCCCGAACGCGAGCACGACGATCGCCAGCGTCACGAGCCCATCGCGCTCGCCGTCGCGATCGGGCCCCGGACCATCGGCGCGCCCGCGCCGCGCCGTCCGGAGCGGCCCGATCGCCGCCACCGCGGCCCGCACCCAGGCGAGCAGCAGCGCGAGGCTGACGGCCAGCCCGAGCAGGCCCAGATCGGCGAACGTCTGCACGAGATAGCTGTGGGCGTGCGAGGTGATCTGGGGCCGCTGCGTGTAGCGCGTCCGGGCGGTGGCGTAGCCGAGCGCGCCGACCCCCTTGAACAGCGCGTGTTCGCCGACCGTGATGCCCTCACTCCAGTAGATCGGACGCGAGTTGCCCAGCTGCGTCACGCGGCCGGCCGAGTTGTCGACCCCGGCGCTGGTGCTCGTCAGCGACGTCCAGGCGTAACTGACCTCCCCGGTCAGGCCGCGCGACGACGCCGCCAGGGCGCCGATAGCGGCGACGGGGAGCAGGGCCAAGCCGACGAGCAGGACGATCTCCAGGCGCCGGCGCACCCGGGCGGTGAGCGGCCGGCGGGTCGCCCGATCGGCCAGCGCCCAGCCCGCGACGGTCACGGCGATCAGGGCCAGCGCGCAGACGAGGCCGAAGGTGCGCCCGGCGGAGCTTCGCGCCGCGAGGTCGATGTTGTTGCCGGTCAGCGCGGAGTGCTGCAGCGCCCAGCCGGCCATGACCGCGGCGCCGGCGCCGGCGAGCGCGAGCAGGGCCACCGAGCGCAGCCGTCCGGGCACCAGCGCGAGCCACGCACCGATCACGATCACGACCACGATCAGCGAGGTCCGCGAGTAGGACAGCACCGTCACGGTCAGCAGCACGGCCGCGCCCGGGACGGCGAGCGCGCGCGCCCAGGCGCTCGCCTCGCGCCGCTGCCAGGCCCACTGACACGGCGCCAGGCCGATGACCGCGGCGGCACCGGTCGCGTTCCAGTAGCCGAAGGGGATCTGCAGCCGGCCGTCGGTCTGCGGCGGCCGCCAGCGTCCCCGGAAACACCTTCGAGAGCAGTCCGTAGGCGCACAGCGCGACCATCGCGAGGCCGATGCCCGGCCACCACGGATCGCCAGCGAGCGGGAAACATCCGCGCGGCGGCGATCGCGGCGAGGAAGGCGAGCAGGTAGGTGACGGTCAGGTTGGCCGCCTGCCACGAGCCGTCGGGTTGGACCGACCACAGAATCGAGAGGCGGTCAGCGCGGCCAGCACAGCGAACAGCGCCGCCGGCGCGGTCCCGCGGCCGAGCCCGCGGACACCGAGGAACGAGCAGCAGCGCGCAGGTCCCCGCCCCGATCAGGGTGACGGCGATCTCGGCCCAGGTGTGGGCCGCCGAGCCGGACACCGACGGGCCAAAGCCGCCGCTGGTGGCGGGCGCGAGCGCGACCAGCAGCGCGGCGAGCGCCACGCCGGCCGACCACGCCCGCGCTCGGGCGCGCGCCGCATCGCGGCCCAGCCGGGTCGTGCTCACCGCGCGCAGGCGGTCGGAGATGGACGACCCGGGGCCAGGATGGCCCGGCAGTGTAGAACCGCCTTGGGGCTGACGGGCGGATAGGCTTGCGGACCTGCGAGTGCGATCGATCTGGCGGGCTAGTCGTGACGGCCGCGGTGCTCGTGTCCGTGCTCGCCGGATGCGGGTCCGATGAGCGGCATCGCCCGCGTCAGGCCGCCGCCCGCGTCGGCGTCGAGCACGACGAGTCCGGCGACGACGAGCACCACGACGAGCGTCGCGCGACGACCTCATCGATCTCACCGCCGTCGCTGCCCGCGCCGACGGCGGAGGTCTACGGCATCAACGTCAACCGGCTGTTCAATGACCGCACCTACAGTCCGGCCCAGATCAACGACCAACTGACTGCGGTCGCCGCCACCGGGGTGACGCTCGCCCGCAGCGACGCCCTCTGGGAGCTCAGCGAGCCGCACCCGCCCGTCAACGGAGTCCACAGCCTACAGCTGGACGTTCGACGACACGATCGCCGGCGATCTCGCCGCCCACGGGATGACCTGGCTGCCGATCATCGACTACACGGCGACGTGGAACGAGTCGGTCGCCGGGGAGGACCATTCGCCGCCGGCCTCCGACGCCGACTACGCCGCCTACGCCGCCGCGCTGGCGAGCCGCTACGGGCCCGGAGGGGCGTTCTGGATCGCTCACCCGGAGCTGACCGCTCACCCGGTCTCCACGGTCGAGATCTGGAACGAGCCCGACAGCCGGCGAGTTCTGGACCCCGACGCCCGACGCGGCGGCCTATGCCCAGCTGTACGTCGCGCGCGCGCGCCGCGATCGCCGCGGCCGTGCCGACCACGCGGGTTCTGATCGGAGGGCTCACCAACCCGACGGCGACCCTGCCGGCGATGGTCGCGGCCGAGCCCGGGCTCGCCGGTCAGGTCGACGGGGTCGCGGTGCACCCCTACGGCATACCGCTGCAGATGATCGCCAAGCTGCGCGACGATCGCCGGACGCTGACGGCGCTGGGGATGGGCGCGGTGCCGCTGTACGTGACCGAGTTCGGCTGGGTGATCCATCCCCGCGGCGCCCTCGGCTACGTGCCCGCGCGGCGCCGCCCCGGCTACATCCGCTCGGCGCTGGCCGCGCTCGGGCACCTGGACTGCGGGATCGCCGCCGTCATCTACTACACGTGGATCACGCCCGAGCACAACCTCACCGACCGCGAGGACTGGTTCGGCATCCAGCCGCCCGACGGCCGGCCCGGGCCTGACCGGCACGCGTTCGTCGACGGCCTGCACGCCGCTCAGGCTCCCGGGGCCCCGCTCGCCGTCTGCGGCTCGGGCTGCGGGTCGGGCGAGATCGCCGCTCACGCCAGCACGTCCTCATAGGCGCGAGACGGTGTCGCGGCCGCAGCCCGCCCAGGTGAAATGCGCCTCCACGGTGGCGCGCGCCGCTGCGCCGAGCGCGGCGAGCCGCTCGGGCGCGCTGAGCAGCGCGTCGAGCTCGGCGGCCAGGCCGATCGGATCGCGGGGCGCGACGAGCGCGATCCCGCCTCCGGCGGCTGCGATCTCCTCCGGGCCGTCCTCGCCGCGGACCCGACCGCCGGCACGCCTGCCGCCATCGCCTCGACGTAGGCGACGCCGAACGCCTCGTCGACGCTCGGGAGCACGAACAGGGTGCCGCGCCGGGCGGCTGCAACCGCCTCGGTGGTGAGGCAGGGCACCGCGGAGCGTGACCCGGTCGGCGACCCCGAGATCGCGGGCCTGTGCGGCCAGCGCCGCGCGCTGGGGTCCGTCGCCGATGATCTCGTAGCGGATCCCGGGATGGCGGGCGGCGAGCGCCGGAAGCGCGGCGATCACGTCGGCGTGGCGCTTGCGCGCGATCAGGTTGCCGACCGTGACGAGGGTCGGAGCTCGGGCGCCCGAGCGCGGTGGCCGAGCCGGAGCGGCCGGCGCCGGGCGCGACGGCGCGGGGTCGGCGCCGAGATGCACGACCCGCGTCGCGCGGGCGCCGAGCGCGGTGCAGCGCCGTGCGGTGCCCGCGCTGTTGGCGAGCACGAGCCGGGCGTGCCCGAGCGCGGCGGCGACGTTGGGATGGTGCGCGTGCGCGCCGAGGACATCGCCTCCGTGCACCGACACGACGACCGGCACGCCGGGCTGGGCGCGGCGGATCGCGTCCCCGGCCGGCACGGCGTAGTGGGCGTGCACGAGGTCGTAGGCGAACTCGGCGCGCACGCGGCGAAGCGTCCGGCGCAGCAGCGGGGCCGCCCACGCTCCCCAGCGTGGGTAGCTCCAGGGGCGGGGAGGGGACAGGTAGCGCAGGTAATCCACGATCAGCCCGTCTCGGATCTGGCGTCGTCGGCTGGGCCAGGACCGCTCGGAGGGCCCGCGACATCCCCGCGACGCAGGGCCGACAGCGGAGGGAGCGGGCGGTGCAGGACCAGCACCCGGACCTCGGCGCCGGCGTCCCGGGCGGCGAGAGCCTGGCGGTGGGCCCAGACGCCGAGCACCGGGTTCTCGGCCCGTGGGTAGTACTCGGCCAGCACGAGGACTCTCACCGCCAGCTCCGGTGCGCGCGCAGGGTCCGATTGGCCTGCTCGGCGCGAAGATACGGCCGCCCGGCGAGATAGGCCTGGCCCTCGGCGACCGCGGCGCCTCGGTCGTAGGCGGCCGCGATCTGCCGCAGGCCATGACGGATCGCGGTGGCGTCGATCACCCCGAGCGGCCAGCCGCGCTGCGCGGCGACCGCCGCCCAGTGCGCGTCCAGGCCCCAGCCGGCCCGCAGCGGGGGAAACGGCAGCAGGGTCGAGAACGTGTCGGCGTGGAAGGCGCTCACGGGCCCGATCTCGACGTAGGCGGTCTCCCGGACGACGCTTGCGCGGCGCCGGCGGGTGACCGACCAGGCGGCGTGCGAGCGAGCGCGGTGCGCCGGCTGGGCGAGGCGCAGCCCGAAGCGCTCGGCCAGGAAGACGAAGCGATCCAGGAAGCCACGGGGCAGCACGACGTCATCGTCGATCACCAGCAGCCAGTCGTGGCCGGCGGCCGGATGGGCCTCGAGCAGCCGGTCGAGGTTCTCGAACTTCCCCGCCGTGCCCACGCCGATCTGGTGAAAGTCGACCACGTGGCGCGAGCGCATCAGCTCGGTCCGGGCGCCGGCCAGCAGGTTGGGTTCGTCCTCGCGCTCGACGGCGAGCACCAGCACGCTGCGTCGCGGGCCCCGGGCGGCCGCGCGAGCGAGGCGCAGCGGCTCGGCGGTGAGCAGCCGATGGGCGTCATCGATCGCGTCGCGTACGAGCGCTCGGCTGGTCAGCCGGCGCCCGATGACGAGCCCGTTCTCGCCCGAGACGAAGTCCGCGAGCGTCGTCGCTCACGGCGAGCGCGGCGCCAGGGCCTCGCGCAGGCCGCCCGCTGCGCGGGCGCCCATCACGACTCCATAGGCGCACCGCCGCCGCAGCGTGTGCCACACGCACCCGATCAGGATCCGCAGGTCGAGCCAGCGCGGGTCGCGCCTGGCCGAAGCGCCGGTCATGGCGGCGGGCCTCGCGGCCCTGTCCGTAGGCGGCTCGGGCCAGGGCGGTGATGCGAGCGTCGGCCGCCGCACGCCGGTGATCGAGCCCGGCGGCGGCGAGATACCGGATGCGGCCGCCCGACGCGACGTAGCGATATTCCCACTCCTCCTCGTCGCCGCGGCCCAGCAGCGTGGGGTCAAAGCCGCCCAGGCGCTCGATCGCGCTGCGCCGGATGGCCATGTTGGCCCCCCAGACGAGCGGCACGTCGCGGTCCTCGGGACCCGCGTCGAGCGTGGTGATCGGAGCCGTCTCGCGGCCGCAGCTCGGTCGGGCGCCCTCCAGACGGGCGCGGATCGGGCCACCGAACATGTCCCGGTCCGGATAGGCCCGGGCGCCGGCGACGAGCGCGGCGAGCCAGCCGGGCGGAGCGTCGATGTCCTGATCGACGAACACGATCAGTTCGCCGGCGCTCGCCTCGATGCCGGTGTTGCGGCCCGTGTTCAGACCCTGCTGGACCGGGAGCGTGATCAGCGTGGCTCCGTGGCGCTGGACGACCTCGGCGGCGATCGGATCGGGACCGTCACAGACGACGATCACGTCGGCACCGAGCTCGCGGGCCTGGGGCATCACCGACGCCAGCGCGACGTCAAGGTACTGCGGGGCCGCGAGGGTCGGGATCACGATCGATGCCGTCGGGTCGCTCGTCATGGACAGGATTGTCGGTGAGATCGGGCGCCCACACGGCGCCGCGCGGAGTCAGCGCCCGAGGGCGCGCTGCTGGTGGCGGCGGTGTGCGATCAGCTGGCGGCCGAAATCGCGCACGAAACGCGGGTTGTAGCGGGTGTAGCGCCGCCACAGCCGTCGCGGCTCCTGCGCGAGGCGAAACGCCCATTCCAGGCCGAGTCCCTGCATCCAGCGCGGGCGCCTGGGGAACGAGACCGGCATGGAAGTCGAACGCCGCTCCGACGCCGACGAGCACGGGCGCGTCGAGGTGCGGGACGCATCTCGGCCATCCACTTCTCCTGCTTGGGCACGCCGATCCCGACCCACACGACATCGGGCCGCGAGCCGTTGATCTCGGTGATCACGGCGTCGCGCTCGGAGTCCGTGAGCGGGCGGTGGGGCGGCGAGTAGCCGCCGACGATCTTGACCCCGGGATAGCGCTGGCGGAGGTTGAGGGCGAGCTGGACCAGCGCGCCCTGGTTCCGGCCTCCGTACAGGTAGAGACGTTGGCCGGTCTCGGCGCTGCGCGCGCAGGAGCGGGCCATCAGCTCGGGCCCGTAGACCCGGTCCTCGAGCCGGTGTCCGAGCGCCGCGAGCGCCCACACGAGCGGCTGGCCGTCGGGAACGTTCAGCGACGAGGCCAGCAGCGCGCTGCGCAGCTCCGGGTCCTCGGCGGCGGCCATCACCGCATGGACGTTGCAGACGCAGACGTAGCCGCGACCGCCCTGCTCGGCGGTGGCGTCGATCCAGTCCAGGGTGCTCTCATAGTCGGTCAGCCCGAGCGGGATCCCGACCACCGAGACCGCGTCGGGTGCGATCACTGTCGGTGGTGGTGGCGCGGTTGACCAGTGGCCCATCGGGGCGCATGAACTTGACTCCGGGTTCGGGTTGAGAGCGCATCAGCGTCACGCCTCTGTGGGCTGAGATTCCTGCTGGCCGGCCGGGATCCTGCCGACCTATACCCATAGCAACGGCCTTGGGCACGGTTTGTTACGCCTTTTCTCCCCGTCGTGGCCAAAAAGGGGCCAAAACCTGCACCAAGGTCCCAGCTGCAACATATTCTCCTCATTGACACGGATGTCGCGCTGACTCGTGAACTGGTTACCGGATCGCGAGTCGCGGGCGGTCCCTTTGCCCTAACGGGCCGTCCGGCCGGGTCCGTGCCGCTCCGCGCGGTGCGGGCCCGGCTTCCTCACAGGTTCTCGGCGACCCGTGGCGCCTCGCGCATGAAGTAGCGCCAGCCGCCCGCGAACACGAGCACGATGATCGCTCCGGCAGCGACGGCCGAGATGGTTCCGCCTTCCACGACCGCGGAGGGAAACGATGCCCCGCCGATGAACGCGTGACCCATCTGTGTCAGCAGCATCGCGGACGGGTTGACCATCGCGATATGGGCAAAACCCGGGCCGAAGCGATGCCCGAAGCTGTGGGCGACGTACATGATCGGTGAGCAGTAGAACCAGGCCTGCAGCGCCACCTCCCAGATCGGTGCGATGTCACGGAAACGCACGTAGGCGGCGGACAGCAGCATCGCGAAAGCCGGTGGCGAAGACGACGAATCCGAATACGATCGGCAGCATCTCCAGCCAGCTCCAGTGTGGCGTGACTCCGTTGAGGAAGGCGAAGATGAGGACCGCGATCGCGTTCATGCCGAGATTGAACGCGGCGGTCAGTGACACCGCGAGCGGTATGACCATGCGCGGGAAGCGGATCTTGCGTACGAGCGCTTCGCGCGCCACCAGGCAGTTGACCGCGTTACCGGTCGCCTCGGCGAGGTAGTTCCAGAGCACGATGCTCGTCAGCAGGTAGACGCCGTAGTGGGGGATGCCCTTGCCGAGGTGGATGATCTGAGTGAAGAACAGGTAGAGCACCCCGAAGAACAGCAGCGGGCGCACGAGTGACCAGACGTAGCCGAGCACTGAGCCGAAGTAGCGCAGCTTGAACTCGGCTGCGGGCGAGCGTCATCGTGAGCTCGACGAAGCGGCGTCCGACTACCGCCCAGCGCCGAGGGCCCGTAGGAACGGGAAGCATGCGCGCTCATCGGCGGCAAGCTAGCAGCGGTGGACCGCTGTCCAGAGCCTGTTGCCTGGCACGACGGGCGATAATCGCCCCCATGAGCGTCCGGCGGAGAGAGATCACGATGACGCCAACAAGCCGCAAGACGACCGTGGTGTGCCGCGTAATCGGCGGAGCCGACGAGATCGAGGCGGGGCTGCGCAACGTGCTCGAGCACACGGCGCCCGAGATCGCGATCGTCGTCGTGGCCGGCGCGGCCGACCGCCCGGTGCCAGCTCGTGTCCTTGAGCAACAAGCCGACCGAGCCGGCGGGCGGATGCGGTTCAGTCACCTCACCGATCCGACGGCGCTGGCCGCTTCGCTGGCGCCGGCTGATCTCGCGATCGTCGATCTCCCCTGCCGCGTAAGCGCGGGCTGGTTGGAGGGTCTGCGCCTGGCGGCCGGAGGCGGGGCGGAGGTGGCCGTCGCGATCGCCTTGGAGATTGACGTGTCGGGCCCGGTCCCGTGGCCGGTGACGCGGTCGGAACCGATTGCGCGTGGGCCGCGCGCGGCCCCGACGGCCACCCGGTGCCGCTTCGTGCGCCGCTCGGCGATCGAGCTCATCGGCGCGGCGGACCTCGGCCTCGAACTGATGACACGCGCGCAGCAGGCCGGGCTGGCGTGCATCCTGGCCGAGGAGGTGCTGGTCAGCCCGGGCGCCGTGAGCCCGGCGCCCGCCCCGGGGTCCGCCGCCGCCGCGCGTGCTCTCGCCGCCGTTCGCCGCCCGCAGACCGGCCTGCGCGTGGTCGTCGATGCTCGCTGCCTGGGCGGCGCGCGCGACGGCACCCAGACCCACGTCCTCGGTCTGCTCGGCGCGTTGGCCGGCACGGGAGGTCTGAACGTCACCGCGCTCGTGCCCGCTGATCTGGACCCTGAGCCGGCCGCCACGCTCGAGCAGACCCCGACCGTCGAGCTGGTCCGAATTCCGGCCTCGGGCTCGCTACCGGACGGGCTCCGGGCCGACATCGTGCACCGGCCGTTTCAGATCGCCGCCGACGCCGAGCTCGTCGCGCTGGCGCGAATCGGCGAACGGCTCGTCATCACCCACCAGGACCTGATCAGCTACCACCAGCGCGAGTACTTCGCGTCCGAGCCGGCGTGGGTCGGATACCGGGAGATGACCCGGCGTGCGCTGCGGATCGCCGACCACGTCGCGTTCTTCTCCGCTCACGTTCGCGATGAGGCGCTCGCCGAGGGACTGATCGAGCCGCATCGGGCGAGCGTGACGCCGCTCGGGGTCGATGCCGAGGCGAGCGCCGAGTCGCAGTCGCCGGTCCGGCCCCCGGGTTTGGCCGCACTTTCGAGTGACGCCGAGATGATCCTCTGCCTCGGCTCGGACTTCGTGCACAAGAACCGCCGTTTCGCGCTCCAGGTGGTGCGCGCGCTGCAACGTGAGCATGACTGGGCCGGACGGCTCGTGTTCGCCGGCCCGCGGGTGGCTTTGGGTTCCTCCCGGCGGGCCGAAGCCGAGGATCTCGCGGCCGATCCGCGACTTCGCGAGGCGGTCCTGGATGCCGGGGAGGTGACCGGCCCGCAGCGGGCGTGGCTGCTCGCACGCTGCTCGCTGGTCCTGTACCCGACCCTTCAGGAGGGATTCGGGCTGATCCCGTTCGAGGCCGCGGCCGCCGGTCGTCCGTGTCTCTGGGCGGCCGGCTCAGCGCTCGCCGAGCTGTTGCCCGTCACGGCAGCCGAGATCGTGGCGTGGGACCCCGCGGCGACCGCCCAGGGGGCGCTGGGGCTGATGCGCGATGCGTTCCGGCGTCAGGCCAACATCGACGCAGTCATGCGGGCCGGGGACGAGCTGACCTGGGAGAGGGCCGGGGCGCGGAACGCGGCCCTGTACGCGGAGGTGTGTGCGGCCTTGCCGTCTCCAATGGCACAGCTCGAGCGTGAGCAGGGCCGGATCGGCGCGGGTCTCAGCGAGGACGCGATCCGCCTCGTGGGGCCCGGCGGCGCGCTGCCGCGTGACGTCGAGCGCCCGCTGCTCGCGCTGGCCACCCATCACGCCATCGCGCGTCCGGTGTTCGCAGCACTCGTCGCCCTCTATCGGCTCGGGCGCGGACTGGGTCGAGGCGCGAGCGCGCGACGCCGCACGGTCTCAAGGCGCAGGTAGGCCGCACGCCATGTCCTCCTTCTGCGGCTGCACGATCGTCAGTGACAGCTACCGGGCTCATGCGACCGTGCTGGAGGCGTCCTTCCGGCGCCACCACCCCGAGGCTGATTTCGTGGTCATGAACATCGACGCCGGCGGCGTTCCCGCCGTCGATCCGGCGGAGCTGCGGCGCATGGCGGCCCTGTACACAGTCCCGCAGCTCGCCGGGGCACTCAAGCCAACTCTCATCGCCGATCTCCTGGATCAGGGCGCCGAGACGGTGGCGTTTCTCGACGCCGACACCGAGGTGTTTGCGCGGCTCGACGTAGCGATCGAGCTCGCGTGCCTGCACGGGAGTGTGCTCACACCCCACACGCTGAACCCTCGCGCCGAATTCGAACCGTGGTTCCTCCGCGCCGGGGCCTACAACTCGGGCTTCGTCACGGTCTCGACCAGCGGGCGTCCGCTACTGGACTGGTGGGCATCGCGGACTGCCCGCTTCGCGCATTTCGACCCTGCCTCCGGATACTTCCAGGAGCAACGCTGGCTTGATCTTGCCCCGGGCCTGTTTGCGTCTCACATCCTGCGCCACCCGGGCTACAACGTGATGGGCTGGAATCTGCACGAGCGGCGTCTCGCCGATCCGGACGCTCCGTCCGTGGCAGATCATCCGCTTGTCTTCTTTCACTTCTGCTCGGGGTTTGACCCCCACCGACCGGAACTGCTGGCCACGGCGCCGGACCTCCCCTGGCTCCCGGTGGCGGAGGATCCGGTCCTGCGGGCGATCTGCCGGCGATACGCGGACAAACTGCTGGCGGCCGGCTACGACGTCGCCGCCGCCCGGCGGTCACGACTCGATCCACGGGTTGGCGATCTCCCGATGGATACCCGCATGCGGCACGCCTACCGGGTCGCGCTGCTGGCCAGCGAGAGCGCGGAGGAGCCGGAGCCGCCCAACCCGCTGCTCGACGCGGGTCGCTTCCTGGCCTGGCTGCTGGAGCCGCTCGACGACGAGGGAGTGACGCGATATCTGCTCGCCGTCTGGTCGGAGCGTGCTGATCTCCGGGCCAGCTTCCCTCGTGTACCGGGTGCCGACAGTGGCGCCTATCTCGGGTGGCTCCGAGGCCAACCGTCGGACGCCCAGTTCGTTCCGGCAGCCTTCCTGCCCTGAGCCCGCCCCGCCTGGCAGCTCGCGTGGCTCGCGTCCATCATTGGCGCTCGATCGTCAGCGTATGAGGGAGATCGGCGATCCCGCCCCCCGGCTTGTCGGCGATGACGATGATCGAGTTGCTCATGTGGGCGTCGAAGACGTCGGCACCCAGTCCGGCACGCGCGACGCTGGCGGTGAGCCGATAGCGCCCCGGGGCAAGCCAGTTCTCGAAGCGTAGTGCGATCGAGGCCCGGCTGCCGGCGGCGAACCGGCCGGACGTGATCCGCTGGGTGTCGGTGTTCGTGGTGAACACCGGCTGTCCGGCCTCGTTGAGCAGGATGACCGCGAAGATCGGATCCACCAGCTCCTCGCGGAACGCGACCTCCATCCGCACGGCGCACGTCTCCCCCTGGGTGCTGGTCAGCGCGGTCTCACCGGAAGCAGACTCGAAGAACGCGTTGACCACCCGCGCGGGAGGATTCTCGGGGGGAGCTCGGCGTCACTGGCCCCCAGCTCCTGGCGTGTGCGGCGGAAGTTGTGCTCGTTGTACTGGCGGGCGATCGACGTCGGATCGGCGATGTCGACGACGCGCCCGCGCTCGAGCAGCAGCGCCCGGTCACAGAACCTCTCCACGGCCCCCATGTCATGGGTGACGAACACGATCGTGCGGCCCTCATTACGGAGCCGGGTGAACTCGTCAAAGCACTTCTGCTGGAAGGCGGCGTCTCCGACCGCCAGGACCTCGTCAATGAGCAGAATATCCGCGTCGACCTGGACGGCGGTCGCAAACGCAAGCCGCACGTACATGCCCGAGGAGTAGTTCTTGAGCTTCAGATCGACGAAGTTCTCGAGCTCCGCGAACGCGATGATGTCATCGAAACGGGCTTCGGCCTGGCGGCGGGTGAGACCCAGCATGATCGCGTTGATGATCACGTTGTCGCGCGCCGTCAGATCGGGATTGAAGCCGACGCCGAGCTCGATGAAGGGGGACAGCCGGCCATTGACGTCCAGTTCGCCGGAATCGATCTCATAGATCCCGGCCACGCACTTCAGCAGTGTGCTCTTGCCGCTGCCATTGCGCCCGACGATGCCGAAGAACTCACCCGCACCGACGTCGAGCGACACGTTCTGGACGGCGTCGAGCATGTCGTAGGACCGCGTCCGGAAGGCGTGCAGGGCGCGCTCTTTGAGCGTGTGGTACTGCTCGTGAGGCAGTCGGAAGGACTTGCTGAGGCTCCGGATCGAGATCGCCGGGTGCGCAGGAACGCCCGGCATCGGTGGCTCCGAGCGCTCAGAGCGAAGTGTCGCGCTCACGGTGCGGACCGTAGCAACTGCCACCCGGGATCATCCGGCGTCAGTGTCTCGGATGGACGCGTGGCAACGATCGCGAAGTCCCGGGCGATGAAGCGGGCGGGCTCGAAGGCGGGATGGCCGGGGGCGAACACGAACGCGGGCGCGAACCCCGTGAGTCCGCACATGGCCAGCGCAACCTCCGGATACAGCGGGTGACGCTCCTGTTCAGCGTGCGCCAATAGCCGCATCGCCGACGCGCTGTGCGGGTTCGCGGTCTCGGCGATGAACACGCCCCCGGGGCGCAGCTTGTGCAGGACGAGCTCGAGCAGTCGCCACCGCGCGGCCATCGGCAGACGCTCGAGCAGCTGCACGCAGAAGACGGCTCCGAGGCTGCCGTCCGCTCGGCGATCGAGCTCGGCCAGCAGGTCGACGGACGAGTCGTCCGCGACGACCTCTCCGCCCAGCCGGTCCACGAGCTCGGTGGCTCCCAGCCCGACCATCGGGCGAAGACCATCCAGGAGGGCGAGATACAGTGCACAGCGGTCGCGCGGTTGCTCGGTTCGCCCGGCGAACGCCCGCTCTGTCTCGTCGTCCGCGGAGCCGGGGGCGAAGGCGTCGCTCAAGGCGAAGCCGATGGCGGGGCCGGCCGGGGAATCCAGGGGCCCAAACGGCGTGGCCGCCAGGTACGGCCGGGTGTGCAGGGCAGCCCGCACCTGGGCGCGCAGCGCACGGTCGAGGTCGCTGATCACCCGCCCCAACTCGACGGTCCGCTCCGCCAACTCGCGCGCGCGGTGGTCGCGCTCCACTGCCTGCGCTTCGGCGGCGCGCACGCGATCTCGAAGCTGAGCGATGGCGTCGGCGAGCGCCGCGTCGACGTCGCGCTGGTGCGCGAGCTGAGGCCGGAGGGCCAGCGCCAGCCGTCGCCGAAGGGCGCCGACGATCCGCCCACGGACGCCCAGCGGCTCGGTCTCCGGTGGTCCGAGCGCCACCAGCTCGTGGGCCCGGTCGAGGGCGGGCGATGAAGGCTCAACCGGGTGCTGATCGGGAGGATCGGTCACCGCGACCAGCCTACCGGCGCCCCGGGCGCAGCAGCCATCGCTGGTAGTTTGGCGGCCTTGAACGTCTGCACCATCATCGCCAAGAACTACGTCGCCCCAGCGCGCGTGCTCGCCCGCTCGCTCGCCGAGGCCCATGCCGGCAGCCGGCTCCGGGTTCTGGTGATTGACGATTTCGATGGCTACTTCGAGGCGGGACGCGAGCCGTTTGACATCTTGACTCCGGCCGACGTCGGTTGCACCCCGTTTGCGCACATGGCGATGCGCTACTCGGTACTCGAGCTCTCGACCGCGGTCAAGCCATGGCTGATGCGTCACCTCCTGCGCGAGACCGGTGGTCCGGTCCTGTACCTCGATCCCGACATCAGGATCTATGGGTCATTGCAGCCACTGGCCGAGCAGGCGGCCGAGCACGGGGTCGCGCTCACGCCCCACAACAGCAAGCCGATGCCGGCGGACGGGCTTCGGCCCAGCCAGGTGGATGTGATGATCGCGGGCATCTACAACCTTGGTTTCCTCGGTCTCGGAGCTCGTCCCGAGGTCGAGGAGCTGATCGACTGGTGGCAGGACCGGCTGCTGCGCGACTGCCGGGTGGACCCGCGCTGGGGCTACTTCGTCGACCAGCGGTGGTTCGATCTCGCTCCGGGGTTTCTGGAGGACTTCGCGATCGTCCGGGACCCGGCTTTCAACATCGCCTACTGGAACTTTCACGAGCGCCGGCTCGAGCGCCGTGACGACGGCATGTACACCGTGGACGGGCGGCCGCTGGGGTTCTTTCACTTCAGCGGCTTCGACCCCGAGCATCCACTCGTGCTCAGCCGCCATCAGAACCGCGTCGACGTGACCGAACACCCGGTCCTCGAGGGCCTGCTCGCTGGGTACGCGGACGAGATGCTCGCTCATGGACACGCCGAGGCGCGTGATTGGAGCTACGGCTACGCGGCGCTCGCGGACGGTTCCCAGCTCGACGATCGGCTGCGCCGTCTCTATGACCAGTTCACGCTCGATGACGCCGAAGCCCCGGACTCGCCGTTCACGCTCACCGGGCTGCGGCGTTTCGAGCGCTGGCTCGCCGGCCCGGTGCCGGGCGCTCCCGCGGGACTGGACCGGGCGCTGGTCACGGTGCTGGCCGAACGCGTGGAGCTCCAACCGATCTTTATACGCGACGATGAGATCGACGTTCCCGGGCTGCTTCAGTGGGCCGAGGACTACGGGATCCGGGAGGAGCCCCTGCTGGCCCGGCTCGCCGCCGCGCGCACGACGATGGAACGCCCCGAGATCACCGGCGAGGGCCAGAACCGATCCACTCCGGCTTCGAGCCTGCTGCCGCCGCCGGTCGCTCCGCGGGAACGTTCCGGCGGCGAGCTGATCGCCGAGGGGCTCCATCGCGATCCGTGGGGTGTCAACGTGGTCGGCTACTTCCGCTCGGAGGCAGGCACCGGAGAGGCCGCCCGGAGCGTGGTCAGCGCGCTGGATCACGAGGACATTCCCGTGCTTCCGATCCATGGTCAGACCGTGCCCGTCAGCCGGCAGGACCACCCGTACGAGACGGTGGCGCCGGAGACCGCGGCATTCCCCGTGAACCTGATCTGCATGAACGCCGACATGCTGCCCGAGTTCGCGCGGCAGGTCGGCCACGCATTCTTCTCGGGACGCTATTCGGCGGGCCTCTGGTTCTGGGAGGTCGAGCGGTTTCCGGAGCGGTGGCGCGATGCGTTCTCACTGCTCGAGGAGGTGTGGGCGCCCACTGACCACGTCGCCGCCGCGCTGACGCCGCTGGCCTCCGTTCCGGTGCACCGGATCCGGCTGCCGATCGCGCCCGCAGTGCCGGCGTCCCGTTCGCGCGCTGACCTGGGTCTCGAGGCCGAGCCGTTCATCTTCCTGTTCGCGTTTGACTATCTCAGTGTCGCCGAGCGTAAGAACCCGCTGGCGGTGATCGACGCGTTCAGCCGGGCGTTTGGTGACGGCGAGGAGGCACGCCTGGTCATCAAGTGCATCAACTCGGCGCGCGACCCCGAATACCATGCGCGGGTCAACTCGGCGGCGGCGCATCCGGCGATCCGGATCATTGACGACTACCTATCCGCCGAGGACAATGCCAGCCTCACCGCCGCCTGTGACTGCTATGTCTCGCTCCACCGTGCCGAGGGCTTCGGGCTCGGGATGGGGGAGGCGATGTGGCATGGGCGGCCGGTGATCGCGACCGGGTATTCGGGAAACCTGGACTTCATGACGCGCGAGAACAGTCATCTCGTCGACTACGATCTGACCGCGATCGGGCCGGACTGCGCTCCGTACCCGCAGGAGGGCGTCTGGGCTGAGCCGAATGTCGACCACGCCGCGGCGCTGATGCGCGAGGTATTCGATGACCAGGAGGGCGCGCGCGCACTCGGTGCCCGAGCCGCCATTGCGATTCGTGATACCCACTCGGTGGCCGCCTGCGGTGAGATCCTCAACCGGCGCCTGGAGACTATTCGGGCCACCGGCCGGCCGCGCCCGGCGAGCGCGGTACCTGGGGCCTTCACGCCGGCGCTCAGCTCTCTGACCGGCAACGTCCGCCGCGGACCGGCGCAGCCAGGGCAGATCGGTCGCGCGCGTGCGTTCGCGCGGCAGGTCGCGCTGCGGGCAATGCGCTCCTATACCGGCTATCAGCAGGGAGTGAACGTGATGATGGTCGAGGCGCTTGACGAGCTCCGGCGCGCGTCCCAGGATGCTGACCGAACGCGGAGTGCCGAGCTCGCCCGGCTGCTCGCCGAGTTGCGCCGCACACAGGACGTCCGGTCGCTCAGCGACCGGTTGCGGGAGCTCGAACGACGTCTCGGTCCCGGGTCATAGCCCCCGCGCTCAGCGAACCACTTCGATCCAGTCCAGCGACCGGTCGCACAGCGACCGGGCCTGCGAGGGCGGGATCTCTGACACCTGCGGCGCCTGACCGGCCGGAACGAGCATGACTGGCCCGAGCGTGACCCCAATGCCGTTGCCATCCCCCGGCGCCAGCGTCGTGGCCGGTCGATTGACGGCTACGGTGTGTCCGCCGGCGGAGAGGCTCACCGTGCCGACGGTCGTTTCCTGGCGCGGAGCGCCGAGGGCATCCCCGATCGTGCCGACACGCCGGCCGTCGACGAGCACGGTCAGCGTCTGGCTGAGCTGTCCGCTGACGACAACGCGATAGCGACCGCTTTGCGTGACGCTCACGGGACCGCTGACCGCGCCGACCTGCTCACGCGGAATCACGCTGTAGGGATCACCGGCGACCAGGCCCCAGTTCGGAGGGCGCGCGGCCATCGTCGGGATGAGCGCGCTCACCGGCGGGCGAGTGGCGAAGGCAAGGCGTGCTGCCGAGCGCCGTGCCCGGGCAGCCAACGCGAGCACCGCCCGGCAACGGGGCACGGCGTTCGGATAGAGAGGGCCGCTGAGCGGCAAATGCGCGAGCACCGTCGGAGCTGGCGTGCGCTGCCAAACGGCGTAGAACCGCCCCTGGTAGGCAAGCCGGTAGTTGGCGGGCGGCCGGGACGACAAGGTGCTGTTGCCAATCACGAACAGGCGGAACCCCTCCATGTAGGGCAGCGGCAGATCATCGGAATCCCATGGGGTGCGTCCTGGTGGCCGGGTAATCCCAGGCCGGATCTGTGGCGGTCCGAGCGCGGGGTCGCTGGGGGCCTCGCGGCGAAGGAAGTACGCCGCATACTCGTCCGAGAGGTTGAAGAAGGCCGGACGCTGGCCGCTGAACCGGATACCGATCGCATCCAGCTCTCCCAGCCGGGCTCGCGGAGCGATGCTCACGTCGTGGTAGGCATAGACATTGCTGCCCAGCACCCCGGCCGTGATCACGGCCGCGAGCGCCCATCCCTCGATGCGGCGGCGGCTGTCCACGAGCGCGGTCGCGCCGAGCATCACGACGGTCATCGCCGTGATCGAGAAGATCATCATCACCTTGGCGCTCGCATACGGCGAGGCGCGGCTGAGCAGGTAGAGAGCGGCTACGCCGTTGCCGGCCAGCAGCAGCAACGGCCCGAACTGGCGACGGCGGATCGCCCAGGCTGCACCGAGCACCCCGCTGGCGATCGCCACGCCGATCAGGGCATAGGTCAGCGGAGCATGGGTGACGGGCGGGAAGCGGAAATCGCCCGACGGCCAGATGCCGACGATCTGCCACGACGGCAACGGACCCGCCAGGTTGCCGAGATCGCCCGGGTTGGTGAGCACCGAGGTCGCGACGGTGAGAAACGTGGAGGCGCGCGAGTAGAGCGCGGCCCCGGCGGCGGCGAGCACGATCAGCACCGCGGCACCGCCGATCACGAGCCGGCGGCGGGGCATCCGCTGGATGGCTTCTCGCGTCCGCCACAGGCCGGCGAGCACGAACACCGCCAGGGGCGGCGCCAGCCAGGGCGCGATGGCCAGGTACAGGATGTCGACCCCCGCGATCAACGCCACCAACAGGGGCAGGAGGGCCCGGACGCGTAACCGGGTGTGAAGCGTCCTCACCACCACGACGACCGTCACGGTGATGATCCAGGCGGTGGCAAGCTCCTTGATGCTCGCCTCCAGGTAATAGGCGTAGGCCAGCGCGCTCTGGGCGGCGACGAACGCTGACAGTCCCCGGAGGGCCCGAGAGGCGATTGCGTCGCGCAGAAGCTCGTACAGAGTGGCCGCGCCGAGCGCCATGATCAGCGCCAAATAGGGCTGGAAGATCCACGCGACGTTCTGGCCAACCAGTGGTCGCAGGGCACCCAGAGCGACGTCGGCGCCGATCGGATAGGAGGTGGACAGATATTCGCCCAGCAACGAGGAGTACGTCGAGGCGGGCGTCAGCTGGGAGAGATCGTGGCTGTGACCGAGGAGCTGGGTGATGAGGGAAAAGTGAAAGACCGCGTCGTTGAGCACGAAGTAGCCGAGGAAGCTCGCGTTGCCCGACAGCACGATCGGCGCTGCGCAGACCGCGAACACCCCGACGGCCGCCCCCAGCGCAGCCGGCTCGGGACGGAGACTGATCGCCCGACGGCGCGGGACGACGTAACCGGCGATGGCCAAGATGACTACGACCGGCGTCGCGAGTGGAGCCGTCGCCTCGTGCGCGGTGAGCAGCGTCGCGATCACGATCACCGCCGCGAGGCCAACAGAGATCAGGATCGTTCCGGGCAGCGTCCAGCCGCTGAGCCATTCGACGAGCAGGCCGCAGCCCAGGCAGACCGCGACCGCGAGCATCGGAAAGACCAGCCAGGCAACGATCAATGAAAGGCCCTGGCGTCAGGCCGCCGACAACCCGGGCTCACGCCCGGCGGCGAAGCCCGAGGATTGAGATCAGGAACGACGAGAAGAAGATCTGGATGCCGACGATGATCAGGGTGGCCGCGAGCACCGCGAGGTTCTCATCGGAGAGCCGCCCGAAGCCGTGATCGATCCAGTCAATCGCGATGATGACGCCGATGACGAGCCCGGCAACGGTGACGCCGCCGCCGAGCGCCAACCCATGTTCGAGCGTGAAGCGGGCGCGCATCCGATCAAACCAGCGATCGCGCTCGCCCATGAAATAGGTCGCGTATGCGTGCGCACAGACGCCGAGGGCGACAACCTGAGTACCGACGATCGCCAGTAGGGCTCCGGCGATGAGCGCGTGGACATCCCAGTTTCGGCCCAAGATCCCGAGGCGCGCGATGACCACAAACTCGACCAGTCCGCCGACAGCGGCCATCAGCGCCCCGGGAAAGATGAACAGGTGGTTGGGGGAGTGGACGAGGAGAAACCGTAGGTGCCGCCATCCATCGCGGAAGCTCGACAGCTTGGACTCGCCCTCGCGAGGGTGATATTCGATCGGAAACTGGCGGATGTCCAGCCGTTCCTTGGCCGCACGGATCACCATCTCCGACGCGAACTCCATGCCGGTGGTGCGCAGATCCAGTCGTGGGAGGAGATCCGTGCGGAACGCCCGCATGCCGCAGTGGGCATCGTCGATGCCCGTGCGGAAGAGGAGGTTCAGGAACCCGGACAGCAGAGGATTGCCGACGTAGCGGTGCAGCCAGGGCATCGCGCCCGGGTGAATGTTCTGCATGCGGTTGCCGATCACCATGTCGGCGCCGGCCTCCAGCGCGGCAAGGAAGCGTGGGATCTCCTCGAAGTCGTAGGTGAGATCGGCATCGGCCATCAGGATGTAGCGGCCGCGGGCGACCGCGAAGCCGGCCAGATAGGCGCTGCCGTAGCCACGCTCGGGCTCGTGGACGACGATCGCCCCGGCGGACGCCGCCAGGCGAGGGCTCCCGTCCTCGGAGTCGTTGTCGGACACGATCACCTCCCCGGCGATGCCGTGGCTCTCGAGGACATTGAGCGCGCTGTGCACGCATTTCTCGATCGAGTCGGCCTCGTTCAGGCACGGGATGACGACCGAGACGAGCAGCGCTGGGTCCGCGCCGCGACGGCCGGAGACGTGGGGGGAGTGCTCGAGTGTGCTCATGGCAGTGGGGCGATCATCGCACGGGGACCCTGACGAGAGATACGTAGCGGGAGGACCGTTGTTTCGAGGATATGGGAATCTCCGGCGTCGCCATGCGCATCTGTCTTGTCTATGACTGCCTGTTCCCGCACACGGTCGGCGGAGCAGAGCGTTGGTACCGGAGTCTGGCCGAGCGCCTCGCCGCCGATGGGCACCAGGTCACCTACCTGACTCTCCGCCAGTGGGACCGTGGGACCGACCCACGCGTCCCCGGGGTCGAGGTGCGCGTCGTCGGCCCGCGGATGGCTCTGTACGCCGGGCCGGGTCAGCGCCGGGTGGCACCCCCGGTGGTGTTCGGGGCTGGTGTGCTGGCCCACCTGCTGCGCCACGGCCGCAGCTACGACGTGGTGCATACCTGTTCGTTTCCGTACTTCTCGCTGCTCGCGGCGGCGCTGGCCGCCCCGTTGGGGCGCTATCGACTCGCGGCCGACTGGTTCGAGGTCTGGAGCCGCGAATACTGGCGCGAATACCTCGGTCGCGTGGGCGGCGATCTCGGCTGGCTGGTGCAGCGAGTCTGCGCCCGGGTCCCCCAGCGTGCGTTCTGCTTCTCGCGGCTCTACGCCCAGCGTCTGCGAGCCGAGGGCCTGCGCGGGGAGATCACCATGCTGGCTGGCGCCTACGACGGTCCCCTCGAGCCTCGCCCAGTCGCCGAGCCACGGCCGCTGGTCGTCTTCGCAGGACGACACATCCCCGAGAAACGTGTTCCGGCGGTCGTCCCGGCGATCGCGGCGCTGCGCTTGCAGGTCCCTGGGCTCCGGGGTCTCATCCTCGGTGACGGGCCCGAGCGCGGTGAGGTCGAACGCCTGGTCCGCGAGTTGGACCTCGGTGACGCGATCGACGTACCGGGATTCGTCAGCACGGAAGCGGTGCAGGACGCGATCCACCAGGCGCTGTGCCTGATTCTGCCCTCCCGTCGCGAGGGGTACGGCCTCGTTGTGGTCGAAGCCGCAGCGGCCGGAACGCCCACCGTGGTCGTCTCTGCCCCGGACAACGCCGCAGTCGAGCTGATCTCCGAGGGCGAGAACGGGTTCGTGGCGCCCTCGGACTCCCCGGAGGACCTCGCACGCGCGGTGCTGCGGGTCATCGACGGTGGGCGCGGGTTACGCAACTCGACCGCGGCCTGGTTTGCGCGCAACGCCGAGCACGTGTCGCTCGCACGTTCGCTGGAGATCGTGCTTGGTGTCTACGCTCGTGGCTCTGCGGCCCTCCGGTAGGCCGCGAGCGTCCCCTCGGCCGTCGCCCGCCAGCTGAACTGACCGGCCCGCTCGTGCCCGGCGAGGATCAGCCGATCGGCGAGCTGTCGGTCGGAGAGCACTCGTTCGATTGCGTCGGCGATGGCCGTCTCGGACTCCGGGTCGAATACCAGCGCCGCGTCGCCGGCAACCTCGGCGAGTGCGCCACGCCCGGAGCAGACCACCGGTACCCCGCGGGTCATCGCCTCCAGCACCGGCAGGCCAAACCCTTCGGCAAGCGAGGGAAAGGCAAAGCAGGCCGCCAGGGAGTACAAGCCCTCCAGCTCCTCGGGACTGACCCAGTCGAGCAAGCGGATGTCATCGGTCACCCCGAGCGAGGCCGCCTGCGCGCGCAGCTCGCTCTCGTGGGGAGTGGGATATCCCGGCAGGACGAGGACCGGTCGGCGGACCGGATCGATGCGGGCCAGCGCCCCGATCAGGCGGATCAGGTTCTTGTGAGCGAGCTTGGCCGAGACGGTCAGCACGATCGGGCGCGCACCCACCCCGAGCCGCCGGCGCAGCTCGGTCTCCGCCAGCGGCGTCGCTCCCGTCGGGCTCCCGACGCCGAGGGGCACCACGTCGACTCGGCCGGGGTCCACCCCGAGCAGCCGGCGCAAGTCGTCGCGCGTACTCGCGGCGTCCACGATGATGCGATCCGAACGGCGGGCGGCGAGAGGGACGAGCACGCGCATGCCGAGCGAGCGCAAACCTGAATGGGCATCCGGCACCAACCGGTAGATGAGATCGTGGATCGTGACAACGCGCCGAAATCGTCCCCATCCCGGTGCGGTGCTGGCCAGGCTGTGGAGCAGCTCGACCCCGGCTTGCCGCGCCAGGCCCGGTAACAGCTGCTGCTCGCCGCGTACCCATTGAATCCGCCTGCGCGGATCCACGGGAACGGTGACCGTTTCGATGACGTCGTGCCACGGGCCGGGGCTCGTCAAGGTGTGCGGGTTGACGAACGCTGTGAACCGGTCATGCGGCGAGGCGGCCACGAGCTCGGGGATGAGCTGGCGCGCGTAGGTCTCCATGCCGCCCTGCGCCCCCGGGGTCAGGAACACGAGGTTGAGCCCGATGTGCATCGGCGCAGGCTAGCTGGCACCAGCTTTCGTAAGCTGTCGGGGCCGTGCCGGCCTCAGACGCATCCCGGTCAGCGTCGTCGCCCGGCGCACGGCCCCTGGTAACGATCGCGATCCCGACGTTCGAGCGGCCCCGGGAACTCGAGCGGGCGGTGCGGTCGGCGCTGGCCCAGGACTACGGGGAGCTCGAGATCCTCGTTTCCGACAACGCGTCCTCGGATCCGGAGGTTGCGGAGATCGGCCGACGCCTAGCCCGGACCGACGGGCGCCTACGCTATGTGCGTCAGGGCCGCAACGCCGGTCACGCGGCCAATTACCAGTGGCTCCTGGAGCATGCCCGCGGTACCTACTTCATGTGGCTCGCCGACGATGATTGGCTTGACTCCCGGTACGTATCGAGCTGTCTGAAGGTGCTGCTGGACGAGCCCGGGACCACAGTCGTGTGTGGGCTCGGGCGCTACTACGTTGACGGCGAGCACGTCCTCGACGAGCGTCCCATCAACCTCGCGTCGCGCCGGCCCGGAGTCCGCGTGGCTCGCTATTTCGCCCGCGTCAGCCTGAACGGGCCGATGTTCGGCATCGCCCGGCGGACCGATCTGCGGGTGACCGGATTCCCCCCGACGGTCGGGGGGGACTGGCTGTTGGTCGCTTCGCTGACCTCGCGCGGCCGTGTCCGGACGATCGACAGCGTGTGCATCCATCGCTCCCTGGAGGGAATGGGGGGTGATCCGGCCCGCCTGACGAGAGATCTGGGCGTTCGGGGGCTGGCCGCCCGTCAGCATCACCTCGTGCTGGCGGCGGGTATGTGGCGCGAGATCCGCGCCGGCGCCATCGCCTACGACGCGCCGCCGGGCGGCCGAGTCGTGGTCGCCTCCCTGGCCTGGTGCCTGATCATTCTTCGCTTCACATTCGCAGACTGGGTGCGACGCGAGCTCGGTCCGGGCGCCACGATCGTCGAGCGCGGTATCTCGGCGTGGCTGCGACGGCGCGACGCGGGCTGAGCTGTTCTCGAGTCAGGCCGCGGTAGCGCTGCCGGGCCTCCCCGCGCCGGCCACCGCGGTCAACAGCGCCTCAAATTCGCTCCCCAGGGCGCGCCAGTCGTAGCGCTGCTCGGCAAGCAAGCGCGCGGCGGCGGCCAGCCGGTGCCTGAGTCCCGGATCACCCAGGAGCCGGCTGGTCTCGTCTGCGAACGCCTGCGGGGTGTCGGCAACCAGCAGGTGGAGGCCGGGCTCAACGCCCGGAAGGCCCGCCCAGCCCAGGGAGGTGGACACGACGGGGCGCCCCGCCGCCATCGCTTCGACGATCTTCACACGAATTCCAGCGCCGGTCAGGATCGGAACCACGACCACGTGCGCCCGCGCGAAATAGGGTGCCATGTCCTTCACGGGGCCGGTGACCTCGATACCCGGGCGAGCGCCGAGAGCCGTGACCGCGGGCGGGGGAGAGCGGCCGACAACCATCAGGCGCGCCTCAGGTACCGACGCGAGAACCAGCGGCCACACCGTGTCGGCAAACCAGCAGATGCCCTGGGCGTTGGGCTGGTAGTTCATCGTGCCTGTGAAGAGAAGCGTGGGGGGGACCGGCTGCTCGGCCGCCGCTGTCACCATCGAAGTGTCCAAGCCGGTGGGGATGACCGACACGGGCAGGTTGCATCGCCGGCGCACCTCCTCGCCTTCGATCGTCGAGAGGGTGATGACAGCCTGGAAGCGCCGCAGCTGACGGAGAAGGTCATGCCGGTGGCGCAGCGCCTCGGCCCGCAGCGCCCAGGCCACAGGCCCGCTTCGGAGGCGAGCCCGAGACGCATACCAGCGCCAATGGAGGTCGTGCAGGGAGAGGACGGCGGGCATCGACTCCGGCAGTCCGCCGGCCCACGCCGCGGCCATCCCGTGGACGATCACAGCAACATCCGGGCGCCATTCCCGGCACGCTCGCTCAACGACTGCGCGCAGCTCGGTCCAGAACACCCGCATCTCGAGGACGCGAACCGGCACGGTGACCGCGGTGGCCAGGAGGGATGGTTCTCGCCGCACGGCTGTGGCCACCTCTCGGACCGCCGAGGCCGGCCGGTGGCTGACCCAGCTCTCGACGCCGGTTTCGCGCAGGTCCGGCTCAAAGCAGGCCTCAGAGGGGAGGACCGGTGAAATGTTCAGGACGTCGTGGCCGAGCTCGACCAGGCGACGGCACATGAGGTACTCGTGGCCGCGGCCACCTCCACCGCCTTGGCGGTGGGGAAGCTCAGGGGTCAGGTGGAGGACGCGCATGTCTTGTCCATCAAATCGGATCCAAGCGCCCCGGGTCCCCCCAGGCGGAGGTCTCCAGCTGACGGCGCCGCGCAGGTCCCGCCTCGGCATATTCTCGAGTCCGGTTGTCGGCGATCAGCAGGTTCTCCTGGCCACCGGTGCGGAAGGTCCGGCTCGACACCCAGCGATCTGGCTCATAGCCACGACCGTCGCGTCCCACGACCAGCGCCCTCAATCCCCGGTCGAGAACCTGGCGGGTGAGATTTCGCCAGCCGTTCTCCAGCGCGAGCGTCGACCGCTTGTCGCGAGCCGGTCGCCAGTCCAGACTGAGCATCAGGTCCCGTTCGAGCATGAAACCGTTGGTGCGCACGTGTGGGTTGGGAAACGGCGGATGGCGACGGCGGAGCAATGGCCGCAGCACGGGCGGGGCCGACGAGAGCAACGTCTCGTTGGACGCCGTCGTACCGACCAGCCCGACGCCCGGTTGCGCCAGGCTGGCCGACAGCCGGGCCAGCCAGTTGTCAGCGAGGATCTCGCTCGAGGTGTTCAGAAAGCACACCGCGCGGTCGGACAGCCGCTCGGCCACGGCCCGGTAAGTGTCGAGATCCAGCCCGGAGGCGCTGAGGGCCAAGCACTTCGCATCGAGCGTGGCGGCCACCGACCGGCAGGCCCTCTCCTGACCGCCCGGCTCGACCGCCTTGAGCACGATTAGCAGTTCGTGCCCCACACCCGCGGGATGGGCGCGGCAGGATGCCGCGAACCGCTCCAGGGCCTCGATGCCCGCTGGACCCCAGAACAGGTACACGGCGCACGGGTCAACCCTCGGCGCGGTCAAGCTTCGCTCCCAGCCGGCCGTCGCCGCCGGCGGCTTGCCACCAGCCGATCGTCTCGGCGGCTCTCTGGGCCAACGGGGCGGACGGGGCCCAGCCGACCTCCTCACGCAAGCGTGTGACGTCGGCGACCAGCTCGATCGGCTCGTTGGCGGAGGCGGGCAGCGCGCCGAGGCGCAGAAGATCCGATCGCCCCGCGGCTCGAGCGAGCGCGGTGACCAGTTCAGCGATCGACGTCGCCTGGCCGGACGCGAGGTTCACAGGGCCTTGCACATCAGACAGCAGGAGGCTGACGAACGCGTCAGCGAGATCCTCCGAGTAGAGGAAATCGCGTCGCTGACGTCCGTGCGTGCACGGCGCCTCGTGCCCTTGGGTGAGCGCCTGAGCCACGGATCCGACCAGGCGCGACGGGTCTTCCCCGGGCCCGAAGACGAAGAAGATACGCCCCCAGGCCAGGCTGAGTCCGGCCGTCTCGGCGTATCGATCGGCGATCAGGTGCAGCGCGTGCTTGGACGCCCCGTACAGGGTCGCGGGACGGCAGGGCGTATCCAGCTCTCGGCATACCGTCGACTGCGCCCACTCATATTCGGCGCAGGTGCCGGCGATCACGGCCCGGCGGCCGCCATGGTCTGCGAACGCGCGCACGAGGCGCAGGCTCGCCTCGACCCAGCTCAGATTCCGGCTCGAGCTCCAGAACGCGCCGGGCTCGGCGTACCAGGCCAGATGTAACAGATGGGTGGGGGCGATCTCGCGGACCAAGTCACCGACCCGCGGGTCGCCAAGGAGGTCGGCCCGGTGCCAGTTCACGCCGTGCTCAGGGCCGGGGAGCTCGCGCCGCGACGTGATGGCATGGACTTCGGCGCCCTGAGCGATCAGCCGGGGAAGGGTCCCCCGGCCGATGAAGCCGGTCGCCCCGGTCACGAGTACCCGGTTCACCCGGCTCACCCAGCGAAGTCGGGATAGGTGGCGTCACGCGCAGACATGATGCGGCCGTCTGCGGTCACCTCGGGCCACACGATGCCGAAGGCCGGATCGTCCCAGCGTACCCCGCGCCCGGCATCGGGCGCGTACGGCGACGAGATCTGGTACAGGATCTCGCTGTCGTCCTCAAGGGTCTGGAAGCCGTGCGCGCATCCCTCGGGGATGTACAGCGCTAACGCGTTGACCGCGCTCAGCTCGGTGCCGTGCCACCGCCGGAAGCTCGGCGAACCGGGGCGGAGATCGACTGCGACATCGAAGATCGCACCGCGCGTACACCGAACGAGCTTGGTTTCCTCGTGCGGGGCGGCCTGATAGTGCATGCCCCGCAATGTGCCGGCGCGGGTGTTGACTGAGGCACTGCACTGGGCGATCCGGCCGCCCAGGCCCCGCGCGACGAACTCATCCTGCGAGTAGGTCCGCGTAAACCGTCCGCGCTCGTCAGTTCGCCACTCAGGCTCAACCAGAAACACACCGTTGATCGCGGTTGGGGTGAAAATCACGCTCGTCAGACAGCGGGGAGGTCACGGTTCGGCGCCCGATCGCGCGAACGATACCCTGCATTGCGTGCTCCTGTCCGTGCTGCTGCCGACCCGAAACCGGCTCGCGTACCTCCGCTACGCGGTGGAGTCGGTGCGTCGACAGTCTTCGCAGGACTGGGAGATCGTCGTCTCCGATAACGATTCCGTCGATGACATCTCGGGCTACGTATCCAGCCTTCAGGACGATCGAATTCGATATGTGGCAACCGCGAGCTTCGTGCCTGTCACCGAGAACTGGAACAACGCGTTGCGCCACTGTCGCGGCGACTACGTGGTCATGCTCGGAGACGACGATGCGTTACTCCCCGGCTACTGCCAGGCGACCACGGAGCTCTGCCAGCGTTTCGATCGGCCTGACGTGATCTACACGGGCGCCAGCCTGATCGCCTATCCGGGAGTGTTCCCGGACGAGCCGGCCGGATATGTCCAGCCGTACTCTTACGCGTCCTTCTTCGCCGGTCATCAGGAGCCATTCCGGCTTCCCGCCGACCAAGCCCTCGAGATGGTGCGGGACGCCATGAACTTCCGCGTCAGCTACGGCTTTAACATGCAGTTCGCCACGGTCAGCGTCAAGGCGATCCGGGAGCTCGCCGAACTCGATGACTTTTACCGGTCGCCGTTTCCGGACTATTACGCCATGAACCTTCTGTTCGCGCGCGCCAAGTCGATCGTCGTGGATCCTCATGAGCGCGTCGCGATCGGGGTCACGAAGAGTTCGTATGGCTATTTCCACTTCAATCAGCGTGAGGCGGAAGCCCGGTCGCTGCTCAACAACGAAGCCACGGATCCGGAGATCCGATCCGATCTAGAGCCGGTCCTGATGCCGGGTACGAACATCAACACCGGTTGGTTGCTGGCCATGGAGGCCCTGCACCGGCGCTTGGGACGCCCGGCCGAGCTTCGCCCCGACTATCGGCGCTACGAGCGTCTGCAGGCTGTCTTCTGTTACCAGCACCACTATTTCGACGGCACCGTGGGCGCGCAGGACATGGCGGCTGTCCGCCGGCGACTGACGCGCCGCGAGCGCGTTGTTCTCTTGGTGGCCGGCTGGCTTGGCGGCCGGCTCGCTCGGGTGCTGCCGGGCCGCCTGCGCGCACTCGGAGGACGAGCGCTCGACACCGTGATGGGTCAGTTCCGCCACGGCCACCAGCCGCCAAAGGTCGTGGGACGCTACGCCAACGTGCTCGAGTTGTACGACGCGCTCGACGCCGGTCATCATGGCCGCTCCCCGAGCGAAGGACCAGCGCCGCTCCTGCCGTCATGACGGATTCCAGCTGCTCGATGTGTGGTGGGCGGCGGCTGTCGGTGGCGATGCGCGCTCGCGACCGCAACCGCCGGATCTCTTCAGATCTGTTCACGTACTTCCGCTGCCAACGCTGCGACAGCTTGCAAATGCTGGAGGTGCCGGCCGATCTTGACCGGTATTACCCCTCGGCGTACTACAACATTCCCGACAGTCGGGAACGGCTGGTCGCGGCGGCCGGAGGAGAGCGCTACAAGCTCGACATCGTTCGCCGCTACAGCTCCGGCTTCAGGCTGGTCGAGATCGGCCCCGCGGTCGGCGGGTTTGCCGCCACCATGCAGGACGCCGGATATGCGACGAGCGCGATCGAGATGGACGCCACCTGCGCACGATTCCTGCGTGAGGTCGTGGGCATCGCTGTTCAGCAGACGCACGATCCGATCGCCGGACTGCAGGCCGATGGTCCGTTCGATGTCATCGCCATGTGGCATGTGATCGAACACCTGCCCAATCCGCGTGAGGTCCTGGCGGCAGCCGCCGGCTCGCTGAGGCCCGGTGGCATCATCGTGCTGGCCGCACCGAACCCGGAGTCGCTGCAGTTCCGGCTCTTCAAAGCCGCCTGGACGCATCTCGACGCTCCTCGGCACCTGATCCTGGTCCCCCCCGACCAGCTGGTGCACGCGGGCCGGGATCTAGGCCTGGAGGTCTCTCTGCTGACCACGCGCGACGAGGGCACGCTGGCCTGGAACCGGTTTGGCTGGCGAGAGTCCTTCGCCGGCTTTGCCAGCAATCGGTATCCCCGGTTCGCCCTGCGTCTCGCCGGCTCGCCGCTGGCCCGGATCATGGCGCCGGTCGAGCGGCGTGGCCGCCGCGGCTCGACTTACACGCTGGTGCTGCGCCGGCCGCTTTGACAGGGGCGGTCCGGGTTCGGGTTAGGTGGCGTGCCCGCGGCGCTGGCGCACAGCATGGCCGATCTCGGGTGGGATCCGCTTGCATACGACCAGCACGCCGACGTAGACCGCCACTCCGGCCAGCATCCGAAGCAACGGGTGCAGGCCACTGACCAGCAGCGGAGTGCCGCCGGCGGCGGTGGCGATGGCCACCGCTCGGAGTGCGCCGAAACGCACGCGAAGGTTTCCGGAGCGCACCAGCATGGCGAGCTGGGCCAGGGCCAACAAACCCTCGGCGATGGCGGCGGCGATCGCCGCGCCCTGGGCTTGATCGACCGCGACTAGGATCAACGTCAGCACGACGTTGGAGAGCAGCGCCGCTCCGTTGGCGACGAGCAGAACCGTGTGACGACGCAGCGACAGCAGGACAAATCCGCAGGCCATGCTGACGAAGGTGGCGGCCAGGGCGATGGTCTGCAACTGCAGCACCGGAGCGGCGGGAGCCCCGTGAGGACCCGCGAGCACGTCGATCACGAACGGCGCGCTGAGCGCCACCGAGAGCGCTAGGCCGGCGCCGGCGATGATCGCCAACTCGACGATCCTCTCGGCGGCGTGCGCGAACCGGTCCTCGTCATGAAAGGCCGATCGAGACAGAATCGGAAATGCCGCCCCGATGGCCAGGGCCGGGACGCCGACGAGCACCTCGGTGACCCGGAAGGACGTAGCGAAATAGCCGGTCTGCTCGCCAGTGGCGATGAGTGACATTACGACGATCGTGACCCGGAAGTAGACGGTATTGAGAGCGATGGCTGCGCCGTAGGGCAGCGTCTCACGGACGAGCGGCCACCACTGCCCGTCTCCGAACCGCGGGATTATCGGCATTCTGCCGTGGACTAATCCGGTCGCGAGCGCGAGAGCGAACAGGCCCGCCAGCAGACCCGTGGCGAGCAGCGGAAGCACCCCAGCTCCGGCCACGATCAGCGCCACGATCAGCGCCACCCCGACCACCTGCCGGCACAGGTTGACGACGGTCACCCAGCCGAAGCGCAGTTCGCCCTGCAGCGACACCAGCAGGATGTTGGTGACCGAAGTCAGCACCATCGTCGACCCGGCGATCACCGTGCCCAGGACCATTGTCGAGCTGTAGCCAGCCACCAGAGAAAACAGGGCGCCGAGTAGGACACCCGCAGCGCTCAGCTCGAGCCTGACACCGAGCAGACTGCGCATCAGGCGTGCACGGTCAGCGCCGTGGCGAGATGCCCACTCTCGGAGGGCGATGTTGGCGAGCCCGGCGTCCGTGACACCACCGACGATCGCGGCCACCGCAAGCACCGTCGTGTAGCGACCAAAATCGACGATCCCGAGGTGGCGGATCAACAGCGGCACCGAGATCAGCGACAGTCCGATGCTGATCACATAGCCGCCACCGAGCAGCACGCTTCCGCGCAATGCGGCGGGTCCTGCCTGCGCGGACCCGACCAGATCGCCGTCCGGTTCCGGCGGCGCCACCGGGTTCGGGTGCCTCGCGTCAGGCGACGAAACGGGTGCGCTCATCGCGGGGATGCTAGTCCCGACCCCCGGGGAAGCGCCCGACGGCGTCCGGCGCTCAGTCCAGGAGCTGCATGTGCGGCGAGCGCGCCGCGAAACGCCCGCCCCACTCCCTGATATAGGCGTGCTGCTCCATGATCTCGGTGCGCAGATTCCAGGGCAGGATCAGGACGACGTCGGGCCGCGTTTCACGCAGCGCCTCGGGCGCCCTGATCGGGATGTGGCTGCCGGGGAGCAGGTGTCCCTGCTTGTGGGGGTTCATGTCCACCGTGTAGTCAACGAAGTCCGTCCCGATGCCGCAGAAGTTGAGCATCGTGTTGCCCTTGGCGGGGGCGCCGTAGCCGGCGATGGTGGCCCGATCACGCTTGAGGCCGATCAGGAAGGATAGAATCGCGCGCTTTTCATCCTGTACCTGGCGGCTGTAGGCCTGGTACGTCGAGATCGTCGCGTATCCAGCCTCCCGCTCTCGCTCGGCCAGTTCCACGGCTCGGTCACTTAGAGGCTTGTCCGCGTCATCGTCATGAGCGCCGAAGATCCTCAGCGACCCTCCATGGGTGGGGAGTGCCTCGACGTCGAACAGCTTGAGGCCGTGCTCTGCGAACACCCGGCTCACGGTCAAGAACGAGAAGTAGCTGAAGTGCTCGTGGTAGATGGTGTCGAACTGGTTGTCCTCCATCAGACGCATCAGATGCGGGAACTCCATCGTGATCACGCCACCAGGCTTGAGCAGGATCTTCATACCGTGCACGAAGTCGTTCAGGTCGGGCACGTGCGCCAGCACGTTGTTCCCAAGCAGCAGGTCAGCCGACGAGTCGGTAGCCAAGGAGCGAGCCGTTTCGCGGCCGAAGAACTCGACCAGGGTGGGAATCCCCTTTTGCAGAGCCACCTTGGCCACGTTGGCCGCCGGCTCGATGCCGAGCACCGGTACCTGCCGGTCGCGGAAATACTGCAGCAGATAGCCATCGTTAGAGGCCAGCTCGACCACGTGGCTCTGATGATCGAGCCCGAACCGCTCGATCATCTGCTCGACATACCGCTGGCTGTGCTCCAGCCAGCTCGTCGAGTATGACGAGAAGTATGCGTAGTCGGTGAAGATGTGCTCGGGGGTCTGAAACTCTTCGAGCTGGACCAGAAAGCATTGCGCGCAGACAAAGGCGCGCAGGGGGTAGAACGGCTCCATCGCGTTTCCCTGCTCGCTGGTGAGATAACTGTTGGCCAACGGCGACATGCCGAGGTCGGCAAACATCTGCTCGAGCGGAGCACCACAGAAGCGGCAAGCACTGGACACGATCGCACGACAGTAGCGAATGGCCTGACGCCCTGAGCGTCCCAGTATCCGCCATAATGCGCCGCCGAATGCGCACATCCAACCCCGATACGGTCGTCATTCTCTGCGGCGGGCGCGGCACTCGTTTGCAGGAGCACACTCAGGCGATCCCGAAGCCGCTGGTCGAAATCGGTGGTAAGCCGATCCTCTGGCACGTCATGCAGATCTACGCGTCGCAGGGGTTCCGACGTTTCATCCTCTGCCTCGGATACAAGGCGGAGCTGATCGAGGAGTTCGTCACCCGATCGGACTGGCCCGAAGGTGTCTCGGTCGAGTGTGCCCACACCGGGCTCGACACCCAGACCGGAGGTCGGATCAAGCGCGTCGCCGACCGCCTGCCCGACGAGACCTTCTGCGCGACATACGCCGACGGTGTGGCCGATATCGATCTGGCCGCCAGCTGTTCGCATCATGCGTCGCATGAGTCTCTGGCCACGGTCACCCTGATCAGGCCACTGCTGCAGTTTGGGTTCGCCGACATCGCTGGGGACGGTCGCATCACGGGATTTCGAGAGAAGCCGCGGTCCCACGACTGGATCAACGGCGGCTTCTTCTGTCTCGAGCCGGGCTTTGTCGACTACCTGGATGACAACAGCATCCTCGAGCGCGAGCCACTCGAGCGCCTTGCGCGCGACGGACAACTGATGTCCTATCGCCACGAGGGTTTCTGGGCGTGCATGGACACCTACAAGGACGCGCTGACCCTCAATGACCTCTGGTCATCCGGCCGGGCGCCGTGGCAGGTATGGGAGCCGGCGCCCCGATGAGCGCCGATCCGTTGAGCGGGCGCTCGGTGTTCGTCACCGGGGCCTACGGGCTGCTGGGAAGCTGGATGACGAAGGCGCTCCTCGCTAGGGGCGCTTTCCCGGTCGTGCTGCGACGCGACCGCGTCGTGGCCTCCGCGCTGGCTCTGGAGGGCACCGAAGGGCTCGTTGACGTTGTCCAGGGTGACGTGTCTGACGGCCCGCTGATCGAGCGCGTGCTCAACGAGTACGAAGTGGACACCGTGTTTCATCTCGCGGCGCAGACGATCGTCGGAATCGCCAACCGGTCGCCGCTGTCCACGTTCGAGACCAATATTCGTGGCACCTGGCTGCTGATGGAGGCCTGCCGAACCACAGGCGTCAAGCACGTGGTCGTCGCCGCTTCCGACAAAGCCTACGGCGCCCATGACGAGCTGCCGTATCGCGAGGACTTCGCGCTTCAGCCCCGCTATCCCTATGACGTGTCCAAGGCAGCCACGGACATGATCGCCCGCTCATACTGGTACACGTACGGCTTGCCGGTCGCCGTAACCCGGTTCGCGAACCTGTTCGGAGGAGGAGACCTCAACCTCTCACGATTGGTTCCCGAATCGGCGCTCGCGGCGCTCGACGGTCGCGCGCCGGTGATCCGCTCTGACGGGACTCTGCAGCGTGACTTTCTCTACGTGGAGGACGCCGTCGAGGCCTACCTTGCGATCGCTGGCCTGCTCGAAAAGGGTCAGGCTGCCGGTGAGGCCTTCAACGCCGGTGGCGATCGGCCTCACTCGGTCCTGGACCTTGTGCGGCTCATCTGCGACGTGGCCGGCACCGATGTCGAACCCGACGTGCGTGGAACGGGCACGCCACCCGGAGAGATCACCCGCCAGTGGGTGGATTCGAGCAAGTTACGCGACCAATCCGGTTGGGCGCCGCAGGTCAGTCTTGAGGACGCGCTCGGGCGTACGGTGGACTGGTACCGGGAGTACGTCCACGATCGCAGACCCGCCCCCGGCGCCTCCTAACCGAAGCGGGCCCCCGAACGGGTCCGTTGACGCTCAGTCCCGGCGGATCACGCCGCGCACGTAACCCGAGAGCGTGCCGAAATCCCTGCGCTTGAGCATCGACACCGTCATCCGTGTCCGCGCCCACCACGGCGAGCTCCTGCGTCGCACGTAGGGCTGATCGAACCAATCACGCGGTTCTGGCTCGCTGAGCTTGCGAAAGGCCACGGTTCGGCCCTCCCACTCAGAGACGATCGTCCAGTTCGGCTCGGTGGCCAGGAAATCTCTGAGCACCTTGCCCGTCCAGAGATGGATGTCATCGATGACGAGGAGGCCGCCAGTCACCAGTCGATCTGACGCGTAGAAGTAGTCGATGAACACATGCGGAAACGCGTGCGAACCATCGATGAGCACGAGATCCAGCAGCTCCGAATCGAGTGGCGGGAGCGCCTTCTCAGAGCGCTCGATCATGAATCTGACGTTCGATGCGTCAAGGCCAAGCTGGTCGCAATAGGCGCGAACCCTCTCCGCCTCGCCGGCGTCCGGCGTGATGCAGAGGTGTTGGTCTCCGCGGCGCACGAACACGAGCGTGCTGATGCCGCAACCTGTCTCTAAGGTCCTCAGCGGCCGTGGCAGCTGGTCAATCCAATCCAGGGCCTGGCCCACGAGCCCGTGTGTGGTGCCACCGTGGAGCGGGGGGGAATTCGCGATCAGGTCACTGATGGTCGACTCTGTCAATACCGAAGGTTCTGCGTTCATGGGTTCAAGTCTGTCAGGCGCAAAGGACATCCGCCTGAGCTGCCGGACGGTCGATCCCGGTAGCCTCATGCCGGATGCCGGACTCGACCGCCGCTCTCGCCCAGCTCGCCGTCACCGTCGGAGCCAACGTCACCGCCGGCCAGACCGTGATCGTCAACGCCAAGCTCGGCCAGGAGTCTCTGGCCCGGGCGATCGCCGCCGCCGCCTACGACGCCGGCGCGCACCTGGTGGACGTCTCCTACGCCGACCCGCACGTCCAGCTGGCGCGCCTGGAGCACGCACCCGACGATGCTCTCGGCAAGGTGCTGCCCTGGGTGCGGCAGCGACCGCTGGAGCTCGCCGAGGTGCAGGGCGCGTTGATCAGTCTCAGCGGGCCCGCGGCGCCGGGGCTGCTCGATGGCGTCGACCCGGGCCGAGTCGGCCGCGATGCGGTGGCGATCAAAGAGGGGATCGAGGTGATCGCCGACCGCGCGATCAGCTGGTCGATCCTGCCCGGGCCGAGCGAACCGCTGGGCGTCGCTCGTGCACCCGGACCTCGCCGGTCCCGCCGCCCTCGAGCAGCTGTGGAGGGAGATCGCCCACATCTGCCGCCTGGACGAGGACGATCCCGCCGCAGCCTGGCGAGCGCGCTCGGATCGAGCTCGCGGCGGCCGCAGCGCGGCTCGGCGAGGCCGAGCTCGACTCGCTGCACTACCTCGGACCGGGAACCGACCTGACGATCGGGCTGCTGCCCGGCGTGCGCTGGGCCGGCGGGGGCTTTGAGACCAAGTGGGGCCAGCGCCACCTCCCCAACGTCCCCACCGAGGAGGTGTTCACCAGCCCCGACCCGGCGCGGACCGAGGGCCACGTCACCTCGACCAAGCCGCTGCTCGTCTCCGGCCGGGCGGTGATGGGGCTGAAGGTCCGCTTCGAGGGCGGGCGCGCGGTCCAGATCGACGCCGACGAGGGCGCCGACCTGATGCGCGAGCTCGTGCAGCGCGACGAGGACGCCAACCGGCTCGGCGAGGTCGCACTCGTCGATCAGAGCGGGCGCATCGGCGCCACCGGGACGGTCTTCCACGACACCCTGCTCGACGAGAACGCCGCCAGCCACATCGCGCTCGGCGCCGGGTTTCGCGCATCTCGCCGCAGGACGCCGCCAGCGGCGAGCCGATCAACCAGAGCGGCGTCCACACCGACTTCATGATCGGCGGCCCGGAGATCGAGATCACCGGGCGTGACACGTGACGGGCGCGAGATCCCCGTCCTGATGGGCGAGCGCTGGGCCTGAGTCGTGACGGCACGATGGAGAGCCTGCCCACCCAGCTCACGGGGCCGCTGCTGCTCGCGCCGGCGGTGCACGGCGACGAGCGCGGCTTCTTCCTGGAGGCCTACCGCGAGAACGAGTTCGCGCGTCTCGGGGTCGACACGCCGCTTCGTGCAGGACAACCACTCGCGCTCGGCTCCGCGGCATCGTGCGCGGCATGCACTTCCAGCCCGGACAGGCCAAGCTCGTGCGCTGCGTGCGCGGGGCGATCCTCGACGTCGTCGCCGACATCCGCCCGGGCTCGCCGCAGTTCGGCCGCTGGGAGGCGTTCGAGCTCGACGACGCCGCCCATCGGCAGGTGTTCGTGCCCGACGGCTTCGCCCACGGCTTCTGTGTCCTCTCCGAGATCGCGGATGTCACCTACAAGACGTCCGCCTACTACGATCCCGCCACCGAAGGTGGGTTCGCGTTCGACGATCCCGAGGTCGCGATCGCGTGGCCCGAGTCACCCTCGCTGATCGCCTCCGCGCGAGATCGCAGCGCCCCGTCACTCGCCGAGCTCGAGCCCACGCTTCCGTTCCGTTATGCGCCCGATGCGTGACCGTCTCGCTCTGACCCCGGCTCAGTACCGCCTCGTCGCCGACGTGACGCTGGTCGCGCTCAGCCTGATCGTGCTCACCGGGGCGGCGGTTCGCCTCACCGGATCGGGCCTTGGCTGCCCGGACTGGCCCAAGTGCTACGGCAACGCCTATCCGCCGCTCTCCGCTCACGCGCTGATCGAGTTCGGCAACCGCGCCCTGTCGGGGCTGGTCGGCGTGCTGACCGTGGTCACGGTCGTGCTGGCCGCCACCCGCCGCCCGTACCGGCGCGACCTGCTGATGGCTCTCCCTGCTGCTGCCGCTCGGGGTCGTCGCCCAGGCGGTGCTCGGCGGCTTCACGGTGCGCGAGCACCTCGCGCCCGGCTTCGTGATGGCTCATTTCAGCCTCTCGATGCTGATCCTGATCGCCGCCGTCGGCCCTGTCCTGGCGGGCGCGTCACGAGCCGGGGGACCGCCCGCGCTCAGACCAGCGGCTCGGGGTGTGGGCGGTTCGCATCCTCGCCCCGCTCGGCGCGCTGACGATCGTCGCCGGCACCGCCGCGACCGCCGCCGGTCCGCATGCCGGCGGCTCGCCGGGACAGCGCATCCACCGGCTCACCTTCAAGGGCGCCGACACCTTGCAATGGGTCGTGCACGAGCACGCCACGATCGCGGCGGTGTTCGGGCGTGCTGGTGATCGGCGTGTGGCTGCTGCGCCGCCGCCAGGGCGCCTCGCAGGCCGCCCTCGAGCCGCTCACCGTGCTCGGCGTGCTGCTGGCCGCGCAGGGCCTGATCGGCAGCGTCCAGTACGAGCTGCGCCTGCCCACCGACATGGTCTGGGTCCACGTCGCGATGGCCACGCTGACCTGGCTGGTCGTGCTCTGGGCGGTGGCCGATGCCGGTCGCCTGACCCCGCGGCGGGTGCCGGTCCCGGCCGGCGAGCCGACCGTGCCGGCGCGCGACGCTCGAGCCCGTCGGCTGACCAGTCCGGCGCGTCCGACGGTGCCCGGGTCACCGGGTGGACCGATACGATCGGCGCAGGCATGTCGACCGAGCAACCTCCCGAGCTGGCGCACGGCGCGTGGCGCCGACGCGTCGCTGAGCATCCTCGTCGTCGACGACGAGTCGGATCTGCGCGAGATGCTGACCCGCTCGTTTTCGCGGGAAGGGCATCGCGTGCTCGCCGTCGCCGACGGCCGCGCGGCGATCGATCGCGCGAGCACCGATCACTTCGACATCGTGCTGCTCGACGTCGCGCTCGGCGCCGGGCCCGACGGCTACGAGGTCTGCCGCACCCTGCGCGGCCGGCGCAACGTCGTCCCGATCATCATGCTGACCGCGCTGGACTCCGAGGCCGACGCGGTGCTCGGGCTGGAGGCCGGGGCCGACGACTACGTCACCAAGCCGTTCGGGCTCGCCGAGCTGCGCAGCCGGATCCGTGCCGTGCTGCGGCGGGCCGGCACGCGGGCGATGGGCGACGAGGTGCTGTCGGTCGGGCCGATCACGCCTGGACCGCGCCCAGCGCGAGGTGGCGATCGGCGGCGAGCCGGTCAAGCTGACCTTCTCCGAGTTCGAGCTGCTCGACGCGCTGATGACCGACCCCGGCCGGCTGCTCAACCGCCAGGAGCTGCTGCGGGCGATCTGGGGCGACAGCGCCTACCGGGATCCCCGGGCGATCGACGTCCACATCCGGCATCTGCGCGAGAAGCTCGAGCCCGAGCCCGAGAAGCCGCGCTACATCCTCACCGTGCGCGGGGCCGGGTACCGGCTGCGAGGGCCCTAGATGTCCGGCGCCAGGCCTCAGGGCGGGGGCCGATCTAGATGACGGCCCGCGGGGAGGGTCGCCCGCGGAGCCTGGTCGGGTGGCCGAGCAGCGCGCTCGGGCTGCGCAGCCGGATCGTCGGGGTCGTGCTGGTCACCACCGTGGCCACGCTCGCGGTGGCCGCCCTCGCCCTGCTGGGGCCGCTGGAGAACAGCCTGCGCAAGGCCGAGCAGACGACCCTGCGCCGCGAGCTCAACCACCGCGCGCTCGGCGACCTTCGCCGGCCTGCAGCTCGGGCACATCGACACCTCGCTGGCCGAACAGACCGCGCTCGGCCGGGCCGAGAGCGCCTGCAGAGCCGAATCAGCGCCACCGTCACCGTGCTGGGCAATCCTCAGCAGCAGGACGGCAGCGGCAGCCAGCCCCTGATCAACCCGCGCGACACCGACGACACGTTCGGCGACGTCGCGATCGCCTTCCGCACCCGCAAGCGCTACCTCAGCTTCGGCACCGTCGACGGCCGCACCTACGCCCGGGCGGCGATCCCGTTCGTCAGCAGCGCCGAGCACCGACTCGCGCGAGGTCCTCTACGTGCTCGCGGTGCGCAAGTCCGTGGACCAGATCACCGGCGCCGTCAACGTCGTGCGCACGCGCGTTCATCACCGCCGTCCTGGCCGGTCTGGCGCTCAGCCTGATCCTCGGCATCCCGCTGGCGGCCACGCTCGTGCGCCGGCTGCGGCGGCTGCGCGAGGCGGCGCTGGAGCTCACGCACGAGTGGCCGGCGGTCGAGGTTCCGGTGGACCGCGCCCGCGACGAGGTGGGCGATCTGGCTCGGACACTGGCCGTCCATGCAGCAGCGGCTGCGCGAGCAGGAGGAGGCGCGGCGCTCGTTCGTGGCCACGGCGTCGCACGAGCTGCGCACGCCGCTGACCTCGCTGGACGGGATGCTCGAGTTGCTCGATGACGACCTGCAGGCCGCTGAGCCCGACCTCGAGGACGCTCGTGCGCTGCTGGATCGCGCCCGCGCGCAATCGCACCGGCTCGGACGGCTCGCCGCGGACCTGCTCGATCTCTCTCGCCTCGACGCCCGGGTCGAGCTGCGCTCCGAGCCGGTCGAACTCGGGCGAGCTGAGCCGAGCGGTGATGGCCGAGTTCGAGCTCGGGACGACGGAACGGGGGATCGCGCTCCGGCTCGAGGACCACGGCACGGCCGTGTGGGCGCTCGGGGACCCCGGGAGCGTCGCCCGGATCCTGCGCATCCTGCTCGACAACGCGCTGCGGATCAGCCCGCCGCAGTCGGAGCTGGTGATCGAGCTGCGCGCACGGCGATGGCGCTCGTGATCACCGTCCGTGACCAGGGTCCCGGGGTCCCCGACGGCGAGCGCGACCAGATCTTCCGGCGCTTTCACCGCGGGCGTGACACCCGGGGCAGGCCGGCTTCGGGCTGGGTCTGGCGATCGGACGCGAGCTCGCTGACCGGATGGGGGGTGAGCTGCGCCTCGATCCCCCGGCCGGCGCCGGCGCGAGCTTCACGCTCGAGCTCCCGAGCGCCCCCTCGCCGGCCAGGACGCTGTTGCCGTCACGTAGCTGACACCATCACGCTCATGGATCAGGCGCTCATGCAGGCGACCATGGCGGTCGACGATCATCACTGGTGGTACCGGGGCCGCAGGCGGATCATCCGCTCCGAGCTCGACCGCCTGCCGCTGCCCCGCCCCGCGGACATCCTCGATGCCGGCTGTGGCTCGGGCCGGACGCTCGCAGGAGCTGATCGACTACGGGACGGTGACCGGGCTCGAGCTCGATCCCGATGCGGCCGAGATGGCGCGCGGCCGGGGGCTCGGGCGAGGTCGTGGTGGGACGCCTGGAGGAGTTGCCGTGGGAGGACGCGAGCTTTGATCTGATCACCTGCCTGGACGTGATCGAGCACACGCCCGACGACGGGCCGGCGCTGGCCGAGCTGCTGCGCGTGACCCGGCCCGGCGGGTTCCTGCTCGTCACCGTGCCCGCCTATCAGGCGCTGTGGTCGCTGCACGACGAGGCCAACCACCACTTCCGCCGCTACTCGCGGCGCTCCCTGCGCGCGGCGGTCACCGGCGCCGGCTGGAACGTGTGCCGGATCAGCGCGTTCAACAGCCTGCTGCTCGCCCCGGCGGCCGCCGTCCGGCTCGCCCAGCGCCGGCGCGGGCCGGGTGACGGCTACACCAACTGACCTCGACGTCGGGCCCCGCTGGCTCAACAGCGTGCTCGAGCAGCCGCTGCGCGCCGAGGCGGGCTGGCTGGGCCGCGGCGGGACGCTGCCGGCCGGCCTGTCGCTGGTCGCGGTGCTGCGCAGAGCCTGGACGGGCTGATGGTCGTCCTCGGGGCGATCATCAGCGTCTCGAGCGGCCTCGGTTATCTGCTGCCCGCGATCATCGGCCTGGAGTCGATGGGGATCCCGTCCCCGGGGAGACCGCACTCGTGCTCGCGGCGGTGCTGGCCAGCCAGGGCAAGCTGCAGATCTGGCTGGTGCTGGTGATCGGGATCTCCTCGGCGATCATCGGCGACAACCTCGGCTACCTGCTCGGGCGCAGGTTCGGCCGCGACGTGCTCGAGTCCGAGCGCGGGCCGTTTCACCACCGCCGGGTCGAGGTGATCCGGGCGGGGGACCGCTTCTTTGACAAGCACGGCCCCAAGGCGGTGTTCCTCGCGCGCTGGATCGCGCTCGTGCGCTTCGCCGCCGCCTGGCTGGCCGGGATCAACGAGATGCGCTTCGCCGAGTTCTTCGTCTGGAATGCGCTCGGCGCGGTGACCTGGGGCCTGACCTTCGGACTGGTCGGCTACTTCGCCGGGCAGGCCGCCGCGGACGCGATCACCCAGTTCGGCATCTACGCCTTCATCGCGCTCGCCGTGCTCGCCGTCGTGGGCTACGTGCTGCTCCGCCGGCGCGAGCGCAGCGCGGCCGGACGACGCTGAGCTCGCGGGCCGGCGCCCGGCTCGAGCGCCGGCGTGCGGTCAGCGCGCGTCGGACGCGGCGCGAAATCCAGCGCGCAGGAGTTCATGCAGTAGCGCTGGCCGGTCGGCGCGGGGCCATCGTCGAAGACGTGACCGAGATGGCCGCCGCATCGCCGGCAGAGCGCCTCGGTGCGGCGCATGCCGTAACTCGTGTCGGTCGCGCAGCTCGACGTTCTCGGCGACCGCGGGCTCATAGAAGCTCGGCCAGCCGGTGCCGGATTCGAACTTCGTGTCTGACGAGAACAGCTCGGCGCCGCAGCCGGCGCAGCGGTAGACGCCGTCGTCCTTGACGCTCGACGTAGGCCCCGGTGAAGGGGCGCTCGGTGCCGTGCTCGGCGCAGGACTTCGTATTGCTCGGCGCTCAGGCGCTCGCGCCACTGCTCGTCGGTCAGCTGAAGTTCGCGTTGCGTGTCCATGACATTCACTCTAGTCAGGCCGATTCGGCGTCTGCGCAGCGTCTGCGAACATCGCCGTCCTCTCACCGTGCGCACAATCTCGTTCCCCCGACTCCGGGTGCCGCTCGCCGCCGCGTGGGCGCTGCGGCGTCTGCGTGAGCTGCTCGAGCTGACCCCGCTGGGCGGCCCGCCGCGACTGGAGTCCGGCGAGGGTCCGATCCCGCCTCGGCGGCTGCGCGCCCGCGCCGGGGCGCCGGGCGTGCGGGAGTACCGCGAGGGTGGCGCCCGGGCGGCGATCGAGCTGGCCGCCGGACTGCGACGGGCCGGCGGCGAGCTCGCCACGCAGGCGGCGATCCTGGACTTCGGCTGCGGTGCCGGCCGGGTGCTGCCCCACGTCGCCGGTCTCGCCCCGGACGCCGCCTGCATCGGATGCGACGTCGATCGCGGCGGCCATCGAGTGGGCCGGCGCGCATCGGCCCGGGCTCGACTGGGCGCTGAGCTCGTTCGAGCCGCCGCTGCCGTTTGCCGCCGGAGTCCTTTGACCTCGTCTACTCGGTGTCGGTGTTCAGCCATCTCGGCCGCGGTCCTGCAGGATCGATGGCTGGCCGAACTGGCCCGCGTGCTGCGCCCTGGCGGGGTGGCGCTGCTCTCCGTTCACGGTCCGACCGCGTTCGAGGCGTTCCGCACCGGCCGGGTGCGCACCGCATGGTGCCCGCGCGACGTGTTCGTCCGCGAGCCGCTGCGCGAGCGCGACTTCGTCTTCACTCCGTACGCGCGCTCGCCGTGGACAGCGGCGGACCTGCCCGGGCGTGGGTCGCGACTACGGCCTCGCGTTCCACGGACACGGATTCATCCGGGAGACCTGGAGGCCGCCATCTCGCGGTGCGCGGGATTGCCGATCCGGGCCGTGACCGGATGGCAGGATCTCGTCGTCGCCACCCGGCCGTAACGCGTTGGGGGCGAGTGTGAGTGCTAGGACCAATGCGATGAGTACCACGCATCACACCCGGGACCTCGGGCTGCTGGGGTGGGTGACCGGGCGCGAGCGGCTGTGCGCGCTGATCGGGGCATTCACGATCGCGTTCTCGAGCATCCTGGTCCGCCTCAGCCACGCATCCCCTTCGACGGCCGCGATCTACCGGTGCGTCTACGCGCTGCCGGTCCTGATCGCCCTCAGCACGGTCGAGCGCCGTCGCTTCGGGCCGCGGCCCGCGCCCGCGCGACGCGCGTCGCTGGCCGCCGGCGTGTTCTTCGCCGCCGACCTGCTGCTCTGGCATCACTCGATCGGTGACGTCGGCGCCGGTCTGTCGACGGTGCTGGCCAACGTCCAGGTCGTGCTCGTCCCGCTCGTCGCCTGGCTGCTGCTGTCCGAGCGCCCGGCCGCATCCGTGCTTGCGGCGCTCTCCCGGTGTCGCTGCTGGGCGTGCTGCTCATCTCCGGCGCGCTGGAGACGCGGCGCCTACGGGCGCAACCCGACGCGCGGCACCATCTTCGGCCTCGGCGCCGGGGTGGCCTACGTCGGCTTCCTGCTCCTGCTGCGCCGAGGGTGGGGCTGATCTGCGCCGGCCGGCGGGGCCGCTGTGCGACGCGACCGCGGTCGCGGCCGTGCTGTGCACGCTCGCCGGCCTGATCATCGGGGACGCGCCGGCTCGTCCCGGCGTGGCCCTCGGCCGGCTGGCTGGTCGTCCTCGCCCTCAGCTCGCAGGTGGTCGGTTGGTTGCTGATCAGCACCTCGTTGCCGCGGCTGCCGGCGGCGATGACGTCGATCCTGCTCACCCTGCAGCCGGTCGGTTCGGTCGCCCTCGCCGCGCTGATCTTCGGAGAGTCGCCGAGTGCGCTGCAGCTCGGCGGCGTGGCCACCGTGCTCGGCGCGCTCGTCATCGCGGGCCGCTCGGGCGGACGCTCCCAGCCCGGCGCGCAGCTCGATGACCCCGGCACGCAGCCCGGGACGGCCGCCCCCGGGCCGCAACCCGTTTCCGTGCGCCAGTGATCCTCGTGGCGCTCGCCGTGGTCGCCGCGGCCACGGTCGGCGTGCTCTCAGAACGGCGCTTCGCCGGGGCGCCGCGCGCCGCCGGGCAGACGCTGCGCCTGATGCTGTACGTGCTCGTGCCGTTCGTGTCCTACGTGAACATCGCTCACCTGCGCGTGACCGTCGGAGCGGGGGTCGGGATCGCCTTCGGTTGGATGATGATTCTCGCCGTCGGCATCGCCGCCTACGCGATCGGCCGTCACGCTCAGGACCTGCCCGATCGCCAGCTCGGTGCCCTGATCACGACCGTGGTCGTGGTCAACACCGGCTACCTCGGGCTCCCAATGGCGGTGGTACTGCTCCACGCCCGCGCGCTGGGCACCGCGGTCGCCTACGACCAGCTGATCTCCGGCCCGGCGCTGCCGATCCTCGGTTTTGGCGTCGGCGCGGCGTTCGGGGTCCGCGGCGAGGGGGGCCAGCGTGAGCGCATCCGCGCCTTCTTTCTGCGCAACCCACCCCTGATGGGGGTGGTCGCCGGGCTGCTCGCACCGCCGTCGTGGGCGCCGGCACCGCTGCCGGCGATCTCGCACGTCGTCGTCGGCGCCCTGCTCCTGCTCGGGTTCTTCGCGGTCGGGGTCAACCTGTCGGCCGAGCGCCGCGCGGAGGGGGCCGCGCTGCTCGGCCGTCCGGACCGCCGCGTCGCGGTGGCGGTCGGTCTGCGGCTGCTCGCTGCGCCGCTCATCCTGGCCGCACTGGCCGCCCCATTCATCCGCCTGCCGTCGGCGTATCTGCTGCAGTCCGCGATGCCCAGTGGGGTCAACACGCTGATCGTCGGCCACGCCTATGACCTTGACCTGCGACTGATCTCGTCAATCGTCGTCTGGAGCACGCTGGTGGTGCTGGCGGCCGGCCTCGTGCTCTCGCTGCTGCTGTGACGCGGCCGGCGCACCCCTCCGGGAGGAAGCCGTCCCTCCCGGACGGGGTCGCCGGGGCCGGTCAGGGCTGCGGCACGCTCGCGGCCGGGGTGACCGTGATCGTGGCGAACGGCGCGCCCGCACTCACGACCTGCTTGGCGGCCAGCCCGTTGATGGCAGCGGCCGAGACGGCGGTGAGGTGGGCGGTTCCGGTGGCCACGCCGTTACTCACCGTGACACCAGTCACGTGGGCGACGCGTGCCACCCGCGAGAAGGTGACCGTCGCGCACCGGAGCCCGCGGCGGGCGGTGCGCACGCATCGACGCGCCGCCCGGCCGGGCATGAGGGCGAACAGCGACACGCCGGCACGAGTGGCGGTGATGGTCAGGTGCCGCAGGCGGACGGTACTCGTCCCGTTGGAGATCGAGAAGCCACCGCGATGCGTGACGAACCCGAGGTTCCGGGCGTTCAGGCGCCCGCCGGCGATTGGGAACGTGAGCGTCGAGCCGGACGCGGTCGCCGGGGTGAGCGGGGCGAGAGCCAGGTGGTTGGCGGCGAGCACCTGGGACGCGGCGGCGGAGATGGTGACGGTGGTGGTGCCACCGCTGATCCGGGCCGCTGTGGCGACGCCGGCCAGGGCCAGGGACGTGACCACCGCGAGCAGGGCGACGATACGAAGGTGAGACATGAAAACTCCTCTGCAGAGAATCGAATTCCCGGCCGCAGGAACGATGGCGCTCCGAGTCGATAACACCGGGGGTCGCCCCGAAGTTGCGGCTAGGTCAAATCCATCTGGCGTTGCTCGGCAATCCATGCGTCAATCAGCCACCCCGAGATCGACATGCGACCCCGCGACGCGGTGACCGCGTCTACCTCAGCGGGCGTGAACCAGCGTGCCTCGACGATCTCCGATTCCTGGATGACGATCGCTCCGGAGGCATAGCGGGCCCGGAAGCCGACCATCAGCTGGCTGGGGAAGGGCCAGGGCTGCGAGCCGAAATATGTGATCTCGCCGAGTTCCACGCCGACCTCCTCGAGGACCTCGCGGCGAACAGCCTCCTCGAGGCCCTCGCCGACCTCGACGAACCCGGCCAGCGTCGAGTAGCGCGGGATCGGCGATCGACGCCCCCAGGCGAGCAGGGCCTGCTCGTCACGGGCTCCGCGCGTGATCAGCACGATGACCGCGGGCGTGAGCCGAGGGTAGACGGACAGTCCGCAGTTCGGGCAACGCCGGACGCGCTCGGTGGCCGACGGCTCAGTCGCAGTGGCGCAGCGCCCGCAGAAGCGGTGCTGCTGATCCCAGGCGACGATCTGGACCGCGCGACTGGCCAGTGACCAGTCGACCTCGGAGACGAGCCCGAACAGCTCCCGCAGGCCGACCCGCTCGAGGTCACCGCGGTCGGCGTCCTCCGCATCGATCGCCACCCACGGCGTGTCACCGAGCCGGCCCAGTACGTGACGTGGCCCGTCCAGTGGCGGGCCGGGGAACTGCGCGCGATCACCCTCGCGGCGGACGAGCACGCCATCGCCTTGGACGGCGACGAAGCGTGCTGGGGGGCTGTCCCCGGCGGGCAGCTGGATGTCGGGTGCGAAGCTGACGGTCACGGGCTTGTCCGGGCGGGAATCGGGCGTCCGGGTTGCTCCCAGAGAGCAAACCACACCGGCTCGGTCAGGCCGCAGACCGCCCCGGCCTCCGAGTCAGTCGCGGTCTGCTGCCAGGGGGGCCAGCACGGCCGTCGCCAGGGCGGCGCTGTGACGGGGCAGCAGCACCGTGTAGCCGCCGGTGCCGGATCGCACCAGGAGCGGCTGCGCCCGGCCGCTCCAGCGCCCGGCACGATCCAGTCGCTGACCGTCGAGCGTGACCCCGCTCCGAGCCCGGAGCGATGCAGCCAGCAGTCGTTGCACGCTGGCCGGGCCGCGGGTGGGAAGCCGCAGCCGGGCCCGAATCGCGCGGGGGCCGGCGTTGACGAGGACCAGGCGAAGCCGGTCGCCGCTGCGGACCGCCCAGACGCCGAGTCGCAGCGCCCGGTCCGCCTGGACCCGGGTGGCCACCATGGCGGCATGCGCTCCGAGTGCCCGCACGAACAACAGCAGCCCGTACAGCAGCGGGCGTGCGGTCAGACCCCGCGGCCCGAGTGCGAACGGGGCGTTGATCGTGTTCGCGCGCACGTGCAGGTCAGCCGCCCGCACACCCTCGCGCAACAGCGCGAACAGGGCGCTCGGCGCCCACAGGGCAGTGGCGAAGCTGTCACTGACCCCGGGCCGGCCCCCACACGTCACCGAGTTGAGCTCGCTGAGAATCAGCGGCAGGCCGGCGCGGCGGGCCGCGCGCAGGGCCGGCGTCAGGCTGGCCGCCATCCCGATCGTGGCCGCGGGCCGCAGCAGGCCGGCAACGGTCGGATAGGCCGGTGAGCTGTGGCGCCGGGCACAGGCCGTGTACGGATAGCGGTGCACGCTCACCGCCGCCAGCCCGCCAGGACGATTGGCCAGCAGCGTTGTCACCCAACGGGCGTCGGTGCTCGGGCGAGCCAGGGCCGGTCCGAGCAGGGCGACCCCCGGCGCCGCGCGCTGGAGCACCCGTGCGTAGGCGGCGAAGTCGGTCGCATAGGCGGCGGAGGTGAGCGCCGGCGGGAGGGCTCGGCGGTCAACGGAACCGGCGGCGGTCAGGTCCGTCCAGAAACGGTGATTGTAGATGTCGGGCTCATTGCCGATCTCGAAGCCGGCGATGCTGTACGCCGGCAGGCGCGACCGGGCGGCCCGGGCCCACGCGCCGGCGGTGGCCGGGGAGTCGGTGATCAGGTTGAGGTCGAGGATCAGGCGAAGCTTGAGCCGTCGCGCCAGGCCCGCGACACTCGCCGTCCAGCGTGGGGTCAGCGAGAACGCCCACGGCGGCAGACGCCGGGTATGCGGCACCCAGAAGCTGTGATCCGCCGAATCGCCGCCGATCCGAACCATCAGCGGGCCGCCGCCCATGACCCGGAGCAGGCGCAGGACCCGCTCGAAGATCGCCTCGTGGCGTGCGAACAGCGGCAGCGTCCAGTATTCGGTCGACAGGCCCAGCCAGCTGCGGGGAACGGCTATCGAGGCAGGAGCGCCGGGCGCCACGGTGATGGTGACGGGCGCCGGTCGGGCTTGGTCGGAATCAGCGACCTCAACCAGCCCCGACACAGCGAGTCCCGTGAACGCGAGCGCGGTGATGGTGAGCATGAGCCTTGGCCAGGCCCGGCGGGCTCGTCGCCACCGCGGCCCGGCGTGATCGTCACCTGCGGCGGTCATGAGCGCGAGATCCACAGTTCTCCGCGCAGCTCAAGCGAGCCTAAATCGCGGCTCATGCGATCCTGAACCAACATGACGGCAACAGATCGGGCACTGACCCTGTTTCGCTCGGCGGACGGTCTCCTGGTTGACCTGGACGGCACGCTGGCTGATTCCTCCGCGCCCGTCCGCCGTGCATGGACAGCCTTTGCCGACCGCCACGGCCTGGATGCCGAGACGGTCCTGCACCGTGCTCAGGGGCGCCCGTCGCGGGAAACCGTGCGCGCCTACGCGTCGCCCGACACGTGGGCCGACGAGGAGGCCGCGCTCGAGCAGGCCGAGTGCACCGACACGGCCGGGACTCGGGCGCTCCCGGGGGCCGCGGCGCTGCTGGGAGCCGGGCGCAGGCTCGCGCTGGTCACCTCGTGCTCGTCGCGGCTGGCTGCGGTCCGCCTGCCCGCTGCGGGCCTGCCGGTCCCTCGGATCGTGATCAGCGCTGACGACGTGACGCTTGGCAAGCCCGATCCCGAGTGCTTCACGCGCGGCGCACGTGCCCTGGAACTGGCGCCGGGCCGGTGCCTGGCCCTCGAGGATTCGCCCGCCGGGGTGGCGGCCGCCCGAGCCGCCGGCATCCCCGTGATCGCGCTGCGCACGACCCATCCCACGGCCCTGCTGGCCGGGGCTGACGGATTCGCCGACGATCTTGCCGCGCTGATGATCTGACCGCGCCGGAGCCACTGTGGTCAGGACGCCGTTTCGCTCAGCTCAGCGGTTGGGCCCGGATCGGGCCGCGACGGCCCGCGGGCCGCTCCGGCCTCGAAGTCGCGACTGCGGATCAGGATCAGGGTGAGCACGGAGGAGGTGAGCGTGAGCATGGCGCCGATCAGGAAGATCTCATTCAGCCCGCTGGTGAAGCCCGCGCGCACCGCATGCACGGCTTCCCGCCGCGCCGCCGGCGGAAGCTTGGCCAGGCCACCGGCGACGCCTGAGCCCTGCGAGATGCCCGCGGCGAGCGCATGGGCCGCCTTCGCCGGTACGTGCGCGGCGCCCGAGAGCAGCGACAGGATCTCCGTGCGTACGCGATGGGAGAAGATCGAACCCAGCCCGGCGATCCCGGTCGCGATCCCGATCTGGCGAAAGGTCGAGTTGATCCCCGAGGCCATTCCGGCGCGCTCGGGCGGCCACGACGCCAATCGCCGTCGAGGCCAGGGGTGGATTGATGAAGCCGACCCCGGCTCCGGCGACGATGAACCCCGGGATCAGGTGCGTCCAGGTGGAGGTCGGGTCCAGTCCGCGCATCAGCAGCAGGCCGGCGCCGACGAGCGCAAGCCCGGGGGCGATCAGAAAGCGGATCGGCACGTGAGCGGTGAGGCGGCCGGCCAGCGTCGAGGTCAAGAGGATGCCGCCGGAGAGAAACAGCTGCCGCAGACCGGTCTGCAGGGCCGAAAAGCCGAGCACGTCCTGGAGATACAGCGTGATGTAGAGGAGCAGCGCGAACAACCCGGCGGACAGCGAGAAGGCGGCGATCGACCCGCCGGTGAAGGTCGGCTTGCGAAACAGGGACAGGTCGAACATCGCGCGCGGCCTGGTCAGCTGGAGGATGAGGAAGGCGACCATCAGCACGCCGGCGCCGATCAGGCAGGCGACGATCGGCGTGGAACCCCAGCCTTCGGTGTTGCCTTTGATCAGCGCATAGATCAGGGCCGCGAGCGCCCCCGAGAAGGTGATCGCCCCCAGCAGGTCCGGCTTGTGCGCTCCCGGCTGGCGGGACTCCTCCACCCGGGCCAGGCTCAAGCCGATCGCCACGACTCCGATCGGTACGTTGACGAGGAAGATCCAGCGCCACGAGATACCCGTGGTCAGCGCACCCCCGACGACCGGGCCGATCGCGACCGCCAAGCCGGTGATCGCCCCCCAGATCCCGAACGCGGTGCCGCGCTCACGACCCTGGAAGGCGCTGCCGAGCAGAGCCAGCGAGGTGGAGAACATAGCCGCGCCGCCGATCCCCTGGGCGCCGCGGGCGAGGTTGAGCCAGAGCGGGTCGGCAGCCACGCCCGACAGCAGCGAGCTGGCCGTGAAGATGGCCAGGCCGACTACAAACACCAAGCGCCGGCCGAACAGATCCGCCAGCGAGCCCGTGGTCAGCAGCAGCGCCGCAAGCATCAGCGAGTAGGCGTCGACGACCCACTGCAGATCGCTGAACGAGGCGCCGAGCGATCGCTGGATGTCGGGGAGCGCGACGTTGACGATCGTCACGTCCAGCAGCAGCATGAACGTGCCGAAGCAGACGGCGATCAGGGTCCACCACTTGCGATCCATGGCGATGTCTCTCGTCGACGGTGTTGTCCGGCCCCGTCAGGAGGCTAGCGCTGCGCCTGCACCGGCCCCGGGGGGATGACCGGCAGCCCGGCCTCTCGCCAGGCCTGAAAGCCACCGTCGAGATCCGTGACGCGAACGAAGCCGAGCTCCTGCAGGCCGGCGGCAGCCAGACTTGACGCGTAACCTGCGTCACAGAACACGATCACCCGCTGATCGGCGCTCGGCGCCTGCGGATGGCGGTGGTCACCGTCGGGCGCCAGGCGCCACTCGAGGACGTTGCGGCCGATGACCAGTGCGCCTGGAATCGTGCCGTCGCGGAGGATCTGGCTCTCGGCTCGCACATCGATCAGCACTGCCCCCTCGCGGATCGCTGCTGCCGCCGCGCGCGGTTCCAGCCGGGTCAGGCCGGCCCGTGCCCTGGCCAACATCGCATCGAGCTTCAGGGCAGCCATCGACCCAAGACTGTATCCTTGCCTCTGTGACACCGGGTGACCCTGACCAGCGGGTGGAGGATGGGATCGAGGGCCTGATCGCTCGCGAGCACGAGCTCCGCCAGCACGTCGAGGGTCGCGGCCTGACCGGCGAGGAGCAGAGCGAGCTGCGTGAGCTGGAGATCAAGCTCGACCAGCTCTGGGACCTCCTGCGGCAGCGGCGCGCGATCCGGGCCGCCGGAGGGGATCCGGCCAGCGCGACGGTTCGCGACGAGAGCACGGTCGAGAACTACCGGCAGTGAGCCCGGTGGTCATGGGAGGTCGCGCTCGTAGACGTGCATGACGGGCCCGTCGGGACCGTCCTCGCGGTTGATGAACCCCTCGCTCTCGTACAGCGCGCGAGCGGCGCCGTCGTCCTCGCTGGTCCCAAGCTCGATCCGGTCGGCGCCGAGCTCTCGGGACAGATCCAGGCAGCCGCGCAGCAGCGCCCGCCCCAGCCCGGTGCCGCGGCGCTCGGGCACGACGTACAGCTCGGCCAGATAGGCCTCGAGGAGCTGCGAGTACAGGGATGGGCGCAGCCGTACGATCGCGAAGCCGTCCGGGCCGGGGCCGGCCAGCAGCGCAACCGTGCCATGGCCGAGCAGGGCCTCAGTTTCGTGTCCGAGCAGCTCGCGCAGCCGTTCGGCGAGGGCGGACGCGTTCGGTGTCGGGGAGTCGAACTCGGTGTTGAAGCGATGCAGCAGCGCGCCGATCGCGTCGGCGTCGGCTTCCGTCGCCCGGCGGACGGTCGCGGGGTCGCTGTCGGCGTGTGGTCCGAATGGTGTGCGTTCGCTCATCACCGTCGCCGTCGCTCGCTTGTGCCACGAGCCGGAGGCCCGATCGCTCGGGCCTCCGCACACTCAGCTCAACCGCAGCCGGTATTGAAGCCGCAGCTCGAGCACGTGTAACAACTGCCCGTACGCTGCATCATCCCGCCGCACTGCTGACAGGCCGGACCGAGATCCAGACCCTGGCGGACCGCCGGCAGGACCGGCGGCTCGTCGGTCAGGGCCTGGGTTGCCGGGCGCACCGAGGGCTCGCCATTCTGCGGCGGCGCCACCGGGCCCGCAACCGCCGGGCGGGCCGTGTCACCGTAGTGCGAGCTCGCCGCGTCCTCGGCGGCCTTGCGCGCCCGTACCTCCTTGGTGAGGATGCCCAGCTCCTCCTGCAGGTCGACGTCGAGGAAGCGGGAGGCAAGCCAGCGCATGATGTAGTCCGGCATCGACTTGGCGAACGGGATCTCCGGGTTGGAGGTCATGCCCTCGGGCTCGAAGCGCATGTAGCTGAACTTCCGTACCAGCGTCTCGAGCGGCACGCCGTACTGCAGCGAGATCGAGATCGCCGTCGCGAAGGAGTTCATCATCCCGCGCAGGGTCGAGCCCTCCTTACCGATGTCGGTCAGGAAGATCTCGCCGATCGTCCCGTCCTCGTACTTGCCGGCGGTGATGTAGCCCTCATGCCCGCCGATCGAGAACTTGTGGGTGATCGACTGACGCTCGCGCGGCATCCGGCGGCGCTTGGGCGGGGCCTGCGCGAGGGCCTGGGCGACCGCCTTGTCGATCTCGGCCTGGGTGTCGACCGCCGCCGGGACGCCCTGCTGAGCGTCGGTGCGCAGCGCCTGGGCGGTCTTGGAGCCGTCACGGTAGATGGCCAGCGCCTTGATGCCGAGCCGCCATGCCTGCAGGTAGGCGTCGGCGATGTCCTCGACGCTCGCCGTCTCGGGCATGTTGACCGTCTTGGAGATCGCGCCACTGAGGAACGGCTGCACGGCGCCCATCATCTTGATGTGGCCCATGTGCGAGATCGCCCGCTCGCCGACCGCCACGTCGAACACCGGCAGGTGCTCGACGGCCAGGCCGGGGGCGCCGACGATCGTGTTGTGCTCGTTGACGTGGGCGAGGATCTGCTCGATCTGCTCATCGGCGTAGCCGAGCGTCTGCAGCGCGAGCGGGACCGTCCGGTTGACGATCGTCATCTGACCGCCGCCGACCAGCTCCTTGAACTTGACCAGTGAGAAGTCGGGCTCGACACCGGTCGTGTCACAGTCCATCAGGAAGCTGATCGTGCCGGTCGGAGCGAGCACGGTCGCCTGCGCGTTGCGGTAGCCGTGGCGCTCACCGGCGTCGACGGCCTCATCCCACGCCGACCGTGCGGCGCTGAGCAGCGCCGTGTCCACGCAGGAGCCGTCCGGGATCGCGTAGGAGGCGTCACGGTGCATCGCCATGACGGCGTTGTGGGCGTCACGGTTCTCCGGATAGCGGTCATAGGGACCCATCGCCGCGGCGATCCGGGCCGAACCCAGATAGCCGCGACCGGTCATCAGGGCGGTGATCGCCGCCGCGGTGCCGCGGCCGGCGTCGGAGTCGTAGGGGACGCCGTCGGCCATCAGATAGGCGCCGAGGTTGGCGTAGCCGAGCCCGAGCTGACGGAAGGCGCGGGCGTTGGCGCCGATCTCCTCGGTCGGGTAGCTGGACGGCGAGACGACGATCTCCTGCGCCAGGAAGACGATGTCGACGGCGTGCTCGAAGGTCTCGACGTCGAGCGTGCCGTCCGGGCGGCGGAACTTCATCAGGTTCAGCGACGCCAGGTTGCAGGCCGAGTCGTCCACGTGCATGTACTCGCTGCACGGATTGGACGCGTTGATTCGACCCGAGACCGGGGAGGTGTGCCACTCGTTGATCGTCGTGTCGTACTGCACGCCGGGATCGGCGCAGCGCCAGGCGGCCTCGGCGATCTCCTTCATCAGCTGGCGCGCGGGGATCGGCTCGCCGACCGGCTCGCCGGTGACCCGGGCGATCAGGTGCCAGTCCTCGTCGTTCTCGACCGCGCGCATGAATGCGTCCGAGACGCGCACCGAGTTGTTGGCGTTCTGGTACTGGATCGAGTGGAAGCCGTCGCCGTCGATCGACATGTCAAAGCCGGCGTCGCGCAGCGCGGCGGCCTTGTCCTCCTCCTTGGCCTTGCACCAGATGAAGTCGCGAATGTCGGGGTGATCGACGTCGAGCACGATCATCTTCGCCGCCCGCCGCGTCTTGCCGCCGGACTTGATCGTGCCCGCCCACGCGTCGGCGCCGCGCATGAAGCTCACGGGGCCCGAGGCCGTGCCGCCCTTGGAGAGGGGCTCCTGCGAGCCGCGGATCCGCGACAGGTTGATGCCCGCTCCCGAGCCGCCGCGGAAGATCTTGCCCTCCTTGGTGTTCCAGCCGAGGATCGACTCCATCTCGTCCTCGACGCTCAGGATGAAGCAGGCCGAGCACTGCGGGCTCTCCTCGAAGCCGACGTTGAACCACACCGGAGAGTTGAAGGCGGCCAGCTGGTGCAGCAGGATGTGCGTCAGCTCGGCCTCGAACGTCGCCGCGTCCTCGTCAGTGGCGAAGTAGCCGCGCTCGTGGCCCCAGCCGGCGATCGTCCCGGCGACGCGGGTGATCATCTGCTTGACCGACCGCTCACGGGTGGAGGAGCCGACCTGGCCGCGGAAGTATTTCTGGGCCACGATGTTGGTCGCGTTCTGGGACCAGCTCTTGGGGAACTCGACGTCGCGCTGCTCGAAGGAGACGCGGTCACCGTGCCCGATCCGGGCGTCGCGGATCTCCCACTCGATCGCGTCGAACGGATGCTGTCCGTCCGTCGTCAGATGGCGCCGGATCGAGAGGCCCCCGTTGGGCCCTGAAGTGGGATTGATCTCCGTCTGGGGTGCGTGCGACATGCCTGCCTGCTCCTCTCGATTTTCCGCCCGTTCGATTGCCCCACTCGACGCTCGGGCCGGCCGAGGGGTGAACAGCGAATGGTTGCGCTCGGTCCGGACGGAAAAGCAAGCTGGCATACCGAGTGCGAAACGATCGCTCAACCCGGTCCATTTTACCGCGTCGGCACGGTTTTTTTGGGTTCCGCGGGGCGGTCGAAAACCGCCAAACAGCGGCGTTTTCAGCCGTCGCGGGCGACCCGCGAGCGCAGCTCGGCCAGCTCGGCGGCCAGCCGTTGGATCTCCTCGGCCTGGATGGCCACGAGCTCATCGTCGCCGCCTTCGCGAATCCGCGCCGTTGGCAGCTCCGGCTGCCCCCCGCTGCCGGCCCTCGTCATCGACCGCCGCGCGCAATCGGACGAGCTCGCGCTCGTCGGCATCGCGCCGGGCGCGCAGCGCACCGAGCTCCGTGGTCGTCTCGGCCAGACGGCGTTCGAGCTCCGCCCGCCAGACCTGCAGCTCATCGAGGGCCGAGGTGGTCCGCTCGTTGGCCGCCTCGGCCGCGGTGGCACGCTCGCGCGCCTTGACCGCGACCTCGTCGTAGGCGGCCGCCTGGCGCTCGAGCTCGTCACGTTCGAAGGTCATGAGCCGCAGCTGGTCGCGGGACTGGTCCATCTCGCGCTCGAGGCTCTGCCCGCGTGACCGAAGTTCCGCGATCTCCTCGCGCAGCGACTCGCGGGCCGGCGCCTGGGCGGCCAGCTCTGCCTCGAGCGCGGCGGCACGGGACTCGGCGAGTTGGGTCGCCTGCTCGGCGGCCTCGGCCCGCGCGGTCGCCGCGGCCTCGCGCTCCTCGGCGCTCTGCGCTCGGGTCTCCGCCTGCGCGATGACGGCCGTCGCCACGCGGCGATCGTCGTCGCGGGCGCGCTCGAGCTCGGTCACCTTCTGGGCCAGCGAACGGATCTGCGCCTCGGCATCGCGCAACGCGTCGGCGGGATCGCCCGCGATGGGCGCGGAGCTGACCTCCGCGCTCCGGCGTCCGCTTCCCTGACCGTCCGCCTGCCCGGAGATCGGGTCCCCGTCAGGGTACACCGATTCAGGCAGCAGCTGATCGGCGAACAGCTCGTCATCGCGCAGGCGTCCCGCCCCCTCGACGGGAGCCGGCAGTTCGACGCGCCCTCCGCCGCTGGTCTCCAGCCAGCAGCCGGCGCCTCCGGTGACCAGCGAGGTCGGCACGGCGTAGGCGGCTCGGATCACCCCACGGCGGTCCTCCGGCGCCCGCAACGGGTGAAAGCGCGCCTCTCCGGCCGCAGTCTCGATCACGAGCACGGGCCGCGGTCCCGGGGCATGGTCCGGGCGGAGTCTGGCCACAGACCCTGAGCAGCGATTGTGTTGGCCCCGTGACGACATGCTCGAATTCCGTGAGCCTGATCGATCGCCAAGCGTCGGTCACAGGTGACGATTGTAGGGTCCGGGTCCGCGGGTGCAGGGCGACGGGTCGCCGCTCGGCGGGGCATCAGTCCTCGTGCGTCGGGCAGCCCGAGGAATCCGAAGACGGCGGCCCGCGCGGCGCAGAGCACCTCGTTCGGGCGGCCGGGAGGCGTCGAGGACCCGGAAGCGCTCGGGCTCGGCCGAGGCGAGCGCCGCGTACGTCTCGGCGATGCGCGCAAAGAACGGCTCGGGCTCGCGCTCGAGCCGGTCTGAGGCGGTGCCCCGGCTCGCCGGTCCGGTCGCGGCCGGTCTGCGGCGCGACCGCGAGCAGCAGCGTCAGGTCCGGGCTCAGGCCGGCGGTCGCGAAGCGGTTGATCGTCCGCACCGCCTCGACCCCGAGCTCGCGTCCGCCGCCCTGGTAGGCGAGCGAGGAGTCGACGAACCGGTCGAGCAGCACCGTGACGCCGCGCGCGAGCAGCGGCTGCAGCGCCTCCTCGACGAGCTGCGCACGCGCGGCCGCGTAAAGCAGTGCCTCGGTCCGGGGCGAGACCGTCAGCGCGGGATCGATGACCAGATCGCGGATGCGCTCCGCGGTCTGAACCCCGCCTGGCTCGCGCAGCAGCTCGAGCCTCGATCCCGCGCGTCCGCGCCGCGGCGAGCAGGCCCGTCGCGAGCGTCGTCTTGCCGGCTCCGTCGAGCCCCTCGATGGTGATCAGCCGTCCGCGGTCCCTCGCCACAGACGGCGACGTTACCGGTGGCTACGATCGCAGCCCATGCTCAGCGAGCTGCAACGCCACCCGCACGCCCGCTCGGTGCTGGCTCCCGCGCTCGATGACGGCCGGCCGTCGCACGCCTATCTCTTCCACGGTCCGGGAGGCGCCGGCAAGCGCGCGGTCGCCCGGGCGGTGGCGGCGGAGCTGCTCGCCGAGGGTGCGCCTGATCCTGCCGGCGCGCGCGCCCGGGTCGTCTCCGGCGCGCACCCCGATCTCACCTGGGTGGTCCCGAGCGGCGCGCACGAGATGCTGGTCTCGGACATCCACGCGCCGGTGATCGCCGCCGCCAGCCGGACGCCGTTCGAATCACGTCGCCGGGTGTTCGTGATCGAGCGCGTCGACGAGCTCGGTGACGAGGCGGCGAATCGCATGCTCAAGACCCTCGAGGAGCCCGCCTCCTTCGTCCACCTGCTGCTGCTCACCGACCGGCTCGGCGAGGTGCTGCCGACGATCCGCTCGCGGTGCCAGCTCGTCCGCTTCGAGCCGCCGAGCGCGCGATGAGGTCGCGTCGGGGATCGAGGCGCTCGGAGTGACGCGCGGACACGGCGCGCGCCTGCGTCGGGCTCGCCCTGCAGGACGCCGATCTCGCGGCGGAGCTGGCCGCGCGCCGACGGGCAGGCGCTCCGGGCCGCCGCCGAGGCCTACGCGCGGGCCGCGGTGGCCGGGCGGATGGCCGATGACCGTCCCTGGGAGAAGCTGCTCGCGGCGGTCCGGGGCCGGGGCGCCGCGGTCGCGGATACGATCGAGGCGCAGGCCCAGGCCGAGCTCGAGCTGACCAGTCGCCGGGATCAGTCCCGGGTGAAGACCGAATGGGCCGAACGGGGACGCCGGTCGCGCCGGCGGGCGCAGACGGCCGCACTGGACCTCGGACTGCAGGTCGTCTCCCTGTGGTTCGCGGATCTCGCCGCACTGGCCTGGGGGGCCGGGGACCTCGTGCGCAACCAGGACCGCGCGAGCCGAGCTCGAGCAGGACCGAGCGGCCGCGACGCCGGCACGGATCCGAGCCGATTGCGAGCGGCGATCGAGTTGGTCGAGGCGACCCGGCTGCGGTTCAGTTCCAACGTCACCGAGGACCTGGCGTGCGAGGCGCTTGGCTACCGCATCGAGCAGGCGCTCGGGGCGTGAGCCGCTCCGGGCGCGTGTTTCTGCGACCCCCGTCTCGGGGGGATCGCGGTGAGTTCGTCGACGCTCATGCGCGAGAGCCGCACGTTCCACAGCCCGTGGGCCACGGCGCCCACGGACGAGGACCGCTTCGCCGCCTACCTTGCCGACGCGCGCCGCCCCGACTTCGAGGCGATGCTGCTGTGTCGCGCCGAGGATGACGCGATCCTGGGCTTCTTCAACCTGTCGCAGATCGTCCGTCGCGGCTTTCAGAACGCATACCTGGGCTACGCCGTGGGCAGGCCGTTCGCCGGGCAGGGATACATGCACGAGGGCATCGAACTGGTGCTGCGCGTGGCGTTCACGACGCTGCGTCTGCACCGTGTCGAGGCCAACATCCAGCCGACCAACACCCGCTCCATCGGCCTGGCCCAGGCCGCCGGGTTTTGCCGTGAGGGCTTCTCGCCGCGCTATCTGAAGATCGGCGGGCGCTGGCGCGATCACGAGCGGTGGGCGATCCTCGCCGAGGACTGGCGGGCCCGCACCGGGGTCGGTGCCGACGAGCTTGATTAGCGTGCGCGGGCGACCCAGACACTTCAATACGTAGGACAGTAGATCCGCCGTCCGACCGTGCCCGATCGGGCGCCGCAACCCGTGGCGGGACGATCGCCCCGCGTACGTCAGCGGGACCGGCGCGGGCAGCCGGGCTTGAGTGTGCCCGGCTTTATGCAGGCTGTTTTGGTCAGCGGCGCATGTCCGGCGCGCATCGTGAAGGAGTAGTACCGGCCGAACCAGTTATGCCGGACCAGGCGCACCGTGATCCGCGTGCCGGCCCGCAGGTGGCGGTGCGCGAAGCGCTGCACCAGGTTGAACGTGCCGGACGGCGTGGCGGGGGACCACGTGGCGAACGGGCAGTCCTTCCCGTAGCAGTGGACGATGATCTTCGTCCCCTTGGAGACGGCGAATACTTTGAAGACGGTGAACAAGGAGTACCGGGGGTGGAAGTAGATCTGCCATTGCAGGTTCGAGCCCAGGTGCGGGTGCAGGGGCGGCGGCGGCGGCGCGCCCTTTTTGATCTGGACGCTGCTGGTGGACGACGTCGAGCCGGCGAAGTTCCCATCGCCGGTGTAGACCGCCGAGATGCTGTGCGTCCCCGGGGACTTGTAGCTGATGGAGCAGATCGCCGTGAGGTTGCTCAGGGACTGGCTGGCGCACGTGCCGATGGGCTGGCCGCCATCGAGGAACTCGATCGAGCCCCCCGGCAGCCGGGGGCCGGCATTGCTCGCCGGAACCGTCAGGGTCGCCAGGTAGGTGGCTTTGTGGCCGGGAGCGACCGTCGGCGTCACCGCGAGCAAGAACCGACGCTGCACCCTTGCCGACGCCGAGCGCCGTCGCGCTGCTGCTGGAGCCGGTGACGAGCGATGTGGGATCAGCCACGTAGGCAGCGGAAACCTGAGCGGTGCCGGCCGCGAACGAGGCCTGACAGGCGACGGTGATCGTCTGGCCGCCGGTGACCGGCATGCTCGCGCAGCCAAAGATCGCGGCTGCGCCGTCAAAGAAGGTCACCGAGCCGTGTGGATTGGCGTTCGGCGAGTTTGAGGTCACCGTCGCGATCAGCGTGACGTTCTGATTGGTCGTCGGACCGTTCTGCGTGAAGGCGACGACCGAGGTGGTGCTGGTAGTGGACGCGGTCCCCGTGCGGCCGGACGTGGCGGTGACTCCGGACAGAGCCGCGGCGTTGATCGCGGTCTCGACCACCTGGATCGTGCTGCCGACATCGCCCGGCGCCCACGGTGTAGCTGGTCTTAGTCTGACCGGGGATCGGCGTGCAGGCCAGCGGGTTGCAGTCCTGCCACTGGTAGAGCAACGAGGTCGGGCTATTGGTCCAGGCCCCCGGCGTCACGGTCAGGACCTGGCCCTGCTGCGGCGTTCCCGAGATCGTGGGTGGTGTCACGTTTGTGGGAGGCAGGGGCAGCACGGCCGCGCTCGGTGCAGAGTTCGCAGGTCCCGCAATCCCCCCAGCGTTGCTGGCGCTCACCGAGACGGTGATCGTCTTGCCGACGTCCGTCGGCGCCGCCAGGTAGGTCGCGCTGTTGGTCCCGACCGCGGTCCCGCCACTGGTCCAGGCGTAGGTGTAGGTGATCGGGACTGTCCCAGTCCAGGTTCCCGGGTTGGCGGTCAGCGTCTGCCCCTGCTGGACAACGCCGGAGATCGACGGCAGGCCCGTGTTCGCCGGTGGAGTGGGAACCACTCCCGCTGATACGGACGACGGTGCCGAGGTGCCGCCCGTGACCGGAGTGGGGTCGGTCGCGGTCACGGCGACGGCGATGACCTTGACCGTTATCCGCCGGAACGACGATGTAGCTGGGGCTGTTGGTCCCGACCGGCGTCCCACCCTGGTCCACGCGTACGTGTATGTGACGGCGTGAGGCCCCCCGGATCTGCCGGATTCCAGGTTCCTTTGCTGACGGTCAGGGTCTGCCCATCCTGGAGAGTTCCGGAAATCACCGGTGGCGTGGCGTTGGCAGCGCAGCCGCGAGCGCCAACGCCGGCCATCACGACCAGCCGAGGACCGTCGCCAGCAGGAAGCCACCGATCGCCGCTACCCCGCGCCCTCCAAAGAACCGTTTCATGACCCTCATCTTCGTTCGCCCCTGTACCCCAGCGGCATGCGCCCTGGAAAGACCACTCTCGCCGGCAGACGCCGCCACCACATCGCAGCCGTCCGAGCCCGCCGAGAGCATTGAATTGGATAGACGGTCACGCCGCCGTGTTTTCAGCTGACGGAGTGTGGTGACCGGCGGCTCGGTCGCCAATGGGCCTCCTCGCCCATCCTGCGTTCATGGCTGAACGGCGCCTTGAATTCGGCTCGTCCATGCCGGCGTACGTGGCGTTCGTGACGAGACGGGACCTCGAGGTGGCGGGCCGCCCTTATGGCGAGATGTCCAGCTTCGACTGCTCGAGCCGAGCGCGTTCAGCAACGCCTATGACGTCAACGGCACGCAGCCAGAGGGTGCCGAAGCTCGATCGGGTCAGTACCGGCGCCTGCACGGTGCTCGGATGGCGTGTCTGGACATCGTCGCGACGATCCGGCGCTTCATGAGGCAAGGCTGGCGTTCAGGCGAAACGCAGGTATGGCGCAGGACGAGGGAGGCGTCTGGATCGCGCCGGGAGGTTCGCGTGTCGCGTTGTCCCTGATCCAGGCGGCAACGTCTGGTCACTTCAGCAGCCGCCCACGCCCAAACGACCGGCAGCAGCCGGCGGCACTCGTTCAGAAGCGGGGCAGCTGGACACGTCATTGCGGTTCCCCGTCACGCCAAGACGACAGCGAGCGGAACCCGGGTCGCGCCGGAGCCAACCGTCCAGCGCCGGCCGACCTCCGTGGCTGATCGCCCTTTTCGCCGTGGGGCCTCGCCCGCCGTGGAGATCGCCTGGCGGTGGCGCTCTGACGCAATTCACGCGGTTGACGTAACCGGTGCGTCACGTCATCGCCGGCCGCTCTTGCGGTGGCGCGATCGCCATGTATTAATCGAAAACGCGATCACGAGATGGTCACAATTCATATTTAGGGGGCTTAGCCATGCTGCAATGGGACGAAGATCGGATGTCTTCGGTGGGGCTCGAAGTGCTTCGCGACACGACTGTGGACGAAGTGCTTCGCGACACGACTCTGGATGAAGCACTTCTGGACACGACCGTGGAGAGTCCCTTCGACACGGCAGCCCGCGCTGCCCGAGTGCGTCAAGCAGCGGCAACGCTGGCGCCGACCGGGCCTCGGGTGAGCGTGGTGATCCCGGCGATGAACGAGGCGGAGAACCTGCCGTACGCGTTCTCGCGTCTTCCCGAGGGCCTTTACGAGGTGATCCTGGTCGATGGACATTCGCGTCGACGAGACCGTGGCCGTGGCGCAGAGCCTTCGTCCCGACGTTCGGATCGTGACCCAGTCCGGGAAGGGCAAGGGCAACGCCATGGCCGACGGCTTCGCCGCCTGCACCGGCGACATCATCGTCATGCTGGATGCTGACGGGTCCACCGACGCGGCGGAGATCCCGCGGTTCGTCTCCGCGCTGCGCAACGGCGCCGACTTCGTCAAGGGCTCGCGGTTCGCCCAAGGCGGCTCGAGCGCGGACATCACTTTTACCCGAGGCCTCGGGAATCACGTGCTGCGGACGATCGTCAATGCTCTCTACGGCACCAACTACACCGACCTCTGCTACGGGTACAACGCCTTCTGGGCGCGGTGCCTTCCCTACATGCGGGTGGACTGCGACGGGTTCGAGGTCGAGACGCTGATCAACGTCCGGATCGCGAAGGCCGGGCTGATCGTCCATGAGGTTCCCAGCTACGAGAACATTCGACTGCATGGGAGCGAGCAACCTCCGCGCACTGCCGGATGGGTCCCGCGTCCTGCGCACGATCATGCGGGAGCTGCCCATCGCGAGCGTCGCGGCGGTCGCTCCTGCCGCGCCGTCGCCTCCCGGCTGGTGGGATCATGAAGGTCGCGCTGGTTGCGTCGAGCTTCCTGCCCGAGCCCGGACGGCTGGAGCGCCGTGTGGATTGCTTGGCGCGCGGGCTCGCAGCAGCGCGGGGCAGAGGTGGAGATTCTGGCTCAGGGTCCGGGCCGGGCCTACGGTCGAGCATCGTGACGGGAGTGACCGACTCGTGCTTCCCGACGGTGGCTGGGTCCTCTGCGATTCGCGGTGGCCCCCCGGCTCCGCGAGCGGCTCCGCACGAGCATCCCAGGCGTTCGACGTCATCGACGTCCATACCCGGCAGGCGCCGCTGGCCCTGGCGGTGACGAGCGGGCGGGTTCGCCGGCTCGTCCTCACGCCATGCGCCTCGGCGGAGGGCCTCCTGGGCGGCCCCGCACGCGGGCCACGCGCGCCATGCTCGCCGCAGCGCCGCGGATCGTCTTCCGATCGGAGCTCGAGAGGGACCTGCTGTGCGCCAGCGTCCCGCGGGCCGCCAGTCGGGCGCGCGGTCGTGCCCGACGGCATCGAGCCCGAAGCGATCTCGCTCCGCCAGCCATTTGCGACTCCAGGGCACCGTGGTGCTGGCGGTGGACCGGCTCGATCGTGCGACGGGCGTGGGACGGGCGATCGCCGCGATGGCCAGTCTCGACCCCGAGTTCCGGCTCGTCATCGTCGGGGACGGGCCCGCGCGCGAACGCCTCTCGGGCGTTACGCCGGCGACCTGCGCATGTCCTCGCGCATCCAATTCGCCGGAGCGGTCTCCGACGCCGAGCTGCGCCGATGGCTCCGCACGGCGCGCGTCGTGGTCTCGCTCCCGGGCCAGCAGAGCTCGGGAACAGCGGTGGCGGAAGCGTGTGCGGCGGGCGTGTCCGTGGTGGCCTCCGATCTCCCCATCCAACGGCAGGCGGCCGAGCAGGTTGGAGGTGGCGTGGTGTTCGTTCCGCCGAGAGGTTCACCGCTGGACGTGGCCGATGCGATCGAGGAGGCCGCTCAGCCTCTCGGTCATCCCCAACTCGGAGCCGCTCGCTCCTCGGCACCGTCCTGGGAACCGCCATCGACGCCACCTGGGAGCTCTATCGGACAATGCGTCGACGCCCACACGCCCGCTGAGCGGGAGGGGCGCGACATCGAGGTCGGCCGTCACTCGCAGCTCGATGCCGGGGACGAGCCTGGCAGCCGCCGACACCTCGCCCGCACGCGCGCCGCGTGCGGCCGGCCGCGAACATCGTGGTGGCCGAGTCGCGCTCGGGCGGTGCATCGGGTGAGCGGGGAACACAAATGGCGGTAGCACCCGAGGGCACCCGGGCGGTCGCCGGAGATTGGCTGCCCGGACCGCCCGAGATCGCACCCATGGGGCACATTGACTCGCCGCGCTCGGTCAGCGTCATCGTCACAACGTGCGGTGGGCCGCCGACGCTGGAGCGGTGCCTGCGTTCGGTTCTGCAATCCGACTACACCGACTTCGAGGTGATCGTCGTCGATCACGGGACCTCCTTCGCCGGACACCGCGCGGATGTTGGTCACGCAATTCCCGGGCGAGCAGAGACTGCGTTACCTGGAGGAGCCATGGTCGTCGGCGTCGATGGCGCGCAACACCGCCCTGGCTCGGGCCGAGGGGGCGATCGTCGCGTTCGTCGACGACGATGTCGTCGTCGACGCACTGTGGATCCGCACCAGCGTGGAAACCCTTCTCGGCGAACCCGACGTGGTGTGCGTGACGGGGCGAAGCGCGTCACGTCGGCTCCACGACGCGATGCCGGCCGCTTCGGAGCTGACCGGTGAGCGTTCGACGCGGCGGCGGTACGGTCAGTCCGACATCGCGGAACGGTCACCCCCTCCTCGCCTCCACCGCCGGAGGCCTCGGGTCCGGTGCGGGCATCGTCATGCTCACGGACGTCGGCCGCGAGCTCGGCGGCTTCGACCCCGCGTTGGGTCCGGCGACACCCGCCTGCGGTGGCGAGCACATTGATCTGCTCGACCGGCTGCTTCGGGCTGGCTACACGATCTCCCACGAGCCCGACGCGATCGTCTGGCGTGAGCATCCTGCTCGCGCCGAGGCGCGCCGGCGCGAGATCTACCGGTACGGCGTCGGCCTTGGTGCGATCATCACCAAACGGTTGATCGCCGGCCCGGAACGCCGGGCCTGGCTGCGGGCGGTGCCCGCCGCCGTGCGCTACTCCCGCGATCCGGCGCCACGGCACAACGGGGATACGCCCACCGGCTACCCGCTTCGCCTCCGGTGGCTGATGAGGCTCGGGATGTTGCTCGGCCCGTTCGCCTACCTCTGGAGCGCGTTCCTGGCCCGCGCTCGCCGATTGCGCGGCCGGCAGCCTTCGAGCCCGCAGGCGCTCCGGAGCGTCCAACGGCTGGTGGTGGGCGGGGAGACGATCAACGTCGTCTGGTTCGACGACTCCCCGCAGGCCAGGACGCGGTTCTCCTGGCGGTCGACCGTCGAGGCCGAGGAAGCCGACCCCGCCTTCGGGCTCCTCCCGGAGGGCACCATCGAGTTCATGCTCCCGGCGACGACCGCGGACGGGGCGCCACGCATCAGCGCGGTGGTCCCGGCTCGCAATGCCGAGCATTGGATCGAGTCGTGCCTGTCGGCGATCCGCGCGAACGATCCCGCCGAGATCATCCTCGTGGACGGTGGCTCCACGGACCGCACGGTGGAGCTCGCCCGGCCGTGGGTGGACAAGGTGATCGATGACGGCGGAACCGGTGTCGCGGCCGCGCGGATGATGGGCGTCGCGTCGGCCTCCCAACCGTGGGTGGCGCTGATCGACGCCGATGTCGTGCTACCGCCCAAGGCGCTCCGTGACCTGGATGAGGAGCGCCGCAACCGCCACTTGGTCGCGCTTCAGGCGGGACTGCACAGCGTGGGGGCCGGCGACTACTGGAGCCGATCGCTGGCCGATCATCACAACCAAGGGCAGAGCAAGCAGTGGTTCGGGGTCTGCGCCAGTCTCGTGTCGCGCGACGTGCTGTTGGCCAACCCGCTGGACGGCGATCTGCGATCGGGCGAGGACATCGACCTCCGGATCCGGCTGATGAGCGCCGGCTTCCCGGTCGGGGTCTCGGAGACCATGATCGGGCAGCATCGCTTCGCCGCACGGGTTCGCGCTTCGCCGGCGGGCAGTGGCTCGCCGATGGCGCCGGTCTGGGCCGGATGGTGCGCAAGCACGGCCGCGCGGCGCTGGTCAGCGCGATGATCATCCCGTTTGCCGCCGCGGCGCTGGGGCTCGTCCGCGGGGCCAGGCAGGCGATGCGGCCGTGGCCGTACTTCGCCGGCTTTGCCGTCGGCAATTACATCGGCCTGTGGCGGGGCCTGATCGACCGCCGCGTTCCGGCACCGGGGCCGGCACGCCGGTTGCTGGTCGGCGGCACGGTCGCGTGGTTGCTCGCGCTGCCGGCGCTGCTGGGCCTCACGGCAGCCGCGCTGGTGTGGTTGCTGCTCAAGGCCGGGCATGCCGCCTACCAGGGGCACCTTCTGCTCGTGACCTTGGCGATCCTCGTGGTCGCGATTCCGCTCGAGGTGGGCAAGGGCGCAGGGACCGGCCGCTTCCCCGCGATCGCACGAGCCTTGGCCCCGTTCGCCGCATCGGCGATGGTGCTGGCACTCGCTGCTCAGCGCCGTGCGACTCGCCAACGTGGTCGGGCTATGAAGCACGCATCTCCAGGGACCGATTCAACCAACACAAGGGGCAAACACAGTGCACCGGCACAAGTCACGACAGGGGGCAGTATTCATGCATCGCAGTTCTGATCATCCGGCACGTAGGTGGCTCGCGCCGCTTGTGGGGGTGCTCGCTCTCGCCGCCTTCCCGGCGGCCGCCAGCGCCGCGACGACGCCGGCGACGTCGTGCACTGTGGTGGCGCCGGCCGTCGCGAGTAATCCGTGCTACACGGTCGCGCCGGCCATGAAGTCGCCACCGCCGCCGACACCGCAGGATGAGATCACCAACCCGCAGGTGGGTCGGACCATCCTCGGAGACAAGGGCACCTGGACCGGCGCGAGCACCTATAAATACCAATGGCTTGACTGCGCCGACAGCGCCGAAACCACCTGCACTCCGGCTGGGGCCCCGTCAGCCAATACGACGTACAAGATCGCACAGGGAGATGTGGGCAAATACCTGGCGTTCCAGGTGACGGCGAACGGCTCCGGGGGCTCGACAACGGCGAACTCAGCGCCGTCCGGCGACCCGGTCAAGAACGGGACCCCGCTCAACCGCGTGGCGCCAACTCTCACCGGCACGACGCTCGATGGGCAGACGCTGACGCTGACCTCCGGCACGTGGGACGGGACGAACATGCCCACGGACCTGATCAGCTACACCTACCAATACCGACGCTGCGACGGGGCCGGCCTGAATTGCAGCAAGGCGTTTACCGGTGCTCCTGGCCCGTCCGGTCCGACAACGTCGGTGTTCAGCTCGGGCTACACCCTCCAGGATGCGGATCTCGGCCACATCATGGTCGGCTATGTGACCGCGGCCAACGCGGAGGGGCCGACATCGGTCCACTCTCCCACCACCACGACTGTCGTCACCCCGGCCAATACCGCGGTGCCGACAATCTCGGGGAACGCGCAGGCCGGCGATAAGCTGACCGAGTCGCACGGCTCCTGGATCCCCAAGAGTCCGACTGGCTACACGTACCAGTGGCAGGACTGCGACGCGTCCGGAGCTAACTGTGCCGCGGTGGCCGGAGCCACCTCGCAGAGCTACGCGCCGAGCAGTGCCGACGTCGGCAAGACCCTCCGGGTCTTGGAGTCCGCAACGGCCGGTGGCGTTACCAGCAGCCCCGCGACGTCTGCGGCGACCGGAGTTGTGAAGGCCGCCACGACATCGGGCGGCGGGTCCAACGGCGGCTCGAACGGCGGGTCCAACGGCGGCTCGAACGGCGGGTCAACCGGCGGCTCCAACGGCGGGTCAACCGGCGGCTCGAACGGCGGGTCAACTGGCGGAAGCTCGGGCTCCCCGGCGAAGTTCAATGCCGGAAAGATCCGCGCGCTCCTGCATAACGCGCTCGCTGTTCATGGGAAGGCGGGAACGATTCGCGGCGTGCTCAAGTACGCCGGGTATTCCTTCAGGTTCGCCGCGCCGGCCGCCGGCCGTTTGGTGGTGACCTGGTACTTCGTGCCCAAGCATGGCAAGAAGACGGTCGTCGCAACGGTCACCCTGGTGTTCCACGGGACCGTCCGAGCGACGGCCAAGATCCAGCTGACGGGAGCAGGCCGGCAATTGCTCAGTGGGACGCGGCGGATGGCGCTCAGCGCAACGGGCAGCTTCAGGGCTGCGGGCCACCAGGCCGTCAGCTCATCGCGCAAGTTCACGCTGAAAGCGTAGGAGGGGGCGAATCCGCGCTGAGGCGTAGAAGGGGGCAATGGTGTGTCGGGTGGTTGTTCGTCAGCCACCCGACACACCGCATCGTGAGTGCCGGTGGCCCGGAAGCGCCGCCGGCGAACGTTCCAACAATGGGGCTCGTCGTACGCGTAGCCGAGGCCGGGACGGCCTGGATCGCGCACGGCACGTAGTAGGCAAACGCAGTCATCGGGCCGGGTGATGGCACTCAAAACGGATAAGGGGCTAGTAATGCCACAGTCACCAGACACAACAGGGGGCAGTTCCATGCATCGCAATTCTCACCACCACGCCGGTAAGTGGCTAGCGCCGCTGATGGGTGTACTGGCGCTCGGCGTGTTTCCGGGCGCGGCGGTCGCCGCTCCACCGACGAATACGACTCCGCCAGCGATCACAGTGCCGTCGGGCGGCGCGTCCAACGAGGTCACCAACCCCTCGGAGGGCAGGATCCTGGCCTCGAACCCGGGCACCTGGGCACCCACGCAAACCCAGTTCAGCTACCAGTGGACCCATGACTGCAGCGCTCCGGGCGTGTCCCCCGTGAACCTCGGCGTGTCGATCCCCGGGGCCAGGGGTGCGAACTACCAGGTCGCCAACGGTGACATCACGCACACCCTGTGCCTGACCGTCACCGCGGGCGGCACCACGGCGCTCTCGGCGCCGACCGGGGTCGTCTCGGCGGGGACGCCGATCGATCGGGCGGCCCCGACGATGGTGGGCGTCACTCAGGACGGGCAGACGCTGACCGCCAACCCCGGCAAGTGGGACGGGACCCAACCGATCAGCTACGCGTACCAGTGGCGGCGCTGCGACGCCAACGGCAAGAACTGCGGGGCGTCGGTCACCGGAGCCCCTAACGCGGCGAATGTGAACTACGTGCTGGGAGACTCTGACGTCGGCCACACGATCTCGGTCGTCGTGACGGCGAGCAACTCGGCCCCCGCCAACCCCCCGCTCGACCCGAACCCCGTCGCGCTGGGCTCCTTCGCCACCGCTACGGTCGTTACGCCGGCCAACACCGCTGCGCCGACGATCTCGGGCACCCCGCAGCAGGGGGATACGCTGACGGAGTCCCACGGTTTGTGGGCGCCGAGCAGCTCAACGCTCGCCGTTCAGTGGGAGTCGTGCGATGCCTCCGGGCTCAACTGCGCGGCGATCCCTGGTGCGACGGCGCAGAAGTACACGCTCACCCCGGCCGACGTCGGGCACACCGTGGTTGCGCAGGAGACCGCGTCTTCAAACGGCGCTGCCAGCGGCCCGGCCGCGTCGTCGGCGACCGGCGTCGTCCAGGCGGCGCCGTCCACCAGCGGCGGCTCGGGCGGAAACCCGGGTGGCGCCTCGGGCGGTAACCCCGGTGGCAGCTCGGGCGGTAGCCTGGGGGGTGGATCGGGCGGCAACCAAGGGAGCGTCAAGCCCGTCCCGACCCCCGTCTCAACACCGGGTGTAGTCAGGCTCACCGTGCAGCTCCGGGGGCTGGTGGCCAATACCCTCGCTGTGCATGGCGGCGCCGCACAGATCCGGGCGCTACTCAAGCGTGGCGGTTACGCGTTCACGTTCAGCGCGCCCTTCGCAGGGCGCTTGGCGGTCTCGTGGTATCGCGTCCAGCATCACCGCAGGATGCTCGTGGCGACCGTCAGCGTCCGGCTGCGTAAGAGCGGCAGGGCCAAGATCGAGCTCAAGCTGACCCGGGCAGGCCGCAACCTGCTCAAGGCGGAGCATCGATTGACCCTTGCCGCGCAGGCCGGCTTCACGCCCGTCGGGCAGCGCACCACCAGCGCGTCCAAGACGATCACCCTCATCCGGTAGCCCACCGGAGGAGGCGTCGGCGGCGGCCCCTTGCCGTCGACGCTGTAACAGCAAGAGCGTCGGCGGCTGGCCGGAAGCCGTCGGCGCTCTTCGCTGTAGCCAGGGCGGCATCTGCGAAGGGACGCAGCCCTGCCGGGGAAGCGGTCCGCGGGCCTCGGTACGATCTCGTGTAAGTCGGGTCCGGGGTCATCCAGACAATACGCGGGAGGGCTTCGTGAAGTTGGGTCGTATACGCTGGCGCGCGGCAGTATTGGCACTCACGGCGCTGGTGGTTGCCGCAGCTGGTGCCTTCGGACCGCTCGATCCCGCCGTCGGCACGGGTGCCCCGCGCCATCGCCCGGCACCCAAACCCCATCGCGGGGTCAGGCCGCACCGCCACGCGCACCCACGGGGGCGTCACCACAAGCCTGCGCGCAAGAACAAGCCCGGCGGCAAGAAAGCGCCCCCCGCAGGGGTCACGCGGCCGAAGGTAGGCACGCCCCCGACGGGGTCCCCGGGGTCGACCCCAACCACGGTCCCGAGCACGACCCCTCCACCGAGCACCCCGCCGGCCCCGCCAACCACTGATCCGTCGCCTACTCCGCCCGCCCCCCCGACCACCGATCCGTCGCCTACCCCGCCCGCCCCGCCGACCACCGGCCCGTCGCCCACCCCGCCAGTCCCCAAGACCAACCCATGCCCGACGGCAATGCCCGGGGACACCCTTCAGCTCGGCAAGACGTTCGCGCTCGCAGGGGAGGACACCTTCACCACGGCCGCGCCGGTGGGCTCGTTTGCTCAGAGCTCCGTCTCGAGTGCAAGCTTGCTCGCGCCGATCTACGTTGGCGATCATGGGATGGGCTGGAGTGCCTACCCCGATGGCTGGCCGGCGACCTACACCGCCTCCGGTGTCGAGGGCTATCAGCCGTCCACGGTCCTCTCGGTCCACGACGGCGTACTCGACTATTACCTGCACGACGACGCCAGCGGCCATCCGGTGGGGGCCAATCTCTCCCCGTGGCCAGGCGGAAGCGAGTATCAGACCTACGGGGCGTACTCCTTCTGCGAAAAGGTCGTTCCGACAGCAGGCCAAGACCTGGCCGACTTCTACGAGTCGCCGTTGCTCTGGCCGAAAAACGGTAGCGACGGCCCGTGCGCGGAGTCCGACTTCCCGGAGTCTTACGCGTCGTCGGCGACCAACCCGTTCATCAACGGTGGGAGCCTCGCCAGCGGCCAGATCTACGCGTTTGCTCACTACGGCACCTCGAGCGCGACCGCTGGGTGTCAGACTGCGTCCCTGGACAGGTGGAGCACCTCGGCCGTCGCGCTTTCCCAGTGGCATGTGTTCACGCAGGAGTGGGGGCCGGGATATCGCTCCTACTACGTCGACGGGCAGCTCGTGTACACCACCACCAACCAGGTGTGGTCACAGCCGGAGCGTTGGCAACTGCAGATGGAGCCGTCGCAGTTGGCGCAGCTCCAGCGGGACGGCGGCACGGGCCACCTCTACATCGCCTGGGCCTGGATCGGCAAGCTCGCAAGTTGAGGCCGACCGCCCTGCGGCCGCCGTGATGGCGGCCCCGCGCGGGCTCGGGTTGGCGCTGACGTGACGGCTAGTGCACAGGTCGCACGCGCAACAGATCGGTCATCGGCTGCGTGGAAGGCAACGCGGCGCCCGCGAGTCTCGGAAGTCCCCAGAGATCCTCGATCGTGCGAAGCAGCGAGTAATGATCGTAAGGGGTCATCGAGCGGGCTCCAGCCCGCGCGCCCGGGCCGGCGACCAGGGTGAGGACGTGCCCGCCCTTGGCGACCCCGCAACAGCCCAGGTTCGTGGCCCCCTCGTCGAAGGTGACAAAGAGAAGCCCGGACGGTCCCAGCTCCGCGAGTAAACGCGGCACGAGCGCCCGCAAATAGCGATCGGCGGTGTAGGTACTGCACGAGTGCGCGTCATTACAGATATTCGGAACCACCCACACGAACCGAGGCAGTGAGTGATCGGTCAGATCGCGAGTGAGGGTGGTTGTGGATACGACAAACCGACACCGCGCGGGGTGGTTGGCCAGGTCTCGGTAGTAGAGGAACGGATCGTGGCGGCGGACGTACGCTCCAGCGGTGACCGCGGCCGAACACGTGGAGGGCATGTCCTCGGCGTAGACCTTCCATGAGATTCTCGCCGCGTCGAGCTCATCCATGAGGTTGGGCTTCGACACCGAACACGTGCCACAGTCGCTGCCGCTGAAGCCGAACGTGGAGCCGCCCGTGAGCGCAAGGTAATTTGGCAGGGACGGGTGGGTGATCGCGTAGTAGTTGGCCGCGACGGCCGCGTGGCCCGCCAGCGCGTTCAGATACGGCGCCCCGGCCCGGCCGATGATCTGGTTGTACTCCTTGTTCTCGAGCACGATGACGGCGATCCGCGACGCCGGGCCGGCGACAGTGCCTGAGGAGGTCGCGGCAGTGGACGCCGCCGGACTTCGCGGCCCGCGGCGTCGCCGATCGTGTCGTCGCAGAGCCGCCACCACACCCGGCCACCGACATGACCAGCAGTGCCACCGTGACCATCAGTGTCAGAAAATAACGGCGCCGCTGACTGCGCTCGGGGCCTCGCAGCATTCCCCTTGATGCTATAGGATGCCGCTGGGGGTAAACGTAACGCTAACCGTTCGCAGGTCGTCGGGAGCCAGCGGGTCAATTGGACGCACACATCCACAGCATGGACGCGAGCGAACGGGCCGATGCAGCACGAGCCACGGTGGTGGTCTGTGCGTTCTCGTCCGCCCGGCTCGAACAGACCGTTGCCTGTGTCGGGTCGGTTCTAAACCAGGAGCCACCTCCGGCTCAGGTCATTGTGGTGGTCGACCACAATGATGACCTGGAGACCGATCTGCGGGCGCAGCTACCCGGCGCGGTGGAGATCGTTGCCAACCCGGACGCGCGCGGACTTTCGTCGGCTCGCAACACGGCTATTGCCCGCGGTCGGGGTGAGTACATCGTTTTCATCGACGACGACGCGGTCGCCCACGAGCGGTGGCTGGCCCGCCTGCTCTCGGCGTTCGAGGATCCGGCCGTGATCGGCGTCGGCGGTCACGCGCGCCCGCTCTGGGCGGAGCCTCCGCCGGGGTGGTTTCCCCCAGAGTTCCTCTGGGTTGTGGGGTGCTCATATACCGGGCTCCCCGAAACCGGCTCGGTGCGCAATCCACTCGGCTGCAACATGGCCTTTCGCGCGGATGTGTTCAAGGCCGTGGGCATGTTCAACCCTGCAATCGGGCGTCTCGGCAGCCTGCCCCTCGGTTGCGAGGAGACGGAGTTCTGCCTGCGGGCGTCCCGTGCGGTACCCGGTGCCCGGATCGCGTTGGTGGCCGGAGCCGAGATCGATCACCACGTCCCCGCGGCTCGCGCAACCGTGAGATACCTTCTGCGCCGCTGCTACTTCGAAGGGATCTCCAAGGCGCTTGTCCGGCGTCTGGGAGACCGCCGCTCACTTGACACCGAGCGCGCCTACCTCCGCCATGCCCTCCCGGCCCGCGTGCTGGCCAGCGTCCGCCGTGGCCTGAGCGGCCACGTCGCGGAGGCCCTGGGGCTGGTGGGGGCGCTGGTCGGGTCGGTTGGCGCGGCCGCGGCGGGCTACCTCGTCGGGCTGGTCGTCTTCCGCCTGCGCCCGCCCGCCGTCGTCGCGCTCCCGCCGGACCGCCGACCGGCGGAGGTCGCCGGGGCATAGGCTGGCGTCTGCGGCCGTACGTGCCTCTCGGCCGGCGGTAGCCAGTGATAGATCGAGTAGTCCGGCGTGATGTAGACGGGCCGGAACTGTGGGTCGCGACTGACGAGACGCTGCATCGTCGGGATCAGGTGCGGCTGGGCGTAGAACAGTGTGGCGGCGGCGATATCGCCGCGGCCGAAGGCCACGTACACGCCGCCGCCGAACAGTCCCCAGTGGTGTGAGTTGGGTTGCAGGAAGTCAGCCGCGACGGGCACGTGGCTGCCGCCCGGAACGGAGCTGTTGCGCCACCGCAGGCTGACCGACTTCAGGAAGCCTCCGCCGGGGAACCCCCCGTAGATCTTCGCCGGAGCCAGATGGTTCGCGATGAAGCGAAAGCCCGCAAGCTCGCCGGGTGAGACATAGTCATAGAGCTCGTTGCCGTAATGGGTGAGGATGTGAAGCGGTGCCATCACGGTGAGCGTGCCGGCGACCACCGCAAGGATGCGGCGCCGATTCGCGGTCGCAGCGATCATGATCGCGAGAGGCGGAAGGCTGAACAGCTCGGTGCGGATGAGCATCTCGCCGCCGTAGGCGGAGATCGGGCCGACGAGCATCGTGGAGACCAGCCACGCCAGCGCGAAGCGCTGCTCCGGAGGAAGGAGCCCCCAGAGCAACCGCGGCCTGCGCCAGCCCTCACGGCGCCCCGGCCGCAGATGCACGGCGAGGGCAAGTAGACCCAGGGCGAACACGATCGCCGTGACGGCCACCCGCGCGCGGCTCACGGTCAGGTGTTCTCCACTTCCGCTGATGCGACCGGAGACGTTCGTCTGCAGGAAGTCCCCGGCCGCGAAGACGGTCTGCAGCAGGCGATGGCCGTAGAACTGGTAGAAGGGTGCCGCCGGATATGCCTGCCAGGCGACGAAGACAAGCAGGCACAGAAGCAGAAGGGTGGGCCGGCGCAGCTGCTTGGTGAGGGTCAGCCCGGTGATGACGAACAGCGCAATCAGACCGCTGAGGACGTGCGTTGCGACGATCAGCGTGAACAGAATCACGGTCGCGGCCCCGCTGGCCGCGTTGAAGGTGCCGTCGCGCCTCAGAGCCGTGTGGGCCAGCACCACCATCAGGCCCAGGTAGAACAGGAAGGCCAGAGCCTGGGGACTGAAGTAGTCCTGGTTGGTCCACTGGAAGACCACGAACACCCAGAGCCCGATCACCCACCGGGCATTGGTCCCGAGCGCTCCACCGAGGGTGCGCCACCGGCCGCTTGGTCCCGGCCAGTGCCGGTCAGTGGTCATCAGCAGCAGCGCCGAGAGAGGTATCAGGTACAGCACCATGATGATCGTCGAGAAGAAGGCCATGAGCTGGAGGGGCGAGAGCGCGAACACGTTCTGCAGCGCGGCCATGACGAACGGAAAGAGCGGCCAGTTGTGGTAGACGAACAGGCGAGGGAAGAGACCCTGGCCTCGGGCGACCGGGTCGACGTACCCGTAGCTCAGATACGAGGTTCGGAATCTGGGCGTGCCCTCGAGCACATACGGCGTGAGCCAGACCAGCAGCAGGAACGCGAACACGTAGGCGAGCAGCAGCGCCGGGCGAGACGACTCGCGGCGCCATTCGACCGCCGATGCCAACGCGAGCCCCGTCAAGCCGAGGTAGTAGGGCCACGGCAGACTGTTGAGCAGCCCATAACCGTCAAGCTTCAGGCGGGCTCCGGCAAGGAAGATGACGCCGAGGGCCAGCGCGACGATGGCGATCGCGGGTGACGCTGCGCGATCCCCCCGGCTGCGGACCTTTCCCGGTACCTTCATCGCAGTTGGGGGAGTTTCGGTCAGCATGGTGAAGAACTAATCATCTCTATGGCGCGCACATTCGACCTGCACGGGCTGGTGAGCCTCGGTGTCAACGACGACCGAGAGCAGATCGTTCGGGACCTCGAGGCCCAGCTCGATCCGTACGAGCCGAGCGTCGGTCCGGTCCCGGCTCACGCCGACATCGTGCTTAACCCCAAGCCGGATATCGTATCTCGAACCCTCCGCGATGTCCATGGCCCGGCTGGAGACGGCCGACGGACCGGCTTCGACGGCCGGAGCTGTTACCTGTTGCGAGGCAACACCCGCTTTGAACTGCCTCGCCGACATCTCCAGGATGGGCAGCTCAACCTTTCCTACGACCCCAGCTTCCCGCTCTGGGAGGCGCTGTCGGAGGTGGTGCGCCCGCTTCTCCAGCTTGGTACACTCAAGCGCGGGGCAGTCACTGTGCACGGAGCCACGGTGGAAGTGGAGGGCAGCGGGCTGTTGGTCTGTGGTTGGGCGGAGAGCGGCAAGACCGAAACGGCGCTTGCGGTCGCCGAACAAGGAGCGCGCTTTGTGTCCGACAAGTGGACGATCATCGACAGCAACGCGAATCTGCATGCGTTTCCGGTTTCGGTCGGCATTCGCGACTGGGTGCTCCAGTACCTGCCGCGCCTACGCGCCCACCTCCGGGCATCGCAACGTGGCCGCCTGCGCGTGGCACGCGCGGCACGTCGCCCGATGCCACTGCTCACGCGGCGGCCAACCCGGATCGGGACGGCGCTCGAGTCCGAGCTGGACCGTGCCTTCACGCTGGCGAGCCGCCTCTCGCTGCGGCAAACCGAGGTGGGGGCCATCTATGGCTCGTCCCGGGACCCCAACCGAACGCCGCCGCTGAAGACCCTCGCGATGCTCACGACCGTATCCACGGACGAGGTCTCCGTCCGCCCGGCGGAGACCGGGTGGGCCGCCGAGCGCCTTGCGCGGACCGCCGCCTACGAGCGTCGCAGCCTCTACGAGCTCGAAGCTCGCGCGCGTTACGCGGACCCGGACCCCGGGGCGTCCGCGCTCGCCGAGGTGCGTGATCTCGAGGCTCAGCAGCTTCGTAAGGTTCTCAACGGCGTCCAGATCCTCGAGGTCAACGCTCCGTTCCCCTCGGATCCTCGGAGGGTCGCGGATGCGTTGGCCAAGTGGTGCTGAGGAGGCCGTGGGGGCCGCGGACCTGTATCGGTTCGGCCCCGGCTTGACCGTCTCCATCAGGGGGGAGCGGCGGGCCAGGGCGTACTTCCGCGCGGAGTACGGCGCGGCCGCGCTGGCCGACAGCCCGGACGCGCCGGCGATGGAGGCGGTCATCGGTGCCCGTATCCGAGCGGCCAGCGATGAGACGACGCGCGAGCCGAAATTGAGCGGTGCGCACAAGCTGGCGCACTGGCGCGCCTCCGTTCCGGTCAGCCCCGAGCTGGACACCATGCGCATCGCGGTTGCCGTGCGCGGACCGCTTGGCCTTGCGCTGGTGCAGAGCCGCGTGATCGAGCCGCTCGTCTCGCTCGCCGCGGTTCGTGCCGGCTCAGTGCTGCTACCGGGTGCGGCGATCGCGCACGGCGACCGGACCCTGCTGCTGCTCGGCCGCTCGCGCAGCGGAAAGACGAGCCTGGCGGCACGGGCCCTGGCCGCGGGCTTGCGAGTCCTCGGCGATGACCAGGTCCTCGTCAACGCAGACCGGGAATGCCTCCCATTTCCCAGGCGGCTGCGTCTGTATCCGGATCTGGCGAGGACGGCCCCGGCCGCGTTCGCCGCGTTGCCGCCGTCGGTGCGCGGCAGGCTCGCCGCCCTGGGACGCGTGAGCGCACTCACCCGAGGCTTTGTTGCCCCACCGGTGAGTGTCAGCGCATCCGCCTTCGGCGCAGCGGCGCCTGACCCCATTCGCCTGCTTGTCGGCGACGTGGTTGTGGTCCGTCGAGCTCAGGGGGACACTCTGACCTCCGAGCGTCTCGACCCGCAGGAGCTCGAGGCCGAGACCGACGATGTCCTGATGGGCCAGCGGTCGGAGATCTTCGGGGTGCCCGGAGTGCGGGCGGCCTACGAGACGGTCCTCGCTGAGGAGCGAGCGATCATCTCCAGCGCGCTGGCCGCGGCACCGGCTCGCCGTGTCCTGGTCCCCGATTCCTGGACCGCCGAGCAGGCCGTGGAAGCACTGGCCCGCGAGCTCGAGCTCGCCTGAGAATGAGTTACGTCGCGCGCCTGAAGAGCGTCCGGCACGTGCCGCTGTACCGCAGCTCGTTCGCGCTGATGCTGACCACGGGGCTCAACGGCATCCTCGGCTTTGCGTACTGGGTGCTGGCGGCCCGCCTCTACCCGGCCAAGGCCGTTGGGATCGGCGCCGGCGCGATCAGCGCGATGATGCTCGTTTCCAGCCTCGGATGGGTGGGGCTGCAGTTCGTGCTGCTGCGCTACGTGCCGGTGGCGGGCCGCGCGCAGAAACGCCTGGTCCAGCTCAGCTACGCCGCGGCGATCGCGATCGCGCTGCTCGCCACGGGCATCTTCCTGGCCGGCTTTGCGCGCCTGGCGGGTCTCGGCATCCTCACCGAGAGCCCTGTAACCATCCTGTTGTTTGCCGCATCGATTGCCTTCTGGGTCATCTTCTCACTCCAGGACCCCGTCCTGATCGGCCTGCGCCGTGCCGGATGGGTGCCCATCGAGAACGCCACGTTCGGCGCGATCAAGGCCGTTCTGCTCGTGGCGCTGGCTGCGTCCGCCAGCGCGTGGGCGATCCTCGGCGCCTGGGTGCTCGGGCTCGTCGGCCTCGTCCTGGTCATCAACGTTGCCCTGTTCGGGCCCCTGCTGAGGAGAGAGCAGACAGCGCCGTCCCGGCTTCCGAGCCGACGCCAGCTGGTCCGCTTTGCCACCGGGCACCACTTCGTGGCCGTCACCGCGGCCATCCCGGACTCGCTCGTCTCGCTGCTGGTGCTGGCCTTCATGCCGGGCGCGGCCAACGCGTACTACTACTCCGCCTGGGCGGTGAGCTTCTCGCTCCGGCTACTCGCGGTCAACATGTCCAATGCCCTGATCGTCGAGGGCGCACTCGCGGAGAGCAAGGTTCGATCACTGGTCAGGCAGCTGAGCCGGCTGGCGTGCGTGGTGGTGGTTCCGCTCGTCGTCGTGGTGGCAGCCTGCGCGGACCCGATCATGGCTGCGTTCGGCCCGCAGTACACGCAGGCCGCGAACCTGCTGCGGCTGTTCGCCGTGGCACTGATCCCCTTCACGATCGTCAATTTCGTCATCGCCGTCGAACGCATCCAGGAGCGCGCCGGCCGAGCGCTCCTGATCGCCGGCGCCTCCACCCTCGTCACCATCGGTCTCGACCTGTGGTTGATCCCGAGTGTCGGCCTCTCGGGAGCTGGCTGGGGCTGGCTAGCCGGTCAGATGCTCGGCGCGGCGATCGCGGTCCGGCTCACCCTGCGCCGCGGCGCGCGGTCATGACGTCGGGGTGCCGATCCACACCCACCCGATGAGGACGTTGCCGGAACCGCCGTCGTTGCTACCCGAGGGTTCCACCTGCAGCTGCCAGCGCTCCGGCCCGGACCACACCTGCTGGGTGCTCGTACCCACCAGCTGCCCGTCCACGTAGTAGGACCGGAACCCCGGCCCCCACTCCTGCGTGTAGACATGCCACTGTGTGGCGGCGAAGGTGGGCATCACGGCCCGGATGGAGAAATAGTCCTGCGCCCCGGATCCCCCGTAGTGCGAAAAGGCCTTGAGGTCGGGACCGGCCAGGTTGCCCTCGGGGAAGTCCGACTCCGATGAGGGGGAGTCAGAGTCGTTCGGCGGCCAGAGCAGCGGCGCCTGATAGAAGTCATCGAGGTTGTGCGAATCAGCCGGAGCGATCTTCTCGCAGAAGGACCACGCGCCATAGGTCTGGTACCGATTTCCCCCCGGCAGGGGCGACGGATTGGCGCCCACCGGATTGCCGTTGGCGTCGTTGTGCAGGTGGAAATCGAGCATGCCGTCGTGGACCGACAGCACGGTTGAGGGCTGATAACCCTCCTTGCCGCCGGAATACGTCGAGGTCCAGCCATCGCCGTACCCGGTCCAACTCATGCCGTGATCACCGGTGTAGACGATCTGGTTGTTCGAGCTCTGCGCGAACGAACCCAGTGGGGCGGCCTTGGTGAAGGTGTCCGTCCCCTCGAGCGCGTAGGTCCTGCCTCCGAGCACCATCGCGCTCGCCGGCGGAGCCGTCGGACACGGTCCGGCGTAGGAGGTGGGTGTGGCCACTGGGGGCGCCGGGGCCGGCGCGGGCACCGACGTCGGCACGGCGGGCGGCGTGGACTCGGCGGGGTTCTTAGGCCGATGGCGTCGGTGCCGCCTGTGCTTGTGGTGGTCAACCGGCTTGTGGTGACGAACCAGCTTGTGATGGCGAGCGCGGTGGTGGTGCCACGCGCGCTTGCGTCGGGTGCGCTGATGAGCGCGCTTATGGGTTCGCCTGGGGCTCGCGGAATGAGCGCGCCGCTCGCCGGCCATGGCCGCGTGCGGACCGGGGAGCAGCACTGCGCTGACCAGCGAAGCCACGATCCAGATTCGTCTCATTGATGCGGCTCCTCACGACGCGGAAACGTGGGTTTGGCCGCCATCGTCCTAGAAGCCGAACTTGCCGATCATGGACGCGGCGGACCGAGCATTGCCCACGGGCGGGAGCCCGAGTAGCGCTTCGGTGGTGCGCAGCAGCGAGTAGTGGGTGTAGTGCGTCGCGTCTCTGACCCCGTGCGTGTAGGGCGAGATGACGATGCAGGGGACCCGGTTACCGCTCGTTCCTTCGTTCTCGTCCCAGACGACGAAGATGACCGTGTTGCGAGACCGGTACTGCGGGGTGGCCATGAGTGCTGGCACGTAGCTCTTCAGAAACCGGTCTCCGTCTGCGATCGATCCGTCGTGCATATCATTGGTCAAGTTCGGCGTCACGAACGTGAAGCGCGCACTCAGATCCGGCTTTGCACCGAACGGGACGTCGTATCTGCTGCATTCACGGCCCAGATTCGTGTAATACGTCTCTGGGTTGTGCCGCACCGCGTACTCGCCGGAGTCGCCCGTGGCGCAGTTGGACGGCATGCCCTGCTGCAGCGATCGCGACGCGCCGCCCGGCAGCTGGCTGAAGATGCTCGGCACGTTCAGCCGATGGCTGGACGGATCGGAATCATCGCTGATGCCCTGATCGCTGCCGCTGGTCAACGCGATGTAGTTGGGCAGGCTCGGATGCGAGATCGCGGAGTAGTTGCTCGCCAAGCCGTAGCGGTGTCCCAATTGGTTGATGTACGGAGCCGAGCCGGCACCAACGACTGAGGCGTAATCCTTATTCTCCATGAGGATCCACACGACGTGCTGGATCTTGTGACGCCGCGCGTTCGGCTGCCGGAGTGCGTGCTCCCGGCCGGGCGTCTTCGACCGCGCCCCCTGGTCGCGAGCCGCGACGGGACCCGCCGCGCCGAGCAGCCAGATCAGCAGCGCAGCAGCACACCGGCCATCGCCAATCGGCCGACGGTGGCACTGGTCAACACGTCAGGACGTCGCTCGGGTCGCATGATCAGAACCCGAACTTGCCGAGCATCGAGTTGGCGGAAGCGGCGCCGGCGAGAAGCGGGAGCCCCAGCAGTTCCTCTGTGGTTCGCAGCAGCGAGTAGTGGGTGTACGGCGTGCCGTCCCTGACCCCATGGGTGTAGGGGGACACCACGATGCACGGGACCTGGTCGCCGCTCGAGCCCGAATTTTCGTCCCACGTGATGAAGATCGCCGTGTTGCCCGCCTGATACTGCGGCGTGGCCATGAGCGCCGGAACGAACGTCTTCAGGAAACCGTCTCCATCGGCGATCGACCCATCGTGCATGTCATTGATCAGGTTCGGTGTCACGAACGTGAAACGCGCGCTGAGGTCCGGCGTCGCGCCGAGCGGGAACGTCGTAAGTGCGGCAGTCCGTTCCAAGGTTCGTGTAGTACGTCTCGGGATTGTGACGAACGGCATACGTGCCCGAGTCGCCGCCAGCACAGTTCGATGGCATGTTCTGCTCCAGTGATCGGGACGCGCCGCCCGGCAGCTGGCTGAAGATGCTCGGCACGTTCAGCGGGTGGCTTGAGGGGTCGGAGTCATCGGAGATGCCCTGATCGCTGCCGCTGGTCAAGGCGATGTAGTTGGGCAGGCTCGGGTGCGAGATCGCCGAGTAGTTGGTCGCCAGTCCGTATGTGCTCGCCAGGCTGTTGATGTACGGGAGCCGAGCCGGAACTGATGATCGACCCGAAGTTCTGGTTCTCCATGAGAATCCACACAACATGCTGGATTCTGCCCGTGTTCGATACGGGCGGCGGGGTCGGCGCCGCGGTGGGCGTGCTCCTTGCGGGGGGGGTCGAGCGCTTGGTCTTGCGGTGATGGACATGCCGGCGGCGCCGACGGGTCGGGCGTGATGGCGAGCGTGATGACGAGGCCGCCCATGGGCGCCAGCACGACCGTGACGCGAGTGGATGACGGGCGCTGTCCGCGCCCAACCAGCGGCAGTCATGGCGACGACGGCCGAAACGACGAGACATACGAGAATCAGGAAGCGGGTCACCGGATGGATCCCTCCTTGTGGCCGTGCGGGTCGCGCTCGCGCCACGACAATGCCCTATTTGTCGCGGCGCGGGGACCATAGCACCGTCGGGGGGGAACGTCCGTCTCCTGCTTGCGCATGAATTCGGTCAGCTGGGGCGTGCGGCGTGCGCGGTGACGATGAAGGAGCGGGCAGCCGTTGCCCGGCTGCGCGCGCTGCTATGGCCTCCGAGGTGGCCGCACCGCGGCGTGTTCGCCGGGGAGTTCGTGCAAACGGCTTGGCGCCGGCTCGCGCGTTCGCGCGATCACTTCAGGGGGCCGGTCGCGCTCGACCACTGGGTGCCGATCCACACCCATTTCATGAGGACGTGACCGGAATCGCGGTCATTGGGCACAGGGCCCGTCGAGCCCATCGGTTCGATCTGCAGCTGCCACCGCTCCGGCTGAGACCACCGCTGGCGCGTGGTGGTTCCCACCAGTCGGCCATCGACGTAGTAGGAGCGGAACCCCGGACCCCAGGTCTGCGTGTAGACGTGCCATTGCCTCGTGTCAAAGTGCGGCGTCACCTTCTTGATGTCGAACACCGCCTGGGCTCCGGAGAAGCCGTAATGCGAATAGCCGGAGAAGTCGAACGTGTTGAGGTTCTGCTCGGGATAGTCGGACTCCGCCTGCAGCCAGTCACGGAACTTGAACGGCCAGAGCAGGACGGCCTGATGGAAGTCCGCGAGATGGTGCCCGTCAGAGGGCGCCACTCGTTCGCACAGTGACCAGGCGCCGTAGGTCTGGTAGCGGTTGCCGTTCGGCAGCGGTGACGGGTCGGCGCCCACGGGATTGCCGTTGGAGTCGTTGTGCAGGTGGAAATCCAGCATGCCGTCATGTACCGACAGGACGGTGGAGGGCTGATAGCCCTCCGTGGTGACCCGAGTAGCGTGGAGGGCCAGCCGTCGGGATATCCGGTCCACTGCATCCCATGATCACCGGTGTAGACGATCGCGTTGGCGGTGGGCTGGGCGAACGACCCCAGCGGCGCGGGTTTGTGAACGTATCCAGACCTTCGCGCGCGTAGATCCTGTGGCCGAGTGTCAATGCTTGGCCCGGTGCTGAACTCCCGCACCGACCCACGCCGGTGTTCGCACGCCGGGTCGCCGCCGGGTGCCCAGGGCCGCGGCGGGATCGGGACTAGGCCGCTTTCCCGGCTTTGTTCGGGAGAGCAGCGCCCGAAAATGTCGCCCCAAGCACCGACACTCCAGCTGAGATCAGGAGCCCAGCCGAGATCAGGCTGATCACCGCAAGTCCGGCGATCAAGCTCAACCGGCCGACGGAGAGAGCTGACCTGAAATCGAGCACCCCCGACATTATCCGCTGCTCGGGTCGCCGACGGCGAGCGGTCGGCTCGTTAGCCGCTCGCGCGCTGACCGGTCGCCCCGGCGGTAGCCGGCAGCGGCCTGGACGCTCGAGTGACGCCATTTGGCGCCGCCCCGTACGGTTGGGATCCCCTCATCGTTGAGCAGGTCGGCGATGGCCTGGAGGGTCATGCCCATCGGCCCGCATCCCCACGATCCGCTGGCTGAGGTCCGGGTCGTCCGCAACCGCGGGACGACCGACGGAGCGGCCGTTCATGCGCGCGACCTCAAGGCCATGCCGGGTACGCTCACTGATCCTGCTCCGCTCCCACCCGGAGACGGAGACCAGCAGACTGGCTGCCAGCCGGCCGCTCTCGCTGTGGGTGTCCAGCGCATCGACGGACGCAACCACGCGCACGTCACGATCGAGCAGCCACTTGAGGGTCCTGCCCAGTTCGGTCACCGAGTGGGTGAGGCGAGAGAGTTCCACCACCACCAATCCACTCGCCGCGCCCGAGTCGATTTGGCTCAACGCGTACTCGAGACCCGGGCGGCTGCTCGCCCTGCCCCCTTTCGGGCTGTGCTCTCCCACGACCTCGAGCAACTCGAGGCCGTGGAGCTTGCACTCGCGCGTAATCACCTCCGCCTGCTCCTTGAGTTCGAGCACGGCGGCGCTGCCGGGGAGGGCGCAGCTCGCATAGCCGATCGCCTTCGCCGGCGGCGACCCACTCCGTGATTGGCTCGCCCCTCTGCTGTCCAACTGTCTGTTCTCATCCATCCTTTTGGCCTTTGTCTGAAGTAACCCGGCTCGACCGCGAGGTCTGATCTGTCTCACTCGCGATCGAGCCGCTCGCCCCGGCTACGAGCCGAGGCCGTGCGTGCGCGACGGCCGCAGCCGCCCGCCGGGTTATCCAGGCCGCTCCAGCCGGTGGGTGATCGGGGAACTGAAGATGAATCGTCTCGCCGGTGATCCGGGCGAGCCAACTCGCCGCCACGCGTGCGAAGTCCGAACCTGATCATCAGCGAGCTCGGGGCGCCCGTTCCTCCGGGCCCGCCACTCCGACGCCCCGGGTCGGGCGCGCCCAGTGACCCGCCGGCGAGAGGCCATCTGGGGCGGGCGCCACGGCCGCCGGCGATGACGCGTCGCGGTCACGTCGCCGCCACGAGCGCGCGACGTCCCGGGCGCGGACGCCACCGAAGAGCCACACGCGATCAGGTTGCGCAATGACGAGGCCGCCGGGAGTGCCCGCCGAGCTCGCGCCGGCGAGATGTGGCAGCAGCGGGTTGCCCGCGGCGGCGCTCGCAGCCCCGGACCGGTGCCGAGAGCGCGCGCTCGATGACGCGTTGCCCGCCTAGTGGGTGGCTCCCCGCTGCGAGCCGACGCGGCGCGGGCGCCGGCCGTTGGCTTGCGTGCCCCGTGGCTGGTGAGCAGGCGGACGCTGGACCCGCCGCCGTGAGGTGCCGCGTGCGTCTGCGTCAGGGCCGAGCCGCGTCGTCGCGCTGCTGCTGGACGGGCGCTGTCGGCGCCGTCGCCGGAGCGGTCCCGTCGCCGCCCGATCCCGGCCTCAGGGGGCTGTGACCCGGCGGGGTCGCTGCGACCGGCGGCATCCCCGGTGACGGCGGTACCCGCGGTCACCGTCGCAGCCGCCGGCGGCGACGCTCGTGGTCGCCGTTCCACATGAGGGGGCTCGCGCCGGCCGTCGCCGACGCTGGGGTCGCCGACGCGGGTGACGCTGCTCCTGCGGTGCGCTCGGCGCGCTTCCGGCGGGCGCAGCCGTGCACGGCGGTGTGACCGGCGGCGTCACCGGGGTCGAGGTCGCGGGAGGAGCGGAGGTCGGCGGCGGGGTCGTTGTGGAAGGTGTCCCTGCGGTGGGGGCGCTGACAGCGGGCGCGGTGGTGGTCGTGGTGGCGGCCGATGTCGTCGTCGCCGGCGCCGCAGCCGGCGGTGCCGTCGCCGCGGTCGTCGTGGTGGTCTGGTGGCGGCGGACGTCGGAGCGGCGGACGCTGTCGCCGAGTCCGGCCGAAGCGCTGCGCCACGCCGGTTGCCGCTGGCTTCTGCGGCCGTGGCGGCGAGGCACAAAGCGGCGAGCAGCACCGAAAGCGCGCTCACCGTCACGGCACGCAGTTGCGAGTGCCGAATCCGATCGAATGCATCAAGTAGGAGCCTCATCGTCTACCTGAGCCGGACGGTTCGCGTCACCGTATGTCGATGTCCGGCGCCGTCCTCGGCAGCGAACCGCAGGACGAGCGTTCCGGTCCGCATGCCCTGCAGCCGGCCGGCGGGGAGACGGAGCCTGATCACGCTGTGTGGTCGGCTGATCTGCGACTCGGTCTCGTAGAAGGACGCAATCGGCGTTAGCCGATGCCCGTGGCGCAGCCAAGCGGTCACCCTGACGTCAACGGCTCGGGAAGCGAGGACCGCTACCGGGAGGCCCGCCCGCTTCACCGAAGCCAGCGAACGGCGCAATCGGGAGAGCGTCGAAGACCAGCGGCGGGCCTGTCAGCCGGGCGACATCGACAGGGGCAGCGGCAGCAAAGCGACGCCGGGAACCGACCGACGCGATCGTGGCTCCCGGGCCGTGGCACGCGGTGGTGCCGCTGTCAAGGGTCGCGCCGCTCGTGGTCACGAATTTCCAGTCATAGCTGCTGGCGTGGAGCGTCATCACGAGAACGCCGTAACTCACGAGGCACTCTGCCTGAAGGGTTGACGGGTGTCGCGCTGAGCCCGTTCAGGCTCTCGCCGCCGGTCCCCACCACGAACTCCCGAATGCCGTTCGTGGTCGCGGTGCCGGAGGGATCCTGTTGGTGCGTAACGCTCGTAGAGATGGTCGTGCCCGTTGAGCACCACGTCCGCATGCGCGCTGTAGAGGGTGCTCCACAGCGGCTGCCACCGACCTGGGGTGCCGAGCGTCCAGCCGTAGGAGAACAGCGGGTGGTGCCACGTCGCGAGCACGCACGCGCTCCGGTTCGCCGCCAGATCGGACTGCAGCCAGGACTTCTCGGCCGACGTCGCGCCGCCGTCAGGGCATCCGAGCATCCTTTCGAGTCCGAGCAGTTGGAGTTGAGCGCATCGATGTGCCAACTGCCGACGTTGAACGAGTAGTACCCGCCGGTCCCGCCCGTCGCGACTGCCGTTGTTGCCGAAGTACTGGAAGTAGCCGGCACGCTCCGGAGGTGCAGATACTCGTGGTTGCCCAAAACGGGATGCACGATCGAGTTGAACGCGTGTCCCCATGAAAGGTCATAGGAACCGCGTGTATTCGCTGTATGCGCCCGTAGTCGTACTGGTTGTCGCCCAGGACGAGGACGGCCGTGGGATTGAAGCTCTGCGCGAGCGCCGCGGTGGCGGATTGCTCGGAAAGGGAACCACCGGGAGGCTGCGCGATGTCCCCCACCGCGACCACGACGGGGTCGCCGGTGGGCGGTGGTGGCGGTGGTGGTGGCGGTGGCGGCGGTGACGAGGTCGTGGTGCTCGTGGTGGTGGTGGTGGTGCTGGTCGTGCTGGTCGTGCTGCTCGTGGTCGTGGTCGGCGACGTGGTGGGAGTCGTGTTCCTCGTCGGCGACGTGGTCGTGGTGGGCCCCGGGGTCGTGGACCCCGGAGGCCGAGACGTCGTGGTGGTCGTGGGCGTCGTGGGGTTGCCGCCGGGAGGCGACTTGGGTGACGCGGACTTGGTCTGGGTCTTGAGGCAGCGCTGGACCTGGACGCGGACGATCCGGCCGTGCCGACGCACGATCCGGCCGTGAACGAGCTGGGGGATCCAAACGGTGTGGCGGGTGTAGCCCGCTTTACACCTCAACGGCTGATGCCTGGGCTTCGCCTGCGCCCCAGACGCGAGCACGAGCCCGGTCGCGAGCACCAGCGCGATCGCCGCCACAGACCTGATGGCGCCGTACCGACAATTCGTGTGTGATTCAGTTCGTTTGCGCAATGCGCTGTGCCCCGCAGCAGCGGGCTCCTTAGCCGCCGATTCCCCAACTTGAGGAGTGTGTTACGTAGTGGGCCGTCCGCCAATGGCCCTTCTCCCCCGTCCTGCGTTCATTTGGTGAACGAATGCTGACTAGGCCAGAGGCCCTCGAACGGTGGGTGTTCAGGCCGTGATCGCGTTTATCCCGAGCTGACCTGTGGGCTTGCCCCGGTTTCCTGTCGACCGTCTCGGGGACCCACGCGTGCTGCCGTCGGCTCGGGGATCAGCTCGGCATCGACTTAGAGGCCCGGCCAACCACCATCGAGCTGGCCAGGCGCCGTCTCGGGGAGACCGTCCCGAAGCTGCCGGCAGAGGCGAAGCATCGCCCGAGCGGGTGGTCTGGGTCGCGAACCTTGAGCCCGGCCGGACCGGCGGCAATCCGCGTCAAGTCCGTGGCACGCCTACTGCGGAGTGCGTCCGACCCTGGCATACGCGACTACGCGCGCCTGCGAAAGGCACGCGCGAGGTACTCGGTCCCGCCCGCAGGAACAGCCAGTGGGCGAGGTGGCCGTCTAGCCCCGGCTGCTCGACGTGCCGGAGCCGGCGGTCCCGCTACCCGACGTGCCGCTGCCTGACGTCTTGCTGCCTGAGCCGCTGGTGGCGGGGGTCGTTGGGCCCCCGCCGGTGGCGACGCCGCTCCCCGATGAGCTGCTGGGCGGGCCTCCGCCACTGGAAACCCCGCTCCCGGACCCCGCGCCACTCGAACGGGTCGGCGCCGGGGTCGAGTGGGTTTGCGTGGGCGCGTCGGGGTCGGGGTGGGCGTAGGCGTCGACGCGTGAGTTGGTGTCGGCGTGACCGCCGGCGCTTGCGTAGCGGTCGGCGCCGGGCTGCCAGCCGAGCTCGAGCCGGTGCTCGAACCCGAGCGGATCGTCACCGGGACGGCGTTGCCCGTGAACGAACTGGATCTGTGCGTTGCAGGCGCCTTGGCCCGGCGGTGGGCACGCACGGGGCGCGCCGCGCGGACCCGGATGCGCACAGGCTTCGCTTTGGACCTCGCGCCGGTACGACGTGAAGATGACTTGGCCAGCGGAGCGGAGGCCGAGCCCGTGGCGGGCTGTGCCGCCCGCCGCCCGCTGGCGGCGAGCGTCGTAGAGGGCGTTGAAGACGTCCCGGCGGAATTGGGCAGGAAGCCCACCACCAGCGCTCCACCGACGACTGCCGCCGAAGTGGTGAGGAGGATCACGGCACGTCTGCGCGGGGCCCATCGCGCGGGCCGGTTCGCGGTTGGGCGAGTTTCGGCTTCGGCCGAGCGCCCCGCGCCCGCGAACACGCCGTGCTCCTGCGCTCGGCGCCGCGCGGCCCGAGCCCCCTCGAGGTCGCCGCCGGCCGCGAGAATGGCCGCGAGCCGATCCGCCGCGGGAGCGTGGCCGGCCGCGTGGGCGCGTTCGTACGCGCGCTTGGCGCCGGCCAGATCGCTGCGCTCCTCAAGCACCGAACCCAGGTTGAAGGCGCCACTCTCGTCGCCGCGTTTTTGGGCGCGCCGGTAACAGGCCTTCGCCGTGCGCAGGTCTCCGCGCGCCTCGCAGAGAACGCCGAGGTTCAGCGCGGCGCCCGCGTGGCCGAGCGCGTCGGCTTCGCGGTAGGCGAGCTCCGCGCTGGACGGATCGCCCCGCTCTTCGAGCAGCACGCCCAAGCGGAACTGCTCAACGGCAGCACGGGTGCCACTGACCAGCGTGTTTGCGCCCCTCGTCATCTACCCGCCTTTCTAGCCATCCTTGGCGCGATCATCCATTAGCGCGATCAACAGACTTCGACCATCGGGTCGATCGGCCGATTGTAGACCCTTTCTGGAGGGATTATGAAGTCTGTTGCGGAGTTTGCGAACTCCCGGCGACGCCCCGCGCGTCTCACATGCCTGCTCGGCGGCGACGATCAACGGCACCGGACGCAAGATCACGGGGAACCAGGGTCCGTCAACGCGGCGCGAACGTCGGCTACGCTTGCCCGCAGCAGCGGCCAACCTGGGTTTTGCTTCACGTGCTGCACCAAACCGCGCCGGAACGCAGAGAATCCAGGAAATCCCTGCAAGCGCCGACGTAGCTCAGCTGGTAGAGCACTTCACTCGTAATGAAGGGGTCCCCGGTTCGATTCCGGGCGTCGGCTCTCAGAAGGTCCTGTAAACGGGGGTTTCTGGGTCACGGCCGTGATCGGCTGATCATCTTGAGCTCGTGCGTCCTGGTCCGCAACCCGGTCGTGTTCGACATGGCCCAGCGGGATGGGACGGACGGCACCTACCAAGGGGGGCGATCTTCGACAGAGCGTGGGACTTCCTACCGAGAGCTTTCGCACCGGCAGGAACGTCCGCAGCTACTTCTGGGCGGCTTTCCGCACAGGGCCGGTTGCCTGAGCGCCCGCATTCCGGTACGTTGATACCAGGTTAAGAAATGATGTTCGGGGGATTGGGGATCGCGATGCGGGATCGGCTGTGGGGCGCGGCGTTGGCGAGTGTTGTCGCCGTTGCGGGGGCGTTGGCGGCTCCGGGCGCGGCGTCGGCCTCGCCGGGTGCGCTGGACACGACCTTCGGCCAGAACGGCGCGGCGATCGTCGACTTCGGCGTCGGTGCGGCGATCAGTGCGCTCGCCGTCCAGGCGGACGGGAGGATCATCGGCGTCGGCACCGAGCTGACCTCGCCCCTCACGCAGATCGGGGTCATCCGCCTGACCACCAGAGGACAGCTGGATGGCTCGTATGGCACTGGAGGCAAGACCCAGTTCGGACCGTCGGGTGTCTCGCAGAACAGCTACGGGGCAGCCCTGCAGACGGATGGCAAGCTAGTTGTGGCGGGCGACGGCGCGCTGCCGAGCGGCGGGACGAATGACATCGAGGTCGGACGCTTCACCACCGATGGCTCGCCGGATGCGTCGTTCGGGCCGCCCGGAAGCACCGGCCTGGAGACGCTCAATCTCGGTGCCGACGAGTTCGTGCGGGGAATGGCTCTGCGGCCCAACGGCCAGATCGACGTGAGCGGCTACCAGGTTGCCAACAACGTCTTCCACCAACTCACTGCGCAGCTGAACAACCCGGCGGGGAGTCTCGACACGAGCTTCCAGATCACGGGCTTCCAGGTCGATCCGGCCAGCTTCCCTCAGTCGCTGTCCTACGGCGTTGCGGCCGACAGCGGGGGCGCGCTCCACACCGCCGCGTCGACCTTCGCCTCCGTCGGCATGCCCTCTGACTTCCTGCCGACGAGGATCGGCAACGCGACGGGCGAGCATCCGCTCGACCTGGGCGGGGATGATCAGGTCAGGGCGGTCGCCGCCCTGCCGGATGGCGACACGCTGATGGCCGGCTGGACGAACGCGGCCGGCACGCTGGACTTCGCCGTCGTCGCCTTCGCCGGCCTGAGCCCCGATCCGTCGTTCGGCAACCGCGGGACCACTCTGGTCGATCTTGGGGGGTCCGATGCCGCCACCGGCATGGTCGTGCAGGCCGACGGCAAGATCGTCCTGGCCGGGTCGACCTCGTCCGGGGCCAACACCCAACTGGCGCTGGTGCGTCTGCAACCCAACGGCCAGCTCGACACGACGTTCGGCCGCAACGGCATCACGGTCACCAACCTGGGCGGCATCGGGCGGCTCGCGGTCAGCGCGGTCGCGCTGGCGCCCGATGGGAGCATCGTCGTCGGCGGAAGCGTCCGGCCGACCGGCGCCACCCATAACGAGTATCTGGTCGCTCGCTTCCAGGGCGACTCCGGGGGAGCCAGCGGCGGCGCAGGCGGGACTGGCACGGGCGGTGGCGGCTCCGGCGGCGGCGGCAGCAGTGGCGGTGGCGGCAGCGGCGCGGGCGGCTCGGGAAGCGGCGCATCCGCCGTGCCGCGCTGTCACGGCCAGAAGGCGACGATCATCGGCACCAACGGCAACGACAAGCTCAAGGGGACCTCCAGGAACGATGTGATCGTCGGCCTGGGCGGCAACGACACCATCGACGGTGGCGGTGGCAATGACCTGATCTGCGGCGGCAACGGCAATGACACGGTCAGTGGCGGCAGTGGCAACGACGCCCTCGATGGCGGCAATGGCAACGACAAGCTGCTCGGCAACAACGGCAACGACAAGCTGGTCGGCGACGCCGGTAACGACAAGCTGGTCGGCGGTTCGGGCAACGACAGTCTCAACGGGGGCCCCGGGAACGACAACCTCAGCGGCGGTGCCGGGAACGACAACCTCAGCGGGGGTGCCGGTAACGACAACCTGACCGGGGGCGCCGGTCGCGACAAGCTCACCGGAGGCGCCGGCAAGAACAAGGACACTCAGTAGGGCGCGGTCGCGAGCGAGACGCCGAGGCGAGAGCAACGCGAGTCGCGAACATCCAGTTCGTCGCCCTCGTCAGTGCGAAAACCGTACGGCACCCACTTGCGACGGGGGCGCACCCAAGTCAATTCCGTGCTGCGCAATATCCGCAAGCAGGCAACCCGTGGTCAGCGGTCTGGGCCAGTCGCGGGGCGGAAATGCGGTGGCGTGCAGCGGGATTGCCATCAGCCAAAGACCTTCGGGCCGGAGGTCGACGGTCGGCCGGCGGTTGCTGAACGGACCCCACCGGCGGGCTGCGGGCGGGGATCTGCAAGTATCGCCGCCTATGCGGATACAGAACGTCTTGAAGAGTCGGCGGACCAAGGTCTTGGAGAACGGGCCGAGCACAGCCTGCAGCGTGCTGTTCGCGATCGCGGTGGTCGCTACCTGGGCGATGCTCGGGACCCTGTCTGCCGCCAGCGCCGCGACTCCGTTCGTGGCTCGTGGCAGCGCCGGGCAGGCATACGCGACCGGGGTGGCCAACCATGCGCGGGTCTTGCTCGTGAGCGCGAACGGCCGAACCGTTCAGGTCTCCCGGGCCGACGGGCAGGGCGGCATCCTGTTTCGCAACGTCGAGCCCGCGAAGGGCTACCGAATTGTCGTCGGCCGTCGCCGGTCGGCGCCGCTTGAGGTCTACACGAGCCGGCCGGCGCCCGTCTCGACGCGCACCTACCGTCAGACGATCCACGGCGGTTACCAGTATCTGACCACGCGCGACGGCACGAAGCTGGCAATCGACGTGCACCTGCCCAAGGCCACCAGCGCCTCGGCGCTGCTCGGCGGCAGCGGGCTGCCCAAGAACGCCTCGATCGTCACGGTGACCAAGCCGTACCCAACCGTGATCGAGTACGCCGGCTATGGCTATGCAAATCCGAACGGGCCGGTCAACGGCATCGCGGCGCTGGCAAACCTCCTCGGCTTCGCCGTGGTTGACGTCAGCATGCGAGGCACCGGCTGCTCGGGCGGCGCGTTTGACTACTTCGAGCCCAACCAGGGCCTCGACGGGTATGACGTGGTCCAGACGATCGCCCATCAGCCCTGGGTGCTCGACCACAAGGTCGGGATGCTCGGGATCTCCTACGGCGGGATCAGCCAGCTGTTCACCGCGGCGAACAACCCCCCGGCGCTCGAGGCGATCGCGCCGCTGTCGCCGATCGACTCAACGATCACGACGCTGTACCCCGGCGGCTTGCTGAACACCGGATTCGGTTACTCCTGGGCGATGGCCCGCGTTGCCGACGCGCGACCGTTCTCGACCACCGCGGATCAGTCCTACGCCCTGGCGCGCATCCGGGGCGGCGACGGGGTGTGCCGGGCAAACCAGGCGATGCACGGTGAGGCGAACAACCTGCTGGACAAGATCAGGGCCAACCAGTACTACACGCCGCAGACCGCCGATCCGATCGACCCGATCACCTTCGTGCACAAGATCCACACCCCGACGTTCCTGGTCTGCCAGTTCACTGACGAGCAGGTCGGCGGGCACTGCCCCGCCCTTGCGCAACAGTTCATCGGCACGCGGAAGAAGTGGTTCACGTTCACCAACGGCACGCATGTCGACTCGCTCGACCCCGAGACGCTGTCGCGGATGGTGGACTTCTACGAGCTCTACGTCGCGCACCGAAAGCCCGTCCTCAACGCGAACCTGGGACCCGGGAATGTCGTTCACATCGGCATCTCGCAGGCGTGGAAGCTCGTCGGAGGGCCGTTGCTGGATATCGCGATGGGGATCAAGAACGCGACCCTCGTCAACGTCCCGGTCGATCCGGTTCAGCTCGAGCCGACCTATGCCACGGCGATGGCCAAGTTCAACCAGACGCCGGTGGCAACGGTCGCGTTTGACAGTGGCGCCAACCCGGACAACGCGCCCGGTATCCCGCTGCCGGCGTTCACCGCGACCGCCTCGAGGTTCCCGTTCCCGGGGACGCAGGCGCAGTCGTGGTCCTTTGCCCCCGGAGGCAGGCTGCTGGCCCCGGGGGCCGGCGCCGCGAGCGGCACGGATGCGTTCACCTACCGGGCCAGTCAGGGCACGACCACCGACTACCACGGCAAGAACACCGGCGCCGGCGGTCTGTGGAACACGCTACCCAGCTACGACTGGGTGTCGCCAAAGCCGGGGGAGGCTGCCTCCTTCGTCACTGATCCGCTGGCCGGTAACACGGTCGTGATCGGTGCGGGCACGACCAGCTTCTGGGTGAAGTCGACCAAAGCCGCCGTCGACCTGCAGGCGACGGTCACCGAGGTGCGACCCGACGGCAGCGAGGTCTACGTGCAGAACGGCTACCTGCGCGGCGACGAGAGCAAGCTGACGCCCGGCAGCACCTCGCTTCAGGCCTCACAGACGCTCAGGAAGTCCGACTTGATTCCCTTGCGGCCCAACACATGGACGCACGTCACCATTCCCCTGTATTACGAGGGTCACGCCTATCGGGCCGGATCGCGGATCCGCGTGATCATCGGCTCGATCGGCGGCAACCAGCCGATCTGGTCCTTCGCGCGACCGACGGCGACGGGCACGGCAAAGGTGACGATCGGCTACTCGAGCACGATGGACTCCAAGTTGACGCTTCCGGTGGTCCCGGGGATCGCGGTGCCGACCCCGCTGCCGGCCAACTGCAACGCGCTGCGCGGCGAGCCGTGCCGCAGCTATGCACCGCTGACGAACCTCGGCTCCTGAGCGAGCCACGACATGGATGCGGGGGGAGAGGGCCGGCGGTCGAGCCTCGGTTATCAGCGCGGATCGGCCCGCCGTCAGCCAATCACTCGGCGACGCTCAGGTGCACCGGCCTCATTGCGGTACGAGTCCGACACAGCGACGGAGCCCTTGCATGACTGGCGCCGTCGGAGGCGGACGCCTACGCTCGCAGCGTGCTGAGATTGCTCTTCGCCCGCGTGGACCGGCGCATCGCCGATCTGATGCTCACCCGCGGCCGGCGCCGGTGGCCGCTGCTCCGCCTCGTGCCGCGGACGTGCGCCCGCCCGCTGATCCTGCCCACCGCCACACTTGCGCGGCAAGATGTGGTCCGTGTCGTAGTCCTCGCCGCGTTGCTCGCCGGCGCGCTGCTCGTGCTGATCCCGGTGTTCTGACCTCAAACCGGGATCGACTGCAGCGTCGATTCGTCAACCTCAGGCGTCTGCGTCTCGCGCAGGGCATCGGGCCGCTCGCCTAATTCAGAAAGCCTCCGGCACGTAGGGTCGCGTCCGGGATCGAGGCGAGGGTTTCGGCTTGGGGGTGTCTACCAACTGCGATACGCCTCACCAACTTGCCGGTGCGGTAGCTGATCACGGACACTTCGTCGCCGTTAGTCACGTGCGAGACGTGCATGCCTGTCGGACCACGGCTGGTGACCAGGCAGAACTTTCGGTCAGAGCTCGTCAGCGCTTCGGCGGGTGCCTGTCCGACCGTCACGATCCTCTTGATCCGACCACGCAGGGAAACCGTTGCCACGTAGTTTGAGATCGTGCCAGCAGCGCACACCGTGTTACCGCTGACAGCGATTCCGTGATCGGCCGCGGCGTTGGGATAGTTCTGCGGCGCCAAGGTCTCCCCGGGACCGAGGAGCGGCAATTTCACCGTCCTCGTCTGTCCGGTGGCGACGTTGAGCACCTCGAACCCGCTGAAGTACGACAGCTGAACAACCAGCCGGTGGGCTGACGTGAAGGCAAACGGCCGCACCCCCGCAGCGAAGCGATACGTTCGAACGACCTTCAACGTCCTGGCATTGGCCACCGTGATCTGGTGGCGGCCATGGTCCTGGCCGTAGGGCGCCAGCTGGTCGCCCAGGCTTCCGCTGTAGATGTAGTGCCCGTCCGGCGAGAACTCGAGGACGTGCGGAAACGTGCCGGCGTCGTATGAGCCGCTGAAGTGATGCGTGCGGACGTCTATCGCATAGACCTTCGTGCCCGGGAGCGCCGAGACGAACAGACGCCGGCCGTCGCGAGACAAGGCGAGGTGGTCGGCGCGCAGACTGGGAACCTCCAGGCGCCAAAGCAGCCTGTGGGTCGCGACGCTGAACGCGGCGACGTCCCCGAGGTATCCACGCGAGACATAGAGGGTCTTCCCATCGGGCGAGAAAGCAACCTCCTGGACGTAGTTGACCTCGCCTTGGCGAGCGAGGATCGCCGGATACACCGCTGCCTGCTGGGGGTCGCGGGGGGTCGCTCCGTCCGGGATCACGTTCAGCGGCCGGCCCAACCGACGGAAGGTACGCGCATCGATCAGATCTACGGTGCCGTCGTAGCTGTTGGCCACGGCCAGGACAAGATGCGAGCCGGAGCCGGATGAACGGCGACGGGCCTTGCTCACGGCCGCCCCGGGCAGAGCCGCAACGAGAAGACACAAAACAGCCGCCGGGCAGGCCAGCGCTGCCGAAGTGGGAAGGAGTCGACCGGACGATCGAGAACGCAGAACCCCGCGCACGACTTCGCCTCCTAGCCGTCGAGGACGCTGACAGGCATCAACCTATCAACGCGAGCCTTCACTTCAAAGCACACGACTCATGTGGCTCCCGCTAAGCCGATCAGACTGCCCTCGGGGTCGGTGAAATGAGCCACGACCAGGCCGTTCGGTGAAGTGGCCGGTCCCATTACCCGAGTGCCCCCAAGCTGTTCGGCTCGATGCAGCGCGGCTCGGACATCTGGAACGCCGACATAGAAGACGGCATGGTTGTCGTGGCCTGGGCCGCCTCCGATACCGCCGCGGATACCCGTGCCATCCTCGGTGGCGAGCAGGTCCAAGAACCCGTAGCTGTCCGGATCTGATACCTCGAGCGCCACAGGGGATGGCGTCTCGAATTCCCAGCCAAAGAGGCGGCTGTAATAGCTGCGAAGCCTCTCCGGGTTCTTCCCGATGATCTCAAAGTGCACGACTGGCTGTCCCATTTCAGTCCCTTCCGCGCGGTTTGCCGTCCGTCCGTTCAGCCTATGACCCAGCAAGAACCCGTGGCTGGCGCACGCTCATCGACCACGATGCCCACGTTCTCCAGGCGCTGAATCCCCATGAGAATCTCCTGTCGGCTACGACGGTTTTCGGCATAGGGTCGGGCATAACGAAGTTGCGCGGCCGCTCGACGGCATCTTCGTCGTCGGCGGCTACCAGCGCGACAACGGCGGCGAGCTGCTGATCACACGCTGCGACCTCGCATTTGATCCACGCCCGTAGCCGCGCTCGTCTGCGGTCAGCTCTCTAGTGATGGGTCAGCTTGAAGTGGAGCAGCCGGCCCTGGTAGTCGGCGATCCAGAGGTCCTGGCCTGACACGGCGATGGCGACCGGCTGAGTCGCCGGTACATGGATTGGCGTGCCAACGGTCTGGTTGGACTCTGGGTCGATCTGGGTCAGCGTCGCTGTGGTGGTGACTGGGCCGGGGGTGGTGGTTGACCCCGAGAGCGCCCACACACGACGGTCGCCGGATGCGACGGCGATCACGCGCGGAACGTGGATCCGGGCCATCGGGCGACCCGTCGATGGGTCGTATCGCGTGATCGTGTCGCCGTGCCGGACCCACAGCGACCCGAAACCGGCTGACGGTGCACCCGAGAATGGTTCGGTCATCGCCTGCCGGGTGCGCGGATCGATCCGGGTGACCGAAGCCGGCAGGGCTGGTGCGTGTTTGATGCCCACGGTCAGGCCCGTGTTCTGGACCCACAAGGATCCAAATGCGGACAGGATCGTGTCAGGTCCGGTGCCGACAGTGACGGGCCTGCCGTCGATGCGGTTTGTCGCGGGGTTGACCGCGACGATGTCTCCGTGGGAAGCCGTCGAGTCGCGGCTGAGCCAGACCCGGCCAGCGGCGAACGCGATGCCCTGACTCAGAACGCGCAGATGTCCCGGCCTGCTCTCGGTGACGTTGATCGTGGCCATGAGCCGGCTGTTCGCGGGATCGATCCGCGCCAGCGACGGAGCGCTGCCCGGGTTGGCGCCGCCGGCGGCCACCCAGCCGCTGCCCGCTCCGAACGCGAGGGCACCCGCCAGGCCTTCGATCGGGAGCCGGATCGTCGCTTCGACTGCACCGTTGGCCGGGTTGAGCCGTTCAATCGAGTGCACGCCAGCAATCCACAGCGTCCCTCCGTGGGCGAGCAGTACCTCTATCCCGGGTGCAACCCGCACCGAGCTCAGGGCGACGGCGGAGACCGGGAGGGGTTGCACCGCCGCGCTGAGCGGCCTGGACCGATGCCCCAGCAAGCCAATCGCCGCGGCCGAGACCGCGACGGTCACCAGCGCGGCCGCGGCCGGCACCGTGGCCCGCACGAGCCGGTGGCGCACCGGGAGGCGCACCGGCGCCGGGTCAGAGTCGCCGATCTCGTGCCGCAGCCGAGCCAGCAGTTCGCTGGCCGCGTCGGATCGTGAACCGACCGCCGGGTCCTCACGGGCGATCCGCTCGAGCACAGGATCATTCATGTCAGCTTCTCCGTGGTCGCGACCGCGCCGCCGGCCGCGTTGACCCCCAGCCGGCCCGCGACCCGCCGGCGCGCCCGATGCAGGCGGACGCGGAACGCCGCGGCGCTGCACCCGGCGACCCGCGCGGCGTCGCCGGCGGACAATTCGTCCCAGGCCACGAGCAGCAGCGCTTCACGCTCGGGTTCGGTGAGCGCGGCGAGCGCGGCAGCGAGCTCCGGCGTGAGGCCAGCGGGCGCCTCCCAGTCACCGGTCGCGCCATCCGCCAGCGCGTTGACGTGCAGCCGCTCGCTCAGCGATCGCCGGCGGCGGACGCCCCGGCGCTGGTCGGCGAGCACCCGCCGAGCGACCCCGAGCAGCCATGGCAGCGTCCGATCGGGGATCTCGTCCAGCCGGCGCCAGGCGACGAGGAACGTTTCGGCGAGCGCGTCATCGACCAGGGCCCCTGACTGGCGGCGAATGATGTAGCGGCGTACCGCGTCGTGATGCACGGCAAACATCGCCTCGAACTGCGTTCGCCGATCAGCGTCACTGCGCATCCGTCACCGTTGTGGCCAGCACCGCCGAAAACGTTACGGCTGTTCAGCCACGGAAGCGACGCGCGGGCAGACCAGCGCGATGCCCGCGTCCAAGCCCTCAGTGCCGACACGTCCGATCAATCTGCACGACGCGGATCTGCTCGTTACGGTGGTCAGGTGACCGAGTTGCGCTGCTCAGACCGGGGCCGATCCACGAGGCTGGCAGCGGCGGCCGTGATCGTGATCGTCTTCGCCGGCCTGGTGAGTTCGGCCTCCGCGAGGTTGGCGAGGGACCATCGGTACAGCGGCGTTTGCAAAATCACGGGAGTCGCCACGGGCTACAACCCGCCGCTCAGCTTCCGCGCTGCGTCGCGCACGTTTCACTTCCTCGGCAGAGGGACGTGCACCGGCTCGATGGACGCTCGCAAGCCGGCGCAGACGATCCGGGTGGTGACCCTCATCCACGGGAAGACGACCGTTGACAGCTGCAACGCTTTCGGGATCACGGAGGGCGCCGCCGGGATACTCGAAGGCGTCGGCAGCGTCCAGGCCCGCGCGCTCCGCGTTCCCTTCCACACCGATGTGTTCATCGACGGTGTGACAGTCACGACGGCCACGATCGGCGATCACGGCGGCGCCGCGCTCGGCACCGGGATGATCCTGCCCGATCAGGGGACGGTCAACGGCTGTATCCGCGGCACGCTCGAGAAGCTGCGGTTCACGATCACGATGCATACAGTCACGCCGTTCGTGATTAAGGCAGCGGGTTCGCGACCGACGTCTCGCCGGATTCCATAAGCAACCCAAATCACGCCAGCCGCACGCGAGGCAGGATCACGGCTGCCGGCTCGCGGCAGTGGGCATGGTGACCCCCCGTAGCGTCTGCATGGTGATCTGGCGGGCCTGCTGGTAGACCTACGGGGCATGCTCGGGACCGACCTCTGGACCGCTGTGAAGGACCTGCCGATCGTGATCGAGTCGTCCTCGCTCGAGGCGCTCGTGCCGAGCGGCCCGACCGGGCCGCAGGATTTCTCAACCACACAACTGCGGCTACGGGGCCGTGGCGAGGAGGGCGTCGGCGAGCAGGTTGGCATGCCGGATGCTCAGAAGAGCCTGCGGGCGAGCGGCTTCCCGGTGACCGGTGCGTGGGAGACGCTCGCGGACTTCCTCGCTCACGTGGACACGATCGAGATGTGGCCCGAGCCGCCTGAGTATGAGTTACAACGCAATTGGCGGCGTTGGACGTTTGAGTCCGCGGCGCTCGATCTCGCGCTGCGGCAGTCGGGCACGAGCTTGGCCGAGGTTCTCGGCCGCACGCCGCAGCCGGTGACGTTCGTCAACTCGTTCGGGCTCGGTGATCCACCGGACATCGACAAGGTCGCCAGCCGGCGGGCGAGGCATCCGACGGTCGGCTTCAAGCTGGATGTCGCGCCGTCGTGGACGCAGAGGATCATGGACCGTATCGCGAGCCGTCGAGGGCGTCGCGACGATTGACTTCAAGGGTCAGTACGGCCTCGACGGTTGAGGACGAGGCAGCGCTTTTGACGATGTACGAACGCACGGTGGCGACGTTCACCGAAGTCGTCTTCGAGGACCCGCACGACCACCCGGCGGTGCTCGAGCTGCTCACCCCGATCGCCGATCGTGTCTCCTACGACGCGCCGATCACGACCGTCGAGTCAATCGGCGCAACTCCGATCAAGGCGCGGATCGTCAACATCAAGCCCTGCCGCGTCGGCCGCCTGCAGGAGCTCAGCCGCTTATATGCCCACTGCGAATCCGCCGGGATTCAGATGTACAACGGTGGCATGGGCGAGCTCGGCGCTGGCCGCGGGCAGGCTCAGCTGCTCGCTTCGCTCTTTCATCCCAGCGCGTCCAACGACATCGCGCCGTCGGGTTACAACCTTGAGGAGCCACCGCGCGATCTGCCGCCAAGCCCGCTCGACCCCACTCCGGGCCGCGGCTTTCGTCGCCGGTGACCGGGAGGGCTGCGCGGTGCAAACGTTGCGGTCACGGCCTGCCCGGTCACCGCCCTTCACCGCGAGCGCGGCGTCGCGCGAATGACGATCGAGGGGGTCGCCAAGACGGCGGGTGTCGGCAAGCCGGCGATCTATCGCCGCTTCAGCGATAAAGCGGGTCTGGTCGCACACGTGATGATCTCCCGTCAGCTGCCAGTGCTCGAGTCGCCCGATCTCGGCGACACCCGCGCTGAGCTGTCGGGTGCGGTGGAGCAGGGGCTTCCCAATGATGGCCCCGCATATGTGGGGCTCATCGGCGGGTTGATCGCCGAACAGGACCGTCATCCGGAGCTGATCGAGGCGCGAGGCCGCGTTTGAGACCTGGCGGGAAATCCTCCGAGAAAGGTGAGGCAGATGATCAAGTTCACAGTCGGGACCGAGATCGTCCGTCCCCCAGCCGACGTGTTCGGGTACGTCACAGACCCCGACAAGCTCGCGACCTGGCAGACGAACGATCTCAGCGGTGGCAGAGGACGACCAGCCGTTAGGCCTGGGCACGCGCGTACGCGAGGTGCACCGCGCCCCCGGCGGGAAGCAGCTCGCCTCGCTCGTAGAGGTCTCCGAATACGAGCCCGACCGCCTGTTCGCGCTGCGCGTGCTCCAAGGGTCGCTGGCGATCCACGCCCGGATCACGCTCGACCGGACTGATCTCGGGACACGGCTGCAGCTCGACGCGCACGGGCAGCCAAGCGGCCTCATACGCCTCGTCCAACCCGTCCTGCGCCGCACCCTCAGGCGCCAGTTCGCGGGCTACTGCACCACGCTCAAACAGGTGCTTGAGAACCCCACGCCGATCAGCTGACCCAACTCGCGACCAGAATCCACCAGGGCCGTGCTGGGCCCGCGGGCTCACCGGGGGCAGGTGAACAGCGCGATGACGGGCGGGGGCGGCAAACGTCGTCTCAACGAGAGCGAGGCAGCACCCGTTCGCCACGGGTACATGGCTCAGGCCGCCGGGGCGATAGCGTGTAGGCCGTTCCGGGTCGCGACTCCAGGCCATTGGCCCTCACTGTGGGATGCACGTTCGGTTTTGAGACGCCGCAACCGGTCTCCATGGTTCTCCAGGTCGCGCCCTCGCGACGAGACCAGGAGGTGAGTGCCGAACGCTGGGACACCGAGGCAGACCATCACGGCTATCTCGACATGTTCGACAACGCGTGCGAGCGGTTCACAGTCCCCGCCGGTGCTTCTCGTCTCGTCTACGAGGCGGAGGTCATGCTGTCCGCGCCGGGTGATCGGATTCTGCTCGGTACACCGGAGACGCCGATTATGGCCTTGCCCGACGAGCACATCGGGTTCGTCATGCCGAGCCGCTTCTGCCTGCCAGACGAGCTGGGCCACGAAGCCTGGCAGCGCTTCGGGAGTCTCGAGCCGGGCTGGGAGCGCGTGCAGGCGATCGTCGACTTCGTGCACGGTCACCTGGAATGGGTGGCCGGTGCGTCGAACCCCTGGACCACGGCGATCGACGCGTACCGCGCCGGGCAGGGTGTCTGCCGGGACTTCGCGCACCTGGCGATCACGTTCTGCCGCGCGTTGAACATCCCGGCGCGCTATGTGTTCGGTTACATCCCGGACATCGACGTGCCCCCGCCGGCCGAGCCGATGGACTTCGCCGCCTGGTTCGAGGTCTACCTCGACGGCGCATGGCACACCTTCGATGCTCGCAACAACCGTCGTCGCGTCGGCCGGGTGATCGTCGGGCGTGGGCGCGACGCCGTGGACGTCGCCCTGATCACGTCGTTTGGCCCTCTCACCCTGACCGAGTTCGAGGTTCGCGCGGCATAGACGTCGTCGAGGAGCGGTCGTGACCACGCCGAGCTTTGACCGAGACTTCTCAGAAACAGCTCTGGTCACGGACGTTGCGCGAACGCCCTGACGCCATCGCGCATCGCCCACCGAACGCGAATCTCACCGCTGAGGTCGGGGACCTGCGTCCCGGTCGCGCTGTTGACGCGGGGTGCGGTTACGGACCCGACACGCTCTGGCTTGCGGCCCACGGATGATGCTCCGCCGCTTCCCGTGGACGATTTCCGCCGGATACGAGCCCCCGATCATCATCGCCACCGGACCCGTGCCCGGTGACGGTCTCCCGATCCACCTCAAAGCGCTCTAGTACCTGCGAGCTCACCACCACAGCTGATCGCCGTTGCGGTCTGTGCCAACGCCAGAACCACCTCAGGCGACGGACGGGGACAGGGACGGGGGCGTCGGGTTGCCCGTCTTGTCAGCGATGACGCAGCTGCGTTCTCGAGCTTGCGATCAATTCCCGAAGTGATCGGGTGTTGACGACGTCATCGGCCGTCGCCCACCCTCGCCGGGCCGTCGCCACCGACAGCCCCATATTGTCCAGGCCGCGCACCGAGTGGGCGTCCGTTGAGCAGACGACGCGCGCGCCGGCGCGCAGCGCGTCACGCACGTGCGGACCGCTCAGGTCAAGGCGCGGGGCCAGACCGTTGACCTCGAGTGCGACGCCATGCGCGACCGCGACCTCATAGACGCGCTCGAGGTCGACGGCGTTCTCGGGGCGGCGAGTGAGCAGCCGACCCGTGGGATGACTCAGGCAGCTGACGGACGGGTTCTGCAGGGCATCGCAGACACGCTTGGTCAGCTCCCGGCGCGGCATGCGCTGGCCGCCGTGGACGCTGGCCTGGACCCAGTCGAGCTCGGCGAGGACATCATCGGGCAGGTCGAGCCGTCCGTCGGGGAGGATGTCGCACTCGATTCCCGGGAGGATCCGAAACGGTGCGAGCACGGCATTGGCGGCGGCGATCTCGTCGCCCTGGCGGCGAACGTCGTCGGCGCTGAGCCCCTTCACGGCGCCGACGGCGGGGGTGTGATCGCAGATGGCCAGGTACTCATAGCCGCGCCGGGCAGCGGCGCGGCCCATTTCCTCGATGCTCGCCCGTCCGTCTGACCAGGTGGAGTGGCAGTGCAGGTCACCACGGATCTGGGGCTGCTCCACAAGCACCGGCGGCTCGCCCCGGAACGGGGCCTCGCGCAGCTCCGGCGGGCACCACGGAAGCGCGAGCCGCCGGTAGACCGACGGCTCGTCGGGCCCGTCCGGCAGGGGCTCGAGGGCCGCCACGTACGCGCTCGGCGCCGGTGGCGCGCAGCAGCGCCGCACCTAGGCGGTTCGGCTCAGGCACGATCAGTTCCACCGGGACGCCCTCGACGGTGAGGCCGACCGCACGCCGGCCACCGCGCTCAAGCAGCGCGACGATCTGCGGAAGGGCGGCGAAGCGCCCGAGCACGTCAGCCGGCTGATCGGCTGCGCAGACCACGGCCAGGTGCTCGCACAGGTCACGCCGGCGGCGGACATCGCCCGCCGCCTGTCCGTCGATGGCGGAGGCGATGCCGTGGACGAGCTCGGTGGCACGGTCGAGCAGGAGGCCGCGGCGTGGCCGTGGCTCGGTCTCCCGGGTCAGCGCCTCGAGCAACCGGGCCTCGCGCTTGGCTCCGATCCCCGGCGCGTCGCGCAGCCGTCCGGCGGCGGCGGCGTCACGGAACTCGTCCGCGGTCCTGACGTCCAGCGCCCGCGCCAGCTCCACCGAGCGTGCGGCGGTCAACCCGAGGTAGCGACCGAGCCCGACCAGGTCTGGCGCCAGCTCGCGTTCGAGCTCAGCCAGCTCGGCGATCTCGCCTGTCTCGAGCAGTTCGCGCAGCCGGGCCTCGATCCCCGATCCGATCCCGCGCAGCTCCTGGACCCGTCCGGTGCGCACCAGCTCGGCGATCGGGGCCGGGCTGGCGCGAATTCCCTCTGCGGCGCGGTGGTAGGCGCGCCCGGCATACGGGTTGGCGCCGCCGAGCTCGAGCAGCATTGCGAATGCCTCGAGTCGATCGGCGATCTGCCCGTTGTCCACCGGTGGAGTCTGAGGGTCCTGGTGGTCCATGGGTGAGTCTCCCTGAGCGTGCGGTTAGTCTGCGTGCAGACGGCGTCGCGGTCCGTGCTTTCCTGGAGCGGCGCCGTCATGCGCTGGCCGCGACCCACGGAGCATGAGGATCAGCGGCGCCGGCCCCAGAAACCACGCCGTCTCGACGGACCGAGCCGTTAGCCTCCCGGCGTTCTCAGCGCGCTCACGTAGCGCGCGACGCTGCGCGCGATCACCGCCGGCGCATTCTCGATCTCGCTGTCCCAGAAGGCGGCGTGCAGGGTGCGGTACGGGACCGACGCGAACACCTCACCGATCCGCAGGACATTTGCGGCCGGCAGCGGTACGCGGTTGGGATAGCTCCAGAGAAAGCAGACATAGCGCGGATCGGGAACGGGCAGGCAGATGTCGCCGACCAGCAGGCTGCCGGCGCCGGCGCTTCCGCCCGCCCAATGCAGCACGGTCGCGCCGGGAAAGTGTCCGCCGGTCCGCAGCAGGGTGAGCCCGTGACCGAGATCGCGCTGCTCTCCGGACCAGAGTTCGATGTGCGGGTCCGGATGCATGATCCACTCCGCATCGTCGGCGTGCAGATACACCGGGCAATCGAAGTGCCGGGCCCATGCGATCATCGCCGTGTAGTAATGCGGGTGGGAGATCGCGATCGCCGAGAGGCCACCACGGCGCTCGAGCAACGCCGCGGTGGCGTCGTCGAACAGCGTGATGCAGTCCCACATCAGCCTGGCCGAGCCGTGGGGTGGGAGCAGGGCACGCTGGCCGATCCCGATCGCCGGCACGGTCCCGACGCCCTCGAGTTCGCTCTGAGGGGCGATCCGGTTGTGGTGCGTGGCCTGCAGCGCGGGGAGCGTCGTCCAGGCCTGGCCGGCGGCCGGCACGTACTGACGCGGGTCCTCGCAAATCGGGCACCGGTGCGGGGCTGCGCAGTCAAACTGCGTTCCGCACCCCACGCAGATCGCTTCGGGCATGGCGGTATTGAACCAGCGCCCGCCAGAATGTGAGGATGTCCCCAAACGGCCGCTTTGCTCCCTCACCGACCGGTTCGCTGCCCCTGGGGGGCCTGCGCACCGCCCGGCTCGCCTGGCTGTTCGCGCGCTCGCAGGGGGGACGCTTCCTCGTCCGCGGCGCTGACCTTGCTGACTCCACGCCACGACAGATCATGTTGGCTCGCCTGCTGGGCCCCACCGTTCCCCGCCATGCCCATGTTCCGCTCGTGCTCGGGCCCGATGGGGAGCGGCTGGCCAAGCGCCACCGGGCCGCGACGCTTGCCGATCGAGGCGAGCCCCGCGACGTGACGCTCGCCGTTCTGGCCCACAGCCTCGGGCTCGCGCATGGTCGCGACCGGATCCGCGAGGCGGCTGACCGGCTGGCCGAGTTTCACCCCGCCCGGGTGTGCCGGCCGATCCGGTGGTGATCACGTGAGAACGCGCGTCGACCTCAACGCCGACGTCGGCGAAGCCGTCGCCCCGGGTGGCGACGGGCCCCTGCTGCAGGTGGTGACCAGCGCCAGCGTGGCCTGCGGCTTTCACGCCGGCGATCCGCACACCATGCGGGTGACCTGCGCGCGCGGCCGCGCGCTGCGGGGGTGCGGCTCGGGTGCGCACGTCAGCTACGACGATCGCGAGGGCTTCGGCCGCCGCGAGCTGGACCTGGCGCCGGACCGCGTGGCCGAGGACGTCGTCTACCAGGTCGGGGCGCTGATGGCCTGCGCCCGCGCCGAGGGGGCGGCGGTTCGCTACGTCAAGCCTCACGGTGCCCTGTACGGTCGCGTCAACCGCGACGGCGAGCTGGCGAACGCGCTGGCGGCGGCGATCAGGGCGGTCGCGCCGGAGCTCGCGGTGATGACCCCCGCGCACTCGGCCTTCGCGACCGCTGCCGCACAGCTCGGTCTCGGCGTCATCACCGAGGGCTTTGCCGATCGCGGCTATGCGCCCGACGGGACGCTGCTGCCGCGCTCGCAGGCGGCGGCGGTGCTGACCGCCGCCGCGGCCGCGCGGCAGGCTGTCCGGCTGGCCACGCAGCGGGGAGGTGGCGCCGGCCGCGGGTAGGCGCGTTCGCGCTCCGCGCGCAGTCGCTGTGCATCCACAGTGACACGCCCGGCGCGCTCGGCGTGGCGACCGCCGTCCGCGACGCGCTGACGGCGGCGGGCGTCCGGGTCACCGCCGCGTCATGAGCGACGAACTGCGCTTTCGTCCCGTCGGAGAGCGAGGGCTGCTCGTGGAACTGGCTGACAACCGCGCCGCGCAGCAGCTTGCCGGCTACATCCGCGCTCGCTTCTCCGGCCGGGTCCAGGAGGTGGTGCCCGGGCACACCACGGTGCTCGTGGTCGGAACCGACGACGCGGATCGCCGGCCGCCGAGCTGGCCGGATTCGCGCCGGATGTCGAGGCGCCGGCCGAGACCGGCGAGCCACTGACGATCACGGTGACCTATGACGGTCCCGATCTGCATGCTGTTGCCGCCGCGTGCGCGCTCAGCCCCGAGGAGGTCGTGCGTCGCCACCGTCAGGCGCAATACACGGCCGCCTTCATCGGCTTCGCCCCCGGCTTTGCCTATCTGATCGGCGGCGATCCCCGGCTGCGCCCGGGCCGCCGGGACCAGCCGCGCGAGCGGGTGCCGGCCGGATCGGTGGCCGTCGCCGGCGAGTACACCGCCGTCTATCCGCGGGCGTCCCCGGGCGGCTGGCAGCTGATCGGCCGCACCGACCATGATCATGTTCGATCCGGCGCGCGATCCGCCGGCGCTGGCCGCTCCCGGGGCGGGGTGCGCTTTGTCGACGCGGCGCAGCCACGCGACGCCGGCGCGGTGAGGGTGCAGACGTGCTTGAGGTGATCACACCGGGTCCGCTGACGACGATCCAGGACCTGGGGCGCCCGGGTTGGGCGCATCTGGGCATCTCACGTTCGGGCGCGGCCGACCGCGGCTCCCTGCGGCTCGCCAACCGGCTGGCCGGCAACCGCGAGGACGCGGCCGCGCTGGAGACCTCGCTGCAGGGCCCGCGGCTGCGCGCCGTCGACGATGCGCTGGTCGTGCTCGCCGGGGCGCCCTGCCCGGCGCAGGTGGATGGTCGCGACGTGGCGATGCACACGCCGGTCCCGGTTCGGCGCCGGACAGGAGCTCAGGGTCGGACGCGCGAGCCGCGGGGTGCGGACCTACGTGGCGGTCGCCGGAGGCCTCGGCGTGGCAGCGGTGCTCGGCAGCCGCAGCACCGACACGCTCGGCGGCCTCGGGCCGGCGCCGCTGGCTCGGGGTGACCGCCTGACGGTGCTCGAGCGCCACGGCGAGCCTCCCGCGGCCGATGTCGTCCCGGTACCCGGGCCCGAGGACGGAGATCGAGGTCACGCTGCTGCTCGGGCCGCGCGAGGACTGGTTTGCCCCGAGGCGATCGCCCGGCTGCCGGACGCGTGGTACACGGTCGGGGCCGCCTCCAATCGCGTCGGGGTCAGGCTCGAGGGTGAGCCGCTGGGCTGGGCGCGCTCGGAGGAACTGCGCTCGGAGGGGCTCGTGCCCGGCGCCGTCCAGGTCCCGCCGTCGGGCGAGCCGATCGTGCTCATGGCCGATCACCCGACGACGGGCGGATATCCCGTGCTGGGGGTCGTCAGCGAACGTGATCTCGACCGGGTGGCCCAGCTGCGACCCGGGGGACGGCTGCGTTTCCGGCCGGTGCCGATCCGGCTGTGACGACGTTGCCTGCCGGATCGCTCAGGGATTAGGCTCGCGTCAACCCGACCGGGAGGTAAGCCATGCAGCAGTACGCGATCATCCGCCGCCACGGATGGCAGTCGGCGCCCGATCTGGAGGCCGCCGCGGCGCGGTCTGCCCAGGTCGCGGACGAGGAGATGCCAGAGGACATCCGGTGGATCCGCAGCTATGTGCTTGACGAGGCGGGCGGCGACGTCGGCACCGTCTGCATCTACGAGGCGTCGAGCCCCGAGGCGATCCACGCCCACGCAGCCAAGGCCGACCTGCCGGTCGACGAGATCGTGCCGATCGCCGACACGGTCATCGTCCGTCCCGACCCCGAGCCGGCCACCGCCTGACCGCAGGCGTCCTCGCGGGCGGGTCGGGCGGCGGTCACTATCGTGAACCACCGTGTCGACCCGCTCCGCGCCGGCCCCGGGCGTGACGCGGTCTGAGCCACCGGACCGCCCGCCGTCCCCGTGACCGGCCCCGCAGGGCCGCGTCCGGTCTCGGCTGGGCCGCGCTCGGCGTGCTCGCCTTCTCGGTCACCTTCCCGGCCACCACGCTGGCCGAGCGGGCCTTCGATCCGCTCGTGGTCGGAGCCGGACGGTCGGTGATCGCGGCGGTCATCGCCGCCGTCTGCCTGCGGGTGGCGCGGGTTCGATCCCGGCCCGGCGTCATTGGCCGGGGCTGATCGGGGTCGCGCTCGGCTGTGGTATCGGTTTCGGCGTGCTCTCGGCGCTGGCGCTCGGCCACACCAGCTCCAGTCACGGCGCGGTGGTGATCGGGCTGCTGCCCGCCGCCACCGCCGTGGTGGCCGTGATCCGCGTCGGGGACCGGCCCGGGCCCGGTGTTCTGGGCCGCCAGCCTGCTCGGCACCGCCGTCGTGACCGCCTACGCGCTGTCGCGCGGGGCGGGGGCGCTGCACGCGGCTGATCTGCTGCTGCTCGCCTCGGTGGTGGTGGCCGCGGTCGGATACGCCGAGGGCGGCCGTCTCACCCGTGAGCTGCCCGGGTGGCAGGTCGTCGGGTGGGGTCTGGTCATCGCCTTTCCGATCTCACTCGCGCCTCACCGGGGTCGGGATCGTGAGCAGCGGGCGGCCTGGTCCGAGCCGGCCACGCGGTGAGCGCGGGCGCGCTGATCGGCCTGGCCTACGTGGGCACGATCTCGACCTTCGTCGGCTTCTTCGCCTGGTACCGGGGTCTCGCCGAGGCGGGGGTCGCACGGGCCAGCCAGGTCCAGCTCGCGCAACCTCTGCTGACGATCGTGTGGACGGTCCCGCTGCTCGGCGAGTCGCTCGATCCCGTGGCGCTGCTGGCGGCCGTGGTGGTCGGAGCGTGCGTGCTCGTCACCCAGCGCGCCCGGAGCCGGGGCGCGGCAACACGCTGAAGAAGTCCCGGAAGTAGGGGGCCAGGAACTGGCCGGCGATCCCGATCTGGCCGGCGACGAGCGGGAGCGGCAGCGACCGCCGCGTCCGGCGCGGTGGGCGTAGATGTAGCCCGGCGACCCAGGCCGGATTGATGTCGAGCTCCATCGCCCGGACGGCGCCCGCCGCCGCCAGCGCTTGCGCCAGCGCGCGGACCGACAGCGGGGAGCCGGCCGCCCAGATCAGGTCGCCCTGACGGGTGATCCCCAGGCCCGAGCGGGCGACGATCGGCTGTTCGTGCAGCGGGTCGCCCCAGCACACCTTGATGCAGGTGTCCACGGTGGCGGCGATCCGTCGGCGATCGATCAACAGGCGCCAGGTTCTGTCGCACGGCGGCGGTGCGCGCGCCCGGGGGCCGGGACGCTGACGCGCCAGCGGCCGATGTCCACCCCCCCGTCGCGGTAGATGACCACGGAGGCAGCACCGCGTCGCAGCCGCCAGCCGACGCGCCCGTCGGCCGCGAAACCGCCGGCGCCGTAGCCCTCCCGGAAGCGCGCCGTTGAACGCGGCCAGCACGCGGTTGCGCTCGGCGCCGCGGATCGCGTCCCCGTAGCGCCAGCCCCGCCCTCCGGGCTCGCTGCTGCCGGCGTGCAGCGCCAGGGTCACGAGCCGGGTATCGAGGCGCAGCCGGGTGACGGTGTCGCCGGGAAGGTGATAGGCGGGGACGCGCGAGATCCAGATCGCGGTCTGGTCCCGGATCGACACGGCCGGTCGCCAGCCAAACGTGCCCCCCCGGCGGCGCCGGGGTGAACCACGATCCGCAGCGGGCCGCGGAGCGGCGACGGCGGGACGGCGGTGGCGGCGGTCACCCCAGCCGGGCTCGATGATGGTCCGGCGCCGGAAGCCGTCGTTGCGCCGCGGGTCGTCGCGGCGCGCCGGCGGTGTGGCGCGCCGGGTCCGAACTCCCGCAGCCGGCGACCAGAGCGGCCAGGACGGCGGCGAGCAGCGGCCACCCGAGCAACGGTGGGGCGGCTCTGCGCTACGTCGACTCCGCGCGCCGGAAGGCCTCGAGGCCGGCCCGGGCCTCGCGCCGCACCCGGGCGCGCAGCAGCGGGGTCCATCCCAGCGCGAGCCCGGCCGGGCCGAGCGCCTGGCGTGACCACGCCCAGAACGAGAAGCGGTCCTCGTGATCGCAGATCAGCCCGCCGCGGAAGCGGAAGCGGGCCTGGACGTCGTTGTGAACCGGCCGCCCGGTGGCCGAGAAGGTGTAGTCGGCCAGCCAGTGCGCGCTGCCCTGATCACCGTCGGCCGAGTGCTCGCTGAGGCGAACCTCGAGATCGTCGGCGCGGCCGGTCAGCATCCGCCACATCGCCCCCGGCTCGTCGCCGCGCAACTCACCGAACGCCGGGTCGTGAAAGCGGATGTCCGGCGTGTAGCAGGCGGCCATCGCCGCGCCGTCGCGCCGCGCAAAGGCGGCGTAGAAGCGCTCGATCAGCTCGCTCTGCGCTCCGGTCACAGTCGCGACCCTATCCGGTCTCGGGCGTACCGCGGTGGTGAGGGCCGGCCTGCGCCGGCCGGGCTACCCTGACACAGGTGACCCTGCATCCGCTTGCCGCGCGGTTTGCCGAGGTCGCTGACGCCTATGAGCGCGGCCGCCCCGACTACGCGCTCGCCGTCCCCGGGGCGATCGCGGCCGAGCTCGGCGTACCGGCCGGAGGCCGGGTGCTGGACCTCGCCGCGGGCACGGGCAAGTTGGCCCGGGCGCTGCTCGCGGCCGGCCTGGACGTGGTCGCGGTCGAGCCTCAGGCGCCATTGCGGGCGATTCTGGCCGGCGTGATCGGATCCAGCCGGGTCCATGACGGGCTCGCCGAGGCGATCCCACTGCCGGAGGCCAGTGTGGCGGCGGTCACCGTCGCTGACGGTTTTCACTGGTTCGATCAGACGGCGGCGCTGGCCGAGATCAGCCGCGTGCTGCGCCCCGGCGGTGGGCTGGCCATCGTTGACACCGTCCCCGACTGGGGTCAGGCGTCCTGGGCGCACGAGGTCGGCACGCTGCTCGCGGGGTTGCGGCCCGCCCACCCCCACTTCGACGGTCCGCCGTGGCAGACCGCGGTCCGCCACGCCGGAGGCTGGCGCGAGCCGTGGGAGGTCGAGGTGATGTTCACCTCGAGCGCGTCGCCCGAGCGGGTCATCGACCATCTCACCTCGATGAGCTGGATCGCCGCGCTGGCCGCTGGTGAGCGCACCGAGCGTCTTGGGCACGTCCGGCAGGTCATCGACGCGGGGCTGACCCCCGAGACGTTTCCGGTCCGGGCCCATATCGGGCTCACAGCTCGGATGTGATCCTGTGCCGGCGCGCGACCCGTCCGAGCCCGACGCGGAGCTGATCGCGTTTGCCACGCGCCTGTTCGACCTCGCTCGCCGCGGGGAGACACACGCGCTGTGCGCTCACGTGGACGCCGGCGTGAGCCCGAACCTGAGCAACCAATCGGGTGACACCCTGTTGATGCTCGCCGCCTACCACGGTCACGCCGACACGGTGCGTGGGCTCACGGCGCGGGGCGCCGATCCCGACCGGGCCAACGATCGGGGTCAGACCCCGCTGGCCGGAGCGGTGTTCAGGGACGAGCCCGAGGTGATCAGGACGCTGATCGCAGCAGGCGCCGATCCCGCGGCCGGCACCCCATCGGCGCTGGCCACGGCGGCCCTGTTCGAGCGTTCGGATCTCGCCGCGCTGCTGGCTGACGATCAGTAGCCCGCCAGCTGACGAGCACTGGCCGCGTCAGCCGACGCGGGTGTAGACGAGCGCGCTGTCGGCGACGCAGCAGCTGCCGCGGTAGTAGTGCGGGGCCTGCCCTCCCGGGCAGCAGCCGCAACCGCGGATCGGACGCCAGCAGCTGACTCCACTGCGCGGCCCGGCGGCGAACGAGCCCCGACCAGTCCGGGGCCCAGCCCTCCGCGCCCTCGGTCAGAGGCCGAGCGTAGAGCAGGCGGCGACCCGGACTGAGGCCGGCCACGAGCGCGTTCTCGGTCGCCGCTGGGGACGCCGCGGCCAGGCGGGTGTACGCATCGGACCAGTTCATTGCGCTCGGGTCGCGCAGCGGGCCGGTGAGCGTGGCGAAGCGTAACCCCGACGGCAGGTAGTACCAGGCCAGCGGCGCCTGCTCGGGCTCTCCCACGAGGACCGTGTCCCCGGTTCGCATCAGCGGCGCGAGCTCGCCGGACACGTCGCGGAGGTTGCTCTTGTACTTGGCCGAGAACGACGCGGCGTTGGCGACGAAGGCGATCGAGATCACCACCGCGGCCAGGCCGAGCACCCCGGTGCGTGCGCAGGTGAACGCAGCGAGCAGCAGTATCGCGCCCAGCAGCGGGGCGAAGTAGCGGGTCACCCAGCTCTCGGCGAAGATCGCGGTGGCGCCCGCGAAGACCATCGCCCCGATCACGATCGCCAGCAGCGCCCACGCCGACACAGCCTCAGCCGACCGGCGGCGCTCGCGGGCCAGCAGCGGAAGCAGCGCGGCGGCTCCGGGCACCGCGAGGGTGGCCAGGACGCGATCGCCGCCGAGCAGGCTCGCCGGGAAAGTCGGCCCCGTGAACTCGAAGTACGTCCAGGGGCTCGTGTCATGACCGAGCTGGAAGACGAAGGTCGGTAGCCAGGGCACGAACAGCAACAGCGCCGCGGCGAAGGCGAGACCGGCGTCGCGCAGCACCGCGGTGGCATCGGAGCTGGTGCGCACGACGGGGATCAGAGCGACGGCCGCGCCGGCCCAGAAGAAGAATGCCCACGGACTCGTGTAGAGCAGCAGCACGAGCACGAGGCCGAACAGGATCGCGTACCCGCGCCGGCGGAAGACGAATGCGTGCAGGAAGGCGGCTGGCACCGAGCAGCCCGAGCAGGGCCGAGCAGCTCGAAGACCTGGGTCTCGGTCGCGTATTGGGTCAGGAACCCGCTGAACGCGAACAGGGCCGCGGCGATCATCCCCGCTCGCCGGCCGAACAGGCTCCACCCGGCCCACATGGCGATCGGGATGGTGGCCAGCCCGAAGAGCAGCGAGAGGCCGTGGGTGATCGCTTCGCTGGAGCCGAACAGGCTGATCCACACGTGCAGAATCAGGAAGTAGAGGGGCGCCGCGCCGGCCTCGCGCAGGATCCCGAAGATCTGGCCGAGCGGATGGGTGGCGATCCCGGTCGCGATCGCCTCCTCGGACCACAGCTGGCCCGACAGATAGCGCGTACGCACGAAGGCCGAAATGGCCATCAGCACAAAGAGCACGCCGCCCGTGCTCGCCCAGCGCGGCAGCCTTTCGAGCCATCGGGGTGGGTGGACGTCGGCGATCGGGGGCGCCTGCAGGATCCAGGGGAGCGGTGCGGTGGGAGGTGGTGGTCGACACGGCGCGGCTGAGGCTACCCGGTGGGGGAACCGCCGCGCCCGCTTCTGCGAGCATGGCCGCGTGCTGCCCAAGATGGTCGCCAGCGATCTCGACGGCACGCTGCTGCGCTCGGACGGGAGTCTGAGCGCGCGGACCTCCCGCGCCCTCGCCGCCGTGCAGGCCGCGGGATGTGTTGTCGTGCTCTGCACTGCTCGCCCCGTGCGGTGGGTTCGGCCGATCGCCGCGCAGGCCGGCGCGACCGGGTGCGCGGTCTGCGTCAACGGGGCCGTGATCTGGGACTTCGCCGACCGAGCGCGCGGTCAGCGAGGATGCGATCGAACCCGATGTCGTCCGCGACGTGATCGCTCGATTGGGTGATCTGTTCCCTGGCGGTGCGTGGGGGGTCGAGCACGCGGCCGGATTCGATCACGAACCCGGATACCAGCCCCACTGGCCGGTTCCGTCTCAGACCGTGGTGGCGCCGGTGCACCAACTGCTCGGGGTCTCGGCACTGAAGCTTCTGTTCCGCCACGACGCTCATTCGCCTGACGCGATGCTCGCGCCCGCCCGGGCGGCCCTGCGTGGCGTGGTGGAGCTGTCCCATTCCAACTCCGCTGACGGTCTGCTGGAGATCAGCGCTTCCGGCGTCGACAAGGGAGCGGGCCTGGCGCGGCTGTGCACGATGCTCGGTGTCGGCGCGGATGAGGTCATCGCCTTCGGTGACATGCCCAACGATCTGGCGCTGCTGAAGTTCGCCGGGCGCGCGGTGGCGGTCGCCAACGCCCATCCGGACGTGCTCGCGATCGCCGACGAGGTCGCGCTGAGTCATGACGAGGACGGGGTCGCGATCGTGCTGGAGCGCCTCCTTGACTGATGTGCCGCGCCCGGAGATCGTATTCGCAACCGGCTCGCGGATGCCACGGGCGGACCTGGAGACTGCCGGTCTGATCACCGAGTTGGCCAAGGCCGGCGTGCACGCTCAGGTCCACCCCTGGAACGGGCCGTTCCCGTTCGCGTCGGTCCCCCTGGTCGTGTGCCGCACAACCTGGGACTACCTCGGCGACAGCGCGGGCTTTCGCGCGTGGCTCACCGCCGTGGCTGGCGTCACCACGCTCGAGAACCCGTCCGGGCTGATGCGCTGGAACCTGCACAAGTCATACCTCGTCGAACTGGCCGACGCCGGCGTTCCGGTGATCGAAACCCGGGTTGTGCCCGTCGGAGCGACCGCCGCTCAGCGGTCCGCCGTGCTGGCCGGCATTTGGAGAGGTGGTGATCAAGCCGGCGGTGTCGGGCGGGGCCGCCGGAGCCCTCCGTGGCGCCGGCGCTGATCCGGCGGCGGCTGCGCATCTGGACCGGCTGCTGGCGCGCGGTGACGCGCTCGTCCAGCCCTTTGAGCGGGGGATCGCGGCCGGTGAGGTATCGCTGATCTACTTTGGAGGCGAGTTCAGTCATGCGGTGCGCAAGACGCCCGACCCCTGCGACTGGCGGGTGCAGGTTCACCACGGCGGCGTCAACACGCAGTGCGAGCCGAGCGATGAGGAACGCGCAGTCGGCGCGACCGCGCTCGCCGCGCTGCCGGCCCTTCCGCTCTACGCGCGGATCGACCTCGTCGGCGGAGTGGCGCCGAAGCTGATGGAGGCCGAGCTGATCGAACCCGAGCTGTTCCTCGCGCTCGCTCCCCACGCCGCGCGGCGCTATGCCGGTGTCCTGAGCGCGCGGCTGTCAGAGGTGGTCTCACCAACGCGGCGGTAAGGGGTGCAGGGCCCGTACTCCGCAAAGGCAACTAATGTGGTGAACAAGGCGGCATCATCCGGCTGCAATGCGGCATGCTTATGTAGTAGATCGCGGCACGGCGTCCCGCCCCGGATCGGCGCCGCCCGCGACCGGCAACCGCCACTCATCAGGAGAGAAACCTATGTCACTCAAGATTGGCTCCACCGCCCCCGACTTCGAGGCCGAGACCACCGAGGGGAAGATCAGCTTCCACGACTGGATCGGCGACTCGTGGGCCGTGCTGTTCTCCCACCCCAAGAACTTCACCCCGGTCTGCACCACCGAGCTCGGGTACATGGCCAAGATCAAGCCGGAGTTCGATCGCCGCGGCGTGAAGATCATCGGCCTCTCGGTCGATCCCGTCGGCGACCACGCCGACTGGGCGCAGGACATCGAGGAGACCCAGGGCACCGCCCCCAACTATCCGATCATCGGCGACAGCGACTTCAACGTCTCCAAGCTCTACGACATGCTCGACGAGGGCGTGGAGGGCGATCCGCACGACCGCACCCCGGCCGACAACCAGACCGTGCGCAACGTGTTCGTGATCGGCCCGGACAAGAAGATCAAGCTGATCCTCGTCTACCCGATGACGACCGGCCGCAACTTCGACGAGGTGCTGCGAGTGATCGATTCGCTGCAGCTCACCGCCAAGCACAAGGTGGCCACGCCGGTCAACTGGCAGGACGGCGACAAGGTGATCATCGCCGGCTCGGTCTCCAATGACCAGGCCAAGGAGATCTATCCCGACGGGTGGGAGTCGCCCAAGCCCTACATCCGGATCGTGCCCCAGCCCCAGTCCTGAGGTGCTCGGCGTCCGCGCAGCGCGGCGCCTGACGCCCTCGCGCCGGCCGGGCGGCTAGCCGCCGGCCGGCTCGGGGCGGGCGTCCGGCCGGTCGGCGCGCGCCCGCGGGGCCAGGATGCTCTCGATCGCCTGCACGACCTGCGGGTCGAACTGGCTGCCCGCGCAGCGGCGCAATTCCTCGATCGCGTCGTCGGTGCGCGCGCGGAGCGGTAGGGCCGGTCGGTCGTCATCGCGTTGTAGGCGTCACACACGCTGACGATGCGGGATTCGAGCGGGATCGCCTCGCCGGCAAGGCCATCCGGGTATCCGTGGCCGTCGAAGCGCTCGTGTGAGGAGCGGACGAACCGGCCCACCCCGGCGAGCGTCCCGCCGACCTGGCGCAGCATCGACTCCCCCTCGACGGTGTGCCGGCGCATCACCGCCCACTCGTCCTCGTTGAGGCTGCCGGGCTTGTTGATGATCGAGGCGGGCACGCGGATCTTGCCCACGTCGTGCAGCAGCGCGGCGTACTCCACGTCGCGTCGGCGGCTCTCGTCGAGATGCATCGCGGCCGAGACCTCGGCCGAGAGCGCGACCACATCCTGCGTGTGGATGCCGGTGTAGTGATCGACGGCGTCGATCAGATCTCCGAGCAGCTTGGCGGCGCCGTCGTAGGCCGAGCTGAGCTCGAGCGTGCGGTCCAGGCGGCCGCGACGCTCATCGGCGAACACCGAGAGCAGGACGAAGATCGGCAGCGTCATCAGGATCAGGCCGGGACGGCCGACAGCGACGGCGGCGATCGTCAGCCCGACACATGAGAAGCAGACATCCGTGAAGTAGAGCCACACCATCTGCGGTTGGCCGGACGGGAGCACACGATCCGCCCACCAGGTCCGGCCAAGACCGAAGGCGGCGTCAAGTGTGAGCTGGGCGCCGAGCGCGAGTATGAGCACCGGCCAGTGGTCCCAGGCGAAGTTCTGGTCGCCGGTGGAAACCAGCACGACGGCGGGGATCAGGGAATAGAAGCAGTCGGCGACGCGTGCGGTGACCCGGATCGCCGTCAGGCGTCCCCCTACCAGGTCCGGCCAGAGGTCCAGGACGGAGATGCCGGCGACGATCAGCGGTACCGCCGGCGTCGGAAGCACGAACAGCATCGGTACGAACACGAGCTGGGTCGGGCTTGTGAAGGCGCTCCCGACTGGGAACGTGACCCGGCGCGCCACCAGATAGGTCAGGGCCGAGAGGATCAGGGCTGAGCCGGTGAGGGGCCGGTCCCAGTGCGCGGCGGCGGCGAGCACGACCGCACCGGCCAGGAAGATCGTCGCCGCAGTCAGCTCGGCGCGCAGCGCCCGGCCGGAGCCCACCTCCGCGTCACGGGCCTGTCCCGCGCGCAGCAGCCGCTCGCCGGCCGGAGTCAGATAGGAGTCGAGATCCATCGGGGTCCGCTTGAACCGGCGTCCGCGACGACCGCGCGCCCGCCGGCGTTCGCCGGCGGGCCGTGGGTCGAGGGATGGGGACCGGGGGTGAGACTCAGGTTCGCTGCCACGGGTCGATGAAGACATCGTCGACAACCGGACTACCGGCCAGGCCGGTGACGCGAATGGACACGTTGCCGGTGCCGCCGCTGAGCAGGCCGAAGATCGCACCGTTGGTGTTGATGACCGACGAGGGGCGCCAGCTGCCGCCGGCGTGAACGGCGCCGACGGGGATCGCCGTGCCGTTGTAGACGATCGAGACCAGCGCGACGCCCGTTCCGCCGACGAACATCCGCAGCGAAGGATAGGAGGCGTTGAGGCACGTCAACGGCGAGCTGGCGCTGGAGCCGGCCGGCACGGACAGCGCTTCGGCGCCGAGCGAGCCGGTCGCCGCGAACGGCTCGCTGCCGCCGACGATCTGCGCCGCTCCGGACAGCGTCCAGGTGTTGGACTCGAAATCTCCGCCGGGAGCGAGTTGGTAGGAGGAGGTGTCCCCCCACGGGGCGAAGGGTTGACTCACCGGTGCGCCGTTGCAGAGCGAGGTGTCGACGGGCGCGGCCTGGGCGGTCGCGCTCGAGCCGATGACGGCGAGCGGAGCGATCGAGGCGAGCGTGAGCAGTAGCCGGCGGGCGGTAAATTTCATGACCCCATCCTTGGTCAAGGAGCAGACGATGCGCTCCGGGGCTTCCGTGGCGGGCCCGGTGGAGCTGCCTACTCATCGATCCGTGGCACCGATCCCCGCAGGCCGGGTGCAGCCAATGCAGCGGTTCCGTCACGATTGCGCGACGTTTGCTGCAGTTCCGGCGCTCAGAACATCCAACGTTCGTCCACTTTCGTGCGGCCAAATGATCCGTTCGGCCGGAGGGCTCGTTGGGTTGTGATCTCATGACCGGTGGCTCATGACACGCGATGGTCGTCGCGGCGCAGCGCGTCGGTGAAGCGCTTGGGAACCGCCGCCGCCTCACCCTGCTCGAAGACCGTGATCACCACGAGCTCGGCACCCTCGGGTCGGCACACGAACACGAGGTCACGCCGCTCGAGGTCGCGGACCTGCACGGTGCCACGCTCCCCGGTCTCCACGCGCCCTGCGGCGCGGGCACGCGCGACACGCCCGGCGACCTCGCGCTTGGGATCCAGGGTTCCGCGGATGCGCTGGCGATAGCGCTCAGCGGCGTGATCGGTGACCGCAACGAGCATCGTCGGTCCTGCGCTCCAGACTAGCGCTCAGTCCTCTCGCCGGCCCCGGACATCAGCGCAGGTACACGGCGAAGAAGTCGCGGTCATCGGCAGACAGGTAGCGGTTGGCCGGACGGACCATCGCCGGCAGCAGCTTGCTCGGCTGGCCGGCCTGCGGCGCGGCATAGGAGTTGAAGCTCGTCCAGTAGTCGTTGATGTCCAGCTGCATGGCCCGAACCGCGCCCGCGTGAATCAGGACCTGGGCGAGCGAGCCGACGGTCTGATCGGCGGCGGCCGCGTAGATGAGATCGCCGCGCGCGTCGATCCCGATCCCTGACCGCCAGACCCGGACCGCGTTGCCGAGGGTCGCGCCCCACTCAGGCCCGTCACTGAGGTTCGGGTTCGGCTGCCCGCCGGACACGATCAGGGGGAGGTTCTGGCGCGCGTAGTCGATGCCCGCGCCGGCCGAGGGGCCGGCCTGCCAGTCGACGATGTCCATGCGACCGTCTCGGTAGCGGACGATCGTCCCCATACCGTCGTGCAGCGGCGCGTAGGTGACGCCGCGGAGCGCGAACCCACCGTGGGAGTCCTGGAGTTTGAAGCCACTGTTGAAGGTGGCGAGCAGCCGGCCTCGCAGCGCCGGCGGCGCCTCCATCAGACCGCGCGGGATCGCCACGGACGGCTCCTGCCGGCCGGGATAGAGCGCGATCGAGGTCCGACGCGGGTCGATCCAGGCCACGCCGGCGACCATCTGGGGATACAGAGGGTCGCTGCGGAACTGAGCCACCTGGACGGGCGAGTTCGTGCCGCTCCAGGTCTCGGTCGGCGTCCAGACGCCCTCGCCGGGCAGCGCCGGGTGGATCAGCGGGGTCAGATCGGCGGGATGGACCGCCGAGGTGGCGCGGATCCGGATCGCCAGCCGGTGCAGCGCCGGGCCACCGGTCGAGGGGGCGCTCCACGAGTAGTAGATGCTCTCCAGGCTCGAGGCGACGCCGGCCGCGCCGTGGTCGCGCAGCCATTCCACCGAATTGATCATGAAGCTCGAGTTCGACGGCCGCCGCGATCGTCGTGCCATACGAGATGCCGATCGGCACCAGGCAGATGAGCAAGGTGAGCAGCGCGGCCCGGCGCAGGCTCCGCAACGGGCTCAACCGGGGGGGCAGGCCGCGGGGCGCGGTGAGGCAGGCGGGCGGTGGCGGACATCACAGAGGCGGTTTCGCCCTGCGCCCGGGTCGTCCTTCCCCGCGCGGGGAAAGGTCTGAGAAAAATCTCACGACGCCGGGGCAGGCGATGGGCAGGCGCCGCAGAAACCGTGATCGAGGGACCGATCCAGCCATGCCCCGAGCCACCGCAGCCCCGCAGGCGTCGTCCGCGTCCGCCGCCCCGAGCGCCCGTGCGGCCGGGCCGTGATCGCCGCGCGCACGGCCGGCCGCGGTGAGGGTGATGCGTCCCGCGTCCCGCGGGCCAATGACGTGGGTCCGGGCGATCCGGGTCCGCCAGTGGCCCAAGAACCTGCTGGTGTTCGGCGCACCGGCGGCGGCCGGCGCTCTGGGCCAGCCCGGGGTGCTGGGACGGGTCGCGCTGGCCGCGGCGGCGTTCTGCCTGCTGTCCAGCGGCGCCTACCTGCTCAACGACCTTCGTGATGCGCCCGAGGACCGCCGCCATCCCGGTCAAGCGCCACCGTCCGATCGCCTCGCGGGCGATCGCTCCGGGGCGCGCGCTCGGCGTGGCCGTCGCGCTGCTCGCCGCCGGGCTCGGGCTCTCGGCTTCGCTGGGTACGGCGCCTTTGGCGTGGGCCATGGCGTCGGTGGGGCTGAACTTCGCCTACACGACCTGGCTGCGGCGCGTGGCGATCGCCGATATCGCCGCGATCGCCGGGCGCGTTCGTGATCCGGGCCGCCGCCGGCGGTGCCGCCGCGGGGGTTCCGATCTCGCGCTGGTTCTTCGTCGTGGTCTCCTTCTCGGCGCTGTTCGTCGCCGCCGGCAAGCGGTACGCCGACTTTCTGGATCCGGCCTCGCGTGGATCGCGGCCGGTGCTGGCCGACTACAACGCCGACTTCCTGCGCATGGTCATCGGCTCGGCATGGGCGGTTGCGCTCGGGGCTTACTGCCTGTGGGCGTTCGGGGCCGCCCACGGCGGCTCTCTGGCCTGGCGCGAGGCGACCATTCTCCCGTTCACGCTCGCCCTGTTGCGCTACGGCCTGCTGGTGTCCGACGGGCGCGGCGGTGCGCCGGAGGAGATCCTTCTCGGTGACAGGTTCATCCAGCTCACCGGGGTCGCCTGGATCGTGACCTTCGGCCTGGGCCTGTGAGCGTCGGGGGAAGGACCGTGCCCGAGGTTAGGGCGATGAGCGCCGCCCCCGCCGGCCGATCCGAGCGGGATCCGCCCCGGCGCCGGCGTACCTCGGGTCCCGTGCCCGCGGTGCGCACGCGCCGCGGCGGCGACGCGAGCGTCGCTCGTCGGCGGGTGTCCGCGGAGCGCCGCCGCCGGCAACGCCACTTCGCGCGCCGCCGCCGCGACCTGATCGAGGATGGGGCCGTTGCGCTCGTTGCGTCCCTCGGGCTGATCGTCGTGACCGCCGGGCTCGGCGTGCTGGCGCTGTTCATGGTGCTGCTCGCGACCGTGATCGCCGGTTCGGTGATCGCCCCATGGGTGATCAGGCGCCGCCGCGGCGCGCTCGCGGCCGGCGCGGCCACGGCGACGACGCCGGTGATCGCGGCCGCTGCCACCACCCGGGCCGGCCGGCCTTGGTCGCGCCCGGGCCGTCTGCGCCTCCTCACGGTTCTCGCCCGCGCAGTGGTCGTGTGCGCGCTGACGGGGTGCGGAGGGACGGCGAGCGGGAACGGCCGACAGCACGTTCGGCGGCATCGCGGACTCCGTCCGGGTCAGGCTCGGCCTCGAGCAGCTCCTCGAGCCGCCTCACGACCTCGACGACCTCGACGAGTAGCCCGCGGGCGCGGCCGACGACACTCCGAGCCCCGCAGCTCACCCCCGCCGCCACGAGCACCGCGGCGACCAACTTCGTCCCCGCGGTGATCTGGCGCGGCCGCCCCGCGGTCTATGTCGCCCGCCGGGCGAATCTCGCCCTGCTCTCCTTCAATCAGAAGCTCGTCGGACTGCATCTGCACTCAGGCACGGTGGACGCGGGAGCCGCCGGCTACCGGTTCGGTCCCGCGATCCTCGGCTCCGAGCGTGCGCGGGTGGTGGCCGGATTCAACGGAGGCTTCAAGCTCGACACCCACTCGGGCGGCTTCTACTCGGGCGGGCGCACCGGCGCGCCGCTGTCTACGGGCCTGGGCTCGATCGTCACCTATACGGACGGCGCCACCGATATCGGCGCCTGGCACGAGGGCGTGCCCGCCGCGGGGCACGCCGTCTACTCGGTCCGCCAGAACCTGCGCCTGCTGATCTCCGGCGGCCGCATCGCGTCCAACGTGAGCTGTGTGATCTGCTGGGGAGCGACGCTCGGCGGCACCGCGACGCCGGCCCGGGGAGCGCTCGGCATCACCGCCGCCGGCAATCTCATCTGGGCCGGCGGCGAGAACCTGTCAGTGCTTGCCTTGGCGCAGGCATTGCGCTCCGCTCGCGTGGTGCGTGCCGTCGAGCTCGACATCAACCCCGAGTGGGTGGCCGCCTACCTGTACGGCCACCACGCCCGCGGCCGTGTCCGCGACAGCAGTCGTGCCCGGTCAGCCGGGGGTCCCCGGGCAGTTCCTGGCTCCCGACAGCCGGGACTTCTTCAGCGTCGTCGCGCGCTGATGGCGTGTCCGCGGGGCCGGTCACCGCGCTCAGTGATGGCCGAGCAGCGACAGGTGCGCGGTCCAGATCGAGAAGTCCGGGATCAGGGCGATCGCGAGCACCAGGCCGCCGACGATCGCCCCGATAAGCGCGATCGCCCGGCCGGCGCCGCCGGTCTGGCCGCCGCGCGCCCCGCGGGCGGCTGTCCGGTCCAGGGAGGGTGCCCGCAGCGACGGCCGGGAGCCCGAGCAGGTGGCCGAGGACGTGCAGCGCGGTCGCGCCGACCCAGACGATGAACGAGGCCTTGTGGATGAGCATGAGCGGGTCGCGGTGGGCCGGCCCGTCGTACATCAGCACGACGCCGCTGGCGAACACGACGACTGTGCTGATGACGACCACCGGCGCGAGCAGGCGCAGCCACGTCTCCGGGGCGCCGCGCTCGCGATACGCCGGACTGTGGGTGTAGTACCGCGTGAACCGGTAGCCCGTGCTGGCCATCTTCAGCGTGACGGGACCGATCAGCAGCAACCCGAGGAAGAAGTGCAGCCAGGTCAACTGGCCGATGCGCAGGATCGTGATCCCGAGTGCGGCCAGCAACACGATGAGCACGACACCGGTCGCCGCGGTGAGTTGCTCGTTGCCGTCCGGGCCGCCGCCGAATCCGGTCTCGGCCCGGCGCCAGCGTCCCTCGGAGACACCATCAGGGGCATACGGCGTGCTGGACACGAACCTCAGTCTCGCAATCCCGGCTAAGCCGCCCGTCGGTGGACGATGAGAACGTTCATGCTCGCGTGAGGGCGGGCAGCCGCCGGGCATGCCGGGCGATCCGGGACCAGGCATCGCCGTCGGATTCCAGCCGGGCGGCCGCGGTCCTGACCGTCCACCGGTCCGGGCGCAGGCGCGGGTCCGACAGCTCGTCCCAGGCGATCGGCATGGCCACCGGCGCCCGGGCTCGGGCTCGGACGCCGTAGGGGGCCACGACGTGCTGCGCGTAGGCGATCCGGTTGACGTCGATGTAGATCCGGCGGCCGCGCTCGGCCCGGTGCCACTCGAGGGTCAGCCGGTTCGGGGCGTCGCGGACCATCGCCTCGGCCAGCTTCCGCGCCAGGCGATGAACCGCGGTGAAGTCGGCCTCGGGCCGCAAGGGGGACACGACATGCACCCCGCGCGATCCGGTCACCATGGCGAAGGTGGCCAGGCCGGCGTCGCGTAAGCGCTCCCCGGCGTCGCGCGCGGCCGCGCGCACGTCCGCGAAGCGCACGCCGGGCGACGGGATCGAGGTCGATGATCAGGCGGTCGGGGCGTCGCAGGTCTGTGACGCGGGCCAACCAGACGTGCGGCGTGACCACGTTCTGGCCGGCGAGGTAGACAAGTGTGGCCGGATCGTTGGCGAGTACCTGGATGAGCGAGCCGCCCCGCTTGGGAACCTCGGCGGTCGCGATCCAGTCCGGGAAGTGACGCGGGACGGACTTCATGAAGAAGCCCTTGCCGGTGATGCCATGAGGGAAGGATTCGAGCGCCAGCGGGCGATCACGGACGTGGGGCAGCATCGCCTCGCTGACACGGGCGTAGTGGCGTGCGAGCGCGAGCTTGGTGATCGCCGGGGCTGTGAACAGCGGCTTGCGCGGGATGGCTGATCACGACCGTGCGGCGGCCGACGCTGACCGTTTCCTCGGTAACGCTCAAGGAGATGGCCACCAATGGCTAGGTGCGGTCTAGACCAACGTGGGGCGACAGCGGGGCCCCACGGCCGCCGATCATCCGGGTGCGCCCTCGCGGTCCGCCGCGATATTGCACCGGTTTCTCGGCTGAACGTGATCGCAAGGGCGACCGCGTGCCCCTGCCTGCGGGAAACTACGGATTCAGTGGGGGGTCTCCCGAGCCGACACAAAGTGTGTCCATCCACGGCGTCGCGCTTGCGGGAGCGCGCAAAGGAGACAACCCCATGCAGGCAGTCATCACCCATCCATCTTCTGAGGCCTCGGCCGATCGCGCCGCCATCAAGGTCCTGCTGGCCGACGATCATCCGCTGATCATCGCCGGGATCCGCCGCACGATCGAACACCTCGAGGACATCGAGGTGGTCGGTGAGGCGCATTCCGGTGGCGAGCTTCTGCAGCTGGTCGAGCGCCGCGGGCCGGATACGGTCCTGATGGACCTCAACATGCCCGCCGCCCCGGGTCTCAGCGGGATTGAGCTGATCGGGCACCTCCGGCGCGAGCGACCCGAGGTCAAGGTCGTCGTCCTGTCGGCCTGTGACGATCGCCCCACGATCGATGCCGCGCTGAACGCCGGAGCCAGCGCGTACGTGCTCAAGAGCGCCCAGACCGTTGACATCGCCTCGGTTCTTCGCCAGGCCTCCAGCGGCGCCGTGTTCCACGCGCCCAGCTCATGCGCCCGGCGCCGACCGGTGCCCCGGTGGCACCGGCGCTGCCCGCTCTGACCGACCGCGAGCGCTCGATCCTGTCGGCGGTCGCCTCCGGCAAGACCACGTCGGCGATCAGCGGTGACCTGTGGATCAGCGAGCACACGATCAAGTTCCACCTCACCAACATCTATCGCAAGCTCGGCGTGGCCAATCGCGCCGGTGCCGTGCGCTACGCGCTCGAGCACGGGATCGCATAAGCGGCGCCGAGCACCCGGTGATCGGCGGGCGGGTCCGATGACGCGGGTCACCCGCCGGGCACGACGAACGGGACGAACAGCGTCAGCACGGCGGCCGCGGCGCACAGCCGCGGCGGCGCGCGCACCCCGGCGCGCAGACCGGACAGGAGCAGGGCGCCGAACATCGGCGCGCCGTAGCGGGAGATGCCCCACTGATCGCCGAGGAAGATGACGGTCAGGACGGCGGCGGTGAGCACGGCGGTCACCGTCGATGCCCAGAGACCGCGCCGAAGCGCGGCGACTGCGGCCACGATGCCGGCCAGCACGAGGGCGATGTAGACGAGGTCCCAGACGGCGAACGCGGCGGTATCGCTCGTCGTGGTGCGGCGAATCTCGTTCCGGAAGTCGGTGAAGGGCGGGAGGGCGAGCGCGTCGCTGCCCGCCGGGCGCCCGGGCGGTCGCTGCGGCGTGTGCGTGCGTGGCTGCTCCTGAGGAGCCAGCCGGCAGGGTCAGGCTCCGGGTATAGAGCTGCCAGCCGACGAAGATGATCAGGGGCACGAGCACCACCGGCCAGGCCCGAGCGACACGGCGTCGGGCATCCGGTGCCGACCGAGCCCGCCACAGGCCGGCCAGCATGTCCACCGCGACCGCCGCCACGGCGACGATCATCGGCTCCCGAGCGAGGGCGCCCAGAGTCAGCAGAATCGCGGCCGGCCAGCGGCGCCCCCGCTCGTATGCGATCAGGCCGCCGAGCATCGCGCAGGTGGCCAACGGATCGCCGAGGTCACGCAACGTACCCATCACGAGGCCCGGCGTCAGTCCGACCGCCAGCGCCCACCAGACCGAGCGGCCGCGGCCCCGGGCGTATGCGGCCACTGCGGCGGTGATCGCGAGTACGGCGAGGACGTTGACCAACAGCAACGTCCAGGGCAGCGCGTCGGCCTGGCCGGCGGCAAGCAGCGCTGCGAGCGCCGGGTAGGCGAGCCGCTGCAGGTCATACCCGCGTCCGGCGGCGTCGAGATCCGCCAGCGTGGACTCGTGCAGCACGAGCGGATCGCGCGCGTGGATCCAGATGAACTGGCCGTCGTAGCCGAATCGGCGATCCGACGATGGCGCCGGCCGGAGGATGCGTGTCGTGGGCGAACTGGCGACCGAACTGGATGAGTCCGGTCGGGTTCCCGTGGTACGCGACCAGCCGCGGACCGATGGTCAGGCCGAGCCCGAGCGCCACGACGAGCACGGGTGCGGCCACCCGCTGGGTGCCGGCGATCGCCCGCAGCGCCGCGAGAAGGTTGCGCGCGGCCTGCAGCAGCCCTCCGGCCGAGACCGATGCCCCTCCGCTGCTCACGCTCTGACCCCGGCCGCCCGCGTGCCGATCACGGCTCGGATCTGGGCCATGGCGGCACGGTAGCCGAGATCACGGTCGGTCCCCCGGGACGCGAATCGATGTTGGTGCGCCCGCCCAGCATCCGGACCCGCTCGTGCATGCCGACCAGCCCGAGCCGTCCCGCGCGGGCTGCGCGGACGAGCGTCGCCTCGGGATCGAAGCCGTCGCCATCGTCGCGGATCTCGGCGTGGACACCGTCGCTGTCGGAGGTGACCGAGATCGCAACCGACTGCGCGCCCGAGTGCTTGCGGATGTTCGACAGCGCCTCGCGGGTAAGGGCCAGCAGGGTGATCTGCTGCGAGTCAGTGAGCTGGGACAAGCGGTCCGCTCAGGGACGACCTCGGGCCGGATCCCGGTCCGGGACGCGAACGTGTCGGTCAGGGTGCGCAGCGCGTCAGGCAGCGAGCCCGGCGTCAGGAAGGGCGACTGGCACGCGCTCGAGAGACGTCGCAGGTCGCCGTCCAGGGCGACGAGCTGAGCTTCGAGATCGTCAAGGCGTCCCAGCAGCCGTTCGGCGTTTGGATCCTTCGCGACCATCGGCCGCAGCTGCTCGCGGAACAGGCTGAGGTCCTGCGCGAGCAGGTGCACGTCCTGCTGGGGCCCGTCATGCAGATCGAAACGCAGACGCGCGAGCCGCCGCTCGACCGAGCCGATCATCGTCTGCCTGGGCGGCATGGTCACGCGTGTCGAGGGCCTGGCGGTCGAGCAGCGCCGACAGCACCGGCGAGGCGGCGCCGATCAGCAGCTCGCCGTGCTCGCGCGGGCCGCCGTCACCCCGGTCGCGACGAGAACGGCGGGGGGAGGCCGCAGCCGCTCGATCGAGGCCCCGAGCGTGCCGTCGGCACCCCCGGGCTCGTCGCCGTCGAGCAGGCGCCGGGCGGCGGCGCGATGTTGGTCAGAGTCAGCGTCCAGATCGCCCGCGTGGGAGACGGCGGTCAGCTCGTCGCCGGGGCGTGACATCCAGAGTCCCACCGATCGCGCGCCGAGGAACGCGAGCATCAGCGACGAGCCGGACCTCGATGGCCATGTTGGCGGGCAGCTCCAGCAGCCGACCGGTCGACAGCATCTCGCGTCCGAGGGCGATCACCGGCACGCCGGCATGCTTCTCCAGCGCCGCGATCAGCCGGCGGGCGAGCGCCGGGTCGGCGGCGAGGTCGACCGCGATCAGTGACGAGCAGCTCGGCGGAGTAGGAGACCTGCACGAGCCCGATCGTGTCCTGCACGGCCCCGCAGGCGGTCGAACAGCGGCCCCGGCCCGACGCCGTGCAGCCGTGCGGCCGGCGACGTCGACGCCGGCGCCCGCGGTCGCGTCATCGATGACCGCCAGCGAATGCTCGAGCTCGATCGCGAGGACCGTCTGTGAGAGCCGGGGTGCGCTCGCCATGGGGCCATTCTGCCCCAGGCGAGACCTCGCTCAGGTCGAGGGAAAGCGTGAGTTGCAGCTTCGGGCCGGTCTGAGCCGGCAGTGGCGTGAAGCGCAGCGGCGCCGGATGCGTGGCGTGGGCAGCCCGGCGCTCGGCGGCGCGACGGGCCGGCGGGCGGCGGCGAACGCGTCTCCGCGCAGGCCGGGCACGTGGACCTCGTTGAAGTTGGCGAGATAGCTCTCGGGCAGTCGAGCGGTGCCGATCCAGCCCGCGCCGCCGCCCGGACGCGAGGTGCTGGTCCCGAAGTAGCGGCCGCCGATCCGCATGAAGGTGTGGGTGGCGTTGTAGAAGATCGTGACCCGCCCGGGTCCTGCCGGGAAGTGCCAGCTGCGGCACGTTGCCCGACGTCGAGGTCGGGACGCGGTAGCCCGCCTGCTGCAGAACGTAGGAGACCGATCCCGAGCAGTCAAAGGCGCCGAACCGGGCGGGCTGCTCGTGGCCACCGCCCCACAGGTACGGGAAGTCGGCGGCGCTGACCATGTTGGCGGCCGCGACGAGCCGCGTGAAATGGGTCAGGTAGCCGCCGCGGTACGGAGCGCGCCAGCGACCCTGCCACTGGTCAAAGAAGGTGGTGATGATGCCGTGATGGTTGGTCTGGGTGTGGGGATTGACGCCGCCGGCGATCGCGCGGGCACGCGCCAGCACCATGTCCACGTACCAGCCCGCGTGGTTGTAGGCGAGGATCGCGCGTGAGATGTCGGTCGCCGCGCCGGCCGCGGCGAGATAGCGCGCGGCCGAGAAGATCGCGTCGCGCGGGTCATACGGGTTGGCGACACTGTGCCCGTCCACGGCCACGCCCCACTCCTTCCAGGTGGACGGGCTCGAACTGCATCCAGCCGATCGCTCCGGCCGAGGAGGTGTTCAGGTTGCGGCCGTAGTCGGTCTCGACCGAGTTGATCGCGGCGAGCACCTGCCACGGCACGTGGTAGCGACGGCCTGGCCTCCATGTAGATCGGGACCAGGAAGCGCGGCGGCCGGTTGATGTCGTGCAAGACCGCCGACAGGTTGCCCAGCAGGCTCTGCAGGGACGGATCGTTGACGACGGTGCCCGTCCAGGACTTCGGGCCCAGGAAGCCGGGGGGAGACGGGGTCAGCGTGAGTGCGTTGCCGCCCGGTGGCCCGGGCCGTGCGAGGGCGCGAGGTCCGCCGGGCATGGCCGCCGAGGGGATGCAGGCCACGGCCGCCGCTGCGTGACGGGGACGGAAGCGTGACCGGAAGCTGCGGACGTGACGCGCGCTCACGGCCCGAGCCCGCCAGGCGCGGCGGCGCCACCGGTGACAGGGTGCCCGGCGCCGCGGGGGGCGCAACCGGCGCCGGTGCGGTCACCACCGGGGCCGGCGTCGTCCCCGTGCCGGGGGGCACGCCCCCGGCGGTGGCCGGGGCTGACGGGACGGTGGGCGTCGTGGGGACGGTGGGAGTGGAAGGCGGTCGTGGGGGCGGGGGGAGCCGCGGCGTCGTCATTGACGGGGCCGGAGCCGGGGGCGAGCGTCGACGGCGCCGGTGCGAGTTGGCGCTGCCGGGGTGCTGGTCGCGGTCCCGCTCAGGGTCCCGCAGTGAAGCGGCGGCGTGACGTTCCGCGCGAGCCGCGGCCGGCGTGGCCCCGGCGATGACGGCCATCGGCTGCAGGCAGTCGGGCGCGCCCGCGGCCGGGGTCGGGTCGGCCGAGTGGTGGCGGCTGCCGAGCCGGAGCTGCGCGGCCGGCCGCGGCGTTCAGCCCGGCGGCCCGGCGGCGCTCGTGGCGTGACCGGTCAGCCCGCCGTGGACGAGCGTGCCGCGAGTGCGGACGCTCGCGCGTCGCGAGCGGATGCTGAGAGCGCGGCGTCGCGGCTGATCGGGCGCGCGTGCGGGCGGCTCGCGCCCGTGCGCGTTCGACTGCGAAGACGGCGAGCTGCTCGATGCGCTCTCGTGCGGCATGTGCGTGTCCGGCCGGCGAGCGGCAGCAAGCCCCTGAGCTGCCAACGCGAGTCCCGGTGACGAAGCCGGTGGTCACGGCGAGTAGCGGTGGCCAGCGCGACTGCCCGCGTGCGCAGGCGTCCGCTCGTGATCCGGCTGACCTGCTCGGCGGTCAGCTCCTCGGCGGTCGGGCTCGCGGGCGCCGCTGAATCCCGAGCACCGGAGCAATCGACGCGGCAGGCGGCGCGAGGCCGGCAAAGCCTGGATGCGGGAGGGGCAGCGTGTGGCCGGCGGTGCTCAGCGCGAATCCGAACTCGGGGCGCTCGACGACCGCCGCCGGAACCGCGAAGACGCCGCGCCAGACTCCTGCCGGACTCCTGCGGTCCACGCTCGGGCGGCGAAGGTCAACCAGTCCGCGTCGGCGCGAGAGACGAGCAGATCGGCCTCGGCGGGACGGCCGAGCTCGTCGCCGAGCCGGGCGAGCACCCGGACGAGGGCGCGATGCTGGTCGGCCGGGCGTGCTCGAGATCGATCAGCGTGATCGTGCGGTCAGGATGCGACACGGGTCACCTCGTCGGGGGCGACGGAGTCCCCGCGTGCGAGCGCGGCGGAGTCCCGGGGCGAGGGGGCCGCGGACTCCCGGCACGCCCGCTCGATGGCCGCGAACAGCGCCGTCGGCCGGGCCCCACTTGGAGACCACCGGAAGCGCGGCCAGGCCCGGATGGGCGTCGGTGCTCACCGCGACGATCGCCGACCGGTGGCTCCAGCGCTGACAGGCGCGCGGCCTCGCGGGCCGCGGCGGTCAGTGACGCGCTCGCGTCGAGCACGACCACATCGGCGGCCTCACGGCGGGTCACCTCCAGCAGGTCCACCCGGCGCGAGCAGACCGAGACCGCGTAGCCGCGGCGCGACAGCAGCGTCGCGGCCAGGGCACGAAAGCGGCGGTCATCGGCGACCAGCAGGACGCGGCTCGCCGAGACGGTTTCATACGCGCGCATGACGCTATCTGTCGCCGCCGGGGACGCGTGGCGCGACCCCACGAAGGTCTAGGCCGCCACTGCCGGTTCTTCTCGAAGATCGGGCGGCGCGGCGCGGGCCTGCGGACCTTGGTCTAGGTGGGAACTAGCGGTTCGTCGGTGGTGGCGGCGAGCCAGAAGTACCGACAACTTTCCCATGGCGGGAACGACCCCAACTGATACCGGCCTTCAGGCTTGCCGGTTGGTCACAGTCCGTCACTGGAAAAGCAATCCGGTCAACCGGCACGGCAACGACGAGGGGAGGTGAACATCAATGATGAACGGAATCTTCGACCTCGTCGGCATGCTGGTCGCGCGGATGCGCAACCAGGACCGGCCAGACGATGGCTGAGTACGGAATCCTGATCGCGGTCATCGCCGTGATCGTGGTCCTCGCGGCCACCCTGCTCGGTGGCAACGTCTCCACCCTCTTCAGTAGCACCAGCGGCAAGCTCTAGGCCGCCTGGCAGTCCCGAGAGCGCCCGCCCGTCTGTCTTCCGGGCGGGCGCTCTCGGTCTTCACCCCTCTCTTCGAATGCTCTCTGCTCGCATGCGCATCTTCGACCCTCGCGTCCTCCGCGACCTCCTCGCCCACTCGCCCCCGTCCGCCGGGCGCCCGGCTGCGGGCAACATGTCGTCGCGCTGCTCGATCGCCGTCGGCACGCTCGCCGGACCCGCCGTCACGTCGGCACTCGCGGATTCCACCGGCATCAGCGGCACGGTCACCGATGCCCTCTCCAACCAGCCCGCGGCGGCCGTTCAGGTCAACATCTTTGACCCCTCCGGGACGCTCGTCAGCTCGACCTGCACCGGTTCCGACGGCGCATACACGTTCGGCGGTCTGAGTCCCGGCAGCTATCGAGTCGGCTTCGAGAGCACCCAGGGCACCTTCAAGGTCTGTGGAGGCCGCACCAACTACCTGCCGGCCTTCTATGACGCGCAGCCGACGCTTGCCGCGGCCAAGGCGGTCACGCGTCACCGCGGGCGCGACCACCGCCGGTATCAACGCTGCGCTCGAGCCCGGCGGGGCGATCGCGGGCACGGTCACCGACGCCACGAACTCCGCCCACCTCGCCAACATCGAGGTCGACGCCTTTGACGGCGCCGGGAACCTGGTCAGTGCGACATGCACTGCCGCCGACGGCAGCTACTCACTGTTCTCGCTGGCCACCGGCTCGTATCGCGTGGAGTTCCTCAATACCACGACCTGTGGCACGGCGAACCCGTATCGCACCCAGTTCTATGACGGACAGACCACCTGGCGGCCGCGCACCCCGTGAACGGTCAACATCACCCAGACGACGGCCGGGATCGACGTGGCGCTGATCCCCACCAGTGCCAGAACCCTCACCGTGACCATCACGGACCGGGCACGGTCGGGTTCAGCCCGATGGGCGTGTCCTGCACCCGCACCTGCATCCTGCCGGTCGTCGGTAGCAAGACCATCAGCCTGACCGGCACGCCCGCCTCCGGCTACAGCTTGTCGCGGTGGAGCGGCGCGGGCTGCTCGGGAGCGTTCGTCTGCACGGTGCGGATGACCGGTGATCAGGCCGTCACGGCCAGTTTCGTGCCCGGCGCAAGCAGCCGCGGAGCATCGGGCTCTGGCTCCGGTTCCGGCTCCGGATCCGGATCCGGTAGCCGCCGGCGGAACCCCGTCGAGTGGCTCAGCCGCTCGGTCGGCCTGCACGCTGTCCGTCGTTTCGGGGCGCATCCGCCTGACCGCACCCCGGCTGGCCGCGGGCCAAACGGAGAGGTCGGTCACGGCCGATCGCGCCCGCGGTCACGCTTCGCTATCGCTGTCCGCGGGCGAGTCGGCTCACGCTTCGCGCGACCTTTGCCTTTACCAGTGTCGACCCGTGCGGCTTCGCGGCACGGCACCCGCGCCGGCGGACCCATACCGCGGTGGTGGCGATCACGCCCCGCAGCGTTCACGCCGGCGCGGGCACGTTCACCGTTCGTCTCCCGGCCGCTGTGGTGCGCGCCCTGCGCTCGCGGCTGGCGGTCTCCGGGCGCTTTGCCCTGCGCTACAGCGCGTCCCGGGGCTCGGGCACCGCCGTCGCTCGCGTCGCGCGCCTGCGCACATGCGCGCTGACGCGCGCCGTCACCGCGACGCGCTAGTGGCTCGCCCGCGCGCGGTCCACTAGACCAACGTCTAGGCCGAACTAGACGTACCCCCGGTCCGGTCAGCAGCCGCCGCGAACGATACGAGGGTGAGCGGCGATTTCGACGCCGGTACCACTGTCATGACCACTGCCCTCCACGCACTGCACTTTCTGCGTCTCGTTTCGCCGGCGCCTGCGCCGCGAGAACGGTCAGTCGCTGGTCGAGTTCGCGGTCGTGCTGCCGGTCTTCATTCTCCTGATCCTGGGGATCCTGTACTTCTCGCGCTACGAGAACTACGCCAACCAGGAGACGCAGCTGGCCGAGCAGGGCGTGCGCTGGGCGGCGATCGACGTCAACCCCGGGTCGCCTCGGCCAGCCAGACCCTGCAGAAGTACATCCAGTCCCAGGCCTCACCCGAGCTGGCCAGCGGCAGCGGCGACGTGACGACTCCGCTGAAGGCCTACATCTACTACGCCCGACCGGCCAGACCACCGCGGTCCGCGTGTGCGTGACCGCGACCGTCACGCTTCCCCACCCCGATCGGCGTCCCCTCGACCGTGATCGCCGAGACGCGCCATCGATGCATGTCGAGCAGCCGCGACCGCGACCATCTGGACCGCGGACGCACCGGCATCCCAGCCAAGTGCCCGACCGCGTGAACCCGCAAGGAGCCCTCGAGATGAAGCTGCCCCAACGACGCGTGAGCCGGCCCAATCTGGGCGGCATGATGGCCACCCGGCAGGGTGCGCTGGTGCTGGCCCTGATCTGCGCGCTGGCGGCCACGGGCGTGCTCATGTTCGCCCTCGGGCGCTACAAGACCAGCGTCAAGGCGCCGGTCACCCCGCAGACCACGGTGCTCGTCGCCACCAAGCAGATCGCCAAGGGCACGAGCGCCGCGACGATCGCCGCCGCCGGTGAGTACCGCGCGATGCCGATCGTCGCCACCCAGCTCGCGCCGGGCGCCGATCAGTGATGCCTCGCTGCTGGCGGGCAAGGTGGCCGCGGCGGCCATCCTTCCCGGTCAGCAGCTGACCACCGCGGACTTCGCCGCGGTTCCCGTGGTCACCGGGGCGCTCGCGCCCTACCAGCGAGCGATCTCGCTGACCATCGGCGAGGTCGCCGGGTCCACCGCTTACCTGCAGACGGGCGACAAGGTGGACGTCTACAGCCAGTTCACCCCCAAGACCGGCCCTGTTTTCAACGTCCTGCTGGAGCGCGGTGCCCCGGTCCTGTCAGGCGCCGGTCGGCGCGGCACCGAGCGCGCCGGCCGCCGCGGCGGCCGCCACCAAGGCCGCCGCCCCCGCGGCCCGCGCACTCCGCCGGCCCGCTGGTGCTCGGGGTCACCTCCTCGCGGGCGGCGAGCGTCGTCTACGCCGCCCAGAACGGAACCCTGTACCTCACCCTGCGACCCGCAACCGCCGACCACACCCCCAACGGCATCACCACTCTGCAGACCGTCATCGCGGGCAGCCTTGCGGACAACTCCACAGGAGCAACAAAATGAGCTCAGCCCTACAGATCCTGGTCGCGCTCGACGGCGAGATCGACCGCGGACTGATCGAAACCGTCGTCACGCGTGACCCCAACATGGCCGTGCTCGATTACCTCGAGCTCGACGGTCCGACCGCCAGCGGTCTCGGGACCGGGGACGCGCTGATCATCGCCGTCGCCGACTACACGGCGGAGGCGCGTGACTTCGTGATCAAGGCCCGCCGCCAGCACAGCGCCCGGCCGATCGTGCTGCTCTGCCCGACGACCGGCGGCGGATACCTGCACGAGGCGTTCTCCAACGGGGTCGACGACATCGTCGCGCTGCCCCTGGACGCCGCCGCGGTCCATGACGCGACGTTGCCGCGCCAGCTCGCGTTCACGCTCGAGAAGGCGATCATGCGCAAGCGCGGCACGCTCGAGGTCAAGGAGGACACGGTCCGCAACGTGATCTGCGTGCTCGGGCTCAAGGGCGGCAGCGGCAAGACCCTGACCTCGGTCAACCTCGCCGTGTCGCTGGCCGACGCCGGCCACCGCGTGGCGATCCTCGATCTCGACCTGCAGTTCGGAGACGTCGCCCTGGCCATGGGCCTGTCCCCGTCGCGCACGATCTATGACCTGGTGCGATCCGGCGGATCGCTGGACGCGGACAAGCTCGATGACTTCATGCTCGAGCACTCGTCCGGCGTGCGCGCCCTGGTCGCCCCGGTCCGTCCCGATCAGGCGGCGATGATCACGGTGCCGTTCCTCTCCGAGGTGCAGCGGCTGCTCGGCGAGATGTTCGAGTTCGTGGTCATCGACACGCCGCCGAGCTTCGCGCCCGAGGTGATCAGCTCGGTGGACTCCTCCAACGACGTGCTGGTGGTGGCGATGCGCGACACGCTCTCGCTCAAGAACACCAAGCTCGGCCTCGAGACGCTCGAGCGGATGGAGTACGACCGCCGGCGGGTCAAGATCCTGCTCAACCGCGCCAACACCAACGTCGGCATCGAGCGCGAGGACGTGCTGGCCATCCTCGGCCGCGACGTCGACGCGCTGATCCCCAGTCAAACCGGGACGTCACGCGCTCGGTCAACCAGGGTCAGCCGATCGCGCTGCAGCGGGGAACCGAGGCCGCCAAGGCGTTCCGCGGCCTCGCCGACCTCTACATCGAGGGCAGCGCGCGCCCGGTCTGACGGCACGCCGGCAGGCACCGGTGATCCCGATCACGGGCGTCGCTGACACTCCGGTCGCGCCCGCAGGTCGCCAGTCCATCTTCCGCCGCCGCCGGAGCGCCTGATGCAGCTTCACGAACGGCTTGCCCACGGCGACGAGGTGGAACGCGGCGATCTGCTGGCGGTGCCCTTCTCGGACATGAAGAACCGGATCCACCAGGAGCTGATCCAGGATCTCGGGCGCCAGCTGTTCAACACGGCGCTGGATCCGGCGGCCCTGCGGATCCGCGTGCACGACGAGCTGCGCGAGCGGCTGGCCAAGGAGCCGGGGATCTCGCGCGAGGATCGCGAGCGGATCGCGGTCGAGCTCTCGGCCGACATCCTCGGCCACGGGCCGATCGAGCGGCTGCTCGACGACGAAACGGTCTCGGAGATCATGGTCAACGGTCCCTACGACGTCTGGGTCGAGCGTTCCGGCCGCCTGCACCGGACGCCGGTTCGCTTCACCGACGACGGCCACCTGCAGCGGATCATCAGCAAGATGGTCGCCCAGGTCGGACGCCGGATCGACGAGTCGTCGCCGATGGTCGACGCCCGCCTGCCCGACGGCAGCCGTATCAACGCGACGATCCCGCCGCTCTCGCTGTCGGGCCCGCTGCTGACGATCCGGAAGTTCGGCAAGCACCGGATGGGCGTCGACGCGCTGATCAAGAAGAACGCCCTCACCGAGGAGGTCGCCGAGCTGCTGGCCGGCTGCGTCAAGGCGCGCCTGAACATCCTCATCGCCGGGGGCACCGGCTCAGGTAAGACGACGATGCTCAACGCGCTCTCGTCCTCGATCCCCGACAGCGAGCGGATCATCACGATCGAGGATGCCGCCGAGCTCAACCTCAACCAGCGTCACGTGCTGCGGCTGGAGTCCCGGCCCAAGAACATCGAGGGCGAGGGCGAGATCGCGATCCGCGACCTGGTGCGCAACTCGCTGCGCATGCGGCCCGATCGGATCGTCATCGGGGAGTGCCGTGGTCCCGAGGCGCTGGACATGCTCCAGGCGATGAACACCGGCCACGACGGCTCGCTCTCGACCCTGCACGCCAACACGCCGCGCGATGCGCTCGCCCGCCTGGAGACGATGGTGCTGATGGCCGGCTACGACCTGCCGCTGCGCGCGATCCGCGAGCAGATCGCCTCCGCGCTTGACCTGCTCATCCAGATCGAGCGCATGGCCGACGGGAGCCGCAAGGTGGTGGCGATCACCGAGGTCCAGCGCATGGAGTCCGACGTGATCACGCTGCAGGACCTCTACACCTTCCAGGTCGACGCCGTCTCGGCCACCAATCAGGTCGTCGGCTCCCTGAAGCCGACCGGCCTGCGGCCGGGCTTCCTGGAGAAGTTCGAGCATCGTGGGATCGAGCTGCCCAAGGGCATGGTCGCCACCACGTCGCCGCTGATGAGCGTGAGCGGGCGTGGGTGAGCGCCTGACCAGGCTGGTCGGCCGGCCCCGAGCGGCCGGGCTCTGCTGGCCGCGCTGGTGTGGGTGGTCGCGGTCGGGCGTCGGTCCCGCGCAGGCCGCCGGCGCCTCGCAGCAATCTGTACGGCGTGGCAGGTGGCGGGCGCGACCTACCCGGCGCGCGCGCTGGACCTGTTCGCCCCGGCGGGAACCGCGCTGACCGCATCGCGCGTCCACGTCAGCGAAAACGGACAGCCCGTCACGCCGCTGACCGTGACGCCGGTGAGTCGGGCGGCTCCGGGCGATTTCGGCGTCGAGGTTCTCGTTGACCGCAGCACGAGCGTGCCCGTCGACGCTCAGCGCGCTGAGCTGGCGGCGCTGCGGACGTTCGCCGCGACCCGCACCGGGAATCAGCAGCTCGGGATCGTCACGATCTCCGGTCACCCGACGCTCGCCCTTCCGCTGACCGCCGACGCGCGGCACGATCTCGGCCCGGCTGGCCTCTCCGCTGCCCAGCGTCCCGGGCCAGGACGTGACCGGGGCCATGACCCTCGGTCTGGCGCAGCTGAGCCAGTCACACGTGGCGCTCGGAGCGATCGTGGTGCTGTCCGACGGAGTCGGGATCAACACGGCCCCCGGGGCCGGGGTCGGCGGTCCAGTCGGCGGCGGCCGCGGCCGGCATCCCCGTGATCACCGTCGGCGTGCGCGACAGCGCATCCACCGCGACATCGCTGCGCGCCCTGCCGCAGGCCGCGCCCGGCCAGTTCACGGCGGTCGACCCGGCCAGCTGAGCGCGACGATGCAGACCGTCAGCCGAGTGGTGACCCGTGGCGCGGTCGTCCGCTGGCATTCGCGTCAGCCGGCCGGAAGTCTCGTCCGGGTCACGACGCGTGTGGACGGCGTCCAGGGCGTCACGCGCACCGTCTACCGCGCCCCCGGCACGGCGGCACCCGCGCCCGGTGGCCCGCGTCGTTCCCCACTTCCCGCGCCTGGCCTTTCCAAGCGCCCCGCTGCTGTCACCGCGCCCGAGCTTCGTCGTCGCCGGGTGTGACCGCCGGCCACGCCGCATCCGGCCGGCCCGGTCGCCGCCGGCCTCGGCATCGGCCTCGTCCACGCGTCTCCCGCTGGCCGGCGCCGCGCTGGTCGGAGCGCTGATCGCGATCGCCTTCTATCTCATCTTCCACCGCCCCGCCCAGCGCGCGGTCCGGACCCGCGTCGGAAGCTACCTCCCGGCCCTCGCCGAGCGAGGACGAGAGCCTGGATCGCTCTGGCGGACCCGCGACCGACGGCAGCTTCCTGAACCGGACCAGCTGGTGGCCGGCGTTCGTCAAGAACGTGGCCGTCGCCCGTAGCCCTCATACCCCGGCGGCGCTCGTCAAGCGCTCGGCGATCGGCGGCGTGATCACCGCGGCCCTGCTCTTCGTGATCGGTGGATCGACGCTGCTGGCCATCCTGCCTCTGATCGGCTGGCCGTTCGCGCTGCGCTACGCGATGCAGCGAGCCGCGCGCAAGCAGCAGGAGAAGTTTCGGGACACCCTGCCCGGCTATCTCTCAGGACCTGGCCAGCGCGATGCGCGTCGGGCGAAGCTTCGTCAGCGCACTCACCGTGGTCGCCGACGGCTCCGAGGAGCCGATCCGCTCCGAGCTCGAGCGCGCGATCACCGATGAATCGCTGGGCATGCCGCTCGAGGTGGCGCTCGAAGCGGTGGCGCACAGGATGGATGCGTCGGACATGGAGCAGGTCGCGCTCGTCGCCGGTCTCAACCGTCGCTCGGGCTCCAACGTGTCCGAGGCCCTCGATCGGGTCGCCGAGGGTGCCCGCGAGCGCGCCGACATGCGGCGCGAGGTCAAGGCGCTGACCGGGCAGGCGCGGATGTCCAGCTCCGTGCTCACGGCGCTTCCCGCGCTGCTCCTCGGCGGGATCAGCCTCATCTCACCCCGATACTCCTACCCCTTCTGGCACACCACGGTGGGGCCGATCCTGCTCGGCGTCGGCGCGGCGCTGGTCTTCGCCGGCTGGAAGGTCATGAAGAAGATCAGCGAAGTGAAGGTGTGACCTCATGACCACGTTTCTCTTTGTCATCGGCATCGCCCTGGTGGGGTTCACCGGGCGGCTTGTCGCCCGCGCCGCAAGTGTCCCGCGGCTGCACCTCAAGGCCCATCTGCGCGACCTCGAGGACTATGGCTTCACGACCAACCTCCAGGAGCTCGACCGAAGCCTCGTGGAGCGCCTGCGGATCGGCTTGCGCAACCGCGCGGCAGCGCTCGGGTTGTGGCTTGATGCGCCGCGTGCCTTCGCTGCCGGTTCTGTCCAAGAGCGATCTCAGCGCCGCGGGGTTCTATGACATCAGCCAGGAGCTCGTTCACGGCTACCGAGCGATGCTCGCGATCGGGCTGCCGGGTTTCGTCGGGCTGCTCCTGCTCGCCGGGGGCGGCTCGGTGTCGAGCCTGCAGATCATGCTGCTGCTGCTGCTGGTGCTCGGAGGCTGGCAGATGCCGTCGTTCATCATCCGCAAACGGGGCAGCGCGCGCCTGGACGAAGTGGACCGCCAGCTGCCTGAGCTGATCGACCTGCTGATCGCCACGATCGAGGCCGGCATGGGCTTCGCGGCCTCGCTGCAGCTCGTGGCCGATCGGATGCAGGGCGCGCTCGGCGACGAGCTGCGGCTGACGATGCGCCAGCAGAGCCTCGGCATGTCGATGACCGAGGCGATGGAGGCGATGGCCGAACGGTGCCAGTCGCCCTCGGTCAGCGCATTCGTGCGCACGGCCGGCCGCGGAGAGTCCCTCGGGGTCTCGATCGGACCGGTCCTGCGTGAGGTGTCGTCCGATCAGCGCCGCCGCCGTCGCATGGCCGCCCGGGAGAAGATGCAGAAGGCGCCGATCAAGATGATCTTCCCGGTCATGTTCCTGATCTTCCCTGCGCTCTTCATCGTGCTCATGTACCCGGCCGTCTACGCGGTCATGAAGAACCTTCCGGGCGTCTGAGTTCCCTCCACCGATGCGTGCTCGCGGCGAGATCGACGGCGCGCGTCTGGTCCGGCAGGCGGCGATCGGTGCGGCGCTGGTCACGGCGCTCGCCCAGCTGTGGCTGCAGGCCCGGGGCAGTCAGTACGGGTTCGACTTCCGTGGCGGGATCTGGGGCGCGGGCCGCGCGGTGCTCGCGGGCCGATCGCCGTATCCGCTGCCCGACGCCGCGGTGCTGCTCGCGCACCCCAACGGCTTCATCAATCCTCCGCCGCTGGCCCTGCTCGGCGTCCTTCTGGCGCCGCTGCCGTTTGCTGCCGCGGTGGCCGTGTTCAACCTGCTCTGCGTCGCCGGCCTGGTCCTGGCGCTGCGGCTGGTCGGGATGCGCGACTGGATGGGCGTGCTCGTGGCGGTGTGCTGCTTTCCCTTTGTCTCCAGCCTGGCCCTCGGACAGCCCGATGGGTTGCTTGCCCTCGGCGCCGCCATCGCCTGGCGACAGCGCGGCACGACGAGCGGTGCGCTGGCCGTCAGCGCGCTGATCGCCGCGAAACTTCTGGCCTGGCCGCTGGTGCTCTGGCTCCTGGCGACCCGGCGTGCGCGCGAGGCCGCGATCGCGGCCGCCGGGGCGATCGCAATCACCCTGGGCAGCTGGGCCTGCCTGGGCTTCCGGGGGCTGACGCAGTACCCCCGGCTGTTGAACGCCGACACCCGCGCGTTCGAGACGCACGCGCACTCCCTCATGACAGCGCTGGCGCGCAGCGGGCTCGCGCTCGGGCCGGCTGCCGTGCTGTCCGTCATCCTGGCCGCCGGTGCGGCGGCCGCGGTGGTCGCGCTGTCGCGCGGCAGCGACCTGGGGATCTTCACCGCCGCACTCACCCTCGGCATCTTTGCCTCGCCGATCGTGTGGCAGCACTACTTCGTGGTCCTGCTGATCTCCCTCGGCGCGACCCGGCGCATGCGCGATCCGCTCTGTTGGGTCCTGCTGCTCGTCGCTCTGGATCTCGCCCGCCGAAACGCCGGCCACGCTGGCCCAGGCATGGTTGATCCCCGTGCTCGCCGTAGCGCTGGCGCTGAGGATCGGCGTGCTTGCGCGATCGGTACGCGAGCCTGCCCCAGTGGCGGCTCCCGAGGCGCGGGAGCCGTCGGGCTCGCTGGCCGTTGCGCCGGCGTCCTGACGCCGCCGTGGGATGCGATCCGGTCCGCCCGGTCGGCACGGACCGCGATCATTTCTTCTCACGCCCGGACGGGGCGCGAACGGCTGCGCTGGATCGTGGGTGGGTGCCGGGAGGCGTGCCCCTCGGGGTGGTGGGCCCGCTGGGCCGGCTTTCCGTCAGGCCAGGTCAGCGGCGTGAGCGCCGCTGCGACGGGCCCGGTGAGAGCCGCGCCATCCACTCGCGGCGCTGCTGCGCCGTCGTGCACAGCCCGACGCCGACGACGAGCTCGGCGGCCAGCCAGGGCAGCGTGATCCGCAGGGTGTCGGCCGAGAAGGCTGCCGGTGTTCACGGCAGCCGGGAAGACGACGTAGGACACTGCGGTGAGGATTCCCGGCAGGATCGGGATCAGCCAGATGCGCGAGAGCCGCGGCGACATCAGCGCGATCGGTACGAACAGCAGGACCATGTAGTGCTGCCAGACGATCGGGGTCGCCGTCAGGGCGGCGAGCACGGCCAGGCCGAACGCCCGCCGGTCGCCGTCGGGCCCGGAGGCGAGGCGACGTGCGAGGGCGAGGATGGCCAGGCCGGCGGCGATCACGACGACGTTGGCGGCGCCGCTCCCGACGCCGGCCAGGACGAGCACTCCGGCCACCGAGACGGCGCGATTCTCCTGCAGGGAGGAGACCTCGGACAGCATCCGGGGGTACTGGGCGAGGTCCTGGAAGCCGATCAGCGCCCAGGCCGCCAGCGTCAGAACGACCCCGAATACGGCGGCCACCGCGGCGGCGCGATAGCGACGGGTGATCAGCAGCCAGACGCCGAGCGTCCAAGGGAACACCTTGACGGCGACGAGCGTCGCGATCGCCAGCGCCGGCGCCCACAGTCGCTCGCGCCAGCGCCAGGCGACGCCGGCGCCGAGCACGAGGAACGGACCGACGGCGCCGAGGAAGAAACCGAACATGAACGGCCACGACACGAGCGTGAGCAGCAGGCAACGGCGGTCGGTGACCCCGAGCAGCCACATGCCGGCGATCATCGCCGCCACCGTCGCGACGCTGAAGAGCACGCCGGCGGCCCAGAACGGGAGCAGGCTGAGCGGTGCGACCAGCGCATTGGCCAGCGCCGGGTAGACCGGCACCGAGAACGGGTGCTGCCGCTGTCTCCCCGACCGCGATGCCGCCCGCGCGCATGACCGCGGCCTGGTGGGCGAGAAAGCCCGGCTGGTAGGGACTGCGGCCGTGCAGGACTGCGCGTCCCGCGTCGTAGAGCCCGCCTTGGAAGTCGTAGAGCAGGCGGGTGCCGACGTGCATCAAGGTCCCGCCGATCAGCAGGACCTCGCCGGCCACCAGGATCAGCACAGACAGGGTCGATCCAGGCGAGCCGCACGGGGGGGCGCCGATTGGCGGGCATGTCCGTCATCGGCGGTTCGTGGCGCTCACGGTCCGGAGGATCACGACGCGTTGCCCGTCGTCGTAGAGGATCCGGCGCCCCGCCTCGTGGGTGAAGGCGATGAACGCCGCATGCTCAGAGGTGCGGTCGAGCACGAGCAGGCGATAGCCACGGGCCGCGCCGGCGAAGTCGGGTCCGATCTGGCCGAACAGCGATTGCAGGCGGTTGATCTGGCCGGCGCTGAGCAGCTCGAAACGGACGTCATTGGCCACGCGGCCCGAGAGTGCGGGGTCGCGCCAGAGCAGCCAGTCATCGAAGTGCTCGCCGGCCAGGACGCGCAGGTGCGGATCGGACTGAGTGGCCTGCTGTACGGCGGTCAGCACGCCGAGCCGCTGGGCACTGAACTCGATCGTCGCGGCGGGACGGGCCAGCGCGGCGGCGGCGGCGGCGATCACGCAGGCTCCGGTGAGCAGCGCCACCGACCCGTTGACCAGGACGCGGCGCCGGTCCGGCGGGGCGATCGAGCGTGGCGGCCGCCCCAGTGCAGCGAGACAGGCACGACCGCCATCGCCAGCAGGGCCAGAAACAGGGAATTGCGCACGATTTCGATTGCGCTCGCGGCCACCAGCAGCAGGGCCAGCTTCTCCCACGTCGTGGTCCGCCGCGGGCTGCGGCCAAAGCTCCAGATCGCCACCGCGGAGACGAGAAAGACGGCGGCCGCGATCGCCGGCATGCTGGTCACCGGCCGCCACTCGGTCACGGTCTGACGCAGCGTGCTCGACACCATCGTCCCGCGGTAGTAGCCGAGATGGCCAGGCCGTAGGGGGTGACCATCAGATGCGGCGGCCGGCCCGAGCAGCAGGGCCAGCGGACGCAGCCCAGGCGCGTCGCCGAGCGGCGCAGCAGTTGGCGGCGCTCCCACAGGGTGATCAGGCCGTGCAGCCCGACGAGCGCCGCCCCGAGCGTCACCGTGCCGTGCAGGTTGGCCCACAGGACCAGCAGCGGCAGGCACCAGAAGACCCGACGCGAGGGAGCGCGGCTGTCACGCGCGAGCAGGTCGACGAGCGAGCGCGAAGAGCGGCACCGCGAAGGCCTGGGTCCGGATCTCGCGGGATGGGAGGACCAGCACCACGCAGACCGGCACCATGATCAGGGTGGTGCGAAAGGAGGCGCCGCGCCGGCGGGCGGACGCGGTGGCGATCGCCACCCCGGAGGTGATCAGCAGGCAGTTGACCGTCCCGAGCAGACCCAGCCCGCCGAGTCGCTGCAGCGCATAGCTGGCCAGCTGCGCGAGCCACTGCTGATCGATCCAGACGAGACCGTGGGACATCACCGTGAGGGTCTCGTGGTGGGGGATGCCGTGCTGCCAGACCAGCCGCCCGGAGACGAGCGCCAGCCAGCTGTCGACGTCGAACTCCCGAGGGAGCTGGGCGAGCGAGAACAGGGCCAGCAGGGCGACCGGAACGGCCAGGATCATCGCCTCGCTCCGGTGCGCGATCAGGCGAGCGAGCCGTCCGCTCGGCGCCGGCCGGCTGACCGTCTCGCGGGGCAGGGCCAGAGACGACATGCGTTTTTATCGTCGGTTCGGGCCGCAGGGCCCAGTAGACGTTGCGACAGGCGGACCTAGACCAAGGTCCAGGTACACGTCGCGCTCACTGGGTCAGCGCAGCGGTTCCACCGGAGGAGGTCGTTCCCGTGTCGGGCGGCCCGTCGCCCGTGAACGTCATGCCGCCGCCGTTGAGGCTGACGTCCTGGCCCTCGAGAAAGGTGGTGTGATTGCCGCCGGAGTTGACGTAGATCGTGCCGTTCGGCGCGAACGTGTCGCCCGAGAAGTTGGTACCGCCGCCGCCGAGGTTCACGGCTGTGCCCGTGCCGGTCGCATAGAACAGCAGCTGGTTGCTGGCGTTGTGCGTCGTGTCGGGCGTGAAGCTGCAGCCACCGCCGGTGATGCCGATGGTCCCGGCCAGGAAGGTGCCGTTGACCGTCATGCCACCACCGGTGAATGCGATCGAGCCGGTGTAGGTGCTCGGGTCGCTCGGCGAGCCTGATGCCGTATGCGCACCAAATCCCCGGACTTGCCGGTGAAGCCGACGGCGAGGTGGAGAAGGAGAAGTTCGCCGCCGCAGTAGTGCAGTAGCTCGGGGTGCCCTGCGGTCCGGTGCACTTGATTGCGCCGCTCGCGCTGCACGCCGGATACTGGACGGAGTAGTCGATTGGCCAAGAGGTGATCACGGGTCCAGACGTCGGCGAACCTCCGCTGTAGCTGTTACCGCCGCCGACGTTATTCACCTGGCAGCCGCTCGCGGTCGGTCCGTAGGTCGTCGGACCCCAGGTGTTTCCCCTCCGTTGTTCTGGATCGAGCCATTGCTGTGGACGCCGCCCGTGATCGTGTTGCCACCCCCGGTGAACGTCACGCCGTAGTTGGCGCAGTTGGAGTCCTTCGCGAAGATCGCGTAGCAGTTGTTGCCCGGTGAGCTGCACGGGGTGCTTGTTCCCGGAGTCCCCGCGGCAACCGCCCGAGCCCCGACGTTGGCCTTGGTCACGCCGAAGATCCGCCCGAAATAGGCCGGAGTCGTGTTGGCGACGCTGACGGTCACCGACGTGCCGTTGACGGTCGCCGATCGGGGCGGTCGCGCTGGGGTAGTTGGTGTTCGCCAGGCTGGTGGCGGTGCTGCGTGGCCGACGGCCGCTGAGGCGCCTGCGGCGAGCGCGTCGGCGCCGGCCAGGGCGCCGGCGTCGGCGGCGGCCTGCGCCTGGCGCTGGGCCTGGTAGAAGGAGCCGACGTCGATCGCCAGCGCGGCCAGTCCGATGAAGGCGACGAGCATGACTCGCGGTGATCACGAGGATCGCGCCGCTCTCATCGGCGGCGCGGGCGCGAAGCGTCGCCCACCGTCCGCGGGGCAGGGAAACTCGTCCGTGAGCAGGCAGCGCCATGAGAGCGACATCGTCCTCACGCGAGGTCGAACGCATCAGACCAACCGCTAACCAGGCCTGCACCAAGGTCCAGGTGGCGACCGGCGCCGCGGGGCGATACGACGGTGATGACGCGTGAGGTCAGGCTGCCCGATCCCAACTCCCGGCTCGTGCTCGGGATCGCCGCGCTGACGCGTTCTGGCGCTCGCCGCGCTGCTGTTCCGGGTCGGTGCCGACGCGCAGTGGCTGGCCGCACTGGGTCGGGTGATCGACGCCCGGCATGCCGTTCCCGGCCGGGGTGCCGTTCGCGCTCGCGCCCACCGCCCACTGGTCCAACACCGTCGTGCTCGGCGAGCTGATCTTCGCCGGCCTCGAGAACACCCTCGGCGACCGCGGCCTGATGCTCGCCCAGCTGCTCGCGGTGACCGGCGGCCCTCGCCGTCCTGGCCCGGGACGCGCGGGCCGGCGGCGCCTCGCGCGGTGGCACCAGCGCAGCGCTGCTGCTGGCCGGTGTCGGCGCACTGCCGAGCCTCGCCATCGCCCGCGGCCAGCTCTTCTCGCTGGCGCTGTTTCCCGTCCTGGCGATCCTGCTGCGGGCGGAGAGCCGGCGCCCCTCCCGTCGCATCTGGTGGTCGTGCCCCTGCTCGCGTTGTGGTCCAACCTCCACGGCGCGGTGCTGCTCGGGCTGCTGGTGCTGATCGTGTACCTGGTGCTTGACCGCGGCCGTCGCGAGCCGCTGCTCGCGGTCGCGGTCGCGGCGGCCGGCGTGCCTGGCCCTGCTGGCCACGCCGGCCGGGCTGGGCACCGTTGACTACTTCCGCGGCGTGCTCTCCAACGTCGCCGCCCAGCGCGGGTTGGGCATGTGGGGCCCCCTGTCGCTGACCTCTCCGCTGGATCTCCTGCTCATCGTGTGCGCTGTGCCGCTGATCCACCGCGCCTGGCGATCGCGGCCGGCCCGTTGGGAGCTCGTGGTGGGCGCGATCCTCATCGTGCTCACGATCAAGGCCGAGCGCGACGGCGTCTGGCTGCTGATGTTCCTCGCCGTGCCGGCCGCCCGATCGCTGGCGGCGCGGCGCGCCCTGCCCGCCCTGGCCCCGATCGCCGGCGGTGCTTCGCCGTGCTCGCGCTCGATCGTCGCGGCGACCCGCGGCCCGGTGTCGCTGGGCGCCAGTCCGTCGTTGCTGGCCAGCGCCCTGAAGTCCGCGGCCGGCTCCCCGATCCTCGCCGATGGCGTGATCGACGAGCAGGTCGCGCTTGGCGGGCGGGCGGATCTGGGCCGGCAACCCGATCGACGCCTTCACCCACCGGGTTCAGGCCGCCTATCTGGACTGGACCTCAGGACTGGCGTCGGGTTCGCGGGCGGTGAGCCCGACGGTGCGGGTGGCGGTCGTGCTCGAGGGCAGCCCGACGCAGGCGCTGATGGCCCGGATGGCGAACTTCGCGCCGGCCGGGCACGACGCAATCGCGGTCGTCTACGAGCGCCGCAGCTGACGCCGGCGGACCGCGCCGAAGCCGCGTCAGTTCTCGCCCTCGCGACCGGGCCAGCCGCGCTCCGAGCCGGCCGTGCCGGCGCCCCGTGTCGGCGGTCCGGACCGCCCGCGCGACCACCTCGTGCGTGCCGACGATGACGGTCGCCACGCGTGACCGCGTGACCGCGGTGTAGAGCATCTCGCGCCGCAGGAAGAAGGCGCCGGCGGCCGGATGCGCGACGATCACCGCCACCGGCAGCTCGATCCCCTGGCCGCGATGGACCGAGCAGGCGTAGGCCAGGCGCAGCCGGTCGGCGTCCTCGGTGGGCAGCCGGAAGACGGCGTCGTCGGCGCCGACGATCAGCGCCGCATCATCGGAGCCGTCCCCCGAGACCTCGTCGAGCAGCCGCAGCAGGGTCCCGTTCATCAGCCCGAGCTCATGCAGGTTGCGCCCGGTCATCATCAGCTTGTCCCCGAGCCGCAACCGGCCGCCGCGGACCGGCTGGCCGCCGGGGTTCAGCGCGCCGCGCAGCGCCAGGTTGATCGCGTCGATCCCGAGCTCGCCCCGGTAGACCGGCGCGAACACCTGGATGTCGCGGACCGGGTCCACGCCGTAGTGGGCCGGGAGCCGCTCGGCGACCAGTGACACGATCTCGGCCAGGGCCTCCCGCGCCGGACGGCGCTCGATCATGAACAGGTCGCGGCGCATCCCGTCGGTGGGGGCGAACTCCGGCATCTCCCCGCGGCGGATCGCGTGCGCGCCCTGGACGATCATGCTGCCGGCGGCCTGGCGGAAGATGTGGGTCAACCGGGTGGCCGGCACGAGCGCGCTGGCCACCAGCTCGGCGAACGGCTTGCCCGCCCCGACCGGGGCGAGCTGATCGGCATCGCCGACCAGCACCACGTGCGTTTCGCCCCCGACCGCCCGCAGCAGGGTGACGAGCAGCTCGAGGTTGGCCATCGAGGTCTCGTCGACGACCAGCAGGTCGCAGCCGAGCGGATCGTGCTGGTCATGGGTCGGGTCCCTCGCCGGGAATCCAGCCCAGCGCCGAGTGCACCGTCCGGGCCTTGAGCCCGCTCGCCTCGGTCATCCGCACCGCGGCGCGGCCGGTGGGGGCGAGCAGCATCACCCGCGCGCCGCGGGCGGTGGCCGCCGTCGCGATCGAGCGGATCGACGCGGTCTTGCCCGTGCCCGGGCCCCCGGTGATCACCGACAGGCGATGAGCGAAGGCGGCGTCGAGGGCGGCCCGCTGTTCCGCGGTGAGGTCATCCGGGTGGGTCCCGGTCCCCGGCGCGCCGGCCGCGGTGGTCCCGGCGGTCTGTGTGCGCTGGGCGCGATCGCCAGTCGCCGGTCAGCCGCTCGGCGGGCGCCGCCGCCACCAGCTCGGCGACCTGCCCGGCCAGCTCCGCCTCGAGGGCGGCGGTCGCGGCGCGGTAGAGCCAGCCGTCCTCCCGGACGCAGGCACCGACGCGCACCAGCTCCTCGACGATCGTCGGGCTCGGGCGCGGCCCCGAGCAGGTCCTCGGCCTGGGCGAGCGCGTCGCCGGTCGGCAGGCAGGTGCTGCCGTTGCGCTCGGCCTCGGCGAGGATGTGGAGGATCGCCGCGCGCTCGCGCGCGCCGGCGTGCGCGGCGGTCCCGGTGGCCAGCGCGATCCGGTCGGCGATGGCGAAGCCGACGCCGAACAGGCTGGTCAGCTCGTAGGGATCGGCGGCGATGCGTTCGTGGGCCCCGTCGCCGTGATGCTCGTGGATCCGCCCGGCGAGATAGGCCAGGCCGTGCGGCGCCAGCAGCAGATGCAGGCGGCGCGTGACCCGCAGCGTCTGCCACGAGGCGGCCGCCTCGCCGGCGCGAGCACCGGTCAGCCCGGCGGCGGCGAACGCGCCCGCCGGATCGCGATCGATCGCGTCGAGGACCTCGGCGGCCCCGTACCGGCCTGACCAGGTTGGCCGCACGCTTGGCGCCGACATGCTTGACCCGCTTCAGGTAGGTGGCCAGCACCTGCGGATCATCGGGCGGCAGCGGCCGCGCCTCGGCGACCTTGACCTGAGCGCCGTAGCGGCTGTCCTGCACCCAGGTGCCGCTGACCTGGACACGCTCGCGCTCCTCGAGATGAACCAGCGGGCCGACGAGCGCGACCGGCGTCCCGTCGGCCTGAGCGGCGTCGAGCACCGCCCAGCCGGTCTCGGTGTTCGCGTAGCGCACGAAGCGGACCGTGACCTCGGCCTCAAAGCGTGAGTCCATCGTTCCGGTCACGTTAGACGTGCCCGCGGCATCGGTTGGCAGATCGTTGCGTGGGCGTTACACGGGAGATGCGGCAGCCGGTGGCCCCGAGCGCCGGGTCAGCTCCGTTCGGCCCTGCGGACGGCCGCGGCGATCCCCTCGGTGGCCACGAGCGAGCCGAAGGTGCGCACGATCGGCCGTACCGCGGCCACCCCGATCGAACCCTGACGTCCGATCGCCTCCACCCGGGCCTCCACACACAGCTGCGACCCGCCGTCGGGGTCCGCCTCGCGCCCATTGCGCGAACACGACCCGAGCCGTGCCGGGGGTCCGCCAGCCATCGAACGCCTCGGGTGAGTCCAGCGTCGGATAGTCACGGCGCAGCGTCCAGATACGCCCGACCAGCCCGGACACGAGATGGTGCTCGCCCGCGTCGAGCGTCTGAAACGGTGCCGCGCGGAACATCTCGTCGAAGCGCAGCTGGGCCGAGAGGCCGGGGATCCGCCAGCGGACGAGCCGTCCCAGCAGGGCCGTGTCGCGCAGGGTGACGGTCTGGGCGGCGGACCAGAGGTCCTCGACGCTCGCCTGGCTGGCGCGGCGGTAGGCGACCCGCAGGGTCGGCTCCGGGATCCAGCGGTCGGCGTCCGGCGACATCAGCCCTTTGTAGCGAGGCGGTCAGCGATCATCCATCACGTGCTCGCCCATCTGCTCGCCCCGGTCAACCTCCGCGCCGCCGATGCGCTCGGCCTGCCCCGGCGCCTCCCGACGGCCACGGGCGTCGCCCTGACCTTCGACGACGGGCCGCATCCGGAGGGCACTCCCGCGGTGCTCGAGGTGCTGGCCCGGACCGCGACGCCGGCGACCTTCTTCGTGATCGGTGAGCAGGTGCAGCGCCGGCCGTCCCTGTTGGCCGAGATCGTCGCCGCCGGGCATGCGGTCGGGCTGCACGGCTTCCGCCATCGCCTTCAGGCGCGCCTGCCGCCGGCGGTCGTGTCGCGAGGACGTGCGCCGGGGCGTGGCGGCGATCGAGGACGCGATCGGCGCCTCGCCGGTCCTCCACCGTCCGCCGTTCGGCATCTACAGCCCGGCAGGGCTGGTCGCGGTCCGGGCCGCCGGGCTGCGGCCGCTGCTGTGGTCGCGGTGGGGCAAGGACTGGCGGCGTCACACCACCCCGAACCGGATCGCGAGCCGCGTGCTGGCCGGGGTGCTCCCGGGGGACGTGATCCTGCTGCACGACGCGGACTTCTACAGCGCCCGCGATTCGCACCGCCGGACGGCGGCGGCGCTGACGCCTATCCTCAGAGAGCTGGACCGGCGTAAAGTCGGTACCGTCCTAGCCGTCTGACAGGCTTGCCACCGCGCCCGGCTCTCTGGCACGATGGCACTCTGGGCGGGGTTCGACACGCCTGGCCGGCGACAGCAACGCGTCGAAGCCCGCACGCGCGCGCACACCTTCATATGACTTCCGCATCCGCCTCCCCCCAGAGCGTCCCCGACTACACGCGCTTCGCGATCGGTTTCGATCAGCGCGACCGCGCCCGCCTGCACAGCCTGATCGACGAGGTGCTCGACTCCAACCGCTGGTCGGAGGCCGACATGAACGGCCGCTTCGAGGCCGGCTGGGAGGCGTGGAACGAGCTGCCCGCGGTCGCGATGTCGAGCTGGGCCGGAGGCGCGATGGCCGCGCTGCACTTCGCCGGCGTCGGCCCCGGGGACATCGGTCCTGTGCCCCTCCAACACCTTCATGGCCACGCCGCTGGCCGCAGTCCGCGCCGGTGCCGAGGTGCGCTTCGTGGACTGCAACCGCGAGGACCTCTGCATGTCGTTCGCGGACTTCGAGCGGGCCGCCGACCAGCACAAGCCCAAGGCCGCGTTCCTCGTCCACATCGGTGGCCATATCGCGTTTGACTCCGAGCGGATCGCCGCCTACTGCCGCGAGCACGGCATCTTCCTGATCGAGGATTGCGCCCATGCCCATGGCGCGAGCTGGAACGGCGTCAAGCCCGGCGCGTGGGGCGACGCCGGCATCTACTCGCTGTACGCGACCAAGACGATCTCGACCGGCGAGGGCGGCGTGCTCGTCTCCCGCCGTCCCGAGGTGATCGAGCACGCGCGAGCGTTCCGCAACTACGGCAAGCCGACCTACGAGGTCGCCGGCCTGAACTTCCGCATGAGCGAGTTCACCGCCGCGCTCGGCCTGCTCCAGATCGAGCGCATGCCCGAGATCGTCAGCTGGAAGAACGAGACCGCCGCGACCGAGCTCGACCCGCAGTTCCCGAGTCGCCTGCAGCTCCCGGAGGGGATGACCTCGGGCCTGTACAAGTACATCGTGTTCGACTGGCTGGAGAAGTCCACCGGCCGCGTCTACGACGAGCCCTGCCATCGGATCATGGGTCACGACGATGATCTGCCCAATTCCGACTGGGTGGCGCGAAACCATTCCTGCGTTCCGTTGTACTACCGGCCGGTGAACTGACCATGCGCGTACTCGTCACAGGAGGCTCAGGCTTCATCGGCTCCCACGTGGTCGACAAGCTGCGCCTGGCCGGTCATGAGCCGGTCATCTACGACCTGCGGCCCTCGCCGTGGCATGAGGCCGGCTCTGTCGACACCGTGCTCGGCTCGATCACCGACCGCGAGGCGCTCGAGCGCGCGCTGCACAGCTGTGACGCGGTCGCCCACCTCGCCGCGGTCGCCGACGTCAACGACGTCCACGCCTCGCCCGAGGACGCTGAGCGCGTCAACGCCCGCGGCACCGTCGCCGTGCTCGAGGCCTGCCGCCGCGCCGGGGTCAAGCGCGTCGTCTATGCCTCGACGATCTGGGTCTACTCGGACACCGAGTCCGACGAGGTCGACGAGGACACGCTGCTGCCGCCGCCGAGCCACCTCTACACGTCGACCAAGCTGGCCGGCGAGCTCTACTGCAAGAGCTATCAGGAGCTCTACGGCATCGACTACACGATCCTCCGCTTCGGGATCCCCTACGGCCCGCGCGCCCGCGAGGCCGCGGTCATCCCCGCCTTCGTCAACAAGGCCTTCGCCGGTGAGCCACTCACGCTCTCCGGTGATGGGATGCAGTCCCGGCGCTTCGTCTACGTCGAGGATCTCGCCGTCGGCGTCGCCCGTGGCCTCGATGAGGTGGCCACCAACCGGGTCTACAACCTGGTCAGCGACGAGAACGTCACCATCCGCCAGATCGCCGAGCTCGTGCAGGAGATCGTCGGCAACACCGAGATCGTCTACATGCCGGCCCGTCCGGGAGACCTCGGGACCAAGATCGTCTCCGGCGAGCGGGCCCGGGCCGAGCTCGACTGGACCGCCGCGACCCCGTTCGCCGAGGGCGTGCGCAAGTACGTCGAGTGGCGCCGGGAGCAGGCGAAGACCAAGAAGGACGAGGAGGACGCCGCCGTCATCCCCGCCGGTGAGCCCGACGCCGAGGCCAAGCCGCGCGAGGTGCTGATCATCTCCGCGGACATCGGCGAGGGCCACGACCTGCCCGCGCGCGCGATCGCCCGTGAGTTCGCCGACGAGGATCCCGACGCCCACATCTCGGTCGTCAACGGCCTGCCCGCGATGGGCCCCGTGCTGACCAAGGTGCTGCGCGAGAACTCCGCCTTCATGTTCCAGTACCTGCCGTGGCTGTTCGATCTGCAGTACTGGCTGTTCATGTACTTCGCGCCGACCCGCTGGCTGTCGCGCAAGCTGCTGACGGTGTTCGGTGGCCGCGGGCTGATGCGCCTGATCAAGGCCCACGATCCCGATCAGATCGTCTCCACCTACCCCGGCGTGACCGCCGTGCTCGGTGAGCTGCGACGTAACGGCCGGCTCAAGGTGCCCGTGTTACTCCTCGATCACGGATCTCGCCGGCCTGCAGTTCTGGGCCCATCCCGGGATCGACCTGCACTTCATCACCCATCCCGAGTCCGCGGACGAGGTCGAGGCGATCGCCGGCCCGGGCAGCGTGCGCTGGGCCAAGCCGCCGACGTCGCCGGCCTTCCTCGCCGCCCGCTCGCGGGCCGAGGCGCGGCGCGCGCTGGCGCTGCCCGCCGAGGGGCGCGTGATCGCCGTGTCCGGCGGCGGCTGGGGCGTCGGTGACCTCGCCGGAGCCACCCGCGCCGCCCTCGCCTTCGAGGACGCGACCGTGCTCTGCCTGTGCGGGCGCAATGACAAGACGCGGGCCACGGTCGCCAAGCGCTTCGCCGGCGAGCCACGGCTGCGGATCATGGGCTTCACCGACCGCATGGGCGACGTGCTCGCGGCCGCCGACGTGCTCGTGCACTCGAGCGCCGGCCTGACCGTGCTCGAGGCGATCATCCGCGGCTGCCCGGTCGTCTCCTACGGATTCGGGCGTCGGGCACGTGCGCGCGTCCAACGCGGCGCCTGAAGCGCTTCAAGCTCGCCCAGGTCGCGCGCCGCGAGGCCGACCTCGGGCCGGCCATCACCCGCGCGCTCGAGATCGAGCATCAGCCCGACACCTCGTTCGCGCGGCGGCCGTCGACCGCGTCGCTGATCCTCAGTGACGAGCGCCGGGCCCGGCTGCGCCCGGTCTGGCGCGTCCGCACCGCCCACGCGACCACGACCGCCGTCGCCGCGCTCGCGCTGGCGCTGTGGGCGCTGACCACGCACGCCTCCTACGCGCTCGTCTCGCATTTCGCCCACATCCGCCCGGTCACCGCGGTCGAGACCGACTCGCCCGAGGTCGGTGTGCTGATCGATACGACCGGAGGCCAGGTCCAGCCGATCGCGGCTCTGCTCGCCGGCGTACGGGATGCACGCCTCATTCGGACTCGTCGCAGTCCTCCCTGCCGCTGGACGCCAACGTGATCAGCTACGGCGATCAGGCCCTGCCGCGCCTGCCCAACGGCGGCCTCGTGCGCTGGATGGGGACCCGCGGCGAGCTGCACCATCTGATCGGACCGATGGGCTTTCACCATCATTTCCTCTACACCTCCAACGGCCCGAGCCTCGGTCAGTGGCTCGTCGCCCACGGCGCCGGCGGCCGGCTGATCGCGGGCGCCGTGCGCCTCAGTGACCGCGCCGACCCGCTCGGCCGCCTGCGGGCCGGAGAGGTGATCGAGCTGCGGATCAGCAATCCGGCCGAAGCCCAGGTGCTGCTCGGCCGGCTGCGTCTCAGCCTGGTCGAGCCACCACCTGCAAGCGGTGCCGGTCGGGCGTCTGATGCGGGACGCCGGCGCCACCGCCTAGCGGTGTCGGGGCCGGTCGCCGCCGCGATCGGGCTGCACGGACGTCCACGCCGCGCGAGCGGCGGCTGGACGGTGTCGCCCACCGCACGCCGGTGCTGCGCTCGCGCACGCTGGACGAGCTGACCGGGGCGCGCGTGGCGCTCAAGGCCGAGAACCTCCAGCGCGGCGGCGCGTTCAAGTTCCGCGGCGCCTACAACGCGCTCGCCGCGCTTGACCCGGAGCGGCGCGAGCCCGCGGCGTCTGCGCCGTCTCCTCGGGCAACCACGCTCAGGCGGTGACGCTCGCCGCGCGGCTGTTCGGGACGCGCGCGGTGATCCTCATGCCCGCTGACGCGCCGGCGCTCAAGCGGGCGGCCACCGAGGGCTACGGGGCCGAGGTGATCACGTTTGACCGCTACCGCGACGATCGCGAAGCGCTCGTCCGCGCGCTGGCCGCCGAGCGCGGCCTGACGCTCGTGCATCCTTTCGACGATCCGCTGTGATGGCCGGGCAGGGGACGGTCGCGCTCGAGTTGCTGCGAGGACGGCGCACCGGACATCCTGCTCGTCCCGGTCGGCGGCGGTGGCCTGATCTCGGGCTGCGCCACCGTGATCGCCGCGCTCGCCCCGCAGACCCGGGTGATCGGCGTCGAGCCCGAGGCGTCCGATGACGTCAAGCGCTCACTGGCGGCCGGCGAGCGGGTGCGGGTGCAGGTCGGGCCGACGATCGCCGACGGCCAGCAGACCGCGATGCCCGGAGAGCTGACCTGGCCCGTGATCAGCCGGCTCGTCGACTCGGTGGTGACCGTCTCCGACGGGCAGATCGTCGCGGCGATGCGCTTCCTGTTCGAGCGCTGCAAGCTCGCGGTCGAGCCGAGCGGCGCCTGTGCGCTCGCCGCCCTGCTGGCCGGGACGGTCTCGGCGCCCGGGCGCCCGGGTGGCGTCGTGATCAGCGGCGGCAACATCGGCGCCGCCGCGTTCGCCGCCCTGATGGGCGGCGCGCTACCAGTGCACGCCGCGGGTGGCCTGAGCGAACGCGCGCTGCTCGGCCGCGATCCGGCGGTCGTCGGGCTTGTTGCCCCCTTCCGGGAACAGCTGGTAGGCGCGGTTGACGACCAGGTCCTGAGCGCCCGGCGCGATCGCGTAGGTGAGCTGTCCGAGACTGCCCAGCGTCGTGGCGACCCGCTTGGGCCGCTTGCGGATCGCGTCCGTGATCATCTCCGCCGCCTGCTCGGGGCTGAGTGTCGGCACGCGGTCATACACGCTGGTCGGGGCGATCATCGGCGTGCGGACGAGCGGCATGTAGACGGTGGTGAGGTGCACCCCGTCCCCGATCACCTCCGGAGCGATCGACCGCGAGAAGGCGTCCAGCGCCGCCTTGGAGGCCAGGTAGGCGGCAAACCGGGGCGTGTTGACCTGCAGCCCGATGCTCGAGATGTTGACGATGTGGCCCGCGCCGTTCTCGCGCATCACCGGCAGCAGATCGAGGATCAGCTTGACCGGCGCGAAGTAGTTGAGCTGCATGGTGCGCTGGTAGTCGTGGAAACGGTCATAGGAGCGGTTGACCGAGCGGCGGATCGACTTGCCGGCGTTGTTGACCAGGACGTCGACGACCCCGTGCTCATCGAGCACCACGCCGGCCATCCGGTCCACGTCATCGGGATCGGTCAGGTCACACGGGTACGAGAGCCCCCGGCCGCCGGCGGCGTCGACTTCGGCGGCGACCTCGTCGAGCTTCTTCTTGGTCCGGGCCACGAGCAGCACGGTCGCGCCGGCCGCGCCCAGCTTCAGCGCCGTCGCCTCGCCGATCCCCGATGAGGCGCCGGTGATCAGGATCGTCTTGTCCTTGACGATGCCGCTCAGCGACTGGGCGAGCAGGCCACCGGCGCGGGGAATCCGCTGGCCGAAGGCCCGCAGCGTCCGCACGCCCCCGATCGCAAGGCCGGTGATCAGGCAGATCAGGCAGGTCAGGTGCCATGGTCGTCGTTCCTGAGATCGGGGATCGGGGCGGGCTCATCGCCGCGTCACGGGAGGTGGGCCAGGACCTGGGTCGCCATGTTGAACTCGCCGGCCTGGTTGGGATGCAGCGGATACGCGGGGGAGGTCGGGATGATCCCGTTGACCCACGCTGTGCCCGGCGCCTTGCAGGCATCGTGACCGATGCTCGACCGGTACGTATCCACATAGGTCGCGGCCTTGCTCTGCGCCGCTGACGAGATCACGGCGTTGAGCCGGGTCTCGAGCCCGTTGAAATAGCTCACGTCGCCCGAGGAGAAGGGCACCACCGGCCAGCAGGTGCCGCTGGTCGGCAGGCCATCGGGATAGCCGACCACGATCACGCGAGCCTGCGGCGCGCGGGCGTGGATGCCCTGGATGACCGCGCCACCTTGGGGCCGGTCGCGTTGATCGCGTTCACGTTGCTGTCCGTGCCGCCCGAGCTGTAGTGATCCTTGCACCGGGTTCCGAACGGCCACGCGGCGTCGAGCTTGGCGCACTCCTCGGCGACGCCGATCAGACCGGCGTCGTTACCGCCGATCCCGAGCGTGACGAGCGCGTCGTCTGAACGCAGCGCGTCGAACTGCGGGGGAGCGGTCTGCAACCCGCCCTGCAGGCTCTGAGGCTGCGTCATGTCGGCCGTCGTCGCGCTGCTGCAGCTCGCGTCCGTGAAGGCCGAGGGGCCGATCGCTCGCCGCACGTCCTGCGGGTAGTTGTTGGTCGACCGCCCACACAGGATCGGGTTGCCCGTCGGCGTCGGGACCAGCGGTCCGGCGGTGTACGAGTCGCCAAGGGCGACATACGGTCCGGTGGCGGCGAGGGCCACCGGTGTGGTCACCAGGCGGTAACGCGCGACGGCCGTGACGGCGGCCAGACGGGAAATACGGGACACGGCACTCTCCTCTCTCCGGGCGGCGAGCATATACCCGCCTCGCGCCACCGTCGAACGCGTCCGATCAGCGCTGCGGCGGCTTGCCGGTGAGCTTGCCGACCAGCAGCTCGACCGACCGCTCGAGCTCGGACAGGCTCGCCTTCTCGACGCTGGCGATCCCGAGCTGACGGTTCAGCCAGGCGTTGATCTCGCGATGGCTGGTGCCGTCGCGGCGGCGGACCTCGGAGACGAGCCGATGTCGCTCGTCACGCAGCATCCGCCGCCGCTCGAAGGCGGGGATCTCGCGCGGCCCGGCCGGCGCGGTCTGCCGGCCTGCGGCCGTGAGCCCCGCGCCGCGCGCCGGCCGCCGGGCCACGGGCCGCCGGGCGCGATGCCCCACCGCTCGGCGGCTGAACCGCGGGCGGGCTGGGGCGGCCCGAACAGGCTCATCTGGGGGGCGACATCGGCATTGAGGGGGACGAACTCCGGCATCGCGTCAGGTTCGGTCTCGCGCCGCTGGGCCCGCTCGAGCTCTCCGTCATCGAGCAGATCGTCGGCCTCGCCGGGCCCGCGGCGAGCCCGCCGGACCTCCTGCTCGATCGTGGCCGCGTGGTCACGCAGGATCGGATCAGCGGGCACATACAGCCAGCTGGGCTCGACCGGCCGGCCGGGGATCGTGCGCACGAAGCGCCCGACGATCTGGCGGAAGATCAGCGCGGTCTTGGCGGCGGTCGCGTAGACGCCGACCCGTAGGCGCGGGATGTCGACCCCTTCGGAGACCATGTTCACGGCGACGATCCAGGGATCGGCCGAACCGGCGAACGCGGCCAGCTTGGCCGCCGCGCGCGTCTCGGCGTGCAGGACGACGACGGGCACGCGCCCGGTCACCTCCCGCAGCAGCTTGGCGATCTGCCGGGCGTGCTCGGAGTCGGCGGCGATGACCAGGCCGCCGGCGTCGCGGTGCCCGTCGGCGCGGATCTGGCGCAGCCGGACGTCGGCCTCGGCGAGGATCCGGGGCAGTCCGTCGGGAAGGTCGGTTGAGATCGCGGTTCGGTACCGGCGGCTTGACTCGCGGCTGGAGAGCACGGTCTCGAAATGTCGTCTCGATCACGTCGTCGCCGCTGCGCCAGGAGAGCGTGCCGTCGTAGGCCACGAACTGCACCGGGCGGCAGATCCGGTCGGCGACTGCCTCGGCGTAGCCGTAGGCCGCGTCGGGTTCGGCCATCCCCTCGCTGTCGTAGCTGATGCCTGGGATCGGGGCCGCGTCGGAGCGAAACGGGGTGCCCGACAGCAGCAGCCACGATGACGTCTGCCCGAAGGCCTCGGTGAAGGAGATGCCCCAGGTGAGCTCCTCGCCGAGGTGGTGGGCCTCGTCAGCGACGATCAGGGTGCGCCGCGGCAGTTCCCGCCCCCACCGCTTCGGCGCCTTGGCGATCCGCGCGTAGGTGACCGCCACTCCGTGGAAGCCCACCGGGGGCTGGGGCGAGTCAGCATCGGGAGCCAGGTCGAGCCCGAGGTCGCCGGCGGCGCGCGCCCACTGGCGGGTCAGGGGGGCGGTCGGACAGGCGATCACGACTGCGTCGATCGCTCCGGAGGCGAGCTGGCGGCGGGCGAGTTCGAGGGCCGGGCGGGTCTTGCCGGCTCCCGGGGGCGGCGGAGAGCAGGAAGGGGCGGTCGGGACGGCGCTCCCAGGCCGGCCATCGCCTCCAGCGCGCGCTCCTGCCAGGCGCGAAGTGCGAAGCGGTTGACGGGGGTGCGCAGTGGGGGCACGGGTCGGCCATGGTGCCCGACCGGCCGGACGAAACCGACAAGCGCCCGCCGTGCCTGAGGACTTGTGGTCGTCCGTGCCCGGTGCGAACATATGTTCGTATCGTGATCGTCTGTGTGCTCATCCCCCGTCTCGCCCTCACCACCGCGGTCGGGGAACGCCGCGAGCTCCTGCAGGCGCCCACCGCGCTCGCTCCCGAGCCGGGTGGGGCCCAGCAGGTGGGGGAGGTCTCTCCGGCCGCCGAGGCGTTCGGCGTGCATCCGGGGATGCGGCTCGGGGAGGCACTCTCCCGCTGTCCGCAGTTGACCCTGGTGCCCCCCGATCCGGCCGGGGTCGCCGACCACTGGGAGCGGCTGCTCGTCCGCCTGGAGTCGATCGGGGCCGCGGTCGAGCCCGAGCGGCCGGGGGTGGCCTGCTTCGATGCCCGGGGCCTGCTGCGCCTGCACGGCGGAGATCGAAGGGCGTGCTGGCGGCGGCCCGCCGCGGCGCTGCGCTTCCCGGCTCGCTTCGGCGTGGCGCCCTCACGTTTTGCGGCCGTCGCCGCGGCGACGCGGGCCCGCACTCCGCCGGGCCGAGATCGTGTCCGGGGGGCGCGACGAGGCGCGTGCCTATCTGGCGCCGGTGCCGGTCGCGCTGTTGCGCGCGCGGCCCGCGCTGGCCGATCTCCCCGAGGCGCTCGAGCGGCTCGGGGTGGGATCGCTCGGCGAGCTCGCCGCACTGCCCGTGGCGGCGCTCGCGGACCGCTTCGGACGACGGGGCCTGATCGCCCACGAGCTTGCCCAGGGTGGAGACAGTGCACTGCGCCCACGGATCGCCGGCGAACAGTTGCGCGAGGTCCTCGAGCTCCCGGAAGCGACCTCCGGAACCCAGCTCGAGCGTGGGCTCGGGCTGCTCATCGACCGTCTGCTCGCCCGCCGGGAGCGACGTGGGCGGACCCTGCGCGCGGTCGTCATCTCGGCCGGGCTGGTCGAGTCCGGGGGGACCTGGCGCGAGACGGTGGTGTTCCGCGAGGCGCTGTCGGACCCGCTGCGCATGCGCCTCGCCCTCACCCCGCGGCTGGCCGTGATGCCGGCGCCCGCCGAGATCCTCCGGCTCGCCGTCGAACGCTTTGGGCCGGCCGCCTCCGATCAGCGGGTGCTGCTCGAGGATCCCGCCGCCGCCCGGGCCGCCCGGCTGCGCGAGGCGATCCACCAGGCCCGGGCCGCGGCCGGTCCCGAGGCGGCCCTGCGCGTGCTCGAGATCGACCCCGACTCCCGCTTGCCCGAGCGCCGCTCGGTGCTGGCGCCCTACGAATGAGCGGACCGCGCCGGTTGTCGGTGCCCCGCCGGGTCGCGGTCACCGCAGACCCCGGGGGGCGACCGGTCACCGTCGAGGACCGGACGATCGACTCGGTCCGTGAGTCGTGGCTGATCGAGGACCGGTGGTGGACCGAGCGGCCTCTGCGGCGCCGCTACTGGGAGGTGGTCACCATCTGCGGACGCAATGACGTCGTCTTCCATGACCTCATCAACGGGAGGTGGTGGCGCCAGCGTTGAAGGGGCGCAGCGGGGCGTCCGGGATGAGATCAGAGCCGCTGGACGCTCGGAGCCGGGACTAAACTGGCTCGTGATGAGCGCCTCGCATCTGCCGATCGACCCGGGACCGATGGCCGTCGGGACCTGGAGCGGGGGTCGCTTCATGCACTTCGGCGAGCCGATCGACGACGAGCGCTTCCTCGCCCTCATCACCCCCGACGAGACGATCCGGACGGTGATCACCGCCGACGTATACGGGGCCGGTGAGGCCGACGCGATGCTGGGCCGCGCGCTCGCTGCCGCCGAGCGCACGCGTGACCGGATGTGCGTGGTCGGAGCCATCGGTCATGACTTCTATGACGGTGAGCGCAACGGGGCCAAGGGCTTTCCCGCGTTTCACCGACCCGGCACTGCGCGGCCCCGACGGCTACGCCGATTACCTGCGGATGGCGACCGAGCGCAGCCTCGAGCGCTGCGGTACCGACCGCTTCGACCTGCTGCTGCTCCACAACCCCGACCGCATCGGCTACACGAGCGAGGCGGTCTGGAACGGCATGGCCGCTCTGCGCGATGCGGGTCTGACCCGGATGATCGGGGTCGCTCCCGGGCCCGCCAACGGCTTCACGCTCGACGTGATCGACTGCCTGGAGCGCTTCGGGGACATGATCGACTGGGCGATGATCATCCTCGGCCCGCTCGAGCCATGGCCCGGCGAGCTCGTGCTCGGCGCCGCCTCCGAGCAACGCGTGCGGGTCATCACCCGCGTGGTCGACTACGGCGGCCTGCTCTTCGATGACGTGCACGCCGGCGCCGAGCTGGCCCGCGGGGACCATCGCGGCTTCCGGCCCGCGGGGTGGATCGAGGGCGGCCGGGCCCGGCTGGACGCGATGCGGCCGATCGCGCAGCGCACCGGCCTGACCGCGATCCAGCTCGCCTGCCAGTGGAATCTCGCCCACGATGCCGTGCAGTGCGTGGTGCCGACGCTGATCCAGGAGGCGGGGCCCGACGCCCGCCCGGTCGAGGACAAGCGGGCCGAGCTGGCGGCGCTGCCCGACGAGCCGCGGCTGAGCGCCGAGGACGTGGAGGCGATCCGCCGCGCCGGGGACAACACCGGCAGCATGGCGCTCAAGGGCGCCAACCCGGCCTTCACGGGCGACCCGCAGGCGACCGCTGGGCGGTCGACGAGCAGCTCGCCGCGGTCGCCCAGCGCTGGCGGATCGAGCCCGCCCGCGATCTCGCCCAGCAGGTGCCGGCGTGACCGACGACGCCTCGCCCGCCGGCGACGTGAGCGGAGCCGTTGACCGGCGGCTGCAACTGCGGCGCGGTGCGCTACGCGCTCTCAGAGCCGTTGGTCTCGGCCGGCTACTGCCACTGCACCCGTTGCCAGCGGCGCAGCGGACCGCGGCCGCCGCCAACGGACGGGCCGCGCACGGCTCGTTCCGGATCCTCTCCGGCGAGGAGCATCTGCGGGCGTGGAAGCCCGAGACCGGCTTTGAGAAGTGGTTCTGCGGCGAGTGCGGTTCGGCCCTGTTCAGCCGCTCGTCCACCGATCCCGGGGAGGTCGGGGTCCGACTCGGCACCCTGGATGCTGACCCCGGGATCCGGCCCAGCTATCGCCAGTACGTCGACTACGCGGCGCCCTGGGAGCCGCTCGCCCGACGACGGCCTTGAGCGCTATCCAGAGGGCCGCACGGCCGCGTAGTCAGGGGCGTCTCCAGCGCCAGCTCGGCCTGCACCCACTCACAGCCGACCGAGAGGTCCGGCGACGCCCATCGCGGCGGCGACGTTGAGCCACATGCCGTAGCGGAAGAACTCGTCGATCCGCTCCTGCTCGGCGCCGGTCAGCCGCTGGACGTGCTCGACCAGCCGGGCGTAGAGCGTGCGCACCCGGTCGCGGATGATCTCGTCATCACAGGCGGCGTAGGCCTGCAGCTGGAGCATGAGATGGTCTCGATCGCTGCCCAGACGCTCGACGTAGAGCTGGCCCATGGCCGTCATGACGTCCGTGTCGGGCAGCGCGATCGCGGGATCGAAGGCTTCGGCAGCCTCCGTCATCCAGCCGCCACCTCCTCGAAGCCCCCGCTGCACGGCGGCCAGAAACAGCTCGCGCTTGCTTCCGAACAGGCTGAACACATACGGCTGGGCGACCCCGACGCGGCGGGCGATCCGGTCCACCGGAGTGCCGTGCAGCCCGGTGTGGGCGAACTCGTGGATCGCCGCCTCGATCAGCGCGTCCCGGCGCTCGGCGGCCGGGACACGCGGACGGGTGGAGGTGCTGTCGGTGAGGCTGCGGGGCATCGGTGCCATGTCGTCGAGGACGGTTCGATCCTAGGGGACGGTCAGGCGGCTGGGGTCGGGGTCAGGGCAGCGACCGCTCGGTTGCTCGGGCCGGCCGGTGGCCTCGGTCTCGGCCTGCGACCGGCGCGATCGCCTTCGTGCTGAACGGGAGCACGAGGGCGGTCAGCGCACCGGCGGCCAGGACGGCCGTGCCGACCCACATCGCGGGCGTCAGGCCGTTGACGAAGGCCTGCGGCGAGCCGTAGCCGCCGTGGCTGGTGAACACGGTGGCGAGCACCGAGACGCCGAGCACGCCACCCAGTTCGCGGATCGCGTTGGTCGCCCCGGAGGCCTGGCCGGCCTGGTCGGTGCGCACCGAGGCGAGCACCGCGGTGGCCGACGGGGCGAACACGAGCGCCATCCCGGCGCCGGCGAGGATGAACGGGCCGATCATGCTCGCATAGGTCTCCCCGACGCCGGCCAGCGGTGGCCAGCCAGCCGAGCGCGATCGCCTGCAGGGCGAGGCCGGCGGCCATGAACAGCCGGCTGCCGAAGCGCTCGGAGAAGTAGCCCGGCGAGCGGCGCGACGAGCATCGTCGCTCCGGTCCAGACCAGCAGCTTGACCCCGGCCTGCAACGGCGAGTTGCCGAGCACGTTCTGCAGGAACTGGCTGAGGAAGAAGATCGAGCCGAACATCCCGAAGTACATGGCCAGCGAGACGGCGTTGGTGACCGCAAAGCCGCGGTTGGCGAAGAACTCCATCGGCAGCATCGGGTTGGCGACGCGCCGCTCGTAGATGACGAACGCGGTGACCAGGACGGCGCCGGCGATCAGCGCGATCAGCACGGTCGGGCTGGTCCACCCCAGCGACTGGGCGCGGACGAGGCCGAAGACGATCCCGAACAGTCCGCTCGAGCCGAGCCCGAGGCCGCCGAAGTCAAGCGCGGCGTTGGGTCCGCGGCTCTCGGTCAGGCGGGCGCCGGCCAGCGGAACGAGGGCGAGGCCGATCGGGACGTTGATCCAGAAGATCCAGTGCCAGGAGGCGGCCTGGACGACGGCCCCTCCGACGAGCGGGCCGAGGGCGACGGCGACGCCGCTGATCCCGGACCAGACGCCGATCGCCAGGCCGCGCTGGGCGGGCGGGAAGGCGTCGGCCAGCAGGGTCAGGGTCAGGGGGGTGGCGATCGCCGCTCCCAGTCCCTGCACGGCGCGGGCGGCGATCAGGGTGCCGGTGCTCGGGGCGAGCGCGGCGGCGGCCGAAGAGGCCGTGAACAGGCCGATCCCGAACATGAACATCCGTTTGCGCCCGAAGCGATCTCCGAGCGCGGAGCCGGTCAGCAGCAGGACGGCGTAGGTGAGGGTGTAGGCGTTGACCGTCCACTCGAGCGCCTGGATGGAGGCACCGAGATCGCGGTGGATGCTGGGCAGCGCGACGCTGACGACGAGGTTGTCGAGCACCACCATGAACAGCCCTACTGAGACGATGGCGAGGGTCCAGGCCCTCCGGCGTGAGTCGAGCACGATGCCTCCTGAGAAGTAATTAGTGACTACTAACTACGCATAAGTTAGCAGCCGCTAATAACTTGTCAAGGGAATCGGAGGAGGACGGGCTCGAGCAGCGGGATCCGAGCGGGTGCCTCTGGGGCGGCTGAGGGCTGGGCGGCTGGCCGGCTGTGGCCTGCAGGGTGCGCCAAATGCGGACGCCGCTTGGAGCCTTGGCGCAGATATGGGGTCAGACGTGCGGTACGCGCCAAACACGAAGGCGGGGGTCGAATTTGGCGCGGACTGCATCCGCTCACCAGATCCCGACCTCGCCTCGACCTCGGCCGCCTGCGCCCCGCGCCCCGCCGCCCGGCCGCCCCCGGCCACCGCCGGCCCCGCCGGCCCCACGCCCCGCTCCTCACCCACGCCGACCACCCGAGATGCGAACATACGTTCGACCTTGTACGCCGAGCTCCACTGCCACTCCGCCTTCTCGTTCCTCGACGGGGCCTCGCTGCCCGATGAGCTGGTGCCGACCGCCCTGGAGCTCGGGTACGGCGCAGTCGCGCTCACCGACCACAACACGGTGTCGGGCTCGATGGAGTTCGCCGTCTCCGCGCGGGCGCTCGGCCTGCGCCCGATCCATGGCGCCGAGCTCGATCTCGATGATGGGCGCCACCTCACCCTGCTGGTCGCCGATGCGCAGGGGTGGTCCAATCTCTGCCGGCTGCTCACCCACGCGCATGCGCATACGCGTGACGGGCGCCCGGGGGCTCCGGCCGGCGCCCCCGAGCTCTCCCTGCAGACGCTGCTCGAGCATGCTGGCGGTCTGGTCTGCCTGAGCGGCTGCGCGCTGCGAGGGGTTCACGACGAACCGACCCTGCGCCGGTTGCGCGAGGCGTTCGGGGTCGCGCGGCTGCGGGTGGAGCTGCAGCGCCCCTTCCTGCGCGATGACCGGGCTCGCAACCGCCGTCTGAGCTCCCTGGCCGCGCCGGCTCGGGCTCGCCTGTGTGGCGACCGGCAACGTCCACGCCCACGCGCGCTCGCGGGCGCCGCTGCAGGATGCCTTCGTCTCGCTGCGCAATCACACCACGCTGGATGCCTCCGAGCCCGTGCGGCGCGGCAACTTCAGCCACGTGCTCGCCGCTCCCGAGGTGATGGCGGCCCGGTTCGCCGAGCACCCGGAGGCGGTGGCCGAGACCACGCGGCTGGCCGAGACGCTGCGCTTTGACCTGCGCAGTGACCTCGGCTACCGCTACCCGGGCGCCGAGGACGAGACGGCGATGCGGTCCCTGTCTGAGCTGTGTGAGGCGAGGATGCGCGATCGCTACACGAGCGTGCCGGCCGCGATCCGCGAGCGGGCCGAGAGCCGGCTGGAGGAGGAGAAGCGGATCATCGCCGCGCTGCACCTCCCCGGGTTCTTCCTCCTGCACCATGACATGCTCGAGCTCGCCCGCGAGGTCGCCGCCGAGGTGCGCGGTCCGGACACGGCGCGGGCGCTGCTGCCCCCCGGCCGGGGCCGGGGCTCGAGCGTCTCCTCGATCGTCTGTTACCTGACGGGTCTCTCGCACGTGGACCCGATCGCCAACGAGCTGCTGATCGGACGCTTCCTCAACGAGGAGCTGACCTCGCTGCCCGACATCGACCTCGACTTCCCGCGCGACATCCGCGAGCGGCTCATCCCGCGCGTGCACGAGCGCTACGGCCACGACCGCTCGGCGCTGGTCGCCGCCTTCCCGACCTTCCGCGCCCGGGGGGCGATCCGCGAGCTCGGCAAGGCGCTGGGATTGCCACGCAGGCGAGATCGAGCGGGTCGCGAGGGGCAGCGAGGGCTGGGACGCCCGGGATGTCGGGCAGGACATCGAGAGCGCCGGCCGGCGGGGGCCGACCGGCCGTTGGGCGTGGCTCGCGCGACTGGCCGCCGAGGCCCACGGACTGCCCCGCCATCTCTCCCAGCACTCGGGCGGGATGATCGTCGCCACCCGGCCGCTGATCGACTGCTGCCCGATCCTCCCGGCGGCGATGGAGGGCCGTCAGATCGTCCAGTGGGATAAGGACTCATGCGCCGACGCGGGCTTTCTCAAGATCGATCTGCTCGGGCTCGGGATGCTCTCGGCGGTCGAGCGCACCGTCGAGCTGATCGCCCGCACCCGCGGCGAGCGCATCGATCTCAGCCGGATCCCCTATGACGATCCCGCGACCTACGAGTGCATCCAGAACGCGGACACCACCGGGGTGTTTCAGATCGAGAGCCGGGCTCAGATGCAGTCACTGCGCCGCACGCGCCCCGAGACGCTCAAGGACATCACCGTGCAGGTCGCGATCGTGCGACCGGGACCGATCCAGGGCGGGGCGGTCAACCCCTACATCGAGCGCCGCCAGCGGCTGCGCGAGGATCCCTCCTTCCAGGTTCCCTATGAGCATCCGGCGCTGGAGGAGGTGCTGGGCGAGACGCTGGGGACGATCATCTTCCAGGACCAGGTGCTCGAGGTGGCGATCGCCTTCGCGGGGTTCAGCGTCGGCGAGGCCGAGGGGCTGCGACGGGCGATGAGCCGCAAGCGCTCGGAGGCGGCGATCCAGGCCTACCACGAGCGCTTCGTCGCCGGAGCGCAGCGCAAGCACGGAGTTGACACCGAGACCGCCGAGCGGGTGTTCGCGATGGTCAAGGGCTTCTCGGGCTTCGGCTTTCCCAAGGCCCACGGAGCCGCCTTCGGGCTGCTCGCCTACCAGTCGACCTGGCTGCGGGTCCATTACACGCCGGAGCTGCTCTGCTCGCTGCTCAACGAGCAGCCGATGGGCTTCTACCCGCCCGATGCGCTCGTCCACGAGGCCCAGCGCCGGGGGATCGAGGTGCTGGCGCCGGACGTCAACGAGAGCGGGCTCGAGTGTGACGTCGAGCTGGCCGGCGCCGACCGCGGTGCGGGCTGGGGTGCCCGCGGGTCGCGTGCGGATCGGGCTCGGCTACGTGCGCGGGGTGCGCGCCGAGGAGGTCACCCAGCTGGTCGCCGCCCGAGAGTCGGGCGGGCGATTCCGCGGGCTGGCCGACCTCGCCTCCCGCGCGGGCGCGGGCGCGCCGGCGCTCGAACTGCTGGCCTGGTCCGGGGCCTGTGACCGGCTGGTGGAGGGGATGGATGTGGCCGGCCGACCGGGCGGCCCGGCGCCGTTCGCAACGGCGCGGCACGGCGGATCGCGCTCTGGCAGCTCGGCGTCACCGCTCCGGGCCGGCGGGTCCCCGGTGGGACCCAGCTTGCGCTGCCGCTCGATCTCCCCGCTCCCGCCCGCGCTGCGCGTCACTGTCGGAGTGGGAGGGGATGCTGGCCGACTACGCCAGCACCGGCCTGACCGCGGGCACTCATCCGCTCGCTCTGCTGCGCCCACGGCTGCCCGCCGGGACCGTGACCAGTCACGCCCTGGAGACGCTGCCGCACGGGCGGCGGGTGCGGATGGGGGGGATGGTGGTGGCGCGCCAGCGGCCCGGCACGGCCGGCGGGGTCGTGTTCATCCTGCTCGAGGATGAGCACGGGACGATCAACCTGATCATCCCGCCCCGGGTCTACGAGCGCCATCGCCTGCTGGTTCGGACCGAGCCGCTGATCCTCGCTTCCGGCAAGCTCGAGAAGCTCGCCGCCGCGGGCGGGGCGATCAACGTGCTCGTGGACCGGATCGACGCGATCGATGCCCCGGATCAGATCCTGGCCGAGGTCAAGGACTTCTCGATGCTCGACGAGCAGGTCCGCCAGGGGCTGGCCGCCCAGCGCGCGGCGACTGCGCACGGCCGGTGCGGGCGCCGAGGCGGAGGACTTCCGGGCGGTCGCCCCGCCGGTGATGAGCTTCGCCTCCGGCCGGCGCCGGTGACGCGCCGCGCGATCAGCCCGGCGGATCATACCGCCCGTCCCGCCCTATATGGTTCGGTCGCGTGCTTGGTGTCGCATCTGTTCGTCGCTTTCTGGGTCGTCGTCGCCTTCGGCCTCTTCTTCGTGGCCGCCCGCGGCGGGCTCGGCGCTGCCCGGGCGACGATCTCGCCCGATACTCGTCGCTCGGGTCGGGTGCTCGGCGTGGTCTTCACGGTCGTCGCACTCGCGTTCGGGATCGCGCTGCCCGTCGCCCTGCTGGTCGGCAACAAGGACAACGCCCAGGGCCAGATCGCAGGGCTTCAAGCTCACCGCCCGTGAGAAGTCGGGCGCGGAGCTCTTCGGGGTCCACTGTGCCGTGTGCCACACGCTCTCGGAGGCCAACGCGATCGGCAAGGTCGGTCCGAATCTGGACATGCTCAAGCCGCCCGCGTCGCTCGTGCTGCACACCGAGAACTACGGCTGCCTGCCCAACGCGCCGTCGGGTTCGAACGAGCAGTGCCTCGGCCAAGGTGTGATGCCGGCCAACGTCGTCGAGGGCTCCGACGCTCAGAACGTGGCCGAATACGTCGCCCGCGTCGCCGGCCGCCAGTAGCTTTCCGCACTTTCCGGCTGGTTTGTGCAGCGACGGACAGGTCGTCCGTGAGCGCTGTTAGAGTCGCGGCCCGTAGAAGCTGAATTCCCAAACCATCCGTTCCCTGGAGCGGAGGGAAGTGGGGGAACCAGGTAGTTGGGGCGAATCGCGGACCTCCGCGTAGTGCCGCTCTTTCGGCGCGAGCCCGTCAGCTCACCCCGCAAGCCACGAAAGAGAACGGTCTGATGTCGCGATCAGCCACGACGGTGGCAACGCCAACGCAGCGCGCGGACACCCGCGAGGACGAACAGCCCCGTCCGCAGAGCGACGGGCGGTCGCCCGATCGCGACCGTGAGCGTGACGAGCGACGTGCGCAGCGCAGCGCCGCTCGCGGCCGGCGCACACCCGATGAGCCGCAGCTGATGGAGCCCCCGCCCGAACGAGGGCATCCCGGGCGCCACACCGTCACCATCACCGGCCGCGGCGCGGAGGCCTACGCCGCCCGCCGCGGGACGCGCGCCTCGAGCGCCCAGCGCCACCAGGCCATCCGCCGCCACGAGCGCGAGGGCTTTCGCCCGGATCGGGTCGCCATGTGGGCGGTCATGCTCGGCGTGATGATGATGCTCGCCGCCGCGGCGAGCTCGCATGCCGCGGTGCTCGCGCACCACCTGCCGGTCCACTGAGCCGCCACGCGGACGCCGCGATCTCCGTTGCCAGCACGCCTGGGCGGAGCACCGGGCGCCGCCGGCCGGCATCCCGAGCGGCCATCCGGCGCTCGACCGCGCAGCGGTTCGCGGCCGGGCGAATCTGCTGCCGAACGCCGTGAGCGACGGCCGAGCGGCGGTATCGGGCTTGATCGACGACGCGCTCCTGCGTTACGCTGTGTAGAGAAAGACGCTACAGCGTGTTTGAGTGATCCGCCGGCGGTAAGCTTACGTACAGAAAGTAAGCAGCCTGAGGGCCACGTATCCCTTCAGCGCGCCGCTTCCCCCCGAGAGACCTTGCGAGGGTCCGCCATGAAGACTCCCATGAGCCGTTTCCAGATCCACGACGACCTCACCGCGCCCGAGGGCTCGGTCGCCGTTCTCCGCGGCGCCCTCTCCTCCGGCGGTCAGCTGCCGAATTTCCTCGGCGTTCTCGCCGGGTCGCCGGCGGCCCTGCGCGGCTACGCCCGGTTTCGATCCGAGCTTCGGCACGGCCGGCTGACGGCGCCGACGCTCGAGCGCATCGCGCTCGCCGTGGCCGAGTACTACCAGTCGGCACCCGGCATCGCGATGCATTCGCGGACGGCGCGGCTGTCCGGGCTCGCGCTCGACGAGGTGGCGCTGGCGCGGGAGTTCGATTCCCACGACATCCGCGAGGCCGCGCTGCTGCGCTACCTCAAGGCGGTGCTCGTCGATCGCGGCCGGCCGCCCATGTACATGCACGAGGAGGCTCGCGAGGCCGGCTGGTCGGACGAGGAGATCCTCGAGGCGATCGCGGCCGTGACGGTGGAGAGCTTCACCGCCCTGATCAACGTCGCCGGCGAGGTGCCCGTGGACGGCTCGACCGAGGCCGACGCGCGCGCTCGAAGCCGCTTGAGTCCCTGTCGCGGGCATCGCCACCCACTAAGCTGAGGCGATGCCCGCTTCGGAGGAGACCGCCGGCGGATTGCAGACGCGCGCGCAACTGCTGCCCGCTCTATCACGAGGCCGTGGAGCTCGTCGGGCGCCGGTGGACGGGCGCGATCCTGCAGCGTTCTGATGGACGGCCCGCTGCGCTTCTCGGAAGTCGCGGCGTCGATCCCCGAGCTGTCTGATCGGCTGCTCTCCGAGCGCGTCAAGGAGCTCGAGGCCCGCGGCATCGTCGAGCGGACGGTCGATCGCCGGGCCGCCGTTGGAGGTCCACTACGAGCTCTCGACGATGGGTCACGAGCTCGAGCCCGCTCTGGCCGAGCTGCAGTCCTGGGCGCAGCGCTGGCTCGGCGATCACCCGGCCGCCTCGTCCTGAGCCGGCCCCTGCCCGGCTGACCCGCTCGGCCGGTCCTCCATGACCCGGCCGGCGAGCGGGCTCAGAGCGGTCCGGACCGGCACTGGCTGCCGTTTCGCCAGCGGACGGTCGTGCCGGTCAGCCGTAGCGAGCCGGCGACGATCGCCGGCACCGGCGTCCAGCCGGCGGACGCTCGATCCCTTCGCGGCATAGACGGTCGTGCTGACGGCATGGCGCACGATCGAGTTGCGTGTGGGCGATCCAGGCGACATCGCCGGCGCGGTCGGCGACGATCGCCGACACCGTCGTGTAGCTCTCCGGTCCCGGGTGCGCTCGCCGCCGGAGTGGGTGAAGAGCGTACGTCCGTCGGTGAGCCGCCGCACCTGCACAACGGTGCTGCCGGTATCCACCCCGCAGGACTCGGCTCCATATGCGGCCAGCCGGCCCGCCACCGCGACGGCCTGGACCTGGACCGACCGATGCACAGGTTCGTCGTGCCCGAGCGCGAAACGCCGTCCGTCCCCGCCCGTCGCGCAGCCGTAGACGAGCCGGCCGACCGCGTAGACGCGGGCTGATCGGCCGACGGCCAGGGTTCGCGCCGACGCGGGTCCGCAGCGGTCGCGGGATGACGTGGCGCTCGATGCGGTGGCCGACGGCCGCAGCCGGCTGCCGAGCACCGGCGCGCGCCCAGCGCTCCGATGACGAGGATCGAGGCGATCCGAGGCGGCTCATCACGGCCACGATAACGCTCGCCCGGACGCACGGCCGCGCTGCTCAGTAACGTTCCGCAGCCATGCCCGACACCCCGCTGACTGCCGATGACGTGCTCGCGATGGTGTCCGAGCAGGGAATCCGCTTCATCCGCATGTGGTTCACCGACGTTCTCGGCCAGCTGAAGGCGTTCTCGATCAACGTCACCGAGCTCGCTGATGCCTTCGAGAGCGGCATGGGCTTCGACGGCTCCTCGATCACCGGCTTCAACGCGATCGAGGAGTCCGACATGATCGCGATGCCCGATCCGAGCACCTTCATCGCCCTGCCCTGGCGGCCCAATGAGGCGGGCGTGGCGCGGATGTTCTGCGACATCCTCACCCCCGAGCGCACGCCGTACGAGGGTGACCCGCGCCACGTGCTGCGCCGCGCGGTGCAGCGGGCCGAGCGGATGGGCTTTGACCACTTCTACGTCGGCCCCGAGCTCGAGTACTTCTACTTCCGTGACAGCAAGTCGACCGAGGTGCTCGACGAGGGGGGCTACTTCGACCTGACCACGCTGGACGCGGGGTCGGATCTGCGCCGCGAGACGGTGCTCGCGCTCGAGCAGCTGGGCATCCACACCGAGTACACCCATCACGAGGTCGGGCCCAGCCAGCACGAGATCGACATGCGCTATGCCGACGTCATGAAGATGGCCGACGACTGCATGACCTACCGGATCACGGTCAAGGAATACGCGATGAAGTACGGCCTGCACGCGACCTTCATGCCCAAGCCGCTGTTCGGCGAGAACGGCTCGGGCATGCACACCCACCAGTCGCTGTTCCGCGGGGAGGACAACGCGTTCTTCGATCCCGATGACCAGTACTACCTGTCCGATGTCGGCAAGGCGTTCATCGCCGGCCAGCTGCGCCACGCGCGCGAGATCTGCTCGATCTTCGCCCAGTGGGTCAACAGCTACAAGCGGCTGGTGCCCGGCTACGAGGCGCCGGTCTACGTCGCCTGGTCACGCCGCAACCGCTCCGCGCTGGTCCGCGTGCCGCTGTATCACCCCGGCAAGGAGCGCGCGACGCGGATGGAGCTGCGCTGCCCGGATCCGGCCTGCAACCCGTACCTGACCTTCGCGGTGCTGCTCCAGGCGGGCCTGGAGGGGATCGAGCACGGCTACGAGCTGCCCGATCCGATGGAGCGCAACCTCTACCACCTGTCTCCTGACGAGCGGCGCCGGCTCGGCATCGATCAGCTGCCGGAGACGCTCGGCGAGGCGATCGAGCTGACCGCCCAGTCCGAGCTGGTCCTGCGCACGCTCGGGGAGCACATGTTCAACCGCTACATCGAGATCAAGCGCCAGGAGTGGGACGACTACCGCGTCCAGGTCACCCCCTGGGAGCTGCAGCGCTACCTGCCGGTCCTCTGACCGGCTGCCGGGTCTGACCGAGCGCTCAGCCGCCGAGGCGGCGATCAGCGCTCAGGTTCGGTGACCGGCGCCTGGCAGGCGAAGTGCTCGCAGACGTAGGCGGCGGCCGGCCGTCGACGGTGCTCGCGGCCCTCCAGCAGGGCGATCCCGTCGCCGGACCCTCCGGCGAGCACGACGCGCGGTGAGAAGCCACCGCGGACGACCGCGGCGAGCGCGTCGGCGTCCGGGCCGCTGCCGACGATCGCCACCTCGCGCACCGGTGCGAGCGAGAACGCGAAGGCCTGCAGCGCGTGGCCGAAGGCGAGCGGATGACGTCCGGCGATCGGGGCCAGCAGGCGCAGCACGCCCAGCGCATGGCGTCTCGTAGCCGGTCTCGCCCGAGATGCGGGCCAGCCGCAGCAGGCCGAGCGCCGCAGCCGAGCTGCCCGAGGGGATCGGCGAATCCTCGAGGTCCTTGCGGCGTGCGAAGGACAGCTCGCGGTCGGCCGCGGTGGTGAAGAAGCCGCCGTGCTCGGGATCGGCGAAGCGCTCGATGATCGTGTCGGCCAGCGCCCGCGCCTCCTGATACCAGCGGGCGTCGAAGGTCGCCTCATAGAGCGCGGTGACGGCCTGCAGGAGAAAGGCGTGGTCCTCGAGATAGCCCTCGATCTTTCCCTCGCCGTCCTTCCAGGTGCGCAGCAGCCGTCCCTCGCCGTCGCGCATCTCGGTGAGCACGAACTCGGCGCCGGTGCGGGCGGCCTCCAGGTAGTCCGGGCGCGAAGCGCGGCCCCGGCTTCGGCCAACGCGGTGATCATCAGCGCGTTCCACGCGCAGAGCCGCTTGTCGTCGAGCCCGGGGCGGACCCGCTCGGCCCGCGCGCTCGAGCAGCCGCGCGCGGATCTCGGCAGCGCTGGGCGGGCTCGGGGCCGCGGGCCTCGAGCACGTTGGCGCCCTCGAAGTTCCCGGCTCGGTCGCGCCGAAGTAGGCCATCGCCGGCTCGGCGAGCTCGCCGAGCACCGTCGCGCAGCTCGTCGGCGCGTCCACACGTAGAACTTGCCCTCGACGCCTTCGGAATCGGCATCCAGCGCCGCGCAGAAGCCGCCCTCGGGCCCGCGCAGTTCGCGCAGCGCCCAGTCCAGCGTCTCCTCGCAGACGCGCCGCAGCAGCGGGTCGCCCGAGACCTGGAAGCCATGCAGGTAGGCCCGGGCCAGCAGCGCGTTGTCGTAGAGCATCTTCTCGAAGTGCGGCACGGTCCAGGTGGCATCGACCGCGTAGCGGGCGAAGCCGCCGCCGACCTGATCGTTGATGCCGCCGCAGGCCATCGCTCGCAGCGTGCCGAGCGACATCTCGCGTCTCGCCCTGCCCGAGCAGGAACTCGATCGCCGAGGACATCGGGAACTTCGGCGCGCGCGCAAAGCCACCGTTGACGCGGTCATAGCTCGAGCGCAGCCCGGTGATCGCCTCCTGCAGGATCGCCGGGGTGATCGGATCCTCCGACGGCGCGCATCCGCGCGCTGGCGCCGATCGAGTCGAGCACCGAGGCGCCGGAGCGGCGGACCTCGTCGCGCTGGGTGTCCCAGGCGTTGGCCACCGCCTCGAGCACCGCACGCCAGCTCGGCAGGCCGTGACGGGATTCGGGCGGGAAGTAGGTGCCCGACGTAGAACGGCGCCTGATCGGGGGTCAGGAAGGCGTTGAGCGGCCAGCCGCCCTGCCCGGTCATCGCCTGGCAGGCCTCCATGCAGACCGCGTCGACGTCAGGGCGCTCCTCGCGGTCGACCTTGATGCAGACGAAGCTCTCGTTCATTAGGCGGCGATCTCGGGGTCCTCGAAGGACTCGCGCTCCATCACGTGACACCAGTGGCACGCCGAGTAGCCGATCGAGACCAGCAGCGGGCGCTGCTCGTGGCGGGCCCGCGCCAGCGCCTCCTCGCCCCACGGGTACCAGTCCACGGGATTGTCCTGGTGCTGGCGCAGATACGGCGAGGTCTCGGTGGCAAGGCGATTGGGCATGCTCTGAGCTCACCCTAGTGTGGTGCGCAATAGGCTTGCGCTGCGTGCCCGAGAGTGCCCTGAGCGAAGGAGTCGAAGTGTCAGACCATCGTGAGCCCGTGACCGCGCCCAACGCCCCGGCGGCGGTCGGTCCCTACGTCCACGCCATCAAGGCCGGCGGGCTGCTCTTCTGCTCCGGTCAGATCCCGCTCGACCCTCGCACGGGGGACATGGTGGGCGCCACGCCGGCGGATCAGGCCGGGCGCTGCCTGGAGAACCTGGCCGCTGTCTGCCAGGCCGCCGGAACGACCCTGGGTGACGCGGTCAAGGTGACGATCTACATCACTGACATGACCGCCTTCGCGTCGGTCAACGAGGTCTACGCCTCGTTCTTCGAGTCCGAGCCGCCGGCGCGGGTGGCGGTCGGCGTGTCGGCGCTGCCGCGTGGCGCGCAGGTCGAGATGGACGCGGTGGTCGCACTTGGCAGACTGAGACCGGTTCGCTGGCCGCGTCGGTCACCGTCGATGACGTCCGCCGCGCCGCCGCGGCCGGGCGCGGGGTGATCCGCGAGACGCCGGTGCTCAGCTCCCGGACGCTGGCCGAGCGCACCGGAGTCACGGTTGCGCTGAAGGCCGAGAACCTGCAGCGCACCGGGTCTTTCAAGCTCCGCGGGGCGCTGGCCAAGATCGCCTCGCTGTCGGATGCGGAATGCGCCCGCGGGGTGGTGGCCGGGCAGCGCCGGAAACCACGCGCAGGCCGTGGCCTACGCGGCCCGGGCGCGAGGCGTGCACTGCGAGGTGTTCATGCCCGCCGCGGCACCGATCGCCAAGGCCGAGGCGGCGACTGCGCTCGGCGCCCACGTCCATCTGGTCGGCGCCACCGTCGATGACTCGCTCGCCGCCGCCCAGGAGCGCGCCAGCTCGGGCGGGCTGGCCTTTCTGCATCCCTTCAACGATCCCGAGGTGATCGCCGGGCAGGGCGGCCTCGGGCTCGAGCTGCTCACTCAGGTGCCGGACCTCGCTCGGGTGCTGGTCCCGCTCGGCGGGGGCGGTCTGCTCTGCGGCACGGCGATCGCGGTCAAGTCTGCGCGGCCCGAGGTCGAGCTGATCGGCGTCCAGGTCGAGACCTGCGCGCCGTTTCCCGGCTCGCTGCGCGCGGGCGAGCCGGTCGCCGTCGACTCGGCGCTGACGATCGCCGACGGGATCGCGGTCAAGCGCCCGGGCGCGCTGACGCTGGCGCTGATCGAGCGATGGGTGGACCGGGTCGTGGTCGTCGGCGAGGACGAGATCGCCGAGGCGATGGTCTTCCTGCTCGAGCGGGCCAAGCTCGTCGTCGAGGGCGCGGGCGCGGTCGGCGTTGCGGCGCTGCTCGGCGGCCACGTCGGTCCGGCGCCGGGGCCGGGGGTCACGGCGATCGTCCTCTCGGGGGGCAACGTCGATCCCGGTCTGCTTGCCCAGATCGCCCGCCGACACGAGAGCCAGGCGGGCCGGCGCTCGGTGCTGCTGGCCCGCCTCCCGGACCGCCCGGGGTCACTCGCCCAACTGCTCGCGCTGGTCGGCGAACACGGCGCCAACCTGCTGGACGTGGAGCACCTCCGCGAGGGCTTTGACCTGCATGTGCGCGAGAGCGCGGTTCAGCTCGTGGTCGAGACCCGCGGGCGCAGCGCACGCCGCTCAGGTGATCGCTGCCGTGCGAGCGGCCGGCTACGACGAGCCGCGCGCCGTGCGGTAGTCCCGCGCCGCCGAGACCAGCGCGGCGATCACGCGGCTGCGCTCGTCGGCTTCGGGATGCCACTGGACGCCGAGCACGAACCGTTTGTCGCCGGCCTCGATCGTCTCGGGCAGCTCATCCATCGTGGAGTGGCCGGTGATCTGCAAGCCGCTGCCGATCTCGTCGACGCCCTGATGGTGGTGGGACTTGGTTCCGTGCTGCTGCTCGCCGGCCGCTCGGGCGGCCAGTGAGCCGGCCTGCAGCCGCACGTCGTGGTCGGCGCCGACAAAGCTCCCCGGCACGCGCCGGTGCTCGTCGTGACCGACGACATCGGGCAGGTGCTGGAGCAGGGTGCCCCCCATCGCGACGTTGAGCACCTGCATCCCGCGGCAGATCCCGAGTACCGGCAGGTCGAGCGCAACCGCGCGTCGGGTGAGCGCCAGCTCGGTCGCGTCGCGCACGGGCACAAGCTCCGCGGTGGCCGGATGCGGCTCTGCGCCGTACGTCGAGGGGTCGAGGTCGTTGCCCCGGCAAGGATCAGCCCGTCCAGCAGGGCCAGAACCTCATCGGGGTGCTCGGCCAGCGCCGGGTCGGGCGGGATCATCAAGGCGACGCCGCCCGCCGCCTGGATCGCGTCAATGTAGTGACGTGGCAGGAGTGCCGCGGGGAGGGTCCACAGGCCCCAGGTGGCGTCGGCGTGGACGGTGCAGATACCGATCGCTGGGCCGTGGCATGGCGGTCAGGCTAGCGAGCGCGGTTGCTCGCGCAGGAGGGCGCGCCGCACCTTGCCGCTGGCCGTCTTGGGCAACTCGCTGGCGAAGTCGACGATCCGCGGGTACTTGTACGGCGAGGTCTCACGACGGACGTGCTCCTGCAGTTCGTGGACCAGCGACTCGCTGGGAGCGTGGCCGTCGCGCAGCACGACGACAGCGCGGACCACGGCCCCCCGCTCCTCGTCGGGCGCGGCGACCACCGCCGCCTCGGCGACCGCGGCGTGGGACACGAGCGCCGACTCCACCTCGAAAGGACCGATCCGGTAGCCGGCCGAGATGATCACGTCGTCGGTGCGACCCTCGAAATACAGGTAGCCGTCCTCGTCGGCTGCACCCGGTCGCCGGTGGGCCAGGGCGCTGACTCGGGGGCGGCGCGTTCCGTCCAGGTAGCCGACGAAGAAGGTCGGGTCGGTGGTGGGATCGCTCAGCACCAGCTCGCCGTCGTCGCACATCGAGCGCGATGCCCGGCAGCGGGCGGCCCATCGAGCCCGGCCGGACCTCGCCGCCGGCCGGCACGCCGGTCAGCTGGCCGGTCTCGGTCTGCCCGTAGCCGTCGCGGATCTCCAGGCCGGTCGCCGCGCGAAACGCCCGCAGGACCTCCGGGTTGAGTGCCTCGCCGGCGGCGACGAGCCCGCGCAGGCTCGGCACCGGCGCCAGCTGGGCGCGCTTGGCGATCACCCGGTACTCGGTGGGCGCCATGCAGAGCACGTTGACCTGCTCGGAGGCGAGCACCTCGAGCCGCTGCTGGGGATCGAAGCGAGCGTCGTGCAGGAGCGCTGCGGCGCCGTTGATCCATGGGGCGATGAACACGTTGCGTGCGGACTTGGACCAGCCGCTGGCCGCCGTGCACCAGATGAGGTCGCCGCGCCGGGCGTCGAGCCACTCGGTGGCCTGCAGCGCTTGGCCGGGCAGGTAGCGCTGCCCGTGGACGACTCCCTTGGCCTCGCCGGTGGTCCCGCTCGTGAAGGTGATCAGGCACGGGTCAGTGGGGCTCAGGTCGACCGCCGGCGCCGGCTCGGCCTCCCGGTAGATCGCCGGGTCGGGACGAGGATGACCTCGCAATCGGGGCGCGCGGCCTCCAGCTCGGACGCATTGCGCTCGTCGGCCACGATCAGCTTCGGGCCCGCGGCGTCGAGCCGCTGGCGCAGGTCCTTCGCGCGCAGCTGCTCGTTGCCCGGCAGCACGACCGCGCCGATCCGGAAGCAGGCGACCATCGTCAGCACCCACTCGGGGCGGTTGCCGATCAACGTCATCACGACGTCACCCCGGCGGACCCCGCGGGCCTTCAACGCCCCAGCCAGGCGGGCAGCGTGATCTGAGACCTCGCCGAAGGTCCACTCGCGCCGGCTCCCGTCCCGGGCCAGCTCCACGAGCGCGCGGTCGTCGGGCGGGGCGGCGTCGACAACGTCACGGGCGAAGTTCATGGCTCCCGGATTCTGCCGAGTGGCGCGCCCGAGGTGGGTCCGGCTACCTTTTCCCGCTCGAGTACGGGTCCGGCTGCTCGCAGATCGAGCGCTATCAGGAGAAACGGCGAAGCTTCGGGTCGGGGTTGGTGATGGTGATCTGGGTGGTGGTCTCGCTGGCTGGTGTCGGTGTGGCGAGCGCTGCCAGCTCACCGTCAACGACCCGAATGATGCGCCGCTCGCCACCCCGCTCGCCACCCCGGGCGACACCCTGTACGAGCACAACCAGGTCAACGTCAATGGGACTCCCACGTCCCACCTGCACGCTGCGCGCCGCCGTGCAACCAGCGGACAACGCCCGCGCTCCCGCACCCGCAACCTTCCCCATGCCCGCACCCTGATGCCGCCGGCAACCGCGTACACGCTGAGCGTCGCCTCCACCGCAACGGCGATCTCGACATCACGAACACCGTCGCTCCTAGTCCGACCGCGGTGACGCATAACCGGCGCTGAATCGGGCGCTTACCGTGGAGACGCAGATCGCCGGACTGAAGCCGACCACCATCTACCACTACCGGCTGGTGGCGACCAACACCGCCGGCACCAGCACGGCGCTGACCGGACCTTCCGGACCGCTCTAACCCACGACGGCGTGCTGAAGCTGCACCGGTCGACTCTCTCGGAGACGGTCACGGTCCGGCAGCGCTGGCCCGACTGCAGAAAGCCGAGTCACCAGCAGATGACCGGCAAGTTCTCCACCCGCCCGCGCACCAACCAGCTCGGCATCATCTCGGCGGTCAAGCTCGTCCTGAGGTGAGCCGAGGCCGCTGGTAGCCTCGCAGGGCCGATGGGAATGATGACCGGAAGCGGTCCCTTCGGCCGCGAACCGGCGGGCCAGTTCAACTTCTCGCCGCCACCGATCGGCTCGGTGATCTACCTCGAGCCGACGCCGAAGCGGATCCGGGTGCAGGTCGGCGGCGAGACGATCGCCGACAGCCGCCGTGCCTACCTGTTGCACGAGGCGGGCCATCAGCCGATCTACTACTTCCCGCGTGAGGATCGTCCGCGAGGAGGTGCTGCAGCCCTCTGACCGCCACACGCGCTGCCCGAAGAAGGGCGAGGCGTCCTACTTCACGATCGTCGCCGGCGGCGAGACCGTCGAGGCGGGGGCCTGGTACTACCCCGAGACGCTGGACAGCGCCCCGGCGCAGCTGGCCGGGCTGGTCGCCTTCTACTTCAACCGCATGGGCCGTTGGCTGGAGGAGGGCGAGGAGATCACCGGCCATCCTCGCGATCCCTACCACCGCATCGATGTGCGGCCCAGCGATCGTCACGTCCGCGTCTCGCTCGACGGCGAGCTGCTGGCCGAGACCGAGCGGGCGATGGCCCTGTTCGAGACCGGACTGCCGACCCGCTGGTACATCCCGCGCGAGGATGTCAGCGCGCAGCTGCGAGCCCAGCGACACGACCACCTACTGCCCGTACAAGGGGACGGCGGGTTACTTCTCGATCGAGCGGGACGGCGGCGAGCTCGGCACGGATCTCGTCTGGTACTACGCCGATCCGCTCGAGGACGCCACCCGGGTGCGCGACCTCGTCTGCTTCTTCAACGAGAAGGTCGACATCGAGCTCGACGGGGAGCTGCAGCAGCGCCCCGAGTCGCCGTGGTCGCACGGCGTCAAGTCCGACGCGCAGAACGCTGCCCCGGCCGTTACCCGCGGCTAGCCAGCACCGCCCGCAGCCGCTGGGCTTCGCGCTCGGGGCGTGTCGATCAACCGCCGCCAGGTCATCCGGTAGGTCACGATCCCGGCCGCGAGCCGGGCGGCGTCGCGCTCGCGGTCGCTCTCGAACCTGCGGCTGTCCCTGGTGAAAGCGCCAGCCGTCGAGCTCGACGACGACACGCTGGGCGGCGAACCAGGCGTCGGCCTCGAACCCGGCGACCGTCACGTTGATCTGCGGGCTGGGGGAGGCCGAACCGGGCGCAGAAGGCGAGAAAGGCAAGCTCGAAGTCCGAGCGGGTCGGGCCGGCCTCGAGCCCGAGGTGCTGCGGCGACGGCGGCGGCGCCGGGGTGGCGGGGTCAGCGCCGAATCGAGCTCGGCGAGCCGCTCGAAGCGCAGCAGCCCGGCGATCCTCGCGTCGTCGATCACCCGGGGGAGGCGATCTCCGAGCTCGCGCGCGCAGTCGAGCACCGTCCGGGCCGGGCTCGTCACGCGGATCCCGCGCTGCGAGCGCAGACGTCCGCCGGCGTCGAGGACGCACGCTGACGTGGACGACGATCCCCGGCCGCCGGCGGTCGCGGCGGCGTGGTGACGTGAATCGGCTCGGTCCATTGCCGGCTGCAAGGCCCCACAGGAACAGTGCCGACGAGTGGCTGAGGGCCGCCCCGTCCCCGCAGGCGAGCACCGCGGCCGCGGCGCGTTCGACCGGGGTACGCCGCCGGGGTGCCGACGGCGTAGACGTTGGTGAACACCCGGTGCAGGCGTCCGCTGCGCGCGCGGTAGCTGATCGCGGCCGGCCCGAGGCCCAGCCCGAGCAGCTGCTGGCGGGTGACGTTGCGATGCTGGCTGCGCGCCAGCTCGACGATCCGGGCCTCGAGCTGCCCGGACAGCTGAGACTCCGATGAATTGCGCCGTTATTGGCATCAGATATCGGAGCCTCCCACCGCGCGCGCCCGACTCGTGCGAGCTGGCACAGACTCGCCACATTCGTGCGCCGGTATGCTCGTTTGCGGCACCGTTCGCGGTGCCATGCCGCCGAAGCCGAGCCGACCGACCGCCGAAGCCGAGCAGCACAAGCCGAGCCGCACTGACGCCCAGAAGCCCGAAACGCCGAGGAGTCCCGATACCTATGGCCGTAGCCGCCCCGCAGGACATCACTGACGAGCAGCGCGCGATCTGCGAGATGGTCCACCAGTTCGCCGACGAGCAGATCCTCCCCAACGCCGAGCATTACGACCACGAGGACAGCTTCCCCGAGCCGATCGTGGAGCAGATGAAGGAGCTCGGGCTGTTCGGGGTGACCATCCCCGAGGAGTACGGCGGCATGGGGCTGGACCTGACGACCTACGCGATGATCGTCGAGGAGCTCTCCCGCGGCTGGATCAGCATCTCCGGGATCGTCAACACCCACTTCATCGGCTCCTACCTGCTGATGAAGTTCGGGTCCGACGAGCAGAAGCAGAAGTACCTGCCCAAGATGGCCACCGGCGAGATCCGCGCCGCCTTCTCGCTGTCCGAGCCCGAGCTCGGCTCCGACGTGCAGGCGATCAAGACGAGCGCCAAGAAGCTCGACGACGGCAACTACGAGATCAACGGGCAGAAGATGTGGGTCACCAACGGCCTGCGCTCGACGCTCGTGTTCACGCTCGTCAAGACCGACCCGAGCGCCGACCCCCGCTACAAGGGCATGACCTGCTTCATCTGCGAGAAGGAGGCGGGCGTCAACGAGAACACCGGTGACTACGCCGGCCTCACCGTCCCGCCGCAGATCAAGAAGATGGGCTACAAGGGCGTCGAGTCCACCGAGCTCGTGTTCGACGGCTACAAGACTCCCGCCGACAGCATCCTCGGCGGCGAGGAGGCCGGGCTCAACCGCGGCTTCGGCCAGATGATGGACGCGCTCGAGCTGGGCCGGGTCAACGTCGCCGCTCGCGGGGTCGGGATCGCCCAGCGCGCGCTCGAGCTGGCGCTCAAGTACAGCCAGGAGCGCAAGACGTTCGGCAAGCCGATCGCCGAGCACCAGGCGATCCAGTTCAAGCTCGCTGACATGGCCACCCAGGTCGACGCGGCCCGGCTGCTCACCCAGCGCGCCGCGCGCCTGAAGGACGCCGGGGACCGCTCCGACATCGAGGCCGGCATGGCCAAGCTGTTCGCGTCGGAGGCCGGGCGCTTCTGCGTCGAGGAGTGCCTGCGCATCCACGGTGGCTACGGCTACTCCAAGGAGTACGAGATCGAGCGCCTGTATCGCGACGCGCCGCTGCTGCTGATCGGCGAGGGCACGAGCGAGATCCAGCGCATGGTCATCGGCCGCAAACTTCTGCAACGACACAAGATCTGATCCCCCTCGAAAGGAGCCGATCATGTCCGCATCGCATCACCCACACCCCGCTCAACCTCCGCCTGCTGGCCGTGCTCGCCGCGCTGGTGATCGCCGCCGCCGCGACGTTCGCCGCGATCAGCGGCGCCAGTCAGCCGTTCGTGCACACGTCGATCGACCGCTCCGGCTCGGTCCACGTCATCAACTACGACGGCGGGGTCTCGCTGTCGGGCCGCACGCAGCCGTAGGCGCTCCGCCACCTCGCGGCCCCCGGGGGCGGGCGCCGGGCCGGACGATGAGAAATCCCCATCCAATAGACTGATCCGCCTGGCCTCCGCCTCTGACACCCGACAGCTGATCGAGACCGCGGTCACGCGGTTCTTGGCCGAGGTGCCCGCGCTGGCGCCGCTCAAGCTGGTGATCGGCCTCGAACTGCAGGCACGTCACGACATCCAGCTCTACCGGGTCGAGCTGCCCGGGCCGAAGATCAGCAAGGACGTCGCGTCGGACGCCAAGGTGACCCTGACGGTGCAGCGGGCGCGTTTCAACGAACTGGCCGCCAAGGGGACCGTGTCTGACTGGGAGGCGGCCTTCGCCAGCGGCGAGGCCAAGGCGACGGGGGTCGATCAGATCCTCAAGCTGATCGCCAACGTGGTCGGCAAGCACCAGGAACGCGGCCGCACGCGCCGGCCGACCGGGGCCGGCACCCGGCAGCACCACTAGCCGTTCGGCGGCTAACGCCCGGCCGCGAGCGCTTCGGCGGCCGTGAGCTGATCATCGATGAGCTGCAGGCCCGAGTCCCAGAACCCCGGGTCGGCGAGGTCGATCCCGACGATCGCGGCCAGCTCCTCAGGACCGCGGGAGCCGCCGGCGGCGAGCAGTTCGAGATAACGGGGCACGAAACCGTCGCCCTCCTCGGCGTAACGCTTGTAGACGGACATCGCCAGCAGCTGGCCGTAGGAGTAGGCGTAGACGTAGCCCGGCGTGTTGATGAAGTGAGGCACGTAGCTCCACCACGAGTGGTAGCCGTCAGTGATCTGGACGGAGTCACCGAACAGCTCCTCCTGGGACTCGACCCACGACGCGTTGATCCGGTCCACCGACAGTTCGCCCTCGGTCCGGCGCCGGGTGTGGACGAGATGCTCGAAACGGTTCATGGCCATCTGGCGGAACACCGTGGCCACGCCGCCGTCGATCCGCTCGGCCAGGAGGCTGAGGCGATCGTCGTCGCTACCCGCTGCATCGAGCAGGCGCCCGAACACGAGCGTCTCGCCGAACACCGATGCGGTCTCGGCGAGAGTCAGCGGCGTGGACTGGTGAAACACCCCCTGGGGCTGGGCGAGCGCGGCATGCAGGCCGTGGCCGAGCTCGTGGGCCATGGTCAGCACGTCGCGGCGCCGGGCGGTGAAGTTGAGCATCACGTACGGGTGGACGCTGGGCACCGTGTAGGAACAGAACGCGCCACCCCGCTTGTGCTCGCGGACCGGAGCATCGACCCAGCGCTCATCGAAGAAGCGCTGGGCCAGGGCGCCCGCCGCGGGTGAAAAGGCGTGGTAGGTGTCGAGCACCATCTCGCGGGCGTCACCGAAGGAGAAGGTGATCTCCTGGGGCAGCACCGGCGCGGCGCGGTCATAGTCGGCGATCCGCTCGATGCCGAGCAGCTTGGCCTTGAGCCGGTACCAGCGCTGGGGGATGTCAAAACGGCCGCGGACGGCCTCGATCAGCGCCATCACCGATGCGTCGGAGGCCTCGTTGGCGAGGTTGCGGCCGGCCAGCCAGTGCGGGTAGGCGCGCAGCCGGTCCTCGACGGACTTGTCGTAGAGCAGCGTGTTGTAGATGAACGCGCGCGTGCGCAGGCCCGGCGTGAGCGCCGCGGTGACCGCCTCGGCGACGGTTCTGCGCAGCTCGCGGTCGGGCGACTGCAGGCGGCTGAGCGCGACCTCGAGGGACTGCTGCTCGCCGTCGAGCTCGACCCGGATCGAGGCCGTCTGCTCGCCGAACAACCGGCTCCAGGCGCCGCCGGAGGCGATCGACTTCTCGGCCAGGATCTTCTCCTCGGGCTCGCTGAGCAGGTGGGGGCGATAGCGCCGCGCGCTGCGCAGGTAATGCGCGCAGAAGGCGAGCTCGTCACCGGCCAGCAGCGCCTCGGCCGGCCCGTCGGGCACCGCCGCCCACTCGAGCTCGACGAACAGCAGCAACGTCTCGATCTCGGTCGCCTTCTCCTGAACGAGCTGCAGCAGTGCGCCGCGGGCCGGCTCGGCGGTATCGGTCGCAAACCGCAGCGAGGCGTAGGAGCCGGCCTTGCCGATCAGCTCGTACAGGACGGCCAGCTCGTGCATCGCCGCGGCCAATTGCGCGGTGTCGAGCTCGCCGATCCGCCCGGCGTATGACCGCGCGAACGTCTGGGCGCGCTCGCCGGCCTCGCTCAACTGACGCTGGACGCCACCGTCCAGGTCACCGTCCACGAGCGGGGCGAGATCCCACTCGGTTCCCAGCAGTTCGGGATCCTGCAAAAGCTCGGAGACAGTGGGCATCGCGCAACAGATTAGCTAGGGTCGGGGGGCCGATGGACGACGCACTCCGTTCTCTGGTGCGACCCGTCCGCCTGATCGCCGCCGGGGGCACGATCGCCATGAGCGGCCCCCGGGCTGTCCCGGCCCTCGACGCCGCCGGGCTGATCGAGGCGCTGCCCGAGCTGGCGCTCGTGCCGCGGCTGGAGGCCGAGAACGTCCTCGCGCTGCCCGGCCCGCAGATTTCGCTGGCGCAGGCGCTGACCCTGATCCGCCGGGCCGGCGAGGCGGCGAGGGCTGGGGAAGGTGTCGTAATCACCACCGGGACCGACACGCTCGAGGAGCTCGCCATGCTCGCGGCCCTCACCTATGGCGGCGACGCCCCAATCGTCTTCACCGGCGCCAATCGGCCGGCCGGCCGGCCCGGCGCCGACGGCCCGGCCAACCTGCTTGACGCGGTGGCCGTGGCCGGTGCCGGGTGCGCCGCCGGGCTCGGTGTGCTCGCCGTCTTCGGCGGCGAGATCCACGCCGGCACGACCGTCCGCAAGGTGGACAGCACCGGGCCGGCGGCATTTGGCTCGCCCGCTGCGGGTCCGCTCGGGCGCGTCGTCCAGGGTCGCCTGTGGCTGCAGGCCCGCCCGTTACGTCCGGACCCGCTGACGGTGACGGCGCTCGATGGCCGCGTGGGGATCGTGACGGCGACGCTCGGTGACGACGGGCAGATGCTGCGGGCTGCGATCGAGGCCGGTGACGGCGTGGTCGTCGTCGCGTTCGGCGCCGGGCACGTCACCCCGGGGATGCTGGCCGCGGTCCGCGCCGCGACGGTTCCCGTGCTCGTCACGGGTCGGCCCGAGCGGGCGCAGATGCTCTTCTCGACGTACGGCTTTGAGGGCTCGGAGACCGATCTTCGTGATGCGGGGGCGATTCCCGTGCCGTTCCTCTCAGCGGTCGCGGCGCGGATCGCGCTGCTCGCGAGTCTCGGCGCCGGCTTGACCGGCCCGGCGCTTGAGGCCGCGCTCGGGCGCTGGGATGCGGGTGCGCTGGGCTAGAGCCTTCACTCCCCGGATCGCCGGACTAGGCGATCGCTGCGGCGCCATTTACATTCTCAGCACCATGCGCGCATCTCGTTTGCCGGGTTCGAGCTCGCTGGCGGCGGTGGTGATGACGGTCGCGGTCGCGTTCGCGGTGGCGGGATGCGGTCAGGCGTCGGTCATCCACACCCCGGACCTCGCCGGCGTCCCACTCACCGCGGGCGCCCAGGTGCTCGCCTCGGTACGCCGTTGCGACGCCGGTGCCAATGCCTACTGCTCGGTGCAGCTGGTCATCGCCGATCCACAGTTCCGCAACTCGGCCGATCTGCTGCGGTCAGAACGTGACCATCTCAAGTCGCTCGGGTGGACCACCGCCAACGCCGACAATGGTGACGAGCACGCGGCCGACTCCCCCCACCACGGGTTGCACCTTCTGTACGCCACGGCAGCGCTCGACCTCAAAGGCCTGGACCTCGGTTGGATTCAGCGGGCGCCGGTGATCACGCGGACGCTCGCGCACACCATGTTCGACCGCGCCGCGGCGCTGTCACTCATGCTGGAGACGGGCTCCGCCTGAGCTCCAGCCGCCGGTCGGCGCCGACCGCGATCGCGCCGTTGCCGGCCAGTAGGTCGGCGAGGTCGTCGCCGACCAGCTCGCGCCGCCAGCCGGTCAGGGTCCGCACCTGCGGTTCAGGCTCACGGCGACGGGCAGCGGTGACGATCTGCTCGAGCTCGGCGCGCGAGGCGATCAGTTCGTAGGCGAGCCCGGCCTCGAGGGACCGCGCCCGCAGGAGAGCCTCGGCCAGCGCGATCAGGGGTGCATCTCCGGACTCCGAGCGCCCGCGGACCTCGTCACGGGGGATGGGTTCGGCGTCGCGGCCGCGGGAGATCGCCTCAAGGATCGCCTCACCTCGGCGCTTGATCGTCGGTGGGTGCAGGCCGCGGATCTGCTCGAGACCGCCGACGCTGCTCGGGTGGCGCTTGGCGAGCTCGACGAGCGCGGGATCGGCGAGGATCGAGCCGACGGGGCGGTCCTGCGATGAGGCGGTCCGCTCTCGCCATGCGGCGAGCTCACGCGCGACCGCTCTCGCGCGGGGGTCCAACTGGCCAACCCGCGGCAGGCGCTCCCACGCGGTCATCGGATCTCGCTCGTCAGTTGCCGCCTGCAGGCGCCGGCACTCCTCGGTGGCCCACTCCAGCCGGCCACCGTCCGCGAGGCGCCGCTGGATCTCGTCGGCGAGCTCGAGCAGATGGGCCACATCCTCGGCGGCATAGCCGAGCTGCTCGGCCGTCAACGGCCGGGCGTCCCATTTCGTGTAGCTGGCGGTCTTGCCGACCCGGCGGCCGAGCACCGCGCCGAGCAGGTTCCCGTAGCCGGTCTGCGCGCTCTGGCCGCTGAAGCCGGCGGCGATCTGGGTGTCGAAGATGTTGGTCAGCTCGGTCTGCCACGCCCGGCGCAGGATCGCGACGTCCTGACGTCCGGCATGCAGCACGATCTCGATCCCCGGATCGGCGAGCAGCTCGGCCAGCGGGCTGACGTCGATGCCGGTCAGCGAGTCGATCAGCAGGATCGTCGGCTCGCCGTCGGGCTCGAGGCTGTCGACGGCGATCTGGACGAGACACAGCAGCGCCCGGTAACGGCCCTCCGACATGAACTCGGTGTCGATCCCCAGCCGGCCTGCGGCCCTGGCTCGCTCCGCGGCGGCGCGCACATCCTCGGTTGTCGCCAGGCCCCCTCCTTCCATGGCCTGACCCTACAGGGCGTGGGGACCCCGCCGCGACGAGCGTGTCCGGTTGCTAACCCGACCCCGGTGGTAGGATTTAGCGACGATGATCTTCTCCTCCAAGGCCGAATACGGCGTGCGGCTGATGATCGAGCTCGGCCGCCAGGAGCCCGACCATCCGACCAGCCTCAAGGCGATCGCCGATGCCGAGGGCCTACCGCTCGCCTACCTCGAGCAGGTGGTGGCCCGGCTTCGCAAGGCCGGATTGGTGATGAGCGCCCGTGGTGCCCACGGCGGCTACTGGCTCTCGCGTCCGGCGCAGGAGATCGCCATGGACGAGGTCGTTCAGGCGCTCGAGGGGTCGATCGCGCCGATGGAGTGCTTCGTGCACGACCACACCGAGCGCGTCCTGTGCTCCCACGAGCCCGACTCCGGTCGCGCATGCGCGACCAAGTTGCTGTGGACGCGCGTGCAGGCCGGGATCATCCGCTCCCTGCAGACCACGACCCTCGCCGAGCTGGTGGAGTTCTCCGGCCCCCGGATAACCCCCGCCATGGCATCCGAGCGCGCCCGCGTGCCCGTGATCGCACCGGCCTCCTGACATCGAACCGAAAGCTGAGCATGCCTGACCTCGAGATCCGAAACCTCCACGTCCGTGCCGGCGAGAAGGAGATCCTGCGCGGTCTCGAGCTGTCGGTGGGCTCGGGCGAGATTCACGCCCTGATGGGCCCCAACGGTTCGGGTAAGTCGACCCTGGCCAATGTCATCATGGGCCACCCCAACCTCGAGGTGACCGACGGCCAGATCCTCTTCGGCGGTCAGGACATCACCGAGGCCGACACCGATGAGCGCGCCCGGATGGGCCTGTTCATGGCCTTTCAGTACCCCGTGTCGGTCCCGGGCGTGACGGTGACCAAGTACCTGCGGACGGTCATGAACGCACACCGGGACGCCAACGGCGAGGACCCGATCTCGCTCAAGGAGTTCCGCACCACGGTCGAGGCCGCGATGGAGCTGGTCAAGGTGCCGCGCGAATTCTCCACCCGGTATCTCAACGAGGGCTTCTCGGGCGGCGAGAAGAAGCGGATGGAGATCCTCCAGCTCGCGCTGCAGCATCCCAACCTGGCGATCCTGGACGAGACCGACTCCGGTCTGGACATCGACGCGCTCAAGGTCGTGGCCGACGGCGTGAACTCGGTCGCCGGACCTGAGCTGGGCGTGCTCATCATCACCCATTACCAGCGGATCCTGCACCTCGTTGAGCCCAGCCACGTGCACGTCATGTTCAAGGGCCGGATCGTGCGCGAGGGCGGTCCGGAGCTCGTCACCGAGCTCGAGGCCAAGGGCTACGGCTGGATCACGGACGAGCTCGAGGAAGCGGTCGCGTAAGCATGAGCGCCGTCCAGTCGATCCAGGACGTCGCCGCCGATTTCCCGGTTCTGCGTCGCGAGTTCGACGGGCGCCCGGTCTGCTATCTGGACTCGGCGGCGACCTCACAGACGCCCCAGCCGGTCATCGACGCAATGACCAGCTATTACACGGATCACCGTGCGTCGGTGCATCGCGGCGTCTACCCACTCGCGGTTGAGGCGACGGACCTCTACGAGGGCGCCCGCGCGCGCATCGCGGCGTGGCTGCACTCGACCGTCGAGGAGACGATCTTCACCCCCAACGCGACGGCGGCCATCAACCTCGTCGCCTACACGTGGGGACGGCGCAACGTCGGGGCCGGCGATCTCGTCGTCCTGACCGAGACCGAGCACCACTCCAACATCGTGCCGTGGCAGCTGCTCTGCTCCGAGGTCGGGGCCGAGCTCGCCTACGTGCCGATGCTCGACGACGGCACGCTGGATCTCGACGCCTATGCGCGGCTGCTGGAGCGCGGGCCCAAGCTCGTCGGTGTGGTGCACGTCTCCAACGTGCTCGGCACGATCAACCCCGTGGCCGAGATGGCCGCCGCGGCGCACGCCGCAGGAGCGGTCATGCTCGTGGACGGCTCCCAGGCGGTGCCCCAGCTGCCGGTCGATCTGGCCGCGATCGACGCCGACTTCTATGCGTGGACTGGTCACAAGCTGTACGGGCCGACCGGCATCGGCGTGCTGCACGGGCGCCGCGAGCTGCTCGAGGCGATGCCGCCGTTCATCGGCGGCGGGCATATGATCAAGACGGTCGGTGCCACCGAGTCGACTTGGACCGATCTGCCTCACAAGTTCGAGGCCGGTACGTCTCAGATCGCCGAGGCGATCGGGCTCGGCGCCGCGGTGGATTGGGTTGAGGCGATCGGGATGCAGGAGATCCGGGCTCACGAGCTCGCGCTGTCCGAGGAGCTTCTGGCGCGCCTGCGCGACGTGCCCGGTCTGACCGTGCACGGGCCCGCCGACGCCGCGGCCCGCGGCGCGCTGGCCTCGTTCGTGATCGACGGGGTGCATCCCCATGACGTCGGGGAGATCCTCGGCCGCGAGGCGGTGTGCGTGCGCACCGGACACCACTGCACCCAACCGCTCATGCGCCGGCTCGGCGCCCATGCCACGACGCGCGCGTCACTGGCGGTCTTCAACAGCTCGGCCGACATCGACCGGCTGATCGCCGGGCTGGAAACCGTCGCCCGCGTCATGCAGCTCTAGGCCCACCGTTACCACGCTGAGAACGACCATGGACGACGAGCTCTACCGCGAGAACATCCTCGAGCACTACAAGCGGCCCCACAACTGGAGCCCGCCGGCGCCCGAGCTCGATCGGGTCGATCTGGAGTTCCACGATCTCAACCCGCTGTGCGGCGATGAGCTGACCGTCAAGCTCGCGGTCGACGACGACGAACGGGTCAGCGGGGTCCGCTTCGAGGGCCACGGCTGCGCCATCTCGCAGGCCGCCGCCTCGATGGTCTCCGATGAGGTCAAGGGCAAGACGGTCGCCGAACTACGCGAGCTCGACCGCGATTTCGTGCTCGACCTGCTCGGGATCGACATCTCCGCGCAGCGGATGAAGTGCGCGCTGCTCTCGCTGAAGGTGGTCAAGAGCGCCTCGCTCGGTCAGGGTGTCGGGTGGGAGCCCGAGACTCCGGAGTCGAGCCGGACCTGATCAGCGTCGTCGCGCTGAGCGCCGGCGGGCAAGACTGACCAGCCGAGCGCCACCGCCGGCGATCGCCGTGAGCGTCACGGCGGCGACTTGCACTTCGTGGCGTCCCCAGCGCCGCGGCTCCGCGGGTGTCAGGGCAGCCGGGCCCCCGGATGGTGTCACCGGCCCCGGTGCCGACGCCGCCGGAGTGCTTCGAAGAGACAGCGGTGCCGCGGCCGACGCGGGTGAGCGGCCAACGGGTGGCGCTGAGGCGGATGGCGACGCTGACGCGGACGCGGCGGTCGCGGCGGCCCGTGACCGCCCCCCAGCCGCCGGCACCTCAGCTCGCGCCGGACCGCGATACGCGCGCAGCAGGGCGAAGGCTCCCGCCAGCGCCAGGGCCGCCACGGCGCTGATCAGCGCCCAGCTCGGGGTGCCGGCCGGGCTGCTCGCATGCTCGGTCGTGGTTGGCGCGGTTTGGCCGGCCGTGGGCGTCCCGCTGCCGGCACTGCGGGTCACTGCGTGGCGGCGCACGCCTGCGCGCGCCATATGGGTCGACGCGGCGGTGGCGGCGCCGGACCGCGCCGACGAGCTCTCGGGTTGCGGCGAGAGCTGGTTGGTGACACCGGCGGCGAGCGTCGCGGAGACGGTCGAGCCTGACGCTGAGCGCGATCCGGCTCCGGACGTGTCGCATCCGTCCGAAGCGGCGCCGCGCAGGGCCGTCAGGGCCCGGCGTTCGAGCCGACTCTCGGCGGAGAGCGTAACCCCAAGCGCTCGCGCGGTGCCGGCGGCGCTGAGCGCCGGCCGGCCGTGCAGACCGGCCCGAAGGCCGAGCAGTCGGGCCGGGCCCGCGGACAGCTTCGGCAGGCACCCGTGCAGGCGGGCGACGAGTGCGCGGAGACGGCGACTGGTCACGGGGGCGCGATCGGCGACCGACGCAGGATTGCCGCCCGCGTCCGTCGCACGTGACCGGGCCGCCGTCGTCGACCCGGCGGATGAGGACGCCCTCCTGCCCGCGGAGATGGGTGCGCCCGCAGTCGCGGTCTCCGGACCCGAGCGATCCGCCGATCCCCGGATTGCCGAGGAGCCCGAGGTGGTCGGTGCCGCGGAGGGCAGAGGGACCGGGGAGGTTGGCGCGAGAGCCGAGCCGCGACCGGCGCTCGGCTTGGACAGCGAGCCTGTCGGGGACGGCACCGAAGGCAACGACACGGGCGGTGCCGGGACGGACGGGCGCGGCACGGATGGCCCCGGGCCCGCCGGCACCGGGACCGGGACCGACGGCACCGGCACCGGGACCGACGGCAACGGGGCAGATGGCACCGGGACCGCCGGGGTTGTGACGGCCGGGGTTGTGACGGCCGGAGTCGAGACCTGCGACGGGACGCTGACCGTGCCGGCGGGCGTCGGGATCCGCACCGGCGGTGCCGACACCGGAAGCGACGGGATCGTCGTGCTGGGCACCGACAGCGCGTTGGCGGCGGCGGAAGCCAGTGTGATCGCGATCAGCACGCTGAGGGCGACCGAGAGGGGAATGCGTATCGTCCGTGACATGTGTGCTGAAACGCACACGGGAAGGAAAACTTACGCAAAGTTGCGCACGCGGGCACGCGGGCACCGGATATGTCGGGCCCGGACCCCCAAAACACGTGCCCCAACCGTGCTGCGGCCGAAATCCGATTCCAGCACTAGGTATTATGAGAGGCGTGCCGCAGACGATCGACGTGTGTCCCCTCTCTGAACTCCCCTCGGGCGAGTCGCGCCTGGTCACATGGGAGGATCTGGAGATCGGCGTGTTCAACTGCGCCGGGACGTTTTATGCGATCGAGGATCGCTGCTCGCATGACGACGGACCGCTCGCGGAAGGGACCTTTGATCCCGGCACGTGCACCGTCGAGTGCCCCCGACATGGCTCGCTGTTCGACCTCGCGACCGGCAAGCCCAAGACTTTGCCCGCCTACGTTCCGGTGGACACCTTTCCGGTGATCATCGAGAACGACACGATCAAGCTGGAGGTGGAGTAGTGGCTACTACCGACACCGAGACACCCGGTATTCCGATTCTCACCGAGAACGAGCAGCTGGCGACCATCAACTCCGACTACACGGAGAAATACGGCTTCCACGACGCCGAGAACTACCTATACAAGGCGCCGAAGGGGATCAACAGCGAGATCGTCGAGAAGATCTCGGAGTTCAAGTCCGAGCCGCAGTGGATGCGCGACTTCCGGCTCAAGGCGCTCGGGTACTTCTTCGCCCGTCCCCAGCCGACCTGGGGCTCGCCGCTGATGGCCGAGGTCGACTATGACGACATCCACTACTTCGTGCGGGCCTCCGAGCGCGCCGAGCGCTCCTGGGATGACGTGCCCGATGACGTCAAGAAGACCTTCGACCGGCTCGGCATCCCCGAGGCCGAGCGCAAGTTCCTCTCCGGCGTCGGCGCGCAGTACGAGTCCGAGGTCGTCTATCACCAGATCAACGAGGAGCTCACCAAGCAGGGCGTGATCTTCACGGACATGGACACGGCGCTGCGCGAGCACGAGGACCTCGTGCGCGAGTACTTCGCGACCATCATCCCGCCCAATGACAACAAGCTGGCCGCGCTGAACTCGGCCGTCTGGTCGGGCGGCTCGTTCGTCTACGTCCCGCCGGGCGTTCACGTCGAGATGCCGCTGCAGGCCTACTTCCGGATCAACACCGAGTCCATGGGCCAGTTCGAGCGCACGCTGATCATCGCCGACGAGGGCTCCTACGTGCACTACGTCGAGGGCTGCACGGCACCGACCTACAGCGCCAACTCGCTGCACTCGGCCGTGGTCGAACTGGTCGCCAAGCCGGGTGCCCGGATCCGCTACACGACGGTCCAGAACTGGTCCACCAATGTGTTCAACCTGGTCACCAAGCGGGCGATCGCCGAGACCGACGCGACCGTCGAGTGGGTCGATTGCAACCTCGGCTCCAAGCTGACCATGAAGTACCCGAGCGTCTACCTGATGGGCGAGCGCGCCCACGGCGAGATCCTCTCGATCGCGTTCGCCGGCAAGGGCCAGCATCAGGACGCGGGCGGCAAGATCGTCCACGCGGCCCCAAACACGACCTCGAACATCTTCGCCAAGTCGATCTCCAAGGACGGCGGGCGAGGCAGCTACCGGGGTCTGCTGGAGATCGCCAAGGGTGCGCACGGCTCGCGCTCAAAGGTGGTCTGCGACGCGCTGCTGCTCGATGAGCACTCGCGTTCGGACACCTACCCGACGATCCGCATCTCCGAGGACGACGTCAACGTCGGCCACGAGGCGACGGTCTCCAAGGTCGGCGAGGATCAGCTCTTCTACCTGATGTCGCACGGCATCAATGAGGAGGAGGCCTCCAAGCTGATCGTCAACGGCTTCATCGAGCCGATCACCAAGGAGCTGCCGATGGAGTACGCCGTCGAGATGAACCGGCTGATCGAGCTGCAGATGGAGGGTTCCATTGGCTAGCGCGCTGGCGGAGCGGCGCGAGGGCGCCGCCCGCCGCCTCGACGGCCTCAGCCTGCCCCAGTTCAAGGGCCGGCCGGGGTGGGAGTTCACCGATATCTCGGGGCTCGATCTCGACCGCTACAGCGCGGCCGACGGCGGCTCGGCCGGAGGCCCGGATGCGGTGGCGCTTCCGTTCGGGATCGCCCCGGAGGACGCCGCCTGCTGGCTGGAGCTGCGCGACGGCCAGGAGACTCCCGGTGCTCGGCACGGGGCTGCCCGATGGCGTCGTCGTCACCACGCTCGAGCGAGCGCTGACCGAGCATCCCGAGCTCGTTGCGCGACATCTCGGCAGCGTGGTCTCCAGCGACGGTGACATGTTCGTGACTCGCAACGACGCCGGCCTGAGCGGCGGGGTGTTCATCCATGTCCCGCGCGGGGTGGTCGTCACCGGGCCGATCGTGCTCACCTCGATCCAGGCCCAGTCCGGCACCGAGCTCAACCACCACGCGGTGATCGTGCTCGAAGAGGGCGCCCAGGCCGAGGTCTGGGAGCAGTTCGTGTCCGGCGGCGACGAGCTCGACGGTGTCTTCAACGTCGTCACCGAGCTGGTCGTCGGCGATGCGGCCAACCTGCGCTACATCGGCGCTCAGGACCTCGCCGAGACGAGCTGGATCTTCGGCACCCAGCGGGCCGAGATCGGCCGCGACGGGTCGCTGGATTGGGTCGCGCTCGGTTTCGGCTCCGCGCGCGGTCACGTGCGGATGGAGACCCGGCTCGGCGGTCCGGGCGCGGACGCCCGCGTCACGGGCGCCTACGCCACCCACCGGCGTCAGCACATCGACTTCGACACCACCCAGGAGCACGCCGCTCCCAACACGACGTCCGACCTGGCGTTCCGGGGCGTTCTGCAGGATCGCTCGACGGCGGTCTGGAAGGGCAACATCATCGTCGACCCCGGCGCGCAGAAGACCGACGCGTTCCAGGAGTCGCGCAATCTGCTGCTCTCCAAGCGCGCGCACGCCGACGCGATCCCGGGTCTCGAGATCCAGGCCAACGACGTCCGCTGCACGCACGCGGCCGCGATCGCCCAGGTCGATCCCGAGCAGCTCTTCTACCTGCGCTCGCACGGGCTGCCCGAGGCCGACGCCAAGCGCCTGGTCATCGAGGGGTTTCTGTCGGCGCTGGTCGAGCGGTTCGAGGCCGGCACCGTGCGCGAGGTTCTCGGCGAGGCGCTCGAGCGCCGGCTGGCCCTCGTGCTCGGCAAGTAGCCCGGCGGGCGCCCCGAGTGCTCGATCCGCCGTACGCGCCGCCGCGTACGATGTGCGCCGTATGGCACGACCCACACCGATGGTGCCCCTCGGCTACGGCAAGTTCGTCCGCGCGGACCGCGTCTACGCGCTGATTCCCCTCGAGGGACCCGACCGCGGGGACGGGCGGCGCACGCTCGTGCACATCGAGGGCATCGAGGAGCCGGTGATCGCCTCTCGCTCGGAGGCGGCGATCGCGCAGGACGTCGCCGTCGCCCTCGGCCAGCCCGGCCTCCCGTGGCCGGGTTCCCGGTCCCGAGATCCCCGGCCAGGGTCACCTGTTCGCATGACCCGGGGCTGACCGTGGCCGTGCACGTCGCACTGCTGCGGGGGATCAACCTGGCCGGCAAGCGGCGGGTGCCGATGGCGCAGCTACGCCAAGCTGCTCACCGAGCGCGGCTACGAGGACGTCCGCACCCATCTGCAGAGCGGCAACGTGGTGCTGCGCGCGCCGGCCCGTGCGGCGCGCCTCGAGCGCGACCTCGCCGCGGCGATCGAGACCGAGTTCGGCTTCGCGGTCCCGGTCGTCGTGCGCTCCGCCGCCCAGCTGGCCGCGGTCATCGCCGAGGACCCGTTCGGCGACGTCGTCACCGAGCCCAAGCTCTACCAGGTCAGCTTCCTGGCCGGTCCGGCGCCGGCGGGGACCGAGGCGCGGCTGCAGGAGCTCGCCGCCGAGCGCAGAGCGGGTCGTGGTCCGCGGCCGGGAGGTTTACACGTGGCATCCGGACGGCATCGCCCGCTCCAAGCTGGCCACCGCCCTCGGCGGCCGGGCGATGGGGGTGGTGACGACCACGCGCAACTTCCGGACGGTCGTGCGCACTGGCGGAGTTGGCGGCCGGGTGAGGCCGGACCAATCGGCGTCGGTGGCCCGGGACCAATGCGATCGGCCGCCGGGCGTTGCTAGCGTCGCCCCGATGAGCGGCAATGCGCAGTTATGAGGTCGTCGACGTGTTCGCCGACGTCCCCCTGCAGGGCAACCCCGTCGCGGTGTTCACCGACGGGGAGGGGCTCAGCACCGAGCTGATGCAGCGCACCGCTCGCGAGCTCAACCTGTCCGAGACGGTGTTCGTCACCGCCGGGCGCGACGGAGGCCGACGCGTGCGTGCGGATCTTCACCCCGGTCACCGAGATGCCCTTCGCCGGGCATCCGATCCTCGGCACCGCCTTCGTGCTCGCGCGAGCGCGACGGCACCGAGCGCGTGGCCCTGCTGACCGGGGCCGGGCTGGTCACGGTGACGCTGCGGCGTGACGGCGATCGCGTCGTGGCCGGCGAGATGGCAGCAGCCGGTGCCGACCTGGGCGCCACTGCCCGCGGCCGACGCCGTGCTGTCCGCGCTGGGTGTCACCGAGTCCGCGCTGCCGGTCGAGGTCTACGACAACGGTCCCCGGCACGTGTTCGTGGCTCTGCCCGACGCGGCGCAGGTCGGCCGGCTGCGCCCCGACATGGCGGCCCTGCAGGACGCCGGCGAGTTCGGAGTCAGCTGCTTTGCGCGCGACGGGGACCGGATCAAGACCCGGATGTTCGGTCCCGCTCTGGGCGTCGCCGAGGATCCGGCCACCGGGTCAGCCGCCGGGCCGCTGGCGGTGCATCTCGCCCGTCACGGGTGGACGCGGTTCGGGGAGCAGATCGTGATCAGCCAGGGCACCGAAGATCGGCCGGCCCTCGGTACTGCGGGCCGTCGCCCACGGTTCGTCCGAGCACCTGGAGAGCGTGCTCGTCGCCGGCGACGCAGTGATCGTGGCCCGCGGCGAGTACCGCCTGCAGTAGCACGCGGCGCCTGCCGGGCCCAGAGCTTGTTGTGGCGGCGCGCCGGTGAGATACTCAGACCACCGTTCCATCAACTTCCTTGATCGGGGGTGATCGCGTGTCAGAACGGGCGCATGTTCTCATCGTGGCCCACAAGACCGCCACGACGGATGCACTGCTCGAGGCGGTCCGCAGCCGGGCGCGCAACGGCCCGGCGACGTTCCATCTCCTCGTCCCGCGTCAGGCCCACGGGCTGCACCGAGTCGTCGATCCCCAGGACAGCAGCGACGAGGAGGCGGCCGGGGTCATCATCGCCGCGCTTCCGCGCCTGACCGAGGCCGCGGGCAGCGAGGTGACCGGCAGCATGGGCGATTCCGAGCCGCTGGCGGCGATCCAGGATGCGATCAACCTCGATGACTTCGACGAGATCATCATCTCGACCCTGCCGCTCGGGGTGTCGCGCTGGCTGCGGTTGGATCTCGTCTCAAAGACGCGCGGGCTCGGCCTGCCGGTCACGCACGTGGAGGCGAGCAGCCGGGACCGCGAGCACGTCGGCTGAGCGCTCCGGAGCGCCCCTGTCCGGCGCGTGGCGCGCCGGCTCGTAATAGGCTCCCGGGCGTGAAGCTCGCCACCTTCCTCGCGCCTGGCCACGAAAGCCCTCTGGCCGGCGAGATCGAGCACGAGCACGCCCACGCGTTCGCGCCCGGGACGACGGTGCAGTCCGTCCTCGCCGGCCGAGCCGTGCCCGAACGCGCCGGCGAGAGCTGGCCGCTCGACCAGGTCACGCTGCTTGCGCCCGTGCCCGAGCCGGGCGCCGTCTACGGGATCGGCCTCAACTACGCCAGGCACGTCGCGGAGACCGGCGCCACGCCAGCCGGAGAGCCCCGATCGTGTTCGTCAAGGTCCGGGGCGCGGTGGCGCCGCCCGGCGGTCCGATCCGCTGTCCCGAGGTCGTGCGCAGGCTCGACTACGAGGGCGAGCTGGTGATCGTGATGGGAGCCCACGGCCAGATCGGAGGCTGGGCGATCGCCGATGATGTGAGCGCCCGAGATCTGCAGCGCAGCGAGCCGCAGTGGACGCGCGCCAAGGGCGCGGACACGTTCTGCCCGTGGGGACCGTGGGTCACGACCGTCGACGAGTTGCCCGACGCCGGGGATCTGCGCCTGCGGACGTGGGTCAACGGCGATCTGCGCCAGGACAGCCGCACGTCGGATCTCATCTTCGGCTGTCAGGCGCTCGTGGACTTCATCGCGCAGACCTGCACCCTGCTCCCCGGGGACATCATCCTCACCGGCACGCCGAGCGGCGTGGGCATGGCCATGGACCCACCGGTGTTTTTGAAATCGGGGGATGCGGTAACTATCGCCATCGAGGGACTAGGAAAGATCGAGCACCCCGTCGAATAGACGGTCGGGACCCGGTCCGAGAGGTCGCCACCGAATCCCCGGTGGCGCTGGCGATGAGGAAGGTGAAGAGATGCTGAGGCTCCATCCCAGCACGGTGGACTACGTCATCCTGGCGATCTATTTCGTGGTCGTCCTGGGCATCGGCTTCGTGGCTCGGCTGTCGATCAAGACCGACCTGGATTTCTTCCTCTCGGGCCGTTCGCTGCCCGGCCTGGATCACCGGCCTGGCCTTCATCGCCGCCAACCTCGGCGCGCTGGAGATCCTCGGGCAGGCCGCCAACGGCGCCCAGTACGGGATCCCGGCGGTGCACTACTACTGGCTCGGCGCGGTGCCCGCGATGGTCTTCCTGGGCATCGTGATGATGCCGTTCTACTACGGGGCCAAGGTCAGGTCGGTCCCGGAGTACCTGCGCCTGCGCTTCAACGAGGCCACGCATGCCTTCAACGCCGCCACCTTCGCCGTGGCCACGGTGCTCATCTCCGGCGTCAACCTGTTCGCGCTGGCGCTGATCATCCATCTGATGCTCGGCTGGTCGATCGCGTTCGCGATCCTCGTCGCGGCCGCGCTGGTGCTCGTCTACATCACGCTCGGCGGCCTCACCTCAGCGATCTACAACGAGGTGCTGCAGTTCTTCATCATCGTCGCCGCGCTGCTGCCGCTGACCCTCGTCGCGCTGCACTCGATCGGCGGCTGGAGCGGCCTGGAGAACAAGGTGCGCGCGTTCAAGAAGCTCGGCGAGCCGGGCCTGCACGCCTGGCACGGGCTGGCCATCCATCACGTGACCAACCCACTGGCGTCGGACTGGGTGGGGATCGTGTTCGGGCTCGGGTTCGTGCTCAGCTTCGGCTACTGGACGACGAACTTCGCCGAGGTGCAGCGCGCGCTGTCGGCGACCAACATCTCCGCCGCCCGGCGCACGCCGCTGATCGGCGCCTTCCCGAAGATCTTCCTGCCCGCGATCATCATCGTCCCGGGGATCATCGCCGTGCTCACCGTCAAGGGTCTGGGCGGGACGAGCACCGAACCTCTCCTACAACACCGCGATCCCGCACCTGATCGGCAACTTCCTGCCCGAGGGGATGCTCGGGATCGCGATCACCGGCATGCTCGCGGCGTTCATGGCCGGCGTGGCGGCCAACGTGACCTCGTTCAACACGGTGGTCACCTACGACCTGATCCAGGCCTACTTCGTCAAGGACCGAGACGCCGCGTACTACCTGCGCGCGGGGCGGATGGTGACGATCGCGGGGATCCTGGTGTCGGTCGGCACGGCGTTCATCGCCAAGGGCTACTCGAACATCATGAACTACATCCAGACGTTGTTCTCGATCTTCAACGCCCCGCTGTTCGCCACCTTCATCATCGCCATGTTCTGGAAGCGCGCCACGGCCTGGGGCGGCTTCTTCAGCCTCGTCGCCGGCACCACCGCCGCCTACGCGGTCAACCGGCTCAACGCCTACCACACGATCTTCCACTTCGGCTCGCCGCTGAGCGCGAGCTTCTGGCAGGCGATCATCGCCTTCCTGGCCGACGCCGTCGTGATGGTGCTCGTCTCGCTGGTCACCAAGCCCAAGCCGGTGGAGGAGCTCAAGGGCCTGGTCTGGGGGTCGGCCAACGCTGGACGCCGAGGCCGACATCGACGAACGCGACAAGCTGTGGTGGCGCTCCCCGATCCTGCTCGGCGGCGTCGCGCTGGCCATGCTCGTCGTCCTCAACATCGTCTTCGCGTAGGAGGACCCCATGTCATCAGGTGAACATCCCTTCTCCGGCCCGGGCGGCGGCAGCGCCGACGAGCCGCTGGCTTCGACGGGCGCCACCGCCGAGGACGAGGCCCAGACGGCCAAGATCGCCAACCGGTTCGACATCCGCCGGCTGATCGGCGGCCTGTTCCTCGATCTACGGGACGATCCTGCTCGTGCTCGGGATCGTCGGCTCGCACGCGGTCAAGACCAAGGCGGCGGGCATCAACATCGACCTGTGGACGGGCATCGGGATGCTCGTGTTCGGCGCGCTGATGGTCTTCTGGGCCCTGGCCAAGCCGGTCATGCCCGAGCCCGAGGCGACCCGCGGCGAGGGGTCGGGCCGGATCCGGCGGGCACCCGCGACCTGAGTCGCGGAGCTGCAGAGGTCTAGTGCTTGTCGATCACGCGGTCGATGAGCCCGTAGGTGACGGCCTCATCGGGCTTGAAGAAGCGGTCGCGCTCCATGTCTGAGTGCACCTGCTCCTCGGTCTGCCCGGTGTGATGCGCGTAGATCTCGTCGGTGCGCTTGCGGATGTTGAGGATCTCTCGCGCGTGGATCTCGATGTCGGTCGACTGGCCCTCGAAGCCGGCGGAGGGCTGGTGGATGAGGATCCGGCTGTTGGGCAGCGAGAAGCGCTTGCCCTTGGCGCCGCCGGTCAGCAGCAGTGACCCCATCGACATCGCGATCCCGACGCAGATCGTCGAGATCTGCGGCTTGACGAACTGCATCGTGTCGTAGATCGCCAGGCCCGAGTAGATCGAGCCGCCGGGGGAGTTGATGTAGATCGAGATGTCCTTGTCGGGATCCTGGGACTCGAGGTGCAGCAGCTGGGCCACGACCAGGTTGGCGACCTGATCGTCGATCGGGGAACCGACGAAGATGATCCGCTCGTTGAGCAGCCGGCTGTAGATGTCGAACTCGCGCTCGCCACGGGCGGTGCGCTCGATGACCATGGGGACGAGAGGCATGGCTCACACCCTAGAACATGCGCTGTGGACCCGCAGTCCCGGGGGACTCGCACGGTCGGGACGGGCTCATGGCACGAGCACGGCGCTGCCCGTGAAGCGTCCCGCGCGCAGATCGCTGAGCGCCCGCTCGGCCTCATCGAGTGGATACGTGGTGACGGTGGTGGCGATCCTCGCCTCGTGGGCCAGGGCCAGGAACTCGCTGCCGTCCTCGCGGGTGAGGTTGGCCACCGAGCGGATCGTGCGCTCATGCCAGAGGTCCTCGTAGGCGAACGACGGGATGTCGGTCATGTGGATCCCGGCGCAGATGACCGACCCGCCCGGCGCGAGGGTCCGCAGCGCGGCGGGGACCAGCTCGCCGGCGGAGGCGAAGATGATCGCCGCGTCGAGCTCCTGCGGCGGCCGCTCGTCGCTCGCGCCCGGCCCAGGTCGCGCCGAGCGAGCGGGCGAAGGCCTGACCCCGGTCGTCGCCCCGGCGGGTGAACGCGTACACCTCGCGGCCCTGGTGCACGGCGAGCTGGCAGATCATGTGGGCCGCCGAGCCGAACCCGTAGAGGCCGAGCCGGCCGGCGTCCCCCGCGAAGCGTAACGCCCGGTATCCGATCAGCCCACCGCACAGCAGCGGGGCGACCTGGACGTCGGAGAGCCCGTCGGGCAGCGGCAGGCAGAAGCGCTCGTCGGCGACGGTCAGCTCCGCAAAGCCGCCGTCGATGTCACGGCCGGTGAAACGGGCGCTGACACAGAGGTTCTCCCGGCCGCTGGTGCAGTAGCGACAGCTGCCGTCGGTCCAGCCCAGCCATGGCACCCCGACGCGCCGACCGTCATCGGTCTCGCCGACGATCTGGTGGCCGAGGATCACCGGCCGCCGGGGAACCTCGATCTCCCCGTCGCGCAGATGCAGGTCCGTCCGGCAGACCGCGCACGCCCGGACACGCAGGCGCAGCTGACCCGGGACCGGGCTCGGGATCGGGCACGGTGGCGGGTCGCAGCGGCTCGCCGGGGGCGTCGAGGAGGACGGCACGCACGTCTGAGCAGGATTATCGCGCGCGTCTGGCGGGTAGCCTCCGCGATATGACCTACACAGACCGTGACGAAAATCAAGACAAGACGTTGGAGAGCGACGCCGAGCGCGAGGACGAGAACAAGTCCAAGCACAAGGCCCCGTTCATGCCCGACTCCGACGACGACACGCCGCTCGGGCAGCACTGACCAGCATTCGGACGCCTAGCGCGTCCGCTCTGGCTCGTGTGGCCCCGCGCGGGTGGTGACCGGTCCGCGCCGGGGTCGCATGAGAATCTGCTCGCGTCCCTTCCGTGGCGGCTGAGCAGCCTCTAGCGTGTGCGACCGATGGTCCCGCTCAACGTCCCCAATGTCCTCACCGTGGTGCGGATCCTGCTCGTGCCGGTGCTGGTCGTCGCGCTGCTGGAGAAGACCGGCGGCGGCGACCTGCTGGCCGCGATCGTGTTCGCGGTCGCCTCGGTGACCGACGCGATCGACGGATACCTGGCCCGCTCGCGCAACTCGGTGACCACCTTCGGCAAGCTGATGGACCCGATCGCCGACAAGCTGCTGATCATCGCCGCACTGGTCGCGCTCGTCTCGCTCGGCCGTCTGGAGGCGTGGGTGGCGATGGTGATCATCTGCCGTGAGTTCGCGGTCACGGCGCTGCGGCTGGCCGCCGGCGCCGGCCAGGGCGTGGTCATCTCGGCCAGTTCGTTCGGCAAGCTCAAGACCGCGACCCAGGTGCTGATGGTGATGGCGCTGATCGCCTTCGACGAGCGCTCGGCGTCGATCACCGCGCTCGTCTACGTGACCGTGATCGTCACCGTGCTGTCCGGCGCGGACTACTTCTTCGGCCTGCGTCGCCGCCTGTCGGACGCCGGCCGCGCGGCGGAGACGCCGCCTGCGGGCGCCGACCTCAACGGTGGCGCTCGGCCCTAGCGGCTCGGCCGGGACGGCAGCGAGACCCGCTAGCCGGCGGCGCTGAGCCAGCCCGCCAGGCTCGTCTGCTCCGGGCTCGGGTCCCCGGTCTCGAGCTCGTGGCGGATCTCGCCCAGGGTGCCGAACCGCTCGGCGACGACGTTGTGCTGGTGGATCGTCTCGAGGTTGACCTGGCGCGCGGAGACGAAGGCCCGGTCGTCGCAGGGCCGGGAAGCGTTCGACCACGCCCCGGACCATCTCGCGCACGCAGTCCTCGACGAACCGGGGGCGCCGGTGGGCCTTTTCGACCACGTGGGCCTCGTCGCTGCGCTTCATCAGCTCGTAGATCTCCGAGGACATCGAGCCCTCGACGATCTCCAGCAGCGTGGCGGCGTCGATCTCGTCCTCGCACAGCTCGGTGCAGCCGACGTGCAGCGTGCCCAGGCCGCGCTGGTTGTGCGTGGCGACGGGTACCGCCTCGAGAATGCGCTCGATCTGAGCGTCGTCAAATCCATCGTCCTGCAGGCGTTCACGGGCGCCGGCGGAGATCAGCTCCTGCGCGCACGGGCACGCGGTGATTCCCTGCGCGGTGACCCCGACCAGCCGTCGGGTGCCGAGCTCGGTCGCCACGGCCACGCCGTGCAGGGTGTACAGCTCCTGGGTGTTGATCCCGGAGACGGGCGCGGGCTTGTGCTCGGGGAAGCGGGCCTCGACGCTGACCTCGGCGCGGCGCGCGCCCTGGCGGGTGCGCACGAGCTGGGCGATGTGCTCGGCCAGCGTCTCGGCCTTGAAGGTCGACGTCGCCGAGGACGACCTCGCCGATCGCCTCGTTGACGACCTCCTCGAAGCGCGACATGTGCGCGCCCTTCTGGTTGGGCCCGAGTTCGATCACGCATTCAAAGCGCGCCGAGAAGAGCTGCTCGGCGCCGTTCTGGCGCAGCCGGATCACCTTCTCGACGCCGGTCACTCCGACGCGCGAGAGGCTCAGGGACAACGGGGGGCTCTGCGCCTGAACGTCGATCAGGGCACTCGAGCTGGTGGGAAGTTGGGTCATCTGTCTCCGTTCGCATCCACCTGGCCGATCAGCCCAGGCGGCATCGCACCTGCCGGTGCCTACAAGACTAGAGAGGTCGCGGCGCCGGCCGTGCAGGGGCAGCCGCCGTGACAGCGGCCTAGGTTGTGGTATCACTTTGACGGTCGTATCAAGCGTTACGAGAGGGAGGAGGCTCCGGGGGGAGTGGTTTCCGGGGCACCTCGAGACCGCAGACAAGGGAGCTCAGGGGCTGTGAGCGTTGACGAGATCGTTCTGTTGAGCGATGAGGCGCCGATCGTCGAACTTGACGAGCTGCGTCCGCTGATCGCCGAAGGACAGGAGCGAGGGGTGTTGACCTTCGCGCAGATCGAGGCCTGCCTGGAGGAGGTCGAGGTCACCAAGGAGCAGGTGCAGGAGCTGCACGCGTATCTCGACGGGCAGGGCATCGCCGTGGTGGATGCCGACGGCCGTCTGGCCCGCTCGGAGGGTGGGAGCATCGAGGCCAACGCGCACCAGCCCGAGCACGCCGAGCCCGAGCAGCGCAAGAAGGTCGAGGTCGACCTCACCGTCGAACCGAGCCTGGACTCGCTGCGGCTGTACCTGCGGTCGATCGGACGGGTGAGCCTGCTCACCGCCGAGCAGGAGGTGCTGCTCGCGCGGCGCATCGAGCGCGGGGACATGCGCGCCAAGCAGCAGATGATCGAGGCCAACCTTCGTCTCGTCGTCTCGATCGCGAAGTCCTACCTCGGTCGCGGACTGACCTTTCTTGACCTGATCCAGGAGGGCTCGATGGGCCTGATCCGGGCGGTCGAGAAGTTCGACTACCGGCGCGGGCTACAAGTTCTCCACGTACGCCACCTGGTGGATCCGCCAGGCCGTCACCCGCGCGATCGCCGACAAGGGCCGCACGATCCGGATTCCCGTCCACATGGTCGAGAAGCTCAACAAGGTCGTGCACGTCGAGCGCCAGCTCGTCCAGCAGCTCGGCCGCGAGCCCACGCCGGAGGAGATCGCCCGCGAGCTCGAGACGACCGCACGCGAGGTCCGCGATGTCCTGCGGATGGCGCAGCAGCCGATCTCGCTCGAGAAGCCGGTCGGCGAGGAGGACGACTCGTCGCTGGGCGACTTCGTCGAGGACCAGACCGCGGAGTCGCCCTTCGAGCTGGCCTCCGAGCATCTGCGCCAGGAGAACCTGCGGCGCGCGCTGGCCGCGTTGCCGGCCCGCGAGCGCGAGGTGATCCAGATGCGCTTCGGCCTCACCGGGGAGCGGCCGTACACGCTGGAGGAGGTCGGCCGGGCCTTCAACGTGACCCGCGAGCGGATCCGTCAGATCGAGAACCACACGCTCAAGAAGCTCGAGGCGCTTCCCGAGGCCCAGCGGCTGCGCGACGCTTCCTGAGGCGCTCGCGCGCGAGGAGACGCACGACCGGTCACCGGGCGCCGGTGGACGGCCGGCGCCCGTCGCTACACTCAGCGCCGCCCTGGCGGGATTCCCGAGCGGTCAAAGGGGATGGACTGTAAATCCATTGGCTCAGCCTTCGCAGGTTCGAATCCTGCTCCCGCCACTTCCGTCCCGCGGTCATTTCGAGGCGTCATCTCACCACGTGAAACCGAGCCCACCGGCGGCTCGACGATCCGCCCTCCGACGCCGCGAGCCCGGTCGTCGCGGGCTGACCGCTTCCGGCGGTTCGCGGCCAAGGTCGACACCCAGCCGGCGCTGCTCACCGCCGCCGAGCGGCTGCGGCGGCAGCTGCCCGGGGACGAGCGCTTCGGGGACGTGCTCTCGACCGCGGGCACGCATCCCGTCGAGGTCGTCGGCCGCGGCGTGTCCGTCGTTGCGGCCCGAGCGACGGAGCCTGGTGCAGGAGCTCGGCCTGGCCGGACTGCAGGTCTGGCAGTCGCTGTCGGAGAAGGCCGGTCGCGGACACGGCAGCGGGAGCTGGCGATCCTGTTCACGGATCTGGTCGGCTTCTCGAGCTGGGCGCTGAAGGCCGGAGACGTGGCCACGCTGGAGCTGTTGCGCGACGTGGGGGTGAGCGTCGAGGGCGCGGTCACCGCGCACGACGGCCGGGTGGTCAAGCGGCTCGGCGACGGGGTGATGGCGACCTTCCTGGCCCCGCGCCCGCGGTGGAGGCGGCCCTGGCGGCCCAGGCGGCGGTGGCAGAGCTCGACGGTACGGGCCGGGTCCCGCGCGCTGCGGGCCGGCGTGCACTGGGGCTCGCCTCGCAAGCTCGGCGGCGATTACCTCGGGGTCGACGTCAACATCGCCGCGCGGGTCAGCGCGGCGGCCAAGGCCAACCAGGTGCTGGTCTCAGACGTGCTGCTGTCGCGCATGGAGCTCGGTGACCTGCGGGCCGGACGGGCCAAGCGGCTGCGGGCCGACGGCACCCCGCGGGATCTGCATGTCGTGCAGATCACCCGCGGCTGAAGCGCCCGGTGGCCGCGACACCGGTCGCTCTCGATCGGTCCGATCCTGCCCGTGCAGGATTCTGTGCACGGGCAGTGCGACCCTGGGTCTGCCAGGGGTCCCGTGTTAGCGTCACCGCTCTCCCGTGTGAGCGAGGGAAGCGGCGCCCGTCTCGGCCCGCGGCCGCGCGCAGACCGCTCAATGCCGAACCCCATGACGCCACCCCTTCGCGCCTTCCGAGCCGTTCGGCGTGCTGCTGCTCGCCGCAGGCGTCGTCGCCGTGCTGTTGAGCTCGCTCACGCCGGCCCGGGCGGCGACCACCGGCCAGCTCAAGCAGCGGATCTCCGCCGGTCAGGGACAGGTCTCGGCACTCGCCGGGCAGGTCGGCGCCGCCAGCCGCCGCGTCAACCGGCTCGGTCAGAGCGTGGCGACGCTGACCGGCGAGGTCAACCGCCTGCAGACCGATCTCACCGCCAAGCGCTTGGAGCTGCTGCGGCTGCGCAGCGAGCTGGCCGCCGCGCGCGCGCGCCTGCTCAGGCTCGAGGCGGCCGAGGCGCACGCCCAGCTCGTTCTCTCCCAGCAGCTGGTCGGCAGCTATGAGTCCGACCGCCCCGACATCGTCAGCGTCGTGCTCGAATCGACCGGCTTCAGCAACCTGCTCGAGCGCCTGGCCTTCGCGCAGCGCATCCGCCACCAGGACGCCCAGATCACGGGCCGGGTCAAGGCGGCGCGGCGCGCCGTGGCCGCCCAGGCGACGCGGCTCGGGGCGCTCTCGCTGCGCCAGCAGCGGCTGACCACCCAGGTGCTGGCCGAGCGCAACCGGGTCGACGGGGCGCGACTGGCGATCGTCCAGCAGCAGATCGCCGCGATCCACGTCCGCGACTCGCGGGCCGGTCGGCTGCAGACGCGCCCGCGGGCAGCTCGGTGCGCTGCACCGTCAGCTCAACCACCTGATCGCGGTCCAGGCCGCGGCGGCGGCCGCGCGGGCCCGGGCGCTGGCGGCGCAGAGCGCCCAGCCCGCTCCGAGCGGCTCGAGCGGCTCGGCTCCGGCCCCGAGTGCGCCGTCCGCGCCCGTCTCCAGCGGCGGCTTCACCTTCCCGATGCCCAAGGGCTCAGCCTCACCCCCGGGCACCTGGTCACTGGACGACGGAGTCGATATCTCCGCGCCCGGCGGCACTCCGCTCTACGCGGTCTGCTCGGGCACCGTCGTGCTGCACGGGATCGGCGGCTTCGGTCCCTCGGCGCCGGTCATCCACTGTGACAGTCCGCTGGCCGGCTACGGGTACGTGTACTACGGCCACGCGGGCCCCGGCAACTGGGTGCCGGTCGGCGCCCATGTCAGCCAGGGGCAGGTCGTCTCGCGAGGTCGGCTGCGGGGATCGTCGGCTTCTCCACCGGCCCGCATCTGGAGATCGGGTTCGCCGACTCCGCGGGCGGCCCCGTCGGACCGTCCAGCGCCGGGCGATGGCCGCGCTGCTGCACGGCGCCTACGGCGGCTGAGCCCGGGCTCCCGCCGGGGTGTGCGGTGCCACCACCGTCTCGCCCGACCTCCCAGGCGGCCGCCCACGACCGGCGAGGCCCGCTCACGAGTGGGTCATGAGCGGGCCTCGCCAAGGCCGAACGTGCGCAACGCGTCGAGATCGGCCGGGTCGATCGGGGCGCGAGGCGACGCGGCGAGCTGCCCTGTGAACAGGTCAGCGGCATTGGTCAACGCTCCCGGGCCGGAGAGACGGTAGCGAGGAGGGAGGAGGGGGCCGAACGTCAATGCTTCGGAGAGTTCGGGCCAACTCGCGGGGTTGGGCGCCACGCCCAGTTCTTCGGCGAGCGTGAGGGCGAGAGCATTATGGGCGTCGAGCGGTGGCTGACCTTTGGCGATCGTGGCCCGCATGGTCGGCTTGTCGGGCAACGTCACGTCGCCGGTCCAGGACGCGATGATCCATCGCGCCTGCAGTTCGAGCAGCGGCCAGTACGGCCCCTGGGCGAGAAACTGGCCGATGATCCCCAGCCTTGGCAGATCGGGGTGCAGCGTTCGTTGGTAGAGGCCAAAGCCGTTGTCGATCGTGCTCCACAGTCCGGGCTCGAGATACGGGATCTCGAGGTCGTATCCCGTCGCGCAAATGATCGCTTCGAACGCGTCCGTCGACCCGTCAGCGAACGCGATGTCGTGGCCCTCGACTGCCGTGATCGCGGGGCAACAGCGGATCGCGCCTTCGCGGACCTGAGCAAGGTAGGCCTGGCAGAGCGACAGACCCGCCGTGCGGAGGTCGCGATCGGGCGCGGGCGCACCGAAGTCCGCCGGGTTGCCGGCCACGCGCAGGATCCGCTCGCGTTGACGTTGGCTCCATTGCTCCGTAGTGAGGAATCGCCGCTCGAGCGCCCCGAAAAGCGTGTACCACTGCCAGTCGGAAGAGACTCCGTCGACGACCTTCTGGATCACATAACGCGGCTTGCGAAACGCGGACGCCACGGGCGTGTTGAACGCGAGATCTGACGCGATCTCAAGCCCACTGATTCCGTTGCCGTAGACGAGCGTTCGCCGATCGGCGAAGAATTCCGCCCCCGGGTAGTCAAATGCATGCATCAGCTCTCCGGTGAAATTGCGGAGCGCACCGGGGAGCGACGGTTTGCGAAATCTGCCTGACGCGACCACCACGCGGTCAAACGGCTCGCCGTCGACCTTCCAGTCGCCTGTCAGGGCTCTCACCGGCGTGCGGAAGCGAATCCGGTCGGTCACGCCGAACGTCCGGGCGTACTCACGCAGATAGGCGTGGACCTGCTCCGCGGCGGGGTGCAGCGGATGGTCGAGTGGCGCAGGAAAGTCTGAGAATGCCGTCATCGCCCGGCTCGTGTTCGTGCGCATGCCCGGCCATACACCGCTGTGGGGAGCAGTGGTGTGCCACTGCCCCCCGACATCGTCAGCGGCCTCGAAGACGGTCGTATCGAAGCCGGCCTCGATCGCGTACTTTGCCGCGACCAGTCCTCCTGGTCCCGCGCCGATGACCGCCACGCGCGCACCCCGCTGCTTCACGCGGCCAGCGTACCGCCCCCGCGTTTACACCGAGGAGAGGGCGATCGCCTCCGCGCCGACATCGCCGGGGCGTGCGGATCACAGGATCTGGAAGGAGACCGTCCTCGCGCCGCCGGCCTTGCCGTTGGCGTGCGGGATCGCCCGCAGCAGGTAGCTCTGGCTGGGGAGCTTGTGTCCGTCGATGCGGCCGGTGAACCGGAAGGTGTTGGCCCCGGCGGTGTCGGAATGCGTGAAGCTGCCTATGCTGCTCAGCCTGGTGCACGGCCTACCCCCGTGACCGCGTCCGCGTCGCACGCATCGCCCACGGCTGTTCGTGATGCCGCGCGCTGACTTCAGGATCGTGAAGGTGGTCCGCGCGGAGATGCTCAGTGTGTAGCTCACTTTCGTGCCGGCGCCCTTTCCGGTCCCGATCGGCCCCCCACGCTTGGCCGCGGAGAAGCTCGTGCTCGACAGTGAGAGCTGGCTCAGTCTTGGGGCTCCTTTTCCGCCGGATCCCTTGCTGCCGGCGCCACCGCTACCGCTGCCACCCCCGCCGCCGGCGCCTCCGCCGGTGCCACCCCCGCCGCTGCCCCCGGTGCCGCTGCTGTCGCCCTGCAGCCGCACCACGAGCAGGTCCTTGGCCGTAGCGCTCCCGGCCGTGCCCGCCAGCAGAATCTTGCCGTCAGGCTGGACCGCCACTGCGCTGATGAACGCGCTGCTTCCGATCGGGACGATTGCCTTTCCGCCGCTGGCGAACGTCGAGTCCAGCGTCCCATCGGATTTGAGCCGCACAACCTCGATCTCGGGGCCTCCGGCGGTGCTGTGCACGCCCGCGACGATGATCTTGCCGTCGCCCTGCAACGCAACCGCTTGGGCGGATTCCGATCCGCCCGTGACGCTCGCCGTTCCGTTCTGGCCAAAGCTTGTGTCGGGCTGCCCGTTGGCGAGCGTACGGGCAATCGCGAAGTCGGTGGTGCTTCCGACCGTGGTACTGCCAACGAGCACGATCCTGCCGTCAGGCTGCAGCACCATCGCGCTCAGCTGAGCGTTACCGCCGAAGCTGAACTTGGCCCGCCCGTCGGTGCCGAAGCTGGAATCGACAGGCGACCCGGAGTTCACGTTCAGGCGCGTGACGTAGAACACCCCGGTGCCGCCGGCGGGGGTGTAGGTCCCGGCCTGCAGCAGCTCGCCGTCGGGTTGCAGAGCCACCGCGTTGACCGTCGTCGAGCCGGTCAAGGGCCCGGCCGGGGAGTTGAAACCGACGTTCTTGACACCACTGGGGTCGGTCCCATCGATCACGCCGAGGTTGTTGTTGGAATTCCCTCCCACGAGGACGTCTCCGGTCGGGCGTGCCACCACGCTCAGGCCGGCTTCGCCTCCGAGCGGATCGATGAAGGCGCCGGACATGTTTGCGCCGTAGGTCAGATCCAGTTTGCCCGCCGGCGTCAACCTGGCGACGATGAGATGGCTGTTTGCGGCCTGGGTGGTGGAGCCGGCGATCAACAGGTCCCCCCCGGGTGCGAGCGCAAGCGCGTTGCCGTCGTCAGCGGTGCTGAAGTTGGAAGTCGTGAAGCCCTGCGCGCCGAAGGTCGAGTCCAGCGCCCCTGACGGGTTCAGGAACCGCGCCACGACGATGCTCGACGACGTGGCGCCGGCGCGCGTACCGGCGACGACGATCTTCCCATCAGGCTGAAGGACCATCGCGCGCCCGACCTCGGTCGCGCCCAGGTCAGGATGCACGAAACCACCCTGTCCGAAGCTCGTGTCCAGCTGCCCCGGGACGGCGAGCGCAGCGGATGCGCTCACCAGTCCGAAGCCCACTACGACGAGTACGGACAGCGTCTGTAGCCACCGTCGGTCACACATGGGCTTCTCCAGTTCCGCTGCGGTGCGCCCGATTTGCACCTACCCCGATACTCCGGGGGGCAAAGTATCAAAACCTCACCAAAGCGTGGCGAATATTTCGCGCCGACACTGACACGAAAGCACCTCGTTGAGCAGCCTGGTATGCGAGCTGCTGGACAAGCCCGCGGCGACCCGAGTGCACGGCTCGGCAGCGCCGGACCGCTGAGCGGCCCTCTTGTGCGCTCGTGGGAGAATGCCGCCATGCCGGAGATCGACAGCGGTGCGCTGGCCCGGGGGCGGGAGGCGTTCGAACGACGCGCATGGAAGGCTGCGTTCGAGGAGCTGCGCGCGTGCGATCTGGCGCCAGTGTCGAGATGCTGGGAACGCAACGACTCGGTCGCGATCGAGGACCTCGAGGGCGAGGGGCCCAAGCCGGCGGCAGAGGAGCGGATCCGTGCCCGGGCGCTCGCTTCGGCCGGTAGGCGTCGACAGCCGCGGGCTGTGGGAGCGCGATCATCGAGCCCGTTGACCCGAGTCGTGTCACGCGGTGCGAACGTCGGCTACGCTTGCCTCAAGCAGCGGCCGACCGAGATTCTGTAGCCCCCGCGCAGCCCGAAACAGGCCAGCGGAGGCCGGAAAGCCAGGAAATCCCTGCAAACGCCCTCTTAGCTCAGCTGGTAGAGCACTTCCATGGTAAGGAAGGGGTCATCGGTTCGAGTCCGATAGAGGGCTTGGCATGCACATCGGATGCGGCCGTCAGGACACGCCGTCTAGCATCCAAGCTGCCTATTGGCGCCGCCGCAGTGAAAGACCATCGGGGAAGCGACCCCGCCGGCTACCGCAAACAACCGGAACTTCGGGCGCGCGTTCGCCTCGGCAAGCAGCCGCAGGGGAAAGCTAAGCGTGAAGCCGGACAGCGTCAACCCGGGATCGTGGTAAGCGGCGTCGACATCGGGGCGCTGATCAGTTGGGCTGACTGCGCCGACGAAGCGCCCAGCAGTTGAGAACACCAAGATGGCGCCCGCCGCCCGCCGCTCCGGGATGCTGGCGGCCCAGCCGCTGATGTCAACGGTCGGGGCAAAGCCGTTGCCAGCAGTCGTCGACGTCTCGATGTTGCTCGTCACACGGCCGCGAACGATGGGCAAGCGTTCGCCGCTCAAGAGCACGATGGCAGAACCGGCAATTCTCACCGGCAGGCTTTTCAGGCCCCGCGGGCGACATGAGGACGGCTGCGTGACGCGAGCGTCAAGGATACGGCAGATGGGGATCTTCCCCAGCGGGACGACCGGTGGACCGGCCGCCACGTTGATGGTGAACAGCAGTGCGATGGCGAACGACGCCATGCCACCGCTCACGGCGAGGACGGGCCGCGTGCCGAGGGTGTAGCACGCGACGATGACCCCCGCCGAAACGGCGAGGCTGACACCGATCTGCAGGCCGAGCACTAGGGGTGGCCTGCCGTCGCGCCAGGGACATGCCGTATCCGCCGGTCGCTCCTCATCAGCGCCTGGTCCATCGTCACGGCAGCCAGGAGCACGATCGCGATGTCCGCGGCCACGCGGTAGCGGCTGAAGCCGAATGAGCTCGCTGGGACCACGATGCCCAACGCGAGCAGGGCGAGAACGGGAAGCAGGGCCGCGCGGCGGCGGCGCAGCAACAATGCTCCGCCGACGGCGAGGGGGAGAAGGAGGGCGTACATCAGCAGGCCAGCGATGGTGAAGGTCCTGGTCCGAGCCCAGGTGCTGGCGTAATAGAGATCCTCGTTGTACTGGAACAGCTGAAAGGCGCGGCCCACCCGCGCGATGAGGACCACGGGCAGGCGCCGCTTGTGGTTTTCCACGAAGGTGACTGCGGTCTGCTCAAGGCATCCTGAAAGCGGGACTTCGGCGGTGATGTTCTCGCAGGCCGGAATCCGCTCGGCGCAGCTCAGGCTCACGAAGCCGGTGTACCTCCCGAAAAAAGTCTGCTCGCAATTCGCCGCCGGAGCCGTCAGACCGCCGTTGGTCGAGATGAGAGGGAAGCGATGCAACGCGACCTCGTTACGGATCAGCCACGGGCCGAGCACGAGCGCGCAACCCGCCGCACAGGCGATGCTCCCAGACAGCCGGTGACCTCGTCCGGTCGAGACGACGACCGGAAACGCCAGCAACACCAGCAGCAGGATCCCGTCGGGCCGCGTGAGCGTCGCCAAGCCGACCGCGATGCCGAGTAGCGCGGCACGGCCGGGTCCGGGGCGTTCCCGCAGACGGTATGCCGCCAAGAGGCTCAGCGCGACTAGCGGGACATACAGCGACTCCGAGATGAGCGTGCCGTCGATGAGGAAGAGCTGCGGATAGAGCGCGCCGACACCTGCCGCGATCAAGCCCGCGCGAGGTCCCGCCAGTCGACGTCCGATCAGTCCGATGAGCGCCACCGCCGCGGTCCCCAACAAGCACGAGACGGCCCGATGCTCGTCCATCGTGGTCAGACCCAGCTCGTTGAAGGCGGCCAGGAAGATCGCGTACAACGGCGGGTGTTCAGCCGTCGGCACCGGATGACCCGAAAAGACGCTCGCCTCGGTCGAGTAGCCCTGCCCGTGGGTCAGCGCTCGGGCCAAGAACTGATACAGCCCGCTGTCGCCCGGTTGAGAGGCGTACGGGGCGACCGCCAGCGCGTACACCAGACGCACGCACAGGCCCACGATCGCGATAGCAGCCAGCTGCCCAGCAAAGGAGCGAGATGCTTTGGTCCGGGTCACCATCCTTGGAGACGATCACTGTACTGAGCGACGGGGCGAGTGAGCTCCTACGTAGACGGCCGACACGGCTGACGTCGCACCTAGACTTCGGCCGATGTCACGCGACCCTGAGCCTGGGTATCGATCCGGATGATCTGGCTGCGTGCCTGAGGGTCCTGGCCCGGCTCGACGAGCTGCCGGTCGAGCACCCCGATGCGGTCGCCGTGCGGCGGGCCACCGCGGGCGTGTTCAAGAGCGTCAAGGAACGCCGGCGGGCTGAGCGACGGGCCGCGATCCTCGCCAACGACGAGGCTGTCACCGCAGCGACGGCAACCGGCGCCCCGGGGCGGCTGGACGACGAGACCCGCGGACTGCCGCTCCTCTCCGCCGCCGACGGAGCTCACGCGGGCGAGCTCCTGCGGGCCCGCGGTTGCTACGTGTGCAAGACCCGCTACCGGCGGGTGGACGCGTTCTATCACCAGCTCTGCCCGGAGTGCGCGGCACGCAACCGGGCCCGGCGGGAGGCGCGAACCGACCTGACCGGCCGGCGGGCGCTGCTCACCGGCGGTCGGGCCAAGATCGGCATGTACATCGCGCTGCGGCTGCTGCGCGACGGCGCCGAGACGACGATCACGACACGGTTCCCGCGTGATGCGGCCCGCCGGTTCGCGGCGATGCCGGACAGTGGCGAATGGCTGCATCGTCTGCGTGTGGTCGGGCGTGGACCTGCGTGATCCCGCCCAGGTGATCACGCTGGCCGAGTCGGTGATCGCCGACGGACCGCTCGACATCCTGATCAACAACGCAGCCCAGACCGTGCGGCGGTCGGCGGCCTCCTACGCGCTGCTCGCCGAAGCGGAGGCGGCGCCGCTGAACCCGGGGGCGGTGCCCGAGCTGATCACGATCGGGTCAGCTGGGCCCGCGGGCGCGATCGCGGCGAGCCAGCGACGGCCGTCGATCCGTCGCACGCACTGGGCGCCCACCCCGCAGATCCTGACCGAGCTGTCGCTGTCGGCGCGCTCGGCCTCACCGGCACGCGTGGCGGCGGGACAGCGCGATCGATGCCGGCGGTCTGATCCCCGACCGGGACCCGATCAACAGCTGGACGCAGCGGGTCGAGCAGGTGGATCCGGTCGAACTGCTCGAGGTGCAGCTGTGCAACGTCACCGCGCCGTTCATCCTGGTCGGCCGCCTGCGTGCCGCGCTGGCGGCGTCCGCCGCGCGACGGACGTACATCGTCAACGTCTCGGCGATGGAAGGGCAGTTCGGGCGTGGTTACAAGGGCGCAGGTCATCCCCACACGAACATGGCCAAGGCGGCGCTCAACATGCTGACCCGCACCAGCGCGCACGAGCTGCGTTCCGACGGCATTCTGATGACAAGCGTCGACACCGGATGGATCACCGACGAGCGGCCACTGCCGACGAAGCTGCGGCTGGCCGATGCCGGCTTTCACGCTCCTCTGGATCTGATCGACGGTGCGGCCCGCGTGTACGACCCGATCGTCCGCGGCGAGGCGGGCGAGGATCTCTACGGCTGCTTTCTCAAGGACTACGAGCCGGCGCCCTGGTGAGCGCGCCAGGCTGAACCGCGAGGACGAGTTCAGGGCGGCGATCGAGTCAGCTCGGCCTGCAGAAAGCTCCGCCGCGAGGACAGCGCCGTCAGAGCCCGGTCCCGGGGCCGCCGCTCGGTCCCGTCGCAGTCCCTCCCCGATGCGGGCAGCCCGGTCGAGTGCGCGATCTCGGCCCCGCGCTGCTCGGGCGGCCCGACGAGGCCGCCGTCGATGCGGCATCAGCGGCATCAGCGTCTCGGCGACGAAGCGATCGCACTCGTCCTTGGATTCGTACGCCGGCGACGATCAGGATGCCACCGTCGGTCGGGCCGCCGGCGTGGAAGATCTCCGGCAACAGCACCCCCGGCCGCCTCGCGTGACCGCAGCACACCGTCGTGCGGTACTGCGCCTCGGTTCCGACTGGGCCAGAAGTGCGTCGAGCCAGGTAAGACATCGAGGCGGTCCCTCTCTGTGCGAGAACTGTTGAGTGACGCGACATTATCCGAACTGGGGCCGCCCGGGGGACCTGTTCAGGAGACCAGCTGCCAGGTGGATCACCTGCGCACGCGATCGGTCACCCCAACCCAGGGCTAATGATCCGGCGGGCAAACCGCCACGTAGCAGGGGATGTATCCCATTGCCACAGGAGGTTTCATGAACGACACGGGAAGCAACCACGAAGCGCCCCGCCCTGCGGGGGCGGTTGAGCTGTTGGCTCGCGATGATGTGGAGCGCAAGCGGTTTTTGAAGATGGCGGGTCGGCGGATGGGCGCGGGTGCGGCGGCGACGTCGTTGGCGGCGTTTATCGCGGCGTGTGGGTCGAGTTCGTCGAGTTCGTCGAGTGCGGCGGGCACGTCGAGTGCGGCGCCGGCGTCGTCCAGTGCGGCGGCGGGGACGCGTCGTCGAGTTCGTTCGGCGGCGGCTGCGTCGGGTGATCTTGCGGTGGTCAACTATGCGTTGACGCTGGAGTATCTCGAGTCGCAGTTTTACGCCAAGGTGATCAAGAGTGGCTTGTTCTCAGGTCAGAACTTGTCGATCATCAAGACGTTCGGGGCGGAGGAGGCTGAGCATGTCGCGGCGTTGCATAAGGTCGCGATGAGCCTCGGTAAGCCGGCGGCCAAGCCGGTGGGGAAGTTCCCGATTCATAGTGCGGGTCAGGTCACGATGCTGGCGGGTGTGGTGGAGAACCTGGGTGCGGCGGCGTATCTCGGTCAGGCCGGGAACATTCAGAGCAAGGAGATTCTCGCGGCGGCGCTGGCGATTCACAGCATCGAGGCGCGGCATGCCGCGACGTTGAACCTGGTGCTCAAGAAGAGCCCGACGCCGGATGGTGCGTTCGCTAAGCCGGCGAGCATGGCCACGGTCCTTGCGGCCGTCAAACCGTTTATCGCCTGACCCTGCCGGTCACGAAAAGGAAACTGATTTCACATGAACAACAACTGAACCAGCCCGAGCTGGCGGGCGTTGAGGTTCATGGCGTCACCCGCCATAGCTTCATTCTCAAGGGCGCGCTGGCGGCCGGCGCGATGTATGGCGCGTCCGCGGTCGCCCCGTTTGTCTCCACCGCGTTTGCGGCCGGAACGTCAGACGTTGACATTCTGAACTTCGCGCTCACGCTGGAGTATCTCGAGGCTGACTTCTACAAGGTCAAGGGCAAGACCGTCGGACTGTCAGGGCAGGCCAAGAGCCTGGCGATGTCGTTCGGTGACGAAGAAGCCGAGCACGTCAGCGCCCTGTCAAAGGCGATCACCGCCAGCGGCGGTAAGCCGGTCGCCAAGCCGACGTTCAGTTTCCCGGTCACCAACCAGACCAGCTTTCTCAAACTGGCGTACCTGCTGGAGAACACCGGGGTCAGCGCCTACAACGGTGCCGGCCCGTCCCTGACCAACAAGCAGCTCCTCGCCGCCGCCGGGTCGATCGTGCAGATCGAAGCGCGTCACGCCGCCTCGATCGCGGTCCTGACCGGCATGAAAATCACCCCCGACGGCGCGTTTGACAAGCCGCTGAGCATGAAGCAAGTGCTCGCCAAAGCCGGGCCACTGATCAAGAAGTAGCCCGCACGATGATGCGCGGCTCGCGGATTTCTCCTCCTCATCCGCGGGCCGCGCTCATCACCCAGTTGACACCGCCACCATCGCTCGCGCGGCGGTGACCGGTAGCCTCACGCGCGTGGCGTGCCGAGTTCGCATGATCGCAATCGTGACCGTCCTGCTCGGCCTGATCGCGGCCACGCCGGCCGCGGCGCGCCGCGTCGTGTTCGGGCACTCGGTGGACGGTCGGCCGCTGGTGGCGTGGACCTACGGTTCTGATCACGCCCGACGCAAGGTGCTCGTGGTCGGCTGCATCCACGGCAACGAGTGCGCGGGCCTGGCGATCACCTCGGCTCTGCGTCACCAGGCGGTCCCACCCGGCGTCCAGCTCTGGATCGTGCCGGAGATGAACCCGGACGGAACTGCCGCCGACCTTCGCCAGAACGCCCACGGCGTCGACCTCAACCGCAACTTTCCCTATCTGTGGGCGCCGATCAGCGTGCCCGTCTACTACTCGGGTCCTCGGCCCGAGTCAGAGCCCGAGACGCGCGCGGCGATGGCTCTCGTACGGCGCATTCGCCCGGCGGTGACGATCTGGTACCACCAGCACATGGACCTCGTCGCGATGGCCGGCGGCGATCGGGGCGTGGCCCGGCGCTACGCGCAGATCTCCGGCCTGCGGCCGACGTGCCTGACCTTCCTGTCCGGGGTCGAGACCGGCTGGTCCAATCACAGCTTCCCGGGGACGACTTCGTTCGTGGTCGAGCTTCCCGCCGGACCCGTGGGTCCTCTGGCGCTCACCCGGCACCTCCGCGCGGTGCGGGCGATGGAGCTCGGCCAGCGCACCGGCTCGCCGACGCGCTGTGACTCGATCACCACGGCCTCCTGAGGCGCGGTCGAGGTGGCCGGCTGGCCCGGCCCGCGGGCAAGCCGAGGCCCGGCTCAGTCCTCCAGCCTGGCCTCGAGCGTGATCTCGCCGACGCCGGCCAGCGCCTTGCTGACCGGGCAGTTGGCCTTGGCGCCCTTCGCCGCCTCCTCGAAGGCCGCGGCATCGATTCCGGGCACCTTGCCGACGGTCGAGAGCGCGATCGCGGTGATCGTCGGTGCGTCGTCGACGATCCGGAGCGTCACCGTGGCCTCGGTCCGCACCGAATCGACCGGCGTGCCGGCCTCACCGAGCGCGGCCGAGAGGGCCATCGAGAAGCAGCTGGCGTGTGCGGCGGCGATCAGCTGCTCGGGATTGGCTCCGGGGCCGTCCTCGAACCGGGACTTGAATGAGTAGTCGCCGCTGATGCCGTCACCGGCCGTGAACGTGCCGCTGCCGGTCTTGAGCTCGCCCTTCCATTCCGCAGTTCCCTTTGCTGGCATCTGAGCAGCCTCCTTGATCGCGATCGGGGCGGGCGATCGAGACGTCGCCCACTCAGACGATTATCTCCGGGACGGGGTTTCGCGAATCTCCAGCGTCGGTTCTCGGGACCGCGACTGAACATAACGCCGGCCGGGGCAGGGCCGAGTCTAAGATGACCGCGGCCGTGCCGTCTCCCTCAGCTTCGTATCCGTGAGCACCGGTACGCACCCGCTGGCCGGTGCTTCGGTGCTGATCTGCGGGGCCACCGGTGGCATCGGCGGGGCGCTCGCGGTGGAGCTCGACCGCCGCGGCGCGCAGCTCACCTTGGCGGGGCGCGACCGCGCGCGCCTGGAGCGGCTTCCCGTCAGCGGGGCGCACTACGCCGGTGATCTGCGCTCGCCGCAGGCGTGCGCCGAGCTTCTCGCCCTCGCCGCCGCCCCAACTGGAGGCCTCGACGTGGCCATCAACGCGGCCGGAGTCGTGGCCTTTGGCAGCGTCACCGAGCTGGACCCCGAGATCGCGCGCGTCCTGCTGGAGACCAATGCGCTGATCCCGATGCTCCTCGCCCGCGAGGCGCTCGGCCGGCTGCGGCCCGGAGGCGCGATCCTGAACGTCTCCGGGATCGTCGCCGAGCAGAGCGTGGCCGGCATGGCTGCCTACTGTGCGTCGAAGGCTGCGGCCCGTTCGTTTGGCGCCGCCACCGCTCGCGAGGCCCGCCGGGCTCGTCTGCGAGTCGTCGACGCGCGTCCGCCCCACACCGAGACCGGGTTGATGAGCCGCGCTCTGGCTGGGACCGGCCCGCGGCTGCCGGAGGGAATCAGGCCGGAGCACGTCGCCACGGTGATCTGCGACGGGCTCGAGTCGGGCGCGCGGGACCTCGCTCCGGACGCGTTCGGTGGTTGAGATGCCCGACGTGATCGTCGTCGGGGCGGGCCTGGCCGGTCTGGTGTGCGCCGAGGAGCTCACCCGGGCGGGGCTGCAGTGCGCCGTGCTGGAGGCCTCCGACGCGCCGGGCGGACGGGTGCGCACCGACGTCGTGGACGGTTTCCGGCTCGATCGAGGCTTTCAGATCCTGCTCACCGCCTATCCGCAGGTGCGCGAGCGCCTCGACCTCGCCGCCCTTGGCCTGGCCGAGTTCGAGCCCGGCGCGATCGTGCGCACCGCCTCGGGCCTGCGCCCGGTCAGCGATCCGCGACGCCGGCCGCGTCAGCTGCTGCGCACCGCCGTCACGCCGATCGCCTCGGTGTCCGACAAGCTGCGCGCGGCGCGTTTGGTGCTCGACGTCGGGATGCACACGCCGCGCGAACTGCTGCGCCGCACGGACATGAGCACCGCCGAGCGCCTGCGGCGGGCCGGCTTCTCGGCGGGGTTCGTCACCGCCTTCTGGCGCCCCCTGTTCGCGGGCATCGGACTGGACCCCGAGCTCGAGGTCTCCGCCCGGCGCTTTGACGTGATCCTGCGGATGATCGCGTTTGGGTCCACCGCACTGCCACGTGACGGAATCGGAGCCATACCGGCTCAGATCGCCGCCCGTCTGCCCAGCGGGATGATCCGCACCGGTGCCCCGGTCAGCACGGTCGCTTCCGGAGAGGTCCGCCTCGCCGATGGGGAGACGCTTTCACGCCCGATCCGTGGTCGTGGCCACTGACGGTCCCACCGCGCATCGGTTGCTCGGCGCTCGGGTTCCGGATCCCGGCTCGCGGGCTGCTGGCTGCTGTTGGTTCGCGCTCGCCGCGCCACCGCTGACGGGTCCCCACCTCGTGCTCGACGGCAGCGGGGAGGGCCCGGCCCTCAATGTGGTCGTGATGAGCGAGGTTCAGCCCGGCTATGCGCCGGCGGGTCGGGCGCTGGTCGCCGCGGCAGTGCCGGGACCCCCAGCGCTGGGCGCCGGACTTGTCGATTCGGTCCGCGCTCAGCTCTCGCGCTGGTTCGGCCTCTCGCCGGCCGAACTCGAGCCGTTGCGCACCGATGTGATCGCTCACGGCCAGCCGCTGCAGGCACCTCCACTCGATCCTCGTCGGCGTGTCGATCTCGGTCAGGGGGTGTTCGTGTGCGGTGACCACCGCGACACAGCCTCGCTGCAGGGCGCGATGTTCAGTGGTGAACGGGCCGCCACTGCGGTCGTGGCCCGTCTGCGCGGCGGGCCCGACCGCGCGGCGCGACCGTGAGCCGATGGGCGAGCCGCGTCTGTATGAGCACTTCGGGCGCCTCGCTGGCGCGGATGGCCAGCTCACTGCCCGATCGCGGGCAGGAGGGCGAACACGCGGCGGGCGTTCCCGTCCAGATACAGCTGCTCGGCCTCGGCGTCGAGTCCCAACTCGGGGAGGTGTTCGAGGGCCGCGGTGGGGCTGATCATCGGCCAATTGGTGCCGAACAGAACCTTGCGGCGCCCGCTGCGCGTTCGCATGTAGCGGACGAGCTCGGGCGGAATCCGGCGGCTCGTGTACGCCGAGGTGTCGATGTAGACGTTCTCGTGCTTGCGCGCGACGGCGACCATCTCCTCGGTCCACGGATAGCCGATATGGCCACACACGACCACGAGCTCCGGGAAGTCGAGCGCCACCTGGTCGATGTAGGGGATCGGCCGACCGGTCTCGGACGGGCGCAACGGTCCGGTGTGTCCGACCTGGGTGCAGAACGGCACTCCGAGCTCGACACAGGCTGCGTACAAGGGGTAATAGCGGCGGTCGGTCGGCGGCGCCTCCCACAGCCACGGGATCACCCGCAGCCCGGCGAAGCCCCGTTCGGTCACGCAGCGGCGTAGCTCGCGCACTGCCGTCATTGGCCGGTTGAGATCAACCGCGGCCAGGCCGGCGAAACGGTGTGGGTGTTCGTTGACCCAGCCCGCGACCTCGTCGTTGGAGATCAGCGATCCGTCGCCGGGCGCGTGCCACGCGCTCAGCAGCCCAACTTCCACGCCGGCAGCGTCCATCGCGGCGAGGGTCGTGTCGATCGGGATCTCCTCGCTGGGGATGGCACTGCCGGTCCAGCGCCGCAACGAGGCGAACATCTCGTGGCCCGAGAAGCGCAGCGTCGGGTGCTGCATCCAGACGTCGACGGTCATCGCTGCACCACCATATTCGCCTCCCGGCGCGGGGGCGCAACGCGCTACCGTCCGACAGCATCGACGTCGTGCCGAACGAGATCCCCGACGCCAACCTTCGCGCTCTCCCGGCCGGCGCCACGCGTGGCTGATCCCGCGGGGTCGCGCACTCGCGGTGCGGTGCCCTCCGGCGTGGCTCTGCTCCCGCTGCGGCTGTTCCTCGGCGCGACGTTCGTCTACGCCGGCATGCAGAAGCTGTCAGATCCCGGGTACCTGACCCCGGGAGCGAGCACCTACATCGGCACCCAGCTGCGCCAGTTCGCCAACGGCACCCCGGCCGGGTTCGTCCTGCGGGCGCTGGCGATCCCGCATCCCGGCCTGGCGGGGGTGCTGGCCGCGCTGATCGAGCTTGTGGTGGGCGTGCTCGTGCTCGCCGGCTGGGTGACGCGACTGGCTGCGCTCGGCGGCCTGGCCATGAACCTGCTGCTGTTCCTGTCCAACAGCTGGAACACATACCCGTATTTTCTGGGCTCGGACATCGTGTTCGTGTTCGCCTGGCTGCCGCTGGTGCTCGCGGGCGCCGCGGGCCAGCCGTCGGTCGACACCTGGCTGGCCCGTTCGCGGCGTGGGGGGGCGCGCACGAGCGCCCCGGCTGCTCGGCAGACGTCCGGGAGTCCGGGTCTCGCCGCCGGAGCCCTTGGGGGCGCGGCCGGCGCCCCGGGTTTGACCCGGCGGGCGGCGCTCGGGGCGGGACTCGTGGCCGCCGCGACCGCGGTCCTGGCCGGCGCCAGCCTGGTGATCCGCTCGAGTCGCAGCCCGGCCGCGGTCAGCCGGCTTGCGCAGCTCCGAGGCTCGGGCACAGCCGGCCGTACGAGGCGGGCTCGGACGGTCGCCGGCACGGCGACGTCATCGGCGAGCAGCGCGGCGTCGGCGTCGAGCAGCTCCGCCGCCGGACTGCCCTCCGGGGCGGTACGACTCGGGCCGCTGACGCGTCTGCCGCGCGGCCAGGCAGCCGTCTACCGGGACCCGCGTGACGGCGCGGCGGACCTCGCGATCCGGGGCGCCGACGGATCGGTCACGGCTCTGTCGGCGATCTGCACCCATGCCGGATGCCAGGTCAGCTACCAGGGCGGCGCCACGGGCGGGCAGCTCGTGTGCCCGTGTCACGGCTCGGTGTTTGATGCGAAGACCGGTGCGGTCATCCAGGGTCCGGCAGTCACCCCGTTGCCCAAGCGCCAGGTGGTCATCCATGACGGCATCCTCTACGCCGTTCCTGGTGCCGCCTGAGCGACACCGCGCAGCGGCGCTGCTGCCTGGGCGGCAGCGGCGGCGTTTGTCGAGGCCGTGGGTGATCCTCTAGGGTGAGCACGATGGCCGAGCTGATCTCCGCCGACGCCGAGCAGTACGCCGAGCTGCACACCACGCCGTTGCGGGGGGAGACCGCTGGGATCGCCGCCTGGACGCTGGCCAATACACCGAGCCCGGGCATGATGAGCGGTCTTGCCGAGGCGCGGCTGCTGGAGATGCTCGTGGTCGCGACCCGAGCCCGCCGCGTACTCGAGGTGGGAACCTTCACCGGTGTCGGGACGCTGACCATGGCCGCGGCGCTGGGCGCCGGTGGCCGGGTCATCACACTCGAACGCGATGAGGCGATGGCGGCGGTCGCGCGCCGTCACTTCGATGAGAACCCGGTCGGTGACCGGATCGAGCTGATCGTCGGAGACGCCGTCCGGACGATCGCCGAGCTCGAGGGTCCGTTCGATCTCGTGTACATCGATGCCGCGAAGGCCCAATACCCGCAGTACTTCGCCGGCGTGCTGCCCAAGGTCGCACCACACGGAGTGATCGTCGCCGACAACCTGTTCCGGGCCGGGGCGGTGCTCGACCCGTCCGTGACCGACGAGAACACCGAGGGCATGCGCATGTTCGCCCGAGCCGTACAGGCCGATGACCGCGTCGACAACGTCGTGTTCACCATCGGTGACGGGGTCATGCTGGCCTGGCGCCGACCCGTGGTCGCGGGTTAGCGGCGGCCGCCAGCAGTGCCGCTGCGCGGCTCCGGCCGGTTCAGGGCCACGCACCAGCCGAACGATTGCATCTAGCCTCGGCGCGAATGATCGTCTTTGCCTCCGTCAGCCCCGCCGAGGCCAGCTCGGAGACGTTGCGTGAACAGTTGCTCGAGCTCTGGGTCCGGGTCACGGATGCGGGTGGGGCGGTCGGCTTCGTCCCCCCGGCCCAACCAGTCTCGGTGGGCCGGCTGCTCGATGCGTCGCTGGCTCGTGTGCGCTCGGGCGAGAACCTCCTGGGCGTGATCCGACGCGACGGAACCGCGCTCGGGATGGGCTTTCTCGTCACCGGCGGCTCACCGCTGCGTGCGCACTGGCGGACGGTGCTGCGGCTGATGGTCGACCCGCAACTGCAGGGGACGGGCGTCGGCCGGATCCTGCTCGAAGGGCTGCACGGACTCGCGGCAGACCTCGGGCTTGACCATCTGACGCTCACTGTCCGCGGCGGCCTGGGGATCGAGGGCTTCTACGGGCGCTTCGGGTACGTGATCGTGGGGCGCCACCCCGGCGCGATCCGGGTTGCCCCCGGCGACGATCGCGACGAGATCATCATGGTCCGGCCGATCCGTCCGGCGGCGACGGGCTGACCGGCGCGACATCCTCGGCCGTCGCGGTCCCTCGAAGGCGGCTGCGTCGCCCCCCTCAGCCGGCCGGCGACGCGGAAGCGTCCCGCTCGGCGAGCCGCTTGAGATTGAGCAGCTGGCGGCGCATCATCACGAGATCTCCGACCGCCAGCGGACCTCCCAGCAAGGTGGCGCCGAACCGGCCGCCCGGAGGCGCGAACAACATGCGGGCGAGCAGCCGCGAGCCATCGGGGGCCGGGCGTGTGGTGTAGGTGACCGCGGTGCGGCGGTTGACGAGCGTCAGGTGGTGGCCGGGCTCAAACGCCGCGAGGCGCAGGATCATCATGAACCGCTGACCGACCTGCAGTGCATCGGATCCGGGGCAGAGTTCTGGCGGGCTGGTGCGCCCGCGGTTGTCGATCCAGTCATAGCTGTAGGGGGCGATGCTGAGCTGGCAGAGCCACCGATACAGCAGTCCGACCGGCGCTCGCACGGACACGGCGCGGTGCAGGCGCGTGCTCGCCTCGGGCAGCAGCAGGTCACACGGCAGCGACTCGGCCTGCTCGGCCGGCGTGGCGCCCCAGTTGTCGGCCACGGCCATGGTCAGCCGGTCCGCCGCAGGCGCCAGATGTGCTCCATAGGCCAGCGCCGCGCCCAGGCGCGATCGGACTCGTCACGGTAACTGCTCTGAGCATCGGCGCGGGGGCACAGTTCGAGCAGCGTCTCGATCGCGAAACCATGCTCGTGGAAGGCAAACAGCCCGCCGTCGCGAAGCACGCGGGCGGCGTCGGGCACCGTCCGATAGGGATCGGCGAAGGTCATCACCCCCCGGTGCGCACGGTCCCCCGTCTCATGCGAATTGAGCTCGTCCATTCCTCCCAGGCTGCCAGATCCGGTCAGGTGCGCGGGACGGCTGCGGCTCAGCTCGGCTGCATCTGGACGGCGAGCCGCGCTCGCTCGCCGGCGATCGCCGGCACCTTGGAGCCGGGCAGGAGCGGGCCGCGGTAAAGCTCCTGCGCGGCCTCGCGGCGCCCCTCGTCCAGGCAGCGGCGCAGGTCGGTCAGATCGGAATCGACACCGTCGAGCCGATAGGGCCGGGTTCGCAGCGCTTCGCCCAGAATCGCCCGCAGGCGATGCAGCTCGGCCCGCACCGCCGTCTCGTGTCCCGGCTCTCCGTAGAGCAACTCGGCCAGCGATCGGGCGTCGACCCCGTCGGGGTGCAGCTCGAGCAGCGCCACGAGTTCGCTGTGGCGGGCGGTGAGGCGGCGACGGGTGACCGCAGTGTTCAGCTGCACCCGGTCATGGCCGAGCAGTTCGAGGCGCACCACCGGCGATCGCCGGGCGCCCGCCTGCGGACCGGTGGGGCGGATCAGCGCGCCGTCGCCCAGCGGGTGCATCGTCGCGCAGGTGCCGTCGGCGAGCCGCACTTCGCCGCCCTCGAGGGCGCCGTCCCGGCCGAGTTCGATCCGCCCATCGGTCCATGCGGCCGGGGTCGCCGCGAGCACACGGCCCGAGCGGCTGACCGCCGCTGCGGGTCCGCCGTGGCGGGCGGCGTGATCCGCGAACAGGCCGAGGATCCGAGCGTCCCGCTCGAGCATCTCGTTGCGAAGCTGTCCTTGCACGAGGCGGGCAGCGAGCTGCACCAGCGACAGGTTGTGCGGGTGCGCGGTCTCATAGCGGCCAGTCACGTCGATCGCGCCGAGCGTCGCCCCGGTTTCGGGATCATGAACGGGCGCGCCCGAGCACTGCCAGCCGTGCACCGCGGAGCGGTAGTGCTCGGCGGAGAAGACCTGGACGGCGGCGTCGGCCGCCAACGCGGTGCCGACCGCATTGGTGCCGGCCGCCGACTCGCTCCAGCCGTGGCCGGGCCAGAACCGGATGCGCTCCGCCGCCCGGAGCACGTCCGGGTGGCCGTCGGCCCACAGCAGGCAGCCGTCGGCATCGGACACGACGACGATGTGCCTCGCCTCGTAGAGCAGGTCGTCGAGTGCGTGCTGGAGGATCTCGGTCATGCGCGACAACGGGTGCTCGCGCCAGCGGTCGCGTGCCTCGGGCGCCTCGAGCAGGAGCGGCGCGCCGGTCTCGCTGGGATCGACGCCGGTCTGTGAGCAGCGCTCCCAGGAGTCTGCGATCACACCTCGGACGATCGAGGGCACCCGGCCGCTGCGGATCGCGGTGTCGTGGGCACGGCTCAGCAACCGCGCCCACTTGCGCGCGTCGACCCCGGCTTGAAGACCCACCAGACTGTCGCGCATTTCCCTCGCCGACGATGGTAGGGCCCGGCGGACGGCAGCCGGCAAAACTGAAACCAAGTGATAAATATTGATCGGCTTGCCACGGCGATGTCCGCAAGAAACTGCGCCAGAGCTCTGAGATCCTTGGCTGGTGTCTCGAACCGAACGCGCAGCCAACCTGCTCGGCGTCGTGGTCCCGTTCGCCGGCGTCCTGGCCGCCATCGTCCTGCTCTGGAACCGGGCTGTGGATGTGACCGACCTGGCGCTGCTGGCGATCACCTACCTGCTGACCGCGGTCGGGATCACCGTCGGATTTCACCGGCTGTTGACGCACCGCGCGTTTGCGACCCATGCGTGGCTGGAGCGCGTGTTCGCCGTCCTGGGCTCGCTCTCGGTACAGGGGTCAGTGCTCGACTGGGTCGCGGATCATCGCACCCATCACGCGCACACCGACCGCGAAGGGGACCCGCACAGCCCGCACGTTGGGCACGGCAGCGGCCTGGCCGGGCTGTGGCACGCGCACACGGGGTGGCTGCTCGAGACCCAGGGTCAGGCCGACTGGAAGCGCTACGCCTCCGAGTTCTACGAGGACCCGGTGATGCGGTCGATCGGACGCGGCTTTCCGCTGCTCGCCGGCGCCTCATTGCTCGTACCCACGCTGGCCGGGTTCGCCCTGCACGGCTTCACGGCGGGCGGGGCGCTGCGCGGCCTCGTCTGGGGCGGGCTGGTGCGCATCTTCCTCGTGCACCACGTCACGTGGTCGGTCAACTCGATCTGCCATTTCTTCGGGTCTCGCCGCTTCGCCATCGATGATCACTCGACCAACGTCGGCTGGCTGGCCGTGCTGTCGCTCGGCGAGTCTTGGCATCACAACCACCATGCCTTCCCCCGCTCGGCCTATCACGGCCTGCGCTGGTGGGAGATCGATCCCTCGGGACTGATCATTACGGCGCTTGAGCGCGTCGGCCTGGCGTGGAACGTGGTCCGCATCGCCCCCGAGCGCCAGCGGGCGCGGGCGATCGTCGCCGCGCCGGACTGACACGCCGGACCTGAGCTCCGGAACGGGTCACGATCAGCTGACGCCGAGCACCGCGCACTGCGCGCAACGCCCTGAGATGACCAGCTCGGCGCCGTCGGGCGCAAAACCGGTCGCTCCGGCGGCGGTCGAGCAGCCGGCCGGCCTCGAGCTCGTACGGCAGATCCTGCACCGCGCCGCAGCGACGGCAGACCATGTGCTGGTGGGGTTCGGTCCCGCCGTCATACAGGGCCGGTCCGATGCCGGTGTCGATCCGGCGCGACGAGCCCGAGCTCGACGAGCAGCTCAAGCGTCGCGTAGACGGTCGGAATCGAGGTGCCGGGGAGCTGGGCACGGACCGAGCGGCCGATCTCCTCCGCGGTGGCGTGATGATCGCGCAGCCGCAGCTCGCGCAGGATCGCGTAGCGCTGCGGGGTGGCGCGCTGCCCGCGCGCGTGCAGCACCTCGGCGAATTCCTCGGGACTCGGCAGGCTCGCCAGCGAGCGGCGTGCCGGCGGACGCGGGGAGGTCGGTTGACCGTTCCATAAGGGAGCCCTAATTCTAACACAGTTGCTATTGTGATCTGCACGATGGAAGGACGATCAATTCCGAGGCCTCACAACCCCGTCAAGGACATCGACGAGCGCAAGCTTCTGCTGCAGTACGTGCAGCCGGGCCTCGTCGGGCTGATCGACGGCACCCTGTCGACGCTGGCTCCGATCTTCGCCGCGGCGCTGCTGTCGGGCTCGCATGCGGCACTGTTCGTCGGACTGGCCACGGCGGTGGGGGCCGGGATCAGCATGGGCTTCTCGGAGGCGCTGTCGGACGACGGCACCGAGACCGGCCGCGGCTCGGCGCTCGCCCGCGGCGTGGTGACCGGATCGATGACCACGATCGGCGGCGTGTTCCATTCGCTGCCGTTCGTGATCAAGGACGTCAACACGGCGCTCGTCGTGGCCGGGATCGTGGTCGCGATCGAGCTGATCACGATCTCGCTGATCCGCAAGCGCTTTCTCCAGGTCTCGCTCCGGGTCAGCCTCCTGCAGGTCGCGCTCGGCGGTGTGCTGATCGTCGCCGCCGGCGTCGCGCTCGGCAGCGCGTAGGCCACCGTCGCCGGCGGTCCCGCCGCTCCGGCGCTGCCCGCAGCCAATAAGCTCCCGGCCGTGGAGCTCAACGGCGCGCACACGGTCGTCACCGGAGCCGGCAGCGGCATCGGCCGCGCCTGCGCGATCCGCTTCGCCGCCGAGGGCGCTCGCGTCGTCGTCGCCGATCTGGATCTCGCCTCCGCGCAGCGAGTGGCCGACGAGATCGGCGGTGCGCTCGCGGTGCAGGTCGACGTCAGCTCCGAGGCGGCGATCGGCGAACTCGTGTCCCGCGCGCGTGAGGCCGGCGGGCCGATCGACCTGTTCTTCTCCAACGCCGGCGTGCCCGGCCCGGTGGGCGGCCCCGACGCGCCCGACGACGAGCTGCAGAGCACCTGGGAGATCAACGTCATGGCCCACGTCTGGGCCGCCCGCGCGGTCCTGCCCGAGATGCGCGAGCGCGGCCGGGGTTACCTGCTGTCCACCGCCTCCGCCGCCGGGCTGCTCACCCAGATCTCCGCGCTCGGCTACTCGATGACCAAGCACGCGGCGGTCGCGGTCGCCGAATGGCTGGCGATCACCTATGCCGACGACGGCATCACCGTCTCGTGCCTGTGCCCGCAGGCGGTCCGCACGCCGATGCTCGAGCTGGCGCTGGAGGATCCGGTCGGCGCGGCGCCGCTGCTGTCGGGTGGACTGCTCGAGCCCGAGGACGTGGCCAGGGGTGGTCGTCGAGGCGATCGGCGACGAGCGGTTCCTGATCCTGCCCCACGCCGACGTGGCCAAGCATCTCGCGCTCAAGGGCGCCCAGCCCGAGCGCTGGCTGAGTGGGATGCGCCGGCTCGTGCGCGAGGGGCGCGCCGGCGCGGACGCGGCCGGCGCCTAGGCGGGATCAACCACCGTTCGGACGTCTCGCGGTGCCCGATCGGGCGGACAGCCGTCCGCGCCGGTCAGGGGTGGAGGATGTGGCGAAAGCGGCGGGCGAAGCTGCCGAAGTCGTTGTGGTGAGTGGCGGCGAACCCGGTGACGCCGAGCAGGGTGACGAAGATCCCGGCCAGCAGCGCCAGGACGGCGAGAACCACCGGCCAGTGGCGCTCGAGCCACGCCCGTCCGGCCGACAGGACGCGGTAGGCGTCGGCGCCGGCGAAGGTGAGGATCGTGATCATCACCAGCAGCGGGGTGATGAACAGGACGTTGAAGATCAGGATCAGGAAGATCTGGCGCATGACGCCCTCGCCGGAGCCGACGATCGCCGTGATGGCCGCGAAGTACGGGAAGGCGGTGGGGAACTCGACCGCGGTGATCGTCGCCCCCAGCACCGCGCTCGAGCGCGAGCCGCGGCTGCGGCGCGGAGGTCACATCGCGGGTGCGCAGCCGGTCCCGGTAGCCCCATAGGAACGCCGCCGCGGTGAGCATCGCCACCCCGGCGACGATCTCCAGCACGTAGCTCAGGTGCCGGCCCGGATGGGGGATCAGGGCGAGCACGACCTGGCCGGGACCGAGCGCGACGGCCACGCCGCCGAGGAAGTAGACGACGAACACCCCGAGCGTGAACTCGATCAGCCGGCCGCGCGCGCGTTCGGAGGTGGCCAGGTACAGCGCCGGGGCGATCGTGGTGGGGTTCAGCGAGTCCGCGATCCCGATCGAGACCACGAGGCCAATCAACCTGAGCATGGGAGGGATTGTTCCCGTCTGAGCGGAAAAGGTGCCGCGCTGCGCGGGTCAGCAGCGGGGCGCTACACTCGTCGCGGCGCCGGGCGGCGTTCGTTTTCGCGCCCGCGGCTCGGTCGCCGACTCGCCGATCACGACCTTTCTGGAAGCCCTATGGCCCGTGGAGACGTCCGGATCGCTGCCACCCTCGCCTGCGAGGAGTGCAAGCGCCGGAACTACCAGACGAATAAGAGCAAGCGGAACAACCCCGAGCGCCTGCAGCTGCGTAAGTACTGCCGCTGGTGCCGGAAGCACACCGCGCACCGCGAAACGCGCTGAGGCCGCCCGAGCCGTCGTGGCCCGCAACCGCAAGCGTTCCAAGGAGCGGCGCAGCAGCCGCCGCCCTGTCCCCGGTCCCGGCGCCCGCCCCGGCGTCGCGACAGCGCGTGGCGCGCGCGACGACGCCAGCGACGCGCCGGCTCCGCTCGAGCACGCCACGCCCGACGCCGAGCTCGCCGAGGCGCAGCTCGCCCGCGGCCGTGATGAGGAGCGAGCCCGACCGGCGCGCGCGTCGCGACCCCCGGTCGAGGAGGGCGCCGTCTACACCGACGAGGTGACCGAATCCGAGGCCGACGACGACGCCGACGCGGCGCTCGTCCCCGCCTCGGGCGCCGCTCCGGCGCCCCGCGGTCGGCCCGTCCATCGCCTTGTCACGTTCCTGCAGGGAAGCTGGCGCGAGCTGCAGCGGGTACAGTGGCCCGACCGTCGTCAGGTCATGCAGGCGACGGGAGTCGTGATCGGGTTCGTCGTCGTGGCCGGTCTCTACCTGGGCCTGGCCGACACGGTCGCCGCCAAGCTCGCCGACCTGATCCTGAAATAACCCCCTCTGAGTTTCGAGAGTCAACATGTTCCGTTGGTACGTCGTCAACACCTATTCCGGTCACGAGAACAAGGTCAAGCACAACCTTGAGCACCGCGTGGTCTCGCTCAATCAGAAGCGAGCCGTGCGGCAGATCGTGGTTCCGACCGAGTCCGTGTCCGAGATGAAGGACAACCAGAAGATCACCGTCGAGAAGCGGACGATGCCCGGGTACGTGCTCGTCCAGATGGATCTCAACGAGGATTCCTGGTCACTGGTCAAGGGGACCCCCGGGAGTGACCGGCTTCGTCGGCGCCTCCAACGAGCCGGTCCCGCTCACCCAGACCGAGGTCGATCGCCTGCTCCACCAGGAGCCGGCCGAGCGTCCGCGCAGCCGGGCCCAGTTCTCGATCGGCGAGTCGGTCAAGGTCGTCTCGGGTCCGCTGTCGGACTTCTCGGGCGAGATCTCCGAGGTCAACGAGGACGCGCAGCGCCTCAAGGTGCTCGTCTCGATCTTCGGTCGCGAGACCCCGGTCGAGGTCGGCTTCGATCAGGTCAAGAAGCTCTAGCCTCGCGTTCTCGCGACTGCGGCTAAAGCTCAGCCTCCTCATGGCGAAAAAGGTTCTCACCCAGATCAAGCTCCAGGCCGTCGGCGGCCAGGCCAGCCCGGCTCCGCCGGTCGGCCCCGCGCTGGGCCAGCACGGCGTCAACATCATGGAGTTCGTCAAGGCGTTCAACGCCCAGACGCAGGGTGATGCGGGCACGGTCATCCCGGTCGTGATCACGGTCTACGAGGACCGCTCGTTCACGTTCGTGACCAAGAGCCCGCCGGCCGCGGTGCTGATCAAGCAGGCCCTGTCGCTCGAGAAGGGCTCGGCCGAGCCCCATATCAACAAGGTCGCGAAGATCACCGGCGCCCAGCTGCGCGAGATCGCCGAGAAGAAGATGAAGGACCTCAACGCCAACGACGTCGAGGCCGCCACGAAGATCATCGCCGGCACCGCCCGCTCGATGGGCGTCGAGGTCGTCTGAGTCTCATGAGCGCGCGGAGGAATTTCTGATGGCCAAGCACGGCAAGGCGTATGTGGACGCCAAGCAGCAGTTCGATCGTTCGCGCGAGTACGCGCCCGACGAGGCGATCGCCCTCGTCAAGGGACTGCGCGGCGCCAAGTTCAACCAGTCCGTCGAGGTGCACATCCGCACCGGCCTCAACGTCCGGCACGCCGACGAGCAGCTGCGCGGCACCATCGCGCTGCCCAACGGCATCGGCAAGGAGGTCAAGATCGCCGTCTTCGCCCAGGGCGACAAGGCGCGCGAGGCCGAGGAAGCCGGCGCTGACGTGGTCGGCGGCGAGGATCTCGCCAAGCGCATCCAGGAGGGCTTCGATGACTTCGACGTCGCGATCGCGACGCCGGACATGATGCCGATCGTCGGCCGGCTCGGCCGCATCCTGGGCCCGTCGGGCAAGATGCCCAACCCGAAGGTCGGCACGGTCACGATGGACGTCTCGACCGCGATCTCGGAGTCCAAGGCCGGCAAGGTCGAGTACCGGACCGACCGCACCGCGATCGTCCACCTGGTGATCGGCAAGAGCGACTTCGAGGAGCGGATGCTGCTCGAGAACTACGCCGCCGTGATCGAAGAGCTGATCCGCGCCAAGCCGTCGGCGGCCAAGGGCCGCTACATCCGCTCGGTCACCCTCGCCACCACGATGGGCCCCGGCATCAAGGTCGACCCGTCGCGGACCCGCGACATCGTCGGGGAGCCCGTCGCCGCCTAGAATCATCCCTGTTCAAGAGAGACACGCCCCAGACCTCCGGCCGCCAGTGCGCGTAAGCCCGGGGCAGGTGAGCCTCGAAGACCGTCTGGATCGTTGAGAGTCAGACAGTGCTCGACGCCCGCCCTGGTTGCGGGCGTTTCTCGTGAGAGAGAGCCAAGAGCCTGACATGAACCGAGACCAGAAAACCGTCGTCGTCGACGAGATCGCCGAGCAGATCGGCGCCGCCGAGGCGATCTTCGCAGTCGACTACCGCGGCATCACGGTGACCCAGATCGCCGAGCTGCGGACCAAGCTGCGCGATGCCGATGCCCGCTTCCGCGTGGTCAAGAACTCGCTGTCCGAGCGCGCCGCCGACAAGGCGGGCGCCTCGGACCTCAAGCCGATGCTCGTCGGCCCGACCGCGCTGGCGCTGGTCAACGGCGACGCCGCGATGGCCGCCAAGGCGCTCAACGACGCCGCTCGTGCGCTGAACCTGCTCGAGTTCAAGGGCGGCCTGCTCAACGGCGCGGTGCTCAGCGCCGATGACGTGCGCTCGATCGCCCGTCTGCCCTCGCGCGAGGTGCTGTACGCCCAGCTCGTCGGGACCGTCGCCGCGCCGATCACCGGCCTGGCTCGCGGCCTCAACGCGCTGATCGCCGGGATCGCGATTCAGCTGCAGGCGATCGTGGACCAGGGTCTCGTCTCCGGCGAGGCTCCCGGCTCCGGCGGCTGCTCGCTGAGGCTCCGAGGCTGCTGGAGCCCCGAGGCTGAGCTGAGGCTCCGGCCGAGCCTGAGGCGGCTGCCGCTGAGCCCGAGCCCGAGCCGGCCGCTGCCGAGCCCGAGGCGGCGGCAGAACCCGCAACCGATTCATCACCCCAAACTGATACGGACGCCGCGTCGGACGCGGAACCGTCGTCCGACGAATAAGGAGGAAGCATGGCCACCAGTACTGAAGAATGGATTGAAGAGCTCAAGACGATCTCCGTCCTCGAGCTGTCCGAGCGCATCAAGGCGCTCGAGGAGGCGTTCGGCGTCTCCGCGACCGCGGTTGCCGCGCCGGCTGCCGCGGGTGGCGGCGGCGGTGACGGCGGCGCAGCCGCCGAGGAGGAGCAGTCGGCGTTCGACGTCATCCTGACCGCGGCCGGCGACAAGAAGATCCAGGTCATCAAGGTCGTCCGCGCGGCCACGGGTCTCGGCCTCAAGGAGGCCAAGGCGCTCGTCGACGAGGCGCCGAAGCCGATCAAGGAAGGCGTCGAGAAGGCCGAGGCCGACAAGCTCAAGGCCGACCTCGAGGAGGCCGGCGGGAGCGTCGAGCTCAAGTAGCTCGTCGCGGCGTCAGCCGCACCCCCGTTTCGCGCGACGCGCCTCGCACCTTCGGGTGTGGGGCGCGTTTCGCGTTAACGCGCAGGCGAACGCGCGATTCGCTCGTCGCGGGCGCTCCGGAACCGGGTACTCCGCCCGGGCACTCGCCCGCACGCATCGGGTTGCCGGGTGCCGGCGCGGCGACCGTTTCTTCCCACGCTCTCAGCCCCGCAATCCGGGTTGCTGGATTCGGCGCCCCGGGCGATGCAATACCCAGCAACCTTGTCCGGGGTGGACAGAGGGATGGAAGAAATGTGCGCGGTGTGCGTGCCCGCGCCCGCCCGGCCCGCTCCGCCGCGCCCGCCGCGTCCGCCGCCGACCGCCCGCGTCAACTCCCCGTCAGCGTCTTCGCGACTTCTTCGCGGCTCCTGACGTTCGTATTCGAGGGCGGCGCTGAGATGGTCCCATGACCATTTCAGCTCAACTCACCCCACCGGCGTCACCGTCCACCGGCCGTCCCACACCATCCACGCATGACCCGCTCGCGCGCCGGGATCCGCACGCGCGCCGCGGCGCGACCAGCCGCGAGCGTCCCGGCGCCGGCTCCGCGCGTGCCGGGCCGAGCGCCCGACCGCCCAAGGTCCCGCAGTCGCCGCCCCGAGCGCGGCGCCGCAGGCCGCGGCACGCCAGCCCGGTCGACGCGTTCGCGCTGCTCGACCACCGGACCCGGTCGCGCTCGGTCGCGCTGGCCGACGCGCCGCCCGGTCGCTACCTGAGCGCCGAGGACGGTGAGGAGGTCCGCCTGGTCCCGCTCGACCAGCCGATCATCCACATCGGCCGCGGCCTCAGCGCCGACGTCCGGGTCGAGGATCCGCAGGTCTCACGCCGCCACGCGATCATCGCCCAGCGCGGCGACGGCGCCCGCGTGCTCGACGACCGCAGCTCGAACGGCACTCACGTCAACGGCCGTGCGGTCACCGTCGGGTATCTCAACGACGGAGACGTGCTCCGGCTCGGCCGCGTCGTCCTGCGCTTCGTCGAGATCGGCCCGGCCGGTCCGCGCCCGGCCGGTGCGCCGGTTTCCGCTGGCGGTGGTCAGCCGCCGCCAGGTGATCGCGGGCGCTGACGTGCCTGATGGCGCCGTGGTCGCGGCAGTCCGGGTGCCGGCGGTCGGGTGGCGTCCGAGGCTTCGGGCCACTGCCGGCGGCGATCACCCGCAGCTTGTAGAAATCCGCGCCGGTCCCTACACTGCGCCGGGTCAGCCGATAGTCGTAGCCGCCCAACCATGCGGTACCGCGCCACATACGCGGTCGCCGAGGGCGGGGTCCGTGAGAGCTGAGCGTCCTCCACAGGGCATCGATTCCCTGTGCTATCTTTGCTGGTCGCGCTTTGCGTGAGCCTTCGGGCCCGCGCCGCGCTCGCTCTCGCCCTCCCGATCGCCCCGAGGAGTCGTCGCCTTGGCAACCGCTCATGCCCCCCGGACGCGCCGCAGTTTCGCGCGTCTGAACAAGGTCCTTGAAGTCCCCAATCTCATCGATATCCAGCGCAAGTCCTTTGCCTGGCTGACCGACACCGAAGGTGGCGGTCTGCGCGAAACGATCGATGACATCTCACCGATCGAGGACTACACCGGCAACCTCGCCGTCCAGTTCGGCGAGTTCACGTTCGATGAGCCCGTCGCGAGCCTCGAGCAGTGCCGCGAGAAGGACCTGACCTACTCGCGTCCGCTGACCGTCACGGTCGCGTTCATCAACCGCGAGACCGGAGAGATCCGCGAGCAGTCGGTGTTCATGGGCGATTTCCCCTGGATGACCGAGCGGGGCACGTTCATCATCAACGGCACCGAGCGCGTCGTCGTGACGCAGCTCGTCCGCTCACCCGGCGCCTACGTGATGGAGCCCAAGGACCGCGAGAAGCAGGTCTTCATCGCCAACCTGATGCCGGCCCGTGGCTCGTGGCTCGAGCTCGAGATCGACAAGAAGGGCCGCGTCTACGTCCGCATCGACCGCAAGCGCAAGCTGCCGGTCACGGTGCTGCTGCGCGCGATGGGCTACGCCGGTGACGAGGAGATCGTCAACCTCTTCGACAACAGCCTCTACATCCGCAACACGGTCGACGCCGATCCCGAGGTCACCCGGACCGAGGAGGGCGCGCTGATCGAGCTGTTCAAGAAGCAGCGCCCGGGCGAGCCGCCGTCGATCGACGCCGCGCGCGCTCTGCTCAACCAGCTGTTCTTCGATCCCAAGCGCTACGACCTCACGCGCGTCGGGCGCTACAAGCTCAACTCGCGGCTCGGTCTCGACATCGACCTCGATACGCGCACCCTGACCCATGACGACATCATCGCCCTGGTCAAGGAGCTCGTCTCGCTGCCGCGCCTGCTCGGCATGCCCGAGGAGCTCGGCGAGGATCCCAAGGCCGACTACGCGGCCGAAGCCGTCCTGATGCCGCGCGAGCCCATCCAGGATCACCTCGACGAGTACGAGCACTTCGGCAACCGCCGTCTGCGCACGGTCGGCGAGCTGATCCAGGAAGCGTTCCGCATCGGTCTGTACCGGATGGAGCGCGTGGTGCGCGAGCGGCTCACCACCGAGGACGCCGACACGATCACCCCCCAGACGATCGTCAACATCCGGCCGGTCGTCGCGGCGCTCAAGGAGTTCTTCGGCTCCAGCCAGCTGTCGCAGTTCATGGATCAGACCAACTCGCTGTCGGGGCTCACGCACCGGCGGCGTCTCAGCGCCCTCGGCGCCGGCGGTCTGACCCGCGAGCGCGCTCCGATCGAGGTGCGCGACGTGCACCCGACCCATTACGGGCGGATGTGTCCGATCGAGACCCCCGAGGGTCCGAACATCGGCCTGATCGGGTCGCTGTCCTCCTACGCCGAGATCTCCGAGCACGGGTTCGTCACCACCCCGTACCGGGTGGTCGAGAACGGCAAGCTCACCGGCGAGGTCATCCGCATGGATGCCACGCAGGAGGAGGAGCGGATCATCGCCCAGGCCGACACGCCGGTCAACGACGCCGGCAAGCTGATCGGCGAGGAGATCCTCTGCCGTACGCAGGCCGGGCAGTACGTGACCGTGACGCCCGGAGGAGGTCGACCTGATCGACGTCTCCCCGGAGCAGATCTGGTCCGTCGCGACGGCCATGATCCCGTTCCTCGAGCACGATGACGCCAACCGCGCGCTGATGGGTTCCAACATGCAGCGCCAGGCGGTGCCGCTGCTGGTCACCGACGCTCCGCTGGTCGGTACCGGGATGGAGCGGCGCGCGGCGATCGACACCGGTGACGTCGCCGTGTCGCGCACCGAGGGCACCGTCGCCTACGTCGACGCCGAGCAGATCGTCGTCGAGGGCAAGTCCGGCGCCGAGGAGTATCCGCTGCAGAAGTTCATGCGCTCCAACCAGGGGACGCTCATCCACCAGAAGCCGATCGTCAAGGTGGGCACGGAGGTCGCCGAAGGCGATGTGCTGGCCGACGGCTCGGCGAGCGACATGGGGGAGATGGCGCTGGGCAAGAACCTGCTCATCGCCTTCATGTCCTGGGAGGGTTACAACTTCGAGGACGCGATCATCCTGTCCAAGCGCCTCGTGCAGGACGACGAGCTCACCTCGATCCACATCGAGGAGTACGAGATCGACGCCCGCACCACGAAGCTGGGCGACGAGGAGATCACCCGTGACATTCCGAACCGCTCGGAGGAGTCACTGCGCAACCTCGACGACCGCGGCATCGTCCGCATCGGGGCCGAAGTGGTCTCGGGCGACCTGCTGGTCGGCAAGGTCACGCCGAAGGGCGAGACCGAGCTGACGGCCGAGGAGAAGCTGATCCGCGCGATCTTCAAGGAGAAGGCGCGCGAGGTCCGTGACACCTCGCTGAAGGTGCCCCACGGCGAGGGTGGCGTCGTCATCGACGTCATGACCTTCAGCCGCGACGCCGGCGACGACCTGCCGCCCGGGCGTCAACGACCTCGTCCGCGTGTTCGTGGCCAAGAAGCGCAAGATCTCCGAGGGCGACAAGCTCGCCGGCCGCCACGGCAACAAGGGCGTCATCTCCAAGATCGTCGATCAGCAGGACATGCCGTTCCTCGAGGACGGGACCCCGGTCGACGTGATCCTCAACCCGCTCGGCGTGCCGAGCCGGATGAACGTCGGCCAGCTGCTCGAGACCCACCTCGGTTGGGTGGCCGCCAACGGCTGGTACGAGGACGGCTCCGAGGCCCGCAAGCACGCCACCAACGGCGGCTCGCGTCCCGACGGGCGCCCCGGCAAGGTCTACGTGGCCACGCCGGTGTTCGACGGGGCCACGGTGGCCGACGTCGACGAGGCGCTCGTTCGCTGGCAGGACGAGCACACCGACTCCAACGGGCTGATCCGCATGGACGTCGACAAGCGGCGGCGCGAGGGCGAGCAGGCCTCCGGCAAGGCCACGCTGTTCAACGGTCGCACCGGCGAGCCGTTCGAGCAGCAGGTCACCGTCGGCTACATGTACATCCTCAAGCTGCTGCACCTCGTGGACGACAAGATCCACGCTCGCTCCACCGGCCCCTACTCGCTCGTCACCCAGCAGCCGCTGGGCGGCAAGGCGCAGTTCGGCGGCCAGCGGTTCGGCGAGATGGAGGTGTGGGCGCTGGAGGCCTACGGTGCCGCGTACACGCTGCAGGAGATGCTCACCATCAAGTCCGACGACACGGTCGGGCGCGTCAAGGCCTACGAGGCGATCGTCAAGGGCGAGAACATCGCCGAGCCGTCGATCCCCGAGTCGTTCAAGGTCCTGCTCAAGGAGATGCAGTCGCTGGCGCTCGACGTCAACGTCGTCTCCGAGGAGGGCGAGCGGGCCGAGATGCGCGAGGAGGACGATGATCTCCTCCGGGCCGCCGAGGAGCTCGGCATCGACCTCAGCGGCGTGCGCGCCGCCGACGCCGCGGCCGCCGACGAGAAGACCGAGCACGAGGGCGAGACGGTCGAGGCCTCCGCAGCGGAGACCGAGACCGAGGACCCCGCGCTCGAGTCCGGCGAAGAGCTCGAAGCCGAAGATCTCAGCGACCACTGAAGACCCGATGCTCGAGGCCGACGTGCCGGCCGGGCGACGCCGAAGGCGTACAGGAAGAGGACGAAGCGTAGAGCGGGGTCGCCGGGCGCTCCCGGCCTCGTCGCCGAATGGCAGCGAGGCCGGGAGGGTCTGACGACACCGCTGTACCCGCAGCTCGCACACCACCAAGATTTCAAGCGCTAAGGACTCATTTTGATCGACATCAATAATTTCGACGCCATCGAGATCGGGCTCGCCTCCTCCAAGCAGATCCGCTCCTGGAGCTCCGGTGAGGTCATCAAGCCGGAGACGATCAACTACCGCACGCTCAAGCCCGAGAAGGACGGCCTCTTCTGCGAGCGCATCTTCGGTCCCACCAAGGACTGGGAGTGCTACTGCGGCAAGTACAAGCGCGTCCGTTACAAGGGCATCGTCTGTGAGCGCTGTGGCGTCGAGGTCACTCGCTCCAAGGTCCGCCGTGAGCGCATGGGTCACATCGACCTCGCCGCGCCCGTCTCCCACATCTGGTTCTTCAAGGGCGTCCCGAGCCGCATCGGCTACCTGCTGGACATGGCGCCCAAGGAGCTCGAGAAGGTTCTCTACTTCGCCGCCTCGATGGTGACGTGGGTCGACGACGAGGCTCGCGACCGCGACGTCGAGTCGCTCGAGGGCGAGGTCAACAAGGTGCTCGACGCCTATGCGGCCGAGAAGGAGGAGCGCGTCCTGGAGCTCAAGGAGTCGCTCGCCCGCCGCGAGGAGTTCCTGAACAGCGCCAAGACCGGCCGTGACTTCTCCGACGATGACCACCTGTGGGCCGAGACCCTGGACGTCAACGTCGCCAAGCTATCCGACGACGAGCGCGAGAAGATGCTCAAGGACCTCCGCAAGAGCTTCGGAGCCGACATCGACGACACCGAGGCCTACATCGAGGACGCCGCCGAGCGGATGCGCCAAGTGTGGGAGCTGTTCAAGTCGATGAAGTCCAAGGACGTCGTCAACGACGAGACGACCTTCCGCGAGCTCCGTGACCGGTTCGGTTCACCCTACGGCTTCGGTGAGTACTTCCGTGGCGGCATGGGCGCCGAGGCGGTGCGCGATCTGCTCCAGCAGGTCGATCTCGAGGCCGAGGCGGCCGACCTGCAGGAGCAGGTCAAGACCGCCAAGGGCCAGAAGCAGGCCCGCGCGGTCAAGCGGCTGAAGGTCGTGTCGGCCTTCCTGCAGTCCGGCAACAAGCCGGAGATGATGGTGCTCGAGGCCGTGCCGGTGATCCCGCCGGAACTGCGTCCGATGGTCCAGCTCGACGGCGGTCGCTTCGCCACGTCGGACCTCAACGACCTCTACCGCCGCGTCATCAACCGCAACAACCGCCTCAAGCGGCTGCTCGATCTCGGCGCGCCCGAGATCATCGTCAACAACGAGAAGCGGATGCTGCAGGAGTCCGTCGACGCCCTGTTCGACAACGGCCGCCGTGGCCGCCCGGTGACGGGCCCCGGCAACCGGCCGCTGAAGTCGCTCAGTGACATGCTCAAGGGCAAGCAGGGCCGGTTCCGTCAGAACCTGCTCGGCAAGCGCGTCGACTACTCGGGCCGCTCGGTGATCGTGTCGGGCCCCTCGCTGCGTCTGCACCAGTGCGGGCTGCCCAAGCTGATGGCGCTGGAGCTGTTCAAGCCGTTCATCATGGCCCGCCTCGTCGAGCGCAAGTCCGCGCAGAACATCAAGGCGGCCAAGAAGATGGTCGACTCGATGATCCCCGAGGTCTGGGATGTGCTCGAGGAGGTCATCCACGAGCATCCGGTGCTGCTCAACCGCGCGCCGACGCTGCATCGTCTCGGCATCCAGGCGTTCGAGCCGATCCTCGTCGAGGGCAAGGCGATCCAGGTTCATCCCCTGGTCTGCCACGCCTTCAACGCCGACTTCGACGGCGATCAGATGGCCGTCCACCTGCCGCTGTCGGCCGAGGCTCAGGCCGAGGCCCGGATCCTGATGCTGTCGGCCAACAACATCCTCTCGCCGGCTCACGGCGCGCCGCTGGCGACGCCGGCTCAGGACATGGTGCTCGGCGCCTACTACCTGACCTACGGGCCGGAGGAGAAGGCGCTGCAGGAGATGGATCCGTCCACGCTCGAGCCGCGCCCGCGCGTGTTCCGCACCGCCCAGGAGGCGGAGTGGTGCTACGAGCATCGCGTCGTCGGCCTGCACGACCTGGCCGAGTACCGGCCGATCGGCATGGACGGCCACCTGCTGACCACGGTCGGCCGGATCATCTACAACGAGAAGATCGAGCGCGCGCTGATCGAGGCCCTGGGCGACCAGTTCGACCCCAGCGCCTACGTATTCATGAACCGCTCGATGAAGAAGAAGGACACGACCAAGCTGGTCGACGACCTCGTGCAGGCCTACGGGGCCCCGTCGATCTCGCAGGTGCTGGACGCCTTCAAGGACGTCGGCTTCCAGTACGCGACGCGGGCCGGCGTGACCGTCTCCAAGAACGACGTGCAGACGCCGCCGTCCAAGCCGGAGATCCTGGCTCGCTACGACAAGGAGCTGGCCACGATCGAGGCCCAGTACGACGACGGGGAGATCACCGAGGAGGAGCGCCACGAGGCCGTCACCGGTCTCTGGGACCGCGCCACCAACGAGGTCGGCGAGGCGCTGTACGCGCACCTGGACGAGATGAACCCCATCTTCATGATGGCCAACTCCGGTGCCCGTGGCTCGTTCTCGCAGATCCGCCAGCTGGCCGGCATGCGCGGCCTGATGGCCAATCCGAAGGGCGAGATCATCGAGCGTCCGATCAAGGCCAACTTCATGGAGGGCCTGACGGTGCTCGAGTACTTCATCTCGACCCACGGGGCCCGCAAGGGACTGGCCGACACGGCGCTGCGTACCGCCGACTCCGGGTACCTCACCCGGCGTCTGGTCGACGTCTCCCAGGACGTGATCATCCGCGCCGAGGACTGCGGCACCGAGGATTACATCGAGAGCCCGGTGTTCCAGCTCGAGATCGATCCCGAGACCCGGCGGCTGCGTCCGACCGACGAGATCAACACCGACCTGATCGGCCGCGTCGCCGCGTCTGACCTGGCCACCAAGCGCGGCCGGGTGATGGTCGAGAAGGGCAAGGAGATCGATCGCGCCGAGCTGGCCGAACTGGTCGAGGCCTGGCGCGAGGATTCCGAGAAGGGCAACGTGGTCACCGTTCAGGTCCGCTCGGTGCTCAAGTGCGAGGCGCCCACCGGCGTCTGCCAGGCCTGTTACGGCCGCTCGATGGCCAGCGGCAACCTGGCCCAGATCGGTGACGCGGTCGGCATCATCGCCGCCCAGTCGATCGGCGAGCCCGGCACGCAGCTGACCATGCGGACGTTCCACACCGGCGGCGTCGCCGGCGCGGACATCACGCACGGTCTGCCCCGCGTCGTGGAGCTGTTCGAGGCCCGCAAGCCCAAGGGTCTGGCCAAGATGGCCACGGTCGACGGCAAGGTCACGATCGAGGACTCGGATAAGGCGATCACCGTGGTGATCACCGACGAGGGTGGCGAGGAGCACCGCGAGACGTTCCCGCGGCGCACGCTGCTCTACGTCGAGGACGGCCAGAAGGTGACCGTCGGCCAGCAGCTCAACGAGGGCTCGCTGTACCCGCATGACCTGCTCGCCTTCGGCGGCAAGACCCCCGCGGACCGGCGGACCAACACGGAGCTGTACCTCGTCCGTGAGGTCCAGGAGGTCTACAAGTCCCAGGGCGTGGACATCAACGACAAGCACATCGAGATCATCGTGCGTCAGATGCTCAAGAAGGTCCGGGTCGACCAGAAGGGCGATACGGATCTGCTCCCGGGCGTGTTCGTGGATCGCAACGAGTACGCGAAGATCAACGATGACGTGATGGCATCCGGGCGGCGAGCCGGCCCAGTCCGAGGAGATCATCCTCGGGATCACCAAGGCGTCGCTGAACACGGACTCGTTCCTGTCGGCGGCCTCCTTCCAGGAGACCACCAAGGTCCTGACCGATGCTGCCCTCGAGGGCAAGATCGATCGCCTCAACGGTCTCAAGGAGAACGTGATCATCGGCAAGCTGATCCCGGCCGCCACGGGGCTCAAGCGCTACCGGCGGATCGAGATCGAGCCGACGGAGCCGCTGCCCCGCGGCATCGACGAGGTCGGGCTGCTCGATCACGACGATCTCGCGGCCGAGCTCGGGCTCACCGACGGTGAGTCGCTGGGCGGCTTCGCCGGAGGCCTCGAGCCCGATCTCTCGGATCTCGAGAACATCGGCAACGGCGGCTCGTCCTCGCTCGGCTTCGCCGAGGAGCTGGCCGACCTCGACGTCCCGCACAACGGCGGCGACGCCGACGACTGATCGGGAGACGGTGACTCGGTCGCGGCTTCGTGACCGAGTCACCGCATCTCAGCGGCGGGGCGGTCAGTCGGTGCCAGCCGAGCGCGTGCACGTTTCTTTTTACCTGTTGAAGTCTTTTTAGAGATGACCTAACCTGCCGGTAACGGATGGTTGTTGATCAAGGGGCGGTGACGTGGCGTTCGATGCAATGATGGGCATGCGGCGGGTCGCCCGGGGCGCTATGCCCAGGGGGCTGTTCGCGTCGGTGCGGCCGGATGGCGCGCGGGGCTCGCAGGACACGGCGATCGACGTGCGGCTGATCGCGCTTGTGGTCTTGACCGGATGCGCCGGCATGGTCGCCGTCGCCGTCTCGGGTTGGTCCGGGCATCTCGTCGCTGCGGGCGGCCGTGGCGGTCTCGAGGTCGCCATCACGATGTTCGTCGCGCTCGGGGCGTGGTTGCTCTGGGGTCAGGTGCGGTCGCGACGGCGACGGTACGACGCGCTCCTGCTCGCTGCGCTGCTGGCGCTGGCCGCCTCGGACGCGCTCTTCTCCGTGCTTCCCGTGTTGACCGGCTCGCACCTCGGAATCGCGCCGCTCGGCCCCCATGTGTTCGTGCAGTGCGTCGTCGCGGCGATGTTCATCGTCGCCGCGTCCGCCGATCCGCAGCGGGTGCTCGCGCCCGGACGATGGCGCCTGATCTCCGTACTGTGCAGCGGTCTCGTCGCAGTTGTCGCTGACGTCGTGCTCGCTCTGATCGTGCCGGCCGGCCGGCACCCCGGCCTGACCGTCGGGCTCAGCCTCATCACCGGCGCCATCCTCGTCGCGGCTGCGGCACGCTTCGCGTGGGAGCCACGGTCCGCCGCTTCGGACCCCGGCAGTCGGCGGGCGCTGCTCGCACTTGGCCTGCTCGCACTCGGGGCCTCGCGCCTGCAGGTGCTCACGACGCCGATCGTGCCGAGCGACTGGATCACTCCCCGGGACCTCATGCGGCTGCTCGCCTTCGGCGTCTTGGCTGCCGCGTTGCTGATCGCCGTGCGGCGCACCCGTGAGGAGGACCGGCGGGCCGCCCTCCACGTTGAGCGTGAGCGTCTCGCGCGCGACATCCACGACGGCATCGCCCAAGATCTGGCGCTCATCGCGCTCCACGGTCCGCGCATCGAGGCCGCGCTCGGCGAGGGCCATCCGGTCGCCGTGGCCGCCCGCCGTGCGCTCGCCTCATCGCGGGAGGCGATTGTCGACCTCTCCGCCCAACAGGCGCCGAGCACCGCCGAGGCACTGCGCGATGTCGCCGCCGAGCTCGAACTGCGCTTCGGGGTCGTGGTCACGATCGTGGAGGGCCGCACGTCTGCTGTCGCACCCTGGGCTCGCGAGGACCTCGTGCGGATCGCGCGCGAGGCCATCGTCAACGCCGCCCGCCACGGCCGTGCCCGGCACGTCGAGGTGACCCTCGGTGCCGATCACGGGCGCTGCCTGCTGCGGGTTGCCGACGACGGCGACGGGCTCCCCGAGGCCGGCGGGGCGGCCCACGAGCAGGTGGGATCGGGCGGGTACGGTCTGCAGGCCCTGCGTGCCCGCGCCGCCGGCGTCGGCGCCCAGCTCGTCCTGAGGCCCGGTGCCGAGCACGGAGCGGTACTCGAAGTGCTCACCTCCCCCGCAGGCGGGCGCAGCGGCCGGCGCCGGCCCGCCCGCGCGCTTCGACCACGCCGGCGCGCCCGCCACCGGGCGGCGGATCAGCAAGGGTGACGAACATACGAACCCCTCGCATCCTCGTCGCGCTCGGCCCCGCCGGCCGGCGCTGCTAGCGCACGCGCTCGCCGGCCGGTTCGCGGGCCGTCAGCCCGAGCACACCGGCGAGCGCGTCGCGCAGCAGGCCGGGGTCGTGGCGATCGGGCCGCGCGCCGGCCAGGGGGGCGGCCATCGCGGCGACCTGGGAGTCGAAGATCGATCCGGCGCCCCAGCTCAAGCGGGCGGCGGGGTCGTGCAGGACCGCATCGACACGCAGGCCGTGATCGCCGAGCAGCGCCAGGTGCGCGTCGAGCGGCTCGTCCGTCTGCGGGGTCAGGTTGGCGACCAGGACGATCTGGCCGTGCGCTGCCGCCATCGCCTGCCCGAGCGCCGGGATGCTCGCGGCCAGCAGCGGGCCGGCGTACACGTCACCCGGAGCGAGCAGGATGCCGTCGGCCGCCGCGATCGCGGCCGGCAGCGTATCCGGCACGGCCGGGTCTGCCGGCAACAGCTCGAGGCGGGAGTGCGCCAACGACCGCGAGGAGTCCCCCTCCGCCACCCGGTAGCGCAGCGGAGTCAGCGCCGCGGGCAGCACCGCTCCGGGCAGTCCGAGCTGCTCGCCGAGCCACAGGCTCGCGGTGGCGAGATCGCCGAAGCCGCTGGTCAACGAGCGCAGCACGTAATCGCCGAGCGGGCGGCGCCCCAACCGGTCGATCGCCAGCGGGCGCGCGAGCACACGGGCGAGCGCTTCTCGCTCGTCGGCGAGCGCCCTCAACCCGCGGCTGAGCTCCTCCTCGGCTCCGGGTACGGCGCTCGCGTGATCGCCACCCGGGCCGACTCGGCGTGCGGTGGTGACGATCGCCGTCAGCGCGACATCGAGGCCTCGGAGCGCGGACAGGACGGCCCCGAGCCCGGCGCCCCGCCCGATTACGACTATCTGCCTACTCAACGGTGCCGGTCTTGGCAAGGGTCCGCGGCTGGTCCACATTGAGACCGCGTCCGCGCGCAACGTGATACGTGAGCGTCTGCAGCGGGTCGAGGTTGCCCGCCGAAAGAAGGCAGCGCCCCCCTGGGGCCGTCATGCCAGGCCGTACCGGCCGAGTCATAGTCCCGGTACTGCGGGCGGCGCAGGCCGCCCATCAGCACGTCGCTCGACAACCACAGTCCCACGTACCCGATAATCCACACATCGAAAGCGCCCCTTGACAAGGTGAGCCGACACTCAATGCATGTCATTTCATACCCAGCGGCCCACACGGGCAATGGGGTCTGCGGGTCAACACCGTTCATGGGGATGATCGCCGAGGTGGCCGCCCGGGTCCCGCGCCCGCACCTCTGCGCCGGTCCGGGGGCATGCGTCCCCACGCCCGGAGGGAGGGGCCGGTGAGCGCGGGCCACCGACCGCGGGTCGTCGTCGTCGACGACCACGAGCTGTTCCGGGGCGGGCTCGTCGGATTGCTCGGCGACCATGGCGTTGAGGTCGTGGGCGAGGCGTCGATGGCCGCGCCGGGCATCGAGATCGTGCTCGAGCGCAAACCCGACGTCGTGCTCATGGACCTCAACATGCCGGGGATGTCGGGCATCGAGGCCACGCAGCGCCTGGCCGCAGCCGCGCCCCACACGCGAATCGTCATCCTGACCGTCGTGGCCGACGAGCGCAACGTCGTCGAGGCGCTGCGAGCCGGCGCGCAGGGGTATCTCCCCAAGGACGCCCCGATCGCCCAGATCGTCGAGGCGATTCGCGCCGCCGCACGTGGCGAGTCGCTGATCGCCCCTCGCGTCGCCGGCTATCTCGTGCAGCGGCTGCGCCGCCCGCCGACCGAGGAGGTCGCCGACGCGGCCGGCCTGACCCCGCGCGAACTCGAGATCCTTGAGCTGATGGCTCGCGGGATGGGCAACATCGAGATCGGCAAAGCGCTGCACCTCAGCCAGCACACGGTCAAGAACCAGGTGTCCAGCGTCCTGCGCAAGCTTCAGGTCAAGAACCGCAGCCAGGCCGCTGTGCGCGCGGTCCGCCGCGGGCTCGTGTAACTCAGGCTGCCTCGGAGGCGCCGGTCGCGACGGCCGGCGCGCTGCGGGCCTCGGCCTCGGCGATCAGCGCGCGCACCGTGACGCGGAGCGCAGCGAGCTGCTCTTCGAGCTCGTGCAGCATCACGCGCTGTTGCGCGGCGTCGGGGGCGCCGGCATCCGCAGCGTCGCTCAAGGTGCGCAGTCGTACGTCCTCGGCCTCGAGCGCCACCGCGTAGGCGCAGAGGTCGGTGATCGCCCGATCGAGATCTACCGCGCCGGCGGCCAGGTCTTCAGACGGGGAGCCGGACGTCGCTTCGCTCGGCGGAGCCGAGCCGGAGCGGCTCGTCGAGGCGCTGGGTGAGTCCGGCCGGCCGCGCGCGATCGCGTTCGCCCGTGGCGCCGTCCCATCCATGCTGTTCATGACCACTGTCCCCCAAGGCAACCGATGATCTGTACGTCAGGAGTCTGGCGAGGCGGCTCGCGGAGCGCCATGGGTCACCCCGGCACGGAAACGTTCAGGGCCATGAACTCCAGGCGACGACCCCTACGCGAACGGCCGGTCAGGCTGGGTCACGATCACGCCCGGTGGGGGCCTCGGGCTCGAGCATCGCCAGCGCCCCGCGTCGATCGGCGGCTCCGAGCTTGTGAACGATCGCGGACACGTGACGGCGCACGGTGATCTCTGAGATTCCGAGGGCCGCGGCGATCTCTGAGGTTCGCTCGCGCTTGCGCAGACGCTCGAGCACCTCGAGCTCGCGGGCGGTCAGCTCGACCGTCTCGCCGGTGGCGGGCAGCAGTACGCTGCGGCGGTTGCCACGCCCGCGGAACTCGGCGACGATGGGAGCCGAGAGCTCGCGAGGGAGCACGGCCTCGCCGTTGGCCACCGAGCGCACGATGTGCGGCAGCCGGGCGGCCGAGGCGGTCATCTGCAGGTAGCCGATCGCGCCGGCGCGCAGCGCCGCGAACAGCTCCTCGCGCTCGGCGACCGCGGTGACCATGACGATGCTCGTCTCCGTGACCGCGTCAGCGATCGCCCGGGTCGCCTCGATTCCACCTCCCGACAGCGAGGCGGCGACGACGCAGACCGTCGGGCGGTGCGCGACGCAGGCGGCGATCGCGCCGCCGGCACTGTCGGCCTCGGCGACGACGATGATCCCATCGGGCTCCAGTGCCCGCCGGATTCCCGCGCGCGTAGCCTGGTGCCCGTCTGCGAGCACGACCGTGACCGGCGCCTCGGGCGCGGGTGGTTGCAGGCTGTCGGGGTCGGTGAAGGTCATGAACGATCGCGCGGCGCGAACCGGTGGTGCGACGCCAACACGAGTCGGCAACGCTCTATCGGGCCGATGCTACGTGGCCGTTCAGGCCCTGAACGCAGGACGGGGCGACGAGCCCATCTCCGCCCCAGCCGCCACGACAATTTTAGCACACACGGTGGGTCCGTCGTGGTGGTGCGCGCCCATCGCCCACGCGCGGCGCTGGTCAACCTGGGCTTGCTGAGCGTCCCCCACCGGGAACGAGATCGGTGGTCGCTGCGGGGCCCGGCGCCGCCGTCCCGGTAAGCTGGTGAACCCCGGTTCACGACAGCAGGACGAGGAGACGGCTTGGACTTCGACGATACCCCCCAGCAGGCTGAGTACCGCGCCACGGCCCGGGCCTGGTTGGAGGCCAACGCCGGTCACGCCCCCGCCCGGTCGGGGTCCTTTCAGGACACGGCGTACATCGACGCCCGCCGTGCGTGGCAGGGCGAGCTCGCCGAGGCCGGTCTCGCCGGGGTCACCTGGCCGGTCGAGTACGGAGGGCGGGGCCTGGGGCCGATCGAGCAGCTGACGATCAACCAGGAGATCTCGCGCGCTGGGGTGCCGGGAATTCTCGACGTGATCGGGATCGGCATGCTCGGGCCGTGCCTGATCGCGCACGGAAGCGAGGAGCAGAAGACCCGGCACCTCGGTCCGATGCTCCACGGCGACGAGGTGTGGTGCCAGATGTTCTCCGAGCCGGCGGCCGGCTCGGATCTCGCCGGGATCCAGACGCGAGCCCGCAAGGGGGAGGACGGCGACTGGCGGTTGCACGGGCAGAAGGTGTGGACGACCAACGCGCAGTTCGCCGCCTTCGGGCTGCTGCTCGCCCGCACCGATCCTGACGTCCCCAAGCACAAGGGCCTGACGATGTTCATCGTGGCCATGGACGCGCCCGGGGTCTCGGTGCACGGATTGCGCCAGATCTCCGGTGAGGCGGAGTTCAACGAGGTCTTCCTCGACGACGTCGTCCTCGATGACGCGATGGTCGTCGGCGGGGTCGGCAACGGATGGGCGACGGCGCTGACCGTGCTCATGTTCGAGCGGTTGACGATCGGCTTCGGCGGCGATTCGTTCGGATCGCCGTCTGGGCTCGCGGAGGCGGTCGTCGCCGATCCGCTCGCGCGCGCCGACGCCGAGATACGCCATCAGCTCGGCGCGATCATCACCGACCTGCTCGCGGTCCGGTTCAACGGCTACCGCGCGCTGACCGCCCTCTCGCGCGGACAGATCCCCGGTCCCGAGTCGGGGCTCGCCAAGGTGACGATGGTGAACGCGGCGATCGCGGCGGCCGACCTCGGCGTCGACATCGCCGGGCCCGAGGCGCTGGACCCCGGGAGCAACTGGAGCTATCTCACCTCGTTCCTGCCGGGACTAAAGGCCGCCGGCGGGACCGAGCAGATCCTGCGCAACATGATCGGGGAGCGGGTTCTCGGCCTGCCGACCGAGCCGCGGGTCGACAAGGGGATCCCGTTCAGCGAGCTGCGAGCGCTCGAGAGCAAGGCGGCCCGGACATGAACTTCGCCCTCTCCGACGAGCAGGTCTTCCTGCGCGAGGCAGCACGCGGCATGCTGTCACGTGCCGGGTCGGTGCCCGCAGCCCGGATCGCGCTCGAGGATCCGTCCTCGCTGCCCGATCTGTGGCCGATGGCCGTCGAGGCCGGCTGGCCGGGTCTGCTCGTGCCTGAGGAGTCCGGCGGGGCCGGGCTCGGCGCCTTCGACGCAGCACTCGTCGCCGAGGAGTGCGGCCGGGTACTCGCCGCCGTGCCGCTCATCGGCATGCTTCCGGCCACCGCGCTGCTCGCGCGGGCCGGCGCGGACGGGCTGGCGGCGATCGCGGCCGGCGAGACGCGCCCGGTGTTCGTGCCGGCGCGTCCGCCGGGCGACATCGATTGGCGCTGGACGGTCGAGCCGCAACGCGGACTCGAGCGGGCAGGGGCTCCGCGCGCCCGCCTCGACGGGGACATCGCGGTGCTCGACGGCGATGTCGCGTTCGTTCCCGACCTCATCGGCAGCGACCGGCTCATCGTCGTGGCAATCGACGCTGACGCGCGCCCGGTCGCGGTCGCGATCGACGCCGGCGCCGAAGGCGTCTCGGTGCAGGCGTTCCGCGCCTACGACGCGACACGCAACCTCGGTCACGTCAGCTTCGCGCAGGCGCGAGGGACGGCGCTCGAGCTCGACCCGATGGCGCTTGCCGATGCCTGGTACCTCGCCCACCTGCTGATCGCCGCCGAATCGCTCGGCGCCGTTCAGACATGCCTCGACGTCAGCGTCGCCTACGCGAAGGAGCGCCATACCTTCGGCCGTCCGATCGGTTCCTACCAGGCCATCAAGCACGAGCTGACCGAGGTGCTCCGGCGGCTGGAGAACGCGCGCGGACTGCAGTACTACGCGGGCTGGGCCCGGCAGGCCGCGCCCGAGGAATTCCCGCTCGCGGCCAGTGCAGCGCGCTGCGCGGCGGGCGCCGCACTCGACTTCGCCGCGCGGGCGATGATCAACGTGCACGGGGGCATCGGGGCGACCTGGGAGCATGACGCGCCGCTGTTCTTCCGCCGCGCTCAGCTTTCGCGGCGCCTGCTCGGCGGTACGCGTGACGCGACCGACCGCGTCGCGGAGCGGATGATGGCACCCGTGCTCGCGTCCGTGGCGCGATGATGCCCGCGGATCCTGGCTGCTCGCCGTCGTGCGCGCGGGGTTCCTCGCAGGGGTCCGCCCACGCGCCCGGTGGACGATCTGGCTGAGCGGAGCGTCGGCTCCCGCCCTGGTTGGCTTGCCGGGTGGCGTACAGTGTGAACCACGATTCACTCTTTTCCCCGGAGGTTCGATGACCATCGCCGATCACTTCGAAACGCGAGCCCACGGCCGGGCGGCGGGCGACGACGAGCCGCTCGATCCCGCTCGCAGGTGCTCAACCAGGCACCGCCGCTGGAGCCGATCAGCCTGCTGGACACCGACCTGGCCCTAGGCGAGGCGGTCGTCCGCGAGGGCGGGGACTGGGGTATGGATGCGGTGCGAGAGGCGGGGGTGACCGCCGGCAGTCCGCAGGCGCGTGAGCACGGGCGCCGGGCGGAGCACAACGAGCCGCGGCTGCTGACCCACGATCGGTTCGGGCGACGGATCGACGAGGTCGAGCTCGATCCGTCCTGGCACTGGCTGCTCGGTGGCGCGGTGGCGCGCGGGATCCACAGCCTGCCGTGGCGAGACCCCCGGCCGGGCGCGCACGTCGTCCGCGCGGCGATGTTCACGCAGTGGTCAAATGCCAACGCCGGGGTGATGTGTCCCGTCTCGATGACCTACGCCGCGATTCCCGCCCTGCGCGAGAGCGCGCCGGAGCTCGCCGCCGAGTGGGAGCCGCGCCTCACCTCACAGGACTACGCGACCGGGGCGCTGGCAGGGATGGCGATGACCGAGCGGCAGGGGGGCTCCGACGTGCGCGCCAACATCACGCGGGCCGCGCCGGTCGGCGACGGCGTCTACGAGATCCGCGGCCACAAGTGGTTCTGCTCGTATCCGCCCTGCGCGGTGTTCCTCGTGCTGGCCCAGGCTCCGGGCGGTCTCTCCTGCTTCCTCGTAGAGCGCGGCCCCGGCATGGAGTTCCAGCGCCTCAAGGACAAGCTCGGGACGCGCTCGCTGCCCTCCTCTGAAGTCGAGTTCCGCGGCATCGAGGGGCGGCTGATCGGCGAAGAGGGACGTGGGGTGCCGGCGATCATCCGGATGGTCAACCACACCCGGCTGGACTGTCTGCTCGGCTCGATGACCGGACTGCGGCGCGGCACGCTCGAGGCGATCCACCACACCCGTCACCGGCGTGCGTTCGGCGCGCTGCTCGTCGATCAGCCCGCGATGACCAACGTGCTCGCGGACCTGGCGATCGAGTCCGAGGCGGCAACCGCGGTGGCGATGCGGGTGGCGCGTGCCTACGACGAACCGGGCGACGGATCGTTTCGCCGCTTTGCCACCGCCGTCATGAAGTACTGGGTCTCCAAGCGGGCCGCGGGCCACGCCGCCGAGGCGCTCGAGTGCCTGGGCGGAAATGGCTTCGTAGAGGAGTCCGGGATGGCGCTGCTGTACCGAGACGCCCCGTTGAACTCGATCTGGGAGGGCTCGGGCAACGTCGCCGCGCTCGACGTGCTGCGAGCGATCGTCCGCGAGCCCGACGGGCTGCCGGCCTTTCTGGCCGAGTGCGATCTGGGCCATGGGGGCGACGCACGGCTGGACACGCACCTGGCGCGGACCCGGGACAGCATCCACGGCCTGTTCGCGGGCGGCGAGGCCCGCAGCGGCGAGGAGCGCCTGGCCGCCGGTCAGTTCCAGGCCCGGCGGGTGGTTGAGGACCTGGCGGTCGCCCTGCAGGCCTCGCTGCTCGTGCGTCACGCTCCGCCGGCCGTCTCCGACGCATTCTGCGCTGCCCGGCTCGACGGCGCCGGCGGCCGCGTCTATGGCACCCTGCCCGCCGGCGTCGACGCCCGGGCGATCGTCGACCGTGCCCTCCCGGCGTGAGCAGCGGCGTCGGATGAGCGGGGTTGACTACGAGGTCACCGGCGAGATCGCCCGGCTGACGCTCAACCGGCCCGAGCGCGGAAACGGGCTCAACCGGGCGGTGATCGGGCAGCTGGCCCGCCTGGTCGAACGGGCGGACCTCGATCCGGCTGTGCGAGTGCTGCTGCTGTCAGGGCGCGGCAAGGGGTTTTGCGGCGGCTATGACCTGGTCGAGAGCGCCGAGCGCCAGGGCCGGCTCGAGGGCGCCCTCGAGGAAGCCCCGCCTCCCGGTTCGCCGCTGGATCCGGAGGTGATGGCCGCCAACCATGACCCCGCGGCCACCTGGGATCCCATGGTCGACTACGCGATGATGAGCCGCAATGTCCGGGCGTTCATGACGCTGTTTGACGCCAGCAAGCCCGTGATCTGCAAGGTGCACGGCTTCTGCGTGGCCGGTGGCACCGATCTCGCTCTCTGCTCGGACCTGCTGATCATCGCCGCCGACGCCAAGATCGGCTACCCGCCGGCGCGGGTCTGGGGCTCGCCGACGACCGCCCTATGGGCACACAGGCTCGGTCCTCAGCGCGCCAAGCGCCTGCTCTTCACGGGGGACTGCCTGTCGGGCGCAGAGGCGCTCGACTGGGGGCTGGCGATCGAGGCTCCCACGGCCGCGGAGCTCGATGACCGGGCCGAGGCCCTGGCGGCGAGGATCGCCCGGATGCCGCTCAACCAGCTGCAGATGATGAAACTGCTGGTCAACCAGAGCCTCTATGCCCAGGGGCTGCCCACGACCCAGGTGCTCGGGACCGTGTTCGACGGGATCGCCCGCCACACCGCCGAGGGCTATGCCTTCCAGGCGCAGGCCGCGCGCGAGGGATTCCGGGCCGCGGTCAAGTCCCGTGACGAGCCGTTCAGCTGATGGCGACGGCCGCCCATGTCACCCGCGAGCGACTGCTCGATGCCGCTCAGAGCCTGATCGAGGAGGGCGGCTACGGCGCGGCTTCGGTGATCGCGATCGCCGAGCGCGCGGGGGTCGCGGCGGGCACCCTGTACCGGCATTTCGCCTCCAAGGAGGAACTGTTCGTCGAGGTCTTTCGCTCGGTGTGCGGTCGCGAGGAACGCGCGATGCGTGCGGCGGCGGGCGAGCTGCGAGACGGGGCGACGGCGGCGGAGCGCCTGCAGCACGTGCTCGTCACCTTCGCGCAGCGCGCGCTGCGCAATCCCCGGCTCGCGTGGGCGCTGATCGCCGAGCCGGTCGATCCGCGCGTGGACGCCGAGCGGCTGGCCTACCGTTCGCGCTACGCCGCGCTGATCGCCGAGGGGCTTGAGGCCGGCATCGCCGCCGGCGAGCTGCCCGCCAGGATGTCGGCGCTGACCGCGGCGGCGCTGGTCGGCGGATGTGGCGAGGCGCTGGTCGGTCCGCTCGCCCCGGTCGGGGGCCGCGGCCCGGACCCCGCCGAGGTGATCGACGCGCTGCGGGTCTTCGTCGGTCGCGCCGTGGGGGCGCGATGATGGCGGCCAGGCGGGGAAGCCCGACGATGAGCGACTCGGTGTCGGTCACCCGCGCCGGCCCGGTGACCACGGTCACCCTGTCGCGGCCCGAGCGTCGCAACGCCGTGGACGGGGCCACCGCGGCGGCGCTCGCGGACGCCTTCCGCGCCTTTGACGCCGACCCGGGGGCGTCCGTGGCCATCCTGCACGGCGCCGGCGGCGTGTTCTGTGCCGGCGCGGACCTGGTCGCCGCGGGGACCGCAGCCGGCAACCGGGTGCAGGACACCGGGGACGGGCCGATGGGGCCGACCCGGATGCGTCTGGGCAAGCCGGTGATCGCCGCGATCGCCGGCCACGCCGTGGCCGGCGGCCTCGAGCTCGCGCTGTGGTGCGATCTGCGGATCGCCGAGGCCGATGCGGTGCTCGGCGTCTTCTGCCGGCGCTGGGGGGTGCCGCTGATCGACGGTGGAACCGTTCGCCTGCCGCGGCTGATCGGCGCCTCACGGGCGATGGACCTGATCCTGACCGGGCGGCCCGTGTCCGCGCCGGAGGCCGAGCGGATCGGCCTCGTCAACCGGGTCGTGCCGACCGGGGAGAGCCTGACCGCCGCGCAGGGGCTCGCCGCCGAGCTCGCCCGCTTTCCGCAGACGTGCCTGCGCGAGGACCGGCTGTCGATGCTCGAGTCAGAGGGACGCGACGAGGCGGCGGCGATCGCCAACGAGCTGGCTCACGGCCAGCGGTCGCTGACCGAGGTGCAGGCCGGCCTCGAGCGCTTCCGGGCGGGCGCCGGGCGTCACGGCACGTTCGGCTGATCCGGCGGCGCCCGCGCAGGCTGCCGGGCCCACGCGAGCAGCCGATCGCGGTCGGGCGCGGTGAGCCCCCGCGCGGGATCGGTCGCGATCAGCAGGGTGGGCCCGGGCCGAGCCCGGGCCCAGGCCCGGCAGGCCTCATCGTGTCCGTCATCGACCCAGGCCAGCGGCCTCAGCGGCCCGGCATGGGCATCGATCGCGTCGAGCTTCCAGTGGCGGCCGGGAGCGGCTGGCGTCGCCGAAGCGCAGGTGGGGGGCCCCGGCGGGAAGCCCGAGCGCGAAGGGGAGATGCTCGTCGGCCCTCTCCTCCCAGCCGGTGCACCAGACCAGCTCGTAGTCGCGCATGAGCGCGAGGACGTGACCGGCCGCTTCGAGCGAGAGCAGGTGCGGGATGCCGTCCACTGAGACGAAGCGGCCCGGCGGGAGCGGCCGCCGGATCGAAACCGAACAGCGAGAGAACTCCATCAACGTCTAACAGAAGAAGCGGCCTCTGCATACCTCGCCCTTATGTGGGTACGCCACGGTGTGATCGAACCGAAAAGCCGATCTCAGCGGCTTTGTGTCCAGATTTTCCTGGACGGGGCCCCCGCCGCCTCAAGTGCCCTCGGGGGGTGCCGACACAGAGGATGCGGAGTTCGACCGCCCCACCGGCTTTTCATCGAGGAACCAACCCATGAATCCAATCTTCGGCATTCTTCTCGCGCTCGCCTGCGCCCTGACCACCAACGTCGGGTTCCTGTTCAAGCACCGCGGCGCCTGCGCGGCCCCCGCGGTTGACTTCCGCCACCCGCTGCGGACGGGCAAGTCGCTGTTCTCCTCGCGCCTGTTCGCGCTCGGCATGCTGATCGCCGCGGCGGCGTGGGTCTTCCACGTGGCCGCGCTGGCGGTGGCGCCGCTTTCGATCGTCCAGGCCGTGCTGGCCGGCGGGGTCGTGCTGCTCGCCGTGATGGCCGAGCGCAGCTTCGGACTGCAGATCTCCCGTCGCCAGTGGACGGGGATCGTGCTCACCGCGGTCGGCCTGCTGATCCTCGGCTTCAGCCTGCCCGCCGTGCACGGCGCCCACTCGCGCTTCTCGGTCCCGGGCATGATCGGCTTCGAGTTCGGCCTGCTGGCCGTCGGCACCCTGCTCATCATGGGCCCCCGGATCGGCGCTCCGGCCCACCATCAGGGCTTCATGCTCGGCGCCGCCTCGGGCATCCTGTTCGGCGTCTCGGACGTCGCGATCAAGGCGATGTCGGGCATGGTCGGATCGCATGGCCTGGTCGGCCTGGTCACCCCGTGGCTGCTGGTCGACGGTCGTCGCCTCGGTGGCCGCCTTCTACAGCTCGGCCAAGGGTCTGCAGGAAGGCGATGCCGTTCCGGTCATCGCGGTGACCGGAACCGCCGCCAACGTGGCCGGGAATCGTCGGGGGCATCCTCGTGTTCGGCGATCCGCTCCCGGGCCATCCGGTCATGCTGGTCGCCGAGATGCTCGCCTTCGCGCTGGTGCTCGTGGCCGCCTGGCTGACGCCGGCGCCGGTCCGCGCCGCCGGTTCGGCCGGCGCGCCCGCCCTGGCCTGACCGACCCTCGCCGGGCACAATCGGCGACGTGGCCTCCCCGCTCGTCTCCGGCCCGGAGCTGCGCCCGACGATCTCGACCGGCTTCCGGCACCGTCGCTCTGCTCGACGTTCGCTGGGATCTCGCTCAGGGACCGCGGCGCGATCTGTTCGCGGCCGGGCACATCCCCGGCGCCGTGTTCGTCGACCTGGCCGCGGATCTCGCCGGGCGCCCAGGACCCGGCGGGGCGGGTGGTCGTCACCCGCTCCCCGATCCGGTCGCGTTCGTGGCCGCGATGCGGGCCGCCGGCGTGTGCGACGACCGTGGCCGTGGTCGTCTATGACGGCACCGGTGGACTGTCCGCGGCGCGGGCATGGTGGCTGTTGCGCCACTACGGCCATCCCGACGTGACGGTGCTCGACGGTGGTCTGGACGCCTGGCGCGCGGCCGGGCAACCGCTGGAGCTCGGAGCCGGTGAGAAGCCCAGGCGCGGGGGACTTCTCCGGCCGGCCGGGGGCGATGCCGGTCCTCGACGCGACCGCGGCGGCCTCGCTGGCGCGGCAGGGAGTGCTGCTCGACGCGCGGGCCGCGGAGCGGTTCCGCGGGGAGAGCGAGCCCGTGGATCCGGTCGCCGGGCACATCCCGGGCGCCCGCAGCCGGCCCACGACCGCGAACCTCGCGCCCGATGGCCGCTTTCTGGCCCGCTCGCAGCTGCGGTCGGACTTCGCCGCCGCCGGCGCCGCGGACGGGGTCGCGATCGGGGTGTACTGCGGCTCGGGGGTGACCGCCGCCCACAGGTGCTGGCCCTCGAGGTGGCCGGCGGGCCGCCGCGCTCTATCCCGGATCGTGGAGCGACTGGGTCAGCGACCCGGCACGGCCGGTCGCCACCGGCGACTAGGCGGAGCTGCTGCCCTCGAGCAGGACTCGCGTGACCAGCGCCGGGATCGTCGTAGGTGGGGATGTGGCCGCAGTCATCGAGCATCACGATCCGGGCGCTGGGGATCTCGCGCGCCGCGCGACGCGCCTGGCGCGGGAGCAGCAGGCGATCCTTGCGTCCCCAGCCGATCGTGACCGGGACCTCGATCGCGGCGCGGCCGGAGAAGGCCATCGCGCCGACCGTCGGCAGCGTGGCGGCAAACCAGGGCGCGTGGGCCAGGCCCCGGAGGTTGGCGGCGGCGTCGGCAGGCGACATCCGGGTCGGGTGCGCGACCGTCGCGCTGAAGGCGATCTGCCGGGCGGCCCGCGAGCGCAGCAGCCGGTCGGCCCGCGAGGCCAGCCGGCGGGAGACGGCGTAGGACAGGCGCAGGTTGGCATGGGCGGCGAGGTTCTCGGCGCGGTTGGCAAAGCCGGCGGGGGACAGGGCGGTCGCCGAGCGCACCAGGCCGCGGCGGGCCATCTCGAGCGCGATCAGGCCGCCGAGCGAGTTGCCGGCCACGTGCGGACGCTCGACCCCGAGCTCGCCCAGGAACGCGCCCACCAGGCGGACGAGCGAATCCACGCCGGCGGCGGTGCCCGGAGGGGGCATCGGCGAGGCACCGAAGCCGGGCAGGTCCAGCGCGATCACATCCCGGTGGGGCTCCAGGCCCGCCGAGCACGGGCTCCCACATCTGCCATCGGCTGCCGATTCCGTGGATCAGGACCAGCGGGTCGCCGTGGCCGCGCCGGTCATGGACGAGCGATGCCATCGCCGGCCACGTTACCGCCGCGTGGCGAGATGGACAACGGCTGAGTCAGATTACGCCCGGCTGGACAATTGAGCGGATGGCCGTCCGGCCGGTACCGTTGTACAAAACGTCCGACAGACCGAGCCGGAGGAGATGGGGCATGGCGAGCACCGAAGAGGCAGTGAGAACCGAAGCGAGCACGCTCCAGGAGCTCGGTCGCCGTCACCTCTGGATGCACTTCACGCGGATGGGCGCCTACGCGGACAGTGACATCCCGATCATCACCCGGGGCGAGGGCTGCTACGTCTACGACGACAAGGGCAACCGCTACCTCGACGGGCTCTCGGCCCTGTTCTGCGTCAACATCGGTCACGGTCGCGCGGACCTCGTCCAGGCCGGAGCCGACCAGGCCAAGGAGCTCGGCTTCTACACCAACTGGTCCTACGCGCACCCGCGCGCGATCGAGCTGGCGGCCCGGATCGCCGGTCTCGCGCCCGGGCGACCTCAACCGCGTGTTCTTCACCAGCGGTGGCTCGGAGGCGGTCGAGTCCGCGCTCAAGCTGGCCCGCCAGTACCACAAGATCACCGGCAACCCGCTCAAGACCAAGCACATCGCGCGCGACATCGCCTACCACGGCACCACGCTGGGAGCCCTGTCGGCGACCGGGCATCACCAGCCTGCGCCAGCCCTTCGAGCCGCTGGTCCCCGGCGGCTGCCACGTGCCGAACACGAACACCTTCCGGCTTCCCCACGGGCTGTCGGCCGCCGATCTCGCCGACACGGTGGCGACCCGGATCGAGTTCGAGGGTCCCGAGACCGTCGCCGCGGTGATCATGGAGCCCGTCCAGAACGCCGGCGGCTGCTTCACCCCGCCCGAGGGCTACTTCCAGCGGGTGCGTGAGATCTGTGACTACTACAACGTGCTGATGATCTCCGACGAGGTGATCTGCGCCTGGGGCCGGCTGGGTGAATGGTTCGGCGCGCAGCGCTACGACTACCAGCCCGACATCATCACCACCGCCAAGGCGCTGACCAGTGCCTACGCCCCGATGGGAGCGGTGATCGCCTCGGACCGCGTGGCCGAGCCGTTCATGAAGGGCCACGAGAGCTTCACCCACGGCCTCACCTTCGCCGGCCATCCGGTCTGCGCGGCGATCGCGCTGGCCAACCTCGACGCGATGGAGCGCGAGGGGATTCTCGAGAACGTCCGCAATCACGAGGACGACTTCGAGGCGATGCTCGAGTCGCTGCGTGACATCCCGATCGTCGGTGACGTGCGCGGCGCCGGCTACTTCCGGGCGATCGAGCTGGTCAAGGACCAGGACACCGACGAGCAGTGGTCCGACGAGGAGTCAGAGACCCTGCTGCGCGGCTTCCTGTCCGGTGAGCTGTACCGCCGCGGTCTGATCTGCCGCGCCGACGATCGTGGCGATCCGGTCATCCAGCTCTCGCCGCCGCTGATCGCCGGCCCCAAGCAGTTCGAGGAGATCGAGGCGATCCTGCGGCCGGTGCTCACCGAGGCACACGAGCGGATGCACGCTCAGCCCGCCTGATCACCCGCTCGGCGCACCGGGAACAACTGACAACCGCATGCTCACCGTTCGCGAGCTCCTGAACGGACTCGACGTCCGCCTGCTCTGTGGCGAGGCGGCGGTCGACCTCCCGGTGCGCTGGGTGCACATCTCCGAGCTGGAGGACCCGACCCCATGGCTGTCGGGCGGTGAGCTGCTGCTCAGCACCGGCATGCTGCTGCAGACCGAGGAGGCGCAGCGGGCGTTCATCGCCCGCCTGGCCGACCACCGGCTCGCCGGCCTGGGCTTCGGGACCGGCTTCACCCATGCCGAGGTGCCCCCGGCGCTGCTGGCGGCGGCCGCCGAACGGGACTTCCCGGTCTTCGAGGTGAGCTACGAGCTGCCGTTCATCGCCGTCACCGAGGCCGCGTTCACCAAGCTGGTCAACGAGCAGTACGCGGTTCTGCGGCGTGCGATCGCCGCCCACGAGCGGTTGGAGCGGATCGTCCTGTCCGAACGCGGGCTCGACGCGCTCGCCGCGACGCTGTCGACCCTGATCGGGGCAGCGGTGCTCGTGTTCGACGCCCGCGGCGAGCCACTCGTCTCGCGCGCCTTCCGGCGGGCCGTCGAGCCCGAGACGATCGCCGCGTTGCGCACCGAGCTGGTCGAGCGCGCGCGCGGCGGCGAGCATCGCGCGTTCCTGCCGGCGATCGGTGATCTCGCCGAATGCGCGCTCGCGCTGCCGGTGTCAGCGGACGGGACCGCCGCGAGCAGCACCGCGCGCGAGGCCCGCGAGCGCACTCCGGCGGCCTGGCTGGTCGCGATCAAGGACTCCGGTCCCCTGTCGGACTTCGACCGGCTGACCCTGCACCAGGCGGTGATCATCGTCGCGCTGGAGCTGCTGCGCGGACGGGTGGCCGGGGACACCGAGCGCCGGCTCGCCGGTGACGTCCTGGCCGCGATCGTCGACGGTGACCTGACCGGAACCGAGCTGGCCCGGCGACTGGAGCCGTTCGGCCTCGCCGAGCGGATCGCCGCGCTCGCCGTCCAGACTCCGGATGACAGCCGGATTGCCGCCGCGACGGTGGAGGAGGCGCTCACCACCGCCCTGCGTGAGGAGGCCTCGCCCGGCCTTGTCGCCTCCACGCAGACGCTGACCTGCGCGCTCGTGACCGGCCGCGACGAGGACGATCTGTTCGGGCTCGCCGATCGCGTGATGCGGCGGCTCGAGACCAGTCTGGGCACGCGGGCCTGCGGGTGGGGGTGGGGCGGCCGGTCGCCGGGGCGGAGGCGACGGCGCAGCTTTCACGAGGCCCGCTGCGCGGTCGAGGCCGTCGCTCTCGGCGTCCACGCCGCGGACGGCAATGGCAATGGAAACGGGAACGGCAGCGGCCACGGCGCTGGTCCTCGCGGCGCACTCGCGACCTACCGGGATCTGGGCTCGTTCCAGCTGCTGCTGTCGCTGCAGGATGACGAGGCCCTGAAATTGTTCTGTGACTCGATCCTCGGGCCGATTGAGGCCAGCGAGGGACACTATGGAGGTGAACTGATGCGGTCGTTGGAGGCGTTCATCGAGGAGAACGGTCAGTGGGAGCGCGCCGCCCGGCGGCTCTACTGCCATCGCCACACTCTGAGGTACCGAATCAAGCGGGTCGAGGATCTGACCGGTCGCAATCTCAGCTCGGCCCGGGACCGGATCGAGTTCTGGCTGGCCCTGCGGGGCCGGGAGCTGGTGGCATGAAGGTCGGCGTCCCCACGGAGGTCAAGACCGACGAGTACCGCGTCGCGCTCACCCCGGCCGGCGTGCGCGAGCTCGCCGATGCCGGCCATGAGGTCTGCATCCAGCGCGGCGCCGGCGAGGGCTCCTCGATCTCCGACGAGCAGTACACGGCGCAGGGCGCCACCATCCTCCCCGACGCCGACGCCGTGTTCGCCGAGGCGACGATGATCGTCAAGGTCAAGGAGCCCCAGCCGGAGGAGATCGCACGACTGCGGCCCCACCACACGCTGTTCACCTACCTGCACCTCGCCGCCGACGCGGAGCAGACCCGCGGCCTGATGGAGTCCGGGGCGACCTGCATCGCCTATGAGACGGTGGAGGACGCGCGCGGCCGGCTGCCGCTGCTGGCGCCGATGTCGGAGGTGGCCGGGAAGATCGCCACCCAGGCGGGCGCGTTCATGCTCGAGAAGCCGCTGGGTGGCCGCGGCATCCTGCTCGGCGGAGTCCCGGGCGTGGCGGCGGCCAACGTGATGGTCATCGGCGGTGGCGTGGTGGGCATGAACGCCGCCTTCATCGCGCTCGGCATGGAGGCGACGGTCTACGTGTTCGATCGCAACATCGACCGGCTGCGCGAGCTCGACATCGCCTTCAACGGGCGGGCCGACACGTGCTTTGCCTCGACGCTGGAGATCGAGGAGCGACTGCCGTACATGGACCTGGTGATCGGCGCGGTGCTCGTGCACGGGGCGCGGGCGCCGCATGTCATCACCCGCGAGCAGCTCGGCTTGATGAAGCGCCAGGCGGTGCTGGTGGACGTGTCGATCGACCAGGGGGGCTGCTTTGAGACCTCGCGGCCGACCACGCATTCGGACCCGACCTACGAGGTCGACGGGATCACCCACTACTGCGTGGCCAACATGCCCGGCGCGGTCCCGATCACCTCGACCTACGCGCTCACCAACGCGACCATGCCCTACGTGGTGCAGCTCGCCACCGCGGGCGTGCACGCCGCCGTCCGCGACAACCCGGGGCTGAAGCTGGGCGTCAACGTGGCCGGCGGCCGGGTCACCTACCGGCCGGTCGCCGAAGCGGTCGGCGTCGATCACATCGATGTCGACGAGGTCCTCGCCGGGGTCCCGGCCTGAAACACGAGACCGACAGGGGGCGCCTCCGAGGCGCCCCCTGCTAATCTGCGCCACCGCATGCCGACTACCAGCCAGCTGATCCGCAAGGGCCGCACCGCGCCCAAGAAAAAGCTCGCCACTCCGGGCCTGAAGTCCGGCAAGGGCCGCAAGAAGAAGGTCGCCGCGCCCCAGCGCCGTGGCGTCTGCACCCGCGTCTACACGACCACGCCCAAGAAGCCGAACTCGGCACTGCGCAAGGTCGCGCGCGTCCGGCTCACGAACGGCATGGAGGTCGGCGCCTACATCCCCGGCGAGGGGCACAATCTTCAGGAGCACTCGGTCGTGCTCGTCCGTGGCGGTCGCGTCAAGGATCTCCCCGGGTTCCGATACAAGGTGATCCGCGGCACGCTGGACGCCGCCGGAGTCTCTGACCGCAAGAAGGCGCGGTCGCAGTACGGCGTGAAGGCCAAGTAATGCCCCGTCGCGCTGCTGCCCAGATCCGGCCGGTCGAGCCGGACGCCATCCATCGCAACCGCCTCGTCCAGCAGGTCATCAACAAGGTGATGCAGGACGGCAAGAAGTCGACCGCCGAACGGCTGGTCTACGACGCGATGGCGATCCTCGAGGAGCGCACGGGCAAGCCCGCCGTGGAAGTGCTCGAGGCCGGCGTCAAGGCCCTCACCCCGGTGCTCGAGGTCCGATCACGCCGCGTTGGCGGTGCCACCTACCAGGTTCCCGTCGAGGTGCCCGCCCGCCGGGCTCGCACCCTGGCCGTCCGATGGCTGGTCAACTTCGCCCGCGATCGCCGCGAGCGGTCGATGGCGCAGCGCCTGGCCAACGAACTGCTCGACGCTCAGCAGCAGCAGGGCAACGCGTACAAGCGCAAGGACGACATCTACCGCATGGCGCAGGCCAACAAGGCCTTCGCCCACTACCGCTGGTAGCTGCCGCCGGCGCCGCGCTGAGCGGCACGTCTCGCACCGGCATCCGACTGCATCACCTGTCCGGCTCGCGCACGAGCAGCGCGCTGAGCAACTCATGCATGCCGTCCAGAATCGGCGCCCCCGGGCAGACGAAAACGCGAGGGCTGCCCACCGCACGGGACCGGGGGCTGCGGTGGCACAACCCTCGCATTGGTTAAATGTAACGGCGGCGGACTTTGGTAAACCGGCGCAGGAGTCTTTTGCGTCAGGAAGCGGACCGTGATGAGGGAATCTTCATCCGCCGCCAACAGAGCGCGGCCGGCCGGTGGACAGCAACAGACCGGCTCCGGCGACGATCACGAGCACCGCGGCCCCCAGCGTCTCCAGGTAGAAACCGGCCGCCGGGACTCGACGCGGCAACGGCGTAGCGCGTGCTCTGGCTGCCGACCAGGCCGGTCGCCTGGGCGTCGGGGAGATCGCCGAGCAGCGCGATCAGCACTGATCACGATGCCCACCACGCCGAGCGCGAGCATTCCCAGCCGGCTGCCGGTGCGCCACACGCCGATCGAGAGAAAGACGGTCAGCAGCGCGAGCGGGATCAGCGCCCACGCCGTCGTGCGTGCTCGTCGTGACGCTCGTCACCGGCGCGCCGAGCACGCTCGTGCGCACGGTCAGCAGCGGGGCGAATTCGGCCGCCACGAGCACCGCGGCAGCGGCCAGCCCCGCGGTCAGAAGCGCCAGCGCGAGCGGCCGCGAGAGCCGCGCCGCCGGGCCGGCGCGACCGGAAAAACGCCGCCGGGACGGCACAGGGCCTCTGCTATATTCGGGCTCCGCCTCGGGTCGGAGCGAGTTCATCTGTGTCCGCTCCCGGGTGCGGACAATCCACGCAATGGAGACTCCGACTTCATAGGACACCGCCCGGCCTCGACATCTGCGTCGTAATCGGGCCCACTGGGCCCTTTTTCATGACCGCAGCCGGAGACGCCGGCCCGCCAGCACCACTGCCTCCCACCGCTCAGAACCGACCAAAACACATGCCACGCTCGTTCACCCTTCAGAAGACTCGCAACATCGGGATCATGGCGCACATCGACGCCGGTAAGACGACGACGACTGAGCGCATCCTCTATTACACCGGTCGGACCTACAAGATGGGTGAGGTTCACGAGGGCGCGGCCGTCATGGACTGGATGGAGCAGGAGCAGGAGCGCGGGATCACGATCACCTCCGCGGCGACCACGGCGACCTGGCACGACCACCGCATCAACATCATCGACACGCCCGGCCACGTCGACTTCACGGTCGAGGTCGAGCGGTCGCTGCGCGTGCTCGATGGCGCGATCGCACTGTTCGATTCGGTCGCCGGCGTCGAGCCGCAGTCCGAGACGGTGTGGCGCCAGGCCGACAAGTACCACGTGCCGCGGATCGCCTACATCAACAAGATGGATCGCATCGGCGCGAACTTCACCGCCGGCGTGCAGACGATGATCGACCGCCTTGGCGCCCGACCGGTGCCGATCCAGCTGCCGATCGGCGCCGAGGGAGACTTCCTGGGGATCATCGACCTGGTCGAGAACCAGGCGATCATCTACAAGGACGAGCTCGGCAAGGAGCAGGAGGTCGTCGAGATCCCCGCCGATCAGGTCGAGCGCGCCGCCGAGGCCCGTGAGTTCCTGCTCGATGAGCTCTCGAACTTCGACGACGAGCTGACGGACCTGATCCTCGAGGATCAGGAGATTCCCGTCGCCCGCCTCAAGGAGTCGATCCGCAAGGCGACGCTCAACATCCAGCTCACCCCGGTGCTGTGCGGGTCGAGCTTCAAGAACAAGGGCGTGCAGCCCCTGCTCGACGCGGTCATCGACTACCTGCCCAGCCCGCTCGACGTTCCCCCGGTCGAGGGTCTCGAGCCCGAGAAGGGCTCGGACAACGGCGGCGTGCCCGCGATCCGGCATGGCCGCCGATAGCGAGCCGTTCGCCGCACTGGCCTTCAAGATCATGGCCGACCCCTACGTCGGCAAGCTCACCTACTTCCGCGTCTACTCGGGCACGCTGGCCGCGGGCGCGCGGGTGCTCAACGTCAGCTCGGGCCGGACCGAGCGGATCGGGCGCATCCTGATGATGCACGCCAACGAGCGCGAGGAGCTGCAGGAGGTCTACTCCGGCGACATCGCCGCCGCGGTCGGGATCAAGCAGGTCGTCACCGGCGACACGCTGGCCTCGCCCGACAAGCCGATCAAGCTCGAGATGATCACCTTCCCCGAGCCGGTCATCAAGGTCGCGATCGAGCCCAAGACAAAGGCCGACCAGGAGAAGATGTCGGTCGCACTCGGCCGCCTGGCCGAGGAGGACCCGACCTTCCAGCGTCGCCACCAACGAGGACAGCGGCCAGACCGAGATCTCCGGGATGGGCGAGCTGCACCTCGAGATCCTGGTGGACCGGATGATGCGCGAGTTCAAGGTCGACGCCAACGTCGGCCGCCCGCAGGTCTCCTACCGCGAGACGATCCGCGGGACCGCCGAGAAGGTCGAAGGCCGGCTCGTTCGTCAGACCGGCGGCTCGGGTCAGTACGGCATCGTCTACATCAACGTCGAGCCGGCTCCCGGCGAGGGCTTTGACTTCATCAACAAGGTCAAGGGCGGATCGATCCCGACCGAGTTCATCCCGGCGGTCGAGAAGGGCGTCGAGGACGCGATGTCCAACGGGCCGCGGGCGGGATATCCGCTCGTCGATGTCCGGGTCACGCTGACCGACGGCAAGTCCCATGACACGGACTCCTCGGAGATCGCCTTCCGGGTCGCCGGTTCGCTGGCGCTCAAGGCGGCCGTGCAGCGAGCCAAGCCCGTCCTGCTCGAGCCGGTCTTCTCGGTCGAGGTCGTAACCCCCGAGGAGTTCATGGGCGACGTGATCGGTGACCTGAACCGCCGCCGCGGCCAGGTCAACGGCATGGAGCAGCGCGGCAACGCGCAGGTCGTGACCGGACACGTGCCGCTGGCCGAGATGTTCGGCTACGCGACCGATCTGCGCTCCACCACTCAGGGCCGGGCCACGTACACGATGCAGTTCGATCGGTACGAGGAGGTACCCGCCCACATCGCCGAGAAGGTGATCGGCGGCGATAAGGAGACGGTCGGAGCGCGGTGAAGGACGCGCGGCTGCGTGAGGTAGCAGCAGCCGCGGACGGAAAACTTATACCCTGTACGGGTTCGCCCTGCGGCGAGCCAAATCTCAAAGAGTTAGAAGGAGCGACACCAAAGTGGCGAAGGCCAAGTTCGAGCGCGACAAGCCCCATGTCAACGTCGGCACCATCGGTCACATCGACCATGGCAAGACGACGCTGACCGCGGCCATCACCAAGGTGCTCCACGACAAGTTCGGCTCCGGCGAGGTTCGGTCGTTCGATTCGATCGACAACGCTCCGGAGGAGAAGGCTCGCGGCATCACGATCGCGACCTCACACGTCGAGTACGAGACCGCAAATCGGCATTACGCCCACGTTGACTGCCCCGGTCACGCGGACTACGTCAAGAACATGATCACGGGAGCCGCGCAGATGGACGGCGCCATCCTGGTCGTGTCGGCGGCCGACGGTGCCATGCCCCAGACGCGTGAGCACATCCTGCTCGCGCGTCAGGTCGGCGTGCCGTACATCGTCGTGTTCCTCAATAAGGCCGACATGGTCGATGACCCCGAGCTCCTCGAGCTCGTGGAGGTCGAGATTCGCGACCTGCTGTCGGAGTACGACTTCCCCGGCGATGACATCCCGTTCGTGGTCGGCTCGGCGCTGAAGGCGCTCGAGGGCGACGAGGAGTACGAGAACAAGATCCTCGAGCTCGCCGAGGCGCTGGACACCTACATCCCCGAGCCGGTCCGCGATCTGGACAAGCCGTTCCTGATGCCGGTCGAGGACGTCTTCTCGATCACGGGTCGCGGGACGGTGGCGACCGGGCGCATCGAGAGCGGGATCATCAAGGTTGGCGAGACCGTCGAGATCGTCGGAATCAGGGACACCACCACGACGGTCGTCACCGGCGTGGAGATGTTCAAGAAGAACCTCGATCAGGGTCAGGCCGGCGACAACGCGGGCTGCCTGCTGCGAGGCACCAAGCGTGAGGACATCGAGCGCGGTCAGGTGCTGTGCAAGCCGGGTTCGATCACACCGCACACCAAGTTCATGGCCGAGGTCTACATCCTCAAGAAGGAGGAGGGTGGCCGTCACACGCCCTTCTTCACCGGCTACCGGCCGCAGTTCTACTTCCGCACGACCGACGTGACCGGCGTGGCTAACCTGCCCGAGGGCACGGAGATGGTCATGCCCGGTGACAACGTGCAGATGGAGATCGAGCTGATCCAGCCGATCGCCATGGACCAGGGTCTGCGGTTCGCGATCCGCGAGGGCGGCCGTACGGTCGGCTCCGGGGTCGTCACCGAAGTCATTCAGTAACGCCTGACGCGGCGGGCTCGACCAGAGCCCGCCGCGTGAATTTCCAGCCGGATACGAACAACGGGGCGGGTCTCACACCCGGGACTCGCCCTCAATCACGAGAATCGACAGAAAAGCTTTGAGTAACCCCGTGGCCACTATCGCCCAAAACAAGATCCGCATTCGCCTGAAGTCCTATGACCACACGGCGATCGAGACAGCAGCGAAGGAGATCGTCGAGACGGCGACGCGCACTGGCGCGACCGTGTCCGGTCCTGTTCCGCTGCCGACGGAGAAGAACGTGTACTGCGTGATCCGGTCCCCCTTCAAGGACAAGGATTCACGCGAGCACTTCGAGATCCGCACCCATAAACGACTGATCGATATCCATCAGCCGACGCCCAAGACGGTCGATTCGCTTCAGCGTCTCGATCATCTGCCGGCCGGTGTGGACATCGAGATCAGGCTGGCTTCCTAGCGCCATGGCCGCAATTCTCGCCAAGAAGCTCGGGATGACCCAGCGGTTCCTCGAGGACGGCCGCGTCGAGCGCGTGACCGTGCTCGAGGCCGGCCCCTGTCCGGTGACGGCGATCCGGACCGAGGAGCGCGACGGGTACGAGGCGGTTCAGCTCGCGTTCGGCGCGTGCAAGGAGAAGACGCTGACCCGCGCCGAGCTCGGCCATCTCAAGAAGGCCGATGCGTCCGCCCACCGTCATCTCGTCGAGTTTCGCGATCATGCCGCCGAGCTGCTCGTCGGTGAGACCGTCACCGTCGAGGCGTTCGAGGTTGGGCAGAAGCTCAAGATCTCCGGCAAGTCCAAGGGCAAGGGCTTCCAGGGCACCATCAAGCGCCACAACTTCGCCTCCGGCCCCAAGTCCCACGGCTCCCACAACGTGCGCGCTCCCGGCTCGATCGGGGCGTCCGCAACGCCGTCGCGGGTGTTCAAGGGCATCCGCGGCCCGGGCCGGATGGGCGGCGGCCGGGTCACCCAGCGCGGCCTGACGGTCGTCGAGATCATGCCCAAGCGAAATCTGATGCTCGTTCGCGGGGCCGTGCCCGGGCCGACCGGCTCGACCGTGGAGGTTCGCACCGATGGCTAGAACCGCTCCCAAGCTCGGTGGTGGCAGCGCCACCCTGGACGGAGACGCCTTCGAGGCTCGCTTCAATATGCCGCTCGTGCACGAGACCGTGCGCGCCGAGCTCAACGCCCGGCGTCAGGGCACCGCGTCGAGCAAGACCCGCGGCGAGGTCTCCGGCGGCGGCGCCAAGCCGTGGCGGCAGAAGGGCACCGGCCGTGCCCGGGCCGGTTCCTCGCGCTCGCCCGTGTGGACGGGCGGCGGCACCGTGTTCGGACCGACGCCGCGCCACTTCACCGTCAAGGTCAACCGCAAGGCCCGTCGCGCGGCGATGCGCAGCGCGCTGTCCCTGCATGCCGAGCGTGAGTCGCTGGCCGTGTTCGACGCGGGCGTGTTCGACGCGCCCGCCACCAAGCAGGCAGCGGCGCTTCTGGCCGACTGGGGCTCCACCGGCCCGACGCTCGTGCTGCTCACCGACGCCGAGGCCGCGGCCGGCAAGTCGTTTCGCAACCTCGGTCGCGTCGACGTGATGCCCGTCGGCGACGCCGGCGTGGCTGACGTCATCGGAGCGGCGTCGCTGCTCGTGTCCGAGGCTGCCCTATCCGAGCTGGTCGACCGTGCCAACGGAACCGGCGCCGAGGAGAAGAGCTGATGGACGCAAGTCAGATCATCATCCGTCCCGTCGTCTCGGAGAAGTCCTTCGTGCTCGCCGAGGCCGGCAAGTACACCTTCCGCGTTGCCGACAAGGCGCACAAGACCCAGATCCGTCAGGCGATCGAGCAGTTGTTCGACGTCAAGGTGGTCGAGGTCCGCACCTCGTCGGTCAAGTCCAAGCCCAAGCGCCGCGGGCAGACCGCGGGCCGGACCCGCAAGTGGAAGAAGGCCATCGTCGAGGTGCGCGCGGGCGACACGATTCCGATCTTCCAGGCCTTCGAGGCGGCTGAGTAATGGCCATTCGCAAGCCCAAGCCGACCTCACCCGGACGGCGCTTCGTCACCTATCCGGACTTCGCCGAGATCACCCGCTCCGAGCCCGAGAAGTCGCTCGTCGAGGGCCTCAAGAAGTCCGGCGGGCCGAAACTCGGCCGGGCGCAAGACCGCCCGCCATCGCGGCGGCGGAGCCAAGCGCCTGTACCGCAAGATCGACTTCAAGCGCCGCAAGGACGGGATGCCGGCCAAGGTCGCGCACATCGAGTACGACCCCAACCGGTCGGCCTACATCGCGCTGCTGCACTACGCGGACGGCGAGAAGGCCTACATCCTGGCCCCCCAGCGCCTGAGCGTGGGAGCCACCGTGCAGTCCGGCGTCGGCGCCGACATCCGCGTCGGCAATGCGCTCCCGCTGTCCAGCATGCCTCCCGGCACGATGGTCCACAACGTCGAGCTCACGCCCGGCCGCGGTGGCCAGATGGCCCGCTCGGCGGGCGTCGGCGTGCAGTTGCTGGCCAAGGACGGCGAGCACGTGACCCTGCGCCTGCCCTCGGGCGAGATGCGCATGGTTCGCGCTGAGTGCCGGGCCACGGTGGGCGTGATCGGCAACTCCGACCATCAGAACGTCAAGGTCGGCAAGGCCGGCCGCAAGCGCCACATGGGCGTACGGCCGCAGACGCGAGGCACCGCGATGAACCCGGTCGACCATCCGCACGGCGGCGGCGAGGGTTCCACCACGCCAGGTCGTCATCCGGTGACCCCCTGGGGCGTGCCGACCCTGGGCTACCGCACACGTAAGAAGCGCAAGAGGTCCGACCAGTACATCGTCCGTGGTCGGAGAAGGGGTAAGGGTAAGCAGCGATGAGTCGTTCGAGCAAGAAGGGCCCGTTCGTCGAGGAGCGGCTGATCAACCGGATCGAGGCCATGAACACCTCGGGCGAGAAGCGCATGATCAGGACCTGGTCACGCACATCGACGATCTTTCCCGAGATGGTCGGGCACACGATCGCCGTCCACGACGGGCGCAAGCACGTGCCCGTATTCGTCTCGGAGTCCATGGTCGGCCACAAGCTGGGCGAGTTCGCGCCCACGCGGCTGTACCGCGGGCATGTCGGGACCGGGAAGAAGCGATGACCCCTCCGGACGACGACAAGACGCCCGAGACGCCTGAGGTCGAGCCGGCCGAGGCTTCGGCGTCGGCCGAGGCCGCACCCGCGCCGAAGCCGGAACTGCGGCTTCGGATGCGCCGGCGGCTGATGCGGGATCGCGACCGGCTTCGGCGGCGGATGCGCCCCCGGCCGACGCTGAGCCCTCGGCCGATGCTGAGCCTGTGGCGGAAGCTGCTGATGACGACTCGTCTGAGGCGCCGGCTGAGAAGCCGAAGCGCCGGCGTTCGCGTCGTTCTGCTGCTGCAGGCCGAGGACGCCTGCGGCTGAGGCTGAGAAGCCCGCTCGTTCGCGTGGGTCGCAGCCGGCCCCGACCCGGCGCCGTTCGCGGCGGCCCGAGGGTGAGCCCGCCCCGGTCGTGCGCGCGCAGGCCAAGTACGTGCGCTCGTCGGCCCGCAAGGCGCGGCTGGTCTGCGACCACATCCGCGGGAAGAGCGTTGACGAGGCGCGAGCTATCCTCGCTCTGACGCCGCGGGCGATCGCGCGGGACTGGAGCAAGCTTCTCGAGTCCGCAGTTGCGAACGCCGAGCACAATCACGAGCTCGTCGGCGAGGATCTCTACGTCAAGGCGGTGCACGCCGACGAGGGTCCGACCATCAAGCGGTTCCGTCCGCGCGCCATGGGCCGCGCAACGCAGATCCGCAAGCGCACCAGCCACCTGACGATCCTGCTCACGCAAAAGGACTGACAACAAGAATCATGGGTCAGAAAGTTCACCCCGAGTCGCTCCGCGTGGGCTACATCCACGACTGGAAGTCCAACTGGTTCAACGAGAAGAACTTCTCGGACTTCCTGGACGAGGACATCCGGATCCGTGGCCACATCGTCGGCCGCCTGTCCCACGCCGGTCTCTCGGACATCACCATCCGCAAGAACGTCACCGAGGTCGAGGTCAACATCAACACGGCCCGGCCCGGCATCGTGATCGGCAAGTCCGGCTCCGAGGTCGATCAGCTGCGCCGTGACCTGCACCGGATCACCGGCAAGCAGGTCAAGGTCAACATCCTCGAGATCAAGCGTCCCGAGCTCGACGCGCGCCTGGTCGCGCAGTCGATCGCCGAGCAGCTGCAGAACCGTGTCGCTTTCCGCCGCGCGATGAAGCGCGCGCTGACCAGCGCCATGCGCTCCGGCGCCAAGGGCGTCAAGGTGCAGGTCTCCGGCCGCCTCGGCGGTGCCGAGATGGCCCGGACCGAGAGCTACTCGGACGGACGGGTTCCGCTGCACACGCTGCGAGCCGACATCGACTACGGCTTTCACGAGGCACGCACGACCTTCGGCCGGATCGGCGTCAAGTGCTGGATCAACAAGGGCGAGATCATGCCCGAGGGGTACACCGGTGCGGACCTGACGATCATGGACGAGCCCCCTGCACAGGCTCCCGACCGCGGCGGCCGTGACGGCCGCAATCGCGGTGGCCGCGGTGGTCGCGGCGGCGGAGCCGGAGGCCCGGGCGGCGCGGGCGGTGCCAGCGGCCCCGGCGGCCGTGGCGGTCAGGGCGGCGGTCGTGGCGGTCAGGGTGGCCGTGGTGGCGGCGGCTTCGGCGGCGGCGGCGGCGGTGGTGGCCAGGGTGGTCGCGGCGGCGGCGGCGGCGGCGGCTTCGGCGGCGGCGGCGGTGGCCAGGGTGGCCGTGGCGGCGGTGGCCAGGGTGGTCGCGGTGGCTCGGCGGCGGCGGGCCCGGCGGTGGCGGCGGTCGTGGCGGCCAGGGCGGCGGCGGTGGTCGTGGTCCCGGTGGGCCTGGCGGCGGTCGTGGCGGCCAGGGCGGCGGCGGTGGTCGTGGTCCCGGTGGTCCCGGCGGCGGTCGTGGCGGCCCCGGCGGCTCCGGTTCGCGTGGCGGCGGAGCCGGTGGTCAGGGTGGAGGCCGCTGATGCTCTCTCCCAAGCGTGTCAAGCACCGCAAGCAGCACCGCGGCCGACGGGCCGGGCTCTCGCGCGGGCAGGTCAAGGTGCAGTTCGGCGAGTACGGCCTGAAGTCGATGGATGCCGGGCTGGCTCACCAACCGCCAGATCGAGGCCGCCCGTATCGCCATGACCCGCCGGATCAAGCGTGGCGGCAAGGTGTGGATCAACGTCTATCCCGACAAGCCCTTCACCAAGAAGCCGGCCGAGACCCGAATGGGCTCCGGCAAGGGCTCGCCCGAGGGCTGGGTCGCCGTGGTCAAGCCGGGGCGGGTCATGTTCGAGCTGGCCGGCGTGCCGGAGGACCTGGCCCGCGAGGCGATGCGCCTGGCCGGCCACAAGCTGCCCGTCCGGACCAAGTTCGTGCTGCGAGAGGACGCCTGATCATGCGCACCTCCGAATTGCGGGACCTCAACGACACCGAACTGGCCGAGCAGGTGCGCACGGCGCGCCGCGACCTGTTCGGGCTGCGCTTCCAGCACGCCACCGGCGAGCTCGACAGCACCTCAGGGCTGCGTCGCGCCAAGCGCGAAGTGGCCCGCGCGCTCACCGTCCAGCGTGAGCGCGAGATCGATTCCCATCTGCGACAGGCTCAGAACAATGGCTGACAAGAAGAACGAGACAACTGAAGAGACCCCGACGGCTCCGGCTGCCGCCGGGCTGCTCCGAGGCGCCTGAGGCCGCTGCCTCCCCCGAGGCGGGGGGAGACGCTGCTCAGGCGCCGGCCGCTGAGGAGACTTCGCGACCCGCCTCGGAGGAGGCGGCGACCCCGGACGCTGCTCCTGCCGAGGAGCCCGTGGCCGAGGAGCCCGTGGCCGCTGAGCCGGAGCCCGCGGCCGCGGCTGTGGCCGAGGCGCCCGCTGCCGCTGCTGCTCCCCCCAAGGAGCCTGAGGTGGTCCTGCCGCCGAAGGAGCGACGGGCTGCCAAGCGTGCGGTCAAGGCCGCCAAGACTCCGAGCCGTGGCGAGCGCAGTGGTGAGGATCGGCATGCCGAGCGCGTTGCCGCGCGGGGCAAGAAGGCCGCCGAGCGCCGGACCGGCCGGGTCAAGGCGCGGGCCAAGGCCAGCCATGACGGTCCTGCGACGACAGCGCCGCGCGAGCATCCCGACGGCACCCAGAAGGTGCGCCAGGGCGTGGTCGTCTCCGACAAGGCCGACAAGACGATCACGGTGCGCATCGACGTCGCTCGTCGTCATCGCCGCTACAAGAAGATCGTCCGCACCTCCAACACGCTGCACGCGCACGACGAGACCAATGACGCCAATCTCGGCGACACCGTGATCGTGCGCGAGTCGCGGCCGCTGTCACGTAGCAAGCGCTGGCGGCTGGTGCAGGTCGTGGAGCGTGCCAAGTGACCCCCATGCCCAACCACGTCACGCCTCGCGGCTGCGAACCGTCGCCCGGCGGCGTCTTCGTCGGCTCGCGCAGCGCTGCTGCGCGTCGCCTCCTGCATCCTTGCCGGGCTCGGTTCTCGCCCGCGAGTCGAGCCGCGGCTGAGCACGGGAGCCACTCATGATCCAGAACGAGACCCGGCTGCGGGTGGCCGACAACACCGGCGCCCGCGAGATCCTCGTGATCCGCGTCCGCGGTGGCTCGCGCCGCCGGTACGCCGGCGTGGGGGACACGATCACGGCGACGGTCAAGACCGCCAGCCCGCAGGGCTCGGTCAAGAAGGGCGAGGTCGTAACCGCGGTCGTCGTGCGGACGCGCAAGTCCTACGGTCGTGACGATGGCACCTACATCGCCTTTGACGAGAACGCCGCCGTGCTGATCGATGCGCAGAACAATCCGCGCGGGACCCGCATCTTCGGACCCGTCGCTCGTGAGCTGCGCGAGCGCAACTTCATGAAGATCGTCTCGCTGGCCCCGGAGGTGCTCTGATGCCCGCACGGATCCGCAGCGACGACGAGGTGATCGTGATCAGTGGCAAGGATCGCGGCAAGACCGGCAAGGTGCTGCGCGTTGACCCCAAGAAGGAACGGGTCTACGTCGAGGGCCTTAACATCGTCAAGCGCCACCAGCGCCCGACCCAGACCGCCAGCGGCCAGCAGGCCGGCGGCGTGATCGAGCGTGAGGGGCCGATCCACGTGTCCAACGTGGCGCTGATCGACCCCAAGGACGGCAAGCCCACTCGTGTGGGCATTGAGATCGCCGACGGCAAGCGGCTGCGCATCGCCAAGCGCAGCGGCTCCCGGCTCGACTAGCTCACAGAGAACGAGAACTACTGACATGGCCACAGCACGACTCAAGACCCGATACCTCGAGGAGATCCGCCCCACGCTCGTGGAGCGTTTCCAGTACTCGAGCATCATGCAGGCCCCGCGCCTGGAGAAGGTGACCGTCAACATGGGCTGCGGCGACGCCAAGCAGGACTCCAAGGTCCTGGACGCCGCCGCCGAGCAGCTCGGCACGATCACCGGCCAGAAGCCGAACATCCGGCGCGCTCGCAAGTCGATCGCCCAGTTCAAGGTGCGCGAGGGGATGCCGGTGGGCGTTGCCGTCACGCTGCGCGGTGACCGCTCCTACGAGTTCCTGGATCGGCTGATGTCGATCGCGATTCCGCGCATCCGTGACTTCCGGGGGCTCAATCCCGCGGTCGTTCGACGGGCGCGGCAACTACTCGCTCGGCGTTCGCGAGCAGATCATCTTCCCCGAGGTCGACTACGACGAGATCGACCAGGTCCGCGGGCTCGACATCACGATCACCACGAGCGCGGCCAGCGACGCCGAGTCGTTCGCGCTGCTCGAGGCGATGGGGATGCCGTTCCAGAAGGACGGCCGGACCCCCGCGACCGCAACGACCCAGGCCTGATAAGGAGCACCGTGGCAAAGCTTTCCCAGCGAGTCCGCCAGGCGCGGACACCGAAGTACAAGACCCAGGGCTATACGCGCTGCCGCCGCTGCGGCCGCGCGCGCTCCGTGTACCGCAAGTTCGGCCTGTGCCGGATCTGCCTGCGCGAGCTCGCCCACAACGGCTACGTGCCCGGCATGACGAAGTCGAGCTGGTGATCCCATGGCGATGACCGATCCCGTGGCCGATTTCCTGACCCGTCTGCGCAACGGCGCCAAGGCGCAGCACCACGACGTGGCGATCCCCTCGTCGGGCATCAAGCGCGAGCTGGCCCGCATCCTCAAGGAGCAGGGGTACATCGAGGGCTACTCGGTGCAGCCGCCCGAGCCCGGGCGTCCCGGTGAGCAGCTGACCGTCACGCTCAAGTACACCAGCGAGCGCCGGCCCGTGATCTCCGGGATGAAGCGCGTCTCGCGACCCGGCCAGCGCACCTACGTCGACCACGCCCACATCCCCCGCATCCAGGGCGGCATGGGTACCGCGATCATCTCCACCTCCAAGGGTGTCATGACCGGCCACGAGGCCCGCCAGCAGGGCGTCGGTGGCGAAGTCGTGGCCCAGGTCTGGTAAGGGTGGGGGGAGTTAATCCAGCACTATGTCCCGAATCGGCAGACAACCCATCCCCGTCCCCTCCGGGGTGACGATCGCGATCGAGCCCGAGCGCGTGACCGTCAACGGTCCCAAGGGCGAGCTCTCCGAGCGCATCCACCGTGACATCACGGTCGAGCACGTCGGCGAGGAGCTGCTCGTCACGCGGCCGACCGATCGCGGCGAGCACCGCTCCCTGCACGGCCTGACCCGGACGCTCGTGGCCAACATGGTCCAGGGCGTCACCGACGGGTTCGAGAAGCGCCTGGAGATCCAGGGCGTCGGCTATCGCGCGGCGCTGCGCGGCCGCGACCTCGAGCTGGCCCTCGGCTACTCGCACTCGGTGCCGGTCAAGGCGCCCGAGGGGATCGAGTTCGAGGTCCCCATGCCGACCCGGATCGTCGTGCGCGGCGCCTCCAAGCAGCAGGTCGGGGAGACCGCCGCCTACATCCGCAAGCAGCGCAAGCCCGAGCCCTACAAGGGCAAGGGCATCCGTTACGAGGGCGAATACGTCGCCCGGAAGGTTGGTAAGCGAGCATGACCGTTCTCACCCGCCCGGAGCGGCGGCTCAAGCGCCGCCGCCGCGTTCGCGCGAAGGTGCGCGGGACCGCCGAGCGGCCCCGCATCTCGGTGTTCCGCTCCAATCGCGGCATCTCCGCGCAGCTCATCGACGACGACAGCGGTCGTACGCTGGCGTCCGTCAACTGGACCGAGGCCGACCTGCGCAGCCTCACCGGTGCCGCTCAGGCGACCAAGGCCGGCGGCGTGCTGGCCGAGCGGGCCAAGGCGGCCGGCGTCGACACCGTGGTCTTCGACCGCGGCGGCTACCAGTACCACGGGCGCGTCAAGGCTTTCGCCGACGGCGCCCGCGAAGCCGGCCTTCACTTCTAGAACCCCGCTACCCTGGCTCATTCATTCATGGCTCGAGATCGCACAGTCAGTTCCGCCGGCCTGGACCTCCAGGAGCGCGTGGTTGAAATCAACCGCGTCGCCAAGGTCGTCAAGGGCGGCCGCCGTTTCTCCTTCACCGCGCTCGTGGTGGTGGGTGACGAGCGCGACGTCGTCGGGATCGGCTACGGCAAGGCCAACGAGGTCCCCGTGGCGATCCAGAAGGGCGTCGAGCGGGCCAAGAAGAACCTGTATCGCGTGCCCAAGCACGGCTCCACGATCACCCACCAGACGACCGGCATCTTCGGGGCCGGGCGCGTGTTCCTCAAGCCGGCCTCGCCCGGTACCGGCGTGATCGCCGGCGGCGGTGTCCGCGCCGTGCTCGAGCTGGCCGGGATCCACGACATCCTCTCCAAGAGCCTCGGCTCCCAGAACCCGATCAACCTCGTCAAGGCGACGATGGCGGGGCTGGAGTCGCTGCGCACCCCCGACGAGGTCGCCGACCTGCGCGGCCTGTCGATCAACCAGGTGCTGGGCCTGACCTCGGAGTCCGCCGACGGCACCGCCGACGCGGTCAAGACCCCCGAGTTCCAGCCCGAGGTGGCCGGTCCGGCATGAGCGGCTTCCGCGTCACCCAGCGCAAATCGCGCAACGGCTGCGACAAGCGTCAGCTCGACACCCTGCGGTCGCTCGGCCTGCGCCGCATCGGGCACACCGTCGAGGTCTCCGACTCACCGCAGATCCGCGGCATGCTGCACAAGGTCCGCCATCTCGTCGAGGTGCAGGAGTCATGAGCACGCCCAAGGACGAGCGCACGCCCAACGACGAGCGCATCGGGCTGCACAACCTCAAGCCCGCCCCCGGCTCGCGCCGGCCCGCGCAAGCGCGTGGGCCGCGGCGAGGGCTCGGGCACCGGCAAGACCTCCGGCCGTGGCCAGAAGGGGTACGGGTCCCGCGCCGGTTCCAAGTCGCGCGCCCGTTTCGAGGGCGGCCAGATGCCGATCCACATGCGGATGCGCAAGCTGCGCGGCCCGCACATGAAGAAGTCGATGCCGTTTGAGCCCTTCCGCACCCACACCCAGCCGGTCAACCTCGAGGATCTCGAGGCGCGCTTCGAGGCCGGGGACGCGGTCAGCGTCGAGACGCTGAACGCGAAGGGTCTCGCGACGCGCAAGAACGTTCCCGTCAAGATTCTCGCCCGCGGCGAGATCACCAAGGCCCTGACGGTCCACGCCCACGGCTTCAGCCGCGCCGCGCGCGAGCAGATCGAGGCCGCCGGCGGTACCTGTCAGCTCATCGAGGGCTGAGGACGAACTCATGATCGCGACGATCCTCGGAGCGTTCAGGGTCGGCGACATCCGCAAGAAGATCCTGATCACCGCCGGGATCCTCGCGCTCTACCGGCTCGGGACGCACATCCCGGCGCCGGGCATCAACTCGCAGGCCGTCAACGCGATCGAGAAGAACTTCGGCGGCAGCAACATCCTCGGTCTGCTCAACCTGCTCTCGGGCGGGGGACTGGGCCGGATCGCCATCTTCGCGCTGGGCATCATGCCCTACATCACCGCGTCGATCATCCTGCAGCTGCTGCAGGTCGTCGTGCCGTCGCTGGAGAAGCTCTCCAAGGAGGGCGAGGTCGGGCAGGCCCGGATCACGCAGTACACGCGCTACCTGACCGTCGGCCTGGCCTTCGCCCAGTCGATCGGCTACGTGTTCCTGTTCCGGAGCTTCGAGAAGTCCACCGGCACGACCCTGATCGCCAACTTCACCCTGTTCAAGGTCTTCCTGATCGTGATCTCGCTGACCGCGGGCACGGTGCTGCTGATGTGGATGGGCGAGCTGATCACCCAGCGCGGGCATCGGCAACGGCATCTCGCTGCTCATCTTCGCGAGCATCGTGTCGCGGATTCCCAGCGGGGTCAGCTCGTGGTGGAGCAACCCCGATCAGGTCTTCAAGGTGATGATGCCGTTCATCGCGATCGGCGCCGTCGCGGCCGTCGTGTTCGTGCAGGAGGGCCAGCGGCGGATCCCGATCCAGTACGCCAAGCGGGTGATCGGCCGGCGCATGACCCAGGGCGGCCAGACCTACCTGCCCCTGCGCGTCAACATGGCCGGCGTCATCCCGGTCATCTTCGCGGCCAGCGTGATGGCGATCCCGCCCACCGTGGGCCAGATCATCGGCCAGAACCGCAAGGGCTTCGCCACCGATCTGGCCACCTTCTTCAGTCCCCAGGGATGGCACTACGTGCTCGGCGAGAGCATCATGATCATCCTCTTCACGTACTTCTACACCGCCGTCACCTTCAATCCGGTCGATCAGGCGGACAACCTCAAGAAGTACGGCGGGTTCATTCCCGGGGTGAGACCCGGCCGGCCAACGGCCGAGTTCCTGGATCGCATCCTCGCCCGGCTGACGTTTCCCGGCGCACTCTTCCTGGCGGCGATCGCGGCGCTGCCGACGATCCTCATCAACCAGACCAACGCCAACTTCTTCTTCGGCGGGACGTCGATCCTGATCGTCATCGGCGTGGCGCTGGACACCATGAAGCAGCTCGAGGCGCAACTGATGATGCGCAACTACGAGGGCTTCTTGAAATAGCGGCGCCGGGTCCGACGTCACGCGGCGCCCGCTGCTCGATACAGTGGTCCCGTGGCCGAGCTCAACCTCATCCTCTTCGGCCCTCCCGGGGCGGGCAAGGGCACGCAGGCCGATCGCCTGCAGCGCGACTTCCAGCTGCCCTTCATCTCCACAGGGGACATGCTGCGCGGCAACGTCAAGAGCGAGACCGAGCTCGGCAAGGAGGCCAAGCGCTACATGGACGCCGGCGACCTCGTGCCCGATGAGCTGATCGTCGCGATGGCCGCCGAGCGGCTTGACCAGGACGATGCCCAGGACGGCTTCATCCTCGACGGCTTCCCCCGCACGCTGGACCAGGCCGGCGCCCTGGAGCGCCAACTCGATGAGCTGCAGCGGCGCGTGACCGCCGCGCTGCTGATCGACGTGCCCGACGAGGAGGTCATTCGCCGCCTCTCGGGCCGCCGGGTGTGCGTCAAGTCCGGTCACAACTACCACGTCGAGTTCGATCCGCCCAAGCACGAGGGAGTCTGCGATCAGGACGGCTCGCGGCTCATCCAGCGCGACGACGACAAGCCGGAGGTGATCAAAAACCGGCTGAAGGTCTACCACGAGCAGACCGAGCCGCTCGTGGACCACTACGACGAGCAGGGCCTGATGCGTCGTATCGACGGAACCCGCCCCGCCGCCGAGGTCCATGACCACATCCGCGCGGTCATCGCCACCCTTCGCCTCGAGGAGGACGTCTGATGATCATCAAGAAGAGCCCGGAGGAGATCGAGCGGATGGCCGCCGCCGGGGCGATTCTCGTGCGCACGATGAACCTGCTGGCGGGCAAGATCCGCCCCGGCGTCACCACTCGGGAGCTCGACGAGGCGGCCGAGCGCTTCATCCGCTCCCAGGGCGCCGAGCCGGCGTTCAAGGGCTACCGCGGCTTCCCGGGCTCGATCTGCGCATCACCCAACTCGATGATCGTCCACGGGATCCCCGGCCCCTACAAGCTCGGACGGGGCGACATCCTCTCAATCGACATCGGCGTCGTGCTCGACGGCTGGGTCGCCGACGCGGCGCGCACGTTCCCGGTCGGCCCGATCAGTCCCGTCGCCCACAAGCTGCTGAAGGTCACCGAGAGCTCGCTGATGGCCGCCGTGCCCGTCTGCCGGGCGGGCAATCACCTCGGTGATGTCGGGCACGCGATCCAGGAGCACGTCGAGGCCGAGGGGCTGTCGGTGGTGCGCTCGCTCGTCGGCCACGGGATCGGCCGTGACATGCACGAGGAGCCCCAGATCCCCAACTACGGGCAGGCCGGTACCGGCCTCGAACTCGAGGAGGGGATGGTGCTCGCGGTCGAGCCGATGGTCACCGCCGGCCGCCATGCCGTGCGGGTCGGGGAGGACCACTGGTCGATCTTCTCCCAGGACGGCTCGCTGGCCGCCCACTTCGAGTTCACGATCGCGATCACCGCCGACGGGCCGCGGATTCTCACGCCGTGGCACGAGAAGACGGTGTCGAGCGCAGAGCGCCGTGGCCTGATCCGCGGAGCGATTCCGGACTCCCGGCAAACGTTGCTACCATCCCCCGTTGCGTTCGCAGCGTGCCCGCCAGGCGCTGTGACCGCTCCCCGGCGAGGTAGCGGAGACCGCACCGGTCTCCAGAGCCCCGACGGCGGAACCACTGAATTTTCTACAGACGAGGGTGAAGCGAGCGTGAAAGTACGACCGTCGGTGAAGCCGATGTGCGAGAAGTGCAAGATCATCCGCCGCAACGGCCGGGTCCTCGTCATCTGCTCCAATCCCCGTCATAAGCAGCGGCAGGGCTAGTCATGGCGCGCATCTCCGGGGTGAACATCCCCCTCAACAAGCGAGTCGAGATCGGCCTCACGTATATCTACGGGATCGGACGGACAACGTCCAACGAGCTGCTGGCCAAGGCCGGCGTCGAGCCCGACCGCAAGGTCCGTGACCTGACCGAGGACGAGGTGGTCCAGCTCCGTGACCTGATCGACGACCTGACCGTCGAGGGCGATCTGCGTCGCGAGCGCTCGCAGAACATCAAGCGCCTGCAGGAGATCGGCTGCTACCGCGGTATGCGCCATCGCCGCGGCCTGCCCGTCCGCGGTCAGAAGACCAAGACCAACGCCCGCACCCGCAAGGGTCCCAAGCGGATGCAGGTAGCCGGCAAGAAGAAGGCGGCCAAGAAATGAGCCCCGCTCCTCGCCGCCCTCAGCGCGGCCGTCGCCGCGTGCGCAAGAACATCCCGATCGGTCAGGCGCACATCAAGACCAGTTTCAACAACACGATCGTCTCGCTGACCGATCGCGAAGGCAACGTCATCGCCTGGGAATCGGCCGGCGGCGCAGGCTTCAAGGGCTCGCGCAAGTCAACCCCGTTCGCCGCGCAGGTGACTGCCGACGCGGCCGCCCGCAAGGGCATCGAGCACGGCCTCCAGAAGGTCGAGGTGTTCGTCAAGGGCCCCGGTTCGGGTCGTGAGACGGCGATCCGTTCGCTGCAGGCCGCAGGTCTCGAGGTGACCGGCGTCAAGGACGTCACCCCGCAGGCCCACAACGGCTGCCGACCCCGAAAGCGCAGGCGCGTCTAGTCATGGCTCGAGATACCGGTGCCCAGTGCAAGCAATGTCGTCGTGAGGGCCAGAAGCTGTTCCTCAAGGGCGAGCGCTGTCTGACCGACAAGTGTGGCGTCGAGCGGCGCTCCTATCCGCCGGGTGACCACGGGCGCGGCCGCCAGAAGCAGAGCGAGTATCGGGTGCAGCTGCGCGAGAAGCAGAAGGCGCGGCGCTACTACGGCGTGCTCGAGAAGCAGTTCCGCATCTATTACGACAAGGCGTCGCGCCAGCAGGGCGTGACCGGCGAGAACCTGCTGCGCATGCTCGAATGCCGCTTTGACAACGTGCTCGTCCGCCTCGGCTTCGCCGCGTCCCGGCGACAGGCGCGTCAGCTGATCCTGCACGGCCATTGGACCGTCAACGGTCGCCGGGTGAACATTCCCAGCTACCAGCTGCGCGACAGCGACGTGATCGCGATCCACGAGAAGTCGACTGCCGGTCAGGTCATCCGTGACGCGACCGAGCTCACCGGCCAGGTGCCGGCGTGGCTGCAGGCCGATCACGACGGGCTGACCGCCAAGGTGCTGCGCAAGCCGGAACGGCGGGAGATCGCCGCGCCGGTGCAGGAACAGCTCATCGTCGAGCTGTACTCGAAGTAAGGACGAGCTTTTTGGTTGCGCCGGTGCAAGCCCGGACTGGCGCGACGCTGAACGCCGCCCACTGGCGGCCAGGAACCCACGATGTTAGGACTCCAGATGCTTGATTTCCAAGTCCCGCGAATCTCCAGCGAGTCGGTCGACGACACTCGCGGCTCGTTCACGATCGAGCCGCTCGACCGTGGATTCGGTTACACCTTCGGCAACTCGCTGCGCCGCGTTCTGCTGTCCTCGCTGTCCGGTGCGGCCGTGACCAGCGTCCGGATCGAGGGCGTCGCCCACGAGTTCTCGACAATCCGCGGGGTCAAGGAGGACGTCACCGACATCGTCCTGAACCTCAAGGGCGTCGTCTGCCGAATGCACTCGGACGCAACCGAGATCGAGGCGCCGCTGGTCGTCACCGGCCCCGGTGACATCACGGCCAAGGACATCGATCTGCCCTCCGGCGTCGAGATCCTCAACCCCGACGCGCACATCGCCACGCTCGAGAAGAAGACCAAGCTCGAGGTCTACCTGACCATCGGTCGCGGCCGTGGCTACCGCCCCGCCGAGGAGAACAAATCCCCGGACCAGCCGATCGGGGTCATCCCGATCGACTCGATCTTCTCGCCGGTGCGTCGTGTCGCCTACAACGTCGAGCAGGCCCGTGTCGGCCAGAAGACCGACTTCGACAAGCTGACCCTGGACATCGAGACCGACGGTTCGATCGACCCGCATGCCGCGCTGCGCGAGGCGGCCGAGATCCTCATCTCGCAGCTGGCGATCTTCACCGATGCCGATCGCGTGGTCGAGCTGCGGGATGTCGGTGCGCCCGGCGCGCTCGACGCCGGCCTCGTCGGCGGGGCCCCGGTCGGCCCGGGCACCCGGCCGCCCAACGCGATGGACGACATCCTCATCGAGGAGCTCGAGCTGGGCGTGAGGTCCTACAACTGCCTCAAGCGCGCCGGCATCCAGACCGTCGGCGATCTCGTCTCCAAGACCGAGGGCGAGCTCAACGCGATCCCGAACTTCGGCAAGAAGTCGATCGACGAGGTCATCGAAACTCTCCATGCGCGGGGCCTCGGGCTCCGCGACGACTAAGCTCTCGTCCCATGCGCCACCAGCGTCAGCGATACCAGCTCAGCCGCAGCGCATCGCACCGCAAGGCTCTGCTCATGAACTTGGCCAAGGAGGTCATCGATCACGAGCGGATCCAGACCAGCGAAGCCAAGGCCAAGGCGGTCAAGCCGGAGGTCGAGAAGCTGATCACGCTCGCCAAGCGCGGAGATCTGCACGCGCGCCGGCAGGCGCTGTCGGCGCTCGGGCAGGATAAGTTCGTGGTCTACAAGCTGTTCGAGGAGGTCGCTCCGCGCTACACCGAGCGGCCCGGCGGCTACACCCGCATCCTCAAGCTCGGGCCGCGGCGCTCGGACTCGACCGAGATGGTGCTGCTGGAGCTGGTCTGACGGCGGGGGTCAACCCCGCCGGCTCGGGGCCACCGACGGCCCGCCTCATCATCGAGTATCGCGGCACGGCCTTCGCGGGCTGGGCCGCGCAGGCTGGACAGCGCACCGTCCAGGACGAGGTCGAGCGGGCGCTGAGGGTCGTGCTGCGGCGTCCCGCGGTCGCCCTCACCGTTGCTGGCCGGACCGACGCGGGGGTGCACGCGTCGGCTCAAGTGGCCAGCTACGTGGGTCAGCCCGCGTCGCCCGGCGCTCTGAACGCGCTGCTGCCCAACGATGTGTCGGTGATCGCCTGCGAGCCCGCGGCGCCCGGCTTCAGCGCGCGTCACGACGCGAGGAGCCGGACATACCGCTACCGCCTGCTGACGCGCCCGTCGCGCAGCGCGCATGAACCCGACGCCGCGCTGCACTGGTCCCGGCCGATCGATCGCGCGCGACTGGATGCGTGCGCGACGGCCCTGGTCGGCAGGCACGACTTCACCGCCTTCACGCCCACCGAGACGGTTCACGTCCGCTTCGTGCGCGATGTCGTCGCGGCGTTCTGGCGTACGCCCGGCCCAGATCACCTCGAGTTCTGGATCGAGGCCGACGCGTTCCTGCGACATATGAACCGGGTGCTGGTCGGGACGATGCTCGAAGTGGCCAGAGGTCGCCGCAGCGTCGAGGCGTTCCGCGCGTTGCTCGCCGGCCGGCCGCGATCCCAGGCGGGCCCGACCGCTCCCGCGCGCGGGCTCCATCTCGTCGCCGTGAGCCTACGACGGTGAGCGCGTGGGAGCGTCATTACCCGCTTCGTGAGGATTGCATCGGGGACGTCGGCGCCGGGCTTAGGATGGTGATGTGCGCGTCCTGCTGACCAACGACGACGGGATCGAAGCGGCCGGCCTGCAGGCCCTGCGGCGGTCGCTGGCGGCGCGGTCCAACATCGAGCTGGCGGTCATCGCGCCCGACGGCAACCGCTCGGCGATGGCGCGCTCGATCACCACCCGCCGGCCCCTCTGGGTGCGCGAGGTGCAGTTCGAGGACGGCACCCTCGGCTACGCGACCGACGGCACGCCGGTCGATTGCGTGCGGCTGGCCAACCTCGGCCTGATCGAGGATTTCGCGGTCGACCTCGTCGTCTCCGGGATCAACCACGGCTCCAATCTCGGGGACGACATCACCTACTCGGGGACAGTGGCGGCCGCGTTCGAGGCGATCGTGCTCGGTCTCCCCGGGATCGCCGTCTCTCAGCAGTCGCGGTCACGAGAGCTCGATTTCCGAGCGGGCAGCGGCTTTGACTTCACCGTGGCGGCGGACTTCACGGCGCGACTGATCGACGAGCTTGAGACGGTGCCGCTCCCACCGGCGACCCTGCTGAACATCAACGTGCCCGGCGCGCAGCCCAGCGGCGTGGCCGTGGCCGGGCTGGGCAAACGGATCTATCGCGATGAGCTCGCGCTGATGGAGGAGGATCCCGCCCACCCGGACGGCGGACGACGCCTGTACCGGATCTACGGCGACGCGAGCTTCGGGCGTGACGAGCAGGGCACCGATCTGGCCGCCGTCGCCGCGGGGCAGATCGCAGTGACACCCCTGCATTTCGATCTGACCGCGCGAGACGGCCTCGACGCGCTGGCGCGCCACGATCTCGCCCGGCTGCTGGCGCCGGCCGGCGGCGAGGTGGCAGGTCCGTGAGCGTGCCCGAGGCGGCCGCGACGCGGGCTGCCGAGCTCCGGCGCGAGCTCGAGCATCACGGTTACCGCTATTACGTCCTTGACGATCCGGACATCACCGACGATCAGTACGACGGGCTGCTCGACGAGCTGCGCGGCCTCGAGGCTCAGCATCCGGAACTGGCCACGCCGGACTCCCCGACCCAGCGAGTCGGTGGCGAGCCGGTCTCTGATCTGGTCAAGGTCAGTCATCCCGAGCCGATGCTGTCGTTGGCCAACGCGCGCTCGGGCGAGGAGTTGCGGGCCTGGATTCAGCGCATGCGCAACCACCTCGCGCGTGAGGGGATCGAGGACCCGCCGTTTCAGTACGTCGCCGAACCCAAGATCGACGGGCTGGCCATCTCGCTGCTGTATCGCGACGGTGTCTTCGAGCGCGCCGCCACCCGCGGCAATGGCGAGGTGGGGGAGGACGTCACCCACAACCTGCGCACGATCGGATCGTTGCCGCTGCGTCTGGACATGAGGGACCCGCCGGCACTGGTCGAGGTGCGCGGCGAGGTGTACATGTCGCTGCCCGATTTCGCGGCGCTGAATGAGCGCCGGGCGCAGGCCGGGTTGTCGACCTTCATGAATCCCCGTAACTCGGCCGCGGGCACGATCCGCCAGCTCGATCCCAAGCTTGCTGCCGACCGACCGCTGTCGCTGTGGTGCTACCAGATCGGTGTCACCGACGGACTCTCCGTCGGCTCGCACTGGGAGGCACTGGGTTGGCTGCGCGAGCACCGCTTCCCGGTCCATCCCGACATCAAGCAGCTGACCAGCGAGGATGAGCTCGTCGCCACCTGCCAGGGGTGGGAGCAGCGCCGTGGCTCACTTGGACTTCGAGATCGACGGCGTCGTGGTCAAGGTCAGTCAGTTCGAGCTCCAGCGCCGGCTGGGCGTGGTGGGGCGGGACCCGCGCTGGGCGATCGCCTGGAAGTTCCCACCCACCACGGCGATCACCGTCCTGCGTCAGGTGGGCTGGAACCCGGGGAAGTTCGGTGACCTGCACCCCTACGCGATGCTCGAGCCCGTTCACGTCGCGGGGGTCACGATCAAGATGGCCACGCTGCACAACGAGGAGGACCTCGCCCGCAAGGACATCCGGGAGGGGGAGGAGGTGATCGTGCTCCGCGCCGGGGACGTGATCCCGCAGGTGCTCTCGCCGGCGCCTCACGTGGCCGAGCGCGAGGACCGTCCCCCCGCGCCGGTCCCGCCGTCCCGGTGCCCGGTCTGCGACACCCCGACGGTCAAGCCCGAGGACTCGGTGTTCACGCGCTGTCCCAACCGGGATTGCGCCGGCCGCCGCTGGCAGCTGCTGACCAGCTTCGCCGCGATCATGGACATCGATGGGCTCGGCGAGAAGCTCGTCACCTTGTTCATGGATCTCGGGTGGGTGCGCACGGCGGCTGACTTCTACCGGCTCAAGCCGGAGCAGATCGCCGAGCAGAGCGGCTTCGGAGAGGTCTCCGCGGGCAAGCTCGTGCACGCGATCCAGACGTCCAAGGAGCAACCCTTCGGGCGTGTCCTGTTCGCGCTGGGCATCGAGGAGGTGGGGGCTGTGACCGGCCGCAATCTCGCCCAGCAGCTGCGCTCGATCGACGCCCTGCTGGCCGCCGACCCGGACGCGATCGAGCAGACCCCGGGGGTGGGGCCGAAGATGGCCGCTCGGATCCATGAGCAGCTGCACGACCCGATCATGGAGGCACTGATCGCCGATCTGCGGGAGCCAGGGCCTGCGGTTCGAGGAGGCGGGGCCGCCGCCCGGTGAGGGCCCGCTGGCCGGCCAGACCCTGGTCCTCACCGGCACCCTGCCGGATCTGACCCGCGAACAGGCCACCGAGATGATTCTCGCCGCCGGCGGTCGGGTCACCGGCTCGGTCTCGCGCAAGACGAGCTATCTCGTCGCCGGGGAGGCGGCCGGATCAAAGCTCGCCTCCGCCGAGCGGCTCGGGGTCCGGGTGCTCGACGAGGCCGGGCTCCGGGCGGTGCTGGCCGGGAGAGCCGCTGACCCGACGGCGAGCCTCAGCCGTCGTAGCGGACGAGCGCCAGCTCCATCGCGTTCTGGATCGGGTGCGCGACGCAGCGGATCGATGCTGTTCATCATGAACGCGTAGGCGAGCGTGTGCCCATCCTGCGCGCGGCAGTAGCCGACCACGTTGGATGCGTCGGTCAGGGTGCCGGTCTTGCCGCGGCAGCGTCCCTGGGCGGCGGTTCCGCGCAACTCGCGCTTGAGGGTGCCGGTCTCACCCGCCACCGCCAGCGAGCTGGTGAAGGCGGGGTTGGTCTGCTGCTGGCGCAGCAGCGAGACGACGTCTGCGGGAGAGCTGCGGTCATAGCGGGACAGTCCCGAGCCGTCATCGAGGCGGGGCTGCAGGTGAAACGTCGCCGCGATCGTGCGGCGCACGACGGCGGCGCCGGCCGCCGTCGTGCCGCCCGACCCGTATCGGGCCCCGAGATCCTTGAGCAGCGTCTCGGCGAAGAAGTTGTCCGACGGGGTGTTGGTCAGATGCACGAGATCGGCGATCGCCGGCGAGCGCACGGCGGCGACCGGCTGGGCCGAGGCGCGGTGTCGTGCCGGCACGGACCGGCGTGGCGGCGGGCACGCGCACCCCGGCGGCTCGCAGCGCGGCCGCGAACTGCAGTCCCGCCTCGAGCGCCGGGCGCGGAAACAGGGTCTGTCCGTAAGGGTCGGCCCAGTCACGGTTGAAGACCAGCGCCGACAGCGATCCCTCGACCTCGGGGTTGGCCCGGTACCCGGTGGCCGGGGTTCCCCGGCGGGCGTCGAAGTACGAGTCGTCGGCGACGATCGACGCCGTCCAGGGCCCGCAACCCGAGCGTGCGGATCAGGCTGGAGACGAGCGCCTGGACGGTGGCGCCGGTTCCGTAGTTGAGGCGATCAAAGCCGGAGGACCCGAAGGTCGGATCGCCGCCGCCGCGCAGGTAGAGCGTGCCGTGGAAGGTGCCGCCCTGCAGCCGGCCATCGGCGAGCACGGACGTGCTCAGCCGCGCGCTCGGTCCAAAGGCCAGCAGGGCGGTCGAGGTGGTCCAGAGCTTCTCCACCGAGGCGGGCAAGCCGGCCCACGCCGGCGCGCTTGGCATACAGGATCTGACCGGTGTCGAGGTCCATCACGGCGGCGCCGCTCGCGGGTCCGGCCGCGCGCATCCCCCGATCCAGGCTGCGAGGTCAGCAGCGTCGCGCGGTATGCGCGGCTGCGGCGCGGCTTGCGCCCGACGCGGCGCCGGCGAGAGGCGCAGACGCGGCGCAAGCGATCAGGACGGCGAGCAGCGAACGCGGCGGACGGTGCGGGGACAGACGGCGGGCGGGCATCGTCTGTATTGAACCCGGCGCGGCGGCGAACGTACCGGACTGCCCCGCGGTCCGGGCCTAGAATGGCCCCCGCATGGGCAAGGTCGTCAAGCTCGACGCGTCCGCCGCCGATCGGCGGTCCGCTTCCTCGCGGGCCTCGGCCGGGCGCCGGCGCCAGCGTTCAAAGACCGCGCTCGTGCTCGGCGGAGGTGGATTCACCGGGGGCGTCTATGAGATCGGCGCGCTGCGGGCGCTGGACCTGCTGTCGGTCAACCGCACCGTCAACGAGTACGACGTCTACGTCGGAACGAGCGCGGGCGCGTTCGTCGCCGCCGTCAGTGGCCAACGGCGTCACGCCCGAGGAGATGATGCGCGTCATCGTGCAGCAGGTGCCGACGCCGTTTCCGGACGCGCGGATCGGGGCCCTGCTGAAGCCCAACTATCGCCAGTTCATCGTCCGTGGCGCCCTGCTGCCCCTGCGCCTGGCGCAGCTGGTGAGGATGCTGGCCCGCGACCTCGGCCAGATCTCGGCCGTCGACATCGCCCTCGGCCTCGCCGAGGCGCTGCCGTCCGGGTTGTATTCGGCGGCGGGCATCGAGAACTACGTGCGGCGCATCCTGTCGGACCCGGATCGGACCGACGACTTCCGGCTGCTCGAACAACGAGCTGTATGTGACCGCCACGGACCTGGACACCTGCGAGCGGGTCGTGTTCGGCCGCGACGGCTGGGAGGACGTGCCGATCTCGCGGGCGGTGAGCGCCTCGACGGCGCTGCCGATGATCTACAAGCCCGTCAAGGTCCGCGACCGGGAGCTCGTGGACGGCGGGATCGTCTCGACCACCAACCTCGACATCGCCGTCGAGGCCGGCGCCAAGTTCATCGTCGTGGTCAATCCCCTCGTGCCGTACACGAACACGTTCGAGAAGCAGATCCCCACCCTGTTGGGCTCACGGCCGCGCCGCGTGTCGGACATGGGCTTTCCGCAGATCGGATACCAGGCCTTCAAGCTGCTCGCTCATCAGCGTCTGCACGAGCTCGCCCGGCGATGGGAGGAGCGCTACCCCGGAGTGGACATCGTGCTGATCGAGCCCGAGGCCAGCGACGAGCTGATGTTCCAGACGAGCATCATGAACTTCACGTCCCGGGTCGACATCGCCCGGCACGGCTTTCAGTCGGTCACGCTCAAGCTCGCCCAGGACTATCCGCGCTTCAAGCGCATCTGCGCCCGGCACGGGATCGAGATCTCGGCCACCCGTGTCCGCAAGGTCGTCAAGCACTTCGAGGCCGAGCGGGAGTCAACCCGTGCCTGGCGCAAGATCCTCGAGCAGACCACCTCGACGCTCCTGCGCCAATCGGCTCAGGACTAGGACGACGACCGGCCCGGGTCGATCGGCCTTTGCCTCAGGGTGACGGCGCCGGCGCAGCTGCGCCGACGCCCGGCCCCGCGAGCGTCAGGCGCTCGCCGCCTGAGGTTGTGCGCCGGGCGTCATGCCCGGTTCCTCCTTCAGGCTGGTCAGGAACAGTGTCTTGTCGATCCGACCGTTGAAGATCGGGACACCCAGCTCGACGCACTTGACGATCACATCGCGCCGATCAAGACCGGCCTCGCGGGCCAGTTCGCTGGGCGTCAGGTGATTGGCCATTGGAGCTCTCCTTTGCCGTTCACTGAAGTCGACGCAAGTATGGCGCGTGGTCCGGATGCGAACAACCGGGAAAGCCTCGTCGGAGCGGAAATTGATCCAAAAAGGTCCCGGCGCGAGGAAACGCTCGCTCCAGGATCGTCGACAAATCTCAAATAAACGCTACAGTTCAGTCAAGGCCGTGTAGGGCGGCGAACTAGGGCTCGGAGGTCGGTGGTATGGAGCTGGTACTGAGCATGACTGCGTTGTCCGCAGAGACTCTGTCCGAGCACGAGCTGATCGACGCCGCGCGTGACGGTGACGACCGCGCCTTCGAGGAGCTCTACGCACGCTACAGCGGCCGGATCACCGGCTTCATCCACGCTCGGGTCCGTGATCACGGACGCTCCGAGGACGTGGCCCAGGAGGTCTTCATCTCGGCTCTGCGGCGCCTGCGGGCCAGCTCGCAGGAGATCCAGTTCAAGCCGTGGATCTACGAGATCGCCAAGAACGCCTGCATCGACGAACATCGGCGCACCCGCCGGGTACACGAGGTCTCGTTCGACGGCGGCGACGACGAGACCGGCCCGCCGCGGCTGCCCTCCCGCGCACCGACGCCGCCGGCCGCGGTCGAGACCAAGCAGACGCTCACAGATCTGCGCGGCGCGTTCGGCGGTCTGTCCGACAGCCACCATCAACTGCTGGTCCTGCGCGAGTTCGAGGGCCTCAGCTACGACGAGATCGGCGAGCGGACCGGGATGTCGCGCCAGATGGTGGAAAGTGCCCTGTTTCGCGCCCGCCGCAAGCTGACCGAGGAGTACGAGGAGCTGGCCAGCGGCCGGCGGTGCCGTCAGATCCAGTCCACGATCGATGACGGCCGTGCCCTGTCGGCCAGTTCCCTGGGTGTTCGGGAACGGCGGGTGTTCGCCCGCCACCTCGCCCATTGCCAGGCCTGCCGGGTGTCCGCCCACCTCGCCGGCGTCGACGAGACCCTGGTCACCCGCCGGCGGATCGGCGCCAAGATCGCCGCGCTTCTGCCCTTCCCGCTGTGGCATTGGCCGCGGGGGTCGGCGCGATCTCGCCAGTGCGGTGGCGCAGGCCGGCGGTCATCCGGCCGTGCAGAGCGCTGTCACACGCCGCCGAGCCGGCCGCCGCCACCCGCTCGGCGGGGCCGCCGTGGCCGCGGCGGTGCTCGCGCTGGCCGGCGCCGGGGGCGTCACCGCTCCCGCCGCCATCCACGCCGAGCGTCCATCCAGCCGTGCGGCCGCTCGGTCCGTGGCCTCCCGGCACGCCCGCCGCCGTCCCCACCGTGAGCCGCCCGGCCTCCGGCCCGGTGCGTCCCGCCCGCCCGACACGCGGGACACGTCCGGTCGCCCGCCATGGCCGCCTGCAGCTGGGAGCCTCGGGCACGGTGACCAGGACGGCGGGCGCGCTCCCCCGCGGGGGCGCCCCGACGCGCTCCGCGGAATTCCGCACGCTCAGGCCCAGTCGGCCAGTCGCCCGGGCGCCGCCTGCCCGGCGCCGGCGCTCCACCCCCGGCCAGCCCGGGGGCATCGCTGCCGTCTGGCCTGCCCGGAACGGCGGCCAGCGGTCCCGCGAGAACTCTGAGCGGCTATGCCAACGCGGGCAGTCATTCCGTCGGCCGCGCCTGCCGATCCCCGCGGGTCCGTCGGTTCCCTCGGTTCCGTCCGTCCGTCCGTTCCGCCGGTTCCGCCGGTTCCGCCGGTTCAGCCGGTTCCGTCGGCTCCCTCGATCGCGGGTGCGGCAACGCAGGCCACCGGCAGTGCCGTCGCCGGGGCCACCAAGGCAGCCGGTGACGCCAGCTCGGCTCTGGCTGGCGGCGCGACTCAGGCCGCCGCGGGTGCCGTCCAAAGCACCGCGGCCGCGGCCAGCGCGGCGGCCGGTCCGGCCGCCGCAGCCGCCGGTCAGGCGGCCGGCGCACTGGGCCAGAGCGCGGCATCGGCGACCGCCGGCGCCGCGAAGACGGCCGCGGGGGTCACGACGTCGGTTGCGCCGCTGTTGCCGGGCGCCTCTCACTAGCAAGCGTCCACCTCAGCGTCATGACCCCGTGGCGATTCGGTCGCGCGGGGCGTCGCGTCGCCGTGTCGCAGCGGGTGTCCGGCGATCTTGATCGCATAGCGATAAAGATCGCCGAATGGGGGATCAAGCACGGGTATCGAGTCCCGCCGGTCAGCTCGCTACGCGCCGATTTCAGAAGCGATCGCCGCATCGCGGCGCCCGACGCCCGCGCGGACCCACGCGCCTGCGCGACACCAGCTCGCGGCCCGGTGGACCCGAGCGGCGAAGGAGCGACCGCCTGTGGGATAATGGCTTGATTCGGGGCGTGGCGCAGCCTGGTAGCGCGCACCGTTCGGGTCGGTGAGGTCCACGGTTCAAATCCGTGCGCCCCGATTTTCCCAGTCAGTCCCCGCATCCCTTGAGCTTGCCTCGTGACCCGAGAGTGAGCGAGGGGATGCGTTGGGCGCACCCACCTCGGTGGCCTCCGTCCTCGCCGACTGCTAGACGTGGGGAATGGCGAGCGAGCACGATGTGGACGGGATCACGGTCGGGCCCGACGGGCGGTCGCGTTGCCGGTGGGCGGACTCCACTGACGATTACCGGACCTATCACGACACCGAGTGGGGATTCCCCGTCTCCGACGACATCCGGCTGTTCGAGAAGCTGACTCTGGAGGGCTTTCAGTCGGGCCTGTCGTGGCTGACCATTCTGCGCAAGCGCGAGGCCTTCCGCGACGGCGTTCTCCGGCTTTGACTTCTCGATCGTGGCCGGGTTCGGCGAGGACGACGTGCAGCGGCTGCTCGCTGACGCGGGCATCATCCGCCACCGGGGCAAGATCGAGGCCGCGATCAACAACGCCGGGCGTGCTGTCGAGCTCGTTGCCGCCGAGGGTTCGCTGGCCGCCTACGCCTGGAGCTTCGAGCCGCCGTCGCGACCCGCGCCCCTGACCTGCGCCCAGCTCGCCGCGCAGCCCTCGACCCCCGAGTCGACCGCCATGGCCAAGGACCTCAAGCGCCGTGGCTGGCGCTTTCTCGGGCCGACCACGGTCTACGCGTTCATGCAGGCGATGGGCCTGGTCAATGACCATCTCGACGGCTGTGAGAGCTACGAGCGGGTGCGGGCCGCCCGGTCGCGCATTTGCTCGCCCCTGATCAGCTGAGACCGCACCCGCCGCCGCCGGCCCATCCCGGCGTCAAGGGTCACCCGATTCGCCGGCACGGTCCCGGCGCAGCTGTCGGCGCTCCTCCCGGGACGGGCGGAGCACGAGCGGGCGGTCCCGGGTGCGGCGCAGGATCAGGAAGGCGACCGTTCCCCACATAGCCGGGATCCAGAGGGCGATCGCGTGGTAGACGACCGTGGCCGCGGTGGCGAGCGTGGCCGGTGCCCCGTAGATGACGAGCATCCCGACCAGGCTGCCGTCGAGCACCCCGATGTTGCCGGGGATCGGGATCAGGTTGGACAGGTAGCCGATCTGGTAGGCGAGGACGAGCGCGGCCAGCGGGGGAACCGGGCCGGCGGCAGCGAAACAGGCCGCCAGCACGCCGATGTCACACCAGAGAAAGGCGATCGCGCCGATCGTCCGCCAATCGAGCGCGAACAGGACGTGTTCGGTGAGGCGGATGGTGCTCGCGGTCTCCAACAGCAGCGAGTGGACGCGCCCGGGCGCCCGCCGGGCCGCGAGGCGCTCACTGAAGCGGGGCAGCAGCAGCACCCCGATCAGGACCCCGACGCCGATCGCGGCTGGGATCACGCTCAGCAGTGGGTTGCTCGGCCCGGGCAGGATCCCGGTCCACAGGCCCAGCCCGGCCAGCGCGAGCGTGATCACGTTGATCGCGCTGGTGAGCAGGAACAGCACCGCCGAGCGCTCGGCGATCCGGCCGGGCGGGCCGCCTCGCTCGACCAGCAGCCAGGCGCCGACCGCCACGCTGCCCGGCTCCGCCCAGTGAGACCGCGGCTCCGAACGCCAGTTCGGACAGGGCGACCCGGGCGCCGAAGCGGACCGGAGCCCGCTCGAACACCTGCAGGAAGGCGATCACGTAGCCGATGCAGGAGAGGATCTCCAGGCCGACCGCCAGCAGCAGCCAGCCGCCACTCATCTCGCTGACCGCGTCGCCGACGCCGTGCAGGCCGGGAACCGCGAGCAGCAGACCGATGACCATCGCCACGAGGATGGTCAGCGAGATCAGGCCGCGCCACAGGCTGCGGCTCGGATCGGTCATCGTCAGGTCGGCACCCGGGATGCGTCATCGCGGCGGGCGCGGCTCGTCCGCGGTGCTCGCCATGGTTGACTATTCAATCAGTGTCCCGGGTCGAACTTTCTGACACCGATGCGGTCGGACTCCGCGCCGCGAACCCGAGCGCCTTCACGCTGACGGGCACCAACTCGTGGCTGGTCGGCCGCGAGCCGGCTTGGCTGATCGACCCGGGGCCGGCGCTGGAGGAGCACGTCGAGGCACTCACCGGCGAGATCGAGCGGCGTGGCGGGCTCGGCGGGATCGCGCTCACCCACGATCACGCTGACCACAGCGAGGCGGTGCCGGCCCTGCGGAGCGCGCTTCCCCGATGCGCCACTCGCCGCCGGCCGCGGCGAGGCCCAGGTGCGGCTGGCGCCCGGCACCCGGTTCGGCCCCCTGGAGGCGGTCGCGACGCCGGGCCACGCCCCTGACCACTTCGCGCTGGTGTCCGGGGACGTCGCCTTCACCGGTGATGCCGTGCTCGGTGAGGGCAGCGTCTTCATCGCCCCCGACCCCGGAGCGCTGGCCGGCTACCTGGAGGGACTCGGCCGGCTGCGGGCCCGGACGCTGCGGCTGCTGGCCCCCGGGCACGGGCCCGGTCGTCGAGGACCCGGCGGCCAAGCTCGACGAGTACGTCGCCCACCGCCGCGAGCGCGAGCGCCGGCTGCTCGAGGCGCTCGGGGCCGGGGCACGGTCCGTCTCCGAACTGCTCGACGGCGCGTGGTCCGAGGTTCCCGAGATCCTGCGTCCGGCGGCGACGGTCACGCTCGCCGCCCATCTGGACAAGCTCGACGATGAGGGCCGGTTGCCGGCCGGAGTGGAGCGCCCGGCGCCGTTCCGGCTCAGCGCGCCGTAGGACTGGCCAATCGCCGGGAGCGGCGCGCGGGGCCACGCTCGTCGGCTCCGGCCAGTCGACGCCGGGCCAACTCCAGCGCGGCGGCCAGCGGGGTGACGCCGAAGCTCTCGGCCTGGGCGAAGATCTCGCGCAGCGTGTCGGCGATCGAGCGCACCCGCCGGCGCGCGGCGGCGGCCTCGTAGCCGCCCACCTCCTCGGCGATATTGATCAACCCGCCGGCGTTGACGACGAAGTCCGGGGCCCAGAGGATCTCGTGGGTCGCCAGCAGATCAGCGATCCGGTCCTCGGCGAGCTGGTTGTTGGCCGCCCCGGCGATCACCCGGCAACGCAGCCGCGGCACCGATTCATGATCGAGAAAGCCGCCCAGGGCACAGGGCACGAGCACGTCGACCGGCGCCGTCAGGGCCCGCTCGGGGGTCATCCATTCGGCGCCGAGTTCAGCGGCGAGACGACGCTTGTCGGGGTCGACGTCGGCGACGATCAGCCGCGCGCCGGCGCGCGCACACCGGCGAGCGACGCGCGAGCCGACGTGGCCCAAGGCCGATGACCGCGATCGTCCGCTCGCGCAGTTCGGTGCTGCCGAGCGCCTGCCCACACGCGGCCGAGATCGCCGCCTCGACTCCGAGCGCGGTCATCGGGCTCGGGTCGCCCGATCCCCCGCGGCCCCTCGCCAGCCCAGCGACGTGGGCGGTGCGGCCGGCGATCAGGCTCATGTCGCGGCTCGAGGTTCCGACGTCTTCGGCGGTGATGTAGCGACCGCCGCATGCCTCGACGGTGTCGGCGAAATCCAGCAGCGCGTCGACGGCGCTGGCGGGAGCTCAGCGCCACCCCGGGCCGGGTCATGATCACGCCCTTGCCGCCCCCGAGCGCGAGGTCGGCGACCGCCGCCTTGAGCGTCATCGCGCGCGACAGGCGCAGGGCATCACGAATCGCGGCTCGTGAGTCGGCGTACGCCCACATCCGGCAGCCCCCCAGTGAGGGACCCCGCAGGGTGGAATGGACCGCGACGATCGTGTAAAGGCCCGAACGCGCTCCGCGTCGGACGTACAGCTCCTCGTGGTCCAGATTCTCCAGGTAGCGCTCTATCGTGCCAGCAGCGTACCGAGCGCGAACCGCTGGGGGGCGTGGCGCCTGGTGACCGCGAAGCTGATGACCCGAGCTGCTCAATGCTCCGCCGGCGGCAACCGTCTTGGCGACGGAGGATCGGGTCCGGGCTGGACGGCTCGTACTGGTCTTCGCGCCGGTCGAGCCGGTCGTCGCGCCTGCGGACGCGCTCGGTGCCGGCGCGGTTCCGGAGGCGCCGGCCGCCTGACCCGTCGAGGCGGACGCGTCGCTCGGTGACGGTCCGGTTGCCGATGCGCTCGGTGAGCTCGGCGCGGGACTCGCGCCGGACCCGGCCGCCGGAGATGTCGTGCCGGGCTCGCCAACCGGTGAGTGCGGTCGAGCCGCTCGAGCTCGCGCTCGGCGGGGTCGGGCCCGACCCACCGGCCGGAGTCTGGGTTGCCGGCGGGGTGATCGGTGGGATGGCCGGTCCGGGGGTCGGTGTGCCCGTGCCCGGCGCGCCGGCGACCGAGGACGCCGGTGGCGTCACCGTGCCGGGAGGTGAGACGGTGGAGGCACTCGGGCTCAGTGACATGTGGCGATAGAGGAGATGGTCGGGGTCGAGAATCTGGGTCAGCGGAACCTGGGCCGTGTTGTGCCCGGCCGCCGCGGCCGCGGTGGGCGAAGCCGCGGTGGTGTTGCCGGCCGCGGCCGCTGCCGCCGCGGAGGCGGCCGCTGCGGCGCTGGGCTGACCGGGGAGCCCGGCCGAGACCGTGATCGCCGTCGACGGCGATCCCCCGTCGGCGGGGTCGAGGTCGCGGCCCGCGACCGCATGGTGGCGCACGTGATGCGGGGGCGCGATGATCGTCTTCTGGAGCTCGACGGCACCGCCCGCGGTGACCACCGCCGCGGCGAGCAGCGTCACCACGTGACCGGCCCCGCCGGCCAGCAGGCCGGCGGATGCGGCGGCCCCGCCGGCTCCGGCGGCGGCGGTGCTCCCTGCGGCGGCCGTGCTCCCTGCGGCGGCGTCCGCCTGCCACCGCCGATCCCGAGCAGATTGGCGATGATCCCGATCGGGCCGAGCGTCGGGGTGAGCGCGGCAAGTTGCCGGCTGACGCCGCGGATCTCGGTGCGGAACGCGCGGCAGTCAGCGCACTCCGACAGATGTCTGCCGGGCGAGTCCGCTCGCGCGGACGCCGCGATCGTGAGCGAGGATCAGTTCCTCGCGGATCTGGGTGCAGGAGGTGTCCCGGGCCTCATTGGCCTGCGCGAGGCCGACGCGGGCGCGCACGAGCAGAGATTTCACTGCGGGGACGGAGACCTCGAGCGCATCGGCGACATCGACGTAGGACATGCCGCTGAGCTCGCGCATGAGCAGGGCCGAGCGCTGCTGGTCGGGCAGGCGCTGGACATCGGCGATCAGCTGGCGCAACGCGTCACGCTGTTCGACGCGGGCCGCGGGGTCGACGTCGTCAGCGCTGCAGACGTCGGCCGGGTCGAGCAGGATGAGCGGCTGGCGGCGCAGCTCATCGACGCAGCGATTGTGGGCGACGCGGTAGAGCCATGGCCGCAGAGCGAGGTCACGCCGGTTCGCGCGCAGCCCGTAATAGGCGCGCATGAAGACCTCCTGGAGCGCGTCCTCGCAATCGTGCGGCGACCCGGCCAGCATCTGGCGCGTGTAGGCGTGCAGCCGGGACCGGTAGCGGTCATGGATGACGCGAAACGCGTCCTCGCTGCCGTCACGGAACAGCGCGACGAGCTGATCGTCGGATCGAATTCGGAGCAGTGACGCTCCAAACGCGAGCCGAGGGCGCGCCAGGCCTACCGATGCTGGGAGTGCGGAGGCTTCCACTAAATAACCCTCGACCATGCTAACGGGTGGCCTCCCGGAAAGTTACGGCGGTGCCGGCGGGAACCGCTCGCGAGCGTGGCGCCGCGCATCCTCGGCGCGGCCTTTTCTACGCTTGTCGTCCTCGCCGCGCCTCGAAAGGACCTCATGACCGACGTTGTCATCGCCTCGGCCGCTCGCACCGCGATCGGTTCCTACGGACGGGGCCTCGCATCCGTGCCGCCCTCCGATCTGGGGGCGATCGCCGCCCGGGCCGCGATCGAGCGGGCCGGGATCGAGCCCGGCCAGACCGACCACGTCGTGTTCGGCAATGTCATCCACACCGAGCCCGGGGACGTCTACATGGCCCGGGTGGTGGGGATCAAGGCCGGGGTTCCCGAGTCGGTTCCCGCCTACACGGTCAACCGCCTGTGCGGGACGGGAGTGCAGGCGATCGTGTCGGCCGCGCAGGCGATCCAGACCGGTGAGGCGAGCGTCGCCCTGGCCGGCGGCGCCGAGTCCATGAGCCGCGGGCCGTACTGGATGCCGAGTGCCCGGTGGGGCGCCCGGATGGGGGAGGCCGAGCTGGTCGACCCGGTGATGGGGGCGCTGACCGACCCGTTTCACTCGATCCTGATGGGGGTCACGGCCGAGAACCTGGCCGAGCGGGGGTCGATCTCGCGCGAGCGCCAGGACGCCTTCGCGGTCCGCTCCCACCAGCGTGCGGCGGCCGCCCGCGCCGAGGGCCGCTTCGACGATCAGATCGTGCCCGTGCCGGTGCGGGTCAAGCGCGAGACGGTCGACTTCACGCGCGACGAGCACATCCGCGAGGAGGCGTCGGCGGAGACGATGGCCAAGCTCAAGCCGGTCTTCAAGCCCGACGGGACGGTCACGGCCGGCAACGCCTCGGGGATGAACGACGCCGGCGCCGCCGTCGTGCTGATGAGCGCGGCGCGTGCCGCCGAGCTCGGCGCGCCGGTGCGCGCACGCGTGCTCGCCTACGCCAGCTGCGGGGTCGACCCCAAGCTGATGGGCATCGGGCCCGTGCCCGCGGTGCGCAAGGTGCTCGAGCGCTCGGGGCGGCGCCTGGAGGAGATCGAGGTGATCGAGCTCAACGAGGCCTTCGCCGCGCAGGCGCTGGCGGTGATCGATGACCTCGGGCTCGATGAGGAGATCGTCAACCCCAACGGCGGCGCGATCGCCCTCGGGCATCCGATCGCGGCCACCGGTGCGGCGATCACCGCCAAGCTGCTCGACGAGATGGAGCGTCGCGATCTCGAGCTCGGCCTCGTCACGCTGTGCATCGGCGGCGGTCAGGGCATCGCGATGCTGCTCGGGCGCGAGTAGCCTTCGCTCACCCCCATGGTGGACGCAACGTCGGGCATCGGGCTCCCTGTGGCCTTCGGAGCCGGACTCATCTCCTTTCTCTCGCCGTGCGTTCTCCCGCTCGTGCCCGGCTACATCTCGGCCGTGGCCGGGGTCGAGCCGAGCGAGATCCGGGCGCGGCGGGTCATCGGGCCGAGCCTGGCCTTCATCGGCAGCTTCTCGTTCATCTTCATCGTGCTCGGCCTGCTCGGTCAGCAGGCGCTGCACACCGCGCTGATCGGTCCGACCGCGCTGAAGGTCTCCGGCGGCGCTGATCGTGGTCATGGGGGTGCTGTTCGTGCTCGCGCCGCTGATCCCGTCGCTGAGCCGCGAATGGCACGTCGGGCCAGCTGATGGCGCGCGCCGGACGGGGCGGGCCGGCGCTGACCGGCGCGGCGTTCGCGCTGGCCTGGACGCCCTGCACGGGCCCGACGCTCGGCGCGATCATCACCGCGGCGGGCACCTCGAACTCGGCCACGCACGGGGCGGTCCTGCTCGTCGTGTACTGCGCCGGCCTCGGGATCCCGTTCCTGATCACCGGCCTGGCCTTCGGGACCGCCACCTCGGCGTTCACCGTGATCAAGCGCTTCTATCCCGTCGTGATCGGCGTCGGCGGCCTGGTGCTGATCGCGATGGGGGTGCTGATCTGGACCGGCGAGTTCACGCAGCTGAACATCACGGTCAGCAACTGGCTCTCTACGCTCGGCCTGCCGGACTTCAACTCCTCCACCTAGTCGAGCGCGGGGGATTAGGGTACCCTAAGAGGGCGGCTCGGAACACCCCATGTCCTTCGCTCAGACCATCATCCTCGGCGCACTGTCGGGGCTCACCATCTTCCTCGGGCTTCCCGTCGGCCGGATGAAGCTGCTCGGCAGCCGCGCGCGGGTGGCGCTGGCGATGTTCGCGGTCGGCGTGCTCGCCTTCATCTTCGTCGACGTCCTCTCCCACGGCCTGTCGATCGTCAACGACGCCGTCTCGGCGCTCCGCGATCACCACCAGTCCTTCCCCTACGTCGCCTGGCTGGTCATCCTGCTCGCGGTCGGGTTCGGGGCCGGCAGCGCGGGGCTCGCGACCCTGCAGCGCCGGCTGCGCCCGCTTGGCGCTCGCCGCCCGCCGATCGCCGGCGGCGCGCCGGTCGCGGCGGTGGCCGGTGTCGACGTCGATGCGGTCGCCGCCGAGATGGAGGCGGCGCGGCGCCGTGCGCTGCGCACCGGGCTGACGATCGCGGCCGCGATCGGCGTTCACAACTTCGCCGAGGGGCTGGCCATCGGTGTCTCGGCCCGAGCGGGAGCGATCAGCCTCGCCACGGTGCTGATCGTCGGCTTCGCCCTGCACAACGCGACCGAGGGGTTCGGCATCGTCGGGCCGCTCGGGGACGTGACCCCGTCCTGGCGCTGGCTGGGCCTGGCCGGTTTGATCGGCGGCGGCCCGACCTTCCTCGGCTCGATGGTCGGATACGAGGTCACCAGCCATGCGCTCGAGCTCGCGTTCTACGCGATGGCGGGCGGAGCGATCCTGTACGTGATCGGCGAGGTCTGGAACGGCATGCGCCGCTTCGGCTATCGGGAGCTCGAGCTGGCGATGCTGACCGCGGGCTTCGTGATCGGCGTGCTCACCGATCTCGTCGTCGCCTACGGCGGCGGCTGAGCCGCCCCCGGCGCGGTACGGCGGCGGCTGAGCCGCCCGCTCAGCGGATCAGGCGGGCCGACCGTCCGGCCGCGACCATCGCGGCCAGCGTCTCGGCGGCGTCGTGACGCGGACGCCAGCGCAGGATCTTCCGGGCTCGCGTCGTGTCCATCAGCACCGGGTGGCGGACGGTCTCGATCCACTGCGCCTCGGCGGGCACGAAGGGCAGCCGCGCCACCAGTTCGGCGGCGGCGCCGACGGCGAGGTCGGGCACCGGGCACCGAGTACCAGCCGAGCGCCGCGGCGAGGTCGCTCATCGTGATCGTCCCGGATGCGGCGAGGTTGTAGACGCCGGGCTCGCCCCGGCCCAGCACCGCGGCACGCATCGCGGTCGCGACGTCGTCGTGGTGGACGAGTTGGAAGGAGACGCCGGGATCGGGGATGACGGGCTTGAGCGCCGGCATGAACTCCAGCGCGCGCAGGACCGCCGCCGGCATGCGCTCCGACAGCGTCACGTAGGGGATGCTCTCGAGCATCGTCAGCGCGTCGGGGCCGGCGACGATGCAGGGGCGAAACACGTAGCCCGCGGTGCTCGCGGGGGCCAGCAGCTCCAGCAGCGCCGCCTCGAGCTCGGCCTTCTGCGCCGAGTAGTAGTGGCGATCGGTCCCGCGCGTGGGGACATCCTCGGTGAGCAGCTCGGGGTTGTCACCGTGATAGCCGTAGGCGGCGACCGAGGACGCGTAGACGAGCCGTTTGGCGCCGGCGGCGATGGCAGCGGCGAAGACGTTGCGCGACCCCTCGAGGTTGACGCTCGTGGTCTGCGCGAGGTCGCCCAGGATCACGAACGCGAGGTGGACGACGACGTCAGCGCCGGCGACCACCTCGGCCACGGCATCGGCATCGAGCACGTCGGCCTGGCGGTACTCGGTCTTGCGCAGGCCGGCCTCGGCAGGGTCGAACGGGCTGCGGGCCATCGCCCGGATGCGTCCGACGTCCCGGCTGCGCTCCAGCGACCGCAGCAGGGAACGGCCGATGTCACCGGTGGGGCCGGTGACGGCGACGGTCAGACCGCCGGGCGCCGAGCGGCGGCGGAGGTCCGGCGGGGGGCGGTGCGGGCGGCCGGCACGGGTGTCAGTCCTCGTACCCGGGCTCGCCGGGGAGCACGATCCGGGCCTGCTCGCCGGAGCCGACGACGCGCGGCTGAACCGGCTCGACGGTCCGGGTGCGGGCGTGGTCCAGCAGCTCGCGAGCGCTCGCGAAGCGCTCGAGCTGCTCGAGGTGCTTGATGGTCGGGAAGACCAGCAGGATCTCGCCCGCCTCGCCGGCGTCCAGCGCGGCCCGCGGGGCGAACCAGCGCGCGTCGACCACCTCCTCACCGTCGATCACGGCCTCGGCGCCGTCGGGCAGGCGAGCGAGGAAGAACCAGGTGTCGTAGCGGATCTTCACCTCCTCGGGGGTGATCCAGCGCGAGAAGGTGATCAGCTCGTGGGGCCCGGCGAGCGTGATCCCGGCCTCCTCGGCCAGCTCGCGGATCCCGGCTGCGCGCAGCGCCGCCTCGCCCTCGCCGTCCTGCGCCGACACGGCGCCGCCGGGGAACACCCAGGCGCCGCCCATGAAGCGCGCGTGAGGCGTGCGCTGCGCGAGCAGGACCTCGAGACCGTCGTCGTCACCGCGCAGCAGGATCACCGTCGCGGCGATCCGCGGAACGGTGGCGGGTCCGCGATGGAGCTCGGCTCCGGGCTCGGGTTGCGCGCTCACGGTCGCGACCCTATCGGGACTGGCGGGTCGATACGCTTGCGCGCGTGAAATACATGTGTGAATCGTGCGGGTTCATCTATGACCCCGCCGAAGGTGATCCCGACGGTGGCATCCCCGCCGGGACCGAGTTTGCCGACATCCCGGACACGTGGTTCTGTCCGGTGTGCGGTGCGCGCAAGCGCGACTTCACCCGCTACGAAGACTGATCCCCGGTCGACAGCACGCCCGGTTCGCGCCCATCCGGACGCGAGGCGGGCGCGCCCCCGTCCGTGACGTCGATGATCGCGTCAGCGGTGATCGACGCCAGCCGCTCGAGTTCTGACGCGCACATCGCCGGCGCGGGCATCAGCACGATCACGTCGCCGAGCGGGCGCACGATCGCGCCGCGCCGGCGGGCGGCGAGCGTCACGAGGTGGCCGAGCCGCTCGGCGGGATCCGCTGCGGTGAGCTCGATCCCGACCATCAGGCCGAGCTGGCGCACCTCGGCCACGCCGCGCAGCGGGACCACATGCTCGGCGAGGGCGCGCTCGAGAGCGCCGATCCGAGCGGGCAGCCGCTCGAACGTCGATTCGGTCTCGAACGCGTCCAGCGTGGCGATCGCCGCTGCGCAGGCGAGCGGGTTCCCGGTGAAGGTATGGCCGTGAAAGAAGGTCCGAAACTCCTCGAAGCGGCCGAGGAAACCCTCGTAGATACGCGGTGTGGCCAGCGTCGCGGCGAGCGGCAGATAACCACCGGTCAGGCCCTTGGCCACACACATGAGGTCGGGGGCGACGCCCTCGTGCTCGCAGGCGAACATCCTCCCGGTCCGGCCAAACCCCGTGGCGACCTCGTCGCAGATGAGCAGGACCCCGTGATGGTCACACAGCTCCCGGACCCGGCGCAGATACCCGGGAGGCTGCATGATCATTCCGGCCGCCCCCTGCACCAGCGGCTCGACGATCACCGCCGCCACCTCCTCGCCGTGTTCGGCGAGCAGGGCCGCGAGGTGCTCGGCGTCCCCGGCGCGGGCCCGCAGCGCGTCGAACAGCAAGGGCCGGTAGAGCGAGTGAAAGAGGTCGATCCCGCCCACCGAGACCGCCCCGACCGTGTCCCCGTGATAGGCGTTCTCGAGGCAGACGAAACGACTCCGCTGGGTCTCGCCGCGCTGGGCCCACCATTGGAAGGCCATCTTGATCGCGATCTCGACCGCGGTCGAGCCGCTGTCGGAATAGAACACCCGCTCGAGCTCTCCCGGGGCGATCTCTGCCAGCCGCTCGGCGAGCACGATCGCGGGCTCATGGGCGAGCCCGAGCATGGTCGAGTGGGCGACGCGATCCAGTTGCGCGCGGACGGCAGCATCGATCGCGGGATGGCGGTGACCGTGCACGTTGCACCACAGCGAGGAGACGCCGTCGATGTACGCCTTGCCCTCGCGGTCATAGAGCGTGGTGCCCTCGCCGCGATCGATGATCAGCGGGGTCTCGTCCTCACACCAGCCCTGTTGCTGGGTGAACGGGTGCCAGACATGACGGCGGTCGGCGGCGATCAGGTCAGAGGTGGCGCGCATGGGCCTGACGCTAGACCCGGCACCGGTCGGAACCCGGGCTCGCTCAGGCCAGCCAGCGGGTCAGCGGCAGCGACTCCGCGGCGGCGCTGAGGGCGGCCGCGGTGGGGCTCGCGACCCACCCCAGCGTGCCCACCTCGATCGCGCCGAGACCCTCGATCGTCTCCCGATTGGAGACCTCGATCGCATCCGGCTGTGTCGGCCACGGGGTGAGCACGACCGCCCGGATCTCCAGCCCGGCGGCCCGGGCGGACTCGAGGGTCAGCAGCGTGTGGTTGATCGTCCCCAGGCCAGGACGGGCGGCGACGATCAGCGGCAGCGCGCATCCGCGGGCGAGATCGCGCACGTCAATCCCATCGCCCAGCGGCACGAGCAGGCCCCCGACCCCCTCGACGATCAGGGCGGTCCCGGGTGTGGCCGCGGCGGCGATCCCGGCCAGCACCTCTCCGAGCGCGATCGGCCGGCCGGCGAGCTGGGCCGCGAGGTGGGGGGAGACCGCCGGCCCGTAGCCGCTGAGGACCACGTCGTCCGGATCACGGCCGGTGACCGCAGCCAACAGTTCGTGATCGCGCGGCCAGTCGCCCTCGGCGGGCTCATCGAGCCCGGTGACGATCGGCTTCAGGGCCCGAACGGGGATTCCCTCGGTGACCAGCCGAGCGGCGATCGCCGCGCTGAGCACAGTCTTGCCGACGCCCGTATCGGTCCCGGTGACCAGACAGCCGCGCACGCGTGTCCCGCCTGATGGTCAGGCCGCGCGGCGGAGCGGACCGGGGGCCTCGAAGTCGAACACCCGACTGGCTCGCGGCGGCGGCGGCGGCGACGGCGTCCGGCGCGCGGCGGTTCGCAGCCCGAAGTCGTCCTCGTCTCGGGGGTCGAGGAAGCCGGCGGCGACGCGTTCGTCGGCGTCCGCGCGCTCCATCGTGACGTGCCCACGCGCCCGCTGGATCAAAGCCGCAGGCGCGGGCGACGGCACCGAGCGTGCGGGCGGCGTCGCGCAGCTCCTCCTCGCGATGGCTGGCCATGACCGCCAGCCGCAAGCGGCACGTCATCGGCGGAACCGTCGGGGGGCGGATCGCCTGGGCGAACACGCCGCGGGCCAGGGCGGCCTCGCAGATCCGCATCGCCCGACTCGGCGTCGCCGATGATCAGCGGCACGATCTGGGTCCGTCCGCCCCCGACGTCAAAGCCCTCCGCGGCGAGGCCCTGGCGCAGCGTGGCCGCGTTGGCCGCCAGCCGCTCCACCCGCTCGGGACGCTCACACAGCAGCGCCAGCGCGGCCTGGGCGGCGGCGACGGCCGGGGGCGGCAGCGCGGTCGAGAAGATGAACGTCCGGGCCGCGTTGACCAGGTAGCGGGCCATCATCTGATCGCAGGCGACGAACGCGCCGTAGGACCCCAATGACTTGCCCAGCGTGCCCAGGATCACGTCGACCTGGTCCTCGAGGCCGGCCTCGGCCAGCGCGCCGCGCCCTCCGGGTCCGAGCGCGCCGGTGCCGTGGGCCTCGTCGATCACCGTCCGCAGCCCGTGCTGCTGCGCGAGTTCGACGATCTCGGCCAGCGGTGCCACGTCGCCGTCCATCGAGAACACGCTGTCGGTGACGATCAGCGCGCCGCGGCCCTCGGCACGTTCGATCCCCCAGCGCAGATGCTCGGGGTCGCAGTGGTCATAGACGAACACCTCGGCGCGCGACAGCCGGCAGCCGTCGATGATCGACGCGTGGTTGAGCTCGTCGGAGAAGACGACGTCACCGGGCCGCGCCAGCGCGGAGATGGTCCCCACGTTGGCCAGGTAGCCGGAGCCGAACACGAGCGCGGCCTCGCGTCCCTTGAACGCCGACAGGCGCTCCTCGAGGCGGCGGTGGATGGTCATCGTGCCGGAGACCAGGCGCGAGGCGCCCGCGCCGACGCCCCAGCGCATGGCGGCCTCGGCGGCCGCCTCCCGGACCCGCGGATGATCGGCGAGTCCGAGATAGTTGTTGGAGCACAGCAGCAGGACAGGCTTGCCGTCCAGCAGCACGTGCGGCCCCTGGGGGCCGCTGACGAGGCGGGTGCGACGCTGCAGTCCCAGTGACCGCAGTTCGTCGAGCCGCGCCTCGAGCTCGATCACGCCGCCTCGCGGTCCGGGGTCGGCGGTGCGGGCGGCACGCCGCCGGAGGCGGTCATCAGCTGGGCGGGGCGGGTGTTCGGCGCCCCGTCGGGGCGGGGCGGGACCGCGCGCTTGGCGGCGAAGCGCAGCTGGGTCGAGGGATCCCAGAGCCGGACCTCGAGCACGGGTGCGGCGGGCTGCGCCAGCACGGCGCCGACCACATCTGGCGTCTGCCCCTCCAGCCAGCCGGAGCGGTTGTCCGGGCGGGGGTTGGCACCGTTGTCGGGCTGGCGCGCGACGTTGAGCCCGGCGTCCTCGAACATCGCCCGGTCCTGCTCGGGCGTGTTGCCCAGCGTGGTGAGGAAGTTGCCCATCATCACGCCGTTGAGCCCGGCCTTGACGGCGGTCGCCTGCAGCTCGCCCAGGTTCTCGACCCGGCCGCCGCAGAGCCGGAACAGGGCCTCGGGCAGGATCAGCCGGAAGATGGCGATCCACTTGACGACCTCCCACGGATCCATCAGCTCCCGGTCTCCGAACTTGGTGCCGGGGCGCGGGTTGAGCAGGTTGATCGGCACGCTGGTCGGGTTGATGGCGGCGAGCTCAAAGGCCATCTCGACCCGCTGCGCCCGCGTCTCGCCGAGGTTCAGGATCCCGCCGACACACGTCTCCAGGCCGGCCTCGCGGACCGCGTCGATCGTGCGCAGCCGGCCCTGATAGCGGACGGTGGTGGAGACCTCGGGGTAGTGGGACTCGGCGGTCTCGACGTTGTGGTGCACGCGCTGGATGCCGGCGTCCTTGAGCGCCTGGGCTCGCGGCACCGACATGTGGCCGATCGACGCGCAGCGCTTGAGGTTGGTGTGCTCGGCGACCAGCCGGGCCCCCGCCAGCACCTTCTCGAAGTCGCGCTTGGAGAGCCCCTGGCCCTGGGTGACCATGCAGAAGCGGTGCGCGCCCGCGGCCTCGGCGGCCCGGGCGTGCTCGAGGATCTGCTCGGGCTCCATCATCGCGTGCAGTGGGGTCTCGGACTCGGCGTACTTGCTCTGCGCGCAGAAGCCGCAGTCCTCGGCGCAGCCGCCCGACTTGGCGTTGACCAGCGAGCACATGTCGGTGGCATCGCCGAAGTGCTCGACGCGGGCATCCCAGGCACGCTGGACGAGCGCCTCGATCTCGGCGTGGTCCTCGAGTTCGCCGAGGCGGACGGCTTCATCGACGGTGATCAACGGCGGCATGGCGCGACAAGCTAGACCCAGCCCCGGACGAACATGACGGGATATGATCGCGTCGTGCCCGATCACCTGTACTTCACCGAGTCAGACGAGGCCAACCGGCTGATCGCCACCGACCCGATGGCGCTGCTGATCGGCTTCGTCCTCGACCAGCAGGTCACGGTTCAGAAGGCGTTCATGGGGCCGCTCGTGCTCCGGGAGCGGATCGGGGCGATCGACGCCGAGACCGTCGCCGGCGCCGAGCTCGAGCGGGTCTTCCGCGAGCGTCCGGCGATCCACCGTTACCCCGGCGCGATGGCCAAGCGCGTGCACGACATGGCCGTGCACGTCCGCGACGAGTACGACGGCGACGCGGCGAGGATCTGGACCTCGGCGGCGGACGGCGATCAGCTGCGCGCCAATCTGGCGGCCGTCCCCGGGTTGGGGGAGATGAAGGTCAAGTCCCTGGGCTCGGTGCTGGCCAAGCAGTTCGGCGTGGCCGCCGCCGACGAGCTCGTGCCCTGGCACCCCACCCTCGGCGACGTCGATTCGGCGCAGGCCCTGGCGGACTACCAGGCGTCCAAGCGGGCCCATAAGGCCGAGTGGAAGCGCGCTCACTCCGCCCAGGCCCGGGCAAGCGCCGGTCGCACGGCCACGGGCCGCTGACAGCACCGTCCGCCTGATGCCCCGCGCCGCCGGCCGTCTGGACGGGCTCGGCACGACGATCTTCACCGAGATGACCGCACTCGCCGTCCGCACCGGTGCGATCAACCTCGGTCAGGGATTCCCCGACACTGATGGTCCGCCCGAGGTGGTGGCGGCTGCCGTGGCGGCTCTGTGCGCCGGCGAGAACCAGTACGCGCCGCTGCCCGGCGTGCCCGTCCTGCGCGAGGCGGTGCGCGATCACCAGCGCAGCTGGTACGGACTCGAACCCGAGGAGGTGCTCATCACCTTCGGCGCCACCGAGGCGATCGCCTCGGCCCTGCTCGGCCTCTGTGACCCCGGGGACGAGGTCGTGATGCTCGACCCCGCCTATGACTCCTACGCCGCCGTGGCCCAATTCGCCGGCGCGCGACCCCGCCCGGTCACGCTGGACCCACCCGCGTTTCGCGTCACCGCCGGGGCGCTGCAGGCGGCGATCGGCCCGCGCGCTCGGGTCCTGCTGCTCAACTCACCGCACAACCCGACCGGGCGGGTGCTCGACCGGTCCGAGCTCGAGCTGATCGCGGCCGCGTGCACCGAGCACGATCTGATCTGCGTCACCGATGAGGTCTACGAGCACCTCGTCTACGACGGCGAGCACATCCCGATCGCCACCCTGCCGGGCATGGCAGGGCGCACGCTGACGGTGTCGAGCGTCGGTAAGTCGTTCTCGTTCACCGGCTGGAAGATCGGCTGGTGCTCGGGCCCGGCCGAGCTCGTGGCCGCCGTGCGCACCGTCAAGCAGTTCCTCAGCTTCGCGGGCGGCACCCCGTTGCAGCATGCGGCGGCGGCGGCCCTGCGCCTGGGGCCTGCGCCCCTGTCCACGCTGCGCGAGAACCTGCGCGCCCGCCGCGATCAGCTCTGTGCCGGCCTGCGCGCAGCGGGTCTGGATCCGATCGTTCCCGCCGGTGGCTACTTCGTGAACGCCGAGGTGCGGGAGGACGCGATCGGGTTCTGCGACGAGCTGCCCGCGCTCTGTGGCGTGGTCGCGATCCCCACCGGCGCCTTCTCGGCCGAGCCGGCCCGGCTGCTCGGTCTCGTGCGCTTTGCGTTCTGCAAGCCCGAGCCGGTCATTGCCCAGGCCGCCCAGCGGCTCGCCAGGCTACGCGACTGAGCCCGCTCAGCGTCCCCGCCACTCGGGGGCGCGCTTCTGGGCGAAGGCGCGAACCCCCTCGCGGAAGTCCTCGGAGGAGAAGCACGCCCGGCGCAGCTCGAGCAGATCCCGTTCGACATCGGCCGGCAGGGCCCCCTCGGCTTCGAGCACGGCCCGGATCACCTGCTTGTTGCCGCGTTGCGCGAGCGGGGCGTTGCCCGCGATCTCGGTGGCCAGCGTCAACGCGGCCTCGCCCAGTGCGTCGCCCTCGTGCACCGCATTGACCAACCCCCAGGTCAGCGCCGCGGCGGCGTCGATCCGGCCGCCGACCAGGAACAGCTCACGGGTCCGCGGTGCCCCGATCGCGTCGATGAACTTGCGGATCCCCGTGTGCGAATAGACGAGGCCGAGCTTGGCCGGCGGCATCCCGAGCTTGATTCCGGCCGCCGCGACGCGCAGGTCACAGGAGAGGGCCAGCTCCAGCCCGCCCCCGATCGCGTGGCCGTTGAGCGCCGCCACGGTCGGGAACGGATAGGCGTCGATCGCGTCGATCGCCGCCGCGAAGGGATGGGCGATCAGCCGCTCGGCCTCATCGGCGAACACTTTCGGTGCCCACCCACCCAGATCGGAGATGTCATAGCCGGCCGAGAAGATGCGGTCCTCACCGGTGATCAGCACGCAGCGGGCGTCGAGCTCGGGCATCACGGCCGCGAAGCGGTCGAGGATCGCCTGGTCGAGCGCACCCCGCTTGCCGGGGTTGGAGATCGTCAGCCGGACGACCCCGGGAGCGGGCTCGTCGATCCGGAGCTCTCCGCGCGGGGAGCTATTCGAGGACAACGAGCGTGTCGCCCTCGGACACCGACTGACCCTCGCTGCAGCGGATCTCCTTGACCACCCCGGGATCCTCGGCCTCGACGGGCATCTCCATCTTCATGGACTCGAGGATGACGACCGCATCGCCCTCGTGCACGCTGTCGCCGACCTCGACCTCGATCTTCCACACGGTGCCGGTGATGTGGGCTTCGACCTCGGGCATCTCAGACTCCTCTGACCAGACGGCGACGGATTGCGGCGCAGCATAGAGCCCGGTGCTGACGCTTCACATCTCGCGTCGCGGATGCCGATAATCATCGGCGTGGCCCGGTCGCGTGTGCTCCTCATTCTGCTCGCTGCGGCGCTCGCGCCGGCCGTCACCGCCGGGTCGGCCATCGCCGCGGTGGACTCGATCCGGATCACCGACCCCGGACCGGTCCTCGCCGGCAGCGTCTATGACCTGACCATCACCGGCGTCTCCCTGCGTCACGCGACCGCGTACCTGTTCGTGGACTACGCCGGTTGTGCGGCGACGCCGAGCGGCGAGCTGCGGCGGGCTCCCCACGCCTACGACAGCTATCCCGTCAGCGGAGCCTTTGCCCAGGTCACGGGCTGGAAGTCCTCGTCGCCGGGCACCGACCACGCCTGCGCGTATCTGGTCACGCGTGGCGGGCGGATGCTGGCCGCCGCGCGGATGCCCTTCGTGATCCGGTGATCGGCTCCGGGCCGGCCGCGTGATCCTGGCCATCGATCAGGGGACGACCGGCACCACCTGCCTGGTCTTCGACCTCGAGGGCGAGCTGGCGGGTCGTGCCTACCGCGAGTTTGACCAGCACTTCCCCCGGCCCGGGATGGGTCGAGCATGACGCGGCGGAGATCTGGACGGTCACCCAGGCGGTGGCGGGGAGGCGCTGGCCGACGCCGGCGTGCGCGACGGCGAGCTCGACGCCGTGGGAATCACCAATCAGCGCGAGACGATCGTGCGTCTGGGACCCGGGCAGCGGCGAGCCGCTGGCGCCCGCGATCGTCTGGCAGGACCGCCGCACCGCGGCCCGCTGCGACGAGCTGCGCGACGGCCGGCCACGAGTCGCTCGTGCGCGAGCGAACCGGGCTCGTGCTGGACCCCTATTTCTCGGGCACGAAGATCGAATGGCTGCTGGACAACGTCGACGGCCTGCGCGAGCGCGCCCGCGATGGCCGCGCGGTGTTCGGCACGATCGATGCGTGGGTGATCTTCAAGCTCACCGGCGAGCTGGCCACCGACGCCTCCAACGCCTCGCGGACGATGCTGTTCGACATCTCGCGCGGGGCCTGGGACGCCGAGCTGCTGGACCTGCTGGGCGTTCCCGAGCGTGCCCTGCCGGAGGTGGTGGCCAGCTGCGGCTCAGTCGCGACCACGACGGCCGACGCGCTGGACGGCCACGCGGTGCCGGTGGCGGGCATCGCCGGTGACCAGCAGGCCGCGCTGTTCGGCCAGGCCTGCGTCGATCCCGGGCTGGGCAAGAACACCTACGGGACGGGTTCGTTCGTGCTGCAGAACGCCGGACCCCGCCGCCCCGAGGCCGCCGACGGCCTGCTCGCCACCGTCGCCTGGCGGATCGGCGAGCGGCTCACCTACGCGACCGAGGCGTCGATCTTCGTGACCGGCGCGGCCGTCCAGTGGCTGCGCGACGGGCTCGGGGTGATCGACGTCGCCGCCGACACCGAACCGCTCGCGGCGTCGCTGGAGAGCAACGACGGGGTGTACTTCGTGCCCGCGCTGACCGGCCTGGGATCGCCGCACTGGGATCCCGTACGCCCGCGGCACGATCGTCGGGCTGACCCGCGGCAGCACGCGCGCGCATCTCGCCCGCGCCGCCCTGGAGGCGATCGCCTACCAGGCCGTCGATGCCGTCCGCGCGATGGAGGCCGCCTGCGGGACCGAGCTGACCGAGCTGCGCGCCGACGGCGGGGCGACCGTCAACGGGTGGCTGATGCAGTTTCAGGCCGACGTGCTCGGGGTGCCGGTCAGCGTGCCCGAGATCCCCGAGACGACGGCGCTCGGCGCCGCCTCGCTGGCCGGCGTCGGCGTCGGCCTGTGGACGATCGACGAGGTGGCGCGCCGGTGGCGTGAGAAGCACCGCTACGAGCCGCGGATGGAGGCCGGCGAGCGCGAGCGGCTGTGCGCCGACTGGCGCCGGGCCGTCGCCCGTGCGCGCGGCTGGGCGGAGGCGTAGCCTGCCTGACGTGGCCCTCGCCGACTCCAACGGCCCGCTCGACATCGATCTGCTCGCCGCCTCGCTGCGCGCTGACGAGGCCGAGCTGGGCAGCTTCGTCGAAGCGGTCGCGGCCAAGCTCGAAGCCGCGATGCCGGGGGCGGTGCAGGTGCAGCGCGGGCGCGACGGCCTGTTCGGGCCCAAGCGCGTCCAGCGAGTGGCCGTCGACGCCGGCGGGCGGCGTCTGGAGATGCGCCGCGCCGGCACCGGAATCGAGACGACCTCGTCGCGGGTGTCGGGCGGCATCGTCCTGAAGTCCGAGGTGGTCGACACCCGGACGTGGCTCGCCGCACTCGGCGAGGCGGTGGCCGACGAGGCCCGCCGCAGTGAAACCGCCCGCGAAGCCCTCGAGCGCCTGCTCAACCAATAGGAGAGACATGGGTTTTCTCAACCGCAACGACGATCCCGATCCCGCGGCCGCACCGGCCGCCCAGGTCACCGAGGACGGCGCCGCACGCCGCCGGCTACGAGGCGGGCTCGCTGGCCGGCATCCCCCAGTCCGGCCGCGACCGGATCGAGCGGATGAAGGGCGAGGTCGCGCGCGGCTTCTTCACCAGCGACCTGTCGGTCAACGAGTTCCTGCTCGTCAAGCAGGCCGGCTTCGAGCCGCTCGGGCTCGTGCTGGGCAGCTCGATCTACCACATCGGCTTCCAGCAGGCGAGCTGGAATCAGAACCAGGAGATGAGCGTTCTGACCCAGGCGATGTACCACGCGCGCGAGCTGGCCATGACGCGCATGGAGGAGGAGGCCGACGCGCTCGGGGCCGACGGGATCGTCGGCGTGCGCCTCGACATCGGCCGCTATGACTGGGGCGCGGACCTGGCCGAGTTCATCGCCGTCGGCACGGCGGTCAAGCATGCCGGCGGCGAGCTGCACCGCGCGCCCAACGGCCGCCCCTTCACCTCGGACCTCAGCGGCCAGGATTTCGCCACCCTGCTGCGCGCCGGCTACCGGCCGGCCGGGCTGGTGATGGGCAACTGCGTCTACCACGTCGCCCGCCAGGGGATGCTCGCGTCGCTCAAGCAGGTCGGGCGCAACGTCGAGATGCCCAACTTCACGCAGGCGCTGTACGAGGCCCGCGAGCTGGCCATGGGCCGGATGCAGTCCGAGGCCGACGAGCTGCAGTCCGAGGGGATCGTGGGGGCGCGGATCGTCGAGCGCAGCCACGGCTGGGGCTCCCACGTGATCGAGTTCTTCTCGATCGGCACGGCGGTGGTCTCGACCGGCAGCGACCACACGATCGAGAAGCCGACGCTGGTCCTGCCGCTCCAGGGCTGACGCCGGCGGCCGCGACTCGCCGCGGCTCGAGGCTTGACAGAGGCCAAGCGTAAGTCTAGGCTTACCGTAAGTGACGACTTACCCTCACGTCCACGCCGATATCTGTCTGGACGCCCTCGGTGACCCGACCCGTCGCGCGATCCTCGAGCGCGTCGCCCAGGGGCCGCAGTCGGTCGGCGAGCTGGCGTCCGGCATGCCGGTCAGCCGGCCGGCGGTCTCCCAGCACCTGCGGGTGCTCAGCGACGCCGGTCTGGTCATCGGCCTGCCCGAGGGCAACCGCCGCGTCTACCGGCTCGACCCGCGTGGGGTGGAGGCGCTCAGGGCCTACCTGGACCGCTTCTGGCCCCGCGCGCTGGCCGCCTTCCGGGCGGAGGTCGAGCGACCCACCACCACCCAGGAGAACCCATGAGCACCCAGTCCATCGCCCCCGCCGTCCACGCCGCGACCGTCGTGTCAGGCGCCGATCGAGCGGGCCTTTGAGGTCTTCACCGCCGGCATGGGCAGCTGGTGGCCGGAGAAGAACCACATCCTCGAGGCCGAGCTGGCCGAGATGGTCTTCGAGCCTCGGGTCGGCGGTCACATCTACGACGTCGGCGTCGACGGCAGCGAGTCGCGCTGGGCACGGGTGCTCGCCTACGAGCCGCCGCGGCGGCTGGTGTTCAGCTGGGACATCACCACCCGCTGGACGCTCGAGTCCGACCCGGCGCGCTGCAGCGAGGTCGAGGTCCGGTTCATCGCCGAGAGCCCCGAGCGCACGCGCGTCGAGCTCGAGCATCGGGGCATCGAGCGCCACGGCGAGGGTTGGGAGTCGATGCACGCAGCGGTCGGCTCGCCCAACGGCTGGACCGGCGGCCTGGAGGCATTTGCGCAGCGACTCGCGTCCTGACGGATACTGCGGGGTGAGATGCCCGACGTCGACATCAAACCCCAGCGCTACCGGGAGGAGCGGCCCAAGGAGCAGTTTGACGTCTTCCACGCCCGGGTCCGCGCCGGCGTGCCCGAGACCAAGGTCTACGAGCCGGTGCGGATCGTCACCGTCCTCAACGCGCTGATCACCTTCCGCGCGCGCGGGATCGGCTCTGAGCATGTTCCGGGCGGGCCGCTCATCCTGGCTCCGAATCACGCCTCGTTCATGGATCACTTCTTCGCCGGCGCCTTCGTGCGCCGGCGGATCCAGTTCATGGCCAAGTCCCAGCTGTTCCACAACCCGATCGGCGCCTACATCTTCAGCCACGGCGGCGTCTTCCCCGTGCGGCGTGGACACGCCGACGAGGAGGCCTTCATCAGCGCGTTTGCGATCCTCGCCCGCGGCGGCGCGGTGGGGATGTACGTCGAGGGCGGCCGCTCACGCACCGGCAAGGTGTCCGACGAAGCCAAGCCGGGGATCGGGCGCCTGGCGCTGGAGTCCGGGGCGCCGGTGGTGCCCGTCGGCGATCCTCGGCTCCCATCAGGCGCGCAACTGGAAGCGTGGGCGTTTCCCGCGGGTCACGGTCAGCTACGGGGAGCCGCTGCGCTTTGAGCGTGTCAAGCAGTCCAGCCGCGACCAGCAGCAACAGGCCGCCGATGTGATTCTCGAGCGGATCCGCCGCCAGCATGACGAGCTCGAGCGGCTCGGGCATTCCGGCGCGCGCCGGCGCCGGGCCTGACCGCGCCACGCGGAGCCTGCACCGCAGCGCGACCGCGCGCTCATACGTGACTCTTCGTCACGACTCACGCCCTCCCGACGGTCGAGGTGGACGCTGGACACGTCGCACCTTCCACTTCGTCACCAGAGGAACTGACATGACCCCTTCCCCGTCTGATCGCCGTGCCCGCGGGATCGCCATGCGCCAGGCGCGCAGGGCTCGCATCTTGGGCATCCGTCGGCGTGTCGTGGCCAGCGCACTGGCCCTGTTCGTGGCCACCTGGCTGCTGATCACGATGCTGCTCATCTCGGGCCACGATCCGGCCCTGGCCCGGCACCAAGACGGTGTCCACCGCCTCCTCGCCCGCCACCACGACGACCACGGCCACGACGCCGGCCACGACCACAGCCACGAGCACGACGCCGACCACGAAGACCTCGGGCGCGAGCGCCGCGACGACGACGACGAGCACCCCGACGACGACGAGCACCACGAGCACGACCACACCGAGCAGCAGTTCGGCCAGCTCGGGCTCGAGCAGCGCGAGCAGCTCTTCGCCCAGCGCACTGACCTCGAGCCAGTCATGAGCGAACATCTTCGCCCTGACACGATGCCGGAGTCGCTGCACCGCTTCGACTGCTTCGGAGGTCGCTGCACGGTGATCGTCGCCGACGGCGAGCGGCCCGTGGACGCGGCCGCGGCGGCCGCGATGTCCCGCCGGGCGCTGCTCAGCTGGCATGACCGGTTCTCGCGCTTTCAGACCACGAGCGAGGTCAGCGCGCTCAACCGCGACCCCCGCCGGACATTGACCGTCAGCCCGCTGCTGGCCCGGCTCGCCCTGGCCGCGCTGCGCTCGGCGCGGGAGACCGGCGGGCTGGTCGACGCGACGCTCGGGGCCGAGATCGAGCGGGCCGGCTACCGGACCTCACTGGAGGGGGCCGGCATCCCCCTGGATGTGGCGCTTGCGCTCGCGCCTGAGCGCGCCGCGGCCCGGCCCGCGGAGCCGATCCGCTGAGCCGGCTCAGCGTCGACGCCGCCCGCGGCACGATCACCCGCCGGCCGGGCGCCGTGTTCGACCCCGGTGGCATCGCCAAAGGGGTGTTCGCCGACGAGCTCGCCGAGCTGTTGGACGGGTTCGATGCCTTCGCGATCGACTGCGCCGGTGATATCCGGCTGGGCGGCCGGGGCGGCGTGGAGCGCCCGATCCACGTGACAAGCCCGTTCGACGGTACGCGTCTGCACACCTTTGCTCTGCGCGACGGGGCGATCGCGACGAGCGGGATCGGCAAGCGCAGCTGGCTCGACGGCGACGCCCGGCCCGCCCACCACCTGCTCGACCCCCGCACCGGGCGTCCCGCGTACACGGGCGTGGTCCAGGCCACCGCGCTGGCGCCGACCGCGGCGCAGGCCGAGACGCTGGCCAAGGCGGCCGTGCTGAGCGGGCCCGAGCGCGCGCCGGGATGGCTGCTCCACGGCGGGATGATCGTGTTCGATGACGGCAGCTACGAGGTGCTGGGGGCCGGAGACGTCCCGGCGGACGTCTCCGGCGCCGGCCGCTCCGGTCGCACCCGCCGGCACGCTGGCGTCCAACCTGTCGGCCAGCCATCCGCGGATATCGGTGAGCACGGCATCGCGCTCGGGCTCGTTGAGGATCTCGTGGAACAGGCCCGGGTAGGGGATCGTCGTCTTGTCCGCCGAGGCGATCCGGCGATCGAGCATCAGCGCGCCGGACGGGGGCGCCAGTCCGTCGTCGGTGCCGTACAGGATCAGCACCGGGAGGGTGATCGTGGTCACCGCCTCCGGGAAATCATCGATCGCGCGGGCGAGCTCATCAAGGGTGCGAGCGGGCAGCTTGCCGTGGTGGTTGAGCGGGTCGGCCTCATAGTCGCGGACCACCTCGGGATCACGGCTGACCAGTGAGGCGTCGATGCTGATCAGCGGCAGCTGCGGGGCCAGCACCGACAGCACCCGGCCGAGCATCCGCAGGGGCGCCGGGGCTGCCTCCAAAGCGGCCAGCGGTCCGGACAGGATCAGAGCGTGCAGACGCTCCTGATGGCGGATCGCGTAGCTGAGCGCCACCGTGCCGCCCATACTGTGACCGAGCATCACGACCGGGAGGCCGGGGTGCTCGCCGCGCGCCTGGGAGACGAGCCGGTCCACGTCGGCGACGGCGTTGGCGAGCCGGTCGATCACCGCGCGCGGTCCGTCGGAGCGGCCGTGGCCGCGGTGGTCTGAGGCGTACACCGCGTAGCCGTCGGCGACGAGCGCCGCGGCGACGTGCTCGTAGCGCCCGCTGTGTTCGCTGGCGCCGTGGACGATCACGACCACGGCCCGGGGCTCGGAGTCCGGACTCCAGCTGCGCCAGAAGATCTGCCGCTCGCCGACCCCGGCGAGAAAACCCTCTGCGGTGCTCATGCCTGCGCCTCGGCCCACGGCACGATGATCGCGTCCTCGGTCGGCGAGTCACGCGCGACCACGTAATCGGCGGGCTCGGCGGCCGAGACGTTCTCGACCACGTGAGTGATGCGGGGCGGCACGTAGAGCATGTCCCCGGGTTCCACGCGCAGCTCCTTCTCCAGACGGTCGCCCCAGCGGATGACGATGCCGCCGCTGAGCATGTAGAGCGTGCTCTCGCAGCCCTCGTGGTAGTGGGGCAGCGAGCGCGCGCCGGCCGGCACGCGGAAGCGCCCCATGTAGATGTTGTGCGCCCCCGCGGTGGCCTGGGAGATCTCGGCTCCACCGACCACTCCGCGGGGCACGTCGTGCTCCTCGCCCGGCCTGACCAGCTTCATGGCGCCGAGTCTAACCCCGCTTGCGGCCGGGGACCTCGATCTGCAGCGGGGGCTGCTCGGCCGCCTCGTGGTCGACCTGGAGGGTTGTGTGCTCGACCCCGAAGCGTTCGCGCACGAGTGTCTGCAACTGGCGGCGACGCTGATGGCAATCGTCGCCGGCGGCGACCACCACATGGGCCGACAACGCCGGGAAGCCCGAGGTCACCTCCCACACGTGAAGATCGTGGACCTCCACGACCCCGGTGTGCGCGGCCAGCGAACGGCCGATCGCTTCGGGGTCCAGGCCCGCCGGCGCCGCCTCCATGAACACCCGCCCGGAGGCGAGCAGCAGCCCGTAGGCGGCCTGGAGCATCAGGGCGGCGATCAGCATCGAGGCGATTGCGTCGGCGCGGGCAAAGCCGGTGGCGAGGATCACCACCGCCGCGACCGCCGTGGCCACGAAGCCGAACAGATCCGTGAGGATGTGGCGGTAGGAGCCCTCGATGTTGAGGCTGCGCTCCGCGCCCTTGTCGCCGGCGAGGACCCGGACTACGACCAGGTTGACCGCGACGCCGACCAGCGCGACGACCAGCACCGGCCCCCCGTCCACGCGGGGCGCGGAAACCAGGCGGCTGATCCCCTCCACGACGATCAGCGTGCCCAGGATCAGCAGCGTGACGCCATTGGCCTGGGCGGAGAGGATCTCGGCCCGGCCGAGCCCGTAGGTCATCGCGCCCCGGGCCGGGCGAGCGGCGAGGCTGGCGGCAAACAGCGAGATGGCCAGCGCGACGGCGTCGGTGAGCATGTGGGCCGCATCGGAGAGCAGCGCCAGCGAGCCGGCCAGCACGCCGGCGATCAGCTCGGCGAGCATGAAGATGCTGATCAGGATCAGGGCCGTGCGCAGCGCGCCGCGGTCCGCATCGCGGGCGTGAGCGTGGCCGTGGCCGTCGTGGCCGTGCCCGTGTTCGTGTGCCATCAGTTGACCGACGGATCCGGCGGCATCCGCGCCACCAGCGCGTAACTGCCTCCCTTGCGGATCAGCGCCGAGGACCACAACTCGTCGGGCTCGCTGGTGAACGCGTCCTCGCGCACGGCCGGCTCGACGATCCAGTCCTCGCGCTCGAGCTCGGCGTCCAGCTGTCCAGGGCCCCAGCCCGCGTGGCCCGCGAAGGCGCGCCCGCGGCGGACCTCGGGCGGCCCGTCAGCCGTATCGGTGGCGATCACGCCGATGTCCTCGAAGGCGATCAGGGCCGCGTCGGCCGGTGTTCTCGAACTCAGCCAGCACGATCAGCGCCGAGGGGGAGACCGGGCCGCCCACCCAGAGGGGATCCTCGGTCTCCACGAACGGATCGAGCTCGGAGGCGACATCGCCCACCGTCGTCTCCGACGGGCGGTTGAGCACCAGCCCGAGCGCCCCCTCGGCGGAGTGCTCGATGATCAGGACCACGGTTCGAAAGAAGTTCGGATCCGCGAGCGTGGGGCCGGCGACGAGAAGCTGCCCCCGCGTCGATTCCATCAGTCGGTATCTGTGACGAAGACCACTATCGGCGAGGCTACAGCCCCAGCGAGCGCCCGAGAATCTCCCTCATGATCTCGTCGGTTCCGCCGCCGATCGGCCCCAGGCGGGCGTCGCGGGCGGCGCGCTCGAGCTCGGCGGGGGCATCGAGACCGTGCAATCCCAGACAGGTGTCGATCGCGTCAAAGGCGGCCCGCTGAGTGCGCAGCTTGGCGATCGTCACCTCGCGCACGGCGTCCTGGCCGGCCAGGTGCAGGCGCAGCGCGTGGTAGGTGACGGCCCGTCCGGCCTCGATCTCCAGGGCGATCGCGGCCAGCGTGTGGCGCACCGCCTGGCCGGGGCGCCGGGCGCCGGCCGAGCACGAAGGCCAGGGTTCGCTCAAAGCAGGCCTGCATCGCGCCGATCGCCCCGAGCGCCATCAGCAGGCGCTCCCACTGGAAGTTGGCCATGATCAGGTAGAAGCCGCCATGCTCGGCGCCGAGCAGGTTCTCCGCGGGCACGAACACGTCGTCAAAGGCGATCTCGGCCGTGTCCGAGGCGTGCCAGCCGAGCTTGCGCAGCGGGCTGGCCGTGACGCCGTCGCCCTTCTCGATGAGCAGGAACGAGATGCCCTGATGGCGCGCCTGAGGATCGGCGTCCGTGGTCCGGACGGCGCAGACCAGGACGTCGGCCCGCACGCCGCCGGTGATGAAGGTCTTGGCCCCGTTGACGACCCAGCCGCCGTCGACGCGGGTGGCGTGGGTGCGCAGGCCGGCGACGTCAGAGCCCGCGCCGGGCTCGGTGATGGCCAGCGCGGCCACGAGCTCGCCACGCAGGCCGGGAACGAGCCAGCGCTGCTTCTGCTCCTCGGTCCCGAAGCGTTCGATCGGTGGCAGCGCGATCCCGGCGTGGGCCCCGAGCCCGGCGGCGAGGCCGCCCGAACCGCAGCGCGCCAGCTCCTCGACGAACACCGCCGCCGCCGGCGTGTTGCCGGCGCCACCGTAGGCGGGATCGAAGCGCAGCCCGAGGTATCCGGCCTGCGCCAGCCAGCCGAAGACCTCGTTGGGGAACCACTCGGCCTCCTCCCAGGCGTCGGCATGGGGGTGCAGCCGCTCGGTCACGAACGCGCGCATCTCGGCCCGCATGCGCTCGTGGGCGGTGGTGAACGGCGGAATCGGGCGTTGGACTCCGGGCCTGCGACATCTTGTGCCAATAACGCAGAAGATGTCCGGGAGCCGGCGGGCGTCACCGGCTCATAGCCCGTAGGAGCGGCCGATCACGTCGAGCATGATCTCGTCCGACCCGG